>NZ_SOAJ01000002.1:0-779025 GCF_004364735.1 Pantoea sp. PNA 14-12 | reverse complement strand
CCCACCTGACCCCATGCCGAACTCAGAAGTGAAACGCCGTAGCGCCGATGGTAGTGTGGGGTCTCCCCATGCGAGAGTAGGGAACTGCCAGGCATCAATAAAGTAAAAAAGCCCCGTACGGAAGTACGGGGCTTTTTTACGTCCGCAAATCATGGTTCAGCAGGCAGCCGGGCAGAATCTTATGGCCGTTTAAAGCCTCTTGAGCCCGATATCCTACGCTGCTGTTTGCACTGAACCGGCTGGCAAGACTCCTTCCATCGTCGCCTGGTACCGTTTCTTTGTATAAATTCTCCAGGCCCGCCATCTTGGGTCAGAAAGTAAACCGTACCCTCAGACCGGCAGGGGATGGCTTTTCTTCACTTCCCTGAGCGAAATCGAAGAATTAATGCTCAGGATCCCCGGCAGCTTGCGCAGTTCCTTTTCAATAAACAGGCTGTAATGATCTAAATCCCGCGCAACCACCTGCAAAAGGAAGTCGGCCTCGCCAGTGATATTGTGGCATGACAGGACATAAGGATTCGCATTGATCCGCTCTTCAAAGTCTCGTGTTGCCGCCTCACTGTGTTGGCTGCAGACCAGACGCACGAATGCCATCACGCCAAACCCCATCTTTCGACGATTCACTACCGCCTGATAACCTTCAATGAAGGCTTCGTCCTCAAGCCGCTTCAGGCGCCGCCATGTTGACGCCGGGCTCATATCCAAATCCTGAGACAGCTTAAGACTCGATACTCTGCCGTCCTTTTGCAGATAGCGCAGTAACGCCACATCTTTCTTATCAAGAATGCTCACTGAAATATCCACTCAGCCTTACTATCGTTAATGAAAGATAATTTCATAAACCATGATTCGCCTGCAATACACGAAAAGTAATTTCACGGCCTGTCAGTATACTTTTAGTAAACCATACATGAGGGTTTACTGATGAAAGCGGTCATATACGAATCATTTCTGTCCCCGCCTGTCCTGAAAACGCTGCCGGATCCCACACCGGAACCCCATGGCGTTGTGATTCGGGTTAAAGCAACTGGGGTTTGCCGAAGCGACTGGCATGGCTGGGTCGGCCACGATCCTGATATCCCGTTACCCCACGTGCCGGGGCATGAATTCGCCGGCACGATTGAAGCGGTCGGCAGCGCGGTGACGAAATGGCGCCCGGGCGATAATGTCACCGTGCCCTTTGTCTCGGGATGCGGTTTATGCCATGAGTGCCATTCAGGCAATCAACAGGTCTGCGATCATCAGTTTCAGCCAGGCTTTACCCACTGGGGATCCTTCGCAGAATATGTCGCCATACAGCAGGCGGATCTGAACCTCATTGCTCTACCGGATACGCTGAATTTCACCACTGCGGCCAGTCTGGGATGTCGCTTCATCACCTCTTTCAGGGCCGTTGTTGATCAGGGGAAAACGTCCGCAGGGCAGTGGCTTGCTGTGCACGGCTGTGGTGGCGTAGGCCTTTCCGCCATCATGATTTCCAATGCACTTGGCGCCAATGTCATAGCGGTGGATATCTCGGATGAAAAGCTGCAACTGGCGCGTGAGCTGGGCGCTGTTGCCATCGTAAATGCCACGCAGGTCTCCGACGTAGCGGAAGCGGTCAGAGAGTTCACCCACGGCGGGGCGCACGTTTCAATCGATGCGCTGGGTCATACGGCAACCTGTGTCAACGCTATCAACTCATTACGAAAAAGAGGCAGGCACGTTCAGGTTGGCCTGATGGCAGGTGAACACAGCGCACCGCCCATTCCTATGGCGCGGGTCATTGCTAATGAACTGGAAATTATTGGCAGCCACGGCATGCAGGCCCATCGCTATGATGTGATGATGAACATGATTCATGCAGGAAAACTTTGTCCGGAAAAACTGATCGGCAGAACCATTAACCTGGAGCAATCCATAGAGGCGTTAATGAATATGGATAAGTTTGAATCGCCCGGTGTTACGGTGATCACCGCATTTTAACGGTCTTCCTGTGCGCATGTCAGTGCTTCCAGGATGTCATCGTGAGGCGCTGACGCGGCGTTATCGGTAAAAGCCGCCTGATATATCACGCAATGATTTCAGTAAATTAGCAACACAGGTCACATTTTATAGGCTCGGGGCAACACCTCTTTCCGTTTTATTGCCGTCCATGCTTTACTCAACGCTTTAACGCTGCTTATCAGCAAGGAGCCGAGGCATAGCATGTCAGACATGAACAGCACTCCCCACACGCAGGCGATCGACAGAAAAAAACGTATCTGGGCCATCGTAGGCGCATCCTCAGGTAATCTCGTCGAATGGTTCGACTTTTATGTGTACTCGTTTTTCTCACTCTACTTTGCCCATATTTTCTTCCCCCAGGGCGACACCACAACCCAACTGCTGCAGACCGCAGGCGTCTTTGCGGCGGGCTTCTTAATGCGGCCGATTGGCGGCTGGTTATTTGGCTACATTGGCGACCGCCACGGCCGCAAAAAATCCATGCTGATCTCGGTCTGCATGATGTGTTTCGGATCGCTGGTGATCGCCTGCCTGCCGGGCTACGAAAGTATTGGCATCGCCGCGCCCGCACTGCTTTTGCTGGCGCGTATGTTTCAGGGACTGTCAGTAGGCGGTGAATACGGCACAAGCGCCACCTATATGAGTGAAGTCGCGCTGGAAGGACGAAAAGGGTTTTATGCCTCATTCCAGTATGTCACCTTAATCGGCGGCCAACTGGCTGCGGTACTGACGGTCGTGGTGCTGCAGTTTCTGTTAACCGATCATGAGCTACGAACCTGGGGCTGGCGTATCCCGTTCTTTTTAGGCGCCGCGCTGGCTGTCGTCGCGTTATGGCTGCGCCGCTCGCTGGATGAGACCTCAGATAAACAAACCCGTGAACACCGCGATGCGGGCAGCGTCATCGGCTTATTGCGAAATCATACTAAGCCGTTTCTGATGGTACTGGGTTTTACCGCGGGCGGATCGCTGAGTTTTTATACCTTTACCACCTATATGCAAAAGTACCTGGTCAATACGTCAGGCATGGATGCGAAAACGGCCAGCGGATTAATGACCGGCGCGTTACTGGTTTATATGCTGCTGCAGCCGATTATCGGTGGTTTGTCGGATAAAATCGGCCGCCGCACGTCCATGATGGTCTTTGGGGCTGGGGCTGCAATCTGTACTGTCCCCATTCTGACACTTTTGCAAAACGTTCAGAGTCCGGGCATGGCATTTATTCTGATTATGCTGGCGCTGCTGATCACCAGTTTTTACACCTCGATCAGTGGGATTTTAAAAGCAGAGATGTTTCCACCGCAGGTCAGGACGCTCGGTGTCGGGCTTTCCTATGCGGTGGCGAATGCCATTTTTGGTGGATCGGCAGAGTATGTCGCGTTGCTGATGAAACACCACGACATGGAAACCACGTTCTTCTGGTATGTTTCTGGGATGGGTGCACTGGCCTTCGTGGTATCGCTGTTGCTGCACCGGCAGGGTAAGGGCATGACGCTTTAATCGGTAAGCATGCCGCAGTCAGTCTGCGGCATGCTGAAAAACTAGAGGATACGACTGATCAGGCGGTCAATACGGATACGACGCAGGCGTCGAATCAGTTTACGGACTTTAGCCGGGTAGTCAGCAATACTTTCCAGCTCACGGAAATGCTTAACCACAGTGGTATGTTGGCGGATCAGCATCAGTTCGTGCTGGCGCTGATCGGCCAGCTGCTGATGCGGATCGTGGATCAGTACCGCATTTTCCAGATCCAGCCGCCAGGCGCGCGGATTCAGGTTGTTGCCTGTAATAAGCTGCCATTCATCATCGACCCACATCCCTTTCAGGTGATAGCTGTTCTCACCCTCTTTCCATAAGCGCACGATCAGCTGTCCGTTACTGACGTAATACTGCAGGCGACTCAAAAAGCGACGCAGATTAATTTCGTAGAGATAGGGCAGTGCACCGATGATCTTGAACGGCTCATCGGGTGCAATATAGAAGTCATTCGCCGTCTTATCACCCACAATGATCTCGACATCTTTGCCCTGACGTAACAGGGCAATGATATTGCGCACCAGCAAGGCGGGCAGGTTGAAATAGGGGGTGCAGATAGTGAGTTTTTTCTCTGCGCAGGGCATCAGATGGAAAATGGTCTTGTTCAGCAGGCTGTGTTTGCCTAAGCCTACTAAAGGCGTTACGGCCAGTTCATCGTTGCCAGCGTTGCCTTCAAACTGATAGTTAAAACCGCGCAGGTCCTGACGAAACTGCCGGGTTTCGTTTTTAATTTCCGGGCTGGAAGGCCGCTCTGCATAGTCCAGACGATTCACCGCCTCCGCCTCTTTCAAATGGTGATTAATCCATTCGAACATGGTGTCAGCCAGGGCGGGGTTACGGATGAGCTGATAGCGGTCGTAGCGGTATTTATCATGCTGGTGCAGGTAGACGTCATTAATGCTGGCACCGCTGTAAAGCAGCATGTCATCAATAATGAAACCTTTCAGGTGCAGTACGCCCAGCGCTTCACGCGTATTCACCGGGATGCCGTACACCGGAATCACGCTGTCGGGATGTTGCTGGGCCATCTCACAATACCAGTCGGCGTTAGTGACGCCGCGCGCGGCACCAATGCGCCCGCGCTGGGCGCGGTGCCAGTCAACTAAAATACTGATATCCAGCTGTGGACGCGCGATTTTTGCCGCATAGAGTGCGTTCATGACGGCGCGGCCCGCATCGTCATTTTCCAGATAAAGGGCGACGATACAAATGCGCGATTGCGCTGACGCAATCTTTTCCAAAAGCGTCTCACGGAATTCGCCAGGCGAATAAAGCGTCGACACATCCGCAACAGATTGTGACAGTTTAGGCAGCTGTGCGAGGTGTTGTTGGTGTTTATTGCGCTTAAATTTAGACAACATCACAGTGCACTTCTTCTCGGTTCATTGTATGGCCTTTTGCCACCAAATCAGGGTCATAACGCTAAATAATAACATCAACCCGGGCTGACCGGGCGATTTTTACTTTTCTGTACACGGTAAATTGACATTATCCTGTAACAAAAGCTTAAGGCTGACGATACCATCGTCCATCTGCACATCCACGTTAAAATTGAGTTTTTTCGCCAGCGTGACCATGCCACGGTTGCCCGGCATGGTGATGCCGTTCAGTTGTTGCAGGCCATGGGCGCGGGTGTAACGAATCATTTTTTCGAGTAACCGCCGCCCCATTCCCAGACCTTTCAGATCGGAACGTACCAGCACGGAGAACTCTGCATCAATGTTGTCGGCATCCGAAATGGCGCGGGTGACGCCGATGATCTCCGGCTGTCCCTGGTGCTGACGCACCGCGACGATCGCCATTTCCCGGTCATAGTCGATCTGCGTCATATTGGCCAGATCGTCATGTGTGAATTCGTTAATTTCGCTGAAATAGCGGTAGTAGAGATCTTCTTTGGTTACCTGACTGATGAAGTCACGCAGCAGCGGTTCATCTTCAGGTAAGATCGGGCGGAACAGGCAATGCTGACCATCTTTCAGCTCCACCTCCTCTTCCAGGTGCTGAGGATAAGGACGAATCGCCAGGCGGGTTTCGCTGTCGCCGTCAAAGGGGGCCAACGACAGGGTGACGTCCAGCAGCGTGAAATCACTGCCCGCCGCCAACAGCGGATGAATATCCAGGCGCGCTATTTCCGGGCAATCCACCACCAGGTTAGACACCTGTACCAGTAACTGGCTCAGCGCGGCAACATCAAGAGGGATGAGCGCACTGCGGCTGCGGATCTTACCGCCTTTTATCGCCTGTATGACCAGATAGCGCGCCAGCGTCATATTGAGCGGCGGCAACGCTACGGCAGCCTGTTTCTCAGCCTGCCATTCCACGCCACCTTCACCCAGCATGATGATCGGGCCAAACAGCGGATCCTGTTCCACGACGATGCGCAGCTCCTGTGCTCCGGCACGATTTGCCATGCTCTGCACGACCAGCCCTTCGATTCGGGCGCTGGGTAACGTCTGTTTTACGCGGTCGATAATGGCGTCTGCCGCGCGCCGCACTTCAGCAGCATTGCGCAGATACAGCATCACGCCCTGAACGTCGGATTTATGCGCCACGTCCGGGGAGCGCAGTTTTAGCGCAACCGGGTAACCGATTTGTTCGGCAATGGTGACCGCATCATCGCTGTCTTTCGCAATCCAGGTGGGCAGAGTGGCCAGTCCGTAGGCTTTGAGCACCGGCTGCACCTCATGCGTATCCAGCGATAACACACCCTGATTTAATGCCTGAGATAAGATCTGGTGCGCCTGCGCACTGTCCTGAGTCAGACTGGCCGGCAGCGCGGGGGTTTCCCGCAGTAACTTCTGATTACGCCGGTATTCCACCTGGTGCATAAAGGCGGTAACGGTACCTTCCGGCGTGCGCCAGGTAGGAATGCCCGCCTGCGTAAAAGCCCGGCGCGCCACCTGAGAAGAGTATTCCCCGCACCAGTTCGTCAACAGCGTAAGCTGTTTACCGCGCGGATGTTGTTGCACCAGCTGAATAATTTTCTCTGCGGTTTCGGTGGCGGGGGCAACGGCACTGGGGGCATGAATCAGCATCAACGCATCTAAATCATGGCTGTCGAGCAGCACGCTAATACAGTCAAGATAACGCGCCGGTGTGGCATCGTCTTTTAAATCAAGCGGATTGCCATGTCCGACGCCCTCCGGCAGGACAGCATTGAGCTGCTGCACGGTCTCGTCGCTCAGCACGGCCAGCTTACCGTTGCGGGCATAGAGTTCATCCAGCGCCAGTGCGGCGGGCGCGGCACCATTGCTGACGATCATCAGGCGATGACCACGCGGCGGGCGCATATGGCTTAAGGATTCCACTGCGGTAAACAGCTCGTGGGTATCCTGTACCCGCAGTAACCCGGCGCGCTGAATGGCGGCATCCCAGGCGGCATCCAGACCACTGTGCGTTCCCAGCAACGCCTGTGCCTGACGGCTGCGCCCACTTTTGATGATCAGGATGGGCTTATTACGTGAGGCGCTTCGCGAAGCCGAGACAAAACGGCGTGCATCACTAAGATGTTCAAGATAAAGCAGAATCGCGCTGGTTTTGCCATCGCGGGCAAGAAAATCCAGCAGGTCATCCACGTCGGTATCCAAACTGTCTCCCAGCGCGATAAACCAGGAGAAGCCCAGGTTACGCTGCTGTGCCCAGTCGAGAATGGTATTAGAGACGGCGGATGACTGCGAAATAAACGCAATGCGGCCCTTAGCAATGGGTACGGGCGAAAAGCTGGCATTCAGTCCCTGCCACGGTGCCAGCAGGCCCAGACTGTTAGGGCCGAGCAGGCGGATCTGCCAGCGGCTGGCGCACTGTTTTAATTCGGGAAGCTGGCTGGTGGGCGCAGAAAGAATGATGCAGGCTTTACAGCCTTTCTCGCCAAGCTGCTGCAGCAGTTCCAGATTCCTTTTGTGATGGGTGCAAATCACCGCCAAATCCGGGGCGAAAGGCAGACTGTGAATATCAGGCCAGGCCAGCACGCCGCTGACGGCTTTGTATTTTGGCGTAACCGGCAACACCGGTCCGCTAAAACCACCGGCCAGCAGGTTGCGCATCATGAAATAGCCTGCGCGTCCCGGTTTGATCGAGGCGCCGATAACCGCAATGGATTTCGGCCTTAACAGCGCTTCCAGTCCGCGTTGACTCATCACGTACTCCATTCATCAGGATTTAGGTGATTGTAAACGTATTTGCCCCGTTTTACCGCCGGGCAGATCGCAGGCTGAAGAAGGGCGTACATCAGCGCGCCCGGGACACTATTCGTCACGCATGTACGTGACCGCTAACGTTATCGGTTCTGACCGGGATGGTGCGGTTTACCGGCCAGGTAAGCCTGGCGAAACTGCTCGAAATGCCGGGATAAAGCCTGCGCTGCGTCGCTGTCGCCCGCCTGCTGCAGTAATGCCGCTGCAATTTCTGCCGTACAGTGCTGGCCTTCGCCATGTGCTTCACGCAGCGTGTAGCGGGAAGGGGACGTTACATTGAGCGACAGCACCGGGAAACGATCAAGCCAGGGGCTTTTGCGAAACATCTTCCGCGCCTCATTCCAGGTACCGTCCAGCATAATAAACAGCGGCGGTTTGCCCGACAGCGGCGGCGCGTGGAGAACCTCGCGACCGTCATCCGCATAGGAGGCAGGAAAAACCACCATCGGCTGATAAGCCCCATCGGCCACCGCCGCCAGTAACAGCGGATCGGGCTCCGTGCGTGACCAGCCAAAGGCCTGCGTATTTGGCAACACATCCGCAATCAACCGGCCGGTATTGCTTGGCTTCATCGGCTCGGTATCAAACATCACCAGGCAAAAGCGGCTCCGGGCGGACTGTGTAACGATGCTGTCGCACAGGCACTGTTTTTCCGGCAACAGACAGCCCTGACAGCGAAGCACACGATTTCCGCGGGCTAAAAAAGGACGCGTAGCACGGGCCAGACGTTGGCTGCGTAAACGTAAAACGGCGTTATCAGACATGATTCTTCAGGACAGGAAAAAGCGTAGTGTAATCGAAGCGTCGGACAAAAGGAAAAGGCCAGCAGATGCTGGCCTCGGGGACTTACAGGGATTCGTCGAGCCACTCATTAAAGGGGGCTTTCGGCATCGCGCCGTTCAGCACATCCACCATCTCGCCTTTTTTAAACACCATGATGGTCGGGATACTGCGAATGCGGAAACGGCTGCTCAGGGCGGGCTCGGCTTCGGTATTCACCTTCAGAAAGCGAACCTTACCGCTACGCTCCTGCGCGACGTCTTTATAAACGGGCGCAAAGTTGACACAAGGGCCGCACCAGGGTGCCCAAAAATCCACGACGACAGGCAGGTCATCCTGCAGATAGCTGTCCAGCGTGGCGGCAGTGGCGTTGATCACGTCACCCGAAAACAGGCTTTCGCCACAACGACCACATTTGGCACCATCGGCAAGCCGTTCTTCGGGAACGCGATTGGTTGCCTGACAAGACGGGCATACCGTATTCATAAAAAACCTCTGATAATGATGTAGAGCGCTTTGCTCAATATTGTCCATTATGAAAGGGTGATAAGATCCGCTCAATGTGGATTGCTCTATAGGTTCAATAGTTGATAGCTAAGCGCAGTCACATCAGGTAATCTTCGCGCTCTCAATGCAGGAGGAAGAAATGAACGACGAATTTAAAGGCAAAAGTGGTAAGGTCAAAGTCATGTATGTGCGTGGCGAAGATGAGCAAAGCGCGCGTGCGCCCAATCCTCGTACAGGCAAAGGTGGCCGTCCTGCTGCTCGCCGTGAAGACACTCGTCGTTCATCCGGCCCACGCACTGAGCGCAGTGAAGAAGGCGGACGCAGTACAGGTCGTCGCAGCGACAGCGCGCCACGCCGCAATGACAGTGCACCTCGCCGCAACGATCGCAGCAGCGATAACCGCGACGCTTACGGCAGCAGTGATTCGCCCTGGCGCACCGTTTCCCGTGCACCGGTCGATGAGCCCAAATCGGATAACCCGGGCATCAGCGGTAAAGGTGTCGTGGACGTAGAGCAGATCCGCCGCCAGCGCCTGGAAGAAACCCGGGTTTATGGCGAAAACGCCTGTCAGGCGCTGTTCCAGAGCCGTCCCGAAAGCATCGTGCGTGCCTGGTTTGTGCAGAGCGTTACGCCGCGTTTTCGCGACGCGCTGCGCTGGCTGGCAGCGAACCGTAAAGCCTACCACGTGGTAGATGACGCTGAGATCACCAAAGCCTCCGGCACCGAACACCATGGCGGTGTGTGCTTCCTGATTAAAAAGCGCATGGGCATGGATGTGGCCGCGTGGCTGGAGAAGGCCGAAAGCAAAGACTGCGTGCTGGCCCTTGAAGATGTCAGTAACCCACATAACCTTGGCGCTATCATGCGTAGCTGTGCACATTTCGGTGTGAAAGGGCTGCTGGTGAATGATGCCTCGTTGCTGGAATCCGGCGCGGCAGTTCGTACCGCGGAAGGCGGGGCGGAACACGTTCAGGCCATCAGCGGCACAACCTTTACGCAAGGCCTCGACGCGTTCCGTAAAGCGGGTTACACCATCGTAACCACATCCAGCCATCAGGGTACGCCGCTGTCTGAAGCCGAGCTGCCTGCCAAAATGGTCCTGGTGTTAGGGCAGGAACGTGAAGGCTTGTCCGACAGCACGTTCCAGCAGGGCGATATGAGCCTGTCAATTGGCGGCACCGGTAATGTGGAAAGTCTGAATGTGTCGGTCGCGACCGGTGTGCTGTTAGCCGAATGGTGGCGTCAGAACGCATAATCTGTGCGAGCAAAACGATGGCGCGGCCAATGCGCCATCATGCTCTATGCCGTTCGTTACCGCGCTTTACTCTCCCTCAGGCTTTGATCGCTGATAATGCGCATCCATCTCATCAAGTACCTGTTGATTCTCCAGTCCCCATTGATAAAGCTGTTCCACCGGTTCCGCAAAGGTTCTGCCCAGCGCCGTTAACTGATATTCCACTTTAGGCGGCACCACGTCATAAACATGGCGGGAAATTAATCCGCGTTGCTCCAGCTCTTTTAGCGTCTGAAACAACATCTTTTTCGATATTCCCTGCAGGCTTCGCTGCAGTTCCCCCGTGCGCGCGCGGCCACCAGGCCAGTGAAACAGCGCGTGCAGCACCATTGTGCTCCACTTCACCGAAAACAGATCCATCAGGCGGCGCGGTGGCGAATCCACATAAAAAACCAGTTTTCCGTCAACCCAGGCTGGCATAGTGTCCTTCCTTTCTATGGTCACCAAAGGGTGACTACTATCAATAATGAACCCATTTCAGTAGAGTTTGCCGCCTTCCGTTAAATAACGCCAGATACGATGAGAGGCACAATGAAAATCAATGCACTGATCGCCCACGATGCGACACAACCCCTGACGCCCGGCCAGATAGCGCTGCGTCCGCTTCAGCCCAGTGATGTCAGAATCGAAATTCTTTACTGTGGCGTTTGCCACTCCGATTTGCACATGGCCCGCAATGAGTGGGCGGTGAGCCACTATCCATTAGTACCCGGTCATGAAATTGTGGGCCGGGTTATTGAAACCGGCGGAAAGGCCAGCCGTTTTGCCCCCGGCGATCTTGTCGGTGTGGGCGTGATGGTGGATGCCTGCCGCACCTGTCGTTTTTGTCAGCAGCAGGAAGAGCAGTATTGCGAAGCTGGCTTCACCGCGACCTATAACGGCACAGATAAATATACCGGGGAGCGCACCCGGGGCGGTTATGCGGAACACGTTGTCGTCGATCAGGATTTTGTCGTATCGGTTCCTTCGCACTTGCCGCTGGCAGGCGTGGCCCCGCTATTGTGTGCGGGCGTCACTGTGTGGTCACCGCTCCGTCACTTTGATGTCAAAGCGGGCGACAAGGTTGGCGTCATTGGCCTGGGTGGGCTGGGGCACATGGCGGTAAAACTGGCGAGCGCACTGGGTGCGGACGTCACGCTGTTCACCACCTCTCCCGACAAAGCGGAAGATGCGCGCCGACTTGGTGCCCGTCATGTTGTGGTATCACGTCATGCAGCAGAGATGCAGGCCTGTCAGCAGTCGCTGGATCTGATCGTGGACTGCGTTGCCGCGCCTCACGATCTGGATCCCTATCTGGCCACGCTTAAAACCAATGGCCGTCTGGTGCTGGTGGGCATTCCCGACAGCCCGCACGCCTCACCGGATATCACGCCTATGGTATTCCGCCGTTTAAGCATCAGCGGCTCTTCTATTGGCAGCATCAAAGAAACGCAGGACATGCTGGACTTCTGCGGTGAGAACAATATTACGGCTGACATTGAATTGATTCGCGGAGAGCAGACAGAAGAGGCATTTGCGCGGATGCTGAAAGGGGAGGTGAAATACCGGTTCGTGATTGATATAAAAGCGACGCGTTGGTAAGGACGTTCTGGCGTACCGGGCAGGTACGCCAGAACCGGCGAAGACAGTGCGGCAGCCGCTAGTGCGCGCCGCCGCCTCCGCCGCCTGCGCCGAACGGTGGACGGGCAAACCAGATCAGGACCAGCAAGACGAGGAACACGCCCGCCGAGGCCCAGAAAATCTCATTGGCAGAGATAATCAGCCCCTGATTGGTGACCTGCTGGGCGATGTAGGCCGATGCCTGCTGATGCGACATGCCCATCCCTTCAAGCTGGCTGTACATCTGCTGCGCATTGATGTTGTACGGCGTCACCGATTCGGTGAGGTTGCTGTGGTGCATTGCCTCACGATCCGTCCACATTGTCGTGGTAATGGAAGTGCCAATCGAGCCCGCCAGCGTACGCACAAAGTTAGACAGGCTGGATGCCGCGGCCATGCGCTCCGGTGGCAGACCGGAAAGCGTGATTGTCGTCAATGGCATAAAGAAGCAGGCCACCGCGAAGCCCTGAATAAACTGAGGCCAGGCGGAGGCCGCAAAGTCCATCTCGGGCTCAAAGGTGTAAGCTCGCCAGTAAAAACAAATGGCATACATAATGAAGCTAAACGTTACCAGTTGCCGCATGTCTATCTTATGCGAGAAACGCCCAATAATCGGCGACAGGATAACCGGGATAATCCCCACCGGTGCCGACGCCAGCCCGGCCCAGGTTGCGGTATAGCCGTAGACCTCCTGCAGCAACTGCGGCAACAGGACAATCGAGCCAAAATAGAGCATGTAGGCCAGGCTAATCGACAAACAGCCTATGGTGAAATTACGCGATTTGAACAGCGACAGATCGACTATCGGATGGTCATCCGTCAACTCCCATATCAGCAACATCACGAGCGCCACCACGGCGACAATGGTCAGAACGATGATTTCCGTCGAACTAAACCAGTCCAGCTCTTTACCCCGATCCAGCATGACCTGCAGCGAACCGACTCCGACAATCAGCAGGACCAGCCCGACGGTATCGATCGGTCGAATCTGTGTCTGGGTTTCACGACCACGCAGGGTTTGCAGCGTCAGCATAATGACGACAACCCCGATAGGAACGTTGATAAAGAAGATCCAGCCCCAGTGGTAGTTATCGCTGATCCAGCCGCCGAGGATCGGTCCACATATCGGGGCCACGATCACCGTCATCGCCCAGAGCGACAGGGCGATACTGCGCTTGGCCGGAGGATAGTTGTTCAGCAACAGGCTTTGCGACAGCGGAATCAACGGACCGGCCACGATCCCCTGAATGACGCGGAAGAAAATCAGCATCTCCAGGCTTTCTGACATACCGCAGGCCCAGGAGGCCAGCGCAAACAGGATAGTGGACCAGGTAAAGAGTTTGACTTCACCGATGCGCCTGGCGAGCCAGCCGGTAATCGGAATCGAGATAGCATTGGCCACCCCGAATGAGGTGATGACCCAGGTTCCCTGGGAGTTGGACGCCCCCAGGTTACCGGCAATCGTCGGAATCGCAACGTTCGCAATGGTAGAGTCCAGAACCTGCATGAACGTCGCCAGCGATAACGCAATGGTCATTAAGACCAGCGGCATCCCTTTAAGCGGTGTTTGTGCCATTACAGCCTCCGGCTCATCATCCGGCGTTCGCGTGGACGATATCGGTGATCAGCGTATTAACCGGTGCCAGGTCAATGGCCAGCGCGTTAGTGCTGTAAGCTGCCTGCTGACGTACGCTGGTTGCCAGTACGCTACCGTCTTTATTGTCGGTATCAATTTTGACCAACGTTGACAGGCCAATACGCAGTGGGTGCTTCGCGACTTCGTCCTGGTTCAGCTCAATGCGCACTGGCAGGCGCTGAACGACTTTAATCCAGTTGCCCGTGGCGTTCTGTGCAGGTAACAGGGAAAACGCGCTGCCTGTGCCCATATCCAGCCCCACCACTTTGCCGTGATAGACCACATCGTCGCCGTAGATATCTGCCACAACGGTGGCCGGTTGACCAATACGCACGCCTGCCAGTTGGGTTTCTTTAAAGTTTGCATCCACCCACAAATCCGTCGCCGGGACGACAGCCATCAGCGGGGTACTGGTGCTGATTTGCGATCCGACCTGGACGCTACGACGCGAGACATACCCGTCCATCGGGCTGCGAATGTCGGTACGTTGCAGCGCCAGCCAGGCGTCACGCAGCTGCGCGGCGCTCTGTTTTACGGCAGGCTGGTTTTCCAGTGAGGTGTTCAGGATCATCGCCTGGTTGGCGTTGTATTGCTGAATCGCCACATCCAGCTCTGCTTTCGCGGAGGCCACGGCATCGCGCGCATGTTGAAGTTCTTCACGGCCAATCAGGTTGGACGCACCCAACGGTTCGCGGCGTTTCAGATCGGCCTGCGCCTGATCCAACGCCGTCTGACGGAGTGCAATGGTGGCCTGATACTGTTTCGCATTAATCATCTGCTGGTGCACCTGACGAACGCTGGTAGCCAGCTCCGTCTGCGCTTTTTCAAAGGCCTGCTGTGCGTCAGTTTTATCCAGCGACACCAGCACATCCCCTTTTTTGACATAGTCCGTATCGTCAAACCAGACTTTGTTCACGCTGCCTGATACCTGGGCCATGATCTGCACCTGATTACCCGCAACATAGGCATCATCCGTTTCCTGAAAATGACGCAACACTAAAAACCAGTATACGCCCCACGCAATGCCGAGCAGTACGACCACCAGCGCCAGTAAAATCAGTGCGCCTTTGCGCTTTTTCTTTTTGTTGTTCACAGGCTGATGCGGGCTTTGCGCCTCTGATGCACTCATGTATTTCTCCACGTTTTCCACTATGTCGGCGAGGTCAAGTCCGTTTTCGCCTTCGCCCGAGCCAAAAAAGCCAGCGACTAAGCGCTGGCCGGATGAAAGAGGGTTAAAATAACGATTTCGTCAGGTGATTGTGTCGCAGATCTTGCTATTACCGTGATAACGAGGCAGACAGTTTGTCTTCTTCCATTTTATCCAGTCGGGTAAGCAACTTACGGGTGATGCTTTCGAGCTGCGACTTTTCGTCAGCGGTCAGAGCGGACCACAGATATTGCAGGCTCTGATGCTGCGGCGGCAGAACCTGCTGCAGGAAGGCATTACCTTTGTCGGTCAGATGCAGATGCAGACAGCGGCGATCCTGCGCACTTTCACGGCGCTCAATCCAGCCGCGTTTTTCCAGCTCATCAGCGATGCGCGTGGCGTTGGTACGTGATGAACCCAGCGCGGTGCTCAGTTCAGAAGGCTGAATGCTCTGATCTTCCTGCGCATCCAGGGTCAGCAATGCCATAAACAGGGTTTCATTGATGCCCTGTTCTTTCAGCATTTTATTACGATTATCCAGCAGCTTACCTTGCATATGCATGCAGAGTCGCGTCAGAAGAATCTCCTGGAAGGGGAAATCCGCATGACGATTGGCGCGGATGTTTAACATTTGCTCAATGGGAGTAAACGAACTTTCCATTAGAAAAAACCTCACTAATTTCAACTTTTATAGTAACCACGGCGACAGCATGACTGTTGAGTCACCGGACACAGAAGCGGTGTTCTCGGGCTGTTCCACTGTGGTGATTCAAGATCTGTCCTTGACCCCAGGGTGAAGGTGGTGCGCATCGATATCACAGGCGTTGGTCGTAGAGCGAAACGGTACGACATCAAATGATTTCGAAAGAAAAAATAACCGACGTGAATAACTTTGGGGCCAACCATAGCAAACTCACACTCGGCTGAACAGGCTAAATCACACTATTCTGGCTATTCGGTTGCTCTAAGCGGTGATTCCTCCACCAGACAAGTAAATTCAGTAACGTCAGTGTTGCACCGGCTGCGCAAACCCCATGCCAGCCGCCCAGATGATAGGCATTGGCAGACAGCAGCGAACCCAACGCACCGCCGATAAAGTAGCTGGTCATATAGCCGGCATTCAGGCGGTTACGGGCATCAGGCTGACGCGCGTAAATCACGCTCTGATTGGTGATATGCACGCCCTGTACCGCCAGATCCAGCAGCAAAATGCCGATAATCAGAGCCGCAAGATGCTGCGTGCCCCAGGCGGTCACGCTCCATGACAGCAGCATAATCAGCAAGCCCATGCTGGTGGTCAGTTTCGCTTTACCTTTGTCCGCCAGCGCCCCGGCTTTTCTGGCCGCCAGCGCGCCAGCGGCACCCACCAGCCCCAGTAAGCCGATCTTCCCTTCCGAATAACCGTAGGGCGCGGAAGAGAGCAGAAAGGCCATTGAGGTCCACAGGATGCTGAAATTGGCAAACGTCAGGCAACCGGTAAAGGCCCGGGTGCGCAGAACAGCGTCGGCCGCATACAGCCTGAAAATGGAAACCAGCAGCTGCGGATAATTTAACGAGACCGAGGGGGTAATACGCGGCAGCGCGCGCCACAGCGCCAGCGCCATCAACAGCATTAAGACGCTGGCGACCCAGTAGACGGTTTGCCAGCCGCCCAACTGAGCCAGGCCGCCCGCCACGGTGCGCGCCAGCAAAATACCCAACAGCAAGCCACTCATGACGGTGCCGGTCACTTTGCCCCGTGTTTCCGGGCGGGCCAGGGTGGCCGCCAGCGGTACCAGAATTTGCGCCGCGACAGAAAAGAGCCCGGTAAGTACCGTTCCCAGTAACAACACAGGAAAAGAGGAGGAAAGGGCAATGATCACCATACCAAGCGCCGCCAGCACCATCATGGCAACAATCAGTCCACGCCGTTCCAGCATATCGCCAAGTGGGACCAGCAACAGCAGACCGCAGGCATAGCCGAGTTGCGCGCTGGTCACGATAAACCCGGCGAATGCGACGGATAAGTGAAAGTGAAGGGCGATAGTATGCAGCAGAGGCTGAATATAATAATTACTGGCGACGCACAGTCCCGTGGCAACGGACATCAGTCCCACCAGCGCGGAAGATAAACCAGGGTGAGACGTTGTCATAGGTCGTCAGTAGCAAAGATGAATAATAATGTGGCGTTAATAATAACCTAAAAAATAATTTGATAGCTATGTTTATGTGATAGTCGGGTAACAGTAAAGATCGACAGCCGTTTACGTCGGGTTTGTTGGTCGCGATTTCTCGGGTTGTGGCAGGCACAGACTTATCCCTCTGTCAGATTGGATCCGGGTACGGCGCCCCGTTTTGGCGTCGGAATAAACGGGTTTCTCAACGCCATGCCAAAGGCAGCGCGATGCTGAGAGCGGTCAGTGCGTGAGCAGTGATATCGGTCTGGTTAACCCTGGCAACGGCGGCCAAATCGTTACCGTCATTTATTGTGGCGCGATCGGCACCCGTTCCGCGGACGGAGAGGGAAGGTTCAGCGCGCTGTGAAAATGCCGCGCGCCTGTCCCTTCGCTAAGGGGAAATGTGCCGTTGACAGCACGGCACACAACGTCTTAAAAATTCCAGTCTTCGTCTTCGGTTTCGACCGCTTTCCCCATCACGTAAGACGATCCTGAGCCCGAGAAGAAATCATGGTTCTCATCCGCATTGGGTGACAGTGCCGCCAGAATGGCCGGATTGACCTGCGTGAGCTCCGCCGGGAACAGAGCCTCGTAGCCCAGATTCATCAACGCTTTATTGGCGTTGTAATGCAGGAAGGTCTTCACCTCGTCTGCCCAGCCTGTTTCGCCGTACAGCGCTTCTGTATAGGCCACTTCATTTTCATACAGCGCCAGCAGCAGATCGATGGCGAACTGCTGTAAGGCTTCGCGGCGGCCCTCATCGACCTGCTCAAGCGCTTTCTGGTATTTATAGCCGATATAGTAGCCGTGTACCGCCTCATCGCGGATGATTAAACGAATCAGATCCGCCGTATTGGTCAGCTTGCCGCGGCTGGACCAGTACATCGGCAGCCAGAAGCCCGAATAAAACAGAAACGACTCCAGAAAGACGCTGGCGATTTTTTTCTTTAACGGATCGTCAGCGCGGTAATGGGTCAGGATAATCCCGGCTTTATTTTGCAGGGCCTGGTTCTCTTCGCTCCACTGGTACGCCGCATCCACATCGCTGGTATTACATAAGGTCGAAAAAATCGAGCTGTAGGAGCGGGCATGCACCGCCTCCATAAAGCTGATATTCGACAGCACCGCCTCCTCATGCGGCGTCAGCGCGTCAGGCATTAACCCCGGTGCGCCCAGCACATTCTGAATGGTGTCCAGCAGTGTCAGGCCGGTAAAGACGCGAATGGTGAGCTGCTGTTGTGACTTGTCCAGCGTCTGCCAGGCCGGCAAATCATTGGACAGCGGGATTTTTTCCGGCAACCAGAAGTTGCTGGTCAGACGGTTCCAGACCTCAAGATCTTTCTCATCCTGAATCCGGTTCCAGTTAATCGCGTGAATATGTCGAAGTTGCATAACAGGTTTCTCACAGTGCACAGGAGACGCAGCCCTGCACTTCGGTGCCTTGCAGGGCCATCTGGCGCAGTCGAATGTAATAGAGCGTTTTGATGCCTTTCTTCCAGGCGTAAATCTGCGCTTTATTGATGTCGCGCGTAGTCACGTCGTCCCGGAAGAACAGGGTCAGTGACAGGCCCTGATCCACATGTCGGGTTGCCTCAGCGTAGGTATCAATAATGGCCTCCGGCCCAATCTGGTAGGCATCTTCATAGAACGCCAGATTGTCATTGGTCATGAAGGGGGCGGGATAGTATACGCGACCGGTTTTACCCTCTTTGCGGATCTCAATACGCGACACAATCGGATGAATACTGGAGGTGGCGTGATTGATGTAGGAGATCGACCCCGTGGGCGGGATAGCCTGCAGATTCTGATTGTATAAACCCGAGGTCATCACCGCTTCACGCAGCGCCAGCCAGTCTTCACGTCCGGGCAGCGTAATGCCCGCTTTGGCAAACAGGGCGGCAATGCGGGCGGTGCGCGGCTGCCAGTCAGCGTTCAGATACTTGTCAAAGTAAGCGCCGGTGGCATAGGTCGAGGACTCAAAACCCTCGAAGGTTTGCTGGCGTGCTTTTGCCAGCTGATTCGAGGCGCGCAGCGCATAATAGGTCACACAGTAAAAATAGAGATTAGTGAAATCCAGTGCTTCCGGGGAACCATAGACGATGCCTTCCCGTGCCAGATAGCCGTGCAGGTTCATCTGGCCCAGGCCGATCGCATGGGAACGCCGGTTACCTTCTGCAACGGAAGGCACGGACGCAATATCACTCATCTCTGATACCGCCGTCAGGGCGCGGATTGCCGTATCCACCGTCTGTGCAAGATTGCCCGAGTCCATCGCATGCGCGATATTCAGGGAACCCAGATTACAGGAAATGTCTTTTCCCACGCGGCGGTAGCTCAGGTCTTCATTAAACTCGCTGGCGCTGTTCACCTGCAAAATCTCTGAACAGAGGTTGCTCATATTAATGCGACCGGCAACAGGGTTATCGCGGTTGACGCTGTCCTCATACATGATGTAGGGATAACCCGATTCAAACTGAATTTCCGCCAGCGTCTGGAAGAAATCGCGCGGCTGAATATAGGTTTTGCGAATGCGATCATCCGCCAGCATCTCGTGATATTTCTCACTGACGCTGATATCACCAAACGCCTGACCGTAGATCCGCTCCACATCGTAGGGCGAGAACAGCGCCATCGGCTGATTCTCTTTGGCAAGCTGGAAGGTGATGTCCGGGATCACCACGCCCAGCGACAGGGTTTTAATGCGGATTTTCTCGTCGGCGTTTTCGCGCTTGGTATCCAGAAAACGTAAAATGTCAGGATGGTGAGCACTGAGCCAGACTGCGCCTGCTCCCTGACGTGCGCCCAACTGGTTAGCATAGGAGAACGCATCTTCCAGCATTTTCATGACCGGAATGACGCCGGAAGACTGGTTTTCAATGCGCTTAATCGGCGCACCGGCTTCCCGCAGGTTCGACAACAGGAACGCCACGCCGCCGCCGCGTTTGGACAGCTGCAGGGCGGAATTCACCGCCCGGCCAATCGATTCCATATTGTCTTCAATACGCAACAGGAAGCAGGAAACCAGCTCGCCGCGCTGTTGCTTGCCGCAGTTAAGGAACGTCGGCGTGGCAGGCTGAAAACGGCCACTGAGGATTTCCGCCAGCACTGCGCGTGCCAGGCTTTCGTCGCCCCGTGCCAGCGTCAGTGCCACCATGCAGGCACGCTGCGCAAAGGTTTCCAGATAACGCTTGCCGTCAAATGTCTTCAGCGTGTAGCTGGTGTAGTACTTCCACGCGCCTAAAAAGGTTTTGAACTCAAAACCCCATGCGTCGGCTTCATCGTGCAGGGCACACAGGAAGTCAAAATCGTACTGATTCAGCACGTCCGCTTCATAGTAGCCTTCTGCAACCAGATAGCGCAGGCGCTCGGCTACGCTGGCAAAGTGCAGCGTATTGGGTTGCACGTGCTGAATAAGGAACTGTCGCGCCGCCTGCTGATCCTTTTCAAACTGAATACGGCCATCGGCGTCGTAAAGATTCAGCATGGCGTTCAGCGCATGGTAGTCCAGCGCAACGTTGTTCAGAGTGTCTGTTGTTGCCAAAATTGGGTTACTCCCGCTTTTACATTGGCGATATCGTCCGGCGTTCCCATCAGTTCAAACCGATACAGGTAGGGAACCTGGCATTTCTTAGCAATGATGTCGCCCGCCAGGCAGTAGCCTTCACCGAAGTTACGGTTACCGGCCGCGATCACGCCGCGCAGACCGCGACGATTGGCTTCATCATTAAGAAACTGAATCACCTGTCTGGGCACGGCGCCGCGATGACTGCCACCGCCATAGCTCGGCACCACCAGAATATAAGGCTGGTGAATATGCAGCGGTTGCTTGCTCTCAATCGGTATGCGGTGCGCGGGCAGGCCCAGACGGGTAATAAACCGATGGGTGTTTTCCGACTGGCTGGAAAAATAGACCAGTGGGAACATGTGACTACCCGCCGATGGTCGTGGTTTGGGTTAAACGGGCTATCTTGTCAGGACGAAAGCCACTCCAGTGATCGTCATGGGTCATCACCACGGGCACCTGGCGATAGCCCAGCGCTTTCAGGCTGTCGATTGCGTCCGGCTGGGTATCCAGATTGATCAGTTGGTAATCAATGCTGTGGCGATCCAGTGCATTCTTCGTGGCATTACACTGGACACAGTGGTTTTTAGTGTAAATAATAATGCGCATGATTCGTATTCCTCTTTCATTGCGGTCCTGCTGCGAATAACGACGTGTATATCCCTGAATCAGGCTTCGTTCGTGCAAACATCTTGTGGGCTGACAATGAAATGAATACTAGATGTAGTATTTGTGGCGGTCAATAGCACCATATGTAGGGTTAATCGCGATTATCGCGGCAAGCCAGGCCTGGCGCGCTCTGCCACCCGAAAAATAAATTTGTAAAGCTGGTTGCTCAAAAAACAGGCATAAAAAAGCCCCACTCAGTGAGCGAGGCGGATGATAACGGGGTGGAATAGCGTTAGCGGCGTGAAACCAGTAGTGCGCCTAACACAATGCCGACGGCCGCGCCGATACCGACACCGTACCAGGGTTTGTCATGGACATACGCGTCGACCTGATAGCCGGCATCGCGGGCCACCTGCGTGACACGGTTACCGCCACCGTTCAGTTTTGCCCGGGTTTGCTTAAGCAGGGCTTCAGCCTGACTGCGCGCAGAATTGACTTCGTCTTTGGCCTCGCTGCCGTAAGACTTCAGCAGGGCTTCAAGTGAATCTGCCAACTCATTAACATCCTGATTGATATCAATGTCATCGTTTTTTTGCGTTCGATTAAACATTTTTGGCTCCCTTGTCATTAACACGTAATACTCAGTGTAGACCACGTTTTGCTTAACGAGGCGCGGGACGACCCTTTAGGGAAAATTCCGAATGCCCGTACAGCCACGCTGATGTAAGGTTGCGTGGCTTTTGAAGAGGAGAGGATCAAGCATGTATTTACGACCAGATGAGGTAGCGCGCGTCCTGGAAAAAGTGGGCTTTGAAGTCGATGAAATTACCCCCCGTGCGTACGGCTATCGTCGTGGCGACAACTATGTTTACGTCAATCGCGAAGCGCGCATGGGGCGCACGGCGCTGGTCATCCACCCGACGTTAAAAGAAAAAAGTCAGCCTTTCGCCGAACCGGCCTCAGAAATGAAAACCTGTGATCACTACACACAGTTCCCTCTCTACCTGGCCGGTGATACGCAGGAACACTACGGTATTCCGCACGGTTTCAGTTCGCGAATGGCGCTGGAACGCTACCTGCAAAGCGTGTTTGGCTAACGCATTCCGCCCCGTTATCACGGGGCACCGATCCCGGCCTTTCTGGCACCTTACCGCTTCGCCCGTTGCATTTCGGCGCGACGACGCGTATAAATCTGCTGCATATAGATGTTTAGACGTCCATACGGATGAGGTTTATGAGCGAGCAGAATACGTCTTCGCAGGGTCAGTTCAAGCGAACCATGAAAGTACGCCACCTGGTGATGTTATCGCTGGGCGGCGTGATCGGTACGGGCCTGTTTTTTAACACCGGCTACATCATTTCCACGACAGGGGCCGCCGGTACGCTGCTGGCTTATCTGATTGGCGCGCTGGTGGTCTGGCTGGTCATGGCCTGCCTGGGTGAGTTGTCCGTGGCGATGCCCGAAACCGGCGCATTCCACGTCTATGCGGCCCGCTATCTGAGTCCGGCAACCGGCTATACCGTGGCCTGGCTCTACTGGCTGACCTGGACCGTCGCGCTGGGATCCAGCCTGACGGCGGCAGGGTTCTGTATGCAGTACTGGTTTCCGCATGTGCCGGTCTGGATCTGGTGCCTGGTTTTCTGTATTGCCATCTATCTGCTGAACGTGATTTCTACCCGCTTCTTTGCGGAAGGGGAATTCTGGTTTTCCATCATCAAGGTCATCACCATTGTCGCCTTTATCGTCCTGGGCGGCGCAGCCATGTTCGGGTTTATTCCCATGAAGGACGGTACGCCAGCACCCGGACTGAGCAATCTTACCGCGCACGGCTGGTTGCCTAACGGTGTGTTGCCGATCATCATGACCATGGTGGCGGTGAACTTTGCCTTTTCCGGCACTGAGTTAATCGGTATTGCCGCCGGTGAAACCGAAAACCCGCAAAAAGTCGTGCCGCTGGCTATTCGTACCACCGTTGCTCGTCTCATCCTGTTCTTTGTCGGCACCGTCTTCGTGCTGGCGGCGCTGATCCCGATGGATCAGGCCGGTATCGTCAAAAGCCCGTTTGTGCTGGTGTTTGAGAAAATCGGTATTCCATGGGCGGCGGATATCATCAACTTTGTTATTCTCACGGCCATCCTGTCAGCGGCGAACTCGGGCCTGTATGCTTCGGGCCGGATGCTGTGGTCGCTGGCCAATGAAAACACCTTGCCGCGCGCCTTCGCCCGGGTAAATAAACGTGGCGTACCGCTGCTGGCTATCACCGTCAGCATGATTGGCGGGCTGCTGGCGCTGTTTTCCAGTGTGGTCGCGCCGGACACCGTATTTGTGGCGCTGTCTGCTATCTCTGGCTTTGCCGTCGTGGCGGTGTGGCTCAGCATCTGTGCATCGCACTATGTTTTCCGTCGCCGCCATGTGCAGCAGGGCAAAGCGCCAGCGGACCTGATTTACCGCGCGCCACTCTATCCGTTTACGCCGATTCTGGGCTTTTTACTCTGCCTGCTGGCCTGTGCCGGGCTGGCGTTTGATCCCTCACAGCGCATTGCCCTGTGGTGCGGAATTCCGTTTGTGCTGTTTTGCTATGGCGCTTACCATGTGACCCACAAAAAATCACAGGCTAAGGAGGCCAGAGATGTCGCGTAATCCTGTATCACACGCACTGCAGCAGACTGCTCCGTTGATTCTGGATGGGGCGCTGGCGACTGAGCTGGAAGCCCGGGGCTGCGATCTGACGGATGCGTTGTGGTCCGCGAAAGTGCTGATGGAAAATCCTGAGCTGATTTACCAGGTGCACTATGACTATTTTGCTGCTGGCGCGCGCTGCGCGATTACTGCCAGCTATCAGGCGACGCCACAAGGCTTTGCGGCACGCGGTTTGAACGAACAGCAGTCGCTGGCGCTGATCGCACAAAGCGTCGAACTGGCTCAACGTGCCCGCGCAGATTACCTGGCGACGCAGACAGACGACAGGATATTGCTGGTAGCAGGCTCGGTGGGCCCTTATGGCGCGTTTCTGGCGGACGGGTCGGAATATCGCGGCGACTATACGTTGCCCGAAGCCGAGATGATGGCGTTTCATCGCCCCCGGATAGCTGCCTTGCTGGCAGCGGGCGTGGATGTGCTGGCCTGTGAAACCCTGCCTTCGTTTGCCGAAGCGCAGACGCTGGTCAACCTGCTGCGCGAATTCCCTGACAGCTGTGCCTGGTTCTCCTTTACGCTGCGTGATGCGGAACACCTCAGCGATGGCACGTCGCTGCGTGACGTTGCGGCCTACCTGAATGCGCAGCCGCAGGTTATTGCCGTGGGGATCAACTGCATCGCGCTGGACAGTGTCACACCCGCTCTGCAGCAGCTTCAGCGCCTGACAGAGAAGCCCCTGGTGGTGTATCCCAATTCGGGTGAGCAGTACGATGCCAACAGCAAAAGCTGGCACTCCGCGCCCTCAGGTTGCACGCTGCATGACAAATTTGCCGAATGGCAGCAGGCCGGCGCCCGACTGATTGGCGGCTGCTGCCGCACCTCACCCCGTGACATCGCGGCGATTGCCCGCCATTGTCAACCGCAATAAAGCAGCAGAATCGGGCGATGATAGCCCGATTGAGAAGGATGAAAAGGTGGGAAGGGCGGTTTACACTGTGCTTCCTGACTTTTATCGGATCCTGCCATGAAACAGCATATTCTGGCTCTCGCTGCCGCGATGCTACTGAGCGGTTGCGCCACCATTGTTGGCAACGAAACCCAATCGGTTCTGATCGATTCGCAGCCGCCCGGCGCGCGTTTTACCGTACAGGATGAAACTGGTCGTCCGGTTGCGGAAGGCTATACGCCAAAAACCGTCATCCTGGAAAAATCCACCCATCGCTATTTTGGTAAAAAGCACTATTTGCTGATGCTGGAAAGTCCGGGCTATGTGCCCGTCACGGTGCCGATCGAAGCCCGTGCCAACCTGTGGTACCTGCTGGGGAATATTCCACTGCTGGGCTTCCCCGGCTGGCTGCTGGTCGATCCGTTCTACGGGGGCATGTATAACCTGGAGCCCGAGCATCCAAAGCCTTACATGAACCCGGTCGGCGCACGCGGCTGATTACTGGGCGGTAGGTTTTACCATACCGCCCGGTGCTTTATGGCGTTCCAGATACTGATGCTGGAAAATGCACATACGAATGGTGTTGCGGTATTCGCCATTGATAAAGAATTCGTGTTTAAGCACGCCTTCAATCTCAAAGCCCAGTTTGCTGTAGATGTGGATGGCTTTCTCATTTTCCTGATCGACGATCAGGTAGAGCTTATACAGATTCAGCACGGAAAAACCGTAATCCATCGCCAGCTTCGCCGCCTGGGTGGCCAGACCTTTGCCCTGATGCGCCGGATCAATGATGATCTGAAATTCAGCGCGGCGGTGAACATGGTTAATCTCCACTAACTCCACCAGCCCCGCTTTTTGCCCCTCATGCTCAACCACGAAGCGCCGTTCGGTCTGATCGTGAATGTGCTTATCGTACAGATCGGACAATTCCACGAAGGCTTCATACGGCTCTTCGAACCAGTAGCGCATGACGCTGGCGTTGTTATCCAGCTGATGCACAAAGTGAAGATCTTCTCGTTCCAGTGGGCGAAGTCGGATGCTCATGGTTTTTCCTTGCATCAGGCTGAGTCGGCAATCTGCTCAACGATCCGTCCCTGCGCCATCCGGACGGCACGGTCACACATGTGATCAATCACATCGGGATCGTGGCTGACCAGCACCATCGTCAGACCATCCTGACGCTTAAGATCGTTAAGCAGATTGAGAATCTCAGCCTGGATTGACATATCCAGTGCCGATGTTGGCTCATCCAGCAGCAGTATTTTGGGCTGCAGCAACAGGGCGCGCACGATAGCTACACGCTGGCGCTGACCGCCGGACAACTGATGAGGATAGCGATCGGCCAGCGACGGCTCCAGCCCCACATGGCGAAATCCCTCATGAATACGATCGTCGATGTTGTCCCGTTTCAGCAGTTTGAGCGGCTCGGACAGCGTACGGCGCAGGCGATGGCGGGGATGCAGGGAGGCATAGGGATCCTGAAACACCATCTGCACCTCCTGACGCAGCGCGCCGGTAAAGCTTTTGCCCGGCAGGACTTTGTGCCCTGCCAGTTCCATATTCCCCTGCCAGTGCGGGTTCAGTCCGGCCATCACCCACAGCAGCGATGACTTGCCGCAGCCAGACGGGCCGACCAGACCAAAACACTCGCCCGCGTTAACCTGCAGGTTAACGTCGTGTACGACGGTGCGCAGATCGTAACCCTGTTTGTGTGACACGCTCAGGTGTTGCAGATTAATCATGATGAGCCTCCAGCGCTGCGCGGTCCAGCACCGGTAGTGGTTGTCCGTGCGTGGCTTTACTGGGGCGGCAGGACCACAGCGTGCGAGTGTAGGGATGGGTTGCGCGCGGCAAATCCGCCGCAGGCAGCGTATCCAGCACGCGACCTTTGTACATTACCATCACGCGCTCGCAGTGCTCTGAGACCTGTTGCAGATCATGGCTAATTAGCAGCAGGCCCATGTTGCGGGACTCCACCAGCTCACGAATCAGCGACAGCACCTGATCGCGCATGGCGTGATCCAGTGCGGATGTCGGCTCGTCGGCAATCAAAAAGGCCGGATCGGTAATCAGGGCGATGGCCAGCATCACGCGTTGTCCCATCCCGCCGGACAGCTGATGCGGATAAACCTGCATCAACTGGCGCGGATTAGGCAGGCCGACGGCATCCAGCATGTCGCACACCTTTTCTTTGCGCGCTGCGCGGCTCAGGCGACGGTGCAGAATCAGCGGCTCTTCCACCTGCCAGCCGATCGTCCGTGACGGATTCAGCGCATATTTGGGGTCCTGCATGACCATGGCCACGCGCTCGCCCCGCAGCTTACTCCAGCCGCGCTCGTTCAGGGCCAGGGCATTTTCACCCGCGACCTGAAGCTGGCTGGCCTGCAGATGCAGGGCAGGGGACAGTAAGCCCATTAACGTCCGGGCGGTCAGCGATTTACCCGAACCGGATTCACCAACCAGCGCCACCCGCTCCCGCCCGATGGAGAAACTGATATTGTCGACCAGCGTCGCCGCCTCGCTGCGGATGCTGAGTGACTCCACAAGAATGTTATTTTGCATGTCGGGTATCCAGTCGGTCACGCAGGCCATCGCCTGTCAGGTTAAACGCCAGGCTGGCAAACAGAATGGCCGCGCCGGGAGCCGCCGCCACCCACCACTGGTCAAAGATCACCTTACTGCCTTCCGCAACCATTGAGCCCCACTCGGCGGTAGGCGGTTGCACGCCCATGCCCAGAAAGCCCAGTCCGGCAGCGGCCAGGATAATCCCGCCCAGGCTCAGCGCCGCGCGCACCACGGCGGTGGGCAGGCACAGCGGCAGAATATGGCCGAACATCAGGCGAAAGCCGGTAATGCCTTGCATACGGGCGGCGGCCAGATAGTCACTGCGCCGCAGCGCCAGGGTTTCGGCGCGCGCCTGACGGGCAAACGGCGGCCAACTGGTCAGCGCCAGCGCCAGCGCACCGTTCATCAGGCCCGGTCCCATAATGGAAACCAGCGCCAGGGCAATCACCAGGTTTGGCAGTGAAAGAAAAATATCAGTGATGCGCATTAAGACGCGCTCGGTCCAGCCGCCCGTATAGCCGGCGGTAATGCCCACCAGCAGGCCCACCGGGATAGTGAGGATCAGAATCAGTGATACCAGCAGCAGCGTCGGACGTGCACCATAGATTACCCGTGAGAGCAGGTCGCGGCCAAAGCCATCGGTGCCAAACCAGTGTGCAGCCGAAGGCGGCAGCAGGCGGCTGGAGATGGTTTGCAGATTGGGATCGTAAGGCGCGATGAGCGGTGCCAGCACTGCCATCAGAATGACAATCGTTACCAGCGTTAACCCGATGGTTAACGAGGTGATGCGTCGGCGGCTGCGTCGTGGTCGCACCGTTTCAAGTTCAGTAAGTTGTTGCGTCATCGTGTTCTCGGATCGGTTAACCAGGTGAGGGCGTCCGCCAGCGCATTGATCAGAATAAAACAGCTTCCAATCAACAGAGTGGCCCCCAGAATGGCTGGCACATCGCCAGAGAAGAGCGCATTGGTCATATAGCGCCCTACGCCAGGCCAGGCAAACACGGTTTCTGTCAGCACCGAGCCTTCCAGCAGCGTGGCATAGGACAGCGCAATCACGGTAATGAGCGTACCCAGCACGTTCGGGAAGATATGGCGCAGCAGAATCCGCACCCGGCCCGCGCCTTTTGCCCGCGCCAGCACCACATACTCTTTACTGCTCTCTTCCAGCAGCGCCGCGCGCAGCAAACGGGTAATGCCCGCCATCGCCAGCAGGCCCAAAATCACCACCGGCAACCAGAGATGGGCCACCGCATTCCAGAAAATTTCCCGGTCGCCCGACAGCCAGCTGTCAATCAGCACAAAGCCGGTTTTCGGCTCCAGCGTATAGGCCCAGATATCATCCAGCCGTCCCGGTCCGGCAGACCAGTGCAGCACCGCATAAAACAGCAATAAGCCCAGCAGGCCCAGCCAGAAGACCGGCACGGAGTAACCCAACAGGGAGATAAAGCGTGCCACGTTATCGATCACGCTGCCGGGTTTCCAGGCGGCCAGCAACGCCAGTGTAACGCCAAAGATCACGGCAAAAATCATTGCGCAGGTGGCCAGCTCAATGGTGGCCGGAAACGTCTGCAACAGGTCGCTGCTGACGGGCTGATTCGTCAGACGGGAAACGCCGAGATCGCCGCGCATCAGATGCGCAATGTAGTGCCAGAACTGCATCAGTACCGGTTGATCCAGCCCGAGATCGTGACGAACCTGCGCATAGGTCGCTTCACTGGCATGATCGCCCGCGATTTGCTGTACCGGATCGATCGGCGAGAGATGCGACAGCATAAAGGTAAACGCCAGCAATCCTGACAGGGTGATTACCAGTGACAGTAAGCCTGATGAAAGGCGGCCAGCGCGCCGCCAAAAATGCCGGGCGGACCCGGCAGAAGAGGCAGAGTGTGCCATTACTTAGTAACCTGCGAATAGTAAACCATGTCCGGGTTAATGCCCTGAACGTAGCCTTTAAGGTTATCGCGCAGGGCGATAAGGTTTTTCGCCTGCAGTCCAATAACATAAGGCGAGCTTTTCAGCACTTCACGTTGCATCGCCTGGTAAAGTTCAACGCGTTTTTTCGGATCGCTTTCCGCGGTTGCAGCCAGCACCTGCTTATTCAGCTCTGGAATATGCCAGTCAGAACGGTAAGCAATCGTCTTGCTGCCATCTTCCGGGTTGTAGGCGAACGACGAGGCGTTGGTATTCGGATCAAAGTAGTCTGCGCCCCAGGCGTTGATCGTGCCTTCGTAGTTATGCGCTTTGACGCGGGTAGAAACTTCAGAGCTCAGTCCCGGCAACACTTCCACTTTTACGCCGCCTTTAGCAAAGCTGCCCTGCAGTGCCTGGGCAATATCCAGATACGGGGGCTGATTGCTGGTGGACAGGGTAAAGCTGACATTCGTCAGGCCGGCTTTTTTCAGGATCGCTTTCGCTTTTTCCGGATCGTAACTGTACGGGTTGTCGTTTAAGGCACCCAGAAAACCTTTCGGCAGAAACGTCTGGTGCACATCGAACTGCCCTTTCAGCAGCTGTCCGGCAATGCCTTTATAGTCGAACAGGTAGCGTGCCGCTTCCCAGAAGGCCGGGTTTTTTAACGCCGGGTTGTTTTTGTTGCCGATGTTGAACTGGATGTAATACAGCGAGGCCATCGGAATCGCGTCGGTTTTCACACCGCTTTTGCCCTGCAGCGAGGCAATCTGGTCTGCCCCCAGGTTACGGGCGATGTCAGCGTCGCCTTGCTCAAGCAGCAACCGGCGGGCCGCCGGTTCCGGCACATTTTTGATCAGAATATTTTTAATCTTCGGCGCGCCGGCCGGTGACGTCGGGTTGGCGGTCAGGATGACGGCCTGATGCATCACCACTTTACGAATCTGGTAAGGGCCGCTACCGGCAGAGTTGGTGGCCAGCCAGCCGTTACCGAAATCGCCTTTTTCGGCGTGCGCGCTGACAGTTTTTTCATCGACGATGGAGGAAACCGGTGCGGACAGCAGGCTAAGAACGTAAGCCGGGCTGACGTTCGCCGTCCAGCTAATCTGCACATGGTTGTCATCAACCTTTTTCAGGAAGCCATCCACATTATCTTTGTTCCAGCCGAGCTGGGTCAGAATAAAGGAAGGATCCAGATTCAGTTTCACCACGCGCCCCAGCGAGAAGATCACATCTTCCGGGCGCAGGGGATTGCCGCTGGCGAATTTGGCGTCTTTACGCAATGCAAACGTCAGGCTGCGGTTATCGCTACCCGGCTGCCAGGATGTCGCCAGGGTCGGTTTTAAATCTGTGGGGTTTTGTGGATCCGACTGCACCAGGCGCTGATAAATGTTGGTAAACGCTTGCACGCTGGTCAGTTCAAACCCTTTCGCCGGATCAAAGCTGTCTGCATCGTCTGTTGACTGTACGACGACCAGGGTATCTTTTGGTGTGGCGGCGTTAACGCTGAATGCTGTGGCCAGTGACAAGGCCAGTAATGATGGAATTATTTTTTTCATGGAAAATCCTTGCCTGAGAAAGTAACGCGAGTGTACGAAAGGGCTCATGCAAAGAATAGTCGATTATGGGCTAATGATATGCAAAAAAGTTATAACAAATGCAGCGCGGTTATAAGGCTGGTCAGGCGGGCATGCTGAAGTCACAACGGTTAATAAACGAAACCGGGATTGAACCGTTATTTTTCTTTACCCGAACGGGGCTGGGATTATACTAAGCGAAAATAGTCGCAGGAGTCATACTTTGGACAGTCACCCTAAATACGTTATTACTCCGGCAAGCTAACTGCATTTCGCTGCTTGCCACCTGGCGGGCAGCAATCTTCTCTGTACGATCCGATTGCTCTCCCTGAAATACACGCTGTAGTCACTGCGAGAGCGCATTATGTTTATGTATATTCAGGCCCTTTTTCCTCCGCCTCGACAGGCGTAGCCGCGGGCTGCGCACCCTTTCTCATACAGTCATTTTTTGTGCGTTTATTTCGCCAGGTCCGGTATTGCGCGGTATTTTTATTTTTCTGCGCGGCGGACGTGCGCGCTTATTTATTAAAAACTGACTGAACCTCTTTACCGGAAATAACCGGAAATACAGGCATGCTTTATTTCGCATGCAGGATATCTGTTGCTTTAAATCAGGGAGATGTCGACATGAGCGACATGAAACTCGAACACGCCGCGATGATTCACAACCGCCAGCGTACACTTAAAAAAACCAAAACGCCCTTTGCCATTGAACGCGAAGCACGCAATCGCACCGATGTCACGCTGAGCAACCTCCACAGCAGCTATGAGGGCCTGACGCACACGGAAGCCCGGGCGCGATTGGGTGATTATGGCCGCAATGAGGTGGTGCATGAAAAAGCGCCTTCCGCGTTTGTCCAGCTGATCCTGGCCTTTAACAATCCGTTCATCTATGTGCTGATGGTGCTGGCACTGGTCAGCTGGGTAACCGATTACTGGCTACCGCTGCGGGCCGGTCAGGACACCGATCTGTCTGGCGTGATCATCATACTTACCATGGTAACGCTCAGTGGACTGCTGCGTTTCTGGCAGGAGTTCCGTACCAACCGCGCCGCGCAGGCTTTAAAGTCGCTGGTTCGCACGCAGGTTACCGTACTGCGTCGTGAAGAAGGCAGCACGACTGGCCGCCGTCACGATATCGATATGCGTGAACTGGTGCCCGGCGATGTGATTTTATTGAGTGCGGGCGATCTGGTGCCGGCCGACGTGCGTTTGCTGGCTTCGCGCGATCTGTTTATCAGCCAGGCGATCCTGACCGGTGAATCGCTGCCCGTTGAGAAAAACGATCTCAGCGCAGGTGAAGAGATCGCAGAGCAGCCCGGTCGCAGTGTACTGGAGCTCAGAAACAGCTGTCTGATGGGGACCAATGTCGCCAGCGGCACGGCTCGCGCACTGGTCGTCGCCACCGGCAGTGAAACCTGGTTTGGTTCGCTGGCGGCCTCGCTCTCGGGTCGTCGTCCGCAGACCGCGTTTGACCGTGGCGTAAACAGCGTGTCCAGACTGCTGATCCGCTTCATGCTGGTGATGGTGCCGGTTGTCTTACTGATCAACGGCTTTACTAAAGGCGACTGGATGGACGCCACCTTGTTCGCGTTGGCGGTTGCCGTCGGTCTGACCCCCGAAATGCTGCCGATGATCGTCAGTGCCAATCTGGCCAAAGGCGCGATTGCGATGTCACGGCGCAAAGTCATCGTTAAACGGCTGAACGCGATTCAAAACCTCGGTGCAATGGATGTGCTGTGTACCGATAAAACCGGCACGCTGACGCAGGACAACATTTTTTTGTCGGCGCATCTGAACGGGGAAGGCGTAGAGGATGCGCGCGTATTGCTGCTGGCCTGGCTCAACAGCAGCAGCCAGAGCGGGGCAAAAAATTTGATGGACCGCGCGGTACTTAAATTTGGAGAGCAAACCCTGTCTGCGGCCCAGTGCAGCCAGTTTCAGAAGGTGGATGAGCTGCCTTTTGACTTCGTCCGCCGTCGTGTCTCTGTGGTGGTGGAAGATCTGCAAACGCACCGTCCACTGTTAATCTGCAAAGGGGCGGTCGAGGAAATGCTGGCTGCTGCGACCACACTACGTCAGGGCGAGTCGGTCATTCCGCTGTGCGAACAGAAACGCGTCGAACTGTTGAACCTGACGCAGCATTATAATCAGCAAGGCTTTCGCGTCCTCCTGGTGGCAACCCGTGAGCACGGCATAGCGCTGCCACTCAGCAGCAATGATGAGTGCGAGCTGACCATTGAAGGGATGCTGACCTTTCTGGATCCGCCTAAGGAGAGCGCGGGCAAAGCGATTCAGGCGCTGAAAGACAGTGGCGTGAAGGTCAAAGTGCTGACAGGCGACAATCCGCTGGTGACGTTGCGCGTCTGTCAGGAAGTGGGGCTGGCTTCTGAAGCCATGCTGACCGGCAATGAGATTGATGACATGAGCGACGCGGTGCTGCGCACGGAAGTGGAGCGCTGCATGATTTTCACCCGGCTGACGCCGCAGCAAAAGTCACGCGTGCTTAAACTGCTGCAGCAGAATGGTCATACCGTCGGTTTCCTCGGCGATGGCATCAACGATGCGCCTGCGCTGCGCGAGGCTGATGTGGGGATCTCTGTCGATACGGCGACGGACATTGCCAAAGAGTCATCGGACATTATCTTGCTGGAAAAAGATTTGGCTGTGCTGGGCGAAGGTGTCCTCAAAGGGCGCGAAACCTTCGGCAATATCATCAAGTATCTGAACATGACGGCCAGCTCGAATTTCGGCAACGTGTTCTCCGTACTGATTGCCAGCGCATTTATTCCTTTTCTGCCCATGCTGTCTATCCAGTTGCTGATTCAGAACCTGATGTATGACATCTCTCAACTGGCTCTGCCCTGGGACAAGATGGATCGCGAGTTTTTACGTAAACCGCGTAAGTGGGATGCTGGTAACATCAAGCGCTTTATGCTGTGGATGGGGCCAACATCGTCTATTTTCGATGTCACGACCTTTGCGCTGATGTGGTACGTCTTCGGGGCAAATCATGAAAGCGCCCAGTCGCTTTTCCAGTCTGGCTGGTTTGTGGAAGGGTTATTGTCTCAAACGCTGGTGGTGCATATGTTGCGGACGCAGAAAATTCCCTTTATTCAAAGCTGCGCCCGGCTGCCGGTGCTGCTGACCACGATGGGTATCTGTGCGGCGGGTATCCTGCTGCCGTTCTCTTCGCTGGGTACGCTGGTGGGATTAGTTCCGCTGCCCTGGCACTATTTCCCCTGGCTGGTGCTCACCCTGTTTAGCTACTGTCTGGTGGCGCAGGGAATGAAGATGGCGTACATCAAACGCTTTGGCCGCTGGTATTAAATGCTTCAGCCGTAAAAACATCGCCGGTCAATGCCGCAAGGTGAGGGGGCATTGACCGGTTTTCTCTCTGTGCGCATCTGCACGGCCCGTCTTCGTGAACTTGTGCTACATCATTGCAAAAAACGTGATGTCGATAACGTAGACGAACCTTTCTGCCATTCCCGCTCTTGCCGTGGCGTTCTCTGATACAATTACAGCGAAATTATTTAACCTGACCTGACAATATCCGGGTTGGAGGGATCTGCCGTCATCATGCGTGTTAGCTCAGCGAACGGACACGTATCTGAACGCCGCCCGTTTCCCCGGCCGGTAATGCACACTGCCCGCCACGTCAGAAGATTTTGCTCAGTGGCCATGCATACCACACCCGGCCGGCGCTGATGATGCGCGGACTTTTTTGCCCGATGATTGAGGATCGTTATCCCGCATGCGTTGTTGTTTACTGCCTTGCCTGTGTGTTGCCGGAGCCTGAAATGCAGCAGACAGAATATGTAATTGAAGGTCTGGTTCGGTTTTCACCCGCTCAGGGACGACTGTGCCTGGTCGAGTCCAGTGAAACCAGCGTGCCCTTATCGCCTGCCTGCAATCATTTACTGGAAATGTTTCTGAAAAGCCCCGGCGTGGTGCTGGCCCGGGAACATATTCTTGATAATTTCTGGCAGGAAACGGGCGCAACGCCTTCGTTCAACAGCCTGAATGCCTATGTATCGTCTATTCGACGCGGTTTTGCCTCGCTGGGCATCAGCCAGGACGTTATCACCACCGTTTATAAAGTGGGCTTTGTTTTCAATCCCACGCTGGCGATTCAAACGACGCACCTTGAGCCGGAACTGGCGGCTCCCACTGCGGATCCGGTCTCTCCGACGGCGGCTCTGCCGCGACGCGACCGTCGTTATTACGCTGCAGGTATTGCGGTGCTCCTGCTGGCAGGCATGACTGTGCTGGTGCTGTCTTCCCTCCGGCCTGAAAAATCGATCGCGCCTGTCAGCGTGGCAGACGTCAACGGCTGCGAGGTACTCTATCTGCCGGTGCATCCGGGGGAATCGGCTTTCCCGCCGGAACCCGTGTGGCGCAAAATCATCGCCAGCAGCGGCATGCCCTGTCAGAAGGGCGGCAAATATCTGTTTTACGCGGACAGAAACGTGACGGCCGGCCACTGGGGCAATGTCTACGTCGCTTACTGCCGCCACGTAACGGGCGGCCAGGCCTACTGCTCAAACTATTCTGAACTCGGATGGCGGGCAGAGAATGAATAAGAAGAACGTCGTGTCGCTCAGTCTGGTTTTGCTCTGTGCCATCCTGCTTATTGCGGGGGGCCTGTACTCTGTAAAATCGCAACGCGCCATGTTCGAATTTACCTGCGCAGCGAATTTTCAACAGCGCGATCTCACCCGGAATTATCATCTGGATGCCAGCTTTGTGCTGACGCTGCGTCATTCCGGAGAAGGCATGGTGTCCGTTGATGGAACGGTCTATCAAGCGGGAAATACGTATATCTTAAGACGTAATGTCGAATTTCAGTATTCACCCTATATTCAGTCACTTTATAAGCTCGACCACTATAGTGTGAGTCGCGGTCTGCGCGACAACGTACCGGAAAATATATTAAACAGCCACTTTGCCTATCTCTATATTTCGAAAATTAAAGGAATGGACGATGCGATATTGGTAGGCAGTCGGGTATTACCTCTTATCGTTTGTCATACCCGCTAATGGCGTTGTCCGCAGACGCGGGTAGCGCCGTTTCGCACGTCCTTGCCCTGCGGAATGTGTGCGGGTTTACGCCTCCTTCTGGTGGCTACCCTGCACAGCGAGCGTCTCTTGCTTGGAATTTAATTTTATATAAATTTATAAAAACAGTTTTTCCTTTCTAAAATTAACCATTACAAGGTGTTTGTAGCTATTTGAGCCCCGTAATTGTTAAATCCTCATATCGGCAGCATGCCCGGGTTCGTTACAGCCTGGCGCTGTAACGAAATAACAGACATAGCCGGAAAATTTAATTTTTGAGGTGTTAACACTTTACGGGGAAACGGCCATGAAAGAGCTTGCTTATAAAATTCAATGTGACGCGAAATGGAATCAGCTTCAGGACACTGAGAAAAAACCACAGATGAAAGACGTCATTATGTGTCTTATTAAAAAACAGTCGGAAGGCATATTAACCCGCGACGTCGCCGATGAGTGCGATATGTCTATTTACGCTGCAAGAAACTGGCTGTTAAAACTGGAAAACAGTGGACTGCTAAAAAGAGAGGCCGGAACCAAATCCTGTAAATGGTTTATTCTTTAGTGTTTCCCATGCGTGCTCCCGATGACCTGACGCTCACCGGCAACCGTGCGTGACTGCACAGGCGGGATGTGCCGCAGGGAAAGAAGCCCGTCATAACGCGGCAACGGACGCGCCCCCGCGCGCGTCAGACTGATGGCCGGTAACCGGCCGTCCTGACGGCGCGCCGCGGGGATTCACACATAGAAATGAATATGTTTTTTACCATGTACCGGGGACGTCTCGATCTGTGTTTTGACCCTGAACACGTCCCACAGCAGTGACTCCGTGAGAATCTCATCCGGCGTGCCCTGCGCCACCACGCCCCCGTGCAGCATAATGATAAGACGATCGCAAAACAGCGCGGCATGGTTCAGATCGTGAATTGCCACAATGCTGGTGACCGGTAGCTCGCTGATCAGCTTCATCAGCTGAATCTGGTGGTGAATATCCAGATGGTTGGTGGGCTCATCAAGCAGTATTTCATTCGGTGACTGGGCAAGGGCCCGGGCGATATGCACACGTTGCCGTTCTCCGCCAGACAGGCTCTGCCAGCCCTGATCGCAACGTGAGGCCATATCCACACGTTTCAGTGCGGCATCGACGATGTCGTCGTCCTGATGGGTCCAACTGGAAAACGGCGAGTGATGCGGAATGCGGCCCAGTTTGACGATATCGCGCACACGCATATTGGCACTGGTTAACGCATGTTGTTCAACGAAGGCGACACGGCGGGCAAGCTGTTTGCGGGCAATGGACGACAGGTCCTTGCCATCCAGCAGCACTTTACCCTTTTGTTGCTTACGCAGGCCAGCCAGAAGACGAAGCAGGGAGGATTTGCCTGAGCCATTTGGCCCCAGTAATCCCACCGTTTCGCCCGGCGATACCGCCAGGGAAACGTCATTAACGATGATTTTTTTCCCCACCTGCCAGGTAAGGTGTTCGGCGCTAATGCTCATTATTGATTCCTGGAGCGATAAATAATAACGGCAAAGAATGGCACACCCACCAGCGCGGTAACCACGCCCACCGGCAGGCTTTGGGGGGCAATCAGCATACGAGAGGCAATGTCCGCCAGCACCATCAAAATCGCACCCGCGATAGCACAGGCCACCAGCAGGCGGCTGTGCAGAGGACCGAAAAAGAAGCGCATCACATGCGGCACCACCAGCCCGACAAAGCCAATCGAGCCGGCCATGCTGACAATCGTGGCGGTCATCAGGGCGGTTGCCGTGAACAGCACCAGACGAACCACGCCAACCGGAATACCTAATGAAGCCGCGGCATCGTCGCCAAAGGTGAAGGCATCCAGCGCGCGCGCATAATAAAGACAGACCGCTAAACCGACCAGCACGACCACGACCACCAACTGAAACTCCGGCCAGCGTACGCCGCTAAAGCTGCCCAGCAGCCAGAACATGACGTCGCGCGCCTGCTGCGCATTCGCCGAGGTACTGATGGTGTAAGCGGTTATCGCATTAAAGAGTTGCGATGCCGCAACGCCCGCCAGAATCGTGCGCTCCGTCCCGCCACGTGCGCCATTGGTCAGCAGGGCAACAAACGCAAAGGCCGCAAAGGCACCGGTAAAGGCGCCCAGCGAAAGGGAGATGGCCCCCGCGCCGACGCCCGAGACCACAATCAACACCGCCCCGGTTGATGCGCCAGCCGAAACCCCTAACACGTAGGGTTCGGCCAGTGCATTCTTCAGCAGGCTCTGTAACACCGCCCCGCAGATCGCCAGACCTGCCCCACTGAATGCGGCAACCAGCGCCCGGCTTAAACGGAAATCCCAGATCACGCTTTCATGGATACGGTTAACGGGCACCGCCGTCATTCCCAGTTTATTGGTGACGGTATAAAAGACGGATTTTAGCGGTATTGATAACTCGCCTACGCTGACGCCCAGTGCAATCACCACAACCAGCACGACAAGGGCGAGGATCGCAATGGCGATAAACCCCACTCGTCGTGCCTGAACAACCCCTTCACTCATTAATTCAGGCCCATCTTACGTAACTGCTCTGCAACCTGTTCTGCACCATAAATCGTACGAATCGTCGGGTTCATCGCCTGACCGTCCATCACGACAATATGGCCTTTTTTCACGGCATCGAGCTGGCTCACGGCCGGATCGCTTTTCAGGAACTTAATCTTTTCTTCGGCGCTATCCAGCTTCCAGCGATTACGATCAAGGCTGGTGACCACGATGACATCCGGATTGGCGGCAATGATACTTTCCCAACTGACAGTGGGCCACTCGGTTTCGGTGGTAATGGCATTATGGCCGCCCAGCAGATCGGCGATAAAGCCGGAGGCACCATTTTTACCGCCCACGTAGGCATCCGCGGTGGGGGAGGAGCTGGAGAACCAAAACACGAAAGACAGGTCTTTCTTGCCTTTAGGAAAGGCTTTTCTCAGGGCGCTTTCACGCTTCTTAAAGTCGTTGATCACCTGCTGTCCGCGATCTTCAACGTTAAAGATTTTGGCAAAATCGGCGATTTCTTCGTAAACATAGGCCATATTCCACAGCGTCGAACGGCTGCCATAAATATCGCCGGTATTCTGCTTTGTGGCACACATGCCTGGTGACAGGTAGGTGTTTATGCCAACGGACTCAAAGTCTTCGCGTTTGGCAACTTTACTGCTCGGCCCCATCAGTAGCTGAATCTGGGCAGCCACAAAATCGGGGTTTTTCGCCAGGATGGATTCCAGCGTAGGGATTTCCACCGTCAGTACCGGCACTTTCGCATTCTTTTCAGCAAGCTCAGGTAACACTTTGGTCGGCCAGAATGCGCTCGCCACCATTTTATCCTGCAGGCCCAGCAGCAGCATGATTTCCGCCGTATTTTGCCCAAGCGCTACGACGCGCGCTGGCGCTTTAGTAAAGGTTTCCTTCTGACCACAGTTTTCGATGGTCAGCGGATAGGTGGTGGCCCAGGCGGAACTCGTCGTGAGGAAAATAAAACTTAACAGGCTAAGCATTTTTTTCATTGGTGTTTTCCATCATTAAATGAGACGGCATGCCGTAACGATTCTGGCGCGGCGAATTTTATCAGACAAAAAATGTAAATAGAAATCATTATTATATGAGTTGATATTTAACAAAAACGCATAAAATTTACTTCAGTTATTAGCCGGGAAAGAAATATCAGCGCAGCAATAAAGATAAATCACGCCGAGTCAAAACAGCGTGATAAGCCCTTGCTGAGGCGGCACTGACGCCGCTCTTGCATAAGAACGGGTTAATCGTTTTCCACGTGATAAAAAGATCACGAACCATTGAGCGGCATCGATATCAGAGAATAAACCCAAAAACCGCTTTGCACTTTGACCGAACGCACGATTAAAACGGGCCTGGGTGAGAGAGCAGAGTGAAACAGATAGCCTCCATTTGCGCTCCACAGTTCAGACAAACTCAGGCAACCTGGGGTGCTTATCATCCTGCCACCATTGTGGAGGATGTCATGAATACCCTTACGTTTATTGCTAAATACTGTGAATACGGCCTCAAGGTTGCAAGGTGTTTTATTATTAATGATGCACGTTTTCATACGCAGCGATTGCGTATTTTACTGGGCAGAGAGCCTGACCTGATTCATCCGGTCACCCTGAATGAAAAAATGTGTCATCGGTTGATTTATGACAGGAATCCGCATTATACGCAGTTGGCGGATAAATTAGCGGTGCGCGATTACGTGGCCAGCCGGACCGATGATGTGATGATTGTGCCACTCATTAACACGTATAAAAGCACCAAAGAGATTACGTTAAACCGTTTACCCGCGACTTTCGTTTTGAAATGCAATCACGACAGCGGCAGCACGATAATCTGTAAAGACAAAACGACGTTCAATATCAAAGCCGCTTTACTGAAGCTGGATTTAGCGATGAAAAAGAATATGTATTACACCACTCGGGAATGGCAATATAAAAACATCTCGCCGATGATTCTCTGTGAAGAATATATTGAATTGTTTGCAGGCCGTGAAAGAAGTACAACGCCTGAGATGTTGCGTATCCATTGTTTCAACGGTAATGCCAGCATTATTGAAGCGGATTTTACGGATGAGCAGGGCAGGGAATATGTCAATGTCTACAACAGAAAGTGGGAACTGCAGCCTTTCCAGATTGACTATCCTCATCATCCTGCGCCGATAGCAGAGCCCGCGTTGTTTTATCGCGCACTCTGTGCCGCGCAGGCGCTGGCAAAAGATATCGACTACTGTCGGGTCGATTTAATGCTGAAAGATGACAGCCTGTATTTTAGTGAAATCACCTTAACGCCTCAGCGCGGCAAGCTCAAAATAATGCCTCTGGAATGGGACGCTAAACTCGGCGCGATGTGGCAACAGAAGCCGTATCAACCCACCTTATCCTGCCGATCTGCCCTGGCGCGCAACGGGCCAGCGCAATAAAAACAGCGACCCGCCCTGAGAAGACGTTTTATAGCCGATATCGCCACCGTGAGCCTGCATAATTGCTTTGGCGACCGACAGGCCCAGCCCGCAGCCTGTCGGATTGGCCGCACGACCTGCGATACCACGTTGAAACGGCTCGAACATATGACGCTGGAACTCTTCGGCTACGCCCGGCCCCGCATCTTCCACCTCAATAAAGTAGGCGCTGTCCCGGACACCGCTTCGCACAGCGATCGGGCCTGGCGTGGCGTAATTGCGTGCATTATCAAATAAAATCGTCAGGCACTGAATAATTCTGAGGGGATCACATTGCGTTATCGCCTGCGTTTTCTCCATGACCAGAGTGAATCCACATTCACGGAACGGATGGCAAAACGCAGTACTGACGTTCTCCAGGATATCGCTAAACGGGACAGACTGGATATCCAGCGTAAACGAACCCCCTTCCGCCGCGCCGACAACGCGAAGGTCGTCGATCAGACGAGATAATCCCTCAGTCTGCCGCAAGAGGCTGATAAATAAGTGGGGTTCAGGCTCAAAAACGCCGTCGACCAGCCCCTGCAACCTGCCGCGCAGAATAGTCACCGGTGTGCGAAGTTCGTGGGCAATGGCCGCGTTCCAGGACTTCCTTTCGTTGTCCAGGGTCTGCAGTTTTTCCGCCATGTCGTTAAAGTCCCGGACTAACAGATTGACCTCGCCCAGGCGGCTCTGGCTGCTGGCGGCGCGCGCGCTTAAATCACCCTGAGAAATACGTCGCAGGCTGGCGGCCACGGAACTTAAGGGGTGAAGGATTTTCGCGGTGAGTTTAAACGCAAACAGCAAGGCAATCAGGATGCAGAGAGAGGAACTGATGGCGATCCAGACCCAGTCGAAGACCGTCATATTTTCGCTGTTGCTGGCGGATAAGCCACCAGGGATATGATCAATGACAAAGCTGTAGAACAGATAGGAGCCCACCACCGCAACAAAAATAATGGCTAAGGCCAGAGTCAGCATAAACAAAAGAATTTGCCGACTGAGCGCTTTGTCTTTATTCACTTCTGTTCACCCAGCCGATAGCCCATGCCGCGAATACTTTCCGGTACGCCTGATATGCCACAGTTTTCGAATTTTTTGCGTAATTTACTCATGTGGCTGTCGACCGTTCTGTCCAGCGTATCGCTTTCAGGTAAGCAGGCGTTCAGCAACTCTTCCCGACTAAAAACTCTACGTGGGTATTTTGCCATGTGCGTCAGCAGTTTAAATTCTGTCGTGGTCAGGACAGGCGTCAGTGTCTGACCGTTGCTGTGGATCTCCACATAAAACTCATCGGGATAAAGCGTCATGAAACGGGTTTTAATCAGGTTATGCGGTGCCGCCTGAGGGTTGGCGCGGCGCAACACCGCCTCGATACGGGCCACGACCTCAGAAGGATTAAACGGTTTAACGATATAATCGTCCGCACCCAGCCGAAGCCCCATGAGTTTATCGATATCCTGGTCCAGGGCTGTGACCATGATGACCGGCGTATTGCTCTCTTTGCGCAATGTTGAAAGGACATTCCAGCCATCAACGCGGGGCAACTGGATATCAAGCAGCACTAAATCAGGCTGCAGGCGGGTGATCAATGTGAGGGCTTGCTCACCGTCGGCCGCATGGACGGTTCTCATCCCGGCTCGCTTGATGTAACTCATCAGGATATCGGAGATTTCAACATCATCCTCCGCCACCAGGATTAATTTGTCGTTATTCATGACGCCCTCAACATCAAAGTCAGAAACGGTTGCCGGTCAATGTCACATCCACACCAGAATGCGTCGCCTCGCAATCGGCACAGTATGTCAGTCGCGGCAGACCAGCAAAGCACACTGCGACATAACAGACATCAGGCCCTGAACGCATACAGCACGATGAGACCGCAGGAGGCTCGCAACAGTTCACTCACCACTCTTTTTGCAGCAGGGCAAAAACCAACGTGTCCTCATACACAGGCACACCGTCTTCCTGCGTAAAACAGACATACTCTTTGAAGCAGCCTTCCAGGCGCATCCCCAGACGGCGGCATAGCGCTTGTGAGCCTGCATTATCGCTTGCAACATACGCATAGAGGCGGCGGACGTCCCTGACGTTAAAGAGATAAGTAAACAGACAGGTCGTGGCTTCCAGTGCAAAACCCTGTCCCTGATAGTGTGGATTGACATACCAGCCAACGCTTAACGTATTGTCATCGGGCTCGGCCTCACCAGAAGCAAACAGATGGCCGATCACGGCACCCGTTTCTTTTAAACAGATGGCATATTGCGTGTCATCATCGCGCCTTTTTGCGGCTTCCTCTCTGGCGGCGGCCATGTCTTCCAGTTTTTCATCGTAAAAGCATGCGGGCTGGGGATCAGACAAATAAGCAAACAGCGCTTCGGCGTCGTCCGGCATAAAACGCCGCAGGATTAATCGTTCTGATTCTGCTATTTGCATAACGCACCTTTACGTGAGGAAATAGAAGCGATAATAAGGACAGATGAAGCATTTTTAAAAGGCTGCACTGTGTGAAAACTGGCGCTATATTACTGTTGATGGTTTGATGTTGTCCATCGTATATAAGCCATTCCCCCCGTTTTTATTTAATGATTTTCTTCTCCATATTCCCTCCATAAAAATGACATCATGGCTCATTGTTCGCGCGTTAAGCTGTAACTATGCGCATTATTATGAGACCGTTCGTGATGAGGCCAGGTATTTTAATCAGGTTAAGTTATTGCTGTTTATTTTGGTCATTACTCGCGACAGGAATAAGTCCCGCATCAGGCCTGTCTCAAAAAATTTATCGTGTTCCCCACGCAAAGCCGACGGTTATTGCGCTTTATTATCCAAAAAAAACGCTCACCGTTCACGCGTGGAACCGGCATTTTTGGCAGGCCGTCGCGACAAACGCCACAGCCTGGCGCGGCGGTCGGGTTACCCGGCTGTTATATAAGTCCGTTGTCCATCGGCTGACTGAAAACTGACGGTGGAGCGCGTCGGGTGAAATGCATCCCACAGATGCGCACAAAAGGGCGTCATGCGCTGAATAACACCTGATCAGATGCAGCAGGAACACACCTTACTTATTTTCTCAGGGTAGAACATGCCTCAGTTTTTTATTAACCGCCCCGTTTTTGCCTGGGTAATTGCCATCTTTATTATCGTGTCTGGCCTGCTCGCGATTCCAAAATTACCGGTGGCCCTGTATCCGTCTGTCGCGCCGCCTACCATTACCATTAATGCCTCTTATCCGGGCTCAACGCCGGAAACGATGAACAACAGCGTGATTGCCCTGATTGAGCGTGAGCTTTCTTCGGCGAAGCACGTGCTGTATTACGAATCATCCAGCGATACCAGCGGCATGGCTTCCATTACCGTGACCTTCGCGCCGGGAACCGATCCCGAGCTGGCGCAGGTTGACGTGCAAAACCGTATAAAAGTGGTGGAGCCTCGCCTGCCGCAGGTTGTGAGACAGAATGGCCTGAGCGTTGAAGCCTCAGGCGCAAATTTTTTGATGATTGTCGGGCTGACATCGAAAGACGGTAAGCTGACTGACGCCGATCTGAGCGATTACTTTTCCCGTAACCTCTCCGAAGAACTGCGCCGGGTGGAAGGCGTGGGCCGCGTTCAGCTGTTTGGTGCCGAGAAAGCGATGCGGATTTGGATCGATCCCGTCAGGCTGAGTCAGTATCGTCTGTCCGTCAGCGATATTAACCGGGCGGTCAGCATCGAAAACGCACAGATTGCGCCAGGCCGGACCGGTGATTCACCCGCTATCCCCGGTCAGCAGGTCAGCTATCCGCTGCTGGTCACCGGGCAGCTCGGCTCACCTGAGGCGTTTGGTCATATTACCTTACGCGCCAATCCCGATGGTTCGCGCGTCATTCTGTCGGATGTGGCCCGCGTCGAACTGGGTTCCCAATCCTATGGTTTTGCTACGCGTGAAAACGGTCACGTGTCGACGGCGGCGGCCATTCAGCTGACGCCGGGAGCAAACGCCGTTAAAACCGCAGACAGGATCAGACAGCGCCTGAATGAACTGAGTAACGCCATGCCCGAAGGCATGACCTACAGCATTCCGTTTGATACCACGCCGTTTGTAAAAATCTCCATTGAGAAAGTGGTTCATACCTTTATTGAAGCCATGGTGCTGGTCTTTCTCGTCATGTACCTGTTTTTGCAAAACATTCGTTATACCTTTATCCCGGCTATTGTGGCTCCGATTGCCCTGCTGGGCACATTTACCGTTATGCTGCTGTCTGGCTTCTCGGTCAACGTACTTACGATGTTCGGTATGGTACTGGCCATAGGGATCATTGTTGATGATGCCATCGTCGTGGTGGAAAACGTCGAACGTATCATGGCGGAAGAGGGACTGGGCCCGAAAGAAGCGACCCGGAAAGCGATGAAAGAGATTACCGGCGCGGTCATCGGCATTACGTTAGTGCTGAGTGCCGTGTTTATCCCGATGGCGATGGCAAGCGGGTCGGTCGGCGCGATTTATCGCCAGTTTACGCTGACAATGGCTGTCTCTGTCTTGATCTCGGCATTTCTGGCGCTGAGCCTGACCCCCGCCCTTTGTGCGACATTGCTCAGGCCTGTCAACCAACACGCGCAGCAGAAAACAGGATTTTTTGGCGGATTTAACCGCCAGTTTGCCGCCATTACGGCGCTGTATGGTCGCGGCGTCAGTCGCTTACTGAAACGCGTCGGCAGTGCGCTGGGGGTTTACGCGGCGCTGTGTCTGCTGCTTTTCCTGGCGATGAAAAATCTGCCTTCGTCCTTTTTGCCTGAAGAGGATCAGGGCTACTTTATGACGTCCATTCAGCTACCATCGGAAGCCACGGCAGCGCGCACGTTAAACGTGGTTAAGGCTTTTGAACAGGCGGTGCTTTCACGCCCCGCGACGCAATCGACCATCGCCATTCTCGGTTTCAGCTTTGCCGGATCCGGGCCCAACTCGGCGATGGCGTTTACGACTTTAAAAGGCTGGGACGAACGAAACGGCGCGACCGCCTTTTCTGAAGCGGCGCATGCGCAGGAACAGATGGCGATGAATCCTGAAGCGGAAACCTTCAGTTTGATCCCGCCCGCCATTGATGAGCTGGGAAACTCCTCGGGCTTTACCCTGCGTCTGCAGGATCGCGGTGGTAAAGGCCTTGCTGAACTGAAGAAGGCTGAAGCGCAGTTGCTCGCGCTGGCGGCAAAAAGCCCGGTGGTCCGCAACGTTTATGTCGATGGCCTGCCTGACGGACAGATGATCCGACTGAATATTGATCGCCAGAAAGCCTTCGCGTTGGGCGTCTCTTTTGAGGAGATCAGCCAGACGCTCTCGGGAGCGATCGGTTCGCTGTACGTCAATGACTTCCCGAACCGCGATCGTATGCAGCAGGTCATTATTCAGGCGGATGCGAGATATCGCATGCAACCGGACGACGTCCTGGCGTTATATGTGCGCAACGCGACAGGCGGCATGGTGCAGCTCGCTGAGTTTGTGCAGGCTCAGTGGGAAACTGCCCCCTTGCAACAGGTGCGTTATCAGGGCTACCCGTCAATAAAAATCACCGGTAACCCTGCACCAGGCTATTCAAGTGGCGATGCGCTTAACGAGATGGAACGTCTGGTAAAGCAGTTGCCTGAAGGGTTTGCCCTTGAGTGGAGCGGCGGATCGTTACAGGAGCAGCAATCTGCATCAGAAGCGCCCGCGCTCATGGTGCTGTCGATGCTGGTGGTCTTTCTGGTGCTCGCGGCGCTGTATGAAAGCTGGTCAGTTCCGATATCGGTCATGCTGGTCGTCCCGCTGGGACTGCTGGGAGCGGTACTGATGGTCAGCATGCTGGATATGCAAAACGACGTCTTTTTTAAAGTCGGGATGATCACTCTCATCGGGCTGTCGGCAAAAAATGCCATTTTGATCGTCGAGTTTGCGAAACAGATTCACGAAGGTGGTAAGGGGCTGGTCGACGCCACCTTAGCGGCTTCACGTATGCGTTTGCGGCCTGTTCTGATGACATCGCTGGCGTTTACCTTGGGTGTTGTACCGCTGATGCTGGCCACAGGGGCCAGCGCGACAACGCAAAAGGCGATTGGAACGGGCGTGTTTGGTGGCATGATCAGCGGCACGTTGGCCATCTTCTTTGTTCCGCTGTTCTATTTCTCGGTCATGAAGGTCGTGGAGAAACTGACGCGCAAGCGGTCTTAACAGTGTGCAGGGCCGCGTGGGCAAAGGCCGCCTCCTGGCGTGAAAAGCACAGTGGAGAAGACCAACGCCTTCTGCATTGTCGCCGGGAGGCGGACAGAGCGTAAATAACGGACGTGCCTGTTTCGTTCGTGGATCTGGATTGTGAACGGGCCGCCCCACCAAAGATGCTGTCCGGTCAGTGCCGTGAGCGCCACTTGTGAAACCGCAGAGCGATAAAAGCCGCACCATAAAAAAAGCCAGCGCAGAAAGCGCTGGCTTGATACAAGTACACCGGAATCAGAACTGGTAAGTCAGACCCACGGCCAGGATATTGTCGGTTGAAATACCGGCTGCCTGAGTAAAGTCGGTTTCATCAAGCAGGTTGATCTTGTAATCGATGATGGCTGACATGTTTTTATTGAAGTAATAAGCCGCGCCTACGTCGATGTATTTCACTAAATCCCGATCGCCATAGCTTTCAAGATCTTTCCCTTTTGACTGCAGATACGCGATGCTGGGGCGCAGACCGAAGTCAAACTGGTATTGTGCAACGAGTTCAACGTTCTGGGCTTTATTGGCGTAGCCTGGATTGCCATTACCAATGCGGGTAGCATTGTATGTCTGTGTATATTGGGCTGCCAGGTAAATAGCATTGGCATCGTATTTCAGGGCGCCTGAATACGTTTCAGCATTATCGCCTTCGCCCAATGCCAGGCCGTTCTGGTCCAGCGTACGCTTAGAATGGGAATAGGCGACACCGAAATTCACACCTTCTGGCAGAGCATACGTTACAGCCGCGCCATAGCCATCGCCATTCTGTTTCACTGCATTTCGGTTGTTATTGGTGAGACTGCCGCCTTCAGCGTTGGAGCCCCCATTTCTGCCCTGGTACTGCAAGGCAAAATTAAGGCCGGAGACCAGGCCAAAGAAATCGGTGTTACGATAGGTTGCCAGGCCATTGGCACGCTGCTGCATAAAGTTATCCGAGCCGTAGCTGTCACCGCCGAACTCTGGCAGGACGTCGGTCCAGGAGGTGACATCGTAAACGACGCCGTAGTTGCGGCCATAGTTGACCGAACCATACTCACCGAATTTGAGACCGGCGAAGCCTAAACGTGTCCAGGACTGGTTTTCAGACCTTTCATCACGGTTCGCCTGCATATTGTATTCCCACTGACCAAATCCAGTCAGTTGGTTAGTAATCTGTGTTTCACCTTTTACACCGAGACGGGCATAGGAGTTATCCCCACGTCCGTCGTTATCACTGGTGAAATAGTGCAGCCCCTGCATTTTACCGTAGAGATCAATTTTATTACCGTCTTTGTTATAAACTTCCGCAGCATTTGTTACGCCTGCGGAGAATAAGGTGGTAACGGCCACTGCAACTAAGTTAAGTTTCATTAAAGAAATCCTTTTAATTATGTTTTATCTCGACCAGAGCAATTGAAAAGTATGGTGCGCTTAAATGGCGCGTTATTTTTAAAATAGAATGCAGTGTAAATTCAATAATAAGTTTCCGTAAGATCTTGTTTGTTTTTGTTTATATGATCCCGATCCAGTAATCAGTGGTTATTTGTTATCACTTTATTATGCTGTTTGATTTTATTGTGATATTTATTTTGAATGTTTTTGTATATATTTTTACCTTGGCGGTGTTTGTTGTTACTGCTTCTTATTTTTACTTTTTGTTTGAATTTTTATGGGTGTCGCTGTGATGGTTTATGTCATTTTTTGTATCGATCAGAAGTCGTAACTAGCATGTTAATTACAGAGGCATATCTTAAGTAATAGTTAAAGCTGTATCGAATTATATTATTAGACTTCGAGTGAAAGGCAGCGTGAATAGTGTCAAGAGAGAGGTATTTTGCAGATGAGACTAACGCTGTAATGAAGATTTCTTAAAAAATGCCCATCAAGCCTCCTGACGCTGTTGCAGCATCGGTTAAAACATCGGGCCTGATCGTTTTCTGTATTAGCCTGCCAGCACAAAAAATGGAGCAGGTTGCTAAGCGTATTCATTTTTTTAGGTGACACCTTAGAAAGGTACGCGTGATTAAAGCGCGTTTTTATCATACCTGTACGGATTGCAGTAATAATAAGTCTGCGTCGATGCATCAGGTGTTCATAGATGATGCGGTGTTGATGTTTAATTCGCTGTTAACGTATTCACATCTCGCATTTCAAAATGAACTCACTATCCGAAATGGGTTTTCTTTTTGAAATTCTCATTTTTTTATTTCGTGACGCATTTCACTTTTACCCCTTCACCTTCTTTTACGGCCAAATAAATTAAATCCTTTCTTCTCAGGCGATTGCATTATTTCTTCTGTTTTTTTATCGGGTCTGGCACGGCGTCTGCAAACAATAACGTTGTCGCGTATAACACTGGAGATAATGGCATGGCTTATAAAATTTTACTCCCACAGGAAATTATGGCGGAAGGGAGAGCGTATCTGGAGAGTCGGGGCTATGAATTAATTACGGGCTCTGGCATGGAAGAGGAAGACATTATTCGTGATATTCCCGACTGTGATGGCATCATCGTTCGGCTTTCAAAAATGTCTGAACGTGTATTTAACGCCGCGAAAAAACTCAAAGTCGTCGCACGACACGGTGCGGGCTACGATACTGTCGATCTTGAGGCCGCGAAACGTCACGGTGTTGTGGTGCTGAATGCGCCGGTGGCGAACAGCATGTCCGTGGCCGAACTGGCTATTTTCTACATGCTGCACTGTTCCCGCAATTTCAGGTTGGTTGAAGAGAAAATGCTTGAGGATTACTACTGGGCAAAATTGCGCACGCCCAAAGTGGAACTGGATGGCAAAACGCTGGGATTAATTGGTGTAGGCAATATTGGCTCGCGCGTCGCTGTTAAAGCCTTACGGGGTTTTAATATGAAAGTGATTGCATACGATCCCTATAAGACGCAGGAACAAATGCCAGACGGCGTTGAACGTACAGATGATATTGACCGCATTTTCAGCGAAAGCGACGTTGTCTCTTTGCATTGCCCGACAACGGCAGAGACCCAGAATTTCGTCGGAGAAAAGCAATTTGCCATGATGAAACCGACGTCTTACTTCATTAATACTGCGCGCGGCAAACTCGTCGATGAAAAAGCGCTGTATCACGCCCTCAGTCACCACCTTATTGCCGGCGCAGGTCTGGACGTTTTAAAGAAAGAGCCCTTCGACGCCAGCGATCCGATTTTTTCACTCAGCAATGTCGTTATTGGCCCTCATATCGGTGCCGCAACGAAAGAAGCCACCGACAGAGCCTCACTTCATACCGCCATAGGGATTGATGAGGTGCTGTCGGGTAAAAAACCAACCTGGCCCGTTCCTGGCTTTGGAGAATAATAAAATGACTATTGGAAATCGTATTTATTTAAAACGTCCTGCAGGTAAGCCTGATTTACTCAAGGAATACGCGCAACTTCCCGCTGCGAATATCGCCGATACCATGAATCGTATTGCGGTGTTGGGCAACGGTATCAGGCGGATTTCTTCCCCTCAAAAACCGGTTATGGCGGGTTATGCCATTACGGTGAAAGCGCGCGCGGGCGACAACCTGATGTTGCATGCCGCACTGGATATGGCGACGGAGAATGACGTTATTGTCGTATCTAATGAAGGTGACCGTTCGCGAGCCCTGATGGGCGAAATCATGGTGGCTTACGCGCATCACTGCAAGAAGATCGCTGGCATCGTGCTGGATGGTCCCATCCGCGATATTGATGCTTTGTCACAGTTGGATTTTCCCCTTTTTGCCACAGGGGCAAACCCGGCCGGTCCGTTTAAAGAAGGTCCTGGCGAAGTAAATACACCTGTTGCGGTGGGTGGCGTAGCCGTGTGCCCTGGCGATCTCATTATTGGTGATGCGGATGGCGTAATTGTTGTTCCTTTGCATGATGCAGAACCCTTACTCGAAAAAGCTAAAGCGTATGCAGCATTCGATGCGAGCAAAGTTGAAGCCGCAAAAAACGGCACGGCAAATCGTGAATGGGTCACCAAATCACTGGAAGAAAAGGGCGTTGAATTTATTAACGACGTATTTCGTTAGTCGACCAATATAATATCCATTCGCTCAAACCACGGGAGTCATGCTCTCGTGGTGATAAGCAAAGGTAAAAATATATGTTCTCTTTAAAAATCTTATTGATCGTGTTTTTCCCGGTTTTATTCTGGATCTTGCCTAACCCTGACGAGATTTCCGCCACGACCTGGCATATGGTCGGTATTTATCTGGCGATGTTATGCGGGCTGGTATTTCGGCCTTTTACGGATGCGATTATTATGCTCATTATCCTCGGCATCGCATCTGTTTTTATCGATCCTCATATTCTGTTTGCAGGTTATGGCACGGCCATGGTCTGGTTTATTATCAGCGCCTTTATTATTTGTAAGGCATTCGTTATTACCGGACTGGGTAAGCGTATCGCCTACATTTTACTGAAACGCTACGGCAGAAATACTCTGACGCTGGGTTATCTGATGATGGTTACGGACACCGTGCTGGCTCCGGCCACCGGCTCGAATATGTCGCGCTCTGGCGGTATCGTCTATCCCATTTTCCGCAACATTGCTGAAGCGTTGGGCTCAAAACCTGACGAAGGTAGCCGCCGGATTGGTTCCTACCTGACGATTCTGATGTATGTCGTATCAATGGGAACATCCAGCTTGTTTTTAACCGGTATGGCCACCAACGCTATCACCGTGTCACTGGCTAACGAAATTATGAAGGTCGATCTGGACTGGATGACCTGGTTTAAGGCGGCCATTATTCCGGCCGGATTAGTTCTGCTGCTGTGTCCCTGGATACTTTATAAAGTTTACGCGCCTGAACTGAAAAAAATTGATAACGTCAATGAGATCGCTGAACAGGGACTGCGTGAACTCGGGCCGGTGAAGCGCGAAGAGAAACTGCTGATCGTGTTTTTTATTCTGGGCGTTTTGGGATGGATGACCGGCTCAGTAACGGGTATTCCTTTTATTCCGGTTGGCTTTGCATTCCTTGCCTGCTTGTTGTTATTTAAAGTGCTGAGCTGGGAACATGTGGTCAGTGAAAAAGCGGCCTGGCAAACGTTTGTCTGGTACGGCGCGTTCTATGGATGTGCTGTCGCGCTGTCAAAAGGCGGGTTCTACGTTTTCCTGGTGGGGGTGATTAAAAACTACCTGGATCTTTCTCATCTCAATGAATTTAGCGCAATTGGTGTGCTGATTTTTATCAGTCTTGCCGTACGTTATTTCTTTGTCTCAAACAGTGCGTTTGTCGTCTCTTTTTATCCCGTGTTGTTTACCCTCGGCATGACGACGCAGGCCAATCCAATGTACGTTGCATTGTCGTTGGCGTTTTCAGCAGGCTACGGTGCTCTCCTCACGCATTACGGTAACGGAGCGGGGGTTTTTACCTTCTCCAGTGGCTATGTGCCGCAAAAAACCTTCTGGCTGTTGGGCACAATGATGGTGCTGTTTAACGTCATTGTTTATTTCCTGCTCGGCATTCCTTACTGGAAATTCATCGGTATCTGATCGGAGGATAAACATGAAACTGGATCTTCGTATCAAAAATGGCCTGACGATAGACGGCCACGGCCAGAATTATATTCAGCGGGATGTGGGCATTATGGGGGATGTTATCGTTGATCTTACCCAGGTTGACGGCATTGAAGCTGAAACTGAAATTGATGCCGCAGGCTGTATTGTCCTTCCCGGTTTAATTGACTTTCATACTCATGTTTTTCATGGCGGAACGGCTATCAGCGTGAATCCAGACATCATTTGTTTGCCCAATGGCGTAACCAGCGTGGTTGACGCTGGCAGTAGCGGTTGGGTCAATTATGGATTGTTCCGTAACAGTGTGATCAACACGGCTACGGTAAGGATAAAAAGTTACTTAAATGTAGTAAATGTAGGCCTGTCTACGCTGGGTGGTGGGCCGACGGGATATCTGGAAAACACGAACCCGGCCAATTTTAATCGGGAAAAAATAAAGCAGGTTGTCAGCAAAAATGCAGACAATATTCTGGGCCTGAAGCTGCGCTACAGTCAGGATATTGCGAAAGGCAAACCCTACAGCAGCGATCCTTTTCTGACGACCGTTGCGCTGGCACGTGAGCTGAATACCTCGTTATGCGTGCACGTCACGGATTCCCAACGCCAGGCGGACGAACTCATCCCGCATTTCAACCCGGGTGATATATACGCGCACTGCTTTCACGGAACGGGTCACACCATCCTTAATGAGCAGGGCGAAGTGTACCCGTCGATTCAGGCAGCCCAGCGGAAAGGCGTCATCTTTGACTGTTCAAATGGCGTGGCGCATTTTGATTTTAATATTGCCCGTCATGCGATGGCGCAGGGATTTTATCCCGATATTATCAGCACGGACTTAACGCAGCGTAACAGCCTGCGTACGAATAAGGTCTACAGTCTGCTTCATGTCATGTCAAAATACCTGAATATGGGTATGTCACTGTTTGATATCGTAAAAGCGGTCACCAGCACCCCTGCCAGGCTAATGAAAATGCAGGGCCAGATCGGAACGCTCACACCGGGGGCATTTGCCGACATCGCCGTGGTTAAAATACGTCAGGCAAAAACCATTTTCGAAGACACGAGGGGCAATCAGTTACAAGGCGATCGCTATATTGATAACTGCTTAACCATCAGTCGTGGGCAGATCTGCTATCGCCGTCTGCATGTTTAATCACGCCTTATCCGTTCGCTCAGTCCTGGAATATTAACGCCAGGTGGCTTTTACGTGCCTGCACATGACGTCTGTCAATATAGGGGCAGACGTTATCTTTATACTTGTTCAGCGCGTTATCGATATAATCGGACTGTTAATGAAGTTCAATGAAATTGTCATTTTCTCTGTTTCAAAAACCATTACTCAGCGTATCTCTAATGTGCTGTTTGAAAAACAGCTAGAATTACCCGTCTACGAAATAGGTTATTCAGATGTGCTGGATAAAGCGAATGAAATGATTCGCGCCGGCACCAGAATCATCATCAGTCGTGGCGGTACCGCTGCCTTACTGCGCAGCAGCCTGGCCATCCCGGTGGTCGAAATTGCACATGATTTTCAAGGCGTGAACCGTATTCTGCAGGAAGCAAAAATCAAGTCACAGAAGATTGCTGCGGTCGGCTTTCCCCAGTTTTGCCACGCGCTTAAGCATTATCAACATATGACTCATGATAATTTCAAGATCTGTCAGGTCTATAATCATTACGATATCGATAATGTCGTCAAAAGCCTTGCGGAAAATAATTATCAGGTCGTGATTGGCGGTCTGACCGTTGCTGAAATGGCCAAAAAATATGGTCTGAAGGTTGTAATGGGGGATACCGATAATATCTCTATTGAACAGGCCATCAACGAGGCCTTCAGCCTGTTAAAATATATTAACCAGGAAAATCTGAAGCTGGAGATAAGTCAGTCCGCGATAAATCAGTCACGGGAAGGCATTATGTGTCTCGACCCGATGGGGACTGTCGTCACAATAAACAGCAAAGGAAAAGCGCTTTTTCAGTGCCGCGTCGGGGAGAAAATATACAAAAAAGAAGGATTCAAAGACGTATACAATGCCATTATTGACGAGTCTGACGTCAGCGATATGACCCTTGAACTTGACGGGGAACGCATTTCTGTCGCGATAAAGCATTACTGTAAGCGGCAGGAGAGCTATTCAATCGTGACCGGCTGTCTGCAATCGCAAGCCCCGTGGCGAAACACGGTCAGTAAAAAGCGAAAACAGCGTGCTTTTTATACCCGTTACACCTTTGATGATATTGTTGGTGAGTCAGCCAGTATTAAGTCAGCGATCGAAAAAGCAAAGCGTTGTGCCAGCCATGATGCACCTGTCCATATTTTAGGTGATACCGGTACGGGTAAAGAATTGTTTGCTCAAAGCATTCACCAGCACAGCACCCGAAGCCACAGCCCGTTCATTGCGATTAACTGCGCGGCGATTCCTGAAAGTCTGCTTGAAAGTGAACTGTTTGGTTATGCTGACGGGGCATTTACCCAGGCCCGGAAAGGGGGCAAGCCCGGTATCTTTGAGATGGCGATGAAGGGCACCGTATTTATTGATGAAATCAGCGAGGCCCCACTCAACGTACAGGTCAAATTACTGCGTGTGCTACAGGAAAAACAGTTTGTTCGCGTGGGCGGTGATGGGCTGATTGCGGCGGATTTTCGACTCATAACAGCAAGTAATAAAGATTTGAAGGCGCAGATAACCATGGGCGCTTTTCGTCAGGATCTTTATTACCGTATCAATATCCTCACACTCCGGCTTCCCGCGCTGACTGAGCGTAAAGGTGACGTTGAACCTCTTATCCGGCATTTACTTCACCAGCAGGGAAAAGACAGGGTCTTTTCGCCGGATGCGCTGGCGTATTTAAACCGTTATCACTGGCCGGGGAATATACGAGAACTGCAATCGGTCGTGTGCAGACTGGCGGTATTTCATCAGGGCGGTACGGTCGATAAATCGACCGTGATCTCGTTGCTTGAGGATGAGCAGGTACTCAATAACGTGGTGTATGAATCATCCTCTTTGGCGTGCACAGACGCTGAAACCGATCTTCTGAAAAAACAGGAGCGCCGGCTAATTATTGACGTGATGGCAAAATGCCAGGGTGATAAAACCCAGGCGGCGGCAATGCTGGGGATCAGTGCGACCACCCTGTGGCGTAAGCTAAAAGCGTATGAGATCAGCGGCTGAATGTCGACAACGGTGCCGCTTTGATATAGTCAATAAACGTCCGCAATGCCGAAGACATATACTGGCGATTAGGGTAATAAAACTGCAGGCTGGGCCGTTCCGGTAACCAGTCCTCCAGTACCGAGATCAGACTGCCGTTTGCCAGATGATCTTTCACCTGCTCGTAATAGAGATAGCCGAGCCCCGCCCCCTGCAGTACGGCATCCAACTGTGAATCCATGTCGTCAAGGATGATGTTTCCGCCGGGAAGAAGCGCAAACTGGCCGTCCGGTCCGTTGAATTCCCACTGATAAATCCGGCCACTGCGATGACGAAACATGACGCACGGGTGCACGTCGATTTCGCGTGGATGCGTGGGACGAGGATGACGGGCAAAATAATCGGGACTGGCCGCGACCACCAGTTTGACTTTTGGCCCTACCGGCAGGGCAATCATGTCTTTTTCCAGCGTACTGCTCAGGCGAATGCCCGCATCAAAACCCTCTTTCACAATATCGACCAGCCTGTCTTCTGTCGTGATTTCCACACGAATATCCGGATAGCGCTGGCTAAACCCGGTGACCAGCGGAATCAGCACCAGACGTGAGGCAAGGCGCGAGGCATTGATTTTCAGCACGCCCATCGGCGTCTGGCGATAGCAGTTGGCTTCATCCAGCACCATGTTGATTTCATCGAAAGCGGGGCGTAAACGTTCAAACATGCGGGCGCCGGCTTCGGTGAGTGACACGCTGCGCGTGGTACGGTTAAACAGGCGAATTTTCAGCCGCTGCTCCAGTTGCTTAATCGCGTGGCTGACTGCCGATGGCGACAGTCCGAGTTCATCTCCCGCGGCGCGAAAACTGTTGTGCCGGGCAACGGCAATAAAAGTCGCGAAGTCATAGACGTTCAGTTTCATTGATGAAAATCCCTCATTAACCCGTATCAAATCATACGATTCCCACAGCAATGTCGCGAGCGTAAGGTGCTTTCGTCAGCACAAAAATGAGGTGAACGATGAAACAACATGTCTATATCGTCTGGTCGCATCCGCGCAGGAATTCGTTAACCGCGCAGATGGTCCACAGCCTGCGCCAGCGCGCAGAGGCGCGCGGCGCCCATGTTACTGAACTGGATTTGTATCGCAGCGATTTTGATCCGGTGTTACGTGTCGAGGATGAACCGGAGTGGGGCAACCCGGATAAGCGCTATTCGCCAGAGGTCCACCGCCTGTTTGCTGAACTGGACAATCAGGACATTATCTTCTTTGTCTTCCCGGTGTGGTGGTACAGCTTTCCGGCCATGTTGAAAGGCTATCTTGAGCGCGTATGGAATTATGGCCTGGCCTATGGTGAGCAAAACCGGTTAACGGCAAAAACGGTGCGCTGGCTGGCGCTGGCGGGCGGCTCCCATCGGTCATTTATTAAATATGGCTGGGAGAAAAACATCACCGATCATCTTTTGGGCGTTTCGGCTTATCTGGCGATCCGCGATGTGGACGTCCATTTCCTCTACAACACGTTAGGGGTTGAGGAGGCCATTCAGGATGACGTCAGCCACTATGCACAACTCTTTGAGCAAATGTATGCGGTGGTAGACAGCACGGTTTAACGCAAGGCAGGGCGCAAGCAGGCGCCCTTTAACATGCTCACCGGTACAATGAACGACGCGCGGGGTGCTCTGCTTCGCAGTGCCCGTTTTGCAAGGCGCGAGCATACCCTTTACGGCCGTTTAGCGGGAAATGGAGGCGCGCGTTGACAGCGCTGCAACGTTAATCACGGTGACGGTAGCCACGCCTTTAGCCCGGTCACCGTACCATCGCGCAGGCCTGATCGTATTCCCTTTGCCGCGATCCGCTTCCCGATGACGACATTTTACAAAATCTCCCTGTGGACTATGTTAAGCAACATGTCTTAAGAAAATACATCAGGCAACGGAGAACGTAATGAAAGCAATGACCCTGAAAGCCCCTGGCGGACTGCAGAACATCCACCTGTCAGACCGAGCCGATCCGGGACAGCCGGGAAAAGGCGAAATCCGGGTTGCCATCAAGGCCAGCTCACTGAATTTCCATGACCTGGTCGTCGCGACCGGGCAATTTCCCACCGAAGATGGCCGCATACTGCTGTCCGACGGCGCGGGCGTGGTGGAAGCCGTGGGCGAGGGCGTGACCGATTTTCGCGCAGGTGATCACGTCGTGTCGACATTCTTCCCCGTCTGGCTGTCCGGCAAACCCACCGCGGACGTCGGCGGCTTTGCCCACACGCCGGGCGACGGCATTGATGGCATGGCCAGTGAATACGTTGTGCGGGCGCAGAGCGCCTTTACCCATGCGCCAAAAGGCTGGGCGCACGCTGAGTCAGCCACCATTACGACAGCTGGCCTGACCGCCTGGCGAGCACTGGTGACCGAAGGCAATCTTCAGGCTAATGATACCGTGTTGGTGCAGGGCACCGGCGGTGTATCTATCGCTGCCTTACAAATCGCTAAGGCCATGGGCGCGAAAGTGATTGCCACCTCCTCTTCGGATGAGAAACTGGCGCGCGCCCGACAGCTGGGCGCAGACGAAACCATTAACTATCGCACGACGCCAGAGTGGGGGAAGAAGGTGCTGGAACTGACCGGCGGCGTGGGCGTGGATCAGGTGGTGGAAGTGGGCGGACCTGCCACGCTGGGTGAGTCGCTGAAAGCGATCAAAGTGGGCGGCCACATTACCCAAATCGGCATCATTTCCGGCGATGAAGCCCGGCTGTCCATTTTGTCTGTCCTGGCGAAGCAGGTCACCATCAAAGGGGTGATCGTTGCCAGCCGACAGGATCAGATCGATTACGTGAACGCGCTGGAAGGGATGAATCAGAAGCCCGTCGTTGATCGCCTCTTCCGTTATCAGGACCTCGCCGAGGCCTTTGCCTGGCAGCAGAGCGGTTCGCATTTCGGCAAGATCTGCGTGGAATGGTGAGTCACGCGCAGTAAGGCTGGTGTGTCCGTAGAAACGGTGCCTGATGAGGGCTGAAACCAGAGCCTTCATCAGGCATCGCGGCCTGCACAGAACTAATTATTGTCGTGAATATAATAGGCCGCGTCAGCGGGCATAAAATGGCTGAGCCCGCCTGTCGCAATGCCGACAGCCAGTGCGTGTTGATTATCCAGCAGCATATGGTTGTCTTCGCTGTAGGTAATTTTGTCGATTTGATCATCCGTCAGGTTGGTACAGGTGTGATAAATATTTTTAATAATATTGCGGAATCGGCTGCTAAATTCATTTTTTTCAACCAGCATATTTTCTGAAAAATTTCTGTCCCGAGCATCATGAATCGTGGGCGCATGTAATAAAAAAATCGAATCGTCCATGGTTAGCCGTTTCTTTGCGCCACAATAAATTAAGGTTGCGGAGGATTCGACGGAGGACATATTCACGGTGGTCACCGGAATGGGTGAGTCCTTCACTATCTGATAGCCCATTTTCCCGGCATCAACATCACCGCCGGGGCTGGTGAGATAAAGCTGTATCTCCGTAGCGGCTTTGTAGTTTTGCGCAATCTCGTCAATGGCGGCGGACAGGGCCATAATTTTGTTCTGCGTTATCGCGCCAGTGAAAGCAATTTTTACTGTTTTAACGGTGTTGGGTGGGCGCTTCTCGTCAACGACTTTGTTCATCGCCGCCTGTGAGGTAAAACTGGTCAGGACAAAAACGGCAGCCGCACAGAAAATATATTTCATATTAACTCCATCCTTTTTGCCCTTTAATTATCAGTACGACATTATGTCTGCAATATCTATTATCATTTTGCACGCGTTTGTTACCGCTAAAAATATATTTCAGTATTATGGCTTTTAAATGACTTTTTCAAAATAACCTGCGGCGACGCTAATTTTGTCGAAGAGGGGAACAACGAAGCCGCATCACATATGCAGTCCGGTAAACGGCATACTGCTTTTCAGTATTGTCAGCACCGCAAGGCACCCTGCTGCTTTTATCGCACGGCTCCGCTTTTCCTGGCGTTTGTACCTGCGGGCTTTCTGCGATTCTGCTCAATGCGCCATGTCCCGGGGACGCGGGGGAAGCGGGAAAAGCTCCGGCTGCGTCACATATCCCACGGCAAACTGATCCCTTTTTGTGACAAGTCACACAACCTCATAACATTTGCCAGCACAGGAAAAAGTTTCGCCAGATAATGAGTGTACTTTGTACACCATAGTTTTACAGAGTAAAACATGAAGTTTACCCAGATGTAAAACCATGAACCTTCTGTGAGGAACACCATGTCTGAAAAGAGACCCAATGTGGCCATAACCTCCGATATAGAGCAGCAGACGGTAAAGCGTGTTATATGGCGCATTCTGCCGTTTCTGATTGTCTGTTATCTGATCGCTATCATTGACCGGGGCAATATCGGAATGGCGGCCCTGCAGATGAATGAAGATCTCGGGCTGACCAAAGCGGTGTTCGGCCTGGCGAGCAGCCTGTTTTTTGTGGGGTATTTTCTGTTTGAAGTGCCCAGCAATCTGGCGATGCAAAAGATCGGGGCGAAGATCTGGATATCGCGCATTATGGTGACGTGGGGCATTGTGTCGGTCTGTACGGCCTTTGTCTCCAGTGCCGGGATGCTTTATTTCCTGCGCTTTTTACTGGGCGCGGCGGAGGCCGGCTTTTTCCCTGGCGTGATCCTCTACCTGACCTACTGGATCCCCGGTAAATACCGCGCCCGCGTCATTGCGACCTTTATGGTGGCTATCCCGGCAGCAAACTTTATCGGCTCACCGATCTCCGGGGCCATCCTGTCACTGGATGGCTGGTTTGGCTTACGTGGCTGGCACTGGCTGTTTATTTTAGAAGGCTTCCCGGCCATCCTTTTAGGAATAGCCGCCTTTTTCCTGTTAAGCAACCGCCCGGAAAACGCGACCTGGCTGACGGAAGCACAGCGCAACTGGCTTAGCACAACGTTGGCGGACGAGAATGCGAAACGTAAGGTGATCGGTCATATCTCGCTGTGGCAGTTACTGCGACACAAGCACATCTGGGTGATGGCCTTAATCTATGCCGGTGCCTCGGCGGCAGGTTCCACGCTCAGCGTCTGGTCGCCACAATTACTCAAGTCGTTCGGACTCGACAACTTCACGACCGGTCTGGTGAACGCCATTCCTTACGGCCTGGCGTCCGTGTTGATGATCGTCTGGGGCCGCAGTTCCGACCGTACGGGCGAACGTCGCTGGCACACCGCGCTGACGCTGTTCCTTATTGCGGGTGGGCTACTGTCGGCTTTCCTGACGCAGTCGCTGGCGGGCAGCGTGGTCATTCTGTCGCTGGTGCTGATTGGCGCGTACTCCATGAAAGGGCCGTTCTGGGCACTGGCTTCCGGCTGGCTGTCGTCCAGCACCGCAGCGGCGGGCCTGGCGGCTATCGGTGCCATGGCGAACCTGATTGGCGGCGGGCTGATGGTTAACGTGTACGGGATCATCAACGAGCAGACGGGCAGTCATGCGCTGGCCATGGTTCCGCTGGCCGTGCTCTGCGGGGCGGGCGGTATCGCAGTGCTGATCATGGGCCGCAAAAGCGCGACCAGAATCGAAGCGGATCATAGCCTGTCGACCGTCAGCAAATAAGTCGCATCGCTGAAATCACTGAAGCGCCTCCGGGCGCTTTTTTTTATACCGGAGAAAAGTGAAGGTGAGGCGAACCGCAGGAATGCCGGGAAGGAGCGGTGCCGTGTTCGGTTCTGCCATCCTTATCGGGCAGGCCGAGCGCTCTGATGCGGCAAGGACGCCTGTATACCGTTTCAGCCTGCTCTGCTCCATGTGCTCGCCTGCCATCGTGATGGGATACTTCCCGGAAACCGGTATCGGTTATCGGAAATACCGGGCCGCGATCAGCAGACGAACGCGAACGTTGTTGCGGTGGGAAAGACAACGGCGTGGAAAAACAGTCTGCATGCGCAGGAACGGCGGCAGGAAGGAGGATAATGGAGAAATGAAGCCGTGGGGGGATAAAACCACGCCGCCTCTGATATTGGCGTGGCTTTGTGTCCATTCAGATCGTGCGTCGGGGTTAGTTAACTGAGGCCATAATCCGAGGCGACATCACGCCACCCTGAATGTCGGCGGCGTGGTCGTTTTGTCCGGTCAGGTGTGACGGTAAGGGTCCTTGACGGACGCTACGCAGAAAGCTCCCAGCAGCAGCACCGCCGACACCGCCAGCAGCGCCCACATAAAGCCACCGCTGGTCTGGCGCACATAGCCAATAAGCGAAGGACCCACGAAGCCGCCCAGATTACCAATCGAGACAATCATCGCCAGTCCGCCCGCCGCCGCGCTCCCTGTCAAAAAACCGGAAGGCAGCGCCCAGAATGATGCCTGAAATGCCAGGATGCCGCTCACAGTGAAACACAGCGCAAGCATTTTGAGGACGGGTTCATCAATGAGGGCGCTGCAGCCTAACGCCACGGCGGCGATCACCAGCGCCGCGCTGATCCAGCGAATACGGTGGCGGGAAGCATTCGCGCGCTGTGCCCAAAACAGCATGCTGAAGGCGCCACAGATATAGGGCAACGCGGTCAGAAAACCCGTCGCGGTGTGGCTGACGCCAAGCTGTTTGATAATCTGCGGCATCCACAAACCTACGCCAATTGAGCCGACAATGCCGCAAAAGTTAATAAAAGCCAGAAGGTAGAGCAGGGGATTACGCATTGCATCCCGCAGGCTGGAACCGTGAGCCTGTTCGATCTTTTTCTGTTCATTCGCCAGCCGCCTGCTCAGCAACGCTTTTTCCGCCTCGCTTAGCCAGCCCGCTTTGGCCGGACGGTCATGTAAAAAGAACAGGCACATGACACCAAGTATTACCGCCGGAAAGCCTTCCAGCAGCAACAGCCACTGCCAGTTGCGGATAGTGTCGTGTCCGGTAATTTGCATCAACATGCCGGATAACGGCGCACCGATAATATTCGCCACGGGAATGCCGACCAGAAAGGCGGCTGTGATTTTGGCGCGCCAGCTGCCGGGGAACCAGTAGGTAAAAAACAGGTAAATGCCCGGGGTGAAGCCCGCTTCCGCCACGCCCAGGCAGAAACGGGCAAAGGCAAAGCTGACGGGACCGGTGACGAAGGCGGTGGCCATGGAGATCAGCCCCCACGAAATCATAATACGGGCGATCCAGATGCGGGCACCTACTTTTTGCATGATCAGATTACTGGGCACTTCGAAAAGGAAATACCCGATAAAGAACATGCCCGCGCCAAAGCCAAACTGCTCTGCTGTAATCCCTAAATCCGCGTTCATGCCCAGCGCGGCAAAGCTGACATTCGTGCGATCCAGATAACTGACCACGTAGCAGATAAAAATAAAAGGCAGGATACGGCGAAAGGCTTTGCCTGCCGCGACTTCACTTTGTTCAAAATCCGTTTGAGTCATGCCGTCATGGGACACGGGCACGTCATCCTGCTCCGTCATTGAGCGGGAAGGCGTTGAGTGCAGATTCATGGTTGTCTCCGCTGCGTTGCGTCAACGCAGAGTTATTCTCAGAGAAAAGCAGTGGAAAGAAAGGGCAGCGGGTGGCCTGGCGTTTGCATTGAGCAGGTAAGAATGCTGCCGCTGACAGATTCGGTGATAAATAACTGCCGGCGCTGATCGCCGCCAAAACAGAGGTTGGTGGTGGATCGTCCGACCGGGCTGGTCAGAATCTCAATCGGCTCTGCCAGATCGTTTAACAGCCAGACGCGGCCCAGCCCCGGGTTAGCAATCAGCAGTTCGCCCTGCGCGTTGACGGCGATACCATCAGGACCGCTTGGCCCGTGCGAGGTAAAGAACTGGCCGACTTTGCTGACCGATCCGTCACGCTGAAGCGGTACGCGCCAGATCGCATTGCCGCGTGTCATGGCGACATACAGCACCTTCTCGTCGGGTGACAGCACCAGGCCGTTTGGGCTCGGGCAGTTATCCAGCAGAACGGACAGTTGCCCGTCCTGGCTGAGCCGGTAAACGCGTCCGGACGGATCGTGCAGCCCCGTTTGCCCCTGATCGGTGAAATAAAGATTGCCCCGGCTGTCAGGGGTAAGATCGTTCACGCCGCGAAAACTTTCGCTGTTACGGCGCGAGAGCCACGGCGCGATCGTGTTCTCCTTGAGGCACAGCTTCATCAGGCCGTGACGGTAATCCGTGATCAGAAGCGTATCGGGATCGGTCAGTTTCATGCCGTTGGGTTCGCCGTCGTACTGCACCACGAGCTCCCAGTTGCCCGCCATATCGACACGGAATATGCGGCCATACGGAATATCGGTCAGGTACAGGCAACCCGAGGGATGCCAGACCGGCCCTTCCAGAAAAGAATCGGTCAGCTGGCCGCCGCGATTAGCGGCCGCCCAGGCATTGTGGCTGTCAGGTTGGCGGAAACGATCGGGCAGCCGGGTAAGTACCGTGGTCTGCCTGATCTCCGGTGTAGTCAGGCACATCATACCGTCGCTTCCTTCTGCGCTAAGATCTTCAGCAGATTGGTCACGGAAGCCGTCCCCATTTTCACGTAAGAGTTATCGCTCACGCCGCCGATGTGCGGGGTAATAATGACGTTTTCTACCGTCTGCCAGAGGTTGGGCGCGGTCAGCGGCTCCACAGTAAAGCTGTCCAGCGCCGCCCAACTGAGCCTGCCGCTCCTGAGCGCACGCACCAGAGCATCGTCATCAATCAGTCCACCGCGTGCGGTATTCACCAGCACGGCACCGGGTTTGAACTGTGCCAGCGCCTGGTCATTAATCATCTGGCTGTTTTGCGCGGTCAGCGGACAGTGCAGCGACACAATATCCGCGCGCGCATACAGCGTGGCTAAGTCGTCCACCTGCTCACAGCCCGCGGGCAGCGTTTTCGCCCAGGGATCGTAAGCAATAACCTGCATACCAAACACGCGGCCAATATCGGCCACCCGGCCGCCAATCGCGCCGAGGCCCACAAGCCCGAGCGTCCGGCCTTCCAGTTCAAGGGACTTGTGGCTGGATTTGTCCCAGTGTCCTTCACGCATCCGGCGATTCAGCGGAATCAGGGATTTGGTGCAGGCCAGAATCATTGCCCAGGTATGTTCAGCCACCGCCGCCGCGTTGGCACCCGGCGCAGACTGAACGCTGATGTTTCGTTCGGCCGCCGCGGCTTGATCAATAACGTCAATGCCGCTGCCATGTTTGGAGATCACGCGCAGCGCAGGCGCGGCATCCATGATGCGGGCGTTAATTTTTCCATAGCGCACCACGATTCCGACGGGATTATACTGCTGGCACAGCGCGACCAGATCGTCTTCGGTTGGCCTGGTGCCCGCAAACACCACTTCATAATCGTTCAGCATCGCAAGCGCGGCGGGGGCGATGTCAGCGCCGGTAATAATGACAGTATCCTGTTTGCGCATCAGAGTTCCTCCCCTTCCGCTAACATGCCTGCTGCACGCAGGGCACCGTTCAGCCAGGTCGGTCTTTTGTCTCCGGCTTTGATTGCCGCAATACGGCGGGTTTCCATATCCAGCTTTTTCGCCGCGAGTTCCAGCACCAATTCGACCTCGTCACGTGGAACGACCACCACACCATCGATATCACCGACCACCAGATCGCCCGCGTTGATCGTCGCACCGGCCACAGAAACCGGGTAATTCACACGACCGGGAATCAGCTTGGTCGGGCCACATGGGTTCAGGCCAGCGGCGAAAATCGGATAGGTGTGGTTGCTCAGCGCATCCGCATCCCTGACCGCGCCATCGATGATAATGCCGGCAATGCCGGACGCTTCTGCCTGGGTCGCCATGATTTCGCCTAGCAGCGCACAACTGATATCGCCTTTACCGTCTACCACGATGACATCACCGGGTTTGGCCACCGCCAGCGCAGCATGGATCGCCAGGTTATCACCTGAACGCACTTCCACTGTTACCGCCGGTCCGGCCACTTTCATATGCGCACCCAGTGGCTTAACGCGGCCATGGAGCGTGCCTCGTCTGCCCGCGACATCCGCAAGAATCGCGGCCTGAAATTCAGCGGCACGTCTGACATAATCATGACTGACTCGCGTAACGTCGCGGTTGATCATCGGTTTTTCGTTCGCGGACATGGGTCACCTCACAGGTTTGATGTTTTACAGAGTAAAACTGTGTTGTACATAATGAAATTACTATATCGGTGACACTGACGCTCGCGCCAGTGTTGCGAGCTTGTTTGTGATGTAAATAAGATGTGACTCACAGTTTCAGGTACACTCAGTGCCAGCAAAAATCAGGAGAAGCGAAATGGGAAACGAAGGGGTTAATGCGGTAGAGAAGGCGCTGGCATTGCTGGATTGTTTTAAGCCAGGCGAAGAAAGCCTGTCCCTGACGGCGCTGTCGCAGCTCTCGGGCTACCACAAAACCACCGTTTATCGCCTGATGAATTCGCTGGAACGCATGAGTTATGTAGTCAGACGGGATAACGGGATTTATACCCTGGGACCAAGACTGCTGTATCTGGGCAAGCTCTACGAACAGTCGTTTCATCTGGCCAGCGTGGTCCAGCCCGAGCTACAGGCGCTGGCTTCGGCCACCCATGAAAGCGCCAGCTGGTATGTGATTGATAACGGTCAGCGTCTTTGCGTCTTCCGTGCGGAATCGTCGGATGGCCTGCGCCATACGCGACTGCCGGGCTCGCTTTATCCTCTGGATAACTCGGCGATTAGCCAGGTGCTGCGTTACTGGGGAATGGGCGAACCCCTGTTTGCTGAGACACCGGACTTACCGCTCTATACGTCGGGGGCGCGCGATCCGCACACTGCCGCCTTTGCCATCCCGGTGTTTGGCGAAGGGGATAAATTAACGGCCGCCCTGGCGCTGACCGGTCCGTCATCACGCTTAACCCTGGACCGCAAAGCGGCAGGGCTGGGTGACCTGATGCGGGAAAGTGCCGCCAGATTGTCGGCTCAGTTAGGGGCCAGAAAGCCGTTTTGCGATGGGGTTTACTGGGGTAAATAGCGGGCAGTGCCGCGCGGTTGGGTCAAGAACCGTTCGGCGGCTGAGCAGGGCAGGCATGTGCTGCCGTCCTCCGCCCCGTGGGCAGGCAGAACTCCGACATATATTCTACTGCTGAGCCGGGCGCATCCGCGTTTCTCCGCTTGCCTGCAATCGGCCAGTGATAAAGTGGACCGCGCGGCGACGTCCACGGCTCCGCTTCCGCGCCACGAAAGCGTGAGTCAGGTTAGCGGTAATAGATCGCTATCCGCTGTTCCGCCACCGTTTCAATCGCCACCGGAATCTCAAACAGCCGCGTCAGCACGTCCGGCTGCATGATGTCGGCTGGCGTACCGCGCATAAAAACGGCGCCGTTTTTCATGGCAATGATGTAGTCGGAATAGGCGGAGGCGAAATTGATATCATGAATGACCAGAATGATGGATTTGCGCAGTTCATCCGCCGCCCGTCGTAATTGCTGCATCATGGTCACGCTGTGTTTCATATCCAGATTATTTAGCGGTTCATCTAACAGAACGTACTGCGTATCCTGGCACAGCACCATCGCCACAAAGGCCCGCTGCCGCTGCCCGCCGGACAACTCATCCAGATAACGCTGTGCCAGCGGCAACAAATCCAGAAAATACAGCGCCTGCTCAATATGGTGCCTGTCCGCTTCCGTTATCCGTCCTTTTGACCAGGGATAGCGGCCAAAACTGACCAGATCGTACACCGTCAGCCGATGGGTAAAATGATTCTCCTGCCGTAGCACCGACAGCACTTTTGCCAGCTGTTCAGTGTGCGCCTCGTTCACCACCAGCGAATCGATTCTGATTTCACCGCTGTCCGGCGTCAGCAGTCGGCTCATCACCGACAGCAGAGAGGATTTTCCGGCACCGTTAGGACCAATGATGGCAGTGATGCCCGACGCGGGCAGGGTTTCATTGATATTGTTGAGAACAGAAAGCGTGCCGTAGCGCTTATTCACATTCACCACTTCAATCACGTTGCCACCTTTTTAAGCACCAGATAAAGAAAGAGTCCACCGCCAACACATTCAATGATGACGGACAGCGTGCCTGCCCTGTCCAGCAGTCGCTCCAGAATGAGCTGTCCGCCGGTCAGCGTAATCATGCCGATGAGTACCACGGCAGGCAGCATCTCGCGATGACGCCATGAGCCCATGGCGGGCCAGGCCAGATTCACGATCAACAAGCCCAGAAACGTCATTGGCCCCACCAGCGCGGTTGAGATCGCTACCAGCAGGGAGATGAGCAGCAACAGACCGGTCACGTAGCGCTGAACGGGCACGCCGAGTGCGGTGGCGGTATCGCTGCCCAGCGCCAGCACGTCAAGGCGATGGCGCATGCGCCAGATGATTACCGTCACAACAGCAATGACGCTGCCTGAGAACAGCAGGACGTCGCTGTCGGCGCGGGTAAAGGTGGCAAACATCCGGCTCTGTAAAACGGCAAATTCTCCCGGTGATAGCAGGCGCTGCATCAGTCCGGACAGACTGCGGAACAGCGTGCCGAACACCAGGCCTGCCAGTAAGACGCGCTGGAGTTCCAGCCCGCTGCGGTTAAATAACCAGCGGTAAAGCAGCGTGGCAAACAGCATCAGAAGCGCCGTTTCGCCCAGAAACTGCACCACAGGGTAGGTCTGGCTCAACGGCGACAGGTGAATAAAAAAGACCATCAGCGTCTGAAGTAAAATAAACAGCGACTCCAGCCCCATGATCGACGGCGTAAGAATGCGGTTTTGCGTGATGGTCTGGAAAAGCAGCGTGCTGATGCCCGAGGCAAACGCAACCAGCACCATAGTCAGTAAAATCTGCCCGCGGTGTTTCAGGAGATAGCCGATATTGCCCTGCAGGTTAAGGGTCAGAAACAGCGTGCAGAGCGCAATCGCGATGATGGTCAGCAAACACAGCCGTCCGGCAGGGGAGCGCATCCTGTTCAGCACGCGAGACGGCAGCGAACACTCAACGGCCATGGCGTTTCCCCTTCATAATCAGCAGCAGAAACACCGCCGCGCCCAGTACACCGAGCAACGTACTGACCGGGATCTCGAACGGCTGCACGATAAGCCGCCCCAGGATATCGCAGCTTACTACCAGCATAGCCCCCGTCAGCGCGACCCAGTGCACGGTGCGTCGCAGGTTATCGCCAGCCAGCAGGCTGACAATATTCGGCACGATTAACCCCAGGAACGGCAGGACCCCGACGACCACGATAACCACGCCGCTGATGAGCGCAATCATCGCCATGCCCGTGAGCTGAACACGACGGTAGTTCAGCCCGACGTTTACGGAAAAATCATGCCCTAAACCGGCGACCGTGAAACGGTCGGCAAGCAGGCCAGCGAGCAGGGCGATCATCCCTACTAGCCACAGCAGTTCATAGCGCCCCTGCATGACGCTGGAAAAATCCCCCGATTCCCAACTGCCCAGCGCCTGTAGCAGGTCAAACTGCATCGCCAGAAAGGTGGTGACCGAACTGAATACGGCCCCCAACATGATGCCGGTCAGCGGCACAATAAGGGCGCTTTTCTGACGAACATGGGCGATTAACAGCATAAACAGCAGGGTACCGGCCAGGGCGAACAGGGCGGCAATGCCCATTTTGACTATGACGGGCGCGGCGGGATAAAACAGCATGACCAGCAGTAAGCCCAGACCGGCGGACTGTGTCGTTCCCACGACAGAGGGCTCGACAAAACGGTTTTGCGTCAGCATTTGCATGATTTGCCCTGCAACGCTCATGGCGCTGCCAGCCAGCACCAGCGCGACCGTGCGCGGCACGCGACTCACCCACATCATCTCCTGCATGTCGGCATCGCGCCACACGTCCATCAGTGACAGCTGCGTGACGCCCGTCATCACACTGAGCATCATCAGCGCCCCCAGCAGGATCAGGCTAAAGCTAAAGGCCACGGACTTCATTCTGGGCGGACGCCGGCTGTGCTGAGTGCCTGCCTGATCTGCTCCATCATCAGGCTGTAACTCTGGATCCCGCCAGCGAGGTACAACGAGGCCGAATCCAGCCAGATTATCTGCTGTTTTTTCCATGCCGTGGTGCGGCGCACCAGCGGATTATCCAGTACCTGCCGGGCAGAAACGCCCGCCTTGCTGCCGATGGCGCTGTCGCGATCCAGAACGAACAGCCAGTCCGGATTGGCCTGCATGATGAGTTCGGGCGAAATGGCGTTTCCGTGTTTACTGGCGGTCGGCAGGGCGATGGCCGGTCTGAACTGCAGGACATCAAAAATAAAACCAAAGCGGGAATGCGGTGTGTAAGCACTGAGTTTGCCGCCGTTGACCATCAGCATCATGGCCGTGCCTGCCTGAGCCGCCTGGCGGCGAAGGTCAGCAACCTGCGCATCAAATCTCGCCAGAACGGTGCTCGCCTGCGCCTGTTTACCCATGATTTCACCCAGTTGCGTGGTTCGCTGACGCAGGCTGTTTAAAACATCATTGGGATCGATATCCAGCGATACGGTCGGCGCAATGTCGCTGAGTTTGTTATAGGCCGCCAGGGCTCTGCCGCCGGCCAGAATCAGATCCGGCCTGGCGCGGCTCAGGGCCTCATAGTCAGGCTCAAATAACGTGCCCGCATTGAGGTACTCATCACTGTTGTAGCGCGCCAGATGGGCCGGATAGCTTATCGCGGTCCGGGGCACGCCCAGCGGATGAATTCCTAACGCATCGGCACTGTCCAGCGTTACCGGGTTTAAGATCACCACACGTTGGGGATGCAGAGGAATAGCCGTTGTGCCCTGAAAATGCGACAGCTGGACGGTGGGCGCGTCGCTGGCCGACGCCAACGGCGCGCTCAGTAAGCAGGCGAGCGCCAGTAAACCTGCCAGACGGGAAAAACGCATACCTTCTCCTTGTACGTTGTCATTGTCCGTAAAAGTGTGCCCGGTTGTCGGGCTGACCATCCGCTTTCCGCCCTGGGTACGTGGTATGTTCAGCAGGGCGAGCGGACCCTCAGTGTTATCAGAACGAAGCCGTTACGGAGGCGTACAGCGTTCGTCCGGGAACGTAATAGTTATTGCCGCTGGTGGTACTGGCTGAGGGTTGCGCGGACACCGGATTTTTATCGAAAAGGTTATCGACGCCCATGTTGAATTTCAGATGCCTGGTCGCCCGGTACTGCCCGGACAGGCCATAAATCATATAGGCCTGGCGGATACGTGCAGTTGCGGTATTGCCGCGTGCGGCCTGATCCGCGCGGTTATTCAGCCCCAGCATTTTTCCGTAGTATTTGGCGGTCATCGACAGACTGATCGCCTCGTTGACCTGCCAGTCCAGCGAGGACCAGGTGGCGAGTTTTGGCGTGGTCACCAACATGACGCCCAGCGTGTCTTCCGCTTTGATCATGCGCGTGAAAGTGTTATTCAGGGTCAGGCTTTTCAGCCAGGGGCCTTTCTCTTCCGTAATCAGAGGCACCGTCAGGCTGCCTTCCACGCCCTGCGTGCGTGCGGTATCCAGATTGACGCGCTTCAGCCAGTAGCTACCGGACGTATCGCCCGGGATATAGCCCACCGGCGCGGAAGCAATTTTGTCCTGAAAGCGGCTGTCAAAGAAGGTTAAGCCCACGCCCCATCCCGCATCATCGTACAGGGCGCTCACTTCCCAGTTCTGCGACAATTCAGGCTTCAGCGCGTCATTCCCCAGGGTATAACAGCTCCCGCCCTGGTAATCGGCATAGCCGTTACAGCCGGCACCGCGGGAGGTTTCGATAAAGCCTTTGTTGGCCTGACGAACACTGGGCGCCTTAAAGCCTTCGGAATAGCCGCCTTTCAACGTCAGAGCGTCCGTGGCTTGCCAGACAAGATAGGCGCGTGGCGTGGTCCGGTTGCCGTAATCGGTATTATCCCGGCGCAGGCCCAGCGTCAGGGCCAGATCGTCCCGCAGGTCAATCTGGTTTTCGATGAAGATGCCCGTGCTTTTCGCTTCGCCAGTATGTTTACCAAAGGTATCGGCCGCGTCGGCTGTCACGCCCAGCGAGCGCGGGTTATGCAGCTCTTCTTTTTTCCATTGCGCGCCCACGGTCAGGTTTTGGGGCAAACCGAGTTCGAAGGGCAGGTTGAGATCGCCTTCAATAATGGATTCTTTATTCCACAACGTGCTGTCCTCGCTGCCCGTCACCGCGCCGTTGGCGATAACCGGTACGTCCGACACCCAGTTTTTAAATTTATTCTGATAAGCGCTTAGCTTCGCCGTGCCAAATGCAAAAATGCCGCGGTAATCCAGCGCATAGTTTTCACGCTCAAGCTTACTGGCCCCGCGCAGATTAATTTCACTGCCGTTACTGGCGACGCCGGGAAGACCTTCTTCGGTTCCCTGCTGCGTAGAGATCGTCAGCCGATGCTGGCGGGTAATATCCCAGCCCAGTTCGGCACCGTAATTTTCATTCTTGCGTCCCTCCTGACCGCTTCCCCAGCGCAGTGCGCCGGTGTCGCTTTTATCCGCCTGGCGCTTATTCCACGAACCATTCAGACGCAGGTCAAATCCTTTCCCCAGTGGGCCGCCAACGCTACCTGTCCAGGTCTGGGTACTTCCCCGCTTATCGTCCTGCGGCTGGCGCGTGCCTGCGGTTAAGGTACCGTGCCAGACATCACTGTTTTTCTTCGTGATGATATTCACCACGCCGCCCATCGCATCCGAGCCATAGAGCGCGGACATCGGTCCCCGCACCACTTCGATACGTTCAATGGCATCAACGGGGATCCAGTTGATATCGTCGAAATAGTTTTGCTGCGTGCTTTTGATGCCGTTGCTGGAGCTCATGCGTTTGCCATCAACCAGCAACAGCGTATACGCCGCTGGCATACCGCGCAGTTGAATACCGGAGCCCACATCTGTTCCGATGGCTTTGGATACGCCCGCGACACGTTCCAGCACATCCGCAAGATCCGTGGCCGATTTACCAACGTCCTGTGCCAGTTGCTGTGCGGTAATCACGGAAATTGATGCCGGAGCATCTTTCAGACGCTGTTCGACAGCTGAAGCCGTCACCACCATCACCTCTTCATTGGGATCAGTGATCTCCGGCTCAGCAAACGCAGGTGAAGCTATGCCAAAAACGGGAATGAACAGACTGGTTTTGATACGACGGGCGAGAGGGGTTAACGACGTCATAACGGTTAATCCTTTAACGGTTGTTTGTCCTGAAGATATTTACGGGCTGATAAACAGCATAAGGTGATATATAAATGGGAATCAAATCAATAATCATTATCAGTTGGCGGTGAAATAAATGCGCAGGGTAATTGCGTGGGAATTTTAATGATTCAGGATCGGCGGGAATGATCTGGAAGCGGGAAAGAGTAGTTGCTTTTTATGTAAGACAGGCCTTTGATATATAAAGATTTAAGACGAAGAATTTCTTCTTTTGCTGATTGGATTTCTGAATAATTCCCTGCCTGTAAGTTTCTTTTTAATATTAGCTTTTTTTACGTTTGGGATGATATTTACGAAAGGTAAAAGATGTTCTTGTTAATTTATATAATTGTTAAGAGGTTGCGAAAAATGACTTGGATCAATAATAAGTCTGATTATGTGAAATATTTGATTCTGTTTTGTGAAATAAGCTGGCTTAGCATAATAGCGTTATTTAAATGAATAATGGTTTTCCCGTAATGCATTGAGGTCTACCATGACGCATGGGCCATTAAGTCAGTCAATATCGGATACCTGCAATAAATGACCATGCTTTTCTGGAACCGGTAAGTTTTGAATGCGGGTTTCAAAGGCACAGGAGGGAACAAAAAAGCCCGCAGGCTTGTGCGCTGGCGGAATCTGAATAAATCACCTATCTGCATGAAATTTAATATAAATATCCAATATAAAAATAATTGGTATACCTAAGCGTATACCAATTGCTTTTGTTAAAAGGTTTTTTATGGTGGGGAGGGCGATGGCTTTGCATCTATGGTCAGATACGCTTTTAGACCTGAAGAGCGTTTTACACCACGCGGATCGGAAAAGAATGGAACACGGAGCTTTGGGGTGTCGTTCACTTTAATTGTCCAGACAGACCCGCCAATGAAATTGAACTCAATGGTTTTGTGATTGACAGACAGCGCCTCGAAAGAGCCTGACGAATACTCATTACCAACCTGCAAACTTTCAACAATCCCCTGACTCAGGCTGATGAGAGTAACAGTAAGAAACTCCTCAAAGATCACATCATCAGTTGTGAAAAGAATATACCTGTCATTGTCGACTTTAACTGAGGCTTCGAGTACCTGTCCTTTTATAGTGATACCCGTCGGTTTGTTATCGATCACTACTTCAGAAACGGCCTGCTGAAAATCAGTCGCTTTACTTTTCTCAACAAGCTTTACCGAGAGAGTTTGTTCCATGACTATCCCCAAAAACGTCCCATTTCAAAGGCAGCAAGTGCACCACCAACAAATCCACCAATCAAAACACAAACGGGTGCTCCGGGGCCGCATACCAAACCTGCTAAAGCACCTCCCGCTGCACCACCTGCTATGCCTGCACCGTTAATCGCTATTTGTTTACCGGTTTCAGCAACCTTGTTTTCAGCGGTATAAATTTCATATACAGAGATGGCTAAAGAGAGGACGATAAGCCCTTTTCCTGCTCGTGAAAGCTGCAACATCTTCAGGTTAACGCTGGGGTTAGATTTACCCGCAGATTCCACGATGCTGGCATACACCTGGTTTTTTTGCACTTCAGAAAGGCTGGCAAAGTTTGTTTTAGGCCCAAAAAGTGAGGTCGCTTTCTTTGCGACTAACTCATTAAGCGTCTTACCTGATGACTTCATCCTTTCCGCCATTGCACGCCCAAGTGGCGTACTGCGAGTCCTTATCATTTCCATGATGAGATTTCGCGTTTCCTGAGCTTCTTTCGCAGCCTGTTCCCATGTCAGCAATCCAGCATTAACTCGGGATCGTAAATCGTCAGCCATCTCTTTGATACGCCTAGAATACTCAAGGCGCAAGCGGGGATCTATGGATAATCGAGCGGCAGCAGCAGTAACATCCCCCTGTAAAGCATTAATCGCTGCGTCAAACTGTTCACGATTTTTAGTATCCAGTGCATTCAAAAAAGAGGTGTCCATTTATTGCTCCTTTTTTAGGCATTTAAACTTTATCAAAACAGTTGCGCGGCCAGAAAGCGAGATCCTACAAAAAAAGATTTTATAAATAATCCTTCACACTGTTCACCTTTTTGTTTTATCCAATTATATCATGTGGTTAATAGGTGATGGATGGGTGAAGGGTGACGCATATCCTTCACCAAGGGTGAAAGATGGACATAATAAAACCGGCTTTCGCCGGTTGGGGCTTGTGCCTCGCTTGCGGCGTATGCCGTGGCAATGGACCTTAGTGCCAGTACCCGCCCATAACCGGACAGAGCGGCCGGCCCGTTAACGGATGGTGGCGACATAATTCCTCATTTTTCAATGACAACGCTGCGTGAAATCTGGCGGGATCCATACCCCTGCAAATCTCTCAGACTTCACACAGCGACGTCTGTTCTTGATAAATCCATTTTCGCCTGCCTGGTGGGCGCTGATTACCCAAAAAAACCCACTGAGTAGAGAAGTGTCATTTTCCCACTTATAGATATATACCATATATCGTAACAAGACGCCCCCGAGGGCGGGGCGGATGGGCCTGACAAAAGCACCGTTTCTATCTGGATAAGAGCGATGAGGTGGTGACTGGACACAGTATGTTTTGGTCCGTGCGGTAAATCATTCCCTAACGGTCTTTTTCCGGAGCCCGGTAAAGTAAGTGCATAGGAAAGAGGAGCTTAGTTATAACAGGCTGAAAATCAGCACAGAAAAAACTTTGATTTTATGCAATTTTAAATATTAAAACGTTAGTCCTGCATTAATTAAGAATTGCAGGGCACATGCATGATAATGACCCTTTTTACTCATAGAGCCGCGTCTGATGAGCGGAGATAGGGTTTTGGTCATCGTTCGCTATACATGTGGTCATGTTAAGCACGAATGTGTCAGTAAGTACCGTTTCCACAAGAGTCGTCGGGCATCAGAGAATACAACCTTAACGTGTGTTAGGCACCAGTGAACCGCAAAAGCGCATCAAAGTTTATGCCCAGGCATACCAGAAAGGCTGACCCTCTGCATGAACTGAGCAACTCCTACCAGTGTTTCCATTAAGCTGCAAGATGACGTAACAGATGGAGTATTCACTCAGCGTATGCCTGCTGTTTTAGAAAAAGCGTTTAAAGAACGTGAAAAGGGAAAAAACAATCAGCAAAATGCCGCCGGAAATATTGACGTACTTTTTAAGCGACTGCGGATTTGTGCCTTTTGCTGAGAATACCAAGGCATAGCTGACGAAGGACAGCCACACACACATCACCACCACGTGAAGGGAAGCTAGGATCAGGTAATTTCCTACGCCACCATGCCGGCCGGCAAATCCAGAAACTACTGTAAGATAAAAAATAATGGCTTTTGGATTCAGTAGGTTAGCTAATGCGGCATCAACTACTGAAATCGAAACGGTTCTGTCCTGAGCCCCGGCCGAATGCGTGTGGAGGCCACTACTAATAAGCATCAGGCCAAGCCAGAGCAAATAAGCCGTACCGGCTACTTCAAGAAAACGGTAAACGCCGGGTAATGAAATAAGGACGGCACTGATACCGAGCCCAATAAGCAATGCATGAATGTAAATTCCTAGGGCAGTACCGGTTAGCGTGCGCAGAAGACCACTGCGCCCACCTGCCAGCGCACTGCTCATGATCAGTGTGAAGCTCGCCCCGGGAGAAAGTGCGACCGGCAAGAGCACCGGTATAAAGCCTAAAATATCGATATCCATAGTGTCAGCTTTCACAAAAAACGAAGTTTAAAAGAGATACGTCATCATAATATTTCATTACGATTTTACGACCTAGGTAAAATTAAAACGGAAAAGCAAAATAAGCCAGCATCGGTATAAAAAGGGTGATACATGTCACTTTATGATTGTCTTTGGAGGCATAACTGGCAATTGTCCGAAACCCCCTCACGACTGACACATTAAGGAATGAGTTTTGACGCGAAATTGTAATTTATTAATTGTAATCGATTTCAAAGTAGAAAATCAGCGGTACACAGGATATGAGAATAAAATAATAAAAATTAATTACTAAAGAATAATTTCTCATTACACAATTCACAAGGGAATGTAACCCATAAAAATAACGCAATTGTAATAAACTGTTAATTTTTTCTCTGCCTTGAAATACAAACAAAGACACTATTTTGTTCCGAAAAAAAGCTATTTATGTATATATGTTTTGGGAGGGCGTCTCTTTTATGAAATAATTCATATACTTATTAGGCTTTCTTAACAAAATACTTATGCAAACAAATGGGAAGCATTAGCCAGGAACTTAAGAGAAATCTTAAATTGGAGCTTGAATTGCTCATCGTGACGCTCTCTTCAATATTTTTTTAAATTAAATCAATGGATTAACTATTGATCGATTATTGATCACATTAGTGTTGCTTTATAATTTCATTTAAATTAAGTTTTCATTACACCTAGATTGATAAGTGTTTTTAACATAATTAAGGTGTTTAAGAGGTGCTTAATCGCAAGGAGATACTCTCTCAAGGTCGAAAATAATATTTTTTTTCGGATGTTTTTATAAGCACATTTAAGCGTTTATGTTAAGCGGAGATATAACTTATGGCTGGTGATTCGGCTTTGCCAATCTTTAATTCATTCAGTTTTTCATTGCCTGTAAAAATTCATTTTGAAAGAGGAGGGCTGAAAAAGTTACCTGAGCACCTGTCCTCTGTAGGTAAAAAAAATGCTCTCCTGGTGATGAGCCAATCTACTGCTGAGCGTTCTCCCTTACTTAAGGAACTCCTTGCGGAAAAATCCGGAAAAATAAAATATTCTTCCTGGATTGTTCCCTCTGATTTCAAGGCCACCACGGCGTCACTGCGTGAAATCAAAAAACATCTCTGGAAGAATAACTACGATTCAATCATTTCAGTCGGAGGAGGTAATATAATTGATTTTACTAAAGCCGCCGCCATCAGTGCAGATGAAACCGTCGATTTAGATAATTTGTTCGCTAAAAGCTACGATGCCATTCAGAGTAAAATTTACCATATTGCTGTTCCTACCACTTTCGGTACGGGCTCCGAAGTGACCAAGGGGGCCATCATCCTTGATACGGAATCCCGAATCAAAGATGGCGTGCGTGGCGATTCAGTTTTCCCTGATGTCGCGCTGATCGACCCTGATCTAGGCATCACGATGCCGGATGAAGTGCTGAGAGAGACTCTTTTCGATAGTTTTACACACGTTTTTGAAGCGCTCCACTCAGTAAAATCCAATCCTGTTACCGAGTCACTCGCCGTTGAATCATTACAACGTATCAACGCCAATATTGAGCGCTATGCAGCAGGAAAACTGGATGATCATTTCTTTACTGAAGCAGCATACAGCGCCTTACTAGGTGGCATTTGCGTCTGCCACAACAGCACCTGTCTGCCTCACCGATTTGAACAGGCATTATCCCCTTTCTATTCGTTCTCACATGGGCGGGGCTTAGCCGCGATTTATCCTTCATGGGTAAAATCGCTGATGACTCACGGCAAAATTTCTCCTCTCCTGGCGCAGGTAAGCAACGGCCTGGCCCCATCAGAGTACTTGGCTTCTGTGCTGCGTAAAACAAATCTGGACGGTGCCGCACAACAGCTCGCATTCCTGAAGCTTCCCTGCAGCACCGTCAGGAAGAATGTATCGGGAAATACAGCCAACGACCCGCTCGTTAATGAAGCTGGCGACGACATTATCAATGTGCTCCTTAACGAAATAACCGGGGGATAATCATGTTTTATTCACTGATGTGTCACGGCAAAAAGCACCAGACGTATGAACCTGAGACCCTTACACCTGCCCCTGCGGATTTCACGCGTATAGAAATCTTCAAAGCAGCCATCTGTGGTTCGGATTTCATGGTGTTGAACCAGACGCACCCCTATAAAGAGTATCCGGCAATTTTGGGGCATGAATTTATTGGAAAAATTACTGATGAAGATTGCGCATATGACCTAAAGAAGGGGCAGTGGGTAACAGGACTGTCTTATGGCTCGTGTGGCGAATGCGACTATTGCAAACGTGGGATGGATAATCACTGCCTGAAAAAGGTGACCTACAACACTGCGGGCAGTAGTGGTGCGTTTACACGTACTATGACTGTTCACCACAGATCTCTTGCACCATTACCTTCGGGGAGAACTGCGGATGATTATGAGTTTGTTTTAGCCGAGCCGTTAAGCATTGTAGTTCACGCCCTTGATAACCTTGAAATTTCGCACGAAAACCAACTAACGGTTATTGGAGCCGGTGCGATGGGGCTTCTCAGTGCAATTTTTTGCCGCGAAGTAAAAAGCGTTGAAAAAGTGGAACTCGTTGACAAGGCAGCTGCACGGTGTGCGTTTGCGCACTCACTGGGTTTCAATGCCAGTAACACCATGTCAAACGTGAACCTCTCAAAGACGGATGTTCTGGTGATCGCCGGCGGTGAAACCCTCAATTTGAATGATTACATCGGATTACTCCGTCCCGGAACTCGGGTAGTACTCATTTCTTATTTTGATACTCCGGTGATGCTGGACATGAATTTGATAGTCAGAAAAGAGATAACACTTCAAGGTTCTTTTCTGAGTAACCCGCAAGATCTCCTCAAAGCAATAGCAATTATTGAGCAATCAAAAAAAAGAAATTCACGGCTTAAAGAAATAATAACCGATTTCATTACTTTCGGAGAACTACGTGACTTTATGCTGACCAAAAGCAGCAAGGGTAAAGTGCTGATCGATAAACTTGGAGTATTACCATGAAATTAACTGCTTATGTAATTGGAGCCACAGGATGGACGGGCGCTGAAATTATAAGGCTGCTAACAGTGCATCCTGAAGTTGGTGAAATATATCCAGTTTCGCGGGATGCAGATCTCTCGCTTGACACTGTTCATCCTAATCTGCAGGGGATCAATATGAAAACCTGGTCCATGAACTCTCTTCCTGATACCGCCCCGGACGTCGTGTTTATTTCGCTGCCGTCAGGCAAGGCTCATGAAGTAGCAACATATTTTGTAGAGTGTGGAGCGCGCATAATTGATTTGGGTGCTGATTTTCGCTTCAGTAAACCCGCATCCTTTGAAGAGATTTACGGTAAGCCACACAGAGCATCTGAACTACAGAATAAATTTCAGTATGGGTACCCGGAAGAGTTTCGCGAGAGGATTGCTGCGAGTCATTACGTTGCTAACCCCGGCTGTTACGTCAACGCAGCGCTTTGTGCACTCATCCCGCTTATTAAAAACAATGTTCTTAAAACGGATAATATTTTCATAAGCGCAGTGAACGGAACATCCGGAGCAGGGAGTAACGATAAAAAGGAGTTACTGCATTATAACATGACAAATAATATGCTTGCTTATTCACTGAACGGGCACCGTCATACACAGGAAATTGAACAGATCATTAAAAAAACAACGGGTAAAGATGCGGAAATTTCATTAATGACTTCTCACGGTAATTTTGCACGCGGCATTTTTATGCTTATCGCTGCAAAATTACAGGATGATATTCCATCAGACAGAAACCAGATACTTGAAGTTCTGAAAGATTATTATGCAGATTACCAGTTCGTATCAATTACCGGACAAGAAAAAGGTTCAGTCGGGATAGAGAAAGATTACGGTATCTATCCACAGCTATCCAAAATTATAGGCTCAAATGCCTGCCATATATCGGTAGACATTGTGCCTGAAAAAAGAGAGCTGAGAATTGTCAGTGTCATCGACAACCTTGTTAAGGGAGCTGCTGGTACGGCCATTCAAAACATGAATATCATGATGGGCTTTGACGAAGAAACGGGGCTGAGTCGCTATGGAATATAAAGATAAAGTACTTATTGTTGATCCTGTGCATAAACACCTTCTTTCATTTCTGGAAGAAAACTACGATGTAACAGTAAAACATCCTGTAACCCAAGAGACACTGAATTCATTAATCGATCAGTACGATATGCTGGTTCTGAGAAGTGGGGCAAAAGTAGATTCATTGCTGCTTGAAAAGGCGACCAGCCTGCACACGATAATCAGAGCAGGAACCGGAACGGACAATATTGATCTGGAAAAAGTACACGAAAATAAAATACGCTTTTACAATACACCCAGTACAAATGCCAGAGCAGTAGCGGAACTCAGTTTTGGCATGATGCATTGTCTGTACCGACACATTCTGCGAGCCGGAAATGAAATCCGGGATAATATCTGGGATAAAAAATCCTTTTTAGGCTATGAGCTCTCGCATAAAAAGCTGGGACTGGTTGGTTTCGGTAGTATTGGTAAGGAAATAGCCGATATCTCGGCTGGCTATCATATGAACGTACATTGCACCGTCTCTGATTACTCATCAGAGCGCGCGACAGCGTTGAGCAGCCAGAATATCACCCTGCACAGCGAATTAAGCAGCCTGCTGCAACACTGCGATATTGTAGTGGTCTGCTGCCCCTACAACCAGCATACCAGAAACCTGATTGATGCTAGAGAACTCTCTCTCCTCGGTAAGCATGCTGTGTTGATTAACGTAGCGAGGGGCGGAGTGGTCAATGAAACGGCTTTATACAACGCACTCAATGAAAATACTTTTCTGGGCGCAGCCAGTGATGTTTTTGAACATGAACGAAAACCCTCACCGCTTTTCACCTTAAATAATTTTATTGGCACACCACACATTGGCGCCATGTCCCATGAGTCACAGGGGAAAATTGCCGAGCTGATTATAGATTTTCTTCAGCAACAACCTGAAAGTAAAGCGAAAAATTTATCTCAAGGCCATGTATTGGCACATTGAATTCACTAACCAGTAACGAGAGAGGTAATATATGAGTATTCAGAAACGTCTTGCCCGAGGCGAATACACCCAGTTCATGGAAGCTCATAACGGGCTCAGCGCTAAAATTGTTGAACATGCCGGCTTTGAAGCTATTTGGGCATCAGGCCTTTCGATCAGTGCGGCTATGGGATTATCTGACAGGAACGAGGCTTCATGGTCTCAAGTCATCACTGCTCTGGAACAGATGGCGGATAATACCAACATACCCATTCTTGTGGATGGCGATTCTGGCTTTGGTAATTATCTGAATGTAATGCGTTTTGTAAAAAAACTCAAACAAATTAACATAAATGCTGTGTGCATTGAAGACAAAATGTTTCCTAAGGTTAATTCATTCATTGGTGAGAATCAGACACTCGCACCTGTAAGTGAGTTCTGTAATAAAATCAGAGCGGCGAAAGACACAGGCGGTGGTGATTTTACCGTAGTTGCACGTATTGAAGCGCTGATCTCCGGCCACCCTATGGAGGAAGCCCTGGATCGTGCAGAAGCCTATAAAGATGCGGGTGCAGATGCAATTCTGATCCATTCAAAAAAATCGGATGCCGGAGAAGTATTTACCTTTTCTGAACGGTGGGGCGGTAAACTGCCACTCTTTGCAGTACCGACGAAATACTATAACACTGAATACCAAGAGTTTGTTAAACATGGAATCAGTAACCTCATCTGGGCAAATCATCTCATCCGTAGTTCAGTCCGTAGCATGAAAGAAACGGCTGACAGAATTTACAAAGAAAAATCACTTATTAATGTTGAAAAAAATGTCTCATCCCTTGATGAGCTTTTTTCATTGACCACTGAGCGTTATATGAATGAATTAGAGGCCAAATATAATTCATAAAAAATAATCACTTCCTCTTTACCCTGCGTCAAGTATTAACGTTGTATCTCATTATTAATCAGCATAATGCTGAGAATAATATATATTGGAGAAAACAATGATCAAAATAGCTATCGTGGGCGGCGGCCCAAACGGAATGTATTTTTTAAATGGCCTACACAGTATTTTTAAAGAACTGGATGTACGTGATAATGTATCCGTCACAATGTATGATCGACATGGCTATTTCGGCTCAGGCTGGCCCCATTCTCCGGCTCAGGCTAAAACGAGTATGCTGAACAGGATCGTTGGTCAACTTTCTTTTGCTCCAGATAAAACCAACAACGCCAGCGATTCCTTTCCCAAAAGCACACGAATAACTTTCAGTGAATGGCTGGAAAAAAAATACAAAGCCACGCACAGTGAACGTTATAAGCTGAATGCTGATGATTTTCCTACCCGAGAACTTTATGGCGAGTCTCTGGTTGAGATCTGTGACGCACTGGTTAATGAAGTCAGACAGGCTGGTGTCAGCGTGTCGCTAATTAAAGATACGATTAAACAGATCACTAAAAATGAGGGTAAATATTATCTGACCGGTGATTTTTACCCTCAGCCAGCTGAGTTTGATATTGTGCTTCTCGCGACAGGACATCAGGAATCAATGGATAATTTTTATCTGGCCGGAACGCTCAAAAAATTCACAGAGTATTATAATTTTGCCTATCCGCTTTTTGACGTCCCTGACTGGCAGAAGAAAAGCATTGCCGTCATTGGCATGGGCCTGACTGCGATCGACACACTGCTTTACTACACGGAAAACAAAGGAGGCTCGTTCTTTCGCGATAAAGGACAACTACGCTATCGCGCAAGTGGAAATGAACCCAAGAAACTTTATGCACTCAGCCGGTCTGGCTATTTCACTTACAGCCGTCCCCACAATGCTAAAGAGGTCGATCTCGCAAAATATGAACATCAGGGATATTTTTTTACCCGTTCATTAATCGATCAGATGCGAGGGAACCTTGGCGCCCCGGCGCATCCGGACAGTTCGCCGGAAAATCATTCTCTGCAGCTTGATTTCGACGTGCACGTATTTCCTCTTCTGATGCTGGAGCTCCAGCTTTGCTATTACCGCATTCTTTTTGGTCCCGAGGTGCTGAGTATCATGATTGCTGAGAGCCGCCCTCTGGTTGAGCAGTTCATTGCCGGAAATCGGGCAATAAACTCCCAGAAGGAGAGTGCCCTTAACTGGTTGACGCAAGCTACTGAGAGGCTTGCCCGCGAAGCCATCTTCCTGATCCGCCGTTTTCTAAATGAAGGGACCACCTCATCTTTCCACGGGGTTCCGGTTGAAGCCATCGTGAAACGTTACGTTTATGTCATTAGCGCCAGGGAACCAGGAAAAGAGCCCGATCTGCAGCAATTTTCATTGTCCGCCCTATCAGGGCCAAGCCCCTGGGAACACAGGACAGAGCCTGAGGCTCACCTGTTTAACTGGGATATGGTTGTTAACCCTATCCGGAATATGGACTTTGCACCCGGTACCCCTTGGCGTGAACGGTTACTGGCGTTCATGCACTGGGATCGCCGCCAGTCAGAGCAGGGTAATCTAGACAATCCCTACAAGGGCGCCTGTGATGACGTCTTTCGCGATCTGCGGCAAACTGTAGTGTATGCAGTTGATTTTGGGGGGATTACACCGGCGACCTATAACAACATGCTCAAAGACTTCTATGCGGTACATAACCGTGCGGCTAACGGTAACTGCATAGCGCTGATGGAGAAAATGGAGGCGCTGATCGAAGCTGATGTCGTAGATGTCACCTATGCGCAGTCAAATATTCAGGTTCACGACGAACAGGTCTGGCTGCACAGCCTGAGCCAGGCCGGAGAGTATACCCGTGTAGATGCAATGATCGATGCCAAATTACATAACTTCAGTGTCAGAAAAGCCAAAAACAGCCTGTTCCGCGATCTCATTGACGCCGGTATCGCAAGTTACTGGGTACATAAGGATAGCCATGGGGTTGAGTGCGCAGCCTCGGGATTCAATATCACCCGGCACTTTCAGTTTATCAACCGTGATGGCAAGCGTGAGCGCTTTTTCTGCGTAGGTCAGCCTTCAGAAGGAATCATGTTCTTTCAGAATGGCTCGATACGTCCCAATGTCAATCATCATGTCGCTAATGACCTGCTTGCATGCATGACTGCAGTCAAAAATGAACTCATGGGCCTTCTGCATAGGCAAGAAGAAGATGCCACTGTGACCCACTGATGCGTTATGAACAGCAAAACTCAGGATTTTCCTGACAAACTTATTAAGGCGGTTAATATGTATATGTATCCCTTCACTGGCTATAAGCCTGATGTTCCCAGAGTGACTCATGGCAAAGGCATATGGCTCTTTGATGAAAACGGTAAAGATTATATAGACTCCACATCCGGCCCTATGACCGTCAATCTGGGACACTGTCATCCTGATATTATCGCAGCCATGGAACAGCAGCTTAAGCGACTCCATTTTGCGTATCGCTTTCATTTCCGCAGTCAGGAAGCAGAATTGCTGGCCAGCAGGCTGGTTGAACTGTCTGATGATAACAAAGGCTATGCGTTTTTTATGAACAGTGGTTCTGAGGCTTCGGAGGCAGCTTACCGAATTGCGCTTGATTACTTCCGCAGCCAAGGTAATGACAAAAAGACGCTTGCGTTAGGCCGAAGAATTTCCAATCACGGCAACACTATACAGTCTCTGACCTATGGCGATGATCGCGCCCGTAAGGTAAACCTGCTGAATAAGGTGATCGATCCTGCTATCAGCGATTTGCGTTTGCCCCCTTATTACGACCTGCATAAACCTGAGGGGGTTTCATCGGATGAATGGCTTGATACCTGTCTGAACGAAACATTTGAAATTATTGACGGCGTTGGCGCTGAGCATATTGCTTGCGTCTATGCAGAACCCGTTACCGCATCTTCAGGAGGGGTGCTTATCCCGCATCCTGACTATTTCCGTAAACTCAAAGCAGGCTTGGAAGCGCGGGATATTCTGCTGATTGCTGATGAAATTGTCACCGGACTTGGCCGCACGGGCGAATGGTTCAGCATGAAAACATGGGAAACGGAATCGGATATAACCGTTATCGGCAAAGGGCTTGGAGCAGGTTTTACCCCCATCTCAGGCGTCATGATTTCAAGACAGATAGGGGATGCGCTGGCCTCGCTGTCTCCCCCCCATTTCGTTGGGCATACCTATTCCGGAAACCCTTTATCGGCTGGCGTTGCACTTGCCGTGCTCGATACGCTGGAAAATAAAATCGGAATGGCGTCAGTCAGGTCTAAAGGGACATATTTTGGCCGTTTGCTGCAGGAGATGGTTGGCGGCGAAAAGGTGGTCGCTGAAATCCGGGGGCAGGGACTGCTCTGGGCAGTCGAGACAACGCTCAGCCGTCAGCGAGCAGACGAGTTTGTGAAAGCCGGTCATCAGGAGGGGATCAATCTTTATCCGTGCCGGTCATCCGGTAAGGATGGAGAAGCTCTGACCTTTTTGTTCACGCCGCCACTCATTATTTCTGAAAAAGAGATGGATGAACTGGTGGGGCGCTTCAGTCGTGTCATGAGTCGTCTGGTATGAGGAGAGCTCCGGTGATCCTGTATAGCGCCGGCATCAATATTTCCTCCGGGGTGCGAATGCACCCCAGAATTAATGAAGATGCTGAGTCGATCAAATCGCTCATGACTGCCCAACAGACCATACTGATATATAACCATCAGGGGGATTATTTCAAGAAAACAGCCGAACCCACCCCGTGGATTGCATCTCTTCTGAGCGAACATTTGCAGCAGCGCGTCCATTATTTCCCTGATTGCGTGGGCCGTAAGGCTCAGGACTTTATTGCCCGTCTGCCAGAAGGGGAGGTAGCGCTTATGGGTAATACGCGTCGTTATCCTGAGGAGCAACAGAACGATGCGACGTTTGCAGCGGAGCTGGCAAAGCCGGGAGATCGCCTGGTGATCGGCGGTTTTTCTAAATTGCACAGAAAAAATGCGTCGAACTGCGCTATCAAAGCGTTCATTCCGTGGTGTTTCTCAGAGGGGGTAAGGTCACAGCTTGAGGAGCTTGAGCAGATACATTCCGCTCTTTACAACCAAAGACCCACCATACTGGTGCTGGGTGGCAACAAAAAGGAGAAGCTGCAGTTTCTCTTTCATCATCCCCGGCTTCGTTATGTTAACCGGGTCATTGCTGGAGGCGCAGTTCTGAACAGTCTGCTCAAAGCACGTGGCATCAGAATCGGGCTGTCTGACTACTTCCCCATGCCTGAAAATGCATCGATTGATCTACCCATATACATACCAGAGGTTCTGATTGTTTGTGATGTTCAAGGCAGGATGGTGCGACGCCCCTTACTGCAGGTTCGTGATAGCGACAGGATTGTGGATTTTATCTTTAGCGAGGAGTTTCTGGCAGATGTAACAGGTCCTGATGACTTTTCATTCTTTGCAGCAGGTCCACTCAGTATACCCGGCAGTCAGTATGCCCATGCGGCATACAGGACACTGAAAAGAAAGAGGATACAGGGGCTTTTCATGGGAGGAGACACGCTGACTGAAACGGAGACATTCTCCTATACCTCATCCGGTGGAGGGGCAGTTCTGCACTTCTTTTCATCGGGCTATGAAAACATCAAATTTCAGGAATCGTATGGTAACTAATTCACTGTCAATTCTAAAACCTGTGATTGCCGTTCATAAACGCTGCGGTAAAGAGTTAGCAGGCACATTTTTTATTCGCCTGATCTATTTTATTGCATGGCCCTATATGGTTCTGGTCTTTCAGCAAGATTACGGACTCAATACGCTTGACACCGGCCTTCTGCTTTTCCTTGCAACACTTACGGCCTTCTTTTCTACACAATTAGCAGGGACGGCCATTGACCGCGGTCATCTTCATGTCGTATTCCCCGCGGCCAGCCTGGCAATGATGGCAGGTCTGTCTCTGCTGTTGGTACAGAGTCTTCCGGCAGCCGTCGCCGGCCTGAACCTTCTGGTTCTCTCTACGCGATGTCTGGAAACCGGCTTCAAAGTCAGCCTGAGTAATAGTGCGACACGTGAACTCGCCGAGAGTGCACACAATGCCAGGTATTACTATGTCAACGTGGGGGGGGCACTAGCACCTGCTCTGGTGGCCCTGCTGGGACTACAAGGACGGACTTATCTTCTGTACGGGTCTCTCGTACTGGCGCTGATGACGACGTTATATACTTTTTACTGCCGATCAGTGACAGGCCGAAACGTCAACAGCCCTACGATGTCAGCAAGCCTGAAACGTATTCTGGGCGACCGTTCATTCATGATGTTATGTGTGTTCAGCGTACTTTTTTATATGGTCATGGCCAGTAACGATACTGTTTTACTGATGCTTCTAAGCCAGCAGTTATCTCAGAAAACAGCACTGCACTATTATGCAACTGTGCAGGTAATCAACACGCTCATGGTACTAATTGCATATTTTCCGCTTAATCATGCCTTACGGCATCTTACGATGTCCTTCCGCATGAAAGCCGCTCTGGGCGTGATGATACTGAGCCAGCTGATGGTTTTCTTTAACCTGCTGCACAGCGAATTGAACGTTGCGGTTTTTGCTCTGATATTCACTTTGGGCGAACTGATAGCAATATCAACATCCAATTTTGCAATGGAATTACTTACGCCATCTGAATTCAAAGGAGGGTATTTTTCATTTTATAACATATATATGACCGGTATGGCCTTAGCGCCGCTACTGGGAGGCGCTTTTATTCATGCCGGCATGGGTGAGCACTGGTATCTGGTTACAGTCTCTGCACTGATAATCGCATTGTGGATTTTTAGCAGGATTCAGATCGATAACAAGGCAAATATTTAATAGAGTAAGGTGAGGTATTGTATGCGTTTTTTCAGTCTTCCGCAGGGACAGGACACTGCAATTCTGTTTAAAAATGAGAGCTTCTCACGCGATAGAGTGAGACACCTTACGCACTGTCTTGCTGATAAATTACTTAATCACTGGCCTGTAACACTCCACAGAGTGGGCATGCTCGTTGATCCTTCACCACATCAGCAGATAACAGTTCTGGCACTTCATCATGCTGGTATCACCTGCGTGCCTCTGGCTAAAAGTCTGCCTAAAACACGTATCGAAGAAATTACCCGAACCCTTAACTTAAACCTCATCATTACTGATTTACCAAACGATGATGTGCTAGGGATTAGCATTGAACAGCTTTTCGAAGATGTAAATGATTACGATGAAATGGTAATTCCTGCCAACATTAAGGCAGATGCGGAATGCCTGGTCCTCCACACATCGGGAAGTACGGGTGTACCGAAAGCTATTGCGCTTAGCTGGGATAATATTTCCAGCGTGGTGAATGCCTTTACTGAAACCCCAATGTTTGGCTCTTCATCAATAGCAAACCGCATATGCAGTTTTGACTTTTCGGTAATAGAAACGCTGCCTTATCTCTACCATGGCAGACTTCTGCACATCATTGACCAGTCAACCCGAGATTCTCCCCGTTTGCTGGCAGAAGCAATCCTTAATTCTCCAGCAGAAGTGGTAGCTATGACTCCTTCCTGGTTTTACGAAGTAGGGCGCCAGATGGTTACACTTCAGAATGCCAGACCTCAATATGTGCAAAAGAAGATTATTTTTGGCGGAGAAAAGATCAAGTATGCATCTCTTAAAGCATGGTGGGAGACGTTTGTCGGCAGGCACGGCTGCACGGTTTTTAACATTTACGGACCAACAGAGTGTAGCGTTTTTGTCACATGGCATCAGGTGACCGAAGCTGATACTCGATGCCCCGTGGCCAAAATTGGTGAGGCATTTGGCGATAATTCGCTTTGTATATTGGATGAGAATAACCAGAGAGTAACCATAGACGGGCAGCCAGGCCGACTGATAGTCGAGGGAAGATCCGTGGCGATAGGCTATCTGAACACGGCCTCGGATGATCGATTCACTGTTCAGGGAGCTAAACGATGCTATGACACAGGAGACATCGTCTACAGGGAAGGTCACTCATACTTTATAATTGGGCGGGACGATAATCAGGTAAAAGTAAGGGGCTTTCGCATCGATATCGATGAGATTACTCGGAACATTTCAGCAGTTGATCACATCCGAGATGTCCATGTATCGGTATTAAATAACGAGCGTACCGAACACATTGTGGCTTTCGTGACGTCCACTCAACCCGATATTGCCGAAAAAGTCTATGGGCACCTCACACGCCATTTGCCTGAATATGCTCTGCCTAATCACATCTGTCAGGTCGAACACCTCCCGTTAAACCCGAACGGAAAGACTGATGAGCATGCACTCCGTAAGCATTATGATCTGGCACTTGAAGAGAAAAACCTGCGTCTGCTTGCCAGACGCATCCGGTCTTACGCGTTTCCATCACACTACACACTGGGAGACCTGCACCTCACATCCCTGGAAATTGTTGAACTGATAATAGAGCTCGAAATGGCCTATGGCATCAGTTTGCCTACACCGGACAAAACACAGTTGCTGTATGACTTGGCTAAAGAGTGTGAAGCATTACCCCCAACGGCCGTTGCGCACTTTGCGGGTACCACTGTAATACCGACTTCCAGCCGTACACTACCTTCTCAGGGATACTACTGTGACAATTATTTCCGATACCAGATACGTCGGGATGCGGTGTCCGTGACGTTACAGTTTCCGGAGGGATATTCCGAAGAATTGCTGAGAAAAGGCATAAGGGACCTGCTCCACTGTGTTCCTTCACTGCATCTCAAAATTCGGGAGCAGAATGGTGATTTCTGGCAATATGATGCCCCCATCCATGATGAAGCAGAACACTATGAACTGGAGGATTCGACAACAAGTCTACTGTCGAAGGATTTTGACTTTGAAGCAGGCAATCTGTTCTATTTTCAGCTAAAAAGTGGAAGTGAGGGGCCTCAACTCACGCTGCATTTCGCGCACGTAATTGTGGATGGTTACGCATGTAGATGGCTCATAAATGCACTACTGACCATACTTGACGGACATACACCATCTCCGGTAACGCCTCTTCATGTATATGCCACCCATACATGGAATCAGCAGCCGGATGATAAAACGACAATAAATGAATTCTGGGCGCGGCAGTCTGTGCTTGAAAGGCCGACCAAGCTTTTCGGGATGATTCCGGCCACGGTATCTTCAGGATGTACAGAAGGAAGGATGAAATTACTTCTGTGCGATTATCTGCCTGCATCACGACTCAGCCAGTTGCTGACGAAAGCGAATGTTTCGCTACATGCTTTAGTCGCTTATGCAGTGTGGCGCGCGCATCAGGTACTTTGCAGGCTTGACAGGCTGGAATTTCACTCACCTTTAGGAAACCGCAATCGTGAGAATCATGACGTCATTGCAAATATGATTACGATTGTGCCATTCAGTATCAGTCTGCCAGTAGAAGACAGCCTCCTCTGTCAGTTAATTGCAATGGAAAAAGCCATCGCGGAACACATCCGTTTATGCAGGCTCAGCTGGGCTGAGACCGCTGAGCTTACAGGCCGCAGAAGGATCTCACTGATTGTGGCCGAAAGCCCTAAACTCTTCAGTGACAGAAAGCACGGTGTTCATGAAATTAATGTAGCAGGCCCAGTGATCGCAAAAAATGCTCTTTCATTTTTCTACTGTTCCTATCAGGACGGACTGCATATTGACATCAGATATAACTGCTCAGTTGCAGAAGACTCTGTAATTGCCACTATCAGTAAAACCCTGGACAGGGAACTGAAGGAAATAGCTTACAGCCTGATAGACCACTTTCAGTACCAGTAACAATCCCGTTAAGTCAGGAGATAAACTTTATGTCAGAAAAACCTATGGCCAAGTTTCAGGAATGGTGGACAGAGTATAAACGAGATGTGTCTCCTGCCCATCCCGGCGCGGTATGCGTATCGACTGTTTCAGAAAATGGTGCTCCGCGTGCCCGTTTCGTCGGTCTGAAATCAGCTGATGAAGATGGGTTCGTTTTCTGTACCTGGTTCGATTCACCAAAGGGGCGTGATTTAGCCCATAACCCAAAAATCGCGCTGACCTTCTGGTGGGAAGAAAAAGGCTGGCAGGTGAGGGTTGAGGGTAAAGTTGAACATGTCAATGAAGAGGACGCCAAAAAGGAATGGGCTTCGCGATCGCGTGATGCTCAGCTTGCTACACTTTGTTTTAAACAAAGCCAGCCTCTGAATTCGGAAGATGAACTATATGCCATGTATAGCCGAACGCAAACTGAAGCGAGTGACGGACCTGTAGACAAGCCGGAGCGCTGGGGAGGGTACCGAGTAATACCTGAATCGATAGAGTTTTTAACTTTCCGCGAAAATCGCATGCACCTGCGCGAATATTACTCACGCAGAGACCAGTTCACCAGCTGGAATAAAACACTTCTCCAGCCCTGATGACTTATCCCATTTCCGTAGCTCAATGCCAGACTGTGAATTAATTAAAATGCAGTATGGCATTTCTCTGGTCCTGAACTCCTGTTTTCTCCAAAACCTCATCCATGGATCTGCAAGAATTATTAAAAAAATTTATTACTGACCTGCCCCGCTGGTTTAGTACATCAAGCTTTAGAGGTATATGCTTCTGGCACAAAGCGGACTAACAATTTAGCCGGTATCTGCCATGGCGATTCAGACAGACGTCAGCTCCCGGCTGTATCTCCTGTTGTCGGATAACTCACTTAAATCCCAGTGGGCTTAAGGACAGTAAGCCCGCCACTTTTGTTTGCACTGCTCAACGCTCATTTTTATCAGTCGGCGAGTTTATGGTGAACAGAGAAAGCCTGAGCACATCGTTCGCCACGAGTGACATGTGGACTAAAAAAACCGGCTTTCGCCGGCTCAGGTTGTCATGCCGCGTACACGTCGTCGCATTTCGGCAGCCAGTCAGCGCTGCTTTCGTCAGTCAGGCCGAGGTTGGTCTGCACGCCGGTTTTCGTGCGCCGCTTCAGGTAGCTTTTCCCGTACTCGCGCAGGATGCTCTCCAGCGCCTGGCTGAAGGTCTTCATGCTGAGCGGGTTGCGGTAGCCGCTGGCCTCCATGTACGCCAGATAGGCATGATAGAGGTAGCGACGGGGTTGCAGGGGACGGATGCCGGCGTTACCCATGTGCAGGCCGTTCGGCTCGGCGGTCGCAAACAGGTAGCCGCAGAAGTCCACCATCGGGTCGGCGTCGCGCTTGATGCGCATGGCCTCGCCGGAGTTCTGCTGCTGCTGAAGCAGCGCGCGGGCGTCCTGCGGGCTGCTGAAGCGCTGCATCAGCTGGCGCACGATAACGGCGAGCTCCGCCTGTATCTTCTCCTTCAGCTGCGGGTCGCGCTCGTTTGCCGGGATGATTTCCGCGAAGTGCAGGATGACGCGGCGGCGCGACACGCCCCCGCTGCGGTCGGTGAAGCGCATCGGGTTGTTGTTCACGGCCAGAATCACCGCCGGAATATGGGTTGAGTAGGCATCGCGGTATTTCGGGTCAACGGACACCGCATCGCCGCCGGTAATCGCCTTGATGCCCGCGCCGTCGCCGCTCCACTTCTCCTGGTCGGGCAGGCGGATGAGCGAATAGCCGATGACCGAGGCGCGCTCGCGCGAGGATTCCAGCGTCTCGATGGTGGCCGACACGGCGTTGTCCGTTCCCGCCAGCATGGTGGCGATTTCCGCCATGATGCTCTTGCCGCTGCCGCCGGGGCCGGTGACCTCCAGAAACAGCTGCCAGTCGTAGCGGTTCGCCAGCACCATGAACAGCGCGGCCAGAATTACGTCCCGTTTCTCTGCGCTGCGCCCGGCGGCGCGGTCGAGCCACTGCCAGAAGTGCGGCGCGTGGCGCTCCAGCGTTTCGCCCGGCACGGGGCGGGTGTAGTCCACGTCGCTCACGGTGCGCAGCCAGTTCTCACGCCGGTGCGGGCTGAAGGTGCCGCTTCGGGTGTCGAGCACGCCGTTGCGGAATCCGATGAGCTGTCGCTGCGGCGCGGCCTGCTGGGGCAGCATCAGCTTCAGCGTGTCCACCACGCCCGCCACCTTGCCCGCCGAGAACGGCGCGCGCAGGCGCTGGAACAGCTTCGCCACGTCGCGCCCGAACTGGTTGCCGGAAATCACCTTCCACGCCCCGGCCTCATATCGGCAGAGGATTTCGCCGCTGGCGTCCACCGCCAGATTACGCCCGTAGTGCTCCGCGACGCGCTCCGCCTTCTCGCTGGCGCTCATGGCCGTAAACTCGGCCTCGCTCATGGTGTCGAACGGGCTGGCGGCGGGCGGTGCGGACGCCTCGTGCAGCGCCTGCCGGGTGGCGTCCTCTCCGTGCGCGGTAAAGGCGTCGTTCCAGTCGCCGAACACCGGCGGCAGGGCAACCGTGGCGTTGCAGGCTGCGGCGGCGTGCTTCGCCTTACGCTGGCCGTCGCCGTTCAGGTCGCGGTCGGCGGCAATCACCAGCGGCAGCGTCGGGTGCTTTTCACGGGCGAGGCCGGCCAGGGAAAGGAGGTTAGCGGACGACAGCGCAATCCACACCGCGTCACCCGTCAGCGCGTGCACGGTCAGCCCGGTGGCGTAGCCCTCGGTGAGCCAGATGCGTTTCGGGGTGCCCTTAACGCTCAGGACGTGGCAGGCGCCTTTCACCTTGCCGCCTTTAAGCGTGCGCTTGTCACCGGCTGCGTTAATCAGCTGGACGTTGACCAGCGCGCCGTCCGCGTCGTGCAGCGGCACCATCAGGTCGCCGGGGCGATAGGACGTCAGCGCCACCTTTTGCGGCTTCGTGAGCGTCAGGCAGGAATGTTCGGGCAGCCCCTTTCGGGACAGGTAGGCGTTGCCGGTGACCGTTTTTGCGCTGCTCACCAGCTGCTGCGCCTGCACGGCGGCCGCCGTGCGGGCGTTTTCATCGTCCGGCTCTGCCGGTGCGGCTTCCGTCACCGGCGGCAGGTTGCCGGTCAGGTCGTTCACGCGCGCAGCGGCCCCGGTCAGGCTGACGCCCAGCGCCTTCTGCACCAGGTCCATGCCGTCACCGGCCCCGCACTGGTTGCAGAACCACGTCCCGCGCCCCTCTTTATCGTCAAAGCGGAAGCGGTCTTTGCCGCCGCACACCGGGCACGCCGTGTGCCGGTTCTTCACCACCTTCACGCCCAGCGCGGGCAGGATGCGGGGCCACTGGCCCCGCGCGGCGCTGGCCGCGTCTGATACGGTCATTTTCATTATGCTTTCCCTCAGTGCAGCGGCGGCGCGTCGTGGATGCGCCCGCAGAGTTCGTCCATCACCACCTGGCCTAAAAAGCTCAGGCACGGGGCGGCCTTCAGCGGCCCGGCGGTCAGCAGGTCGTCGAGCAGCGCGCAGGCAATCTCCAGCCCGCGCACGCGTCCGTGCTGGCGCAGGTAGAATCCCTCCAGTTCGGTCTCAATAACGCGCTCCAGGCGGGCCAGCGTCAGGCCTGAATGTCGCTTTTGTTCGCGGCACAGGGTGAGCCAGGCGCAGGCCACCGCGCGGCGGGACAGCGCGGCGCGCAGCTCAGGGGGCAGGGTGCGTGCGTTCATGCGCTCACCTCCCCGTTCATCCAGCCGTCGCGGCAGCGGGTCACCACGTCATCCAGCTGGCCGGTGATGAGAAACAGCAGCGAGGCCAGCTGTTCGCTGTCGGCAGGCTCCGGCGGGGTGCAGCAGTCGCGCAGGGCCGCCGCGTCACAGGCCAGACGTCCGGCGTTGCGCAGGTGCTCCAGACGGGCGAGGTCGTCAAGGGTAATGGTGGCGTGGTTCACGGGCGCACCTCCGCAACCGGCAGGCGGGCGGCAAAGACCAGAACACAGTCGCGGGCCGGCAGCCGGCGGGCGGCACGTCCGGTGGCGGCGGTGGTACGAAGCATCTGCACGCGGGCGTGACGCTCACAGCGGCGCACGGCGGCAAACACAAAGACACATTCTGAATGCGGGGAATTAAGGACGGTAGCCATAAGGGCAGTCTCCAATAAGTAGCGGTTATTGCCACCACCGGAGTTCCTACGCTCACTGGTGGTGACCCGGACGGGGGTAGGAATACCGGCCTTATTGGAAACCGGCCAGCCCGAAGGCTGCCCCGCCCGGGCCACCATTACGAGTACGGCGCAACGGATACAGAACCGTTGCCCGAATAACGGGTGCACTGAGGCTGAGACACAAAAAAAGACGCATGGCGCGTCTGGTGTCGCCAATAAGTAACTCGGGTTCCTACGCCCGGCTGCCGGTTTTGCGACAGCAGAAACACTGTACCAGGGAAGGCCCCCGGCGCGCAAGCCGGGGAAAGCGAAGAAATGCAGCATGACGGACGGTCTCAGCGGTGGGTGAAGGTCATGCCTCACTCCCCTGACCGCGGGCGGCGATGCGTTCGTTCATCCAGGCGTTCACCTCGCTGGCCGCCCATGCGACGTTCTTGCCGCCGAGCGAAATCTGCGCGGGAAAGGCGTCGCGGCTGATGAGGTCGTAAATCGTCGAGCGGGACAGGCCGCAGACGTGAATGACCTCCGGCAGGCGCATAAATCGCTCCTGAACCGGCGGCGCGTAAGGGGCTGACGGAGCCGCCGGGGCGGAGGGGGGTGCGGTTAAAGCAGTGTGCATGGGCTACCTCTCGTTGATTCCATACAGAGCCGGGCGGATACGTCCGGCATCGGGCAGCTCTTTATCCTGAGCATATTTCTGCCGGAATCAACAAGGCGGGATTGTGTCACCACCCTTACAAAATGGTCATTTACTGCTCATGTAAAACGAATATAAACGAATAAAAACGTATAGAGACGAGGTAAAGCCAGGGCTTAGTTTCTGGCTATTGAAAGCGAAAGATTAAAAGGAAATAACGCTGATGAATGTCCGGCGGGCTTTTTAAGACGGTGAACGATGGTGAACAGTGGGTGAAGGATGCTTTTTGAACTGTTCACCCTTTAATTTACTGTATTACTTATCTTTTTCTTTCTGGTGAAGAAAGGTGAAGGATTTATATAAAACTAAAAGCTGAATGTGGGTTTCGTGAGACCTTTCCCTGGCTGGCCAGAAGAAGGGCCTTTTGTCTGAGCCGTCACACAATGTCATCCGGTGGTACCGCCTGTGCCAGCTCCGGCACAATTGACTGACTGAAAACGACCAGACAGGAAACGAAATGGCCCTGAAATGTCCCGAATGCGGTCAGGTGGCTCATACCCGGACCAGCTCCTATGAAGCACCTTCTGTAAAGCGCACCTGGTACCAGTGCCGGAACCTTGACTGCTCCTGCACATTCACCGCGCTGGAGAGCGTCGAGAGAATCATCATGAAGCCCGGCAGGCCTGCTGCCAGAGAGGCAGAGGTGAAGAGCGGCACGGTACGTCAGCCGCAGACGCTGGGCCGCTACGGCTCAGCCTGCTCCCGCAGGGACCGGCACGCACAACCCTGAAAGAAACAATACGGTCAAAAACACATAATGCCCGGCATATGCCGGGCTTTTTTATGTCTGTTGCGTGAGTGCATGTCTATGCTGCATGAAATCGCATGAATTTCCGGCACCTGAAAACGTCAGCAAAGGCCAGCAGCGGTGCGCCCCGGAGCCACTCATGCAGGTGCATGAAAACCACTATGTTAAGTGCGCAGGCGTGGCGGGGCTACGAGCGCGCGCTGAGGGGTAAACATGACACATGTTAATGTCAAATGCTCAGGTGTTGAAAGTTTGGAAATGCTTCGGCAAAGCCCAAATCAATTTGCCAAAGCTGATTCACTGATGCTTAATTCTTAGTTGTAGGGTACTTATTCTTTATATTTGCATTAAAGTAAATACCAATAGAAGGTGCGTTGAGTAATTCATCATAAACATGTGAAGGTATATCAGAATATTCATATACTCCACTGCGAATGAATTCTATTTCTAAAGTTAGGCTGCTTTCGTCGTAACCTATTGAAGCAATATTTGAAGAGCTAACTGGTTCTCTAATCATTTTTTTCTCCATCTTCATTTAAGGGTTTGTTTAAGCGCCACGCCATCACTAATTTCTCAAAACTTCGATTTTTCCTTTCTCTCCCCCATGCCTCAGAAACCTTAGGGTCAACACTGTCAGGATAAAAACCATCAGGAGGAAGCTTAAATTTACAACGTGCTGGCAGTTTTGCTGCCTCACCTATTATAATGGCCTCACCGGTTCGCAATACTGGTAACGTATCAATTAGTGAAGATAAACCATCAGACATAGCTGCCTTAACTTTGGAACGGTCAGTGGAATTTGACAGCCTTAATGAAAAAAGTGTTCCACACTGAGAAAGAATTGTGTCATCAATTTCAGATGGCCTTTGACTTATAATCATTAATCCAACGCCGAATTTCCTTCCTTCTTTGGCAATTCGCTGAACTAAAGACTTTGTTAGACCATCAAACTCACCTGAAAGGTATCTGTGTGCTTCCTCAAGTACAAAGAGTACAGGGTGATTTTTGAATCCATTGGGCAAGTTCCTACCCCAAATTGATGCTTCAAATAACATGTTTAAGATTGAACCTAAAAGCGTATCAAATTGAGTTGATGGCATACCCGATAGATCTAAAATTGAAATGGGTTTTTCATGATCCAACCATTCAGATAATAGGTCATCCAAGTCTTTCTCGACTTTACCGTTTTCATCCGGAGTGTAGTTATCAGGGCTTAGAAAAAAACCATACTGACTATCAAGTAGCCTTGCCTTCATTAAGTTTAATTGTTTGGTTAACGCATGAGGCCCTTTTTTGTATGGTGCTTTTTTCCCAGGTTCAGGAGGGGTGAATTTTGGAGGGATTAGTTCCTCAGCATTTCCAATTTGACCATCTAAATAAGAAAGTGTTTGGAATGTATCTTCTTGATAAGTAGAGGTATCATTAACTAATGAATCATACCAGACTTTTTTTATACTGAAGGGCAAGGGTGTATAAGGTGTGACTTTATTATCATCAATGTAATCATAATTGTTGGCGGGTATGGACTTTTTTTTCTCCTCGACAATCATTTCAATCATGTTGTTCTTGTAAGATTCACTCATACTACCACAAAGAAAATCGATAAGTTTGTCAGTTGGCAATGCCCAGAATGGAATATGTAACTGTTTCTGCTTTACGGATGGTGAAATTGAAAATACGTGTGCGATATCTCTTAGAGCATTCGAATACTCACCATGAATATCAACTAAAATTATTCGTGCTGAACTCTTCACGTTTTCAGTGTTGTCAGGGCAGCAAAGTGATCTTAGAATGCTCGTAACACTCGTTGACTTTCCCGAACCAGTAGAGCCCACAATTGCAGAGTGTCGAGTTACTAGTTTATCAATATCAATGTTTACGTTTATACTTTCAGAACTTGCAAGATGGCCAACTGTTATTAAATTATCACCTTCATTTCCATAAACTACTTTAAGGTTTTCTTCTAAGACTAAATGTATTTCATCGTTTACAGAAGGATACTGACTTATGCCGCGATCAAAATGGTTCCCAGAACTTTCACCTACTAACTCAATAGTGATAAATCTCTGACTTGAATCAATAGTATCATCTTTCTTAATGGAGCTATTACTTTCACTGCTTGATGAAACAATCCCGTATAAATCATTGTAACCTTGAGGTATGCGAATAAAACTGCCAACTTGACCCACTTTATGTGTGCGACCTTGGATTACTAATAATCCAGAATCAACTTCTTTAAGTAACTTAGCTACAACGGATGTGCTGGAGACTGATACTATTATTCCTAAGGCAGTGGAGTTATGCATCATTATCACCATTAGCGTTAATTACTTCAATCGGACCTCTGATTGAAGAAACATCACCTCCAGCCATTGCTAAAAATCTAGCTAAGGATTTGAAGTCACCAAGCAAGAATTCTTTTTGATCATTAAGATATTCTTTCTGAACTGAATCCCAATTTTTAGCAGGCAGTTCGCCAGTTTTCCAGCCTGCACTAATGGAATTTATTACAGCACCATCACGACAATATACACTGAGGTTAGGTGTTTTGAGTGCTAATGTAACAGCATCTCTTTCCTCCTCAATTTTTTTATATTGAAATGCGATTACGGCAGTTGTCGGGTTAGCAGACAAGCATTCGCTTATTTTGGATGATATATGAGCATCCGCATAAGAGAAACCAGTGGTAATTAACAGAGAGTCAGGCTCCGCTAAGAAGCCTTTTAGTCTTTCAAATAGAGAAGAGAATGGAGCCGCTTGGGTCTCAGAATATTTAATGTGAGAAGGGTAGACCATTGTGGAAAAATCACACTCTGGTACACGTATAATCTTACCATTTTCATGTAACTTCCAGCCGATTGAACCATGAAGTTTCCACAGTCTAACCCATCTAGGCGGTAAGTCATTTGTAGAAATACTGGCTGGATCGAAAAAAGCATACCTAGAACCGGTAAATCCATCAAAATAGGGAGTTTGAGAACGTTCTAAAGCATCTTCGCAAAGCAAATCATAATTAGTTGTGAATATCTCAACACCGTGAGATCGATTTATTCCATTAATCCAAGAAACTAATTCGCTATAAGGGTTTTGAGCTTCAGGAAGTGGCTGGCTAACAACTTTTTTTATAGATTCACAGATGCTTTTTTCAAGTTTTTTAAAACTCTCTGAATTTCCTCCATACGCCTCATTGTCGCCAATTATCTCTGCTAATGTTCTTACGTCTGAAAGTATTCTCTCTAAATTTGTTGTGTTGATTCTTTTTGAAAGAGTATCGTAAATCTCTGAGTCTATAATGTCTAGTGACTCTCTTACTATTTGAGTTAATCCTTCTATGTTAGGTATCAGTGGGCGATAGGTATCGTCAGTGCTGACATTTATACTGACAGGTGCTCCAGCTCCGATAAGTATACCTATTTTTTTTCTGCCATTTGAAATCAGCTGCCGGAAATCAAACATATATCTATCAGGATTATGAACAGAAGTAGACATTGAAAGTTCCTTACAAAAATTATCACAATGGACAGACTAAACTTCCCCATGCGTCCATTAATTCAATTCTTTGAGCTAGATACGTCGACCGATTGTAAGCACGGCGTACTTCATTTTTATCTGAATGCGCTAGGGCCGCCTCGATGACATCTGGATTGAAACCAGCTTCATTTAAAGCGGTGCTAGCAATTGAACGAAAGCCATGTGCTACCAACTTACCACCGTACCCTATACGTTTCAACGCAGCATTTGCGGTCTGACTATTCATGGGCCGTTTTGGATCATTTCTGCTTGGGAAAACATGCTCTCGGTTTGCGCTGATAGGTTGCATTACTTCTAATAAAAACAAAGATTGCGGAGAAAGAGGAACAATATGCTCACGTCTTGCTTTCATTCTTTCGGCTGGGATTGTCCAAAGTTTGCTTTGGAAATTTATTTCATCCCAACGTGTGCCTGATGCCTCGGATGGTCTAACAAGCGTAAGGAGCTGCCATTCAATAAGGCAGCGGGTCGGAATGGACAAATTAGACATTACCAGCGAACGCATAAGCTTCGGCAATTCTTCCGGTCGGAGCGTTGGCATATTCTGCTTTTTAGGCTTTTCAAAAGCCATACCGATCCCTGAAGCAGGATTAGCATCAATCAAACCCGTGTTAACAGCATAAATCATAATCTCGTTAATACGCTGTACCAAGCGGCGCACTGTTTCAAGAGCACCACGGGCCTTAATCGGCTCAAGTGCTTCTACAAGCTTACGAGCTTTCATTTCCTGCACCGGAATCTCGCCAATGGCAGGAAAAACATCTTTCTCAAGAGAACGCCAGATATCCTTCGCATAATCCGGGGTAACGCTGGCCTGCTTCAAAGCAAACCAGTTAGCGGCCACGGTTGAGAAAATGCTATCTAATGCAATCTGCTGCTGTTCTATGGCCTGTTCAGCTTGGGTCTGTGGGTCAATACCATTAGCGAGTAAGGAGAGGTAATCAGTACGCAAGCGCCTGGCATCCCCCAGCGACAGGGCAGGGAAGGAACCGAGACCGATCATAGTACGCTGTTTCGTAGCTGGTCGCTGATAGCGAAAACGCCAGAGTTTCTTGCCGGTGGTTTTTACAACCATAAAAAGCCCGTCGCCATCATGTAGGGTTATATCTTTGTCAGTGGCTTTTGAGCGAAGCACTTCAGTGTTGGTTAAAGGGCGCGTTGTCCTTGCCATGCGGGGCCTTCCTGCGAAAATTGGTATACGTTTTTAGGATACATCTTACCGTATACCAATTCGTATACCAATTATCTCTGGATTCAGGCGGATCGTCTCGGAAGACTACAGACACAAAAAAGCCCGCAGGGCTTATGCCGTGCGGGCTTTCAGGACTTCTGCGGATGGCACTGGAACCATCTTTGAAGAATTTTGGTGGAGCTGGCGGGAGTTGAACCCGCGTCCGAAATTACTACACCGTCGGCACTACATGCTTAGTCCAGTCTTTACATTCGCCGGTCAGCTGCGGACGGACACGCCACTGACAGACTAGCCTGATTAAGTTTAACGCTTCAACCCCAGGCAGGGCATCCACGCGATCTCTTTTGGGTTTGACCTCTCTTGATCCCCGTCCTAAGAGCGGAGGCTAGGGAGAGAGGGCTCTCAGCAGGTTATTAAGCTGCTAAAGCGTAGTTTTCGTCGTTTGCGACTATTTTTTTGCGGCTTTTTACGAGGCCAACCGCCCCTCGGCATGCTCCTAAGGCTTCACAATCCCGTCGAATCCAGAATCAGCCCCAGAACTTCAAATACTAGCAAAAAAGCGTATCGAATTCCAGTATTTAACGATTGGCATTCTTCATAATACGCGCTTTGTCCATTTGCCATTCACGATCTTTGATGTCGTTACGCTTGTCGTGTTCTTTCTTACCGCGAGCCACGCCGATTTTTAACTTACACCAGGCGTTTTTCCAGTAGAGCGACAGCGCGACAACGGTATAGCCCTCGCGATTAACGCGGCCATACAGTGAATCCAGCTCACGCTTTTTCAACAGCAGTTTACGACTGCGGGTAGGATCGCAGACTACGTGCGTTGAAGCCACGGCGAGCGGCTGGAAGGTTGAGCCGAACAGATAGGCTTCGCCATCGCGCAGCAAAATGTAGCTGTCGCTGATGTTCGCTTTACCTGCACGGAGTGATTTAACTTCCCATCCCTGTAGCGACAAACCGGCTTCGAACTCTTCTTCAATGAAGTATTCGTGGCGGGCGCGCTTGTTCATGGCAATGGTGGCAGAACCGGGTTTGTGTGCTTTTTTCTTTGTCATAATGCCGCGTATTTTACATCACTTGGTCGGTTATCGCATCCCCAGTCCAGCGGGGCAGCAGGAAACAGGGTATTCTAGCACACCATGACAATGAGGAATTTTTGTTTAATCGCTGAAAATGCTATTATTTAGCGGTTTTGTGACGAACAGGAACCATTATGGCTCAGATTAGTCGTTCGGCGCTGGTCCCCTTTAGCGCCGGACAAATGTACCAACTCGTAAACGATGTCGATGCCTACCCGCAGTTTCTGCCGGGCTGCACCGGTAGCCGCGTGCTGGATGCCTCTGAAAATCAGATGACGGCGTCAGTCGACGTGTCTAAAGCGGGCATCAGTAAAACCTTTACTACCCGTAATACGCTGACCGACAACCAGAGCATTCATATGCAGCTGGTCGACGGCCCGTTCCGCAAGCTGACCGGCGGATGGCGCTTTATCGATCTCGGCGATGATGCCTGTAAGGTCGAACTAAGCCTGGAGTTTGAGTTCACCAATATGCTGGTTGAAATGGCATTCGGTCGCATCTTCAAAGAACTGGCCAACAGCATGGTGCAGGCGTTCACGCAACGCGCCAAAGAGGTTTACAGTGCCTGATATCTCGGTTGAGGTGGTGTACGCCCTGCCTGAAAAACAGTATCAGCAGTACGTAAAGCTGGAAGAGGGCAGTACGGTCGAGCAGGCCATCAAAAAATCAGGTTTGCTTGAGCTGCGGCCTGATATCGACCTTGCCAGCAATAAAGTGGGCATTTACAGCCACCCGGTGAAACTGACGGATATCGTGCAGGAAGGCGATCGGGTAGAGATCTACCGTCCGCTGATTGCCGACCCGAAAGAACTGCGTCGTCAACGCGCAGAACGCGCGGCCAGCAGCAAGAAATAACTGGTCAGATCGAAGAACATGAAAAAGGCGCTGATGAGCGCCTTTTTGCTTTCTGCGGGTTAATCACCGCCGCGATAGCGACGGTCAGAATCAACCGTTAGCCTTCTTGCGAGGACAGGGCAGGTTTATTGTCGATGTTGGTCAGCACACCGCTGCGGTCGAAGGTCAACGTCAGTGTCTGCTGTTTGACCTTCTCATGGCCAGGTTCCTGACGGAATACGTAGTACCAGACATTGCTACCAAACGGATCTTTCATCATCGGCGTACCCAGTGTATAGGCCACCTGCTGCTGAGTCATGCCGGTATGAATCTTGGCAACATCATTGGCAACCAGATAGTTTCCCTGATTGATATCGGGACGATAAACCACGCGCTCTAAAGTGGAGCATCCGGCGGTCATCATCAACATTACCACTGCCGCGGCAGTCAGCGTTTTACAGCGCATCTATACATTCCTTTTCTGGGGCCAAACGCCTTTTACAGGCTGTTCTTCTGCCATCAAATTCTGAACTCTGCCTGCGGCAGGCTTTATTATTCAGGCGACAATAGCTGTCGATGATAATAAACCTTTTCGCTATTGGAAACCTCTACAGAGCATGCATATGACCACGCTGTGTTAAAAAAGTGCATATCAGGCGGCTAAAAGTTCTTTAGCATTAGCCAGCGTGTTGCGGGTGACCTCGCTGCCGCCCAGTAAACGCGCCAGTTCCTGCAAACGTGCGCGCTTGTCCAGCGGCTGCATATGGGTTTCCGTCATTTCGCCGTCAGTCTCTTTGCTGACAAAGAAGTGCTGATGTCCGCAACCGGCGACCTGCGGCAGATGCGTAACGCACATCACCTGTGTTGATTCGCCCAACTGGCGCAACATCTTGCCGACGACGGCGGCGGTAGGGCCGCTGATGCCCACGTCAACTTCGTCAAAGATCATCGCCGGGGTTTCCATCTTGCGGGCCGTAATCACCTGAATGGCCAGCGCAATACGTGACAGCTCACCGCCGGAAGCAACTTTGCCCAACGGCTGTAAAGGCTGCCCGGGGTTGGTCGTCACCTGGAAATCAATGCGGCTTGCGCCATCCGCCGTTAACTGATCGGGATTAAACACCAGGTCGATGGCAAAGCGGCCGTGCGGCATCGAAAGCAAATGCATGCTCTGGGTAATTAACTGCTGAAGCTCATCCGCAAAGCGGCCACGTTGTTCGTGCAGTCGTTCCGCGCACTGTAAGGCCGCCTGATAATGTTCGGTGACCAACGTTTGCAGACTTTCCTGATCGCTTTCCTGCTGGGATAACAACTCTGCTTCATCCAGCAATTGCTGATGGAGAGCGGGTAAGCCTTCTGGCGTGACATGGTGCTTACGCGCCAGCGCGATTTGCCGCGAGATACGCTGTTCCAGTTCATAAAGGCGATTGGGATCCAGATCGAGGCTGTCGCAGTAGTGACGCAGTTCGTCGCTGGCTTCGCTCAACTGAATGGCCGCTTCTTCCAGCAGGTTATAAACCCCGCTGACCTTGTCATCCAGTGCGGTAAGCTCTGACAGCATCTGACGTGCGCTGTACAGCATGCTGTTGAGGTTGGTGTCATCGCTGTCAGCCAGAAGCTGAAGTGCCTGCTGGCTGGTTGAAAGCAGCTGTCCGCTGTTGGCCAGGCGTTTGTACTCTTCGTCGATCTGCTCGAACTCACCTGCCTGCGGGGCAAACTCGTTCAGTTCTTTGAGCTGGTACTGCAGTAATTCGTGACGGGATTCACGTTCCTGCGCCTGCTGCTGATGCTGCGCCAGGGTACGGCAGCTCTGATGCCAGGTCTGATACGCCGCACGCATCTCAACCAGCAGCGCGTCATGCCCGGCATAGGCATCCAGCAGGTGTTTTTGATGGTCGGGCTTGAGCAGCAACTGGTGCGCGTGCTGGCCATGAATCTGAATCAGCAACTGGCCTAAATCGCGAAGCTGTGAAAGCGGAACCGCCGTGCCGTTAATAAAACCGCGTGAGCGGCCATCGGCACTGATCACGCGGCGCAACAGGCACTCATTGCCATCATCCAGTTGGTTGTCGCTGAGCCAGCGCTGAGCGGAAGGCGAGGCTTTGATTTGAAAGCGCGCGCATAAATCTGCGCGGTTGGCACCCTGACGCACCATATCGGCATCCGCGCGACCGCCGAGGCACAATCCGAGCGCATCGATAGCAATAGATTTACCGGCACCGGTTTCACCGGTAATGGCCGTCATGCCACGTTGAAAATCAATGTCGAGCTCACGAACGATAGCGAAATTGCTGATGGTCAGTTGTGCCAGCATAGCGTCACCTGTATGAATAAACACATATGGTTTTTCATACAGTATAAACTGGTTTTTTATCCAGTAAAGAGGGCGCGCTCACTTTCAGAACAATTTTTTTGACCAGCCCAGTTTGGAACTCAGCGTGTTGAAATAGCTGTAGTTTTTGGGATGGATAAGATTGAGATGGTTTTCGCTGCGGCGGACCAGCACATCTTCCCCTTCCTGAATAGGCAGCGCAATCTGGCTGTCGCAGCTGATTTCCAGGTCGTTGCGGCGGGCCGAAAAGCGCAGGCGAATGGTGCTGCTGCTGTTAATCACCAGAGGCCGGGCCGATAAGGTGTGCGGAAACATGGGCACAATCGTTATCGCGTCCAGCGACGGCGTTAAGATCGGGCCCCCTGCGGACAGGGAATAGGCCGTAGATCCGGTCGGTGTAGAAATGATCAGGCCGTCTGAGCGCTGTGAAAAGGCAAATACCTCATCAATGTACACTTCAAACTCGATCATGTGGGCGACTTTGCCCGGATGGAGTACCACTTCATTAATCGCGCTGCCGATGCGGGGTGAACAGTCGGTTTTGCAGACCTGCGCTTCCAGCAGAAAGCGGCTTTCCACAAAATAATTGCCGTTCAGCACGTCATCAAGCTGATGGTGCGCGTTATCCGGATCCAGATCCGTCAGAAATCCCAGATTGCCGCGGTTGATGCCAATCACTTTTATGTCATACCGCGCCAGAACTCTGGCTGCGCCAAGCATATTACCGTCACCGCCGACCACGACGGCTAAATCCGCCTGCTGGCCGATTTCTGCCAGCGTGCCAGTCTGGACATCGTCCAGTGAGAGTTCCTGCGCAATCTGCTGTTCGACAATGACACGGTAGCCCTTGCCGGTCAGCCAGCGGCACAGCATTTCATGCGTGGTGAGCGCGGTGGGATGGCGTGGATGGCCCACAATTCCAATGCAGTTAAAGTGTTTGTTCATCGAGTGGGTCTTCCTCATAAGCCAAATCGGCACGATGATGTGACGTGTTCCCTTGAAACCGCCAAACCAATCCCCATAATAAGCCAACCAGCGAAGTGAATGTGCAAAACGCGGAGAAATTCATGAGTAGTAAAGAACAGAACACCCCAAACGAGCAAGTCTCAGACGAAATTCAACAGGAACAACAGCAACCTCAGGACGCGGAGACAGCAGGTGAGGTGGATCCGCGTGATGAGCGCATCGCTCAGCTCGAAGCTGAGTTAGCGCAGTTGCAGAACGGCGTGCGTGACGCGCAGCTGCGTGCACAGGCAGAGATTGAAAATGTGCGTCGTCGTACCGAGATGGACATTGAAAAAGCGCACAAATTTGCGCTGGAGAAGTTTGCCAACGAGCTGCTTCCGGTGATTGACAGCCTGGAGCGTGCGCTGGAGCTGGCGAACAAAGAAGATGAGAAATCCGCTTCGATGGTGGAAGGCATTGAGCTGACGCTGAAATCGCTGCTGGGCGCAGTGCGTAAATTCGGTGTTGAAGTGGTCGGTGAAACCGGCGTGCCGTTCAACCCTGAAGTCCATCAGGCGATGTCGATGATGGAATCTGACGAGGTCGAGCCTAACCACGTGATGATGGTGATGCAACGCGGTTATACCCTGAATGGGCGTCTACTGCGTCCGGCCATGGTTGCAGTGGCCAAGGCGAAAGCCTGATTGTAGCCTCATCTCACAACGGCCGCGCACTGACGCGGCCGTTGTGTTCAGGCTGCCGGTTCAGGTAAAACCGGTGTCCAGTCAATAGGATCTCTGCCGCTTTCTTTTAACAGGGCGTTAGTTTTTGAGAAATGCTGGCAGCCAAAAAAGCCGCGGTGTGCCGAAAGGGGAGAAGGATGCGGTGCCTGCAACACATGATGGCGCTGGCGATCAATGATGCTGCCTTTCTTCTGCGCATGCGAACCCCACAGTAAAAAGATTACCCCTTCACGCTGCGCGTTAATCGCGTCAATCACCCTGTCGGTAAAGGTTTCCCAGCCCAGCCGGGCATGAGAATGCGCTTTGCCCGCTTCCACCGTTAACACGGTATTCAGCAACAGCACGCCTTGCTCTGCCCAACTGGCCAGATAGCCATGACTGGGTTTCTCAAAGCCCGGAATATCCTGCTGCAGCTCTTTATACATGTTCTGAAGGGAAGGCGGAATGGGCACGCCCGGCAATACAGAAAAAGCCAGACCATGTGCCTGATTCGGCCCGTGGTAAGGATCCTGACCCAAAATCACCACTTTCACATCGCCTAACTCCGTTAAGCGAAAGGCATTAAAGACGTCTTTCTGCGGCGGATAAACGGTCACGCCTGCAGCCCGCTGGTTAGCGACCTGTTTCAGGGTTTCAATGAAATAGGGCTTCTCTTTCTCTTCAGCCAGCACATCGTGCCAGGTCAGCTTTGCAGCCATAATCAACTCCCTTGTGTTCTGAACGCTAAGCTTAGCTGTTCAGTATCCAGACATGAAGCCTAAAATTAGTTTAAAAATTCAATAAAATGTAGTCCCGCTACGTTTTAAAAATCAATCGCTTAGCAATGTGGCCAAAAAGTGCCCGATTGTACTTGATTCAGGTCAAAACTAACGTCATGAGCGAGTGATATACCAGTTGCTCATCATTGATTTATTGACGGTATTGGTCCAGCCAATGCCTTGCAGGAGAAACTGAGATGATCACAGGTATTCAAATTACCCAGTCACACAATCCGGCCTTAGTGAATTCGTTCTGGCTGTTAGATGAAGAAACCGCTCAGGCACATTGTCTGTGTGCCGTAGCAGGCTATCAGGACGATCAGATTGTCGCGATTGGTGAGTTAGGGGACATGGCTTACCGTGAAGTACCGGTCGAGATTAAACCCCAGGTGCGCGTGGAAGGCGGGCAGCACTTAAACGTTAACGTCCTGCGCCGTGAAACGCTGGAAGACGCCGTGAAACATCCTGAGAAGTATCCGCAGCTGACCATTCGTGTTTCCGGGTATGCCGTGCGCTTTAATTCGCTGACGCCTGAACAGCAGCGTGACGTCATTGCCCGTACCTTTACGGAAAGTTTATAAACTGCCTGTGTGCTGAAATAAAACGCAGCGCCAAAAGGACAAATTTCTACACGTTAACAGACAGATAGAACATGACTGTCGTCGGGTGAAATATCCAGCCGGGCGGCTTTATGATGTTTGATGCTGAATGGAGACGAAACCGGGCTTTACCCACCTGAACAATGAAAAATCGCCTCTCAGGAGGCGATTTTTTTAGAAGCGTGCTGTTTTATTCCGCATTCTCACTGCCGGATGAGCTGCCACTTGGCTTGCGGCGTTTACCGACATTTTTAAGATCGCGATGGCGTTTTTTCACCCGTGGTTTCTCTTCTTCTTTGGCTTTTCGCTCTGCACGCTTCGCAAGCGCCTTTTTCGACGGTTTTCCGGTGGTTTTTGGCGAAGGCGCACGCGTGACCGGACGCAGCTCGTCAATCACCCGTGCTTTAATCGGCTCGTCAACGTAGCGGCTGACTTTACCCAGCAGCAGATGGTCATGGGCTTCGACCAGCGAAATGGCGATGCCTTTACGACCGGCACGGCCCGTACGGCCGATGCGGTGCAGATAGGTATCCGCCGTGCGTGGCATATCGAAGTTAATCACGTGGCTCACATCCTCCACGTCAATCCCGCGTGCGGCGATATCGGTGGCGACCAGCACGTTTACCCGACCTTCCACCAGACGTTTAATCGCCTCATTGCGTTTAGCCTGGACCATTTCCCCTTCCAGGTAGCTGGTGCGGATTCCGGCATCATGCAGCCAGCTGACCAGTTCATGCAGGCGTTCACGTTTACGCACAAACACAATGGATCGGGTCACTTCCGGCTGCTTTAACAGGTGAACCAGCAGTTTGGTTTTGTGCTCAAGATCGTCGGCGCGGTGATACCACTGCTGAATTTTCTTACGCTCGCGACGGCTGGGATCGGCTTCCAGTTCAACCGGTTCGTTCAGCAGGCGCTCGGCAAAATCTTTAATATGCTCGCCTTCCAGCGTAGCGGAGAACAGCATCGTCTGTTTACGCCAGCGCGTTTCACCCGCGATGGTTTCGATATCCTGGGCAAAGCCCATGTCCAGCATGCGGTCTGCTTCATCCAGGATCAGCGTTTCCACTGCGCGGCAGTCAAAGTTTTCTTCTTTGATGTACTGCAGCAGACGGCCGGTGGTGGCAACCACAACGTCCTGATTTTCGCTGAACACTTCGGCGTGGTTCATAAAGGCCACGCCGCCGGTGATAGTGGCGATATCCAGATGCGTATGTTTCGCCAGTTCCCGCGCCTGGTCGGCAACCTGCATCGCCAGTTCACGGGTGGGCGTTAAAATTAAAATACGTGGCGGGCCAGACTTCTTGCGTGGAAAATCGAGCAGGTGCTGCAACGCCGGTAATAAATACGCGGCGGTTTTCCCGGTCCCGGTAGGTGCCGAACCCAGAACGTCGCGGCCCTCCAGCGCGGGGGGAATGGCAGCAGCCTGAATTGCTGTCGGGCGCGTATAGCCTTTCTCCTGCAGCGCTTCAAGCAGGCTTTCGTCGAGTTCAAGTTCGGAAAATGTGGTTACGGTCATGTTCTACCTCAGTTTGGGGCGCTGATTATAGACAGATCGGACATAATCTTCATCTGTTTATCGGTATTGACTGCGTCAGATTACGTCAACGGCGTGAATTCCCCAACCTGGCACGTTACACTTGGCGCCAGCTATACGGCAGAAAAACAGGTGAATGGTCGCTGAGTATGATGCAGGACAAGCCGCAGGCGCGGCCGCAGTTAAAAAAGAACGGGTTTACCTTCAAGCAGTTTTTTGTCGCACACGACCGCTGTGCAATGAAGGTCGGTACTGATGGCATTCTTCTGGGCGCGTGGGCACCGGTCGCCGGGGTAAAGCGCATCCTTGATATCGGTACCGGTTCGGGTCTGATTGCGCTGATGCTGGCCCAGCGAACGCATTCTGATGTGGTGATCGATGCGGTGGAGCTCGATGCCGACGCTGCGCAACAGGCCAGCGAGAATGCCTGTGAGTCACCCTGGGCTGCGCGTATTCATGTTCATCAACAGGATATCGCGCAGTGGGCGGAAAACAGCAATACGCGCTATTCACTGATCGTCAGTAATCCGCCTTACTTTGCACCTGGCGTGGCCTGCTCAACGTCGGCACGAGACAGCGCACGCGCGACCGGTACCTTAAACCATCAGACCTTATTACGTTGCGCAGCGTTGCTCATAGAAGAAGAGGGCTTCTTTTGTGTGATATTGCCTGAGACGACAGGGCAGGAGGTGATTGCGCAGGCACAATCGGAGGGCTGGCATCTGCGCTTTCGCTTCGATGTGGCGGAATATGCTCACCGTCCGCCGCATCGTGTATTGCTGGGGTTTTCACCCAGTCCGGGTGAAACCCTGTTTGAACGCCTGGCTATCCGCGATGCCGACCGGCAGTATTCTGACGCCTGGCAAAGCCTGACGCGTGACTTCTATTTGTTTATGTGATCGCCGGGCTGCAGGACGGTCGGTTGCGCTTCCGCCAGCGTATCGGGATAGTCGCGAATAAAATGCAGTCCGCGGCTCTCTTTGCGTTGCAGCGCACAACGCACCATCAGCTCTGCCACCTGTACCAGGTTGCGCAGTTCCAGCAGGTTGTTTGACAGCCGGAAGTGGCGATAGTACTCGTCGATTTCCTGTTGAAGCAGGCTGATGCGGCGCAACGCGCGTTCCAGCCGCTTAGTGGTACGGACAATGCCGACATAATCCCACATAAACAGCCGTAGCTCATGCCAGTTATGCTGAATGACCACGCGCTCATCGGCATCATCCACCTGGCTTTCATCCCATGCCGGTAAACGATCTACGGTCTCCGTTTCAGGTAAGATCCGCATCAGATCCTCCGCGGCAGACCAGCCATATACCAGACACTCCAGGACAGAATTTGAGGCGAGGCGGTTGGCACCGTGCAGCCCGGTATAACTGACTTCACCGATTGCATATAAACAATCGATGTCGGTGCGGCCATGCCGATCGACGACCACGCCACCACAGGTGTAATGCGCGGCGGGCACCACAGGGATTCTGTCCTTTGTCAGATCAAAGCCAAAGGTCAGCAGTTTTTCGTAAATCATCGGGAAGTGGGAACGGATGAAGGCCGGCGGCTGGTGGCTGATATCCAGATACATGCAGTCTACGCCCAGCCGTTTCATTTCATGATCGATGGCGCGGGCGACGATATCGCGCGGGGCCAGCTCCGCGCGTTCGTCGAAGTCAGGCATAAACCGCGAACCATCGGGCCGCACCAGCCAGGCGCCTTCGCCGCGTAGGGCTTCCGTCAACAGAAAGTTTTGCGCCTGCGGATGAAACAGGCAGGTAGGGTGAAACTGGTTAAATTCCAGGTTAGCGACCCGGCATCCTGCTCGCCACGCCATCGCAATGCCGTCACCAGAGGCGACATCAGGATTCGTGGTGTACTGATAAACTTTGGCCGCGCCGCCCGTGGCCAGCACGACGGCGCGCGCCTGGCAGGTTTCGACCCGTTCGCGATTGCGGTTCCAGATCCAGGCCCCCATTACCCGGCGGGGGCCCGGTAAGCCCAGTTTGTCTGACAGGATCAGATCCACCGCGTTAGTGCGTTCCAGGATGCGGATATTCGGATGACGCAACGCCTGGCCGACCAGCGTGGTTTCCACTTCCCGGCCGGTGGCGTCGGCGCTGTGCAGAATACGGCGATGGCTGTGGCCGCCTTCTCGCGTCAGGTGGTAACGCATTTCACCGCCGGCCTGAGGATCGGTATCAAACGCCACGCCATGATCGATCAGCCACTGCACGCAGTGCCGCGCATTGCTGGCGACAAATGAAACAGCCTCACGATCGCACAAGCCCGCCCCGGCAATCAGCGTGTCTTCAACGTGAGAATCCACGCTGTCAGTTTCATCAAACACTGCCGCAATGCCGCCCTGCGCATACAGCGTTGAGCCTTCATTAACCTGCGCTTTACTGAGCACAGTGACCCGGTAATGCGAGGCCAGCCGCAACGCCAGTGACAGTCCCGCCGCACCGCTGCCCACAATAAGCACATCACACTGATAATCTGAGGGGGAGAATGTTGTCATAGCGTTTAATTTACTAAACAAGAATGACCCGAGCATAAGCCTTTGATGGTTTTTTGTGAAGTATTTTGAACACGCAAGCAGGCGTAATAGCGGACTAAATCTAATTTATGAGATATATCAAATGGTTAGTTGTTTAACCGTTTAAAATCCGTTTTTCATACCAAACTTAATCGAATACAAGGATTTAAAGATGAAAAAGCGGCTGTCATAGGTTACTCTGCCTGCGATTTGCGCGTGTTACATTGAACGAAAATCAACAAACTGTGTAATCCTGCAGCAAAGCGGCCGAAAATGAACTTTTCGCCACGTAATGACTCAAAGCGCATGCTTGCTCAATAGCTGTGTGCTGGCAGTTCCTTAACGCATAAGAAAGTATTTGGGGAGACTTTACCTCGGATGAGCGAGCAGTTAGCGGACCAGGTTCTGGTTGAACGGGTTCAGAAGGGGGATCAAAAAGCTTTCAACTTACTGGTGATCCGTTACCAGCATAAAGTCGCGAGCCTGGTCTCACGGTATGTGCCTTCAGGCGATGTGCCTGACGTCGTTCAGGAATCATTTATTAAGGCGTATCGGGCACTGGATTCTTTCCGTGGCGATAGCGCGTTTTACACCTGGCTGTATCGGATTGCCGTGAATACAGCCAAAAACTATCTGGTTGCTCAGGGACGCCGTCCGCCTTCCAGCGATGTTGATGCAATTGATGCGGAAAATTTCGAAAGTGCGGGTGCGTTAAAAGAAATTTCGAACCCTGAGAACTTAATGTTGTCTGACGAACTGAAACAAATCGTCTTTCGTACCATCGAGGCGCTTCCTGAGGACTTGCGAATGGCAATTACCCTCAGGGAACTTGACGGTCTGAGCTATGAAGAGATCGCCGTCATTATGGATTGCCCGGTGGGCACGGTAAGGTCACGTATTTTCCGTGCACGTGAGGCCATTGATAATAAAGTTCAACCGCTTATCCAACGTCAGTGATAACGGCTACTGGAAGGGTATTAGGCATGCAGAAAGAAAAACTTTCCGCTTTAATGGATGGTGAGGCTTTAGATAACGCGCTGATTTCAGCCCTGTCTAAGGATGCAGATCTACAAAAAAGCTGGGAACGCTACCATCTGATTCGCGACACCATGCGCGGCGATGTTGGTGAACACCTGCATTTTGATATTTCTGCTCGCGTTGCCGCTGCCATCGAAAACGAGCCACAGCGTAATGTGACGTCCCTGATTCCTGAAGCACAGCCCGAGCCTTCTCGCTGGGAAAAAATGCCGTTCTGGCACAAAGTTCGCCCCTGGGCGGCCCAGATTACGCAGGTCGGCGTCGCCGCCTGTGTTTCCCTGGCGGTAATTGTGGGTGTTCAGCACTATAACCAACCCACCAACGGCAGCGTGGAAAGCTCTGACTCACCGGTATTCAACACCTTGCCAGTGATGGGCAAAGCGTCACCTGTCAGTCTGGGTGTCCCCTCGGATATGTTTGGTTCAGGCAATGCCTCACAACAGGTGCAGGACCAGCGTCGCCGCGTGAACGCCATGCTGCAGGACTACGAACTTCAGCGTCGTCTGCACGCCGATCAGCTGCAGTTCGAAACCAATGCGCCAAAACAAGCGCAGGCCAATGTACCGGGTAATCAGTCATTAGGAATGCAGCAGCAGTAATGAAGCCGCTATGGTATGCCGTTAGTCTTCTGACGGGCAGCCTGTTGTGGTCCACTGCCGCCCCAGCGCAGGTTTCTGCGTCTGGGGCGTTATTACAGCAGATGGAGCAGGCAAGTCAGACGCTCAACTACGAATTCGCCTACATCAACGTTTCCCGTCTTGGTATGGAATCGCTCCGTTATCGTCACGCAGTAATCGACGATCGCGTCTATGCACAGATTCTGCAGATGGACGGTCCGCGTCGCGAAGTCATTCAGCGCGGCAACGACATCAGCTATTTCGAACCGGGTATTGAGCCTTTCTCGCTTCCCGGCAATCACATCGTCGATGCGTTGCCATCGATTATCTACGCCGACTTTGCCAAACTTGATGCGGCTTATGACTTTATTACCGTCGGCCGTTCCCGCATTGCCGATCAGATGTGTGATGTGGTGCGCGTAGTGTCGCGCGATGGCACGCGCTACAGCTATGTTGTATGGCTGGATGTGGATACCAAGCTACCGCTGCGCGTGGATCTGCTGGATCGTGACGGTGAAACGATGGAACAGTTTCGCGTGATCAGCTTCGCGGTGGATGATGGCGTACGCAACCTGATGCAGGGCCTTGAAAAAGCCAATCTGCCGCCGTCGCTCTCATTAACCAAATCAGACAACGCGACGCTGGACTGGGAGCCCGCCTGGCTTCCCGCAGGGATGACGCTCGTTTCCCAAAGCCGGCGTATGCTTCCCGCGTTAAATAAATCCCTTGAATCCCGGCTGTACAGCGATGGTCTGTTTAGCTTTGCTGTAAACGTTACGCCGGCAGATAAAAACAGCGTCGCACAGACATTGCGCACGGGACGTCGTACGGTGGAAACCGTAATACGCGATAATTACGAAATTACGGTCGTTGGCGAGTTACCGCCTGCGACGGCCAAACGTATCGCGGACAGTGTTAATCCTGGGGCAAAAAAATGATGAGAGAATGGGCCACCGTGGTGGCATGGCAGGATGGTATCGCCACACTGCATACCGAAGCCAAAACCTCCTGCAACAGTTGCCAGGCACGCAAAGGCTGTGGCAGCCATATGCTGAATAAGCTGGGGCCAAAGAATGCGCATGTGATGCAAATCGCCAGCAGCAAGCCCCTGGCTCCGGGCCAACGTGTCGAACTGGGCATCAAAGAGAGCAGCCTGCTCGGTTCGGCACTGCTGGTATACATGACGCCGCTGTTTGGCCTGTTTCTGTTCGCGGGTCTGTTCCAGGCCCTGTTCGGCAGCGACCTGGCCGCCGCCTGCGGCGCGCTGTTAGGCGGAGTTGGCGGCTTTATCGTCGCCAAAGGCATTTCCATGAAATTTGGCGATCGTGAGGCCTTCCAGCCGGTTATCCTCAATATCGCCTTGCCCCCAGATGCGCTTCGTGTTGAAAGCGAAGCCTGACCCCTGCTTAAGCCGCACTTGTTGCGGCTTTTGTCTTAAGCCTGACGCGCAAAAAACTGTTTCGTTTCCACGACGTTCCATTCTTTTATGCGCGGCCTTAACAGTGTAATATGCGTCGTCATTAATGAGGCTGACAGGATTGTGGGTTAAGAGCGATCTTCCTGAATGTGTCTGTGCTCAGGTTTCTAACTGATTCTCTACGTGAAGATATCTCTATAAATGAAGCACATAAGAAATTTCTCCATCATCGCCCACATTGACCACGGTAAATCCACGCTCTCTGACCGCTTGATTCAGATCTGTGGCGGATTAACTGACCGCGAGATGGCCGCGCAGGTTCTGGACTCAATGGACCTTGAGCGTGAACGTGGTATTACCATCAAAGCACAGAGCGTGACGCTCGATTACAAAGCCCAAGACGGTGAAACTTACCAGCTCAATTTTATCGACACGCCGGGACACGTTGACTTCTCATACGAAGTTTCCCGCTCACTGGCCGCCTGTGAGGGTGCGCTGCTGGTGGTGGATGCCGGGCAGGGCGTTGAAGCGCAAACCCTGGCTAACTGCTACACCGCGATTGAGATGGATCTGGAAGTCGTGCCGGTGCTGAATAAAATCGATTTGCCTGCCGCCGATCCTGAACGTGCTGCACAGGAAATCGAAGATATTGTCGGTATTGATGCCACCGATGCCGTGCGTTGCTCGGCGAAAACCGGTGTCGGCGTACCTGAAGTGCTGGAGCGCCTGGTGCGCGATATTCCGCCGCCAGAAGGCGATCCGGAAGGGCCGCTGCAGGCACTGATTATCGACTCCTGGTTCGATAACTACCTGGGTGTTGTCTCGCTGGTTCGTGTGAAAAACGGCACCATGCGTAAAGGCGATAAAATCAAGGTACTGAGTACCGGCCAGGTTTATAACGCCGATCGACTGGGCATTTTCACGCCGAAACAGGTTGACCGCACTGAACTGAACTGTGGCGAAGTCGGCTGGCTGGTCTGCGCCATTAAAGACATTCTGGGCGCGCCGGTGGGCGATACCCTGACAACAGCACGTAACCCGGCGGACAAAGCGCTGCCTGGCTTTAAAAAAGTGAAGCCACAGGTTTACGCCGGTCTGTTCCCGATTAGTTCTGATGACTACGAAGCGTTTCGTGATGCGCTGGGCAAGCTGAGCCTGAACGATGCTTCTCTGTTCTACGAGCCAGAGAGTTCAACCGCGCTGGGCTTTGGCTTCCGTTGCGGCTTCCTGGGTCTGCTGCACATGGAGATCATTCAGGAACGTCTGGAACGTGAGTACGATCTCGATCTGATCACGACCGCACCGACGGTGGTGTACGAAGTGGAAACCACGGGCGGCGAAGTCATTTATGTGGACAGCCCCTCGAAGCTGCCACCGCTCAATAACATTGAAGAGTTGCGTGAACCGATTGCGGAGTGTCACATGCTGCTGCCGCAGGAATACCTGGGCAACGTCATTACGCTGTGCATCGAGAAACGTGGCGTTCAGACAAATATGGTTTACCACGGCAATCAGGTTGCGCTGACCTATGAGATTCCAATGGCTGAAGTGGTGCTCGACTTCTTTGACCGTTTGAAATCAACATCGCGCGGCTATGCTTCACTGGACTACAATTTTAAACGTTTTCAGGCCTCTGACATGGTGCGCGTCGACGTGCTGATTAACTCAGAACGTGTTGATGCGCTGGCGCTGATTACCCACCGTGATAACGCACCTTATCGTGGACGTGAGCTGGTTGAGAAAATGAAAGACCTCATCCCACGTCAACAATTTGATATTGCGATTCAGGCGGCAATCGGCAACCACATTATCGCTCGCTCAACCGTCAAACAGCTGCGTAAGAACGTCCTTGCCAAGTGTTACGGCGGTGACGTCAGTCGTAAGAAAAAGCTGTTGCAGAAGCAGAAAGAGGGTAAGAAGCGAATGAAGCAGGTCGGTAACGTTGAACTGCCGCAGGAAGCATTCCTCGCCATTCTGCATGTCGGAAAAGACAGCAAATAAGGATCTTAAATGGCTAATATGTTCGCGCTAGTCCTGGCGATAGCGACATTGATTACTGGTATTCTCTGGGTGATCGATCGTATCAAGTGGGCACCACAGCGCCGGGCGCTGCAGGCGGCGGCACAGGCGCAGTCAGGCGGCACGCTCGATAAAAAAACGCTGGCAAAAATGGCACCTAAGCCGGGCTGGATTGAAACCGCTGCCTCCGTATTTCCGGTGCTGGCCGTGGTATTCTTTGTGCGCTCATTTGTGTATGAGCCTTTCCAGATCCCGTCAGGATCGATGATGCCCACGCTGCTGATTGGTGACTTTATTCTGGTCGAGAAGTTTGCTTACGGCATTAAAGACCCGATTACGCAAACCACGCTGATTCCTACCGGTCATCCTAAGCGTGGCGATATTGCGGTCTTTAAATACCCAAAAGATCCCAGCCTGGACTACATCAAGCGCGTGATTGGCCTGCCGGGCGATCGTGTAACCTATGATCCCTACAGTAAAACGCTGACCATTAATCCGGCCTGCGATAATGGCAAGCCTTGCAGCAAAGCGTTGCCAGTGACCTACAGTAACATTGAGCCAAGCAAGTTTGTTCAGACGTTTAGCGGGTTTGATGGTAACGAAGCCGGTAACGGGTTCTACCAGGTGCCGCTGAATGAAACCATGCGCGGTGGATTACGTCTGGCCACGCGCAAAGAAACGCTGGGCAATGTGACGCATGACATTCTGTTGGTGACGGAAGCACAAAGCCAGGCGAGCATGTACTATCAGCAGCCCGGCCAGCCGCAGGCGAGCTGGGTTGTGCCGCAGGGGCAGTATTTCATGATGGGTGATAACCGTGACAACAGCGCCGACAGTCGCTACTGGGGCTTTGTTCCCGAGCGCAATCTGGTCGGTAAAGCGGTCGCCATCTGGATGAGCTTTGAAAAACAAGAAGGCCAGTGGCCAACCGGCGTACGACTGAGTCGTATCGGCGGTATCCATTAAGCCAGCCTGAGAGTCAGGCAAAATAGGGTGGCCTCCGTCATGGGGGCCACTGCACACCAAACAGAATGTGTTGGATTCTCAGCCCTGTTTGGTATGCAGAGTGACAGACGCAAAACAGAACTGGAATCGCATGAACCCCATCCTGATTAACAAGCTTCAGCGCAAACTGGGCTACACTTTTACACATTCTGAACTTTTACAGCAGGCGTTGACGCATCGCAGCGCCAGTAGCAAGCATAACGAACGCCTGGAGTTTTTAGGCGATTCGATTCTGAGCTACGTGATTGCAAATGCGCTCTACCACCGTTTTCCGCGTGTGGATGAGGGCGACATGAGCCGCATGCGCGCGACGCTGGTGCGCGGTAATACGCTGGCAGAGATGGCGCGTGAATTCGATTTGGGTGAATGCCTGCGTCTGGGGCCCGGCGAATTAAAAAGCGGCGGCTTCCGTCGTGAATCTATTCTGGCGGACACCGTGGAAGCGCTGATTGGTGGTGTCTTCCTCGACAGTAATATTCAGACGGTCGAAAAGCTGATCCTTGACTGGTATCAGACGCGCCTGGACGAAATCAGTCCGGGTGATAAACAAAAAGATCCGAAAACGCGCCTGCAGGAATACCTGCAGGGCCGTCATCTGCCGCTGCCAAGTTACTTAGTGGTGCAGGTTCGCGGCGAAGCCCACGATCAGGAATTTACCATTCACTGTCAGGTGAGTGGTATGGCAGAACCGGTGGTGGGCGTGGGCTCCAGCCGCCGTAAAGCTGAACAAGCAGCGGCTGAACAGGCGCTGATTAAACTTGGTCTGGAATAACAGTATTATCCCGGCGCCGCAACCGGCGCTGAAAACCTCAGGACTCGAATGAGCGAAAATGTTACATACAGCGGCTTTGTCGCGATAGTTGGCCGGCCTAACGTCGGTAAATCCACCTTACTGAACCAGTTACTGGGGCAGAAGGTTTCAATTACGTCGCGTAAGCCGCAAACCACCCGTCACCGCATTATGGGCATCCATACGGAAGGCGCTTATCAGGCGATTTACGTGGATACGCCCGGCCTGCATATGGAAGAGAAGCGGGCGATCAACCGCCTGATGAACCGTGCGGCCAGCAGTTCTATCGGTGACGTTGAACTGATCATCTTTGTGGTTGAAGGCACGCGCTGGACGCCCGACGACGAGATGGTGTTAAACAAGTTGCGCGATGGCAAAGTGCCGGTTCTGCTGGCGATCAATAAAATCGACAACATCCAGGATAAAAGCGTCCTGTTACCGCACCTGCAGTTCCTCAGCGAGCAGATGAACTTTATTGATATCGTGCCGGTTTCGGCCGAAAGCGGTAAAAATGTCGACACCATCGCCGCCATCGCCCGCAAGCATCTGCCGGAATCTGACCATCACTTCCCGGAAGATTACATTACCGATCGCTCACAGCGCTTTATGGCATCCGAAATTATCCGTGAAAAGCTGATGCGTTTCCTTGGTGCGGAACTGCCTTACTCGGTCACAGTCGAAATCGAACAGTTTGTGTCTAACGCGCGTGGCGGTTATGACATCAACGGTTTGATTCTGGTCGAGCGCGAAGGGCAGAAAAAAATGGTGATTGGCAATAAAGGCGCCAAAATCAAAACCATTGGTATTGAAGCGCGTAAGGACATGGAAGAGATGTTCGATGCCAAAGTGCATCTCGAACTGTGGGTTAAAGTTAAATCCGGCTGGGCAGATGACGAACGTGCGCTGCGTAGTCTGGGTTACACAGACGATCTCTGAATAAATGGAAGGCTGGCAACGCGCCTTTGTGCTGCATAGTCGTCCTTTCAGCGAAACCAGTCTGCTGCTTGACCTGTTTAGTGAAAGTGAAGGCCGTGTTCGTGTCCTGGCAAAAGGAGCACGATCACGGCGTTCTCAGTTAAAAGGCACACTTCAGCCTTTTACCCCGCTGCTGGTGCGCTGGAGCGGTCGTGGTGAGGTGAAAACGCTGCGCAATGCCGAAGCGGTTTCGCTTGCTCTCCCCCTCAGTGGTATCACGCTTTACTGCGGCCTGTACGTCAACGAGCTGTTGTCTCGGGTACTGGAACAGCACATCCCCTTTTCCGACCTGTTTTTTGACTATCTGCAATGTATCCAGACGCTGGCCGCCGCCGAGGGTTCACCCGAACCTGCACTGCGTCGTTTCGAGCTGGCGCTGTTGGGGCACCTTGGCTATGGCGTGGATTTCCTGCACTGCGCAGGCAGTGGTGAACCGGTCAGTGAAGACATGACCTACAGCTACCGGGAAGAGAAGGGCTTCATCGCCAGTCTGGTGCTCAATCAGCGCAGCTTTACAGGTAAACACCTGCAGGCGCTCTCCACGCGTGAATTTCCCGATGCGGATGCCCTGCGCGCGGCGAAGCGCTTTACCCGCATGGCGCTAAAACCCTATCTGGGGGGCAAACCGTTAAAAAGTCAGGAGCTTTTCCGTCAGTTTACACCGAAAAAAAAGCCCGATATTGCCGGCGAGCCCTGATGCGGGTCGTAGCGGAATCGCATCACGGCGCGTTACACTCCATACAATGACCATAATGAACCGAGGATTGTCATGGCTGAGTTACTGTTAGGCGTTAACATCGACCACATTGCTACCGTCCGCAACGCGCGTGGCACCCATTACCCTGATCCGGTCCAGGCGGCTTTTATCGCCGAACAGGCGGGCGCGGATGGGATCACGGTGCACCTGCGGGAAGATCGCCGCCACATTACCGACCGCGACGTGCGTATTCTGCGTGATACCATCGAAACGCGGATGAATCTCGAAATGGCGGTCACCGATGAGATGCTGAATATCGCATGTGACATCAAACCGCACTTCTGCTGCCTGGTGCCGGAAAAGCGTGAGGAAGTGACCACCGAAGGCGGACTGGATGTCGCCGGACAACAGGAAAAACTTAACGCCGCGGTAAAAAAACTCAGTGAGGCGGGCATTTTGGTATCCCTGTTTATCGATCCCGATCACCGGCAAATCGAAGCGGCTGTCACCAGCGGCGCGCCTTATATTGAAATTCATACCGGTGCCTATGCTGAAGCCCCTGAAGGCCCGGCACGCGACGCTGAGCTGGCCCGGATCCGTCAGGCGGCCACCTTTGCGGCCAGCCGCGGATTAAAAGTTAACGCCGGTCACGGTCTGACTTACCACAATGTCCTGCCGATTGCCGCGCTGCCGGAAATGCATGAGCTGAACATCGGTCATGCGATCATTGGTCGGGCGGTGATGAGCGGCCTGCCTGACGCCGTCAAAGCCATGAAACAGCTGCTGCGAGAAGCGCGTCGCTAATGGCTATTCTGGGACTGGGCAGCGATATCGTCGAAATAGAGCGGATTGCCGATGTGATTTCTCGCTCTGGCGATCGACTGGCGCGTCGCGTGCTGAGTGAGGCCGAATGGCAGCAGTATCAGCAGCATCGTCAGCCGGTGCGTTTTCTGGCTAAACGTTTCGCCGTTAAAGAAGCGGCAGCCAAAGCCTTTGGCACCGGCATTCGCGGTGGACTGGCATTCAATCAGTTTGAAGTTTACAACGATGCGCTGGGTAAACCACTCCTGCGTTTTTTCGATCATGCTGCTGAGGTGGCGCAGCGACTGGGTGTACAGCATGTCCATGTCACCCTGGCCGACGAGCGCCACTATGCCTGTGCTACGGTCATTATCGAAAGCTAACCGTGCAGGGCAACAAACTTATCCCACAGCGCATCGCGTGATTCGATGTGCTGGGGATCCGTCACAATGGTGTTATCAATAGGGCAAACCCGCTGGCAGGTCGGCACATCATAATGTCCCACACATTCGGTACAGCGGCTCACCTCTATCTCATAAATCATCTCACCCATCGAAATAGCCTGGTTCGGGCATTCGGGTTCACACATATCGCAGTTAATGCATCGTTCTGTAATCAGTAAAGACATCGCGGTTTCCCAATCGATAAATACTTTTTGTCGTTTTGGCGACATAATCTGTTGCGGTAGTAAATATTCCTGATGAGATATGTCGAACCCTTAGACGACTTTTGTAACTTTCAAATTGCAAGCCTGGCTGGTCATTAACATAAAGTTGGAATGTTAAAGGTCATGCGGAGTCGGCTGACAGTAGCATATTCTTTCAACGTCAAACATGATGCGAATAACTAAAAAAAGTGATACGCACCATCAATGTTCGTTACTTACTGATTATTCGATAATTTAACTCTATATAGTCTTCATGGAGAGTAAGCATAAAAGTATAACTTTTAGCAAATTCAGCGATACACGTGCGGGGACAGCGCCGCGTGTAGAAAAAACCACCACAGCGAGAATTGTAAGGATTATGCAGAAAAAAGGGGTGATAGAAATATTTTGTCATAAAAATGACAGAGATCAGGTGCGTGATTAAGAGTTTTCCGATAATATGCATTCATCAATAATATCGATGGATTGTGTCAGGTGAAAAAAAGAATTTTTTTGATAGCCGGCGTGGCTGTTCTGGCTGCAACAACCGCTTATGGAAGCTTATCCGCGGGTGGATCTCGGCCTGATTTCGTTACAGCAGCAGAAAATAAAACGAATAACTTCCTGCAATACAGCTATGGTAAGGGTAAATGTAAAGCCGCGCCCGGAACGGCATTGAGCTGGGACATGGAATGTAAGTATGACGGTGGCAAGAAAGTGGTTAAATTCGCTCTCTACTCCGCTGAGCATGCAACAAAAAAATCTGTTGATACCTTTTATCTCGTTGCAAAAAATCAGGCTGCAGTCGACTCAGCCAGCACAGGTATGGGGCAATATTTGCCTATTTCTACGCAAGATATAAGCAGTAGTTAGTCGGCCTTAATACACAGCTAATACTCAATTCAGTTTTAGAAGCCAGCGATATCGCTGGCTTCCTTCATTGTACTTTACAACAATCGCAATATCAGATGCGTTTTCCCTTCTTCCTAAATCAGCTTCTTCACCAGCGCCTCGCTGTGGCGAATATGGCTGGACGCGCGCTCAGGATCGTTCTGTACCAGCGCCATAAAGAGCAGGTCCGTTAACGCCAGCTGGGCGGTAGTCGAGGAGATCGCGGCGCTGCGCGTACTCTGTTCTTCTGCAACGGTGTACAGGCAATGCGTGGCGCACTGCTGCAAAGTGTTAGGCGTGAAGCCGGTAAAGGCCAGCACGTCCGCGCCCACCCGCACTGCTTCCTGCGCGGCCAGGTTAATCTCACGACGTTCACCCGTGTAAGAGATCGCCAGCAGCACATCGCCGGATGACATGGCCTGTACGCTGGCCAGCAGCGCGTGCATGTCCTGCTCCGCGACGGCATTGATGCCAATCTTCATCAGCTTCCAGGAAAAATCCTTTGCCACCAGGCCGGATGCGCCGATTCCGACCAGTAAAATACGGCGTGCGCGCTTAAGCAGCTGCAAGACGGCATTCAGCTTCTCTTCGCTGTTGATATCCAGGGTCGCGCGAATGGCCGACAGCTTTTCTGTCAGTAATTTTTCACCCACAGCCTTAAGGGGATCGTCACTGAGGATCTGATTATGCACGGTGATGGCATCTTTATCGGCCAGCGATTCGCTCAGTGCCAGCTTGAGTGCCGGAAAACCTTTATATCCCAGTTTTTGCGCAAACTTAACGACGCTGGACTGACTGACGCCAGCTTCTTCTGCCAGCTTTTGTGAACTTAAATGCCGTGCCCGATCCGGTTGTGACAGTAAAAAATCCGCCAGCCGGCGTTCGTTCAGCGCCAGTGAAGGATAAAGCTGGCGAATGCGCAGCAATGAACTCATGCTCAGTCCTCATGATGTAGCGGTGCGTCCGCAAGGAATAAATGATTCTAAAAGCATTGTAGCCACTGGAATAAAAAATGACAGTCATCGCCTCGCTGCGCGAAGATGACTACAATAGAGGCTGTTGATGCATATTCGTTAAAAAGGAGAGTTGTTTGACCAACGAGAGACAACGTCGCGTGGTGTTTTTCGACCTTGATGGCACATTGCACCAACAGGATATGTTTGGCACTTTCATGCGCTATTTGCTGCGCCGTAAACCCCTGAATCTGCTACTGGTCGTGCTTTTGCTGCCCGTCGTCGGCGCAGGGCTGCTGTTCAAAGGGCGTGCGGCCCGCTGGCCGATGAGCCTGTTACTCTGGTCAATCACCTTTGGCCGATCTGAAACCACCCTGTTACGACTGGAGGCCGAGTTTGCTCAGTGGTTTCGCCAGCGCGTGAAAGCGTTTCCGGTGGTGCAGAAGCGTCTCAGCGAGTACCTCAGCAGCGATGATGCGGATGTGTGGCTGATTACGGGCTCGCCGCAGTCGCTGGTGGAGCAGGTCTATTACGATTCGGCGTTTCTGCCCAGAGTAAAGTTGATTGCCAGCCAGATGCAGCGCGGCCTGGGGGGGCGCGTGCTGAAATTGCGCTGTCTGGGCCACGAAAAAGTGGTGCAGTTAGAAGAGCACATCGGCACACCACTGCAACTCTATAGTGGTTACAGCGACAGCAAGCAGGACAACCCGTTATTGTTCTTTTGTCAGCATCGCTGGCGCGTCACGCCGGCGGGTGAATTGCAGCAGTTAGAATAACCTGTACTGTGCTTCGGTTTTGCCGGCATGCCCGGTATAATGCGCCGCTTTTTGCTGCCGGGAGTGGTTCGTGTGACACAAGAACAAGATGAATACTGGATGCGCCGGGCGCTGACGCTGGCGCAACGCGCATGGGATGAGGGCGAGGTGCCGGTAGGCGCCGTCCTGGTTCACGGCGACCGCGTCATTGGCGAAGGCTGGAACCGGCCTATCGGTCAGCATGATCCCACCGCGCACGCAGAGATTATGGCGCTTCGTCAGGGCGGGAAAGTACTGGAAAATTACCGTCTGCTGGATACCACGCTTTATGTGACGCTGGAGCCGTGCGTCATGTGCGCCGGCGCGATGGTGCATAGCCGGATAGGTCGTCTGGTTTATGGCGCGCACGATGTGAAAACCGGCGCAGCCGGTTCGCTGATTGACGTGCTGGGCCATCCGGGGATGAACCATCAGGTAAGGTTAGATCACGGCGTGCTGGAAGACGCGTGCGCGGCGCTGCTGAGCGACTTTTTCCGCATGCGTCGTCAGCAACAAAAAGCGCTGCGACAGGCGCAGCGCGAAAGCTAATTCATTGCCACTTGTGGCGAAACGGCAGGATAGCCTTTGCCCATCTCCGCTTCCAGCGCGGCCTGCTGGGCAAGGCGCTTTTCCTGCTCCTGCAAATAGCCCACCAGGCTAATCTCATATTTACGAATATTTTCCACGTAGTTATACGCTTCCTGGCCCCGCGCGTAGCCGTAGGTCGTTTGCGCGTAATAACGCTTCTGGCTCAGCATCGGCAGGCGCAGTTTCACATCAGCCCAACTGTCCGGGTTGCCACCCTGTTTTGCCGTGAGCTTACGGGCATCCAGCATATGAGCATAACCCATGTTGTAGGCGGCCAGCGCAAACCAGATACGTTCGTCTTCCGGAATGGACTGCGGGACTTTATCCATCATATTTTGCAGATACTGGCTGCCGCCGCGAATACTTTGCTCAGGATCGGTTCGATCGCCCACTTCCACGCTGTCGGCAGTATTGCGCGTCAGCATCATCATGCCGCGCACGCCGGTCGGTGATGTCGCCTGCGGATTCCAGTGTGATTCCTGATAGGAGATAGCGGCCAGCAAACGCCAGTCGATATTACTGGCGTATTTCTCAAATAACGGTTTGATATCAGGCAGAACCGTATCAATCGCACGCAGGAAGGTGCGCGTATCCACATAATCAAAGGTGCCAACGTGCCCGAGGTATTTCTCTTCCAGCCGCGCCATTGCGCCTTCTTCGCCCATGCCATTAAAGAAATCCAGCATGGCTGCGTTCAGGCTGTCGTCGCTTTCGCGGGGCATATACCACGTCACCGGCTCTTCATCCGTGACGTCAAAGGCGACCGCCAGTTGTGGATGGATGCGCTGAAGCAGTGCGATGGTGACGGAATCGCCAATCGTATAATCCAGCTTGCCCTCGGCGACGGCCTCAAGTAGCGCTTTCGGGCTTTGATCAGTCGAGATAGCCCAGTCAAGGTCGGGATAGTGATCCGCTCTGGCGCTCTTGAGTGTAGACAGATAAGCCGATCCGGAGGCAACGACGAGCCGTCCCTTTAAATCGCCCAGGTTTTTCGGGCGAGTTTTATCCACACGATAAACCAACTGCTGGGAAACGCTGTAATAGCTGGGGCCCGTCTGATAGCGGTTCAGTCGCTCATTATTATAGATAAGGCCTGCGGCCAGCAAATCGGCTTTGCCGTCGTCAAGCGCATCAAACAGGTCGCTGATATTCGCGCGCACCGTGATTTCCAGCCTGACGCCCAGATAACGGGCGAAACGCTTCGCCAGCTCGTAATCCATCCCGGCCGGTGCTTTATTCACGGTGTAGTAAGTCAACGGTGAGTTTACGGTACTGACCCGTAGCACTCCCCGTGATTTAATCTGTGAAATCGTATCCTGCCCGCTCCCATGCCAGGGAATGGACGGCCACAGTGCCAGTGCTAACAGCACGGTGAGCAGACCGATAAACAGATAATTTAATTTCAGGCGTTTCAAATAGTTATCTCTCGATGGCTCCAAGGCCTCTGTCTTTTAAGGCAGTATTGATTTTGTTTTAACTCCCAGAGCGAGGGGCATTTTGCGCAACAAACTGAGGCAGAGCAACTTATAAAGCAATTTTTGCGCAATTATCAGCCAAATCTTGTTGGCCATAAATTTTGCGCAAACGGTTTCGTCGCGGAGTGGCTTTCTCTATAATACGCCCCGTTTTCCCCCTGTTGCGCCCAATGAAGCGTCGCACCCGGCGTTTCAAAGACGAGAGATCTTATGATGGAAATTCTGCGTGGTTCGCCCGCCCTGTCGGCATTTCGTGTAAACAAACTGCTGGCCCGCTTTCAGGACGCTCATCTGCCGGTGAGTGATATTTACGCTGAGTACGTCCATTTTGCCGATGTCAGCGCGCCGTTGAGTGAGGATGAAAAATCCCGTCTGCAGCGCCTGCTCAAGTACGGTCCTTCTCTCGCTGAACATGCGCCACAAGGGCGTTTGCTGCTGGTCACGCCACGTCCAGGCACCATTTCGCCATGGTCTTCAAAAGCGACAGATATTGCGCATAACTGCGATCTGTCACAGGTCCGTCGACTGGAGCGCGGTCTGGCGTTTTATGTTCAGGCACCCCAGTTGACGGAAACCCAGTGGCAAACGCTGTCAGCGCTGCTGCATGACCGCATGATGGAAACGGTGTACAGCGACCTCCATCAGGCCGAACAACTGTTTGCCCACCACGAACCTCAGCCGGTCAAAAGCGTTGATGTGTTGGGTGAAGGCCGTCAGGCATTGGTTCATGCCAATACATCGCTGGGCCTGGCGCTGGCAGACGACGAAATTGACTACCTTCTGGCAGCCTTTACGAAGCTGGGCCGTAACCCTAACGACATCGAACTCTATATGTTTGCTCAGGCGAACTCCGAGCACTGTCGTCACAAGATTTTTAACGCCGACTGGATTATTGACGGCGAAAAACAGCCAAAATCGCTGTTTAAAATGATTAAGAACACCTTTGAGCAAACGCCGGATTATGTCCTGTCGGCTTATAAAGACAATGCGGCGGTGATGGAAGGCTCTGAAGTAGGACGCTTCTTTGCGGATGCCGAAAACGGGGAATATGGCTACCACCAGGAGGCGGCGCATATTCTGATGAAGGTCGAAACGCATAACCATCCTACGGCGATTTCGCCGTGGCCTGGCGCGGCAACCGGCTCCGGCGGCGAAATTCGTGACGAAGGGGCGACCGGACGGGGCGCGAAGCCGAAAGCCGGTCTGGTCGGCTTCTCGGTGTCGAACCTGCGTATTCCGGGCTTTGAGCAGCCGTGGGAAGAGGATTTTGGCAAGCCCGCGCGCATCGTCAGCGCACTGGACATTATGACTGAAGGCCCTCTGGGCGGCGCGGCGTTTAACAACGAGTTTGGCCGTCCTGCATTGAATGGCTATTTCCGTACCTATGAAGAACAGGTCAACAGCCACAACGGCACCGAACTGCGCGGTTACCACAAGCCGATTATGCTGGCGGGTGGCATCGGGAACATCCGTGCCGATCACGTCCAGAAAGGCGAGATTACTGTCGGGGCAAAGCTGATCGTACTGGGCGGCCCGGCAATGAATATCGGTCTGGGCGGCGGGGCGGCCTCATCTATGGCATCGGGCCAGTCTGACGCTGATCTCGACTTTGCCTCCGTACAGCGTGATAACCCGGAAATGGAACGGCGTTGCCAGGAAGTGATTGACCGCTGCTGGCAGTTAGGCGACGACAACCCGATTCTGTTTATCCACGATGTCGGTGCGGGCGGGCTGTCGAACGCCATGCCTGAGCTGGTCAGCGATGGCGGGCGCGGTGGACGTTTCAACCTGCGTGATATCCTCAGCGATGAGCCAGGGATGAGCCCGCTGGAAGTCTGGTGTAATGAATCGCAAGAGCGTTACGTCATGGCGGTGGCACCCGAAAAGCTGGCTGAATTTGCGGCGATTTGCGAGCGTGAGCGCGCGCCTTTTGCGGTTATCGGTGAAGCCACAGAAGAGCAGCATCTGACGCTCAACGACAGCCACTTTGATAACAGCCCAATTGATATGCCGCTGGATGTGCTGTTGGGGAAAACCCCGAAAATGACGCGCGATGTCGTCAAACAGCAGGCGCAGGGCACACCGTTACACCGTGATGGCATCGTCTTAACGGAGGCGGTGAATCGCGTTCTGCACTTACCGACCGTGGCGGAAAAAACCTTTCTGATCACCATCGGCGATCGCAGTGTGACCGGCATGGTGGCACGGGATCAGATGGTAGGACCCTGGCAGATCCCGGTAGCCAACTGTGCGGTCACGACCGCCAGCCTCGACAGCTATCATGGTGAAGCGTTCGCTCTGGGCGAACGCGCGCCGGTGGCGCTGCTCGACTTTGCCGCCTCAGCACGGCTGGCGGTTGGTGAAGCGCTGACAAACCTGGCCGCCACGCCCGTGGGGTCATTGAAGCGAGTGAAACTCTCGGCAAACTGGATGTCAGCCGCGGGTCATCCGGGCGAAGATGCGGGCCTGTATGACGCCGTGAAAGCTGTCGGTGAGGAGCTGTGTCCGGCACTGGGCATTACTATCCCGGTGGGTAAAGACTCCATGTCGATGAAAACCCGCTGGCAGGAAGGCACTGAACAATGCGAAATGACGTCGCCGCTGTCGCTGGTGATTACCGCCTTTGCTCGTGTCGAAGATGTTCGTCGCAACGTGACGCCTCAACTGATGGCGGATCAGGACAACCTGCTTCTGCTGATCGATCTGGGTAACGGTGCCAATACCCTGGGCGCAACCGCGCTGGCGCAGGTGTATCGTCAACTGGGCGACAAGCCTGCCGATGTACGTGATGCACAGCAACTGGCAGGCTTCTTTAATGCGATGCAGGCGCTGGTCAGCCAACAGAAACTATTGGCCTACCATGACCGTTCCGATGGGGGCCTGCTGGTCACGCTGGCAGAAATGGCCTTTACCGGTCACTGCGGTGTAGATGTTGATATCGCGGCGCTGGGCAGTGATGCGCTGGCGGCGCTGTTTACTGAGGAACTGGGCGCAGTCATTCAGATCAAGGCCGCCGATCGTGAAGGTGTCGAGCAGATTCTGGCTCAACATGGACTGGCGCAGTGCAGTCATGTGCTGGGCAGCGCACAGCCGGGCGATCGCTTCGTGATTCGTTCAGGCGACAGTGCTGTGTACAGCGAAAGTCGCACCACGCTGCGTACCTGGTGGGCGGAAACCACCTGGCAGATGCAGCGTCTGCGTGATAACCCTGCCTGTGCTGATCAGGAACATCAGGCAAAACAGGACGACAACGATCCGGGTCTTAACGTCAGCCTGACCTTCAGGCCGGAAGAGGACGTTGCCGCGCCGATGATTGCGACAGGTGCCCGTCCGCGCGTGGCCGTGCTGCGTGAGCAGGGTGTTAACTCTCATGTGGAAATGGCCGCAGCCTTTGACCGCGCAGGCTTTACCGCCGTGGACGTTCATATGAGCGATCTGCTGGCAGGACGCATCGATCTGGAACGTTTCCAGGCGTTAGTGGCCTGTGGTGGCTTCTCTTACGGTGACGTACTGGGAGCCGGTGAGGGCTGGGCGAAATCTATCCTGTTCAACCCGCGTGTGCGCGATCAGTTCGAAGCCTTCTTCCATCGTCCGCAAACGCTGGCGCTGGGTGTTTGCAACGGTTGCCAGATGATGTCCAACCTGCGCGAGCTGATTCCTGGCAGCGAACTGTGGCCGCGCTTCGTGCGTAATCAGTCTGAGCGCTTTGAAGCGCGCTTCAGCCTGGTTGAAGTGGCCGCCAGCCCGTCATTACTGCTGGATGGCATGGCGGGTTCGCGGATGCCTGTTGCGGTATCACACGGAGAAGGTTTTGTAGAAGTGCGCGATGGTACTCACCTGGCGGCGCTGGAATCCAAAGGGCTGGTGGCGCTGCGCTTTGTGGACAATAGCGGTAAGGTGACGGAAACCTATCCGGCCAACCCGAACGGTTCGCCAAATGGCATCACTGCCGTGACCAACGAAAGCGGGCGCGTCACCATTATGATGCCGCATCCTGAGCGTGTTTTCCGTACGGTCAGCAACTCCTGGCATCCGGCGGAGTGGGGGGAAGACAGCCCATGGATGCGCATTTTCCGTAACGCGCGCAAACAACTGGGTTAATTGCCGTAAAAAAATGGGGAGGCCAGGTGCCTCCCTTTTTTTATGGGCACGAGATGTTGGCAAAAGGAGACAGCCGTCACCTTTTGATGTCGCTGATTGGTGACATCTATCTCTATGATTTTATTATACGGCAGAGGTACGATGAAAATGTGTTGGCATTTGGCGACACATTTGCCAGACCGGATGGTCTGAACGGGCCGCTTTCACTGCTCGCTTACCTGCAAGAGCCTGAACAGAAAGGGGCTTTTATTGTTGGCATGATCTTTGCTATAATTATCGCGCTGCTCATTCACTTGTTTATGAATGCCACCGCGCTGCGGTCAGAGCTCATAAAGCCCGAATGACGCACCAAACGGAGCCTGCCGTCCACCACACCGATAATCGTATGCATTGCATCGTTATCAAGCATCGGACGTAACGTTGAGTTAGGCTCCACCCATTCTCACGCGTGGCTAAGGCGGCGCGTCTGCGGCAGGCCAGATGGTCTGCCGTTTTCTTTTCTGCCTCTTCCTTCTCCGGGCCGACTCCGCTAGCATCCGGTAAGCGTATCTTTATGGAAGCCGTCGCGTGAAAAAATGGCGTTTTTTCCCCCAATCTCTGCGTCAGCTGGTGCTGATGGCCTTTTTGCTGGTGCTCCTGCCCTTACTGGTACTGGCCTGGCAGGCATGGGAAAGCCTCTCCGCACTCAGCAATCAGGCGGCGGACACTAACCGCAACACCTTTACCGATGTCCGGCGCAGCGAAGCCATGGCACGAACCGCCATTGAGCTGGAGCGCAGCTATCGTCAGTATTGCGTACTGGGTGATGCCTCGCTGGCGAAGCTGTATCAGACGCAGCGGATTCGTTACAGCCAGATGCTCAGCTCCCATGCTGATAATCTGCCCGATTTACCGGCTTTTAAGACGCTACGGGACACGCTGCCGCTGTTGGAAACCCTGCAGTGCCAGAACGGTAATCCGATGGGCAGTGCTGCGCAGGCGCTTGACCGTTTTTCCGCAACCAACGCACAACTGGTGCACGACACGCGGGAGGTGGTATTCGCCCGCGGCTTACAGCTTCAGCGCGAAATCGCCGATCGCGGTCAGTTCTTTGGCTGGCAGGCGCTGATTCTGTTCATTATCAGCCTGACACTCACGCTGCTGTTTACCCGCATGATCATCGGTCCGGTCAAAAGTGTCGAACGGATGATTAACCGCCTTGGCGAAGGGCGGGAACTGGGCAGCAGCATGGTGTTTCGGGGGCCACGGGAATTGCGTTCGCTGGGACAACGTATTGTCTGGCTGAGCGAGCGGCTGCACTGGCTTGAATCTCAGCGACACGAATTTTTACGCCACCTTTCACACGAACTGAAAACCCCGCTGGCCAGTTTGCGTGAAGGCACGGCGCTTCTGGCGGATGAAGTCGCGGGCGTGCTAAATCCGGAGCAGAAAGAAATCGTCTCCATACTCGATACCAGCAGCCGTCATTTGCAGCACCTGATTGAACAATTGCTCGACTACAACCGCAGGCTCGCTGATGGGCCAATCACGCTTGAGGCGATCAAACTGGACGATATCGTGCATGACGTTGTGAATGCCCACGCCCTTTCGGCGCGTAACAAACAGATGCATGTTGAGATCGATCTGAAGGCCACAGATTGCCTGGCTGAGCCTATGCTATTAATGAGCGTAATTGATAACCTCTACTCTAACGCCGTGAACTATGGCAATGAATCCGGTAACATCTGGCTTCGTAGCCAGCAGCAGGGCGATACAGTCATCATTGAGGTCGCTAACAGCGGTACGCCCATTCCCGAGCATGAGCAGGCAATGATCTTTGAGCCCTTTTTTCAGGGCAGCCATCAGCGCAAAGGGCCGGTTAAAGGCAGTGGGCTGGGGTTAAGTATCGCAAAGGATTGTCTGCGCCGTATGCACGGCAACCTGCAACTGGTCAGCCGCGATGACGCGGATGTTTGTTTTCGCATTGAACTGAATACCACCGCCGGGAAAGTCTGAAGTATGAAATTTTTTGCCGCGATTCTTATAAGCGCACTGAGCACCCTGATGCTCAGCGGCTGTGCCTCCTCACCGGCGACCTCGGCATCCCAGCCCGCACCAAACTCTGTCGCGGTGCCTGAAACGCGCCTGGTGGATTATCTGACAACCCGCTGTAGCGATATCTGGCATATTGAAAACACTGCCGCGCTTGCCAATCCCCTTTACTGGATGCGCAGTATTGACTGCGCCGAACGACTTTCGCCCGCGGAAGCCCGCGCCGAGGCGCACCGCTGGCCAGTAGACAGCTGGTCGCGAGCCTTTAAACAGGGCGTACTCATGGCAAATGGCAACGTAACGCCACTGGAACGGCGCGACTATATCACCGAGCTGGACAGCTACAGTGAGCAGTTCCCGCAAAACCTGCGGGCACTCATCCAGCTCTGGCGCAGTAACCAGGCGGCACAGCTGGATTTAAGTGCGCTACGTTCGCGGTACGTCCATCTGCAGCAGAGCAGCGATGCGCAGACGGATGCGCTGCGTCAGCAGCAGATAAAATTACGGCAGCAGTTAAGCGATACGCAAAGCAAGCTGGAGCGGTTAACCGATATCGAACGCCAGCTTTCGTCGCGCAAAACCTCAGAGATGCCAGAAGGCAGTCATGGAACGGCGTTGCCACAAGAGGAAGAGCAGTAATGATAAAACATGCGGCACATCTGCTGCTGGTGGATGATGATCCCAGCCTGCTGAAACTGTTAGGGATGCGGCTGAGCAGCGAAGGCTATCAGGTGACCACCGCAGCCAGTGGGCCTGACGCGCTTCGGCTGTTGCAGAAAGAGAAAATCGATCTGGTGATAAGCGATTTGCGCATGGATGAGATGGACGGCCTGGCGCTTTTTGGCGAAATCCAGAAACGCCATATGGGCTTGCCGGTCATCATTTTAACCGCACACGGTTCGATTCCAGAGGCCGTCGCGGCAACCCAGCAGGGCGTATTTAGCTTTTTAACCAAACCGGTCGATCGCGATGCGCTTTATAAGGCAATCGATGAAGCACTCGCGCAGCGCGTCCCGGTCAGCGACGACCGCTGGCGGGAAGCCATCGTAACACGCAATCCTCAGATGCTGCGCTTACTTGAACAGGCGCACATGGTTGCCCAGTCGGATGTCAGCGTGCTGATCAACGGGCAAAGCGGGACGGGTAAAGAGGTGCTGGCGCAGGCTATCCATGCGGCCAGTCCGCGCGCCGACAAGCCGTTCATCGCGATCAACTGTGGTGCCTTGCCCGAGCAGTTGCTGGAATCGGAGTTATTTGGTCACGCGAAAGGTGCCTTTACCGGTGCGGTCAGCGCGCGCGACGGCCTGTTTAAAGCGGCCGAAGGCGGGACGCTGTTTCTGGACGAAATCGGCGATATGCCGCCCGCGCTGCAGGTGAAGCTGCTGCGGGTCATACAGGAGCGTAAAGTCCGGCCGCTTGGCAGCAACAACGATATTGATATCAATGTGCGGATTATCTCCGCCACGCACCGGGATTTACCGAAAGCGATGGAGAAAAACGAATTCCGTGAAGATCTCTTTTATCGCCTGAACGTCGTTAACCTGAAAATACCGGCGCTGCATCAACGTACCGAGGATATTCCGCTGCTGGCTAATCATCTGCTACGCCAGGCCGCGGACCGTCACAAACCGCAGGTGCGCAGTTTTTCGGTGGATGCGATGAAGCGCCTGATCTCCGCCAGCTGGCCTGGTAACGTGCGTCAGTTAGTGAATGTGATTGAACAGTGCGTGGCGCTCAGTTCCTCGCCGGTGATCAGCGATGCGCTGGTAGAGCAGGCACTGAGCGGCGAAAACAGCGCATTACCAACCTTTGTCGAGGCGCGTAATCAGTTTGAACTCAATTACCTGCGCAAGCTGTTGCAGATGACCAAAGGAAATGTGACCAACGCGGCGCGTCTGGCTGGACGTAACCGTACTGAATTCTATAAGCTGCTGTCACGTCACGAACTGGACGCCAGTGACTTTAAAGAGTAATTTTCTGCCGCACCAGCCTGCAGCATGGCCAGCGACATTTATACTTAAAAAATCCCTCTGACCACGGAGGGCGCGAGGAAAGGGTCTGACATGAAAAAGATCGATGCAATAATTAAACCATTCAAACTTGATGATGTGCGCGAAGCGCTTGCTGAAGTCGGCATCACCGGGATGACCGTAAGCGAAGTGAAAGGCTTTGGCCGTCAGAAAGGGCACACGGAACTCTACCGTGGGGCAGAGTATATGGTGGACTTTCTGCCGAAGGTAAAAATTGAAATGGTGGTAGGCGATGATATCGTGGACACCTGCGTCGAAACCATCATGCGCACCGCGCAAACCGGCAAAATTGGCGACGGCAAGATCTTTGTTTTCGATGTCGCTCGCGTAGTGCGTATCCGTACCGGTGAAGAAGACGAGGAAGCGATTTAATCGTGTCCTTGTCGAAAGCCCGCCTGTCGCGGGCTTTTTTATTATTACATCACTTTATGCGGACCAAACACCTCATAGTGAATCCTGTCCGCCGTCACGCCGACCGCCAGCAGCTGCTGAACGACGAACTGCATAAAGCCCAGCGGCCCACAAAGATAGAAGTGGGTATTCACCTCCTGCAGACGTGGTGAAACGCTCGCCAGATCCATAAGGCCTTGCGCATCATAACGACCTGCATCACCCTGATTTGGCTCGCGATACCAGATATGTTGGGCAAAATCAGGCAACAGGGCACCGGCCGCGCGCACTTCATCTGCAAAGGCATGCTGCTGGCCGTTTTCAGCGGCATGTAACCAGTTGACCGCTGCCGGGTGCTGCCGGGCAGCCAGCGCATGCAGCATGGCCAGCATAGGCGTTTGCCCTACGCCCGCTGAAATCAACGTGACCGGCGTCGTCGGACTTGCCTGGAGAAAAAAATCTCCGTGTGGAGGCGTCAGCTGAATCTCATCGCCTGCTTTGGCCTGTTGATGCAGCCAGCCTGAGACTCTTCCCCCGGCTTCCTGTTTTACCGCAATTCGGTAGGTCTGCGCATTGCTGACGGTGGTGAGTGAGTACTGACGAATTTGCTGATAACGGAAGCCCGCTGGCTGCAGATGCAGTGCCACATACTGCCCCGGCCTGAAGGACGCAATGGGTTTACCATCAACAGGAGCGAGGGTAACGCTTTTGATCACGTCACTTTGTTGCTCAATCGCGCTGATGAAGAAGGCTCTCGTGCCGCGCCAGCTGCCTTGCTGGTGTGCCGATGCCTGATAAAGGGCTTCTTCACGCTGGATAAAGATATCGGCCAGCACTGTGTAGGCGCGTCTCCAGGCGGCGAGCACCGCTTCGCCAGGATTCAGCATGGCGTCGATAGAGGCGAGTAAATACTCACCCACAATTTTATATTGCTCAGGCTGGATAGTCAGGCTGGCGTGCTTTTGGGCAATTTTTTCGACGGCTGGCCGTAGCGCCGTCAGATTGTCCAGATTGGCCCCGTAGGCGCAAATCGCATTAAACAGCGCTTCACGCTGTGCGCCATTGCGCTGGTTGGCCCTGTTAAAGACATGCTTTAACTCTGGATGATGAGAGAGCATCTGACTGTAAAAATGGGCCGTCAGATCGGGGCCGCATGCGGCAATCGCGGGAAGGGTGGATTTCACAATGTGAATCGTCTTGGCATCAAGCATGGGAATACCTCACTTAAAGTTGCATTTTAAATGCATCTTATGGCCGGGCGTTTTGTTCTGTAAATAGCGTTGTGGTTTACAGGAAGACTGAGCGGCAAATTTTCAGACGGAGAAATGGAAAATTTCCGTTACAGGGTGCGGGGAAAAACAGCGGAAAACCGCTTGCAAAGCGAGCCAAAAACACATCGCCAATGCGAAGCCAAACGTTTGCGTAAAAAGAGGGGATTGGCCCTACCGTCCCCTGGTAAAAGGGTTTACACTGTCTGCCTTCGCCCTTTGGAGGCGTAATTTGCCGATTTAAAGATAGCCAGTCAGGAGATGCGGATGTTAAAGCGTGAAATGAACATTGCCGATTATGATGCCGAGTTGTGGCAGGCGATGGAGCAAGAGAAAGTGCGTCAGGAAGAGCACATTGAACTGATTGCTTCTGAAAACTACACCAGCCCGCGTGTAATGCAGGCGCAAGGTTCACAGCTCACCAACAAATATGCTGAAGGCTATCCTGGCAAACGTTATTACGGCGGCTGCGAGTATGTAGATATTGTTGAGCAGCTGGCTATCGATCGTGCGAAAGCGCTGTTTGGTGCAGATTATGCCAACGTACAGCCGCACTCAGGTTCACAGGCTAACTTTGCTGTGTTTACCGCCCTGCTGCAGCCAGGCGATACCATTCTGGGTATGAACCTCGCGCACGGTGGTCATCTGACGCACGGTTCGCCTGTTAACCTGTCGGGCAAACTCTACAATGTCGTGCCTTACGGTATCGATGAAACCGGTAAAATTGACTACAACGAACTGGCTGAGCTGGCAAAAACGCACCAGCCTAAGATGATCATTGGCGGTTTCTCTGCGTATTCGGGTATTTGCGACTGGGCCAAAATGCGCGAAATCGCAGACAGCGTTGGTGCCTGGTTGTTTGTGGATATGGCGCACGTTGCGGGTCTGATTGCGGCTGACGTTTACCCGAACCCTTTACCGCACGCGCACGTTGTGACTTCTACAACCCACAAAACGCTGGCCGGTCCGCGTGGCGGCATCATTCTGGCGAAAGGTGGCGACGAAGAACTGTACAAAAAGCTTAACTCTGCGGTTTTCCCTGGCGGCCAGGGCGGCCCGCTGATGCACGTCATTGCGGGTAAAGCCGTGGCGTTCAAAGAAGCGATGGAACCCGAGTTCAAAACCTACCAGCAGCAGGTGGCAAAAAACGCGAAAGCGATGGTCGAGGTCTTACTGGAACGCGGTTATAACATCGTGTCAGGCGGCACTTACAACCACCTGTTCCTGATTGATCTGGTGAGCAAAAACCTGACCGGTAAAGAAGCGGATGCGGCACTGGGCCGTGCCAATATCACCGTGAACAAAAACAGCGTGCCGAACGATCCGAAAAGCCCGTTTGTCACCTCCGGTGTACGTATCGGTACCCCAGCGGTCACACGTCGTGGCTTTAAAGAAGCGGACGTGCGTGAACTGGCCGGCTGGATTGCTGACGTGCTGGACGATGTGAACGACGAAGCCACGATTGAACGCACGAAGCAAAAAGTGCTGGATATCTGTGCGCGCCTGCCGGTTTACGCCTGATCCCGTCAGGTGAGTCAACGGTGGAAAAAGGATGGCCCCGGCCATCCTTTTTTATTGCCCGTCTCACGTGGCTCTGACAAAGTATCGACCTCTTAACACGACCGGTCACACTATTGCTGGAGGGAACATGGCAATCGGCTCCGCCAGATGGCTTGGATTAAGCTATTTCACCTACTTTTTTTGTTACGGTATTTACCTGCCTTTCTGGGGCGTCTGGCTAAAAGGCGTGGGACTGAACCCCGAACAAATTGGCCTGCTGCTTGGCTGCGGCATGGTGGCGCGTTTTGTAGGCAGTTTGTTCATCGCCTCGCAGGTTAAACATCCTTCTCAACTGATTACGGCGTTGCGGCTGCTGGCGCTGCTGACCTGTCTTTTTGCCGTGGGATACTGGACTGGACAACAGTGGTTGTGGCTGCTGTTAGTGATGACCGGCTTTAATCTGTTTTTCTCCCCGCTGGTGCCTTTAAGTGATGCGCTGGCGGCGACCTGGACGCAACAAATTGGTCTGGCCTACGGGCCGGTGCGCCTCTGGGGTTCTCTGGCCTTCGTCATCAGTTCGTCGTTGACCGGTATGCTGGTGACGGCTTTTTCATCCCAGGCGATTTTAATGCTACTGTCAGCGGGCGTCATAAGTATGCTGGCGGGTATGTTGCTGACGCCGCAAACACACCCTCAGGGCAGCGAACGCAAGAGCAACGTCAGCGGTGGCTGGCAGGCCTGGCGCGATCTGATACGGGAAAACGCGGTCTGGCGTTTCATGGTGTGCGTCACCCTGCTGCAGGGAGCGCATGCGGCCTATTACGGCTTCAGCGCGATCTGGTGGCAGGAAAGTGGCTATTCCGCCTCGCGCATCGGTTATCTGTGGTCGCTTGGCGTGGTGGCAGAAATTGTGATCTTTGCGCTGAGTCACCGTCTGTTTCACCGCTGGCAGGCGCGCGATTTACTGCTGCTGTCCGGCGTTTGCGCGTTAATTCGCTGGAGCCTGCTGGGGGCCAGCACGGCACTGCCGGTGTTGATTGTGGCGCAAATTCTCCACTGCGGTACGTTTACGGTCTGCCATCTGGCAGCCATGCGTTTCATTGCTTCACGGCAGGGTGCGGAGGTGATTCGGTTGCAGTCGCTCTATTCGGCGCTGGCGATGGGCGGCGGTATCGCCGTGATGACGATGATTTGTGGCGTGCTGTTTACCCATCTTCATGGACAGCTGTTTTGGGTGATGGCGCTGGTGGCGCTGCCTGCGCTGTTTCTGCGCCCGCGTCAGGACTCCAGCAAATAACGAATGCGTTGCTGATGATATTCGGTCAACGGCAATTCTGCATGGATCAGCGGGGGCGAAAACAGCGGCAGGGAGGTGACATAAGGCGAGATAATCAAATCAACTTCGCGCGGCGCGCCGTCGCGCTGAAAGTCATCCACATGCTGATAGGTGATATTAACGGGTAATAAGGTGATTTCCCGGATCTGCTGCTCAACGTCCTGTTCCAGCGCCGGATCGTCACCGGTCAGGAGCAGCACCTGTTTTTCCTGAAGGGCGCTGCTCTGCATCAGCCAGGCACCAAAAATAATGGTTATCAGACTGACTTCTTCCGGTTTAAAACAAATCGCGTATTCCTGCTCAAACGCCACCAGCGCCTGCTGAGTGGTTCGCAGCAGGCGCGGATAAAGCCTGGTTACGTCTTGTGCCACACTGTCATCAATGCCAATAGTAAAGTAAGTGCGATCCAGCGCCTGCGCCAGGTGCGTATACAGTTGCTGCTGGAGTTCGGCACGTTCAGGAAAAGGGGTGCCTGACGAAGCCTCGAAGTCATCAATCAGTTGATGCGTGGCGCGCATGAGCCGCTGTTCACTGGCGTGACGGATGCCGTCCGGATGCGGCGCGTGGATGAGGCTGAACAGTAATGTCCAGAAGTCGGTTTCACTCGCATCCGGTGCGAGATGGCACCGTTTTTTCCAGTGACGAATGACATCAGTGGCCGCGCGGCGCTCCGCCTTCATCGCCAGCCAGGCCTGCTGTTGTGCAGTAAAGAGGGCAGGCTGGCGCTGGCACAGGCCGTATTTCATAAATATTTGTAAAAAGAGTTGATCGCGTGTACTGAAAGGGCGATCAAGGCACAGGCTGCAGTGCTGGATGAGTGCCTGTAGATTGGTTTCATCGTAGAGCGCCTTCTCAATTTTCATTTGCTTAAGGCGCTGGCGAAGCGGTGTCGCAAAATGCTCACAGACAAACGTCTGCGACAGACGCAAACTGCGCCGCAGGTTATGTATAAGACAAATTCGTCTGTCCAGCTCTGTACCATGAATGCGCAAGCTGCCATCCACCATTTGGTGAAGTTCCAGTTGATGATAGCGCTGTATCTCATCACCCACGGCGGCAATATCTTGCCTGGCGGTGGCAGCATCCACGTCGTTAAGCAGGCTTAACCGCGTGAGCGTCAGCACGGGAGTGGGCAGAAACAGCAATAACAACAGGTGGCAGCGACGCTGAGAAACGGTGAAGAGTGGTGCTGAAGATGTAGCAGAACTCATCAATCAATATTCCCGCTGGCTATTTTTAGCTAAGAATAGTCAACTGCCCTGACCGGTGAAGGGTTTACCCGGTTTTTTGTTCAGAGGTTTAAGGCGGGTCACAAAATTTTGTTACTTATGAAACCTTTTTATCAGGAACGTTACTTTATAACATTATGAAACGCATGTTTTTCGCACTGCTAACCCTGATAAGTTCGTCAGCACTGGCACATCCTCACAGCTTTATTGATATGAAAACGGAACTGGTTGCTGACGGCGATCGGTTTACGGGCCTGAAAATGATCTGGACCATGGATGAAATTACCTCCGCCGATCTTCTTTACGACGCGAGCGATGCGAAACCGGGCACCGTGGTCTGGAAAAAACTGGCAGCCGGCGTGATGGCGAATGTGCTGGGACAACATTATTTTTCTGAAATCTGGCATAACAAGCAGCGGGTGAAGTTCTTGAATCTACCAAAAGAATACAATCTGTCACGCAGTGGCAACAAAGCGGTGCTGGAGTTTGTGTTGCCGCTGGCCGAGCCACCCACATTAACCGGTCAGCGCTTTGAGATTCTCACCTTCGATCCCACGTATTTCGTCGACATGTTCTATGACAAGCCTGACGCCTTAACCGTGCCGCCAGCGTTGCAGTCACGCTGCGCCTTCACCTTGCATACGCCAAAGCCGAATGACTCGTTGAAGCAGTATGCCTTATCGCTCGACAAGGCCGATGCGCCACCCGAAGAGATGGATCTGGGCAGGCAGTTCGCGCAAACGGTGATTCTGACATGTCACTGACGACCATAGCGCGGCCCAAAAAACGGCTGTGGCCACTGGCAGTATTCATGGTCGGGCTGGTGACGGCGGTCAGCGCGATCTGGCTGTACTGGCCGCAAATTCTGCTGCAAAGTGTGCTCTGGCAAAAAATTATCAATCGCGAGATGACGCAGCTCCTGCAACAGGTCGCCGAACATCCGCACCGGGCTGGCCTGTCATTACTGGCGTTTAGTCTGGTGTACGGCATCCTGCATGCGTTAGGACCTGGGCACGGTAAGGTTGTTATCACCTCTTTCCTGGCCACTCATCCGGCAAAACTGAAAACCAGCATGAAGCTGACGCTGCTGGCATCGCTGTTACAGGGTTCAGTCGCGATTGTTCTGGTAACCCTGATGCTGGTGGTATTGCACACCTCATCACGCCAGTTGCATCTGAGCAGTTTCTGGCTGGAGAAGGGCAGTTATCTTCTGGTGATTGCCCTGGGAATCTGGACAGGTTATCGGGCGGTCAACTCTCTGTGGCGACTGTTCCGACCGAAACCGGTGATGAACATTCGTGCTCTGCATCCACACCATCATCATGATGATCAGTGCGGCTGCGGTCATGCTCATCTGCCCAGTGCACAGCAGGTAGCCGGTGCCGTTAACGTGAAAACCCAGTTACTGGTGGTTCTGTCGATGGGGCTGCGGCCCTGTTCAGGAGCCATCATGATGCTGCTGTTTGCTAAGGTGATTGGCGTTTACCTCTGGGGCGTCCTCTCGGCGGCGGTGATGGCGATGGGAACGGCCCTGACCATTTCGGCGATTGGTCTGCTGGTGCAGCGATCGCGTTCGCTGGCGCAACGGCTGAGTGCAAACAGCCACATAAGCGATCGCGCACGCAGTCTGTTGCCTCTGTTGGCTTTGCTGGGAAGCGTCATGTTAATCGTTGCGGGCTGTGCGTTATGGCAATCTGCTCAGCCGGGGTTGGCGGGCGGCATCCGGCCTTTCTGATTTCTATAGCAGCGAAAAGCGTTTTTCGCTGCTCATTCTGCAATATATTCCTCACTATTTTTTATTTTTCTGCTGACTGTTTAGTGGTGAAATTTGTTTTCACTGTCTACGCTGTTAATAGTTAAATCACCTCCCAATAATGGGATGAATAAAAACGGAACGATTCCGTGCTTTGCGAGGAAAATATCTCATGGCTGATACCCGTATTAATAATGGCTACACCGATCCGCTGGTAACTGGAACAGCGGGTTTGCCCCTAAAACGTATTTCATGGAGTGCCGTTTTTGCCGGTGTTATTTGCGCACTGATAATTCACATATTATTAACTCTGCTGGGAACAGCTATCGGCGCGACGACTATTGATCCCCTGCAGGAAGGCAATCCGTTTAAACATCTGGGCACCGGTGCGCTGGTGTGGACGGCGATTGAAATGCTTCTCGCCATCGTCGCGGGCGCCTATGTTGCCGGACGTCTGGCACAGCGCGAAGGCGCGCTGCATGGGTTACTGATGTTTGGCATCAGCACGGTGATAACGATTTATTTAGCCATCAGTCTTGCCAGTAGCGTATTAGGCGGTGCGATGAACATTCTGGGCACGGGCTTCCAGGCTGTCGGTCAGGGTATTTCAGCCGCTGCGCCATCTGTTACCCAAATGGCAAAAGACAAGCTGCAGGAAAACAATATTAATTTAAATGACATGCAGCGTGAGCTGGAAACGACGCTGCGTCAAACAGGCAAGCCTGAATTACAACCTGAAAAACTGAAGCAGGATGCGAATAATGAAGCGCAGAATGCAGAGAACCAGGCAAATAACACCGCTAATCATCCGCAAACCGCAGACACGGATTTAGCTAACTGGTTTAAAGGCGTTATTGATCGTCATGCTGATACATTACAGGCAGCCGATCGTGAGGCGTTGAAAAATATTATTAAAGCGCGCACCGGCAAAAGCGATCAGGAAGCAGAGCAGATCGTTAATCAGGCAGAGCAGAGCTATCAGCAGGCTATGCAGAAATATCAGGAGCTGAAACAGCAGGCTGAGCAGAAAGCCCGTGAAGCCGGTGAGCAGGCGGCTAAAGCGACAGCGAAAGCCAGCTGGTACGCCTTCTTTATCCTGATTATTGAAGCAGTCCTGGCAGGCGTGATGGGCATGGTGGGACGTCGTACTCAGCCACGTCAGGTGTTGGCGAACGAACGTCGCTAACCGAAAGGCGTTAAAAAAGGCGGCACAGAATGTGCCGCCTTTTTCTTTAGCGCTTCAGCGCTTCGCTCAGTTCATCGCGCATGGACGACAGCAGCGCTTTAACCACACGAGGATTACCGGCCACAATGTTACCTGAATGCAGGTAACCATGATTGCCGGTGAAGTCAGTAACCAGTCCGCCCGCTTCACGTACCAGCAGTTCACCCGCGGCAAAATCCCACGGTTTCAGACCGATTTCAAAATAGCCATCCACACGACCTGCGGCAACATAGGCCAGGTCCAGTGCGGCAGAGCCGGTACGACGGAAGTCCGCACACTGTGTGAACAGTTTGGTCATGATGTTCATGTAAGCCGGCGCGTGCTGTTTCAGCTTGAACGGGAAACCGGTCGCCAGAATGGTGCCATCCAGATCGCGAGCGATGCTGCCGCGCAGACGGTAGCCGTTAAGCTGCGCGCCCTGGCCACGTACGGCACTGAACAGTTCATTACGCATAGGATCATATACCACCGCCACTTCAGTACGGCCTTTAATGCGTACGGCGATAGAAACAGAGAAGTGGGGCAGGCGTTTGATAAAGTTGGTCGTGCCATCCAGCGGATCGATTACCCATTGAATGTCCTGATCTTCACCTTCAAGTTCACCACTCTCTTCAGTAATAATGGTGTGCTTCGGGTAGGATTTACGAATCACTTCGATAATCAGGCGTTCTGCGTCGCGGTCAACATTGGTTACGAAGTCGTTACTGCCTTTCTGGCTGGCTTCGACGGCGTCCGGGGTTTCATAATTCTTGGCAATTAAATTTCCGGCCTTGCGCGCTGCGCGCACGGCAATGTTGAGCATTGGATGCATCGGTATCTCTCGCTGGATGTTAAAGAACGGGGAAAACGGCGCGGAGTATAGCAGGGTGTTCGGTAAATGTCCTGCTTTATGTTAGAGTACGCGTCATCATTTTCTGACCGATCCCAATTATGCTGCAAAATATTCGTATCGTACTGGTAGAAACTTCTCACACCGGCAACATGGGCTCCGTCGCGCGCGCGATGAAAACTATGGGCTTAACTAATCTCTATTTGGTCAATCCGCTAGTGAAGCCGGATTCACAGGCTATCTCGCTGGCTGCCGGGGCCAGTGACGTGATTGGCGAGGCGAAAATTGTCGACTCACTGGATGACGCGATTGCCGGATGCAGTCTGGTGGTCGGCACCAGTGCACGTTCCCGCTCGCTGCCGTGGCCGATGCTGGATTCACGTGAATGTGGCCTGAAAAGTATTGAAGAGGCCCGGCAGGCCCCCGTCGCCCTGGTATTTGGTCGTGAGCGTGTCGGGCTGACTAACGATGAATTGCAAAAGTGCCATTATCATGTGGCCATCCAGGCGAACCCGGAATACAGCTCGCTTAACCTGGCGATGGCGGTGCAGATCATTGCCTATGAAGTCCGCATGGCCTGGTTGCAGGCGCAGGAAAACGCCAGTCCCAAACCGCAGTACGAGGAATCACCTTATCCGCTGGTCGACGACCTGGAGCGTTTCTACCAGCACATGGAACAGATGATGCTGGAAAGCGGATTTATCCGTGAAGCCAATCCCGGCCAGGTAATGAGCAAGCTGCGTCGTCTGTATACGCGTGCCCGTCCTGAGCGCGACGAACTCAATATTCTGCGCGGGATGCTCGCCTCGTTTGAGAAGCGTAAAGGACCGAAACAAAACGGCCCTGAATAGTTGAGTAAAACGCCAGGTTAAATAGTTGAGTAAATTACTTGGTTAAATAGTTGACCAAATTACTCGGGAATGTCAGACTTGCCGTCATCTTCGCTAATCCTCCGATAACCGGACGCTATTGAGGTCGTATGCTATGAGACTGACATCCAAAGGACGTTACGCTGTTACCGCTATGCTGGACGTTGCCCTGCATTCTCACCAGGGCCCTGTTCCACTGGCTGACATCTCTGAACGCCAGGGTATATCGCTCTCTTATCTGGAGCAGCTGTTCTCGCGGTTACGTAAGCACAATCTGGTATCCAGCGTTCGTGGTCCGGGTGGCGGTTATCTGCTGGGCAAAGAAGCCAGCGCGATTGCGGTGGGTGAAGTGATCACTGCGGTTGATGAATCTGTGGACGCCACCAAATGCCAGGGCAAAGAAGGCTGTCAGGGTGGCGAGCGCTGTCTGACCCATGTGTTGTGGCGTGACCTGAGCGTCCGTATTAGCGAATTCCTGAACAACATTACGCTGGCTGAGCTGGTGAATAATCAGGAAATCCTGGATGTGGCCGACCGCCAGAATGCTAACGACAATCGTCGTTTCCAGCACGCCCGCGCACAGGAAATCAACGTTAACCTCCGCGCCTCCTAATCCTCTGCTTCTCCGGCCCTTACTGCTAACGCGGCAGGGGCTGAATCTGCTATAAATACGTATGATTTTTTATACGGAGCTGTAGCGCAATGAAATTACCGATTTACCTGGATTATGCCGCCACGACGCCGGCCGATCCGCGTGTGGCCAGCAAAATGATGCAATTCCTGACGCTGGATGGCACGTTTGGTAACCCGGCCTCCCGTTCGCACCGTTTCGGCTGGCAGGCAGAAGAGGCGGTGGACGTTGCGCGCAATCAGGTCGCGGAGCTGGTCAATGCTGACCCACGTGAAATCGTCTTCACCTCCGGGGCCACCGAATCCGACAATCTCGCCATTAAAGGCGCAGCCCATTTCCACCAGTCGCGTGGTAAACACATCGTCACCAGCGTAACCGAACATAAAGCGGTCATTGATACCTGCCTGCAACTTGAACGTGAAGGCTTTGAGATCACCTGGCTGACGCCAGCAGCGAATGGCCTGATCGCGCCTGACGACCTGCGCGCCGCGCTACGTGACGACACGGTGCTGGTTTCCATCATGCATGTGAATAACGAAATCGGTGTGATTCAGGATATCGCTGCGCTGGGCGCCCTGTGCCGGGAGCGGGGCATCCTGTTCCACGTCGATGCGACGCAAAGCGTCGGGAAACTGGCTATCGATCTCGCTGAACTGCCTGTTGATCTGATGTCGTTTTCCGGTCATAAAGTTTATGGTCCTAAAGGCATTGGCGCGCTCTATGTCCGTCGTAAGCCGCGTATCCAGATTGATGCGCAGATCCACGGCGGCGGTCACGAGCGCAATATGCGATCGGGCACCTTACCGGTGCACCAGATTGTCGGCATGGGTGAGGCTTACCGCATTGCCAAAGCGGTGCGTGAAGAAGAGATGGCTCGCTTGTCGCTGTTGCGTGACAAACTGTGGCACGGCATCCGTGAGACAGGCGGCGTAACGGTGAATGGTGATTTGCAACACAGCTGCGCCAACATACTTAACGTCAGTTTTGCTGATGTTGAAGGTGAGTCGTTGATCATGGCGCTGAAAGATCTTGCGCTGTCGTCCGGATCGGCCTGTACTTCCGCCAGTCTGGAACCTTCCTATGTTCTGCGCGCACTCGGTCTGAACGAAGAACTGGCCCACAGTTCACTTCGCTTCTCACTGGGGCGGTTCACCACTGAAGAAGAGATCGATTATGCCATTGCGCTGGTGCAGAAGTCCGTGACGCGCCTGCGTGAACTCATGAAGTCATAATCAGGCCTGAAGAGGCTGACCACTGCGCACCGGCAACGCCTGCGGTGTGCGGCGTAACATCTGTATGAAAAGCCGTCGCTAAAACAGGCTGGATGAAACGAATAACAAATACGGAGCCCTACAATGAGTACACAACCGATGAATATCACGCTCAGCAACCAGCCCGCCGATGCGCGCTGGGGTGAAAAAGCACTGTTAAGCAGCAATGAAAACGGTATGACCGTGCACCTGCGTGAAGCCGATGCGTTGATGAGCATCCAGCGTGCCGCGCGTAAGCTGGATGGTCAGGGCATTCGTCATGTTGCCCTGACGGGCGAAGGCTGGCATCTGGAGCAGTGCTGGGCCTTCTGGCAGGGCTATCGCAGCCCGAAAGCCAAAAACAGCGTTGACTGGCCGCAGTTGGGTGAACATGAACAGGCGGAATTTGATCGCCGCCGTAAGATCGTAGGCTGGGTGCGCGATACGATTAACCTGCCTGCAGATGATTTAGGGCCAGAGACGCTGGCACACAGTGCCGTAGATTTACTGAGCGAGTTAGGTGGCGAAGCGGTCAGCTATCGCATTACCAAAGGCGATGATTTACGTGAGCAAGGCTATATGGGCCTGCACACGGTAGGACGGGGCTCAAACCGTCCGCCGGTTTTCCTGGCACTGGATTTTAACCCCACCGGCGACAGCGAAGCGCCGGTTTACGCCTGCCTGGTCGGTAAAGGGATTACCTTCGATACCGGTGGCTACAGCCTCAAAACCAGTGCCACCATGGACTCCATGAAGTCAGATATGGGCGGTGCCGCGACGGTGACCGGTGCACTGGCCATGGCCATCGCGCGCGGACTGAAAAAGCGCGTCAAACTCTACCTGTGCTGCGCGGATAACATGGTCAGCAGCAACGCCTTTAAGCTGGGTGACATCATTCGTTACCGCAATGGCAAGTCGGTAGAAGTAATGAACACCGATGCGGAAGGTCGTCTGGTCCTCGCAGATGGTCTGATCGATGCCAGCGAGCAGAATCCGACGCTGCTGATCGATGCGGCAACGCTGACCGGTGCCGCGAAAACGGCGGTGGGCAACGATTATCACGCCTTGTTTACCTTCGACGATGTGCTGGCGCAGTCGGTGATGGGCAGTGCGGTCAGTGAAAACGAACCGTTCTGGCGTTTGCCGCTGGCAGAGTTCCATCGCAGTCATCTGCCGTCAAACTTTGCCGATCTGAATAACATCGCCAGCCCGGCACATTCTGCCGGTGCCAGCAGCGCGGCGGCGTTCCTGTCCTATTTCGTCAGCCACTATCAGCAGGGCTGGTTACATATCGACTGCTCGGCGACGTACCGTAAGAGCGCGGTCGATCAATGGTCGGCAGGCGCAACCGGCCTGGGCGTGCGCACTATCGCCAACCTGTTACTGAAATAAATGCAATCTCCGCGGTGACCTGGTCACCGCTTTTTGAAGGTAGAAGTGAATGATGAACCGTCTTGAAGAGGTGCTGAAGCTGGCCGCCACGGAGCCTGCCCATCGTCCTGAGTTTTTTCAGCTACTGCTGGAGGCGGATGCATGGGTGCCGGGGGAAAGCACCCAGCAGCAGTTGGATGCCAGCACGCCTGTCGACCTGCAGCACTGGGAAAAAGAAGATGGCAGCAGTGTGATCCCGTTTTTTACCTCCGAACAGGCGATGAGCGAGGCGATCAACGATGAGCAGCCTTATGTGCGGCTGCCGGTACGTACGCTGTTTGAAATGACCCGTGGCGAAACGCTGTTTCTTAATCCAAAGTTGCCCACGGGCAAAGAGTTTTCTGCGGCGGAAATCAGTCATCTGCTAGGGGAAGAGGGCAGTGCCCTGATGCAGCAAACGGTGCTGGAAGGCGGTCAGTCACTGCTGCTGTCAGAAATCGCGGAACCGCCCGCGCAGATGATCGACTCGCTGACGCAGTTGTTCAGCAAATACAAGCAGGTTAAACGCGCTTTCATTGCCAGCATTCGTGAACAGGCGGATGATGTGCCTAATCTGTTGATTGGTATTGAAGCGGACAGCGATATTGAGGCAATTATTCAGGCGGCCGGCAGCGTAGCCACCGATACATTACTGGATGATGCACCCATTGATGTGTGTGAGATTACGGCAGAGGACCGCGGAATCAGTCACTTCTTTACCGCGCACATTACGCCCTTTTATGAACGCCGCTGGGGCAGTTTCCTGCGTGAGTTCAAAGGTGGTCAGCGGATCATCTGACACACTGCGCGGCCTGTTCGGCCGCGCGTTTACCGTTACTTCGCAATCGGCAAATCATCCCGGCTGCCCCATTCGGACCAGGATCCGTCATACAGCGTCACTTCCCTTGCACCCAGAGCCGTCAGCGCCAGAATCAACACCACCGCAGTCACGCCAGAGCCACAGCTGGCTACGATGGGTTTGCTGATATCCACACCGGCTTCCGCAAAGCGTGAACGAAGTTCGGCTTCCGGCTTGAGTGCGCCCTGCTCGACCAGGGTATTCCAGGGCAAATTAAGGCTGTTGGGAATGTGCCCACGGTGCAATCCCGGACGGGGTTCATCGACCTCAGCATTAAAACGGTTCGCCGCGCGCGCATCGACAATTTGCGCGCCGCCTTCATGGCTAATCAGCAAGACATCCGTCACGCGTTTCACCAGGCCTTCATCGAACTGCGCATCAAACTCACCTTCCGGCAGACTGACCTCGCCCTCAGCCAGCGCATAACCCGCCGTTTTCCAGCCCTGCAGACCGCCAGCCAGAATGGAGACCTGTGCCACGCCAAAAGCGCGCAGCATCCACCACGCGCGGGGCGCAGAAAACAGATTGCCTTCATCATAAACAATCAAATGCTTATCACTGTTGATGCCCAGTTCGCGCATCGCCACCGCGAAGCTTTCGGCCCGGGGTAACATGTGGGGATAAGGGCTGGTGTGATCGGAAAGCGTTTCAATATTGAAAAAAGGCGCACCAGGCAAATGCTCCGCCAGATATTCTTTTTGAATATCGCGCGTGGCTTCCATGCCCGGCGGCAGCATACGCGCATCCAGAACCTGGAGCGTGCCGTCATTAAAATGTTCTTGTAACCAGTCGGCGGACACAAACAGTGGCGTCGTCATAACAACCTCTTCTCTGCAATCTGTGATGCCAGTGTCGGGCAATGTGCCCACCATCTCAAGAGAAGCGTTGATTAAATGCGAAGGTTGATGTGAAATCGTGCAGCATTATAAAACAACTCCCCTGGGGCACGGTGAAGGATTTACCATGAAACAACGCATTAACCGGCTGCTGTTCAGCATGCTGATCGGCGGCGCGCTGCTGTCTGCCGCCACGTTACCTGCTTTTTCCGTCAGCGCTGAAACGCCTGCCGCCAGTGCGCAGGTCAGTAAGCCGCTGAGCATTATCGACCTCTCCGAGCTCCAGCTCGATGGTGCCGCCGCACTGGTGTTAACGTTCAATCAGCCGCTTGATGATAAGCAGGACGTGGCCAAAAAAGTCCGGCTGACGGACGATCAGCGCGGCAAGGTGGATGGCGGTTGGGAGCTGTCCGGGAATCGCAAGGCGCTGCGTTTTCGCCATCCTGAACCCTCACGGCACTTTACTGTGACCGTCGATCCGGGCTTGCGCGCCGCCAGTGGTGAAACGCTGACCGCGGCTTACAGCCAAAAAATCACCACGCGCGACATTGAGCCGATGGTGGGCTTCGCCAGTCGCGGTTCTTTGCTGCCATTGCGTATTGCGCAGGGCCTGCCGGTGCTGGCCTTGAATGTCGGTCAGGTGGATGTCGATTTTTTCAGGATTAAAAACGCGGGCCTGGCGCAATTCCTGTCCCAGTGGAATAACGGGAGTAATCTCTCAACCTGGCAATCTCAGGAGCTGCTTAAAACCAGTGAGCTGGTTTACAGCGGCCGCTTTGAGCTTAACCCGGCACGCAATACGCGGGAAAAACTGCAGCTGCCGCTAAAAGACATCAAGCCGCTTCAGCAACCGGGCGTTTATCTGGCCGTGATGAAACAGTCCGGCACGTATCATTACAGTATGCCAGCCACGCTCTTCACCCTGAGCGATATCGGCCTGTCACTGCACCGTTTTCCGGGCCAGTTTGAGCTGTTTGCCCAGAGTCTGGAAAACGGCAATCCGCTCTCAGGCGTCAATGTCAGAGTCCTGAACGATAAAGGGCAGGTCCTGCAAAACGGCACCAGCGACAGCAGCGGGCATGTGCGTCTGAAAGCCGAAGACAAGGGCAAGTTCCTGTTGGCAATACAGGGCGATCAAACCTCCCTCATCGATCTGGCTCGCCCGGCATTAGATTTAGCCGAATTTCCCGTGGCGGGACCGGAGGGCTATGACAAGCAGCTGTTCGTGTTTGGCCCGCGCGATATCTACCGTCCCGGCGAAACGGTGATCGTCAATGCGCTGCTGCGTGATGCTGATGGCAAACCGTTACCGGCCCAACCGGTTAAAGCCGAAGTGGTACAGCCCGACGGTGAAGTGGTGCGCACCTTTGTCTGGCAACCGCAGGACGGGTTGTATCAGCAGCGATTCAGCCTGCCCACGACCGCCATGACCGGTGGCTGGATGCTGCGGCTGAACACCGGTGATAACCTGCCGCGTCAGTGGCATTTCCGCGTCGAAGATTTCCTGCCAGAGCGCATGGCGCTGACGCTGAAAAACGATGAGCAACCTCAGCCTGCCGATGCGGATATCACCTTTAACGTTGAGGGGCGTTATCTCTATGGTGCGCCTGCGGCGGGGAATGCGCTGCAGGGGCAGCTCTATCTACGTCCTGCCCGGGACGCGGTGGCAGCGCTGCCTGGCTATCAGTTTGGGGATATCACTGAGGAGGGCGTCAAACGCAGCCTGGGTGATGTGGATATCAAACTGGATGCGAACGGCAAAGCCCAGCTAACCGTCGAGAATCAGTGGGACCAGCTTCACTCGCCGCTAAACCTGATTTTACAGGCCAGCCTGCTGGAAACGGGTGGACGGCCTGTGACCCGACGTGCCACTCAGGCGATCTGGCCCGCGGAGGCGCTGCCGGGCATTCGTCCTCTGTTCGGCAACAAGTCGATCTACGATTACCGCAGTGACAGTTATCGCGATGAGCCGACCGTGCCGGAAAACAGCCTGGCCGATTTTGACATTGTTTACGCCAACAGTCAGGGCGAAAAGCTGGCGGCAGAAAAGCTGAATGTGCGCTTGATTCGCGAACGTCGTGATTACTACTGGAGCTTCTCTGACAGTGAAGGCTGGCAGTCACGCTACGACGCGAAAGATCTGCAGGAAGATGAGCGATCGATTACGGTGCCCGCTGAGGGCAGTACCAAAGTCAGCTTCCCGGTCGAGTGGGGCAGCTACCGACTGGAAGTGCAGGCGGGTGAAAAAATTGTCAGCAGCGTGCGTTTTCAGGCGGGCTATGACTGGCAGGATAATACCAATGGTACGGGCTCTCTGCGCCCGGATCAGGTCAAACTCCGCTTAGACAAAGCCGCTTATCAGCCCGGAGAAACCGTGCATCTGCAGGTGGAATCGCCCACGGCCGGTAAGGGCTATCTGATGGTTGAGTCCAGCAGCGGCACGCTGTGGTGGCAGCCGCTGACCGTTCCGCAGGGCGGGACGACGGTGGATGTGCCGATTGCCAACAGCTGGCAGCGTCACGATCTCTATTTTAGTGCCATTGTCGTACGGGAAGGGGACAAGACCAGCGGCGCTACGCCAAAACGTGCCGTCGGACTGCTACATCTGCCGATGGCGACCGACGCGCGCCGCCTGACCCTGACGCTGGATGCGCCCGAAAAGGTTCGCCCTGAGCAGAACCTGACGGTCAATGTGCAGGCCAGTCGTGAAGGCGGCCCGCTGCCGGAGAAGGTGCATGTGCTGCTGTCGGCGGTGGACAGCGGGGTTTTGAGCGTGACGGATTACAAAACTCCGGATCCCTGGCAGGCCTTTTTCGGCCGTAAACGTTATAACGTCGACCAGTACGATGTGTTTGGGCAGTTGATTGAAGGCGGCGGACGCCTGGCAGCGCTGCGCTTTGGCGGCGACGGCGAGGACGACACGCTGACGCGCGGCGGCAAGAAACCCGTTACCCACGTCAACATTGTGGCGCAGCAGCTACAGGCTGTTACGCTGGATAAAAACGGCAAGGGCTCGATCACGCTCCCTGTCCCGGCATTTAACGGTGAACTGCGCCTGATGACGCAGGTCTGGAGCGATGACAGCTTTGGCGCGGCAGAGCGCAAGCTGGTTGTGGCGGCGCCGCTGGTCAGTGAACTGGCCACGCCGCGCTTCCTGGCCAGCGGCGACAGCGCATCGCTGGCGCTGGATATCACCAACCTGACTGATTTACCGCAAACGCTGAAGGTGGATCTCGCAGCCCGGGGGCTTATTGCGCTGTCCGGCGCGGCCACGCAAAACGTGACGCTGGCCAAAGGTGAGCGGAAAACGCTACAGGTGCCGGTCACCGCGCAAAATGGTTTTGGTGACGGTGACGTTCAGGTCACGATTTCAGGCCTGAATCTGCCGGGTGAGCAGGTTCGGCCCAGCCAGCAGCAGTGGAAGATTGGCGTCAGGCCCCCTTATCCGGCCCAGACGCTCAGTTTTGACGCGGTGATCAACGGCGAGCAGCCGTGGCAGGTGACGGCGGCAGCCTTTGCCGGCCTGGACGCGGCTACGCTCAGTGGACAACTGACGCTGAGTAATCGCCCACCGTTGAATATTGCGCGCTATATCAGTGCGCTTTATGCCTATCCCTACGGTTGTCTGGAGCAAACGGCGAGCGGGCTGTGGCCATCGTTGTACACCAGCCAGGCGCAACTTACCGCCATGGGTATCAAAACCAGCTCTGATGAGGTTCGCCGGGCAGCGGTGGAAACCGGTATTGCCCGGTTGGCGGGCATGCAGCGCGCGGACGGCAGCTTTGGTTTATGGGGCAAACAGAGCGAAGAAGAATTCTGGTTAACGCCTTACGTAACGGATTTCTTACTGCGCGCCAGTGAGGCGGGCTATGCGTTGCCTGATGAGGTCGTCAGCCGGGCGAACGCGCGCCTGCTGCGTTATCTTCAGGACCCGGCGCAGATTACCGGAGGCGGCAGCCAGCACGTCGAAGCGTTACGTTTCAGCGTGCAGGCTTATGCCGGACTGGTGCTGGCGCGCCAGCAGCGGGCACCGCTGGGTGCCTTACGTGCGCTGTATGAAAAGCGTGACAAGGCCCAGTCGGGCCTGGCGCTGATGCAGTTGGGCATTGCGCTGAAGTTAATGGGTGATGAACAGCGTGCGCAACTGGCGGTGATGCAGGGGGCAACGCTGCCACGCGCTGAGAACCGCTGGTTTGGCGACTACGGCAGTACCGTGCGCGATCAGGGCATGATGATTGCGCTGCTGGCTGAAAATCAACTGCAGCCGGACCTGCAAAACAGCCTGCTGCTGTCACTGTCTAAAGAGGTGACGGGCAAGCGCTGGTTCTCCACTCAGGAGAATAATGCCCTTTACCTGGCGGCCCGGACGCTGCAAACCGCCAACGGGCAACGCTGGCAGGCGCAACTTTCGGGTAGCGATCAGCCTGCGAGCGGAGAGGCGCCGCTAAATAAAGGACTGGATCATCAGCAACTGACTCAGGGCGTTGACGTACGTAATGTCGGCAGCACGCCGCTGTACGCCAGTCTGAACGTGGTCGGCTATCCGCTGAGTCCACCTGCGCCAGTCAGCCATATGATGGCGATTAAACGCGAGTACTTTACGCTGGATGGGCAGGCTGCCGATTTGAATAATCTGCGCAGCGGAGAGCTGCTGGTGGTGCGCCTGACGATCTCAGCCAAACGCAGCATTAGCGATGCGCTGGTGGTGGATTTATTGCCCGCCGGTCTGGAGCTGGAAAATCAGAACCTGGCGGACAGCAGTGCCAGTCTGGGGGACAGCGCCGATGCCTTAAAAGAGAGCATGATGGATATGCAACAGGCCAGCATCAGGCATATTGAGTTCCGTGATGACCGCTTTGTTGCCGCTCTGGCCGTCGATACGTATCGTCCCACCACGCTGATTTATCTGGCGCGGGCAGTCACACCGGGGCGCTATCAATTGCCCCCGCCGCAGGTGGAATCCATGTACGTGCCCGAATGGCGCGCCATTGGCAGCACACCGCAGCAGCTGCATGTACAGTAATCGGGTGCGTGCGTGATCAGGCACATCAGAAAGCGGTGGCTGCTGGCGCTGCCGCTTTGTGTTCTGGGGCTGCTGCTTGCGCTGCTGATACTGGACCGGCTGTCACCACTGCCGCTTAAAGCGGTCCAGCCTGCGCGAGTGGTGGTCGCGGAGGACGGTACGCCGTTGTGGCGATTTGCCGACAGTCAGGGGATCTGGCGCTATCCGGTCACGCCCGAAGAGGTTTCGCCCGCCTATATCCAGGCGTTGCTGACCTATGAAGATCGCTGGTTCTGGTATCACCCCGGTATTAATCCGCTGTCTGTGCTGCGGGCCGCCTGGCAGAATCTTCGCTATCGTAGTGTGATTTCCGGTGGCAGCACCTTAACGATGCAGGTGGCACGGCTTATCGACCCGCAGCCGCGGACGCTGCGCGGCAAGCTGATTCAGACATGGCGTGCTCTACAACTGGAGTGGCACCTGTCAAAACGTGACATCCTGACGCTTTATCTTAATCGCGCGCCCTTTGGCGGCACGCTGGAAGGCATTGGCGCAGCCAGCTGGAGCTGGCTGGGCAAAGCCCCGTCGCAGTTAACCCGCGGGGAAGCCGCCTTGCTGGCCGTGCTGCCGCAGTCACCCAGCCGCCTGCGGCCCGACCGCTGGCCGGAAAGGGCTGAGGCGGCACGTAATAAAGTGCTGGACCGTCTGGCGCAATATCACGTCTGGTCTGCGCGTCAGGTGGCCGAGATCCGCCAGGAACCGGTCTGGCTGCCACCACGGCAAATGCCGCAGATGGCACCCTTGCTGGCCCGGCGGCTGTTGTCGATCAGCACTCACGAAAAAATCGTCTCAACGCTGGACCCGTCGCTGCAGCGTGAGCTGGAAAGTATGACGCTGAACATCAAAAATCAGCTGCCGCCGCGCACCTCGCTGGCCATTCTGGTGGTCGATCACACCACCATGGCCGTACGTGGGTATGTTGGTTCCGTTGACTTTGCTGACGACAACCGCTTCGGGCATGTCGATATGATTGCCAGCGTACGCTCACCGGGATCGATCTTAAAACCCTTTGTTTATGGCATGGCGCTGGATGACGGGCTGATTCATGCCGAGTCGCTGCTGCAGGATGTGCCGCGCCGTTTTGGCGACTACCGTCCGGGTAACTTCGATACCGGTTTTCATGGGCCGGTCAGCGCCAGCGAAGCGCTGGTGCGTTCCCTTAATCTGCCTGCGGTGCAGGTGCTGGAAGCGCTGGGTCCCAAAAATGTCGCGGCCCGCCTGCGCAATGTCGGGTTTAACCTGCGCTTTCCGCCCGGCGCCGAGCCGAATTTGTCATTGATACTGGGGGGCACCGGCGCGCGCATGGACGAGATCGTTGCGGCGTACAGCGCTTTCGTGCGTCAGGGCAACGCCGCGCAACTGCGCTGGATGCCCGATCAACCGTTGCAGCAGCGGCCTCTGTTTTCGCCCGGCGCGGCGTGGATTATCCGCCGTGTCCTGGCGGGTGAAGCGCAGCCTGCGGGCAAAGGGAACCTGCCTGCGGTTGTACCGCTGGCGTGGAAAACCGGCACCAGCTATGGCTATCGCGATGCCTGGGCGGTGGGCATGAATCCCCGCTATCTGATCGGCGTCTGGGTTGGCCGTCCCGATGCAACGCCCGTCGCAGGGCAGTTTGGTTTTGCGTCTGCCGTTCCCGTGATGAATCAGGTAAACAGCGTACTAATGAACCGTTTAGCCGGACAGGAGGTGCCCGTTGATCCTCGTCCCGCATCGGTTACGGTGGCCAGCATCTGCTGGCCGGGCGGACAACCGCTGCCTGTGGGCGATGAAAACTGCCGCCAGCGCCGCCAGAGCTGGGTGTTGAATGACACGTTGCCGCCCACCTTGCTGGCATCGGGCCAGGAAAGCCTCAGCGGTTTACGGTTGCGCTACTGGCTAAATGACCAGGGCCGCCGCGTGGCGGCTGACTGTCCGCACGCTGTCAGCCACGATCGTTTACTGTGGCCCTTACCGCTGGAAGCCTGGCTACCGTTGCAGGAGCGACGGCGTCAGCGGTTACCGGCTATCGACAGTCAGTGCCCGCCACTCACGCAGGGCAGCAGCGCGCCGCTGATTGTCACAGGCGTCATTGACGGGCAACGGGTGCAGCCGTTGCCGGGTAATTCCACCCTGGTCATGCCGGTTGCGGCACAGGGCGGGCAGGGTAATCAGCGCTGGTGGTTTTTGAACGGTGAACCCGTGACGGCGGAAAACCAGAGCGGCACGCTGTCGCTGCGTCTTGATCGCTCTGGTGACTATCAACTGGTGGTGATGGATGAAGCCGGGCAGCTTGCGACCGTTAACTTCACACGGGGATGATGGTTTTTTGCGCTAAATCAGATTTGAAAGCCTTCCGCATCGACACAGATCAAGATTTTTCAAGAAATTATGGGTTCTGTGATAGGCAACGTCACACTCAACCCCTATAATCGGCGCCGTTTCTTAGCCGGGGCGTACGCCCTCGGTTTCTTCAGAACGTCAAGACAGAGGTCATCATGGCAATCGAACGTACTTTTTCTATCATCAAGCCAAACGCCGTCGCGAAAAACGTGATCGGTGCTATCTACAACCGTTTTGAAAGCGCAGGCTTCAAAATCGTTGGCGCAAAAATGCTGCAGCTGAGCAAAGAGCAGGCTGAAGGTTTCTACGCAGAGCACCAGGGCAAGCCGTTCTTCGACGGTCTGGTTGAATTCATGACCTCTGGCCCGGTTGTGGTTTCTGTACTGGAAGGCGAAAATGCCGTTCAGCGTCACCGTGACCTGATGGGTGCAACTAACCCAGCCAACGCACTGGCCGGTACACTGCGTGCTGACTATGCTGACAGCTTCACCGAAAACGCTACTCACGGTTCTGACTCTGCAGAGTCTGCAGCCCGTGAAATCGCGTACTTCTTCGGCGAAAACGAAATCTGCCCACGTACCCGTTAATTACTGACGCGTACACGGCTTTACAAAAATCTGCTGACCCGCGGTCACTCGCACCTGTTATCGGGCAGCAGATGTTGTACAATATTGCGCCTTCATTGAGCCAGCTTAGTGAAGGCGTAATTTTTTCTTTTCCCAACCGCGCCATAACGTGTAACAACGAGGCCAGAGAACACTATGTCCGAACAGATTGTGACGCCCGCGTCCACCTCACCGCTTTCCGTTTCGCCCAAAAGCCAAAAAATTAACCTGCTGGATCTTAACCGTCAGCAGATGCGCGAATTCTTTGTGTCCCTGGGTGAAAAACCGTTCCGTGCCGATCAGGTGATGAAGTGGATTTACCACTACTGCTGCGACGATTTCGAGCAGATGACCGACATCAATAAAAAGCTGCGTAACCGCTTAATGGAACTCACCGAAATTCGCGCGCCGGAAGTGGCCGAAGAGATGCGTTCAACGGACGGCACCATTAAGTGGGCTATTCGCGTGGGCGATCAACTGGTGGAAACGGTATATATCCCGGAAGGCGACCGTGCCACGTTGTGCGTGTCCTCCCAGGTGGGCTGTGCACTGGAATGTAAATTCTGCTCAACGGCGCAACAGGGCTTTAACCGCAATCTGCGCGTCTCCGAAATTATCGGCCAGGTCTGGCGTGCGGCAAAAATTGTCGGTGCAGCCAAACTGACCGGCCAGCGTCCTATCACTAACGTCGTGATGATGGGCATGGGCGAACCTTTGCTCAACCTGAATAACGTCGTCCCGGCAATGGAAATCATGCTGGATGATTTCGGTTTCGGTTTATCAAAACGCCGTGTGACGCTGTCGACCTCGGGCGTGGTTCCGGCTCTCGACAAGCTGGGTGACATGATTGACGTGGCGCTGGCTATCTCGCTGCATGCGCCCAATGATAAACTGCGCGATGACATCGTGCCGATTAACAAGAAGTACAACATCGAAACCTTCCTGGCGGCAGTCAAACGCTATATTGGTAAATCCAACGCCAACCAGGGACGTGTCACGATTGAGTATGTGCTGCTGGACCACGTGAACGACAGCACCGATGATGCGCATGAGCTGGCGGCACTGCTCAAAGAAACACCGTGCAAAATTAACCTGATCCCCTGGAACCCCTTCCCGGGCGCACCTTATGGTCGCAGCTCAAACAGCCGCATTGACCGCTTCGCTAAGGTGCTAATGGACTATGGCTTTACCACCATTGTGCGTAAAACCCGCGGGGACGATATTGATGCCGCCTGTGGTCAGCTGGCGGGTGAAGTCATCGACCGCACCAAACGTACCCTGCGTAAGAAGATGGCCGGTGAAGCCATATCTGTGAAGGCGATCTGAAAGGCGGACGAACAGGGTTTCTGATCGGTTACCGGCGTGGCAGGCTGCTGCCCACCACACGGATGACAGGAAGGAAACCTTATGCGCAAAGGAGCAGGCGCGCGGCTACTGGCCGTTTTTGTTGTAAGCGGTTGTGTCAGTTCACCGTCGCAACCCGGGGCCGCAGAATTGCGTTTACAGCTGGGTATGCATTACCTTGCCGTAAACGATTACAGTGCGGCGCGCCGTAATTTCCTTCGCGCGCAGGCGGCAGCGCCAAAGGATTATCGGGTGCAGCTGGCCTTTGCCAGGCTCGCTCAGCGTCAAGGGCAAACTTCTGCTGCGCATCTTCATTTTTTACAGGCGCAGCAAATTGCCCCATATAATGGTTACATCGCTAACAATTACGGTGCGTTTCTTTGCACTTTAGGGCAGTATGATGAAGCGCATCAACAGTTTATCCGGGCAAAAGATGCGCAGGAAGGAGACGCCCGCATCGATGCGTACGAACTGTCGGGATATTGTTATCTGCGGGCAGGGGACAGACAGTCAGCGCGAGCAGCATTGTCTTATGCGCGTGATGCGGACAGAAGTAAGGGAGAATCGCTGCTGGCTGAAGCTGAAAGAGCGGTCGAACATGACCAATGGGCTAACCTGGCGCTATTGTTAGAGCTTTACCAGCCGCTGCCGGAGACGGCACGCAGCCTGGCGTTACACATACGTTTCGCCGCGCAACAGGGAAATCACGCAGACGTTTCACGTTATGGCGACCAGTTAGCGCGACGTTTTCCGCAATCGATACAGTACCAGCGTTATTTAGCTAATGAATACTGAAGCCACTCAAGAAAATTCTGCAGTTCATTCCACAGGTGCCCGCCTGCGTATCGCCCGTGAGCAAATGGGACTTACGCAGCAAAATGTCGCTGAACGCCTGTGCCTTAAACTTTCTACCGTGCGTGATATTGAAGAAGACAAGTCACCTGCGGATTTAGCCTCTACCTTCCTGCGCGGTTATATTCGTTCCTATGCGCGTCTGGTGCATATTCCTGAAGAGGAACTGCTGCCGATGATGGCAAAACAGACGCCAGTGCGGGCAGCTAAAATCGAACCGATGCAAAGCTTCTCATTGGGTAAACGCCGCAAGAAGCGGGACGGCTGGTTAATGATCTTCACCTGGCTGGTGGTCTTTGTTGTCGTTGGTCTGACGGGGGCCTGGTGGTGGCAAAACCATAAAGCCTCTCAGGATGAACTGGTGTCGATGGCCGACCAAAACGGCAGCAGCGGTGACAACAGCCAGTCGATTCCCTTAGGGCAAAACAGTGGTTCGTCCTCCGCGCCAGCGGATAACAGTACCAGCGTGCCGTTAACCAGTGGAAACAGCGCGGCGAACCCTGCTCCTGCTAACAGCGGCACAGCGGCCAGCACGCCCGCTGAAAACGACAACGCAAATGCAGCCACCTCCTCTTCGGCAGAGAACAGTGCCGTGGTTTCACCCAGTCAGGCACCCGTAGAGAACACTACCGCACCGACATCGTCGAACGCTACGCAGCCCATGCCTGTGGGCGCAGCGGCCGTCAGCGAACCTGCCGCCGACCCGAATGCGGTGGTGATGACTTTCACGGCTGATTGCTGGCTGGAAGTCAGCGATGCGACGGGCAAAAAACTGTTTAGCGGTATTCAGCGCAGTGGCGGTAAACTGAGCCTGTCAGGAACGGCCCCGTATCGTCTGAAAATTGGTGCGCCGGCAGCTGTTCATGTCGAATATCAGAATAAACCCGTTGATTTAAGTCGCTTTATCCGTAATAACCAGGTTGCTCGCCTGACGTTGGGTGCGCAATAACAGCGTAACGCGTGTTCCGGGCAATTGTGGAGAAGAAATATGCATAACCAAGCACCCATTATCCGCCGTAAGTCCAAACGTATTTACGTCGGCCAGGTGCCGATTGGCGATGGTGCGCCCATCGCCGTTCAGTCAATGACGAACACCCGCACCACCGATGTGGCCGCGACGGTCAGTCAGATCAAAGCCCTTGAGCGCGTGGGCGTGGATATCGTTCGCGTGTCGGTGCCCACGATGGATGCCGCCGAAGCGTTTAAACTGATTAAGCAGCAGGTCAATGTCCCGCTGGTCGCCGATATCCATTTTGACTACCGTATCGCGCTGAAAGTGGCGGAGTACGGTGTGGATTGCCTGCGCATCAACCCCGGCAACATTGGTAACAACGAGCGTATCCGCTCTGTTGTCGACTGTGCCCGCGATAAAAATATTCCCATCCGCATCGGGGTTAACGCCGGATCGCTGGAAAAAGATCTGCAGGAAAAATACGGCGAACCTACGCCGCAGGCCCTGCTGGAATCGGCCATGCGTCACGTCGATCATCTGGATCGCCTCAACTTCGATCAGTTTAAAGTCAGCGTAAAAGCCTCGGATGTGTTCCTGGCCGTTGAGTCCTATCGTCTGCTGGCCAAACAAATTGAGCAGCCGCTGCACCTGGGGATCACCGAAGCGGGCGGCGCACGCGCGGGGGCAGTAAAATCCGCTATTGGTCTGGGATTACTGCTTTCAGAAGGCATCGGCGACACACTGCGTATCTCGCTGGCCGCTGACCCGGTAGAAGAAGTCAAAGTGGGCTTTGATATCCTGAAGTCGCTGCGTATCCGTTCACGCGGCATTAACTTCATTGCCTGCCCGACCTGTTCTCGTCAGGAGTTTGACGTGATTGGCACGGTAAACGCGCTGGAGCAGCGACTGGAAGACATTATCACGCCGATGGATGTCTCTATCATTGGCTGTGTGGTGAATGGCCCGGGCGAAGCGACAGTGTCCACGCTGGGCGTGACCGGCAGCAACAAGAAAAGCGGTTTCTACGAAGACGGTGTCCGTCAGCGCGATCGTCTCGACAATGACAATATGATCGATCAACTGGAAGCACGCATTCGCGCCAAAGCGGCGATGCTGGATGAAACCCGTCGTATCGACGTACAGCAACTGGAAAAATAATCCTTTGCGCGTACGGCATGCACGACTTTTTTAGCTGAGCCTGTGCGGTTTCATCCTCATGAGGTATGATGCCGGACAGGTTTTTTTGCATTAAGAGATTTTAACGTGGCGAAGAATATTCAAGCGATTCGCGGGATGAACGATTTTCTGCCTGCGGATACGGCCATCTGGCAACGAGTTGAAGATGTCCTGAAGTCCGTGCTGGCGAGTTATGGTTACAGCGAAATTCGCTTACCTATTGTAGAGCAAACTCCCCTGTTCAAACGTGCAATCGGTGAAGTCACCGATGTGGTTGAAAAAGAGATGTACACCTTTGACGATCGTAATGGCGAAAGCCTGACGCTTCGTCCGGAAGGGACGGCAGGCTGCGTGCGTGCCGGTATCGAACACGGCTTGCTTTACAATCAGGAACAGCGCCTGTGGTACATGGGCCCTATGTTTCGCTACGAGCGTCCGCAAAAAGGGCGCTATCGCCAGTTCCACCAGATTGGTGTGGAAGTCTTTGGCCTGCAGGGGCCGGATATTGATGCCGAGCTGATTATGCTGAACGCCCGCTGGTGGAAAGCGTTAGGTATCGCCGACCATGTGCGCCTTGAACTGAACTCTATCGGTTCACTTGACGCGCGCGCCAGTTACCGCGAGGCGCTGGTTGCCTTTCTGGAACAGCATAAAGAGGCGCTGGACGAGGACTGCAAACGCCGCATGTACAGCAACCCAATGCGCGTGCTTGACAGTAAAAACCCGGATATTCAGACGCTGCTGAACGATGCGCCTCAGCTTGGTGACTTCCTCGATGAAGAATCACGTGCCCACTTCGATGGCCTGCGTGCGCTGTTAGATGATGCCGGTATCGCTTACACGGTGAATCAGCGCCTGGTACGTGGGCTCGATTACTACAACCGCACGGTGATTGAATGGGTCACCGACAGCCTCGGCTCGCAGGGCACCGTGTGCGGCGGCGGACGTTACGATGGCCTGGTCGAACAACTGGGCGGACGTGCGACGCCAGGTGTCGGTTTTGCCATGGGCATGGAGCGTCTGGTGTTGTTAGTGCAGGCGGTGAACCCAGAATTTGAACCCGCGCGTAATGTCGATGTCTATGTTATCGCCTCAGGTCAGGGCGTTCAGTCAGCGGCAATGCAGCTGGCCGAAAAATTGCGTGATCAGCTGCCCGACATGAAGCTGATGACTAACTTCGGCGGCGGGAACTTCAAGAAGCAATTTGCACGCGCAGATAAGTGGGGCGCTCGCGTGGCGCTGGTGCTGGGTGAAGATGAACAGAAAGCCGGCCAGGTCGTGATTAAAGATCTGCGCAATGGCGAACAGCAAACGCTGGCGCAGGCGGATGCTGCGGCTGCACTGCGCACGCTGTTACAGTAAGCGCGTTATGGCACAACCATTGAAAGGAGAGGGATTGCGTGGAAGTGTATAGCAATGAGAACGAACAGGTTGATGCGCTGCGTCGCTTTTTCGCCAACAACGGTAAAGCATTAGCCATTGGTGTGGTTATCGGTATTGCTGCATTAGGTGGCTGGCGTTACTGGTCGAGCCATGAGCAGGACTCTGCTAAAACCGTGTCGGCTGAGTACCAGAAACTCACCAGCGCCATGCAGGTCAGCAAGCCTGAAACGCTGGAAGCCGTTAACACGTTTGCCCGCGAAAACAGCAATACCTATGGTGCCCTGGCGGCGCTGGATCTGGCGAAGCAGTATGTCGACAGCAATCAGCTGGACAAGGCCGAGAGCCTGCTGCAAAACGGATTAAAAGACACCAAAGATGCCAATCTGCAGGCGGTAATTAACCTGCGCCTGGCACGCATTCAACTGCAACAGAATCAGGCTGATGCGGCACTTAAAACCCTTGACGGTGTGAAGGGTGATGGCTGGACAGCCATTGTGGCTGACATCCGCGGCGAAGCGCTGCTGAGCAAAGGCGATAAGCAGGGCGCGCGCGATGCATGGAGCAAAGGCGTCGAATCTGACGCGTCTCCGGCGCTGAAGCAAATGATGCAGATGAAGATGAATAACTTAAGCTAAGCCAGTCAAGAGAGAGCGCATGGAATTACGTAAATACCTGCTGCCGGGGCTGATTTCAGTCACCCTGCTCAGCGGTTGCTCGCTGTTCAGCGGCGAAGAAGATGTAGTGAAAATGGCCCCATTGCCGAAAGTGGAAAACCAGTTCACGCCGAAGACAGTATGGAGTACAGGCGTGGGCGACGGGATTGGCGATTTCTATTCCAACCTGCATCCGACCTGGCAAGACGGCACCGTTTATGCGGCTGACCGCTTTGGTATCGTAAAAGCGCTCGATGCAGCGGATGGCAAAGAAAAATGGAAAGTCGACCTCTCTGAGAAAACCGGCTTCTTCTCTAAAAACCTGTCTGCCATGCTGTCCGGTGGTATTACCGTCAGCGGCGATCGCCTGTATATCGGCAGTGAGCGCGGTCAGGTTTATGCCCTGAACACCAGTGATGGTTCGATTGTATGGCAAGCCAAAGCGGCTGGCGAAGCGCTGTCGCGTCCTGTGGTCAGCGATGGCCTGGTGCTGATTCATACCAGTAACGGTATGTTGCAGGGTCTGGATCAGGCGACCGGGGCGGTGAAGTGGACCGTGAACCTGGACATGCCTGCGCTGTCGCTGCGCGGTGAATCAGCCCCGTCAGTTGCCTTTGGTGGCGCGATTGTGGGTGGCGACAACGGACGCGTCAGCGCCGTGATCATGAATCAGGGCCAGTTGATTTGGCAGCAGCGTATTTCACAGCCGAGCGGGGCGACGGAAATCGACCGCCTGAGCGACGTGGATACCACGCCGATTATTGTAAATGGTGTGGTTTACGCGCTGGCGTACAATGGCAACCTTTCCGCACTGGATCTGCGTTCAGGGCAGATTTTGTGGAAACGTGAAATTGGCGGCGTGAAAGATCTGATTGTCGATGCCGGGCGTATCTACCTGGTGGATCAGGACGATCGTGTGATTGCCCTGAATGCGGATGGCGGTGTCGCTATCTGGCGTCAAAGCGAGCTGCTGCATCGTAATCTGACCTCACCGGTGCTGTATAATGGCTACATCGTCGTCGGTGACGGCGAAGGCTACCTGCACTGGCTGAACACCACGGATGGCCGCTTTGTTGCTCAGCAAAAACTGGACAGCTCGGGCTTCCAGACTGAGCCTGTTGTCGCCAGCGACAAGCTGCTGATTCAGTCGAAAGATGGTGAAGTTTATGCCATTACCCGCTAACGGGTAAGTTGTCAGGCAGGGTTATCCTTCCGGCACAGCGGCTCCTGATTTCATCAGGGGCCGTTTCGTTTTTAGTCAGGCATGGTATCCTTTGCGCCGTAAGCCTGAACTGAACGGCTAAAGCCGTTATAATCACGCCATTCGGGCGAATTAATACATTATTGAGGCATTGTTATGGTACCTGTGGTCGCGCTGGTTGGGCGTCCCAATGTGGGAAAATCTACGCTGTTTAACCGTTTAACTCGCACACGAGATGCGCTGGTAGCGGATTTTCCTGGACTGACTCGCGATCGCAAATATGGTCGCGCCGAAGTGGAAGGGCGCGAATTCATTGTTATCGATACCGGCGGTATTGATGGCACCGAAGACGGTGTTGAAACGCGTATGGCGGAACAGTCGCTGCTGGCGATTGAAGAAGCCGACGTGGTGCTGTTTATGGTGGATGCCCGTGCAGGCATGATGCCCGCCGATCAGCAAATTGCAAAACATCTGCGCGCGCGTCAAAAAGCGACATTCCTGGTCGCGAATAAAACGGACGGGCTCGATCCGGATCAGGCCATTGTGGATTTCTATTCACTGGGTCTGGGGGAGATTTACGCTATCGCCGCGTCCCATGGCCGTGGTGTGACCAGCCTGCTGGAGACGGCGCTGCTGCCGTGGATGGAAAAGGTTGATCCCGTAGAAGTCACCGAAGAAGATGAAAACGAAGCCTACTGGGCCGCGTTAGCCGCAGAAGAGAACGGTGAGGAAGAGGAAGAAGAGGACGATTTCGACCCGACCACACTGCCGATCAAGCTGGCGATTGTCGGACGTCCAAACGTCGGTAAGTCTACGCTGACTAACCGCATTCTGGGTGAAGATCGCGTGGTCGTTTATGACATGCCAGGCACCACGCGCGACAGTATCTACATCCCGATGGAACGTGACGATCGTGAATATGTGCTGATCGATACCGCCGGGGTGCGTAAGCGCGGCAAAATCACCGATACGGTTGAGAAATTCTCGGTCATCAAAACCCTGCAGGCGATTGAAGACGCTAACGTGGTGATGCTGGTGATCGATGCGCGCGCCGGTATTTCCGATCAGGATTTGTCACTGCTCGGCTTTATCCTGAACAGCGGCCGCTCACTGGTGATCGTGGTGAACAAGTGGGATGGTCTGTCGCAGGAAGTGCGTGATGAAGTCAAAGAGACGCTGGACTTCCGTCTGGGCTTCATCGACTTTGCGCGCGTGCACTTTATTTCTGCGCTGCATGGCAGCGGTGTAGGCAACCTGTTTGAATCGGTAACGGAAGCGTACGACTGCTCAACGAAGCGTGTAAACACCTCGCTGCTGACGCGCATCATGAACATGGCGGCAGAAGACCATCAGCCACCGCTGGTGCGTGGTCGCCGCGTTAAGCTGAAGTACGCCCACGCGGGTGGCTATAACCCACCGATTGTGGTGATTCACGGCAACCAGGTGAAAGATTTACCGGACTCCTACAAGCGTTACCTGATGAACTATTTCCGTCGTTCTCTGAACGTAATGGGCACGCCAATCCGCATTCAGTTTAAAGAGGGTGAAAACCCGTATGAAGGCAAGCGTAACCTGTTAACGCCAACGCAACAGCGTAAGCGTAAGCGTCTGATGGCGCACATGAAGAAAAATAAGCGTTAACTAATCGAGGGCCAGATGGCCCTCTTTTTTTGCCCTGGCATTGTGCTTATTTACACAATGGTGAAAAACGCTGCGCCAGAACTGTGGACATTTCGTCCCCGACAGCGGCAAGGTCCACTGCACAGGATGGGATATCCGCTGTCACAGGGCGCCTGTCTGTCCCGATTGTCATCAACCCTTACGTGACTGAGGCGAGGTGACCGATGACGTCTGCCAGCATGCGGGTTTACTTTCCCGATATATATCCTTGCCCCCTTAAAAGCTCAAAACATCACTTTAGTTGTCCGCTGGGCTACTCTCTGGATCGGCGTGGCCTTATCCAGCGTAAAAATTTGTAGCGAAAATGCTATTGCTTAGTAACAAACAGGTTTAAAACTTCACTGCATAACGTACCAGGTGGTACAATTTCGCCGCGTCATGACGGAGTATCGCCTGCTCTGGCTTCCTCCGGAAACATATCATTCATTTCATGGACGCAGGTCTGATTTAATTGGAATTAAAACAACGCTGTCTCATTAACCTGCAACGTTAACCGCGATACGCGCGAAAAGCGGCGGGCGAAAGAGCGGACTTTGTTTATCAGGAGAGTAAGTGTTATGGCTGAAACATCCTCTCGATCCGGTAAAGGATTGAGAATATGGTCTGTGCTGCTCGGGCTGGTGCTACTGGCAACCGGCCTGTTCTTTGCTGTTGGCGGGGGACAACTCGCAACGCTTGGCGGCAGTTGGTATTTCCTGGTTGCGGGCATCGTTATCGTGCTGTCAGCCATTCAGTTTTTCCGGGCAAAATCCTCAGCGGTTGTGCTTTTCCTGCTGGTATTTGTAGGGACTTTAGTCTGGGCGGTGATGGACGCTGGCCTGGTCTTCTGGCCACTGGTTTCTCGCCTGATGGTGCCCGCCGGTTTAATGATTCTGGCCTTCCTTACCTGGCCCGCCTTACGCAAGCGCGAGAATAAACCTTCGCTGGCAAAACTCTCTTATGCGCTGTCTGCCGTCATCGCCGTGGGTATGGTGGCTACATTAGTCCAGATGTTCCAGCCGCATCCAACCGTGGCGGCAACGGGTCCTGAACTGCCGCTGATTCCGGTAGAGAAATCGAAGCAACAGCAAAACTGGGATAACTACGGTAATACCGCTGGCGGCAGCCGTTTTGTCGCGCTCGATCAGATTACCCGTGACAACGTGAAGGATCTGCAGGTTGCCTGGACTTACCGTACGGGCGACATTCCCGAAAGCCCAACCGGTAACGGTGCGGAAGATCAGGAAACGCCGTTGCAGGTCGGTAATACACTTTACCTGTGCACGCCGCACAATAATGTCATCGCCGTCGAAGCTGACAGTGGAAAGCAGATCTGGAAGCGTGAAATCAACGCACAGGCTGAAGTCTGGCCGCGCTGCCGTGGTCTGGCCTATTTCGACGCGACGAAACCGCTGAACCAGCCAACGCAGCCCGGCTCAACGCCAGTACCGGCCGTAACGCTGGCGGCAGGAGACAGCTGTCAGCGCCGTATTCTGATGAATACTATCGATGCGCGCCTGATTGCGATCAACGCCGACAACGGTGAATTCTGTGAAGACTTCGGTAACCATGGCATCGTCGATCTGAAAGCGGGCTTAGGTGATGCGCCGGATCCGCTTTATCAGCTGACTTCAGCCCCAACGCTTGCCGGAACCACGGTGGTCGTGGGCGGCCGCGTGGCGGATAACGTGAAAACCGACATGCCTGGCGGCGTGTTGCGTGGTTTTGATGTGATCACCGGTAAAATGCGCTGGGCGTTTGACCCGGGCAATGTCGATCCTAATGCCATCCTGATGCCTGGCAAGGACTATACGCGCAGTACGCCGAACTCCTGGGCGCCGATGTCGTACGATGCGGCCATGAACACCGTGTTCATTCCTATGGGCAGCTCCTCCGTTGACCTGTGGGGAGCCAATCGTACCGCGCTGGACCATAAATATGGAGCCTCGGTACTCGCGCTGGACGCGACAACCGGTAAAGAGAAGTGGGTTTATCAGACCGTTCATAACGATCTGTGGGACTTTGACCTGCCGATGCAGCCCAGCCTGATCGACTTCCCGATGAAGGATGGCAGCACCAAACCTGCGGTCGTCATCGGCGGTAAAACCGGCATGATTTTTGTGCTGGATCGTCTGACCGGTAAGCCGCTCACCAAGGTTGAAGAGCTGCCGATGCCGCAGGGTGACATCCCGAACGAGCAATATACAAAAACCCAGCCGCATTCGACCGGTATGCCGATGATTGGTAATCAGACGCTGAAAGAGTCGGATATGTGGGGCGCAACCCCGTTCGATCAGCTGGCCTGCCGTATCGCGTTTAAGTCAATGCGCTACAACGGCCTGTTTACCGTACCTGGCACTGATAAGTCGCTGAGTTTCCCGGGTTCACTGGGCGGGATGAACTGGGGCAGTATGTCCACCGATCCGAATAACAACCTGTTGTTTGTTAACGACATGCGTTTAGGATTGTGGGTACAGATGATCCCGGTTGATACCAGCAAAATTTCACGCGGCAGCAACGGGGGGGAAGCCATCAATACCGGTATGGGCGCGGTTCCGTTGAAAGGCACGCCTTATGCCGTGAACAAAAACCGTTTTATGTCACCGTTGGGTATTCCTTGTCAGGCGCCACCGTTTGGTACCCTGTCTGCGATTGACATGAAAACCCAGAAAATCGTCTGGCAGGTGCCGGTAGGTACGGTAGAAGATACCGGTCCGTTCGGCATCAAAATGCGCGCGAAAATGCCTATTGGCATGCCGACGCTGGGCGGTACGCTGGCGACGCAGGGTGGACTGGTGTTTATTGCCGGTACTCAGGACTACTACCTGCGCGCGTTCGATAGCGCCACCGGTAAAGAAGTCTGGAAAGCCCGTTTACCTGTCGGCAGTCAGGGTGGACCGATGAGTTATGTCTCACCGAAAACCGGTAAACAGTACATCGTGATTTCCGCCGGCGGCGCACGCCAGTCGCCGGATCGTGGTGACTATGTGATTGCTTATGCGCTGCCAGACAGCAAATAAGCGACGATAAAACAAAAGGGCCATCGTGGCCCTTTTTTTTGCGTAACGGAAAACCCGTTTTCCCGACAGGATAAGCTGCGGGTTCATAAGACGTGCCGCAGGGCAAACCCGAAGCCGCCTTCTGAGAAGGCGGCTTTGTTACTTACCGTCGCGCAACAGCGACTTGAGTTCTGGCGGCGCCTGTTGCTCGGGAACCAGTATGACGACCGTGCCGGACTGCTGGCGCGTGGCATATTGAATCTGGATGCGGAAGTAACGTTGATCCCCGCGTCCCACCTCTGCTGCTTTTTCCTCGGGTTCGCCCAAAGGCATCGCCCGTTCCAGTACCTGACAGACGTGCGCTTTTTCGGGAGGCGGAAGTTCGCCCAACGGAAATCGACGCTCATTCCGTAAGCCAGGAATAAAAGCAAAGCCGCCTTCTTGCGTTACCACAATCGTTGCGTCATCGGTGAGCTCGGGGAGTTGACTCATAACACGCCTACCTCTTTCCACGCTTGTTCAATTGCGCTCGCCACCGTGGTGTCGAAGCGCTTTTTACCATGCTGCACGGTGAGCTGTGCAAAGGCTTTGAAGTCAGCATCCTGATGTAAATCTTTATCGCACAGCGTGTCGTACCACGCCTGACCCGCTCGCTCCCAGGCATATCCGCCCAGGGCTTTTGCGGCCAGATAAAAGGCACGATTAGGGATCCCGGAGTTCAGGTGCACACCGCCGTTATCCTCACGTGTTTTAATATAGTCCTTCATGTGGCCTGGCTGAGGATCTTTCCCCAGCATCGGGTCATCGTAAGCGGTGCCGGGATGTGACATTGACCGCAGACCTTTACCATTGATGCCTTTTGCCAGCAGCCCTTCACCGATGATCCAGTCGGCCTTATCGGCTGTCTGTTTCAGACTAAACTGTTTCACCAGCGAACCAAACACATCAGACATGGACTCGTTCAACGCACCGGCCTGTTCAAAATAGATCAAACCGGCTTCGGTTTCTGTGACGCCGTGCGACAACTCATGCGCCACCACATCAATCGCAATCGTGAAGCGGTTAAAGATTTCGCCATCACCGTCGCCAAACACCATTTGCTGACCGTTCCAGAACGCGTTTTGGTACTTCTCACCGTAGTGAACCGTCCCAGCTAGTTTCAGACCGTGATTATCCAGAGAATTTCGTTTATAGATTTGCCAGAAAAAGTCGTGTGTGACACCAAGATAGTTCCAGGCTTCGTCGGCAGCAACGTCACCATTTGAAGACTGGCCTTCTTTACGCACCAGCGTGCCAGGTAATGTTTCCTGGTTTTTGGCATCATAGATTTCACGCTCAATCTTCCCGGCCTGCGTGGTTTTTGGCGCTGCCGTCTTTTTCCAGTGTTCAGCCATCAGGTGCTGAACATGGGTCAGTGTACGACGTGCCTGCTCCTGCTGGTGGCCGGTGCCGTGATCGATAATCTTGCGAAGAATATAGGGAGGAATAACGCTGAAAGCCATTTGAGACTCCTTGGCATGAGGGATGTACCAGGAAGTTTAGTTAAGAAATGCTTTTCTTTCGTCTCGGTTTTTCAGGAATAAGTTGCGTGACCTGGCTTTCAACCCAGCCATCATCAAGGCGGGTGCGTAACCGATCGCCCTTATTCAACTGACCAGTTTTTTTCACGACCTGTCCATGGGTATCCGTCGTAACGCTGAAACCCCGCGCCAGCGTGGCGAGCGGGCTGACGCCTTCCAGTTGCGCGGCAAGCTGACCAAAACGTTGTTTATCGCGGTTAAGCATTTTTTCCATGGCCTGCTGCAGACGATAGTGCCAGTTCTGCAGACTTTTTTGTGCCTGATACAGGCGTTCTTGTGGCTGCTGTTGGGCCAGCCGCTGTGCCAGGCGATCCTGCTGACGGCTGGCGTGGCGAAGCCGTGTTTCCATCGCATCGCCCAGGCGCTGTTGTAGCCGGAACAGCAGGGTCTGCTGGCGCGCGAGGCGCAACTGCGGATGTTGCTGCTGCAGGCGATGGTCTAAACGGCTGAACAGACGCTGCTGACGCGCCAGATAGTAATCCATTGCCATTTCCAGCCGCTGCTGTTGTGACTGAAGTTGACGCAACAGCTCAAGCTGATTACGGCTGACAATTTCGGCCGCAGCCGATGGCGTTGGGGCGCGCAGGTCAGCGACAAAATCAGCAATCGTGACGTCAGTTTCATGCCCGACAGCACTGACCACGGGAATGTGGCTGGCAAAGATAGCGCGCGCCACGCGCTCGTCATTAAAGCTCCACAGATCTTCCAGCGAACCGCCGCCGCGTCCCACGATTAACACGTCGCACTCTGCCCGCAGGTTAGCGATTTCAATCGCACGTACGATCGCGGCAGGCGCATCTACGCCCTGTACGGCGGTGGGATAAATCACGACCGGTAGTGAAGGATCGCGACGGTGAAGCACGCGCAGTACATCGTGCAGCGCCGCGCCGGTAGCAGACGTTATGACGCCGACCTGCTTTGCCGGTTGCGGCAAGGGCTTCTTATGTTCTGGTGCGAACAGGCCTTCCTGCGCCAGCTTTGCTTTCAACTGTTCGAACTGCTGCTGGAGCAGGCCTTCACCGGCGGGATGCATGCTTTCAATAATCAGCTGATAATCGCCGCGCGGTTCATACAGCGTAATATTGGCGCGAACTAAGATCTGCTGACCATGTTGCGGGCGAAAGGTCACACGACGGTTGCTGTTGCGAAACATCGCGCAGCGCACCTGTGCACCATCATCTTTCAGCGTGAAGTACCAGTGGCCAGAAGCCGGCTGGGTAAAATTAGAGATTTCGGCACTCAGCCACACCAAGCCCATCTCATTTTCCAGCAGCTGACGCACTGTGGTATTGAGACGACTTACGGTAAAAATATTGGCGTTCGGTGGCAGCGACATGTGACGAAGATCAAATTCCAAATCAGTAGGTTAATTAGTCGATACTACAGGCCCTGTTGCGCGGATCAAGACTTTTTCTAAAAAACTAGTGGAGGCAATCGATTACGCCCTGTATAATGCCGCGGCAATATTTTATCTATTCTCACGCACCCGAGGTGGAGTATTGCCATGTTAAGAATCGCTAAAGAAGCACTCACTTTCGACGACGTCCTGCTCGTTCCTGCTCACTCCACCGTCCTGCCTAATACGGCCGACCTCAGCACGCAACTGACCAAAAATATTCGCCTGAACATTCCCATGCTTTCTGCTGCGATGGATACCGTGACCGAAGCGGGCCTGGCGATTGCGCTGGCACAGGAAGGCGGTCTGGGCTTCATTCATAAAAACATGTCAATTGAACGCCAGGCAGACGAAGTCCGTAAAGTCAAAAAACATGAAAGCGGCGTGGTTACCGAACCACAGACCGTACTGCCCACCACCACACTGGCCGAAGTTAAAGCGCTGACCGAGCGCAACGGTTTTGCCGGTTACCCTGTGGTGAACGCGAAAAACGAACTGGTGGGCATCATCACCGGTCGCGATGTGCGCTTTGTGACCGATCTGAACCAGCCTGTCACTGCCGTGATGACGCCGAAAGAGCGTCTGGTGACGGTGAAAGAAGGCGAAGCCCGCGACGTCGTTCTGCAAAGAATGCACGAAAAACGCGTCGAGAAAGCCCTGGTCGTGGACGACAGCTTCCATTTGCTGGGCATGATCACCGTAAAAGATTTCCAGAAAGCCGAACGTAAGCCTAATGCCTGTAAAGATGCGCAGGGCCGTCTGCGTGTGGGTGCTGCTGTCGGTGCCGGTGCGGGCAACGAAGAGCGCGTGGATGCACTGGTGGCTGCCGGTGTTGACGTCTTACTGATCGACTCTTCTCATGGCCACTCTGAAGGTGTACTGCAGCGCATCCGGGAAACCCGCGCGAAATACCCTGATCTCGAAATCGTCGGCGGCAACGTGGCGACTGGCGCGGGTGCGCTGGCGCTGGTTGAAGCGGGCGTAAGCGCCGTTAAAGTGGGCATCGGTCCGGGATCCATCTGTACGACCCGTATCGTTACCGGTGTCGGTGTTCCGCAGATCACCGCTGTTTCTGACGCTGTTGCGGCGCTGGAAGGCACGGGCATCCCTGTTATCGCTGACGGCGGTATCCGTTTCTCAGGTGATATCGCCAAAGCCATCGCGGCAGGTGCTTCCTGTGTCATGGTAGGTTCTATGCTGGCAGGTACAGAAGAATCGCCGGGTGAAATCGAACTTTACCAGGGCCGTGCCTTTAAATCCTATCGTGGGATGGGGTCACTGGGTGCGATGTCTAAAGGTTCATCAGACCGTTATTTCCAGACCGACAACGCCGCTGACAAGCTGGTGCCGGAAGGCATCGAAGGCCGTGTAGCCTATAAAGGCCGCCTGAAAGAGATCGTGCATCAGCAAATGGGCGGTCTGCGTTCATGTATGGGTCTGACCGGTTGCCCGACCATTGACGATCTGCGCACTAAAGCAGAATTCGTCCGTATCAGCGGTGCGGGCATCAATGAGAGCCACGTGCACGATGTGACCATCACCAAAGAGTCGCCGAACTACCGCATGGGTTCATAACCCCGCAAGATTTCCCGCCCGGCGACAGCCGGGCGCTTTACTTTATCAAGTCACCGTTTTGGAAAACCCTCAATGACGACGGAAAATATCCATAAGCACCGCATTCTGATTCTCGATTTTGGTTCTCAATACACGCAACTGGTGGCGCGTCGCGTCCGTGAGCTTGGCGTGTACTGTGAACTCTGGGCCTGGGACGTTACCGAAGCGCAGATTCGCGAGTTCAATCCCAGCGGTATCATCCTGTCGGGTGGCCCGGAAAGCACCACCGAACACGACAGTCCGCGCGCACCTGACTACGTTTTCACGGCTGGCGTGCCCGTGCTGGGCGTCTGTTATGGCATGCAAACCATGGCTATGCAGCTGGGTGGTAAGGTCGAAGGCTCTAACGAGCGTGAATTTGGCTATGCGCAGGTAGAGGTGAACACCGCCAGCGCACTGATTCGCGATATCGAGGATGCTATCAGCGCATCAGGCAAACCGTTGCTGGATGTCTGGATGAGTCACGGTGACAAGGTGACCGCGATTCCGGCTGACTTCGTCACCGTTGCCAGCACGGAAACCTGTCCGTTTGCGATTATGGCGAACGAAGAGAAGCGCTTCTATGGCGTGCAGTTCCACCCGGAAGTCACCCATACGCGCCAGGGCCTGCGCATGCTGGAGCGTTTCGTTATCGATATCTGCCAGTGTGAAGCGCTCTGGACACCGGCCAAAATCATTGAGGATGCCGTTGAGCGCCTGCGTGCACAGGTGGGCGACGACAAAGTCATTCTGGGCTTGTCCGGTGGTGTCGATTCCTCTGTGACCGCGATGTTGCTGCACCGTGCGATTGGTAAAAATCTGACCTGCGTTTTCGTGGATAACGGTCTGTTGCGTCTGAACGAAGCGCAGCAGGTGCTGGATATGTTTGGCGATCACTTTGGTCTGAACATTGTTCACGTCGATGGTGAAGCGCGCTTCCTGGATGCGCTGGCCGGAGAAAGTGACCCTGAAGCGAAGCGTAAAATCATTGGCCGCGTTTTCGTCGAAGTCTTTGACGAGCAGGCGCTGCGCCTGGAAGACGTGAAGTGGCTGGCACAGGGCACCATCTATCCGGATGTGATTGAATCCGCTGCCTCTGCCACCGGTAAAGCCCACGTCATCAAATCGCACCACAACGTCGGCGGCCTGCCAAAAGAGATGAAGATGGGCCTGGTCGAGCCATTACGTGAGCTGTTTAAAGACGAAGTGCGTAAGATCGGTCTGGAACTGGGCCTGCCGTACGATATGCTCTATCGCCATCCGTTCCCGGGCCCGGGTCTGGGCGTACGCGTACTGGGTGAGGTGAAGAAAGAGTACTGTGACCTGCTGCGCCGTGCGGATGCCATCTTTATTGAAGAGCTGCATAAAGCCGATCTCTACAATAAAGTCAGCCAGGCCTTTACGGTGTTCCTGCCCGTCCGTTCCGTGGGCGTAATGGGCGATGGCCGTAAATACGACTGGGTCGTTTCACTGCGTGCGGTCGAAACCATCGACTTCATGACTGCCCACTGGGCGCACCTGCCGTATGATTTCCTGGGCCGCGTGTCCAATCGTATCATTAACGAAGTGAACGGCATTTCCCGCGTGGTCTATGACATTTCCGGTAAGCCACCGGCGACGATTGAGTGGGAGTAATCCCGCTTCCGGCATAGCCTGACAGTCGGTTATATCAAGCACGAAGCCCGCATGATTGCGGGCTTTTTTATTCTCCGTCCTTCGGCTGTCTTGCGAGACCCTGTCGAAACCCATAAGGCACAGCCTCTGCTGATGCGGAAAAGGGTAACGCGGGGCACCAGGTCGACATATAAGGCAAAAAAATCAGCCGGCGTTATCCGGCTGATTTTATTAACAGTATTTCTGCCGGAGAGAAGGAGACGCACCTCCCCGGTCGGGCAATGCTTACTTAAGATGTTCCTTCAGCTCCACGGACGCCTGGCTTATCGCTGTGCGTACCGTTGGCTCTTTACTCAGGGCATTCAGCAAACCAAAGTCGTGGATCATGCCGTTGTAGCGGGTAACGGTTACCGGCACGCCGGCCGCGTCCAGTTTACGGCCAAACGCTTCCCCTTCGTCGCGCAGGACATCCAGTTCGGCGGTCTGAATCAGCGTCGGCGGTAAACCCGCCAGTTCTTCTTTGGTTGCGCGCAGCGGCGAGGCCAGAATGCTGTTCCGATCTTTTTCTGAGGTGGTGTAGTTGTCCCAGAACCACTTCATCATGTTACGGGTCAGGAAGTAGCCATTGGCAAACTGCTTATAAGAAGCATCGTCAAAGTTTGCATCGGTGACAGGCCACAGCATTACATCGTAGCGAATAGCCGGGGTTTTATTCTGCTTAGCCTGCAGCGCAACGGCGGCAACCATATTTCCGCCTACGCTGTTCCCCACCAGAGCCAGGCGCTTACCGTCCACCCCAATTTCAGCGCCGTGTTCGGCTACCCATTTTGTTGCCTCGTAAGCCTGGGTAATGGCGACCGGATAGTGCGCTTCCGGCGAAGGCGTGTAGTTTACAAACACGGCCGCAGCACCGGATTCATTCACGAGATCGCGTACCAGACGTTCATGTGTCGGAAAATCACCCAGCACCCAGCCACCGCCGTGGAAAAACATAAACACAGGCAGTACGCCAGCGGCATGGGCTGGTTTGACTATTGTCAGCGTCAGCGGTTTACCCAGTGCCGTAATGGTCTTTTCAGAAATCTGTGCAGGCGGCAGCGTGGCACCTTTCTGCGCCCCTGTAAGTACCGCACGGGCTTCTTTAGGGGATAAGGTTTCAATCGGTTTTCCGCCGCTACTGTTAAGCGCGTGAAGAAATGCCGCCACGCCAACGGTGGGCTCCGGTGCGTTTTCGACCGGACTGGCCCATGCTGATGTCATCTGGCTGGCTAACAGTAAAGCACCTGCGGTGAGTTTCACTTTCATTGGGGTTTCCTTGTGTTTGCTATTAAGTAGTGTGCTATTTAGTTTGGCTACAATGCCAGTGAATTATCATCTTGTAAACAACTAAATAGTGAGCGATCTAAATTTTTACTGTCTCACGGTGGGATGAACGCGCCAAAACAGCGCCAAATAGCGGGGGCGGAATAAAAAATAACTCTGTTTATTAGTGGCTTAAAACGGTGGGTGATAATTTAACACCTGCTTTTTTTGCGCGCTACACTCATGTTGAAGCCGCTACGTTCGCGAACAGGCTATCCATTATTGGTACGTCTTGATCGAGCCGAGTTAAATCAGGGCAGTGCAACAGCCGCGCTTGCGCTGCTGATATGGAAAATGTTCGGTGTCGAGGGGGAGGCTGACGCGCTCGGTAAACTGCTTTTGCCAGAAGCACAACCGCGCTACCGGGACTGGTTGCAGCGCATTGCGGATCAGGCTAGCGGTCAGTCCCCTTAGCGCACTGGCGTAACCGGGGAGGAAAACCGTGCAAAAACCTTTGCGTCACCTTGCCATGCGTTTCAGCGCAGAAATGCTGATTTATGCGTTAATGGGATGCTCGCCGCTGATCATCGCGCTTACGGCAGGGCAGGTTGCCAGTGTGGCCGGTTGTCCGCTGAATGAGAGCCGCGCGTATCCCTGCTTTATTCTGGGATACGATACCGGCCAGCTCCTTTACAGGATGGGCGTTTCAGGCTGGTTCAGTCTGTATAGCCTGCCGCTGGGGGCGATGCTCATGATGCTACGCACCGCAGCCTTCTTTAGGCAACTGTATTCACATTACCGTGCCAGGGGCAGCTAACGTGTCATGCCGCCGCAGGCGAAGTGAAGTCAAAGCCGGTGCTTTATTGCACTATAACAGCCTGTCTCTGATCCCCGGGAACCCTCATGCTGACCCTGAAAATTTTTTGTCTCTGCTTTCTTACCGTCATTGTGCTGTCGCTCGCGGCCAGTCTGGCGCAGGCGACGCGCGGCGCTGATGCCCTGAATCAGGGCGGCTGGGCGACTGCCCGGCGGGATTCGGCAGGGCTCGCTCCCGATCCGCATGTTAACGCCAGTCAGGCCATCATTCAGGTTTATGCCGCGCCGACCTATGGCTGGAAGGGTGCCGTTGCGGTGCATCCGTGGATTATTTTTAAACGCGCAGGTGAAACCCGCTATACGCGTTATGAAGTCATCAGTTGGGGCAGTGGCGATAAGGTAAGGCGCAATGCCTCTTTGCCAGATGGTTACTGGTACGGTGCAAAACCGCGTTTGCTGGTGGAGCACCGTGGCCCTGAAGCGCAGAACCTGATTCCGCAGATTGAAGCCGCCATCAAAACCTATCCCTGGCCCACGACCTATCATGCCTGGCCCGGACCGAACAGTAATACTTTTATGGCGCACATTGGGCGCAATGTGCCCGCGCTGAAACTGAATCTGCCTGCTAACGCTCTGGGGAAAGACTATCGGCCATTATGGCGTCCGGTTGGCTTACCGCCTTCAGGTCGCGGGGTTCAACTGTCCCTGCTTGGCGTGGCGGGCGTAACGATCGGCGTGCAAGAGGGCGTTGAGTTTAATCTGTTAGGGCTGAGTGCTGGCGTCGGATTTGCGCCGTTTCAGCTGCGCCTGCCTTTTATCGGCGGTGTAGGGCATAACAACCTGCAACATGATCATCCCTGATTGCCGGCCAGGGTGAGGCGTCGGGCGCATTGACGTCCTGCCCTCGTCTACCCTGACGCGCTAACGGCCCACAGGTTAGCGCGTCCCGGCAGAAACGGTCAGCAGACGCCGAAATCACCATCTTCGTGATAAAGATTCACGCTGTCTGCTTTAATTTCAATTTCCTTTTTGCTGGCATCATCTACGCGCGCGCACCAAAGCGTGTCGCCTTCTGCACGCAGCACGACCATTTTAGGACCGCCCGTTTTCGACTGAACCAGGTCATCAGGGTTAAACATATTTCCTCCGTTGTTTTCTGATGGTTATGTCTGGCATCGCAGCCTCGCATTTTTTGCGCGGCCTTTTCCATTTTAGACACAACCCGTTTTACCTGCCGTCCGACTGCTCGCATCCTGTCCACACATCACAAAAATACCGCAAGGTTGTCAGTTGACAACCGTAAAAATATAAGGAATGCTACGCGCCATGGTGGACAGAAAGCGGCACCCGAATAAAGAGATTGAGGCAGCATTACGTTACGCAGAATCTTACGGATGGCGGGTTATTGCCTCCGGTCATCATGCATGGGGAAAGCTGTATTGCCCCTCAAATCTTGAGACATGCCGGTGTGGGGAATTTTGTCTGACCTGTATCTGGCACACACCAAAAAGCGCGACGAACCATGCAAAAGCATTGCGGCGCGTCGTAGATAACTGTAGTGAGATAAAAAAACGCAAGCGAGGGCATTAACATGACGGAATACTGTTTCACCTTGCGGTTTGCACTGCCTGAAACGCCAGCATCCATTGATACACTACTGGAAAAACTGGCCGAGGCAGGATGCGATGATGCGCTGGTGGGCGCGGGAACCGCTGGCAAGCTGGCGCTGGAGTTTACCCGCCAGGCGATGTCGGCCAGCGATGCGATCGACAGTGCGATCCGGGATGTACAGGTTGCCATTCCTGGCGCGGTCATGATCGAAGCGGCACCGGACTTTGTCGGCTTAACCGATGTGGCTGACCTTATTGGCGTGTCGCGTCAAAATATGCGCAAACTGATGCTGACGCACAGCAAACAGTTTCCGCTGCCGGTGCATGATGGCAAAACTGCTATCTGGCATTTAGCCGACGTGCTGGAGTGGCTGGGGCAGCGCAATCACTACCAGCTACCCGCGGTCACCTGCGAACTGGCGCAGGTAACCCGTCGGCTTAACGTGTTGGGTTCCGTGCAGCGCTACGGTTACCAAAAAACTAAGCCCTAGTGCGGCAACAGGAAAAGCGTCGCCAGGCCCAGGAAAATAAAAAAGCCACCGGTATCGGTAATGGCCGTAATCAGAACGCTGGAGCCCACGGCGGGATCGCGTTTCATTTTGGTCATTACCAGCGGCACCATCACGCCCATGATGGCTGCCAGCAAAAGATTCAACACCATCGCCAGCATCATCACGCCGCCTAGTGCCATATTGCTGTACATGAGCCAGGTGATGGCACCCATAATCCCGCCCCAGAACAGGCCGTTAATCAGGGCGACGCCAATTTCTCGCTTAAACAGAAACGAGAAGTTGCCCGGTTCAACCTGATGCAGCGCCAGGGCGCGGACAATCATGGTAATGGTCTGGTTACCGGTATTGCCGCCGATGCCGGCGATAATCGGCATTAAAGTCGCAAGTGCGACAATCTGTGAGATAGTGCCCTCAAACAGCCCAATCACGCGGGAAGCGATAAAGGCTGTGCAGAGGTTGATGGCCAGCCAGGCCCAGCGATTTCGCACCGACTTACGGACCGGAGCAAAGACATCCTCTTCCTGGCTGATCCCGCCCATTTTGCGGATGTTGCTTTCGTTTTCTTTGTTTACCAGGTCGACCACATCTTCAATCGTGATACGGCCAATGAGCTTGCCCTGGGCGTCCGTCACCGCTGCGGAAATCAGGTTATAGCGTTCAAAGGCACTGGCGGCGTCTTCGGCTTTATCGTCCAGTTGAAAGGTGGTGGGATGGGGATTCATCACCTCGCTCACCAGGGTTTTGGGTTTATTCAGCAGGATATCCGTCAACAGCAGTTCGCCGAGCAGCTGATTCTGTTCATTGGTAATGAAGATTTTGTCCGTGCCATCGGGCATGCTTTTGCCTTTGCGTAAAAACCGTTGCACGGTCGCCAGCGTGACGTCCTCGCGTACAGTGAGGATATTGAAGTCCATCACCCGACCCACGCGATCGCGGTCAAACTTCATCACGCTCAGAATACGCGCCCGTAGTTTGGGCTCCAGGGAGGTCAGTAAGCGCCCGGTGAGGCCGCGCGGCAGATAGCGCACCAGCCAGGCCTGGTCGTCAATATCCAGCGGCGCGATAGCCTGGAGAATATCGCGGTCGCTCATCTCGTCGGTCAGGCTGTCCCAGACGGTTTCTGACGCTTCAACCAGCACATGGCCGCGTTTTTCCGGCGGCACCAGGCTCCAGAGCGCCAGGCGGGCTTCTTCAGGCAACGCTTCAAGGATGTCGGCCAGGTCAGCCGCATGGAGCTGGTCGATGTCTTGTTGCAGAATTTCCCGATGTATCACATTTTCACGTTGCTGCTCAGGCGAGAGATGACCGGCTTTATTCCGTAGTGTCTCGCTGAGACCCTGCTCATTGAGCAGCAGCGTCAGAATACGATGACGAATTTCATTTAAACGTTGAGTGTGTGAGGCAGACACATTGCATCCCTTTAGTCTGAAAGCACCTGCACGAAGTGTAGCGTTTTGACTGAAAAAGGGAGGCAAAAAATCGTCCCGCAGGCGGGAATGCGCGCGGATGTGTCAGCGAAAAGCCTGTAAGGGATTAACGACTGCTGGAAAGCGTCGGGATAGCAGGCGCGGATTCAGTTTGCTTTTGCTGATGATGCTCGAAGGCCGCAGGCAGGATAAAAACGAGACGGCTAAACAGAATGATAAAACTGATGAGTAAAACAACCCGCGTCATGCTGACGCTTTTTTTACGTCTTCGGGGAGAAAGGGCGCTGTTCACGCAAAGAAATTCCTGTAATAACCCAGACCGGGCGACAGCAATATTTAGTCACAGTCGCCCGGGTAAATCAACCGCTGTTTAAAAAAAACACAACGGGTCAATAGCTGGCTTTCTGGGCCAGCAGGGTCGCAAAACGGCAGTTAATCCGGTTGCCGTTTTCATCTTTGCGATGTAGCTGTCCCCAGTTTTCGTTGTATTTCACAATGTGCCAGTTGCGGTAGTAATGGCTTAACTCACCGGATTTAAACGCGAAAGGGAAGTCAGACGGACAGGGCGCATCCTCGGTATTCATCGCGGCCACAATCAGGTTAAAGCCATTTTTCACGGTACAGGCTTGCATATCCGCGATGAGCTGGGGAATGGTGGCCGGTTGCAAAAACATCATGACCACCGTCGAGATGACCACCTGCCAGGCCCCGTTAAAACGCACCTGATTTAAATCCTGCAGCGCCGTATGAATGCCGGTCAGCCCTTCAGCGGCGATGATCTGATTGAGCCGTTCCAGACTGGCGGGATTGTGATCCCAGGCCGTCACGTCAAAACCATGTTGGTTAAGGAACAGCGTATTACGTCCGCTTCCGCACCCCAGATCAAGCGCTTTTCCTGGTGTCAGTTTAGGCAGCGCCTCGGCCACCTCCGAGTGCACAGGGGTTAAGCCATAGGTTTCTGAAAAATAGTTATCGGTTCGCAATGTCATGATTATCCGTTCGGTAATGCGGGCAGCAAGTGCCCGCACAATCAGGCTTCTGCCAGAATCAGCTTCCAGCCGGTGACCTCATTCCAGTAGTTTTGCTCACGCTCCAGATCGAGCTGGACCAGGTTATTTTGACTGAAATAGCCCGCCGGGAAGGTAAGCGTCCAGTGGCCCTCATCACAGGTCAGCGTTAACGCGTCAGGACGTGTAGTCGCCTGGCGCTGGTTGTTCAGTAAGGTGCCAAGGCGCAGCAGGAATATCAGCGGCAGAAACTGTTTTTTCTTAAACAGCGTGACGCGAGGCAGTTCATCCACTTTGACGGCTTTACGGTGGAATCTGACCAGTGCTGCCAGCAGCATCTGCTGATCCTGGTTGAACCCCGGCAGGTTGGTGTTCTGCAAAATATAGGCTGAGTGGCGTTGCATGCCGCTGTGGTTGATCGTCAAGCCGACTTCGTGCAGCATCGCCGCCCATTTCAATAGCGCCGCCAGCTGAGGATTCGCGAGTTTGGGATTCTGGTCGCGCCATTGCAGATAGAGCTGCTCGGTGGTTTCCAGCACTCGACGCGCCTGGTCGCTGTCGATGGCATAGTGATTCGCCAGGCTCTGAGCGGTGCGGCTGCGAATATCCCGATGGCGGAAACGGCCTTCCATCTCATAAAGTACGCCTTCACGCAGCGCGCCATCGCTCAGGGTCAGTTCACGAATCGCCAGCGCATCAAACACGCCGCAAAGAATCGCCAGCCCCGGAACAAATACGCTTTTGCGCTCTTCAGACAGGCCTGGCAGACTCAGCGCAGCGAACGATTTATGCTTGATCACTTCATCATAAAGCTTTGTCAGTCGCTCTGGCGTAATCAGCTTCTCTTTCTCGCCCATCGCCAGCAGCACTTCGCAGGCCGCTTTGATGGTGCCGGAAGCACCAAGGGCATATTGCCAGCCGTGCAGACGATATTGCCACGCCAGGGTTTCCAGCTTCTGCGTGGCGGCCAGTCGGGCGCGACGGAAGTTTTCAACGCTGATTTCGCCGCCAGGGAAGTAAAGCTGGGCAAAGCTGACGCAGCCCATGCGGCGGCTTTCGACCAGCTGAGGCTCAAAATCTTCACCGATGACGAGCTCTGTCGAGCCGCCACCGATATCAATCACCAGCTTGCGTCCTTTTTCCGGTTGCGTATGTTCGACGCCCATAAAGATCAGGCGCGCTTCTTCGTGACCGGAAATCACCTCTATTGGATAAGGAATGACCTCTGCCGCGCGCTGTAAAAACGTCTCAGCGTTAACCGCCTGACGCAGCGTATGTGTGCCGACAATCGTCACGTTGCTGGCATTAAAGCCCTGCAGGCGTTCGGCAAACAGTGCCAGGCAGTTCAGACCGCGCTCCATGGCGTCTTCGCTCAGGTAATTTTTGGCATCCAGGCCATCAGCAAGATGCACGCGCTGCTTCAGTCGCCCCAATACCTGCAAAGCCCCATCCACCACACGGGCAATGACCATGTGGAAACTGTTTGAACCGAGATCGATGGCCGCAAACTCTTGAGGTTTCGGCGTACTTTTTTGGGATATTGGCATAGGCGTTATTCAGGTTGTTCCAGCTTCTTAATGTATTCGTAAATCGCCATTTGCGACCGCACCTTACGACGATTGCCGCGCTGAACGTATTGGTTGCTCAGCTCTTTATCCACCACGCGCGCTTTAACCGTGTCGCTGAGCTGAATGGCAATGATGTCCAGAATGCGCTGCTTTATTTGTGGATCCAGGATAGCCACGGCCACTTCGATACGGTAATCAATGTTACGCGTCATCCAGTCAGCCGAGGAGAGAAACACTTTCTTGTCTCCACCGTTTTCAAAGATATAAACGCGGTCATGTTCCAGGAAGCGATCAACGATACTGATCACACGAATATTTTCACTGATCCCAGGCAAGTCCGGAATCAATGAGCACATCCCACGAACCAGTAAATTAACATTTACGCCAACGCTGGAGGCCGTATAAAGCCTGTCTACCAGCCCTTTGTCCACCAGGTTGTTAATTTTAAGAGTTATGCCACTGGGGCGCTTTTGTTGGGCATTCGCAATCTCGTTATCGATCAAATCATACAGCATCCGACGTGAGTTTTGCGGAGAAACCATCAGGTGATCAAACGTCACCGGGCGGTACGGGTTTTCGATAAAGTTAAAGACCCGGCGCACTTCATTGGTGATCCGCGCATCGGCGGTCAGCAGCGAGTAGTCCGTGTACAGACGCGCGGTTTTCTCATTAAAGTTACCGGTGCCGATGTGGGCATAGCGCACGATTTCTTCGCCTTCACGACGGGAAATCAGGAACAGTTTGGCGTGAATTTTCAGGCCAGGCGCCGAGAAAATAACGTGAACACCGGCTTCTGTCAGGCGCTTAGCCCAGTAAATGTTGGCTTCTTCATCGAAACGCGCCTGAAGTTCGACGACCACCGTCACTTTCTTACCGTTATAGGCGGCGTGAATCATCGCATCCATGATGCGGGAATGCTTGGCGACGCGGTAAATATTAATTTTAATCGCCAGCACGCTGGGGTCGAATGATGCCTGGCGTAGCAGTTCCAGCACATGCTCGAACGTGTGATACGGATAATAAAGCAGGACGTCGCGATTACGAATGGCGTCAAAACCGTTGCGGAAGCCGTCAAAACCAATGTGGCGAATCTGCGGCATCGGACGGTTAATCAGGTTGTTTTTTCCGACGTTAGGAAACCCGATAAAGTCTTTGAAGTTGTGATAGCGTCCGCCTGCCAGCACGGAGTCGTAGTTGGAAATCGACAGCTTGTCGCACAGCAGCGCCACCATAGAATCCGGCATATCGCGCTGATAGACAAAACGCACAGGTTCTGCCGTCAGACGCTGTTTCAGGCTGGAGGACATCAGTTCCAGCAGGCTGGACTCCATTTCGGTGACCAGATCGTACTCCGCATCGCGCGTCATTTTCATTGAATAGGCGTTCAGCGTGTCGTAATCGTAGAAACCTTTGAAAATATCATCCAGGCAGTAGCGCAGGATATTATCTAACAGGATCATCGGCTTGCGGCGGCGCGGCGGCTCCGCAGGCAGGTTAATAAAACGCGGGACCTTGTCTGACGGGATTTCCAGCAACGCGTACTGAATATCGCTGCCGCGAATGATCTCGACCGCCAGATAGGTGTAATCGTCTTTCAGAAACTCCGTCAGGTCGGTTTCATGGGTAATCAGGATCGGCGTGATGTGCTGACGCAGTTCATGCTTAAAGTAGTGACGCAGCCAGCTTTGCTGATTAGGTGAAAGCTGACGTTCGTTAATCAGAAAGATTTGATTGCGCGCCATTTCCAGCAACAGGTCGTTGTAGAGCGCATCGAATTCCTGATCCGATTTCAGGACGCGCTGCTGAATCTTCTTCAACAGGTGGCGCGGTGTGCTGGCGGAGCCTTGCTCTTCGCCAATCAGGATGCGTCGTTTCAGGTCGGCAAACCGGACCTTGTAAAATTCGTCGAGGTTATTTGAGTAAATACCTAAGAAACGCATACGTTCAATCAGCGGATTACTTTTGTCTGCCGCTTCCTGCAAAACACGTTCGTTAAAGCACAACCAGCTCATTTCTTTTTCAATATAAAGCTTTACCTGACCCATTCTCACTCCGTATGACGGTTGCAGGACTGACGACGCTACAGTATCCATCAGCATTATGGCGAGAGTATGGCAGGCTTGTCCAACAGCAAAAGTTGTCTTATCAAGCCGCTACGGGCAACATAGCGACTCATTTTCGCCGCATAATCAGGGCCGCATGAGCGTAAACCATATTCCCGTCCAGTTTAGCGATCGCCGACGTCGTGCTATTGACCGTTACACGCGGCGCCTCGTCACGTGCTGCGGGGTCGCTATTCTGTTACTGATGATGCTGCTGTTCTTTTGGTTGCTCTGGGTGGTCCTGCCGTTGTTTAGCGCACCGGGTGTGCACAGTCTCAGTCATCAGCGGCTCTGGGATGCATCGCCCGCACTGGCCATTGGTAATAAAGGCAGCGTTGGCTGGCGTATCAGTCGTGATGGCAAGGCACGATTTATACCGCTGAATGGCCAACCGCCTGAGCCCGCGCTGATGCTGACGCCCGCGCCGCAACAGGTGGTAACGAGCGCCGATGGCAATACGGTGCTGCTCAACGCACAGGGCAGTTTAACCCTGTTGCAGCCGGTGATAAGCAAAGGCGAAGGCGAATGGCATTTTCCGTTGGGCGATAGCGGCTTTCGTCTGCCCCAGGGCGACGTAAAAGAAATGGCTATCGCCACACTTCGTCCCGATCAATGGCGGATTGCAGCGCTCACTGACGCGGGCGTCAGTCTGTTAACGCTGGAAACTAACCGCCAGGCTGCGCTCATCCAACTGCCGGGTCTGCAGCCTGCGCATCTGGTGCTCTCGCCTAAAGGCGACCTGCTGTACACCACCGAAGGCCGCCTGCTGCGGGTCTGGCAAATCGATGACGGGCGGGCCTGGCTGCGGGAAACGCAGATGCTGCCGGAAGCGCCCCAACATATGCAGTTACTGGCCGGAGGCCAAACGCTGTTAATTCAGGACAGTCACGGTATTACGCAGTGGTTTTCCATTGCTGGCGATAACGGCCTGCGCCTGCACGCCATCCGCACGTTCGCACACAGCGCCGGACAGGGTCTGATCGTCAGTGAGGCGCAGCGCCGGGTTTTCGCTACCTTTGATCAAACCGGCCTGCTTAAGGTCTTTGCCAGCAAACAGGATGGGCCCATTCTGCAACACCAGTTAGCACCCGGCATCCTGCAGGCGCAGTTTTCGCCGCAGGGTGACAGCCTGTTGCTGGAGCGATCGTCAGGTTGGGAAACCCTTAAACTGACCAATCCCTGGCCGGATGTGACCTGGCGTAACTTCTGGCAAAAAATCTGGTATGAAAACTATCCCAAAGCCGACTGGGTCTGGCAGTCCACCAATGCCGGAGACAGCTATCAGGCGAAGTTCAGTTTAATTCCGATGGTGGTGGGCACGCTGAAAGCGGCCAGTATGGCGCTGCTTTTTGCCACGCCGCTTGCCCTGGCTGCTGCGATGTACACCGCCTGGTTTATGGCACCGGGTTTACGTCGTTGGGTGAAGCCTGCGATAGAGATGATGGGGGCGCTGCCCAGTGTGGTGATTGGGCTGATTGCCGGATTATGGTTAGCGCCCCATGTCGGTCAGGCATTAACAGGAATTCTGTTGCTGCCGGTCACGCTGGCGGGCAGTCTGCTTGGCTGCGGTATTCTGGCCCGCCGCTTACCGGCCCGCTGGCGGCAGCCGGGCCATGAGGTTATCCTGCTGCTGCCCGTGCTGCTTATTGTCGCGGCGTTAACGCTCTGGCTACCCACACTTATCGTGCCGGATGCCGGTGACTGGCTGCCGCATTACGCGCAGCGTAATCTGCTGATAGCGGCGCTGGCGATGGGATTTGCGCTGGTGCCGATGATTTTTACGCTGGCGGAAGATGCGCTGTTCAGCGTTCCGGCGTCGCTGGGGCAGGGCTCACTGGCGCTGGGCGCCACGCCGTGGCAAACCCTGACGCGGGTCGTGCTGCCGGGAGCGTCGGCCGGCATTTTTGCCGCGCTGATGATTGGTTTCGGACGGGCCGTAGGCGAAACCATGATTCTCTTAATGGCCACCGGGAACACGCCGCAAACTGAAGGCGGCCTGTTCAGTGGCCTGCGCACGCTGTCAGCCAATATCGCGATTGAAATGCCTGAGGCGGCCGTTGGCAGCGCACATTACCGGATTCTGTTTTTAAGTGCGCTGGTGCTGCTGGTCTTCACGTTGATGATCAATACGGTTGCCGAGCTTATCCGCCAGCGTCTGCGCCTGCGTTTTAGCCAGTATAAGGAGCAGGCATGAAGGCGATACGACAAAACGATCGCTGGCGTTGGCTTACGGCGGGTGCCGTGACGGTCTGTTTGCTGGCCTTTACCCTGTTGATCGCGCTGCTGGGATGGCAGGGGCTGCGCGCGTTCTGGCCCCATCCCGTCGATCTCTATCAGTTCACACTGCCTGATGGCAGCAAAACCCGTGTACTGGGCGAAACGCTTGAGCGGCAATCGCATTATCCGGCACCTGCCGCCGCGTCAGACGGCATACCGGGCGACGTACATCGCTATCTGATTAAGACCGGCAACCGGGACTGGGCCGCGCCTGACTTTCGGGCGGTGCTGAGTCAGCAGGCACCGATTGTCAGCCAGCCGGACGACGTGATGGTGCTGCAGCGGCGCAGTCAGGGGAATGCCTATGGCTGGTTTGTCGGCCTGCTGGAAGAGAATGATGTTCTTACGGCAAAAGACATTATGGCGCTTCTGCAACAGCGCCTTGAACAGGTAAAGCTTATCGAGCAGCAGGCCAGCGAGATGCGTCGGGTCGATATTGCCCGGTTGAATGAACAACTGGACCAGTTGGACGATCAGGCTGAGCATCAGCGCGCGGCAAAGCAGTTCGATTTGCAGGCGCAGTCAGAATACGAGGCCAACCAGGCGGCGCTGCAACGCCGCCTTCTTCAGCTCAATGACAGGCTGAACAGTCTGCAAGCGGAAAGCCAGCGTGATGCGCTGATTCTGCGCGATGTGAACGGCACTGATCACCGCATCCCTCTGTCGCAGATTGTGGAAGCCTGGCAACCCAATGCGATGAGCCTGACGCAAAAAATGGGGCATTTCTGCCAGCAGGTGTGGCGCTTTATTAGCGATTCGCCTGCCGAAGGGGAAAGCGAGTTTGGCGTGTTTCCGGCGATATTTGGCACGGTGCTCATGGTGCTGCTGATGTCTGTAGTTGTGATGCCGCTGGGCGTTATCGCGGCGCTGTGGCTACATGAATATGCGGAACGCAACGCGTTGACCCGTCTGGTACGCATCGCCGTGGTCAACCTGGCGGGCGTGCCCTCGATTGTTTATGGCGTATTTGGGCTGGGCTTTTTTGTCTGGCTGGTGGGCGGCACGGTGGACCAACTGTTTTACAGCAGCACCTTGCCCGCCCCGACATTTGGTACGCCCGGTTTGCTGTGGGCGTCGCTGACACTGGCCCTGCTGACCTTGCCGGTGGTGATTGTCGCGACGGAAGAAGGGCTTTCCCGTATTCCCGACAGTCTTCGGCAGGGCTCGCTGGCGCTGGGGGCGACCCAGGCAGAAACGCTCTGGAACGTGGTATTGCCTATGGCCGTTCCGGCCATGTTAACCGGACTGATTCTGGCCGTGGCACGTGCCGCAGGCGAGACCGCGCCTCTGATGCTGGTGGGCGTGGTTAAAATGGTGCCGGAACTGCCGGTAGATGCGGTGTTCCCCTACCTGCACCTCGACAGAAAATTTATGCATCTGGGCTTTCAGATCTATGATCTCGCCTTTCAGAGCCCTAATACCGAAGCTGACCGGCCGCTGGTTTTCGCCACGGCGCTGCTTCTGGTGCTCATTATTCTGTTGCTGAACCTGTTAGCTATGGGCCTGCGTCACCGCCTGCGTGAACGCTATCGCCTGATGACTCAATAACTGACGATGACTATGATGCCCGAAACTGATATTGCGCTAACCGTTGATCATCTGTCGCTCTGGTACGGTGAGCGCCAGGTGCTTCAGGATGTCTCGCTGCAACTGCCTAAAAATCGCATCACCGCGTTGATTGGCCCGTCCGGCTGCGGCAAATCAACGCTGCTGCGCTGCTTTAATCGTATGAACGACGTGATTGATCGCTGCCGCATCGAAGGGGACATTCTGCTGGATCAGCAGTCGATTATGCGACCTGCTCAGGATGTCTCTGCGCTGCGTCGCCGGGTCGGGATGGTGTTTCAGCGGCCCAATCCGTTCCCCAAATCGGTATACGAAAATGTGGTGTACGGACTGCGGCTGCAAGGGGTGCGCGATAAGCGCGTACTGAATGAAGCCTGCGAACGGGCACTCCGGGCGGCGGCGCTGTGGGGTGAGGTGAAAGATCAGCTGGCACAGAATGCGCTGACGCTTTCCACGGGGCAGCAACAAAGGCTGGTTATCGCCCGCGCTATTGCGATTGAGCCGGACGTCCTGTTACTTGATGAGCCAACATCCGCGCTGGACCCGATTTCTACCCTGGTGATCGAAGAACTGATGAGTACGCTCAGGCAGCATTTCACGCTGGTGCTGGTCACCCACAACATGCAGCAGGCTTCACGCGTGTCGGATTACACAGCCTTTATGCATCAGGGATCGCTGGTGGAGTTTGACACCACAGACAGGATTTTCACCACACCACAGGTGCGCCGGACGGAAGATTACATCACCGGGCGTTACGGTTGAAAGGGCAGGGAGCCTGGCTCCCTGAGCATTAATCGTGGGCGTAGCCCTGAGCGGGTAAGGGATGACCATCCAGCCAGGCTTTTCCCTCACGCATGGTCAGTCGGCCTTCGGTAAACCAGTTAATTACCAGTGGGTAGATGGCATGTTCCTGATGCTGCACGCGTTCGGTAATCTCGGCCTCGCTGTCTTCAGCAAACACCGGCACCCTGGCCTGCAAAATGACCGGGCCACCATCCAGTTCATCGGTCACGAAGTGCACGGACGTACCGTGCTCCTTATCGCCGTTTTCAAGCGCCTGGCGGTGCGTATGCAGACCGGGATATTTCGGCAGCAGCGACGGATGAATGTTCAGCAGACGGTCAGAGTAATGCGCCACGAAGCCCGGACTCAGAATGCGCATATAACCCGCCAGCACCACCAGATCCGGTCCATACGCATCGATCTCACGCATCAGCTGCCGATCAAAACTGTCGCGATCGTTAAAGTCACGTGCATCAAGCGCTTTTGCCGGGATCCCGGCCTCCTGCGCGCGAACTAAACCATAGGCGGAGGTTTTGTTACTGAACACGGCAGCGACGCTGCCGTGAATACGCCCGTTTGCACAGGCGTCGAGGATGGACTGAAGGTTACTTCCGTTACCCGAAATCAGTACAACCAGCTTTTTCATGAATGAATAACCACACGCTCTTCCGAGTCTGAGGCGTTAATCACACCAATTTTCCAGGCGTTTTCCCCGGCAGCACGCATCAGGTCAACGGCCTTATCCGCGTCAGCCGGGCTCAGCGCGATGATCATGCCCACGCCGCAGTTGAAGGTGCGATACATCTCATGACGACTGACATTGCCCGCCTGCTGCATCCAGCCGAACACGGCAGGCCACTGCCAGCTTTTCTCGTCAATCACCGCCTGAGTATTGTCGGGCAGGACACGCGGAATGTTTTCCCAGAAACCGCCACCGGTGAGGTGAGCAATCGCGTGCACATCCACCTGCTCAATCAGGCTGAGGATGTTTTTGACGTATATGCGCGTCGGCGCCAGTAAGTGATCGGCCAGCGGTTTGCCTTCCAGTTGCTCAACCAACGGATCGGTGCCGCTGACTTCCAGAATCTTACGCACCAGGGAATAGCCATTTGAGTGCGGGCCGCTTGAGCCCAGGGCGATCAGCACATCACCGTCCTGAACCTTGCTACCGTCAATGATTTCTGACTTTTCAACCACACCGACGCAAAAGCCCGCGACATCGTAATCTTCGCCATGATACATGCCCGGCATTTCAGCGGTTTCGCCGCCCACCAGCGCACAGCCTGACTGCAGACAACCTTCGGCGATACCGGTGATGACCGCCGATGCGGTGTCCACATCCAGCTTGCCGGTCGCGTAGTAATCCAGGAAGAAGAGAGGCTCCGCGCCCTGTACCACCAGGTCGTTAACACACATAGCAACCAGATCGATACCAATGGCATCGTGACGTTTGAGATCCATCGCCAGACGCAGCTTGGTGCCCACGCCATCGGTGCCGGAGACCAGCACAGGCTCACGGTATTTTTGCGGCAGCGCACAAAGCGCACCGAAGCCGCCTAGTCCACCCATGACTTCCGGGCGACGCGTCTTTTTCACTACGCCTTTAATACGGTCAACCAGAGCGTTACCAGCATCAATATCAACACCGGCGTCTTTGTAGCTGAGAGAGGTCTTATCGGTCACTGCGAGGTCCCCACGCGAGTTGCGGTTGGTGGTTTAATATAAAGCGCGGCAATTCTATCAGCGCAGGCAAACGTTTGCGAGTCTCAGATTGCGTCCCCGACAATTTTCATCAATCCTTATTTTATGCGGTGGATTGCGCAAGCACATGTGGCGCGATGTTAAAAAGGCGGTATAATCCCGCGATTTTTTTTTAGCTCAACTCACTCCGGGAGAACAACAATGAAGATCGTGGAAGTTAAACACCCGCTGGTCAAACATAAACTGGGACTGATGCGTGAGCATGATATCAGTACGAAGCGTTTCCGTGAGCTGGCCTCTGAAGTGGGCAGTCTGCTGACCTATGAAGCCACGGCCGATCTGGAAACCGAAAAGGTCACCATTGAGGGCTGGAATGGCCCGGTTCAGGTTGATCAAATTAAAGGCAAAAAAATCACCGTTGTGCCCATCCTGCGTGCCGGCCTGGGCATGATGGAAGGCGTACTGGAGCACGTGCCCAGCGCGCGCATCAGCGTGGTAGGCGTGTACCGTGACGAAGAAACGCTGGAGCCTGTACCTTATTTCCAGAAGCTGGTGTCCAACATTGAAGAGCGCCTGGCGCTGGTGGTCGATCCGATGCTGGCGACGGGCGGCTCCATGATCGCCACTATCGATCTCCTGAAAAAAGCCGGCTGCAGCAGCATTAAAGTGCTGGTGCTGGTCGCTGCGCCAGAAGGCATTGCCGCACTGGAGAAAGCGCACCCGGACGTGGAGCTGTACACCGCCTCCGTGGACCAGGGCCTGAACGACAAGGGTTACATCATTCCGGGCCTGGGTGACGCGGGCGATAAGATTTTCGGCACCAAATAGTGACCTGTTCAGGCGGCTTCATGCAGCACCTTGCTGTCAGCCTGCAGGCGCAGGCCGAGCCGCTTTTTTTCGCAACAGCCAATAACCTTCATCAGCCGACCAGAGAGTCGGCTTTTTTTTGACCAAAAACAGACTATCAACTCAAGGGGACTTTTAATGACTCGTCGCGCTATCGGCGTTAGCGAACGGCCGCCATTACTGCAAACGATTCCGCTCAGCCTGCAACATCTGTTCGCCATGTTCGGCGCAACGGTGCTGGTACCCATCCTCTTTCATATCAACCCGGCTACGGTACTGCTGTTTAACGGTGTCGGGACGCTGCTATATCTGTTTATCTGTAAAGGCAAGATCCCCGCTTATCTGGGATCCAGTTTTGCCTTTATTTCACCTGTTTTACTCCTGCTGCCGCTGGGTTACGAAGTGGCGCTGGGGGGATTTATTCTCTGCGGCGTGCTGTTCTGTCTGGTCGCGTTGATCGTCAAAAAAGCCGGTACCGGCTGGCTGGATGTGATGTTTCCGCCTGCTGCAATGGGCGCTATTGTGGCGGTCATTGGTCTGGAGCTGGCGGGCGTCGCAGCAAACATGGCAGGCCTGCTCCCTGCTGAAGGTCATGCGCCTGACGGGACAACCGTGCTGATTTCGCTGCTCACCCTGGCCGTCACCGTTTTTGGCTCGGTGTTATTTCGTGGCTTTATGGCCATTATCCCGATTTTGATCGGCGTGCTGGTGGGCTACGCGCTTTCCGCTTTTATGGGCATTGTGGACTGGCGCGGCGTGGAAAGTGCGCCGTGGTTTGCATTACCGACGTTTTATACGCCGCGTTTTGAATGGGTGGCGATGTTAACGATCCTGCCCGCCGCGCTGGTGGTGATCGCCGAACACGTGGGCCACCTTGTGGTCACGGCCAATATTGTTAAGCGTGATCTGGTCCGTGATCCCGGCCTGCATCGTTCCATGTTCGCCAACGGTTTATCGACCGTCATTTCGGGTTTCTTTGGATCCACGCCAAACACCACCTATGGTGAAAATATCGGCGTAATGGCCATTACCCGCGTTTACAGCACCTGGGTGATTGGCGGCGCGGCCATTTTCGCGATTTTGCTCTCCTGCGTGGGCAAACTGGCAGCGGCTATACAGGCGATCCCGGTGCCGGTCATGGGCGGCGTCTCCTTGCTGCTGTACGGCGTTATCGGTGCCTCCGGTATTCGTGTCCTGATCGAATCCAAAGTGGACTACAACAAAGCGCAAAACCTGATTCTGACCTCCGTGATCCTGATCATTGGCGTCAGCGGCGCGAAAGTGCACATCGGTGCCGCCGAGCTGAAAGGGATGGCGCTGGCGACGCTGGTTGGCGTTGCGCTGGCGTTGATTTTCCGCGTCATTTCCCTGCTGCGCCCGGAAGAAGTGGTGCTTGATGCAGAAGAGACACGCGACACATCGTCATGATGAAGGCCTGAAGACGCGGGCAGGGACGCCCGATTCATCTCTTCGCAAAAACTATGATAGACTGCCCCCGATTTTTGCCTGTTCGCTTGCTGAGGTGCTTCTGAACACGCCGCCACAATTGTCATTGCCACTCTATCTACCTGACAACGAAACCTTTGCCAGCTTCTGGCCGGGGGAAAACCCCTCGCTGATCGCTGCGATCAAGGGGGCGCTAAGCCAACAACATGGCAGCTATCTCTACTTCTGGTCGCGCGAAGGAGGAGGGCGCAGCCATCTGCTGCACGCTGCCTGCGCTGAAATGTCCGCGCGTGGTGAAGCCGTGGGCTATGTACCGCTGGATAAGCGCACCTGGTTTGTTCCAGAGGTGCTGGACGGCATGGAACAACTGCCGCTGGTTTGCATCGACAATATCGAATGCATCGCGGGAGAAGAAGCCTGGGAAATGGCGATTTTTAATCTCTATAACCGCATCCTGGAAACCGGCAATACCCGGCTCTTTATTACTGGCGATCGTCCCCCGCGTCAGCTGAACCTGCATTTACCCGATCTGGCATCACGGCTCGACTGGGGGCAAATCTACCGTCTGCAGCCGCTCTCCGATGAAGATAAGTTACAGGCTTTACAGCTTCGCGCCGGACTGCGTGGGTTCGAACTGCCTGAAGACGTCGGCCGGTTTTTACTGAAGCGGCTGGATCGGGAGATGCGCACGCTGTTTGATACGCTGGATCGTCTGGATAGCGCCTCTATCAGTGCGCAACGCAAACTCACGATCCCGTTTGTTAAAGAAACGCTTGGGCTTTAAAGAATCGCCAGTACCGCCTCGGGCGGACGGCCTAAGCGGGCCCGATCGCCATTGATCACAATGGGCCGCTCAATCAGAATGGGATTTTCCACCATCGCGTCCAGCAAAGCGCTTTCGCTTAACGCTGCCTGATCCAGCGCCAGGGCGGTATAGGTCGGTTCGTTGCGGCGCATCAACTGACGCGCGCTCTCCATGCCCAGTTTCTGCAGCAGAATCTGCAACGTCGCTTTGTCGGGCGGCGTCTCCAGATAGCGCACAATCACCGGCTGGATGCCTCGCTGCTCCAGCAGTGCCAGGGTTTCCCGACTCTTACTGCAACGGGGATTATGATAAAGCGTCACCATACTGCTTATCCTTTCTGATATTGCTTAAAGCGTTGCTGCAACTGGCGCAACTGATCGATGCGCGCATCATAACGCGCCTGTTTCAGGCTCCCCAGCGGCACCTGGGCACTGGCCTGGCTCAGGGCACTGATGGCCTGAGCGATCTGACCATTTAAGGCCAGACTTTCGGCACGGGCAAACAGCTCTTCGTCGGTATGGCCCTGCTGTGCTGAAGCCTGAGCCAGCAAATCCCATCCGTTGGTGTCATCTTTGTGTGTCCATGTATAGCGGTTCAGAATGCGGCTGGCATTGGCGGGTTGCTTCGCTTCAACATAAGCGTTCGCCAGGTTGAGCTGAACGACCGGGCTGGTTTTAGCCGCCTGCGTCGCGGTCAACAGTGCAATGGCCTGCTGTGGCTGATTCAGGCCGATATCAATATCCGTCATCAGGTCAAGCAGCCAGACGTTCTCAGGCTGCTTAGCCAAAAGTGGCGTCACAATCCTTTTGGCTTCGCCATAGTTTTTGGCCTGCAAAAACTGCACCGCCTTGCCGTACCGGGAAGCCAGCTGCTCGCGTGCATTACCGTTGGCATACTGGTTCAGTAACTCATCGGTCAGTTGATTACGGCCGGTCGGATACATGCCCAACGTGCGCACTTTTGCCAGATAAAAGTCCTGAGAAGACTGGACTACCACCGCGCGCATCTGGTTTGCCCGGTTGCGCGCATCGGCGAGACGGCTGTCTGGTAAGGGGTGAGTCAGCAGAATTTCAGGCGGTTTGGAAGAAAACCGGCTCTGATCGGCCAGTTTTTGCAGAAAGTCCGGCATGGCCTGCGGGTTAAAGCCCGCGCGCTGCAAAACCTGAATACCAATGCGGTCGGCTTCCTGTTCGTTATTCTGCGTAAAACTGATGATGCCCTGCTGGGTACCCGCCAGTGTACCGGTTAAGGCGGCCATGCCCGCCTGTGGGCTGGCCATCGCCAGCAGGATCGATCCCAAAGCCCCTACCCAGGTCAGCGGGGCATTGCGCTTTTGATCTTCCATCGCCCGCGCCAGATGGCGCTGCGTCACGTGGGAGATCTCGTGCGCCATCACCGAGGCCAGCTGGCTTTCAGTATCGGTGAAGCGGAATAGCGCGGCGTGCAACACCACATTGCCACCAAAAAACGCAAAGGCGTTAAGTTCATCATTTTGAATCAGGAAAAAGTGGAAAGGCGTTTTAACCGCGTCCGCGTGAGAAACCAGCCGTTGACCGAGCTGATTGATGTACTGATTTAGCAGGGGATCGTTAATCAGCGGGGCGCTGGCACGTAGTTGCCGCACATAGAAATCCCCCATCTGCAACTCCTGATTAATCGACAGCGTTGAGCCTGCGGTCGTGCCCATATCCGGCAGGGAGTCGCTGATATCCGCCTGCGAGGTCAGCGGACAGGATAACGTGAGTGCAGGGAGTAGCGCAGCAATCAGCGTTTTTTTTAACCGGTTCAACATGCCTGAATCCTGTAATGAATCCCTGAATGGGACAGGTAAGCCGCTAATATGTTCTGTTTTACCCACGAATAGCGAGGCGTTCTGCGTATCTTAACCACAGGGCATGAAGAATGAAATGACGTTATCGCGCCCACTGCGCGGCAGGATTGTGATAATGCTTCAAACCTGACGAAAAAATTTGACGGTACAATGATCTGCAAAGCGCCTGAATAACAGCCTGTCCGGATGAAAATGGCCGACAACGTTGGCATAAACGCAAGGGCCGAATACAAAGATACACGCGGACTGACATGCGGGCCGGGTAGCCACAAGGCGGACGCGCTGAAAAGCAACAAAAAAACTGAACATACTGGCCATTTTCCCAGGTATTCTCTGAAAAAAAGGCCCTGTACCGTAACGATTATCAGAAAGGTAAATTAAAAATATTGATGGTGAAAATGCCTTTATTGCCGACAGGCTATTTATGGCTGGCAAGGAAGCGCCAGGAAATCGCGTTATCCAATCAGGAACCGTGACACGCTTTATGAACCATCTTAAATAAGAAAGAAAAAACACGGTCGATAAAAAATACTTTTTATCACGCTCCGTTTTTATTTTATGGCCGTCCCGACAAAATGCTATTAAGAATTTCAGCTGCTCTCCGCGTTGTACCACTGTGATATAGATAAGCCGCCGTCATCTTCAGGAGCCGCCGACGTTGCGGTAGCACGGTATACATCAGATTTAAACAGCAGGAGAGTGAGTGATGCGACCAGCAGCCTTTATTGTGGTAGCGGCGGTAGCGGGATTTATTGGCGGGAATGTTATGCAGTTGCCAGTATTAGTCGACAAGGTCAGCGGTAAATTTGCCAGTAAAACAGAACCCAGTGATTACTGGAGCACTCCGGCCATTCAGGGCTATGGAAAAATACATTATGTGGATACACCCGCGTATAAACCCGGCACGGTAGCGGATCTCAGTAATAAAATTGTTTTTCAAATTAATCGCAGTGAAGGCGATATTCGTCGGCCTAATCTGGGGCTGGAGCGCGTGGCACGCGTCACGAATCTCTATTACGCCGCAGGTGTACCGTTAGATAAACTGAATTTCGTCGTGTCAATTAACAGTGATGCCGTTCCCGCCGCACTGAATAATGAACAGTTTCATAAAGCATACGGGGTGGATAATCCTAACCTTCAGTTAATTAGCGCACTGGAAAAGGCGGGCGTGAAAGTGTCCATTTGCGATCAGTCAGTGGCGTTTCACCATTTCGAGCGTGACTGGATTGATACGCGCGTCACCCACACGATCTCCAGCGGCACCACCGTTGCCACGCTGCAAAACCAGGGTTATGCCTTTTTGATGCTGTAAGTCTCGCGATGGCGGTGCGCGCCGCTGTCACCTTAACGTCATCTTTCCGCGATGTGCATGTCATAAAACGCCTTTAGTGTAAGCGCCAATGAGATCGATCTCATTGGCGACTGACGAGGGTGAAATGAGTGACTTAATTCGTGTGGCAGAACGGGCTGGGGTTTCGCGCGCCACAGCCGCACGTGCCTTTTCCGATCCCCATCTGCTTAAACCCGGCACGCTGAAAAAGGTGCTGGATGCCTCGGAAGCACTGGGTTTTCGCCCCAACCATATTGCGCGCCAGCTCCGCACGCAGAGTTCGACCACTCTGGGCGTACTGCTGCCATCACTCAGTAACCCGGTGTTTGCGTTACAGCTTCAGGCGATGGAGCACCAGGCCCGGCTGGCGGGTTATGGCCTGCTGGTCGCGACAACGGATTATCAGCCAGAACGTGAGGCGGCGATCGTTGAACACATGCTGCGTCAGCGCGTAGCAGGGATGGTCCTGACCGTGTCAGATGCTGACAGCAGCGCCGTATTACCCACCCTGGCTGAAGCCCGCATGCCTTTCGTTCTGGCGCATAACATGCCGCAGAACACCGCCTGGCGCAGCGTCTGTGTGGATAACCGCCGGGCAATGGCAGAAGCCACTGCGCACCTGATCGCGCTGGGCCATCGGCATATTGTCATGGCGGCAGGGCCGATGTTGCAGTCTGACCGTGCACGTCAGCGCTACCTCGGCTATTGCGATGCGATGCAGCAGGCAGGCTTTACGCCCAGCGCGCTGGTTGATATGCCCAGCCACATTCACGCCCTGTTCGATCCCTTTTTACCGTTGATGACGGGCAGCGATCCGCTGACCGCCGTAATTTGCAGTAACGACCTCCTGGCCATCAGCCTGATGGGGGCGGCCGCGCGTGCAGGCATTAACGTACCGCAACAGCTGTCAGTTATGGGCTTCGATGGTATTGCCATCGGTGAACAGCTTTCGCCTTCACTGGCCAGCGTGGTGCAGCCCAGCGAGCGGTTGGGTGCCTGCGCCATCGATATGCTTCTCGATTCGTCTGCTGAGGCTTCGCGCTTACTGGACCACCACCTGCGTTCAGGCGAGAGCATCGCGGCAATTTTTCATTCTTCAACATCAGGAAAACATCATGTCTACACACAATAAAATTGCGCTGTTTGCCAGCGCGGCGTTGCTTACCGCCTGTGCATTATCCAGCCCGCTGGCGAAGGCCGAGGAGAATGCGATTTGCTACAACTGCCCACCGGAATGGGCGGACTGGGCGACACAGCTCCAGGCGATCAAAAAAGACACCGGTATTGTCGTGCCGCAGGATAATAAAAACTCCGGCCAGGCCCTGGCGCAGCTCGTCGCCGAAAAAAATAACCCCGTCGCCGATGTGGTGTATTACGGTGTCAGTTTTGGGATTCAGGCGGCACAGGCGGGCGTGGTGACCGACTACAAACCCGCCAACTGGGATCAGGTTCCGGCAGGGATGAAAGACCCACAGGGTAAGTGGGTCGCGCTGCACTCTGGCACCATGGGGTTTATGGTTAACGTCGATGCCCTGGGCGGCGCGCCGGTGCCGACGTCCTGGGACGACCTGCTGAAGCCAGAATACAAAGGCATGGTGGGTTATCTGGATCCCGCCAGTGCGTTTGTCGGTTATGTCGCCGCCGTGGCGGTGAACCAGGCGAAAGGGGGCACGATGCAGGATTTTACCCCCGCGCTGACGTGGTTCAAAAAGCTGCAGGCCAACAAGCCGATTGTGCCTAAACAAACCGCCTATGCCCGCCTTATCTCTGGCGAAATCCCGATTTTGCTGGATTACGACTTCAATGCCTATCGCGCGAAGTATAAAGATCACGCCAACGTCGTCTTTGTCATTCCTCAGGAAGGCACGGTGACGGTGCCTTACGTCATCAGTCTGGTAAAAAACGCCCCGCATGCTGCCAATGGCAAGAAAGTGATGGACTACGTGCTGTCGGATAAAGGGCAGGCGATTTGGGCTAACGCCTATCTGCGCCCGGTGCGGCCTTCTGCGATGTCCGCAGAGGCTAAAAAGCGCTTCCTGCCCGACAGCGATTACGCGCGCGCCCATACTGTTGACTACCAGCAGATGGCTGATGCACAGAAAGCCTTCTCTGCCCGTTATTTGAGTGAGATTCGGTAATGGCCTTGTCGAATGCCCGCAGCGGTTTACCGGTGGCCTCGCGCCACCGGTCTCGCCGACGTGAGCAGGGGGCCAACTGGCCATGGATGCTGCTGCCGGCCTTACTGTTTTTTGCCGCCTTCTGGCTGTTGCCTTTTGCCCGTTTATTACAGATGGGCATGACGTCGGATCGCAGCACCCGGCACAGTGGTTACTGGACAGTGATTACCCAGCCCCAGTATCTGCAAAGCCTGTTTAACACCGTCCTGTTGTCGCTGGCGGTCACACTGGTCACGCTCGCGATTGCCAGCGTGGTGGGCTGTTTTCTGGCTCGCCAGCGCTTCGCCGGGCGCGGCACCTTACTGGCGTTGCTCACGTTCCCCCTGGCGTTCCCCGGCGTGGTGGTCGGATTTTTAGTGGTGATGCTGGCGGGACGGCAGGGCGTGCTGGCGCAGATCAGTATGCAACTGGTTCATGAACGCTGGACGCTGGCCTACTCGCTTACGGGGCTGTTTATTGGCTATCTCTACTTTTCACTGCCCCGTGCCATTGTCACGCTGGTCGCCGCCAGTGAAAAACTGGATCGTTCGCTGGAGGAGGCCGCCCGCTCATTGGGCGCCAGCCAGTGGCGCATTATTTGTGACGTGATTGTGCCGGGTCTGAAACCGGCACTGCTCTCCAGCGGTGCGCTGTGTTTTGCCACCAGTATGGGCGCATTCGGCACCGCCTTTACGCTGGGCACCGACCTGAGCGTACTGCCACTCACGATTTACGGCGAGTTTACTAACTATGCCAACTTCGCCACGGCGGCGGCGCTGTCGGTGGTCATGGGCGCGGTGGCCTGGCTGGGATTGATGCTGGCACGTGTACTGACCCAATCCCGGGAGGAGAAGACCTCATGAAACGGCGTGGACTGTTCTGGCTGCAAATCGCGATCACGACGCTGACCGCCCTGTTCATGATTGTGCCGGTGGTGTTATCCATGCTGGCGGGCGTCACGCAAAACGACTTTGTCGGCCTGCGTAGCGGGCTGACGTTGAAGTGGGTTGAACAGGTGTGGGACATGTACAGCGACACGTTTTGGCTGTCGCTGATGATCGCGGTGAGCTGTTTGCTTGTCACGATGGTTGTCGGCGTGCCCGCCGCCTGGGGATTACTCAAGTCGCCGTCGCGCTGGTCGTCACGTATTGAAGAGTGCCTGATGCTGCCCGTGGCGCTACCGGGCCTGGCGACGGCGCTGGGGATTATCCTGCTGTACGGCCAGTTTTCCGGCCTGCGCGACAGTTGGGTCTTTATCCTGATTGGCCATGTGCTGTTTACGCTGCCGTTTATGATTCGCCCGGTTCTGGCCGTGATGCAGGCTATCCAGTTGCCCCGACTGGAAGAGGCAGCCGCCAGCCTGGGGGCAGGCTTCTGGCAGCGTTTTTTCACCGTGGTGGTTCCCAACTGCCGTAACGGCATTCTTGCCGGGGCTTTTATGGTGACGACGCTGTCGGTCGGCGAATTCAATATTACCTGGATGTTACATACACCGCTGACCAAAACGCTGCCTGTGGGCCTGGCCGACAGCTATGCCTCCATGCGGCTGGAAGTCGGCTCGGCGTACACCTTGATCTTCATTTTAATGATTTTACCCCTGCTGCTGATGCTTAACGCCTGTAATCACTGGCTTGAACGTCAGTCACGTCAGTCACGTCAGCCACTCAGCGAGGAAAAGGCATGAATAACGATGCTGTTAACGTTACGTTGCGCGGCTGCGCGCGCCGTTTTGCGCATCACCAGGCGCTGCATCCTCTGGATCTCAGCGTGCACGCTGGCGAAACCCTGGTGCTGCTGGGGCCATCGGGCTGTGGCAAAACCACGACGTTGCGCATTATCAGTGGCCTGGAGCGTACCGATGCGCCGGGTGAAGTCTGGTTTGACGATCGCAACGTGACCGATTTGCCGATTGAAAAACGTAACGTCGGGATGGTGTTCCAAAACTATGCGCTGTTTCCCAATCTCAACGTGGCGCAGAACGTGGCCTACGGCCTGAAAGTGCAGGGCATCCCGCGTGCCGAACGCGAGGCACGAGTCCAGGAGATGCTGGAACTGGTCGATCTGACTGCACTGGCCCAGCGCCATATCGATAAACTCTCTGGTGGTCAGAAGCAGCGCGTTGCGCTGGCAAGAGCCCTGGCGGCCCGGCCTAAAGTGTTGCTCTTTGATGAGCCGCTGGCGGCGCTGGACGCCAAACTGCGCGAACGCCTGCGCGCAGACATCGGCGATCTGCTGAAAAAGCTGGCGATTACCGCCGTCTATGTGACGCACGATCAGCAGGAAGCCATGGCACTGGGCGACCGTATTGCGGTCATGGAGCAGGGCCGCCTGGTCCAGATTGCGACGCCGCAGGCCATTTATCAGCGTCCGGCTTCGCGCTTTGTGGCGGACTTCGTGGGCGCGATTAACTGCATTGAAACCGATGAGCAGGGGCAGCCGGTGAGATTCTGTCGTCCAGAGGATGTCCTGCTGGCAGAAGCGGGGCGCTATGCCCGACACGGCTGTATCGTCGCCAGCACCTTTCTCGGTGCCTCTCAACGCCTGCAGATCGATATTGGCCTGGATAAGCCCATCCAGGTCGAGCGTCACGCGCGCGAAAACTGGCATGCCGGGCAGCGTATCAGCTGGTCACTGGTCGGGCAGGCCGCGCTGGAATTTACCGCTTAAGGAGTGAAAGAGTGTCCGCTAATCCTACGCTGATCGCACAGATCAGTGACTTACATATTAAAGCGCAGGGGCGTTTGTCTTATAAGAAAGTCGATACGCACACGGCGTTACTGCGGGCCATCGCCACGCTGAATGCACTGCAACCGCGTCCTGACGTGGTCGTGATTACCGGTGACCTGGTGGATTTCGGCACCGCCGCAGAGTACCAGACGCTGCGCCAGGCGCTGGAGGGGCTGGAACGGCCCTTTTACCTGATGGCAGGTAATCATGACGACCGCCAGGCCCTGCGGGCCGCGTTTCCCGATCACACTTATCTGCAACAGGGCCCGACGCTCAACTGGCGGCTTATCGTCAGGGGCGTCCAGCTACTGGCGCTGGATTCCAGCGTGCCGCACCAGCCATGGGGCGAACTTGATGATCGGCAGCTTCGCTGGCTGGATGACGCACTCACTGCGTCACCAGACATGCCCACATTGGTGATGCTGCACCATCCGCCGTTTGTCTGCGGTATTGATCATATGGACCGTCAGCGATTACGTCAGCCCGAAGCACTGGCGGCGATTATTGCCCGCCATCCCCAGGTTGAACGGGTACTGTGTGGGCATGTACATCGGGCTGTTCAGACGCGGTTTGCCGGCACGCTGGCCTGTATTGCGCCCGGCGTTTCTCACCAGGTTGCGCTGGATCTGCAACCGGATGGCCCGGCCAATTTTGTGCTGGAACCGGCGGGGTTTTTGCTGCATCGCTGGCAACGGGAGCAGGGCATGACCACCCACCAGTGCGCAATCGGCGACTACGACGGCCCCTGGCCCTTCTATGACGAAAACGGTTTAATCGATTAAATGCGCGTCAGGGCGATTTTTTGAACTGTACTGTGCTTAAGCCTGCTCAAAATGTCCTACAGCGTGTAGACTTACAGGCTGTAGAACCGCGATATGATAAAAACAACAGAGCCAGGCACAGCACAATGAATTTTCGCACTGTGGCGTCAACGCCATGTTAATGAATTTCCGTCCAAGAGCTGACTTACGCACGCTTATTGCGCTGCTGGTCATCATCAGCATCGTCATCACACTGGCCAATAATTTATATGCCACATGGCGCGTGCAGCGCATGGTGCTGATCGACAGTACGCTGGAAGCCAACCGCGCCTACGCGGCTAAGCTGGCCTCGACCAGTGAGGTTTTTTTTCGTCTGGCGCAGTCACAGTTGCACTTTAGTGCCAATGTACTGGGAAAGGATTTCGATAACGAAGAACTGTTAAAAACGGAAGTGAATCGCCTGCGCGAGCAGACGGACAGTTTTAACTCGGTGGCCGTCGTGGATGAAAACGGTACGGTGCGGGCCATCTCGCCGGAGTCGCTGACCCTGACCGGCATGCATCTGACCAGTGATGCGTCACGTGAAGCGCTGCAAACCCGGCAGCCCATGATCAGCAAGCCCACGGTTTCCGCCGCCAATAACCTGCTTATCTTTGTCTCATGGCCCATCTGGAACAGTCAGGGACACTATCTCGGTTATGTCGGCGGCACCATTTACCTGAAAAAGAAAAGCATTCTGAATGCCCTGCTGGGTGAACAGTTTTACCGGGACGGCACCAGCGTCTTTGTGCTCGACAGCAATAATCAGGTGCTCTATCACCAGAACCGGCAACTGGTTGGCAAAACCATACCGCCGCTGTTGAGCGACCGCGAACGGCAGGAAAAAGACAACGGTTCACTGGTGTTAACGGAAACCGACAAACCCACCCGGCTGGCGGGCTATGCCATCGTTCCGACCACGGGCTGGATGGTCGTGGCGCTAAAACCGGTAGACGCGACGTTGCAACCGCTGTCGGGTCTGATACTTAAAGTCCTGAAACACTCGGTTCCCTTCGCGCTTCTGACCTTGCTGGTGGCGGTGATTCTGGCCCGGATGATCGCTATGCCGCTCTGGCAACTGGCCCGCAAAGCCAGCAAGATTGATGGTCAGAGCGCCACCAACGATATCGGCGGCATTCATGCCTGGTATTTTGAGGCGGCGCAGGTGAAACGTGCCCTGCTGACCGGTATCGGGCTGGTGCAGGATAAGATTGGCCGTCTGAGTTCTGAGGCACAAACCGATCCGCTGACTCAGCTCCTCAACCGACGTGGCCTGAATGCCGTGCTCGATTATTTCCAGACGCTGCAACAGCCTTTTGCCGTGCTGGCACTGGATATCGATCATTTCAAAAACGTTAACGATAACTGGGGCCATGACGTCGGCGACCGGGTGATCCAGCAGGTGGCCAGAACGCTCCAGCAAAGCGCCAGAAAGCAGGATATTGTCAGCCGTAACGGCGGGGAAGAGTTCCTGATGCTGTTACCGGATACCAGTCTGGCCGACGCCGAGGCCATCGCTGAGCGCATACGTCTGAGCATCGCAGGCGAGGCGGTGGAAAATGTCGGCAATATCACGCTCTCAATTGGCGTGGCCGAATGGAGTGCACGCCGCGTGCCGCTGGAAACCAGTCTGAAGCGTGCCGACGATGCGCTCTATCAGGCCAAAAACGCAGGACGTAACTGCACTGTCGTCGCGAAATAGCGCGAAAGCGGCGCACCCCTTTCATCCTCTGAAGGCAGAAACGGTGCCCGATGCAGCAGGGCTGCGTTCAGGAATTGATATGTTCCCGGCAGTAGCGTCGCTTCCAGCTGGCGGGCGTTAAGCCCGTTAGCTTGCGAAAAATCTGGCGAAAGTATCCGACATCATTAAAGCCACACTGACGCGCCACATCGGTTAACGAGAGGGAATCCCCGGTCAGCAATTTTTCTGCCATGACGATACGCTGGCGGTGAATGGCTTCCGTCAGCGTTAAGCGGAAAACGCGCCGGTAAACCCGCCCAAGGTAATCAGCATTACAGTGCAGCGTTTTCGCCAGACCCGAGGTGGACAGGGGCAAATGATACTGCGTGCGAATCAGCTGATTCGCCTTCCAGGCCAGATCGGCACCGGGGCTGTCAACGGTGTTCTCTTGCATGGCCGGGACGGTAAGCTGCTGCAGGATAAGCAGTAAAATACACTCCAGCGCCACGCTACGGTGAATATTCTGCTGTTCACTGAGAAACTGCCGGAACAGGGCAATGACATAAGCCGGATCGCCTACGCGCGTATGTTGAGGAAGGTGCAGCAGGCTCTGGTGTAACGTTGTCTGCGGTACAGGATGTTTCAACCAGTCGAAATGCAGCCAGTAAAATTTCAGATCAGGCGGAAATACGCCTTCTCCCACATGCCAGTGCCCGGGCCTGAGCAGTAAACTTTCTCCCGCCGTCACGCGAAACAGCACGTCGTCCTCACGGATAGTGAGTTGCCCACGCTCAACGAAAATAATTTCCCAGGAGGTCAGTCTGCGCGCCGGATGTGACCCTGTCCCGCGCGAAATAAACAGACCGCCGTTTTGCACCCGAACCGGAAACGCGATGGTTAAGTCGAACATCATGATGCCTTTTCCCGCTGCTGATAGCGTTTTTTAGACTCTTCTCCCTGATTATTAACTAAAAATAGCCGCCATGTCTGATCCAGCTCACAGTTTAACGCTCAGGTCGGAATCCTCCCTTTTTTATACTTTTTCGTTCTCTTGTGGGTTAGCCGATTCCTGACAGAATACATCGGGTAAGGCGCCAAAACACCGATAAGCCCGTTATAAAGCGGGCAACCCTCTCTGTCCTGCATGAGGAAGACTTTATGACGTCTACGACACTTGAACAGAACACACTGGCGCAGTCGAACACACAGCAGATACTGTCCCTGCGTGAAAAAATCGGCTACGGACTGGGTGACGCCGGTGGCACCGTCATTACCTGCCTGATAACGAATTTTCTAACCTTTTTCTATACCGATGTGTTTGGCTTAACGCCAGCGCTGGTCGGTACGCTGTTTATGGTGCTGCGCATTTTTGATGCGATATCGGATCCGGTGATGGGCGTGATAGCGGACCGCACGCACAGCCGGTGGGGCCGCTTTCGTCCCTGGCAACTGTGGATAGCCCTGCCTGTCGGGATTATTGGCACGCTGACTTTCACCGCGCCCGCGCTTAGCATGGACATGAAACTGGTCTGGGCCTTTGCGACCTATCTGCTGCTCTCACTCAGCTATACCGCCATCAATGTGCCCTATTGCGCGCTGATTAACACCATGACGACGCGCCACTCGGAAGTGTTGTCCTGTCAGTCCTGGCGCTTTGTATTGTGTGGTGTGGCTGGCTTTCTGGTCTCAGTAGGGCTGCCGTGGCTGGTCGCTGAACTGGGAAAAGGAAACGCGGTGCTCGGCTATCGCGCAGGGGTCGGGATCCTGTGCGGACTGGCGGTGGTGATGTTTCTGTGCTGTTTCTTCTGGGTGCGTGAGCGCGTACCGCTGGATACGTTGGGCAAGTTCACCCTGCGGGAACATCTGGCCGGGTTACGCAAAAACGATCAGTTGTTACTGATGCTGCTGATTTCTTTTTTGCTGATTAACGTCTTCAACATCCGCGGCGGCGGCTACATGTACTTCATTACCTATGTCCTTCAGGGAAGCACGGCCTATACCTCCCTGTTTTTTACCATGGTGACCTTAGCCTCCATTTTGGGCTCGTTCATCGTGAATCCGCTTTCCAGACGCATTGATACCGTCCGGCTTTACTTCTGGACCAATATCGTGCTGGCGGCGGTGGCGCTGTGCATGTGGTTTCTGCCGGTTGGGCCGGCGTGGCAGAGTCTCTGGCTGGTGGTCATTCTGAGTAATGGTGTCATTCTTGGGTTTACCCTGCCGCTGCACTTCGCCCTGATGGCCTTTGCCGATGACTATGGCGAGTGGAAAAACGGCGTCCGGTCATCGGGCATGAATTTCGCCTTTAACCTGTTCTTTATCAAGCTGGCATGGGCATCCAGTGCCGTCATCATCAGCCTGCTGTTTATTGCGGTGGCCTATAAACCGGGCACAGGCAATCAAACCCCGGCTTCGCTGCATGCGATTACCGCCATGGAAACGCTGTTACCGGCCCTCTTTCACCTGCTGCTGGCCTTTGCCGTCCGTGCCTGCAAGCTGACTAACCCGATGATGACGCAGATTTCGCATGACCTGCGTATTCGCCATGTCCAGTCTTAAGGAGAGCATGATGTCTGTAAATGAAGTCGATCTGCATAAGCTCCAGATTCACGATCCGTTTCTTGGTCAGTATCAGCATCTGGTGCGGGACGTGGTGATCCCTTATCAATGGGCCGCGCTTAACAATCGTATTGACGACGCCGAACCGAGCCATGCCATAGCTAATTTCCGCATTGCGGCGGGCCAGCAGACGGGCGAATTCTATGGGATGGTGTTCCAGGACAGCGACGTGGCAAAGTGGCTGGAAGCCGTGGCCTGGTCACTGTGCCAGAAGCCGGATGCTGAGCTGGAGAAGACCGCCGATGAGGTCATAGAGCTGGTCGCGGCGGCGCAATGTGAGGATGGCTATCTCAACACCTACTTTACGGTAAAAGCCCCGCAGGATCGCTGGACGAATCTGGCCGAGTGTCATGAGCTCTACTGCGCCGGACATATGATTGAGGCGGGCGTAGCGTTTTTTCAGGCCACCGGCAAACGACGACTGCTGGCGGTGGTGTGCAAACTCGCCGATCACATCGACAGCGTGTTTGGCCCCGGCGAGCAGCAGCTGCACGGTTATCCTGGTCACCCGGAGATCGAACTGGCGCTGATGCGGCTGTATGACGTAACCCAGGAGCCGCGCTACATGGCGCTGGCCGACTATTTTGTCACGCAGCGGGGAACGCAGCCGCACTTCTATGATGATGAGTACCAGAAGCGTGGTCAGACGTCGTACTGGCACACCTATGGGCCCGCGTGGATGATCAAGGACAAGGCTTACAGCCAGGCGCACCAACCTCTTGCGGAACAGCAGCAGGCGGTGGGGCACGCCGTGCGCTTTGTCTATCTGATGACCGGTGTCGCGCACCTCGCACGGCTGAGCCAGGATGAATCGAAACGACAGGACTGTCTGCGTCTGTGGCACAACATGGCGCAGCGACAGCTCTATATTACCGGCGGCATCGGTTCGCAGAGCAGCGGTGAAGCGTTCAGTAGCGATTACGACTTACCGAACGATACGGTTTATGCCGAAAGCTGTGCCTCGATTGGGCTGATGATGTTTGCCCGTCGCATGCTGGAAATGGAAGCGGACAGCCAGTACGCCGATGTCATGGAGCGCGCCCTGTATAACACAGTACTGGGTGGTATGGCGCTGGACGGAAAACATTTCTTTTACGTCAATCCGCTGGAAGTCCATCCGAAAAGCCTGCCTTTTAATCATATTTACGATCATGTGAAACCGGTTCGTCAGCGCTGGTTCGGCTGTGCCTGCTGCCCACCCAATATCGCCCGTTTGCTGACCTCTCTCGGCCACTATATTTATACGCCGCGCGAGGATGCGCTGTTTATCAATCTCTATATTGGTAACCGGGTCGAGATCCCGGTTGGCAATCAAACGTTGGGCCTGCGGATCAGCGGTAATCTTCCCTGGCAGGAAACCGTCACAATCACCATCGATTCCACCCAGCCTGTGAACCATACGCTGGCCTTGCGCCTGCCCGACTGGTGTGCGTCGCCGCAGATTACCTGTAACGGGACGGACGTGAATGAGGCGGCGCGCAAAGGTTACCTGTATCTGACCCGTCACTGGCAGGAAGGCGATACGGTAACGTTAACCCTGCCCATGCCGGTGCGCCGGGTTTACGGCAATCCGCTGGTGCGCCATGTGGCGGGCAAAGTGGCCGTTCAGCGCGGGCCCTTGATCTATTGCCTGGAACAGGCGGATAACGGCGAGCAGTTACATAATCTGTGGCTGCCTGCGTCGGCGACATTCCGCACCTTTGAAGGTAAGGGGGTTTTTGCGCACAAGGTGCTGATTCAGGCGGAAGGGATCAGAAAAGCGGCGGGTGAACCTGAGCAACAGCTGCTGTGGCATTACGATCAGGCACCTGCGCTGGCGCAACCCCAGACCTTAACCTTTATTCCCTGGTTCTGTTGGGCCAATCGCGGAGAAGGGGAGATGCGTATCTGGGTGAATGAGGCCTAACGGCGTCATCTCTGCCAGCAGCCGGGCCCGGTGCCCGGTCTGAATTGCCGCAGGCGCGATCTGATTCGTAGCGTCTGCGGTGTTCAACGATCTGCCGCCAGCGGCGAGGATTTTTCGTCAGCGCGGTTTTCGCGCCTTTTCAGCCCCCAAATATCCGGTACAATCGTGGCCCCTTATGACGTCATGGACCCAACGGCATGCTGGCTTTATTGATTCAATGGTACAAACGCCGTTTTAGCGACCCACAGGCGATTGGCCTGCTGGTGATTCTGCTGGCGGGATTTTGCATTCTGTTCTTCCTGAGTGGCCTGCTGGCACCGTTGCTGGTGGCCGTGGTTCTTGCTTATCTGCTTGAGTGGCCAACCGTGCGCCTGCAACGTATTGGCTGCACGCGCAGCTGGGCCACCAGCATTGTGTTGGTGCTGTTTGCCGGCATCCTGCTGGTGTTAGTGCTGATCGTCGCGCCTGTAGCGTGGCAGCAGGGCATTAACCTGACGCGGGATCTGCCTAACATGCTCAACAAGCTCTATCTCTACGCGGCCGGTTTGCCCCGACGTTTCCCGGCGCTGGTCGATGCCGGCATTATTGATGTGATTGTCGAGAACCTGCGTGGTCGTCTGAGCGGCGTGGGTGACTCACTGGTGAAATACTCACTGGCCTCGCTGGTCGGGTTGATGACGCTGATGATTTATCTGGTGCTGGTGCCCCTGATGGTGTTCTTTCTGCTGAAAGACAAAGACCAGATGCTGAACGCCGTGCGACGTGTTCTGCCGCGAAACCGTGGTCTGGCCGCCGAGGTGTGGCAGGAAATGAATCAGCAAATCACCAACTATATTCGTGGCAAGGTGCTGGAGATGATCGTCGTCGGCATCGCCAGCTGGCTGGCGTTTCTGTATCTCGGTCTCAATTACTCTCTTCTGCTGGCGGTGCTGGTGGGCATATCGGTCCTGATTCCCTATATTGGCGCCATGCTGGTAACGATACCGGTCATTGGCGTCGCCCTGTTTCAGTGGGGGCTGGGCACGGAATTCTGGACATTGCTGACCGTCTACCTGGTCATCCAGGCGCTGGACGGCAATGTGTTAGTTCCGGTGTTGTTCTCCGAAGCGGTTAATTTGCATCCGCTGGTGATTATATTATCCGTGGTGATCTTTGGTGGGTTATGGGGCTTCTGGGGCGTATTTTTTGCGATTCCGCTCGCCACGCTGGTGAAGGCGGTGGTGCATGCCTGGCCGGATGCCACGCTTGACGAAACGCTGAGTCGGTAAACAATCAGGGCGCGGTTTTCACCGCGCCCTGAGAGGCTCATGCAGACTTAAGATAGTCCATCACGATGTCGTGGTGATTGGACGTTTTGAAATCGTCGAACACTTTTTCAATCTTGCCGTTGGCATCGACCAGGAAACTGATGCGGTGGATGCCGTCGTAGGTTTTACCCATAAAGGTTTTTTCACCCCAGACGCCAAACTGCTGGCATACCTGGTGATCTTCGTCCGACAGCAGCGTGAAGTTAAGCAGCTCTTTTTCTGCAAAACGTGACAGCTTTTCCGGTTTATCCGTACTGATTCCCAGGACTTCAACGCCCGCCTTTTTTAGCTCATCCATGTTGTCACGCAGACCACATGCCTGAACGGTACAGCCTGGCGTCATGGCTTTAGGGTAAAAGTAGACCAGAACGCGCTGACCCTGGAAATCGGCTAAATTCACTTGTTCGCCATCCTGATCGGGCAAGCTAAATTTCGGTGCGGTATCACCGGCTTTCAGTGGATTCATCACATCTCTCCATTTTTTCGGTTCATGCTGTGGTTAATACACCATGAGGCGAGAAACAGCCAAATGGAAAATTATCAATTTCAGACGGTTTCCTCACCTGACCGTACTTTTAACGTAGCAGAACAGTCTGCGAGGCGCTCGTCTTTACCTGCCGGGTACAACCAGTTCGTGGGTGTCCGCATCGCTCAGACTGTAAAGCCGTAACGAACCCTGTGCATTCAGTTCCTGACATAACGCATTAAACGCCAGTTCAAATGCCGGGCCGTCGCTGCGCGTCGGGCTGTGTGCCGTCATCTGAATATAGAGTGTGGCGGGCTTGCCGTGTTGAGCAGGCTGAATACGTGAAACCAGTTCCGCAATGTTCATCTGGTGCTTATCGGTGAGATCCGTAAAGCGCTCAATGATATGCGGTGAGTCAGCTACCTCGACCTGGATAAAGGCCGTGTCGGGCATCGGAGGGCGTGCGGTAGCGTGCGTACGCTTCATCACGATCAGCAGTTCCAGCTCTGCGCCTTTGAGCGGGAGCGTGGACTCAATCAGCGTGATCGCGTTCCAGCTGCCGGACAGCAGCATAATGAACGTGAATTCATCCCCAAGCATGGCAAGGCGACTGTCTTCGATGTTGCAACCGCAACTGCTGACGTGGCGAGTAATCGTATTAACGATACCCGGACGGTCAACACCCAGAGCGGTGATCACCAAGTGATGGGGTTGAGATTGCGACAAAATAGGATTCCCTGTGCATTTGCTAATAACCATAAGGTAAACATAAAAAAAACTGCTGACAAGCGCGGGAATAGCGGAGCTTGCTTGCTTTTCCCTAAGTGTAAACCGTACCATGAAGCACTTGTTTGTCGAGGGGATCGCCAATGTTTACGGGAAGTATTGTTGCACTCGTTACGCCGATGGATGACAAAGGTAATGTCTGCCGTGCGAGTTTGAAAAAACTGATTGATTACCATGTCGCCAGCGGTACTGCGGCGATCGTTTCCGTCGGCACCACCGGCGAATCAGCCACCCTGAGCCATGAAGAACATGGTGATGTGGTGCTGCAAACCCTGGATCTGGCGGATGGGCGTATTCCCGTGATTGCCGGCACCGGCGCCAATGCGACAGCGGAAGGCATCTCGCTGACCAAACGATTTGAAAATTCAGGCGTTGTTGGCTGCCTGACGGTCACACCTTACTATAATCGTCCTACCCAGGAAGGCTTATACCAGCACTTTAAAGCGATTGCCGAGAGCACCAGCCTGCCGCAGATGCTGTATAACGTCCCTTCCCGTACCGGTTGTGATATGTTGCCGGAAACCGTTGCCCGCCTCGCTGAAATCAAAAATATTATCGGAATCAAAGAGGCAACCGGGAACTTATCGCGTGTCAGCCAGATCCAAGAGCTGGTTGATGATGCGTTCATCCTGGTGAGTGGCGACGACGCCAGCGCACTGGACTTTATGCAACTGGGCGGTAACGGCGTCATTTCGGTGACGGCAAACGTAGCAGCACGCGAAATGGCCGAACTGTGCAAACTGGCACAGCAGGGCAATTTCGTTGAAGCTCGCCGTCTGAATCAGCGTCTGATGCACCTGCACCAGACGCTTTTCTGTGAACCTAATCCAATCCCGGTTAAATGGGCGGCAAAACAGCTAGGATTAATCGCTAATGACACGCTGCGTCTGCCAATGACGCCACTGACGGCGGTTGCACAGCCAAAAGTGGAGCAGGCGCTGGTGAAAGCGGGTTTGCGATAATTTAGGGAGTGTGAATGAATTACTCAGTAAAGCGGTCAACGATTGCAACGGTGGTGGGGCTTTCCACCCTGATGCTGTTGTCGGCCTGTTCGAACGATCAGCGTTATAAGCGCCAGGTCAGCGGTGATGAATCTTACCTGCAGGCCAGCGGGCTGCGTGAGTTAAAAGCGCCGCCGGGCATGATTCTGCCTGTTCAGAACGGCGAATACGATATCCCACCGTCAACCAGTCAGGCACCGGTTGGCAAGCAGTTGGATATCCGTCCACCGGCGCAGCCGCTGGCCTTGATGAACGGCTCACGCGCGCAGTTCAGCAATAACACCGGCGCACTGATTTTCGACAACAACCGTGGATCAATTTGGTCGCAGGTTGTGGGCGTTGTGCAGGCGAAAAACTTCCCGATTGCGTCGCGCAATGACGCCGGACAGCAGCTGACCACCGACTGGGTGCAGTGGAACCGCGCAGATGAAGACAAGCAATATCGCGGGCGTTACCAGATCAGTGTGAAATCACAGAGCTATCAGCAGGTGCTGACCGTGCGTCTGCTGGAACTGCAGCAGGAAGGCACTAACATCACCTCGCCAGAGCAGATCCAACGCTATACCGCGCAGATGCTGAATGAGATTGCGGCGGGCATGGACAAGGTTGCCACGGCGAATGAAAACGCCGCAGCGGGCCGCGTGAACGGTGCGATTGATGTGCAGAGTGCAGCGGATGATACCGGCCTGCCTATGCTGGTATTACGTACGCCGTTCAACGTCGCCTGGCAGCGCCTGCCTGCGGCAATGAAACGCGTCGGCATGGACGTCACGGACACGACCCGTTCAACCGGCAGCATGAAAGTGACCTACAAAGCGCCGGGCAGCAGCGCCTGGGACAGCCTTGGCGCCAAAGATCCTGAACTGCCAAACGGCGATTACAAGGTTCAGGTTGGCGATCTCGATAACCGAACCAGTCTGCAATTCATTGATCCTAAAGGCCATGTGCTGACGCAGGCGCAAAATGATGCGCTGGTGTCGGTGTTCCAGGCCGCAATGAACAAATAAAATTACCCCAGGCCGGAGATTCTCCGGCCTTTTTATTTTGTTTTTTGGCATAATAGCGCACGTCGAGGTAATCGATTGCGTCACGGCAATCGACCTGAATATGTTGCCTCAGAACCGGATCTTTCATGTTTGGAGTTAATAAGATGCAAAAGCGAGCTGAGTTGTATCGCGGTAAAGCGAAAACCGTATACAGCACCGATAACCCGGATCTGCTGATACTTGAGTTCCGCAACGATACATCAGCAGGCGATGGTGCCCGCATCGAGCAGTTTGATCGCAAAGGCATGGTCAACAATAAGTTCAACCATTTCATCATGACGAAGCTGCAGGAAGCGGGCATTCCGACGCAGATGGAAGCCCTGCTGTCGGATAACGAAGCGCTGGTGAAAAAGCTTGAGATGGTACCGGTAGAATGCGTCGTTCGTAACCGCGCAGCGGGTTCGCTGGTTAAGCGCCTGGGCGTTGAAGAGGGCATGGTACTGAATCCCCCGCTGTTCGACCTGTTCCTGAAGGATGACGAGAAGCATGACCCGATGGTCAACGAATCCTACTGCGAAACCTTTGGCTGGGTCAGTAAAGAAAACCTGGCGCGGATGCGAGAGCTGACGTACAAGGCGAACGACGTACTGAGCAAACTGTTTGATGATGCCGGGCTGATCCTGGTGGACTTCAAGCTGGAGTTTGGCCTGTTTAAAGGCGAGGTCGTGCTGGGTGATGAATTCTCCCCGGACGGTGCGCGCCTGTGGGACAAAGAAACGCTGGATAAAATGGACAAAGACCGCTTCCGTCAGAGCCTGGGTGGCCTGATTGAAGCTTACGAAGCGGTGGCCCGTCGCCTGGGCGTGAAGCTGGACTGAGTCTGCCCTTCGTCTGTCGACAAAAGGAGAGCGCGGGCTCTCCTTTTTCATTTTGGTGGAAAGCTGGTGATTGCGGCCTCACACAACTAAAATCATGCCATCTGCATAACAGGCCACAGGGAGCAAAACATGCGCTGGCAAGGACGTCGCGAAAGCGACAATGTTGAAGACCGCCGTAATCAGTCATCGGGCATGGGAGGAGGACGCATTCCTCTGCCACGCGGTAAAGCGGGCATTATCATGCTGATTCTGGTCGCCGTCGCGGGTTATTACGGTTATGACCTGACGCCGTTGCTGACGGGCGGCAAGGCGACGCCGGGTAGCCAACAGCAACAGCGCAGCGCCGATCCCCATCAGGATGAAGCGGCCAAATTTACCTCGGTCATTCTGGCGACGACCGAAGATACCTGGGACAAGCTGTTCAGACAAATGCATAAGCAGTACACGCCACCCAAACTGGTAATGTATCGCGGTGCCACGCGCACCGGCTGCGGAACCGGGCAGTCGGTTATGGGACCGTTTTATTGCCCGGCAGACCAGACCGTCTACATCGATCTTTCGTTCTATGACGAAATGAAACACAAACTGGGCGCAGGCGGTGATTTTGCGCAGGGTTATGTGATTGCACACGAAGTCGGCCACCATGTGCAGAAGCTGCTGGGCATTGAGCCCCGTGTACGCCAGATGCAGCAGGGCGCCAGTCAAAGCCAGATCAATCAGCTGTCCGTTAAAATGGAACTTCAGGCCGACTGCTTTGCCGGCGTCTGGGGCCACTATATGGAACAGGAGAAGATCCTTGAGGTGGGCGATTTGCAGGAAGCCCTGAATGCCGCCGAAGCTATTGGCGACGATCGCCTGCAGCAGAAAAGTCAGGGGCGCGTGGTGCCCGACAGCTTTACCCATGGTACATCGCAACAGCGCTATACCTGGTTTAAGCGTGGCTTTGACACCGGCAATCCTGGCCAGTGCGATACCTTCGCCGGTAAAGGATGACGCTGGCGGCCGCCAGCCGCGCGATGGCGTCGGCGGGCATACGGCGCGTAGCCGTTATCAGTGGTGATGCTGACTACAGCCTGACGATGGCTGCGCGCTGGTTCAACGCACTGGCGGGCGACTGGCTGTGCCTGAGTGACGTCCCTCTCGGCCCCGGCCCGCATTGTGTGCCAGCGGCGTTCCGTACCTTACTGGGGCGTGAGTTTCATCATGCCGTTTTCGATGCCCGATCGGGCTTTCATGCCGAGGCATTCGCCGCGCTGGCGGGCACGCTGACGGCTGGCAGCTGGCTGCTGCTGTTAGTGCCGCCGTGGCGACAGTGGCCACAGCAACCCGACGCGGACAGCCTGCGTTGGGCCGACGTCAGCGAACCCATTGCCACCCCCCATTTTATCCGCCATCTGCAACGCCTGATCGAACAGGATGCGCAGGGACTCTTACTGCGGCAGCCATCGCCACTTAACGTGCCTGACTGGCCAGCCTTACCGGAATGGCACAGCCAGGCAACCGTCCAGCAGCAGACAATCTTATGTCAGCTGAACGGCCTTTCTGCAGGCGTGGCGGTCCTGACGGCTGCACGCGGCAGAGGGAAATCGGCTCTGGCCGGGATGCTCGCCCGCCAGAACACACGTTGCCTTATTACCGCCCCGGCAAAAGTGGCTACGGGCGTCCTGTCTGCCTTCGCGGGTGAGCACTACCGCTTTATGGCGCCCGATGCCATTCTGGCTCTGGAAACCGTGCCAGACGTTGACTGGCTTATTGTCGATGAGGCGGCGGCGATTCCCGCACCGCTGCTGCATGCGCTGGTAGCGCGTTTTCGTCGCGTGTTGCTGGTAACGACCATTCAGGGTTATGAAGGCAGCGGACGTGGTTTTATGCTGAAGTTTTGTGCGGCGCTGGAGCAGGTGCGCCATTTTACGCTGGATGAACCGCTGCGCTGGGCGCGCAACGATCCGCTGGAAAACTGGCTGAATCAGGCGCTACTGTTTGAAGAAACGCCCGATATGCCCCCTGCGAGAGTGGGCGGTCCGCGTCGGGCGGAACGCACGGATATGCCCGCCTTACGGGCGGCTTATCAGCTGCTTACCAGCGCTCATTATCGCACCTCGCCGCTGGATTTACGCCGCCTGCTGGATGCGCCAGGTATGCACCTGTGGCTGGCGGGCACTGTCCCGGCATTGCAGGGCGCGCTCTGGCTGGTGGAAGAGGGCGGACTGAGCGAGGCGTTAGCTCAGGCAGTATGGGCGGGCCACAGACGGCCGCGCGGCAATCTGGTGGCACAGTCACTGGCGGCCCATGCCGGTTTCACCGACGCCGCCACGCTGCGGGCTTTACGTATCAGCCGGATTGCCGTGGCACCCCGCGGACGCCGTCAGGGAACCGGCAGGCAACTGGTCACGGCGGCCTGCGCGGCGGCGACCGGATACGACTATATCTCGGTGAGTTTCGGCTACACTGAAGCGTTGTGGGCGTTTTGGCGCGCCTGTGGCTTTACGTTAGCGCGCATTGGCAGCCAGCGCGAAGCCAGCAGTGGTTGCTATGCCGCGATGGCGCTGCTGGGACTGACGTCGTCCGGCAGGCAGTTGCAGCAGAAAGCGGCGCAGCAGCTGGCGCGGGACTGGTCATTTCTCAGCGCACATATACCACTGGCATTGCCCTTGTCCGCAGCCGATGACTACGCGTTTACCCCGTTTGATGCCCGGCTCGCAGCGGGGTTCGCCTGGGCACAACGCCCGTTTGAAGCAAGCCTGGCGGTGCTCCAGCGTCTGGTCATTGTCAGCCAGGCTCCGTTACGCCTTCTCAGGCAGGCCGTCAGGGCCGACACCAATCTGTCCCGGCTGGCGCAGACCGCGCAGCTAAACGGACGCAAGGCGTTAATCACCGCACTGCGCGCGGAAGCCGCAGAAGCACTTCTGGCGTTGCAAAGCATTGATGGCGAAGGGTTTCGTCAGCAATTGCAATAAATCCACCAACTCGTTCAAATATTCCCAATATGATCCTGCGCCAGGGCGCGTAGAGTAGTAGCAGGAGGTCGATATGACACTGAGATATGTAATTGTTCAGCAACCCCCAAAAGTTGCCCAGCTGTTTTTGCTTTACCATGCCGTGGGTGATAACCCTGACGCCATGGGGGAAATTGGCAGCTGGTTTGCGAAAACCTTCCCTGCGGCGCTGGTCGTGTCGGTGGGATCGCCAGGGCCTGGCGGTCAATGGTTTAGTGAGGCCGGACTTCATGATAAAAGCGAGCAGCAGTGCGTTAACGCCAGTATGCCGCAGTTTGTTGAGTCCGTTCGTCACTGGCAGCAGCAGAGCGGCATAAGTCCGGAAGCCACGGCGCTGGTCGGGTTTTCACAGGGCGGAAGCATGGTGCTGGAGGGCATCAAAGCGCACAACGATCTGGCGGGACGCGCAGTGGTGTTCAGCGGACGTTTTATTACCCTGCCGGAGAGCGCCAGCACCCGCACGACGGTGCATCTGATTCATGGCGATTATGATGACCGCGTGCCACTGGCACATGCTCATCAGGCCGAACAGCGTTTAACCGCACTCGGCGGTGACGTCACGCTGAATGTTGTGGACGATCTGGCCCACGCCATCGACCACCGCAGCATGAATTTTGCCCTGCATCATCTGCAGTACACGGTGCCGAAACGCTACTTTGACGAGGCGTTGGGCGGGGCTAAACCCGGCGATGATGATGTGATTATGACAATGTAACCGGGCACGCCCTCGCGACCGCGAGGGCGCAAACGCGTTATTTCTTCTTCGGCCAGTCTTCGTCGTCATCCCATTTGTCGTTGAAATCACGATGAGGCGGGAGATCGGGCTTGTTATCCATAAACTTTTTGTGATCGATGCGTTTCAAATCCTTATACACATTCATCAGCACACCGACCATCAGCAGGACCACCAGGATCCACCAGTAATCTTTAATAAACTCCACAGGCCCGCTCCTTTCCTCGCTGTCAGGCGATCAATTGTTCCATGATGCGTTGATACATCCGGCTCAGCATCTGCAAATCGGATGCTTTCACGCACTCGTTGATTTTGTGAATCGTGGCATTCACAGGCCCCAGTTCGACCACCTGCGACCCCATGCGGGCAATAAAACGCCCATCAGAGGTGCCACCAGACGTCTGCAACTGCGGCTTAATTTCATTATAGTGCGTAACGGCGTTGACTACGGCATCCACCAGTTTACCGCGTGACGTCAGGAAGGGCTGACCGGACAGCTTCCATTCAATGGTGTAGCGCAACTGATGGCGATCCAGCAGTTCTGCCACACGTTGCTGGATCAGGCTGTCGGTGAGTTCGGTACTGAAGCGGAAATTGAACTGCACGAACAGTTCACCGGGGATCACGTTATTGCTGCCGGTGCCTGCCTGGATATTGGCGATCTGCATACTGGTGGCCGGGAAGAACGCGTTGCCCTGATCCCATTCGGTCGCCACCAGTTCATTCAGCGCGGGCATCGCGCGGTGTACCGGATTATCGGCCAGCTGTGGGTAGGCCACATGGCCCTGTACCCCATGTACCGTCAGGTTAGCCGTAATCGAGCCACGGCGGCCGTTTTTCACGACGTCGCCCACGATTTCGCTGCTGGAGGGTTCGCCGACCAGGCAATAATCGAGACGTTCGTTACGCGCCATCAGCCGCTCGACCACTTTGACCGTGCCGTTGGTGCCGCTGGCTTCTTCGTCAGAAGTAATCAGAAACGCCAGTCGCCCTTTGTGGTGAGGATTGACTGCGACAAAACGTTCTGCGGCAACCACCATGGCGGCCAGCGAGCCTTTCATGTCGGCAGCACCACGACCAAACAACATGCCGTCGCGAATGGTCGGCTCAAATGGCGGATTGATCCAGCGGCTGGCGTCACCCGGTGGCACCACATCGGTATGACCAGCAAAGGCCAGGGTTTCCCCTTCACCGCGCGTAGCCCAGAAGTTCAGCGTGTCGTCGATGTTCATGGTTTCGGTGTGGAAGCCGATTGCCTGCAGGCGGGCAATCAGCAGCGCCTGGCATCCGGCGTCATCGGGGCTGAGAGAGGGACGACGAATAAGCTGCTGCGTCAGCTCAATGACCGGACAAAACATATTATGACTTCTCCTGAAGAAGATTCTGGTAAAGGGTTTCACTGAAACCCAGCAGCAAGGTGCCATCGGCGGTGCGCAGCACAGGGCGCTTAATGATCGCGGGCTGCGCCAGCATCAACGCTTTGGCGCTGGCGGCATCCGTAATGCTGTCACGCTCGGATTCGGGCAGCTTGCGCCAGGTGGTACCGCGCGTATTCAGCAGGTCCTGATAACCGAGGACATCGATAAACTGCTGGAGCTGTTCGTCGGTCAGGCCGTCAGCCCGGTAATCATGAAAGCGATAATCTACGCCGGCCGCCTCTAAAAAACGCCGTGCTTTTTTGATTGTGTCGCAATTTTTAATGCCAAACATGACCCATTGCCCGCTCATCGCCTACTCCTGTCCCGTAAAAATGCGCTGAGCAGTTTACCATAGTGTGATCTTATGCAGCATCCGCCAGCGGCGCTCCGCATCGAATAAAATACGTAAACAGACAGCCCTGAGGTGTACGTAAACGGTTTCAGTTTGAGCGCTAATGATTTCCTGGTTTATCACTTCTCCTTTAAGAATTTCCTTAAATGCCATTTTTAGGCTACGTCCTGGTTAAGCACCCCGCGAAACCTGTCAGGCTAAGGCTTTGCTGAAATGTGCGTCAGCCAGCAAATCAGAAAAGACTCAGCTTTTTTGCGTCTTTGCCGATAGTACTAACAGGTGTAAACGTATTCACCAGGCGAAAAAAAAGGCGTAATATTGCCACTACAATAAGAGAGGGTTCTATGATTGACACCGAAATGGGGAACTGGAAAGAATTTATCGAAGCGATGTTACGTAACAAGTAACACGTGACGAGAAAAGCAGGGCACTTTCCCCTCTGCTGTAGTTCTTACCACACACAGAAATAAAACGGCCGCTGTTTCCAGAGGCCGTTTTTTTTGCCTGTCTGGTTCGCCAGACAGGCGGGCAGGTTAGTCGGGATGTTTCTCTTTCAGCGGGAAACGACGACGCACCAGCACAAAGAACAGCGGTACAAACAGGATGGCTAACAGCGTGGCGGAAATCATTCCCCCCATCACGCCGGTGCCCACGGAGTGCTGACTGCCTGATCCTGCGCCGCTACTGATCGCCATTGGCAGGACGCCGAAGATAAAGGCCAGTGAAGTCATCAGGATCGGGCGCAGACGCTGGCGTGAAGCCGCAAGCGTGGATTCAATCAGCTCGCCGCCCTTGCTGTTAAGCTCGTTGGCGAACTCGACAATCAGGATGGCGTTCTTCGCCGAAAGCCCGACAACGGTCAGCAGGCCGACCTGGAAATAGACGTCGTTTTCCAGCCCGCGCGTCCAGGTGGCGATCAGGGCGCCGACCACACCGAGCGGCACAACCAGCATCACAGAGAACGGAATCGACCAGCTCTCATACAGGGCCGCCAGACAGAGGAACACGACCAGCAGCGAAACGGCGTACAGCGCCGGAGCCTGAGAGCCGGACAACCGCTCCTGATACGACGCACCCGTCCACTGGAAGCCCACACCGAGCGGCAGGGATTCAACCAGCTTCTCCATTTCGTTCATCGCGGTACCGCTACTCACGCCCTCTGCGGCTTCTCCCACGATCTCCAGTGAGGAGTAACCGTTATAGCGTTCCAGACGCGGCGAGCCCGTTTCCCAGCGGCTGGTGGCAAAGGCCGAGAAGGGCACCATGGTGCCACTGCTGTTACGCACGTACCATTTGTCGATATCATCGGGCAGCATGCGATAGGGCGCATCAGCCTGCACATACACTTTTTTTACCCGCCCCCGATCCAGAAAGTCGTTCACGTAGCTTGAGCCCCAGGCGGTGGCGAGCGTGTCGTTAATGGTATCCAGCGACACGCCCAGCGCCTGCGCTTTACGCTCATCAATATCAATTTGCAACTGTGGGCTGTCATCAAGGCCGTTATGACGGACACGGGACAGAAGCGTATCTTTGCTGGCTTTGTCCAGTAGCATGTCGCGCATGGCCATGAGCTTGTCATGCCCGATGCCGCCATGATCCTGTATCTCCAGGTCGAAGCCCGATGAACTACCCAACCCGGTAATGGCCGGCGGGCTGCTCGCAATGACCATGGCCTCATTGATGTGTTTAAAGGCTTTACCCGCGCGCTTAATGATGGCGAACGAGGTACGATCGGCACCCGGTCTGTCACCCCAGTCTTTCAAACGGATAAACAGACGCGCGACGTTTTGTCCATTCCCGCCGGGACCTGAACCGATCGTTGAGAAGACCGACAGCACGTTATCTTTCTCTTTCGTCAGGTAGTATTTTTCCACTTTGGCCACCACCGCCGAGGTCTGATCCATGCTGGAACCGGCGGGCAACTGGACCTGCGTCAAAATCATGCCGCGATCTTCCTGTGGCAAAAACGACGAAGGCAGGTGAAGAAACAGAAACGCCATGACGCCAATTATCCCCACATAAAGCAGCAGCCAGCGGCCGCCTGTGTGCAGGATGCGGGCAACGCCACGCTCATAGCGATCGGCATTGCGGTTGAAATGATAGTTAAACCAGCGGAAGAAGCCGCGCTCGCCGTGGTGTTCACCTTTGGCGATGGGTTTGAGCAGCGTGGCACACAGGGCTGGCGTCAGGATCATTGCGACCAGCACGGACAGGATCATGGCGGAGACAATCGTCACCGAAAACTGGCGGTAGATGGCGCCGACGGTGCCGCCAAAAAAGGCCATGGGAATAAAGACGGCGGACAGCACCAGCGCAATCCCCACCAGCGCGCCCTGAATTTGCCCCATTGATTTTCGGGTGGCTGCGCGCGGCGAGATCCCTTCCTCGCTCATGATACGTTCGACGTTTTCGACGACCACAATGGCATCGTCCACCAGCAGGCCTATCGCCAGCACCATGGCGAACATGGTCAGGGTGTTGATGCTGTAGCCGAAGGCAAAGATCACACAGAAAGTGCCAAGCAGCACCACCGGCACGGCGATGGTAGGTATTAACGTGGCCCGGAAGTTCTGCATAAACAGATACATCACGCCAAATACCAGCAGAATGGCTTCCAGCAGGGTTTTGACCACATCGGTGATTGAGGCTTTGACAAAAGGCGTGGTTTCATAAGCGATCTTCGCTTCCAGCCCATGCGGAAAATAGTGTGATAACTCATCCAGACGTGCCCGCACCAGCTTATCCGTGTTCATCTCGTTGGCACCGGAGGCCAGTTTGATACCCAGTCCGGAGGCGGCCTGGCCATTGTAGCGGCTGAGGGAATCGTATTTTTCAGCGCCGAGTGCCACCGTTGCGACATCGCCCAGCGTGACCACGGAGCCATCGGGATTATTCTTCAGGGTAATCGCTTTAAACTGGTCGGGCGTTTGCAGCATCGACTGCGCGTTCACCGTGGCGTTCAGCGCCTGATTATTGACTGCCGGCAAACCGCCCACCTGGCCGACGGCCACCTGAGTGTTCTGGGATTTGATGGCATTCACCACATCATCGGTGGTCAGGGCATAGGCGGTCAGCTTGTAGGGATCGAGCCAGATGCGCATGGCATATTGTGTGCCGTAGGCATCCACTTCACCGACACCATCAATTCGGCTTATGGGATCCTGAATATTACTGGCGACATAATCAGCAATATCTTGTTTGTTCATGCTGCCGTCAGTGGAGACAAATGCCACCATCAAAATATTGCTGTCACCGGTTTTATTGACGGTCACACCTTGTGACTGCACCGGTTGAGGTAACTGGCGCAGGGCTGCCTGTAACTGATTCTGGACCTGCTGACGGGCTTCGTCGGGATTGGTGCCGGCAGTAAAGGTGAGGGTGATTTGCGCCTGGCCGGTATTGCTGCTGTTCGAGGACATATACATCAGATTATCGATACCGGTCATATTCTGTTCGATAACCTGGGTAACGGTATTTTCCAGCGTTTGCGCCGAGGCACCAGGATAGGTCGCGGTTATACGCACGTTGGGCGGCGCTAAGTCGGGATATTGCTCAACGGGAAGCGAAATAATGGCGAGCGTGCCGCAAAGACACAATAAAATTGCCAAAACCCAGGCAAAAATAGGGCGGTCGATAAAGAAATTCGACATGGAATCGGCACTCCTCACTGCTTTTATTATTAATATGACCGATGCAGCGCGTAACGTACGAAAGTATTCCATGACATCACGCACGACCAGGCGACTACTTTACGTGCGGGCAGGGTTTGAAAAGTGGAGAAATTATAAAGAATGTGTAAATTGGCGCGCTTTTTCTCAACGATGTCGACGTTCAAGCCACAGGATGGTCGCCGCAACGCGTGAGCGAACCTCAAGTTTGCGCAGGATATTACGAAGATGTACCTTCACCGTCTCTTCTGAAATTTGTAAGGTATCAGCAACGGCTTTGTTGGACAGGCCTCGCGCCACTTCCTGAAGCACGTCGCGTTCGCGTTCGGTCAGCAAACGGAACGGATCGTCGCTGTTGTGACGCGTCGCGAGCGAATGCCGGACCGCCTCGCTAAAGACATTTTCGCCCTGTGTGGCCTGTACGATCTGGTTTAGCAGGATTTCCGGTTCACTGTCTTTCAGCAAATACCCATCGGCTCCCGCATCCACCATGGCGAAGATATCACTGCGCGCATCCGACACCGTCAGCACCAGAATCCGCGAGTGGATGCCTTCATGACGAAGCGCTTTCAGCGTGTCCAGGCCCGACATCCCTTTCATATTCAGGTCGAGCAGGATGACGTCCGGTGCCAGGCGACGGGCCTCAGCCAGTGCTTCGGTGCCGTTGCTGGCTTCCGCGACGACCTGAAGCGTCGGGTCAAGCGCCAGTAACTGCCGAATACCGCGACGCATAAGCGGATGGTCGTCCACAATCATGATTGTTAAAGTCGGTTGTTCCATGTTTTCTCCCTGTCACCTGACGCTGCAGGTTGTCGCATGGGCAATGCGGTTCGTCAAGCGGCGGCTGCAGCGACCCTCTGTGGTGCTGTCATTGTAATGATTAACCCGATGGCCTGCCGTTGATCTGCCACATGCCCTGTGATGCGAGATGCAATAAAAGTAAAGCCGTGTTACGTGCGGCTAGTCAATCTCTGATGCCGGACGCGGTGGAAAGCGCAACACAATCTGTGTTCCACACGGCTGCGAACGAATGTCTAACTGGCCAGACAAGCATGCTGCGCGCTCGGTCATGGTGATGAAACCATAATGCCCCGGAGGTTCTTCTGTGCTGATCATGCCCGTGCCGTCATCAGTGATTGTCAGTGAATGCTCACCTGTATCCGTGATCTGGTAGTCGACGGTAATCAAACGGGCATTCGCATGGCGAATGGCATTCAGGACGGCTTCCCGGGCAATTTGCAGGACGTGGACCTGTTGCCGGGCATCCAGTTGCTGCAGGCCTGGCTGGCAGGTCAACCGGATATCAGCGACAGTCTGAGACTGAAGCGGCGCAATCATCACGTGCAGAGCAGCCTCCAGATCGGCCTTTTCGATCGTCAGACGAAAGGTCGCCAGCAGTTCGCGTAGCTGGCGGTAAGCCTCTGCCAGTTCGCGATCAAAATCTGCAATGATCGCCTGTGCCGACTGATCGGAGGCGGACAGGCTGCGCCGAAGCTGCATCAGCTGTATCCGTAGGTAAGTCAGTGACTGCGCCAGCGAGTCGTGCAGTTCACGTGCAATCGTGGCGCGCTCCTCAATCAGCAGCATTTGCTGGTACTGCTTCTGGGTTTGCCAGATCCAGATCGACCGTCCCAGCATCGCGGCCAGGCTGCCCATTAACGCGGCGGAAGGGGCCATGCCGCCGGTTTGCCAGCGCAGCGTGCCAACACGTTGATCGTCCTGTTTCAGCGGTAAATGCTGCCAGGCCAGCGCGGGATCGTGCTGGCCCGCCTCACAGGTAAACTGCTCGCCCTGAAGCTGAATGAAGGCAATATTCTCTTTGCCGACGATGCGGTTCAGCACATCATCGAAAAGCGCCGGTTGCAGCGAACGGCTGGTCAGGATTTGTGAGCTTTCATAGAGTAAGGAGAGCGTATGATTCGCCTGGGTTAAGTCCCGGGTTTTGTCGCGGACCCGTTGTTCCAGTTGCTGATAATGGCACTGTAATTGTGCAGCCATGCTGCTGAAAGTCTGTGACAGGACTTTCAGCTCGTTCTGCTGCTGCACATGCAGGGGCGGAAAGGCAAAATTGCCGCTTTCCACATAGCGGCTGGCTCTGACCAGTGCATTGAGGGGTTTAACGACCTGCTGGCGGGTAAAGCGGATCGTCATCAGAGCGAGCGCAACAATGGCGATCACGCCCGTCAGGCTGCTGATGGCCACGACGCGCATTTTCAGTTCGGCGTAGCGCTGTAGCGCCAGTACGAAGCGGTTAATTTCGTCAACGTAGTTGGGCATTTGTTGCCGCCAGGCATCTGACGCGTTCGCCTGCAGATGCTGTGCCAGACCGGGCCAGCCTTCGCGTAAACGCTGATAGTGATTATTAACCTTGCGCGGCACCCAGGGGCGATCGAGTTCCTGTAACACGGCGGCATCAAGCGTTTGTTGATACTGCGCCAGGTGCGCCGTCAGCAGCTGCGGATCTGCTCTGGCATCCCAGGCCAGGCGGTAACTTTGCATTCGCAGCGATCCGGCCAGATTAATGGCTTCCGCATCGCGCAGGCTACTGGAAAGCGTCAGCAGCGCCAGGCCGGTCGTCAGTAACGCCAGCAAGACAATCCACGTTAACGACAGCGCGATACTTCTGGTAACAGAGCGTTTAACAATCACGACAATAACACCTTTACTGACAGGGAATCATAAGAGCGGTGCCAGAGACACCCGACGACTTATTACAAAATGCCCGAAAACAGCGGCGCTGTGTACGCAAACTCACCCCCGTTGACGTTTCCCGGGAATGTCCACTTACGGATGAACATTACTGCCATAGCTTTACACCTTGCCCATGTTGGCTTTCATTGCCTCGCTAATACTCAACACCATGTTTTACTCAGTGACCCACGCAAGTTCAGGAGGAAGTATGAAACGATTACCTGTGTACCTTAGCGCTGCTCTGTTGGCCACTGCTTCATTCTCTACTCTTGCTGCCACGGCAGTGGACCGGCAGGAAGCCCAGGGGCTGCAACGTATCGGCAGCGTCTCGGTGACAAATGTGAACGGCTCTCTGGATGATGTCACCCGCCAGCTTTCGCAGGAGGCCAAATCAGAAGGTGCCCGCCATTTCCGTGTCATCGGGGTTGATAACCCCGGCGACTCCAGCCTGTGGACCGGCACTGCCGAAATTTACCGCTAAACCCCTCTGTTACCTTCCCTGTAGCCCTTACCGGTCGCCTGTCGGCCGGTTTTTTTGTGATCTCAGAAAAGTTTTTTACAAATCGTCCGGCTTATCTCCTCGGTATATTTTGCTTCGATGTTGCATAACGGTTAGGATTCATCGCCGTAAATTCCCGCGCTGCTTTTCGTTAACTCACAGGCAAACGCACAGAGGAAGAAAACCCATTTCGCACTGCTAAACGCAATCGTTTGGATGCGCGATGACTTATGGTCAGGACAAACAGGAAGGCTATGAAATCTACGAAGAAAACCGCAGCAGACATGCGCGCTGCGAAACGACGCTGGCTCAATTCCCACGACTCCGGCTATAAGAAAGCCATGGGTAATCGTCACGTACAGATGATCGCTATCGGTGGCGCAATTGGTACAGGTCTGTTCCTGGGCGCAGGTGCCCGCTTACAGGCTGCGGGTCCCGCTCTGGCGGTAATCTATCTGGTCTGTGGCATTTTCTCCTTCTTCATTCTGCGCGCGCTGGGCGAACTGGTTTTACACCGTCCCAGCAGTGGAAGCTTTGTTTCCTATGCACGCGAGTTTATGGGTGAAAAAGCCTCCTATGTGGCAGGCTGGATGTATTTTGTTAACTGGGCCATGACCGGGATTGTCGATATCACCGCCGTGGCACTGTATATGCACTACTGGGGCGCGTTTGGCGATGTCCCACAATGGGTGTTTGCCCTGGGCGCGCTGGCGATTGTCGGTACCATGAACATGATCGGCGTAAAGTGGTTTGCCGAAATGGAGTTCTGGTTCGCGTTAGTCAAGGTGCTGGCGATAGTGATATTTCTGGTGGTCGGCGTGGTGTTCCTGGGCAGCGGTAAACCGCTGGACGGCAATGCAACAGGTTTCCACCTGGTCACGGATAACGGCGGCCTGTTCCCGCACGGCCTGTTACCGGCGCTGGTGCTGGTGCAGGGGGTGGTCTTTGCCTTCGCTTCGATCGAACTGGTGGGCACGGCCGCAGGTGAGTGTAAAGATCCGGAAACCATGCTGCCGAAAGCGATCAACAGCGTAATCTGGCGTATCGGTTTGTTCTATGTCGGTTCCGTGGTGCTGCTGGTGCTGTTACTGCCGTGGAATGCCTATCAGGCCGGGCAAAGTCCGTTTGTGACCTTCTTCTCTAAACTGGGCGTGCCGTATATCGGCAGCATCATGAATATCGTGGTCCTCAGCGCCGCGCTGTCCAGTCTGAACTCCGGTCTGTACTCGACAGGCCGTATTCTGCGCTCCATGTCGATGGGCGGCTCAGCACCGAAATTCATGTCAAAAATGAGCAGCCAGCAGGTGCCTTATGCCGGGATTCTGGTTACCGTTTGCGTCTATGTTGTCGGCGTAATACTCAACTACTATGTGCCGTCACAGGTATTCGAGATTGTCCTGAACGTCGCGTCACTGGGGATCATTTCGTCCTGGGGCTTTATCGTGCTGTGCCAGCTGCGTCTGCGCAAAGCTATTAAAGAAGGCAAGGCCGACGACGTCAGCTTTAAGCTGCCGGGCGCGCCTTTCACTTCCTGGCTGACGCTGCTGTTCCTGTTCAGCGTGCTGGTCTTAATGGCGTTTGACTATCCAAACGGCACGTACACTATTGCCTCTATTCCGCTGATTGCGGTGATTCTGGTTCTGGGCTGGTTTGGTGTGCGTAAGCGCGTTAACGAAATTGCCGCCACGGAGCACGAGCATCACGAGCACGATGGCAAATCATCCTGACGGTGATCTTGCCTGAGATATCAATGCCAGCCTGCGTGCTGGCATTTTTTTTCGGTGTTTCGGGCGGTATTGATAATTGCGTGCGCAGACACGTAATTCAGATAGTTTTCTTGCATCTCACGACCTATCATCATTGGCTCCCTTCTCACTTGCGGAGCGCCTATGTCGTCCAGAATCACTATCATCAAAGATAAGCTGCTGTCTGAGAACTGGTTTGTGTTGCGTAACATCACCTATGAGCTAACCGACAGCCATGGCGATGTCGTGCGTCACAAACGCGAGGTGTACGATCGCGGCAACGGTGCGACAATTCTGCTCTATAACCGTGAAAAAAACAGTGTGGTGCTGACGCGCCAGTTTCGCGTGGCGACCTACGTGAACGGTAATGAAGACGGAATGTTAATTGAGGCCTGCGCGGGCTTACTGGATGACGACTCGCCAGAGGATTGCATCCGTAAAGAGGCCATTGAAGAGACCGGCTATGCGGTAGGCGAGGTCGAAAAACTGTATTCGGTCTATATGTCACCGGGCGGCGTCACTGAACTGATTCACTTCTTTGCGGCGGAATATCATGAATCACTGCGCGAGAACGCTGGTGGCGGTGTTGAAGATGAGGCCATTGATGTGCTGGAAATGCCTTTTCCTCAGGCCATGGCGTGGGTGAAAGACGGACGCATTCGTGATGGTAAAACCATCATGTTATTGCAGCACGCCCTGATCGCAGGCTGGCTAACGCTGTAATCCTGCACGAAGCCGATGCGCAAACCATCGCATCGGCTTTGCGCTTTATACGCACGTCATCACGCTGTCGGCGACGCACTCCGGGTGCGCCTGCAGACGCGCCAGTGCCTCGGCATACGAAGGCATCGAATGGGCCGCACCCGGTCGCTCCACACATAATGAGGCAAACGCGGCCGCATACAGCGCCGCCTGATCCAGCGCAACGCCCGCCGCGAGCCTGGCCGCCAGCGCGCCGTTAAACGCATCGCCCGCGCCGGTCGTATCCAGCGGGGTGGCAGGAAACACGGGAATATGCCGTTGCTGCTGGCCGTCAGACAGTAACGCACCCGCCGTCCCCAGTGTAATAATGATCTGGCGCGCCCCTTTGCGATGCAGAATTTCTGCCGCCTGCCGGGCACTGCGGATATCGTTGACGTTGATGCCGGTCAGCAGCCTCGCTTCCGTACTGTTCGGGGTCAGCAGATCGACTTTTGCCAGCAACGTATCGCTGATTTTTTGAAACGGCGCGGGATTAAGGATCACAAAGGTATTGGCGGCCCGCGCATTATCAATCATGCGCTGTATCGCGCTCAGGTTGTTCTCGAGCTGGACCAGCAGGATGTCCGCCGCCGCGACGGTGGGTTTGCAGCGCGTGACTTCCGCCGCCGTCACGGTAAGGTTGGCGCCCGGATAGACGGAAATCATGTTTTCGGCGTCGTTTCCGGCAACGTAGATCAACGCATTGCCGGTGGGTTTCTCCTTACAGGTGAACAGTGTAATCGCATCAAACCCGGTTTTTTCCAGATGGCGGCGGGCAAACACACCAAAGTCGTCCTTGCCCACTTTGCCAATGTAGTGCACCCGGGCGCCCGCGCGCAGTGCGGCGGTGGCCTGATTCGCACCTTTACCGCCCGGTCCCATCATGCTGTGCTGAGCAATCAGCGATTCGCCCGGCAGGGGAAAGCGGCGCATACCGGCGACAATATCCAGATTGAATGAACCAAACACACAGACTTTGCCTTTCATTTTCGCTCCCCAAAGTGGCGTTCGGCAGCCAGGCAGGCACCACGGCAGCCCGTGTAATCGGTGGCATGACTGAACACGATCCGTAAACCGTGGCGCGTGACGGGCGGCCGCAAACTGCGCTGAATGTGGTGTTGTAACTGCGCCAGCGGAAAACCGGCCATCGCCAGCACGCCACCGCCCAGAATCAGGTATTCCGGATCGAGGATGTTCATTTCACTGGCGATCAGGTGCGCCAGCCGCTGGACGAAGGCCTGCAGATCGGGATGATCCCCGTGTCGCGCAAACAGTTGTGACAGGGCGGTGTCCGGCTGATGCGTCGCCGCCCACTGGCTCAGCCAGTGACCGGAGATCAGCGTTTCCGCACAGCCGCGATTGCCGCACGGGCAGGGCAGGTCATTGCCGGGCAGGGGAATATGCCCCAGTTCACCCGCGCCGCCATGATGACCATGATAAAAGCGGCCTTCCAGCCACAGGCTGTTGCCTAAACCGGTGCCGGGATACAATCCCACCGCGTTGTCGGGCAGGGCATCAAGCTGTAGCAGATCCCATAACATCAGGTGGTTGACGTCTTTATCCATGGCGACCGGCACGCCCAGTCGCTTGCTCAACTGGGCTGCCACAGGTTGCCCATCCAGTGCCTGAATAAAGGGTAACGAGATAACCTGCTGACGATCGCGGCTGAGAATACCGGGGAGCCCGAGCATTACGCCGCTAATCGCTTGTGACGCCAGCGTGTCAATAATCACATCGCCCAGGGCGTGGAGCGCATCCGTTTGCTGTGCCCAACTGGCGGTCGCTATTTTACGGAATCCGCACCAGTGCTGGCCGTCTTCCATCAGTTGCAGTCGGGTGCTGGTGCCACCGATATCCATTCCAAGCCAGCGTTGTTTCATGCAGACTCCTGTGCCAGTCCCTGTGCGGCATCAATGCTGCTGCGCATCATGTCCCAGGCGGTGCTGAGATCGTCATGCACGTTGAACAGGCCTGAGGTGCCGACAATCAGCACGTCTGCGCCGGCCTCCAGTAGCGTGCGGTAGGTTCGTTGATTACAGGAGCCGTCAATTTCGATGAGGAAGTCATAGCCCTGTGCCTGTTTCAGGGCCTTAAGCTGCTGGATCTTCTGCACCATCTCGGGAATAAATGGCTGCCCGGCATAACCCGGATCGACCGTCATTACGGTGATCTTCTCCAGCAGATGAATATAGTGATGAATAAACGACACGGGCGTAGCGGGATTTAAAACCACGCCCGGCTTTTTCCCCAGACTGCGGATCAGGTTGATCACCCGGAAGGCATCGCGGTTGATGGTCTCCGCATGCGGACAGATATAGTCTGCTCCCGCTTTCGCGACGGCCTCGATAAAATCGGTCGGCTGTTCCACCATCAGGTGAACGTCTATCGCTACGGGCGTATGCGGACGAATTTGCTCAATAAAGAACGGCGACAGCGTGATGTTTTTGACGTAATGCCCGTCCATGATATCAACGTGCAGGAAATCAGCGCGGGTGTTCAGGACCGCCAGCTGCTGTTTAATCTCCATCAGATTCATGCACATTAATGACGGCGAGATTTGAATACGCATTATGCTTCCTTTTTCTCAGTCAAGGGATTCAGGGCCGCGCTTAAACGTTTGCTGCGCGTTACGGCCCGGCTTTCATTTAGTCGGGCTTTGCCCTGTTTAACGGCCAGCACCACAATCAATACCGCGCCCCACATTGCCAGGCTGACGTGCGGACTGATGTTCATCAGACTGAACCCGGTGGAAAGAATTTGTAGCGCGATCAGCGCCAGCACGACGCCGGTGACCCGGCCAAAGCCGCCATTGGGATCGGTGCCGCCAAGGATGATGGCCAGCACGGTGAGTAAGAGATAGGCATCGCCATAACCCATGCGGGCGGAGTTAAAGCGCGCCATCATCACCAGCCCCGCCAGTACGCACAACAGGCTGGAAAGGATATATACCAGCATCACCATGCGGTGCGTGTTGATGCCGCTAAACCAGGTCGCGTTGATGTTGCTGCCGCCCATATAGATGCACTTACCGGCGCGGGTTTTGCCCAGAAACAGGGCCAGCAGGGCGGCCGCCAGCAGAAAGAGCCACAGCGGCAACGGCACACCCAGTAAGGTATCGGCACCCAGAGCCCTTACAACGGGAGGCATACCGCTTACCGCCGCGCCTTTGGTCAGCCAGATACCGATGCCGTTAATCGTGATCATGGTTGCCAGCGTCACCAGGATGGGATGTGCGCCAATGCGCGTTACCATGACGCCGGTAATCAGGCCAATGAGTGCAGCAATCAGCATCGCACCCAGTACTGCCAGCAGTAACCACATGAGTTGCTGAGCGGTTCCGGCCCCGTCCGGCACCCTGTTTAGTAAGACCCAGGCGATAAACAGGCTGGTCAGATTGGCGGTGGTGATAATCGCCAGATTGAGTCCGCCACTCAGGATGGCAATAAACATCGCCAGGGTGAGTAAGCCCAGTTCCGGCAGTTGGAACGCCATGCTGAGGAAAGTGGCGTCGGTAAAAAAGCGGCCGGGTAACAGAATGCCGAACAGCGCCAGCGAGAAGGCAATCAGAAGCAGCAGGCCAACATTGGTGCCATCCGGTTTTAACGCAGCGAATCTTTTCATATCTGTTTCTCTCCTCAGACAAAGCTGACGTCAGTTTCTTTGCGCTTCTTAAAGTGGGTGACAGCAATGGCGGCCATAATGACGGTACCGACCACGATGTTCATGAAGTAGTTGGATACGCCGATCAGGTTGAGTCCGTTCTTCAGAACCGCGATCAGGAAAACCCCCATCAAGGTGCCACTGACGGTGCCCTTGCCGCCCATCAGACTGGCTCCGCCCAGTACGGTTGCCGCCAGCACATCCAGCTCACCGCCCACCAGGGCGTTGGGGACGACTTCACCCATGCGGTAGACCTGAACCAGTCCGCCAATCGCGGCCATGGCCCCCAGCCAGCCATAGGCAAAGAGGGAGAGCAGGCCAACGCGAATCCCGATACGCCGTGCGGATTCCGCATCGCCGCCCACGGCATAGAGTTGACGACCTAAATGTGTTTTGTTGAGGAGCACCGCTGTCAGCGCCGCAATGAGCAACAGGATGAGCAGCGGCAGGCCGAGCTGAAAGGCTTGTCCCTCCCATTCGAACGGCAGCACGTTACGCAGCGTGATCCACCAGTCCGGAAGCTGATACAGGCTGCGTCCACCGGTCACCCACATCAGCAGGCCAAACAGCAGCGACTGCATACTAATGGTGATGATGATGGAGACGACCCGGAGCCAGGTGATCAGCCAGGCGTTAATGACACCAAACAGCGTGCCGCAGGCTATCGCCAGTGCAATACTCAGCGGCGCGTTAGCAAACTGGTAATGCACAAACAGCGAGGCGATCAGGTACTGCACCACAGAGGCGACGGCCGCAAAGGAAATATCAATGCCGCCGGTCACCAGCACGACAAACAGTCCGAGGGCGAAAATGCCGGTAACCGCGTAACTCTCGGCCAGATCCAGCAGGTTTTGCACGGTCAGAAACTGGTCGCTGGCGAAGGAGAAAATCACAATGAACAGCAACAATACCCACGTCAGCCAGCCCTGACTGGAATGAGGACGTAAACGGGAAAAATCAGGCATTGATCACCTCCGCCAGTTGCTGTTGCGCTATGCGGTCTGGTTGATATTCGGCCTGGATGGTGCCCTCGCGGAAATGCAAAATGCGGTCGCAGTTGTACCAGACCTCGGGGACTTCATCGGAAATCAAAATGATCGACAGGCCTTCGCGTGCCAGTTCGTGAATAAGTTGATAGATACTCGCTTTTGCCCCCACATCCACGCCGACAGTGGGCGAATCGAGGATGAGCAGGCGCGGCTGCGTCAGGACCCATTTCGCCAGCACAATCTTTTGCTGATTGCCGCCGGACAGCGTTGAGATGGCTAACTGTGGATCGGCAACGCGCACGCCCAGTTGCTGAATCCACTGAAGAATCAGCTTGTTCTTGCGGTATTCATCAATCAGGTGGAAGCGGTTTTGCAGCTGGTTAAGAATGGGCAGCACCATATTGTCGGCCACCGATTGTTGCTGAATCAGCCCCAGCGTCAGGCGATCCTCAGATACATAGCCAATCCCGGCTTTGATGGCATCTTCATGACTGCGAAAGCGCACGGGTTTACTGTCCAGCCAGATCCTGCCGCGGTCAGGCCGGGTCATGCCGAACAGGGAAAGAGCCAGCTCAGTACGTCCCGATCCCAGCAGGCCACACAGCCCCAGCACCTCACCTTCGTACAGCCGAAAATTAACATCGTGGTACTGACCTGCACGGTGCAGGTTTTCCACTTCCAGAATGACCCGATCACCGTTGCGCGTAGAAGTTTTTAACTGATAATCAAGTTTTTGCCCGGTCATCAGCTCGGTGAGATGGTGCGGCGTCATAGCCTGCGCTGGCCAGCAGCCAACCTTGCGGCCATCGCGAATGACGGTTACGCGATCTGATATTTCCAGCACCTCGTCCAGGCGATGGCTGACAAAGACCACACAAATCTTTTTCTGTTTGAGATAGCGTACCGTGCGCAGCAGTTGATTGACTTCGGTACGGGTGAGGGAAGCGGTGGGCTCATCCATGATCACCAGCCGCGCATCCGCCACCAGCGCGCGGCAAATGGCGACCTGTTGTCGCTGAGCGATGGATAGGTGCGCGACACTCTCGTCAAGATTGAGGTCAAACTGCAGTTCCTCAACAATACGCCGGGCACTGTCAACCAGGGTTTTGCGCTGATGCCAGCCAAATAACCCGCGCAGATTGTGTTCAAATGCGATGTTTTCGGCCACGCTCAGGTTCGGGAACAGGGACAGATCCTGATAGATGACCTGAATACCAAAGTCTCTGGCCTGCTGAGTCGAGAGACGGGGCAAGCAGTCTCCGTCACCTAAACGAATTTCGCTGCCACGATCCGGCGCATGTACGCCGGATATCACTTTAATGAGCGTACTTTTGCCACAACCATTGGTACCGGCAAGGCAGTGCACTTCGCCCGCCAGCAAGGTCAGCGAGATATCGCTCAGAGCACGATTCCCCCCAAAGGTTTTCGACAGTTTTTCCAGGGTGATAAGCCTTTGCGGCGCGACCGATTGCATCATTACAGCCCCAGCTTGATCAGGTTAGGCAGGTTAGCTTTATCCAGACTTTCCGTGTTGTTGCCCAGAATGGTGTGCGTTGTCTGATCGACTTTCACCTTGCCCAGGCCGTCAATTGTCATACCGTCCGTAATCGGTTCGTTCTTCTCCACCTTCTCGGCAATACGGATAAACACTTCACCGGCGGTATGTGGATTCCAGATATAGCCGCCCTTGATCGCCCCGCGGTTAACCAGTTGCGCGCCCTGACCCGGACTGAACGCCCCAATGACACAGACCTGATTGGTTTTATTGCGGTTCATAACGGCGCGACCGGCACCAATAGGGCCCTGCGAACCGAAGGCTAAAATGCCTTTCAGATCGGGATACTTAGACATCAGTTCATTGGTGGTACGGATGGACTCGTCCAGGGATTCGCCTACGCCAAATTTGTCCGTAACCAACTGCATGTTGGGATAGTGCTGCTTTTGATAATCCAGCGCGGCATCGGTCCACTGCTGATGAAGCGGCACCGTCAGGCTCCCCACGTATATGGCGTATTTCCCTTCGTCATGCATACATTGCGCCAGCGCTTTCATATGATTGATGCCGTGCGTTGCGGCATTCACTAATTCAAAATCCCAGTTTGCAAACTTCTGGCCTGGCGATTCGTGGGTAATGACTTTGATGCCGGCTTCACGGGCGCGCTGCAAGACGGGCTCAAGCACTTTGGGGTCGTTGGGGACGACGCCGATAATGTCCACTTTCTGGGCAATCAAATCTTCAATGGCACGCACCTGCAGGGCAGGATCGGCTGCGGTCGGCCCCACCATCCAGGCGTCAATGCCGCGTTTGGCCGCTTCGCTTTTAATTCCGGCTTCCATAGCGTTGAACCACGGAATACCACCGATTTTCACCACGATGCCCATGCGTATTTTGTCCGCCGCATGGGACTGAAAAGCCAGTAATGCGAACAACGAACAGGCGATAAGCTGTTTTTTCATAAAGGCTCCATTTAATTATTTATAAGCTGCACAGACTGGGGGCGCTGCGAGCAGTCAATAATATTGACGCCGTTCCAGGCCAGTTCCTGTTCCAGCTCTTTATCTTTCAACTGGTCAGTAATGAGAAAATCCACATCACGGTAATGGCAAATACGCGCGAATGAGGGCCGAAGAAACTTAGAGCTATCCAGTAATAAATGTTTTCGTTCTGCTGCCAGAATCAGCTGTTGTTTTAAATGTGCATGACGTTCATTTCCTTCGCGTAAATAACCGTCATTGCCCAGACTGCTGCATGAAAAAAAGATCTTATTTATTTGAAACTCTTTTAACGGCTGCTCGGTAACAATGCCGTGAAAATCTTCATAACGATCTGAATATTCTCCGCCCAGACAAATGGTGCGAATACTGCCGCGCGCTGCCAGCGTCTGGACAATGCGTAACGAATTGGTTAATACCGTTAATTCAATATCCGGTAATTGCCGTGCCAGATAAAAACACGTGGTACTACTGTCGAGTAATAAGCAGTCGCCCACACTAATAAAATCCAGCGCGCGTTTCGCGATTGCCATTTTGGCGTCAACATGCTCGTTTACGCGTTGACGAAAAGACGATTCAGATTCATTAATCTCGCGATTATTAACCTGTAGCGTTGCACTGTGTCGTTTAGCCGGAACCGCACCACCATGGCTTCGCTGTAAAATACCTTTCTTTTCCAGTTGTGCTAAATCGCGGCGAATCGTTTCCTGAGAAACCCGACATAACGCGGTGAGTTCAGCGACAATAACCCGTCCGTTACACATTAATTCATCGATAATTCTCTGCTGGCGTTCAATCGGCAACATAATGGCCTCCGATGGCTATAAAGTACTGGAAGGCACGCGGCAAAAATGTGGCCTGAGCGTGGGTACGCAGGACCTGTTTTTGCAACGCGCATAAAGAGATCAGTGTTGGGTTTTAATGAAACGAAATGAAAGCAATAATATTGTTTAGTGATTTGTCTCACTAAATAAGGGTTATTTAGCGGTCTCAGGATCCGCTGTGAACATTTTATCCTGCATTCTGCAGCGACTCTATCATGCCCGCTTTTGCCCGTTTATGTGTATTTGACCGCTTTGCCTGTCCGGATAGTCCGACGAATCCGATTGAGAGAACGCTGACGAATACGCATGATGACCGCATTGCGCACGACAGGGCGCTACGGCTGTTGCAAAATGGATGTTTTTTAGGCAGTTAGCTGCGCTTGCTGGGCACTTCACAGAATGCGAACGTCGTGACGTGCGCGATTGCGCTATCATCTTCCACTCAGAGAAGTTGGGGCTCGATTTTCTTAATGTGGTACAGGATGAAATCGCTGTTTGCGTTGCCTTTATTCATGGTCGCCGCCGTCCAGGCTGATCCGGTGCAGAAACTGTTTTCTGACTGGCAGTTAACCTGCAATAACGCGGCCTTTTGCGTTGCGCGCAGCACGCAGGGTGACCGTGGTTTGGTGATGACCCTGTCGCGACATGCCGGGGCGGATGACCAGCCCCTGTTACGTATTGATTACGGCAGTGCCTATAGTGGTGCGCTGCCGGGGCCGGCGCTCAAAGATAATCTGCTGGTGGATCAGCGTCGTCTTCGTCCTGATTTCAAGCACTGGGACGTAGAGCCGCATCATCTTGCCACCCGCAACCCGATTGCCATTAACGAATTTCTTGAACTCACCATGGATGCAAAAAATCTGCAGCTGACGTTCAGCGCCAGCCCACAGGTTTCATTGCGTGGCATGAAAGCGGCCCTGTTGTACATGGACGACGTGCAGGGGCGGGTGAATAGCATGAGCGCCTGGGTTCGACGGGGCGAACGCAACGGCGTGCCTGCTGCTCCGGCGATTCCGCAACTGCCACCTCCCATGGCCGCGCCTGCACCGCTGACGCGGGAAGAAACCAGTGGCCTGATCGATTACGGCACCTGGCGGGTTAATTCAGACACCTGTTCGCTCGATCCACTGCGACGCGAAGTCAGCGTCTCGCCGCTGACGGACAAAAAAGCCTTGCTGCTGGTGAGCTGTGAGATGGGGGCGTATAACGTGATCGATCGGGCGTTTGAAGTGACGCGCGCGCCGCCCTATGTGGCACGCGGTGTCAGCCTGACTTTACCCTTTACGCCGCCCGAGGGAGGAGAGCGCCAGCTGGAGCTGATTAATGCGGATTACGATGCGGCTACCGGCCAGCTTTACACCTTTGGTAAAGGGCGGGGACTGGGCGACTGCGGTACAGCGTCCCGCTGGCAGTTTAACGGTGAGCACTTTGTGTTAGCGGAATATGCCGAAGAATCAACCTGCGATGCCTGGCACAGCAGCGATGACTGGCCCACGCTCTGGGTAAGCCAGTCAGCCTCTGCGGATGGCAGCCGTTAAGGAATCGCCTGCACCATCATGGGGGAACCGGTCTGATTGCCCACCAACTCCGCCAGCAGGTTATTTACACCGTCACTCATTGGCGTGAAGCGGGTCAGGGGAGATCGGGTCACCACCACAAAAACGCCCACATTATTCTGCGGCACCATCGCTATATAGGTGATGAAACCCCCGCCACCGCCGGTTTTCTGAATGATGCCCGGACGCCCCTTTGACGGTCCCATATAAACCCAACCCATGCCGAGAGCGTCGGCTTTACCTGGCACGTCCATTCCATCCACTTTGTGAAGCTGATCGCGACGGTAGATTAATGTCTGCAGGCGGTCGATCTGTGGCGTGCGGCGATTCACGGAGGAGTTCAGAAACTGCTGCATCCAGCGTCCCATATCATCCGGCGTTGAATAGACGCCACCGCTGCCGATAGCCGCCAGCGTGTTATTACACGGACTGGCTCCTTTTTCCGCCACCATTAAACGGGCGCACTGTTCGGGTGACGGGGTAAACGTGGTGTCCTTCATGCCCAGCGGGCGGGTGATCAGCTGCTGAAACAGGGCCGGATAGGGTTTACCCGCCGCACGTGACAGCGCATCACCCAACAGATCGTAACCCAGGTTGGAATAGGCCGCATTGGTGCCGGGGGCCGCTTTCAGGCTGGCGGTGTTCAGCCAGTTCCAGCGCTCACTTTGCGTAGGCCAGACAAAAACCGGACGATGCGGCTTACCGCCGGGCTGCTCGCGCGGCAGGCCACTGGTGTGAGTGGCGAGGTTAATCAACCGAATCGGTTGACCGTCGAAACCAGGGACCCGTTTTCCCGGAGGCGCATACTTACTCAGCGGATCGTCCAGACGAATCTCGCCGCGCTCGGCCATTTTTACCATCACCTCACTGGTCATTAATTTACTGAGCGAGGCAATACGAATTAACGAATCCTTTTGCGGACGAATATTGTTGCCGGGCCGAGTATCACCAAAGCTGGTAAAGACGCGCTGATTACCGTCTATTGCCACCAGGGCCATGCCGGTGGCACCACTGGCATAAAAGATATGCTCTGCATAGCGATCGACAATCTGGGAGGCCAGTAAGGGATCGGGCGCAACCTGCGCCGTGCTTTTAAGGGGAAGCAAAGAAACCAGTAAAGCCAGTAAATAAGGAGTGCGCATTTTCAACGGAGAGGGCTTCGCTATAGGAGTCGGGTGAAAACCTATAGTAATCAGTTTAAGGATGACGGGAAGAGCAAAGCACAGTTTTTTTTATTTCAGATTACAGTCAGCTGGCGATGGTGGCCATGGACATCAGCGGGCGGGGGATATGTTTTGCCCCGCAGAGGCCGCCGGACCGAGCCGCTGCACTGGCGGCGTGGCGCGCCGCAGTTCATGGCCGTTTGTACATGCGCCTGGGATGGCCCACTTTGCCATACAGCATTTCTACCGTCAGAAAGCCGGTTTCCACGCAGTGCTCCAGATAGCGACGGGCGGTTGTTTTACTGAGCCCGGTTTCGGTCATCACCTCATCAACCGAAAAAAGCCGCGTGGTGGCTGGCGTAAAAAGTGTCTGGACCCGCGCGAGAGTCGTTTCCTCAATACCTTTGCTGCCGTTATCGTGCGGGTAGTTCTTCGCCTGTAGCTGATAAAGGACATCGACATTTTTCTGATCGACAATCTTCCATGTGCGCTGCTGGTCTGCGAAAGCGATAAAGTTGGCAAGCGAGCGGTTAAGCCGTTTCCAGGACACAGGTTTTAGGACGTAATCGAAGGCACCGTTGCGGATGGCCTGGCTACAGGTATCCATATCACTGGCCGCCGTAATAAAAATAATGGAACAGTTTGCGTGGGCCAGCAACGGATCGCCAATCAGGGTGATGCCTTTGCCATCGGGCAGATAATTATCCAGCAATAGCAGCTGTGGCGCACTGATGGCAAGCTGCTGTCTGGCTTCTGCGAGTGACCCGGCGATACCGATCAGCCTGAGTTCAGGGTGTTTACCAATCAGTTCGGCATGAAGCTGAGCCAGTTCAGGCTCATCTTCCACAATCAGGACAGTCACAGGCTCATGTTGCATCGCGGACCTTCTCCGTTTCCGTTACGGGACAGCGGTGGGTTTGCGCGCAGGGGATAAACAGCGAGAAAATGGCGCCACGTGGCACATTGTCGCTGACCTCAATGGTGCCCCCTGCGCGGGTAATATAGCTTTCTGTTAAATACAGCCCGATGCCGTGATCGCCCCGGGTTTTCGTGGTGACGCCACGTTCAAACATGTGTTCGCGGATGGCAGGTGCAATGCCCACGCCGTGATCCGCCACTTCGATGATCAGCTCACGGGCGCTGAGCTTAATCAGCACTTCAACAGGTTCATGAGGCATCGGGGCGCGTTGCGTGGCTTCAATCGCGTTGTCCAGCAAATTGCCAATGACCGAGATCAGTTCAGCCTCTGACAGTGGGGGAAAGGGCTTGTCCATCAGGCATGCGGGATCAAAGTGGAGGATAACGCCTTTTTCTCTGGCGCGTGCCGCTTTGCCCAGTAACAAGCCGCACAGCAGTGGCGAGCTGAAGCGTGCGGAGACAAAGTCCAGCCACTCCTGCTCGTGTTCTGACTGCGCCTCAATGTAGTCAATCGCGTCTTCAAAACGCCCCATGTGCAACAGCCCGGAAAGCGTGTTCATTCGGTTAAGCTGCTCATGCCGCATAATGCGCAGATTATCGACATAACGTTTCACCTGGCTGAGCTGGGCGCTAAGGGAGTCGATGTCGTTAAAATCGCGGAAGGAGATTACCCAGCCCATCAGCGCGTCCTCCAGCATGATACGTACCCGGCTGGCGATGACGGTGAGCGCGTTAAACTGGCTAATCTCATCGTGGGTATCTTTCTCCAGCATCACGGGCTGCGATAAAAAGGGGACGGGCGAAATGATCTGGCTGACAGACTGCCCTCGCAGCGCCTCGGCGGACTGTGAAAGGCCTAACAGCGTTCGGGCGGCCTGGTTGATCACTTCGATCTGCAGGTGTTCATTGATGACAATCACGCCTTCATAGATCGATTCCATCATGGCGTTTTGCTGACGGACCATCAGGCCGATCTCGCGCGGTTCCAGCGAGAAAATCTGTATTTTAATATTGCAGGTGAAAAACCAGGAGAAAATAAACAGGGCGATAAGCACCAGGGCCGCCACGATCAGCAGGTTGATCATGTTGCTGAACGTGATGGCATCCAGATAGCGGGCGAGATAACCAACGGACACGATACCGACCACCTGCCCGCGATCGTTCAGGATAGGCGATTTGCTGCGCAGGGAGATTCCCAGTCCGCCTGTCCGGATGGTGGTGATACTTTTCCCTGCCAGCACTGCCGCGTTGTCTCCGCCGACCAAGGGTTTGCCAACCCGGTCCGCCGTCACCGAGTGAAAAAGGTGCAGGCCACGGTTATCGCCAATCACCATAAAACTGGCATCGCTTTTCCGGGCAATAGCCCTCATCAGCATATTAATGGCCGGGATATCCCGATCCGCCACCGCTTTTCTCAGTTCCGGAATCAGCGCGATTTCGTCTGCCTGCACCTTCGCGCGCATGCTCATCGCCTGATAAAGCTGCCGGGTGATGCTGACGTAGTAATAGCTTCCCAGTAACACGAACAGGACAGACGAAAAAACAACGAGCGAAAGAAACAGCTTCGTTTGAAATGACAATTTCATGACTGTCACGCGCATTTTGGAATAATAACTTCAATGTATCATCTTTTTAACAACAGACACTACATGCGTTTATCTGTTTGATATTAATGGGATTAAATCGTTTTCAGAGGGCAGGGAAGCGTCAGCAAAGGACAAACAACGGCTGCGGGGAATAAAAACCATAAACACCACGACGATTACCAGGATGCGGATCACGCTCTGGAAATAACACCATTAAAACTTTATGCCAGATACCTTCTCCTTCACGTAATTCCGCTTTTTTTCACGGCATTCTGAAAAAAAACGATGATGCAAAGAGGTTAATAATGCGCTCACCTGATAATTCTTTTCTGTCTGATACACTGGCCCGTTCACCGCGCAGGAAAACCCTGAAGGAGCAGTGGTGGCATATTATGGATAACTGGAAAGTCGGGATTATCCCTCTTCCCTTGTTTGTGCTGGCCGGTGTGCTCATTGCACTGGACTGCCTGAGCGGGAAACTGGCCAGCGATATCGTCGTCATGGTCGCCACGCTGGCCTTTTTTGGTTTTGCCTGCGGTGAATTTGGTAAACGTCTGCCGGTGGTGGGCCGTCTGGGCGCCGCAGCTATCTGCGCAACCTTTATTCCCTCTGCGCTGGTCTATTACGGGTTACTTCCCGATATCGTGGTGACCTCAACAACGCAGTTCTATAAATCGACCAATATTCTCTATCTCTATATTTGCTGCATCATCGTCGGCAGCATCATGAGCATGAACCGTACGGTGCTGATTCAGGGCTTTCTGCGCATCTTTTTCCCCATGCTGTGCGGTGAAATCGTGGGCATGATTGTCGGCATGGGCGTCGGATTAGCGTTGGGGCTGGAGCCGTTCCAGATTTTCTTTTTTATCATTCTGCCCATTATGGCGGGTGGCGTCGGCGAAGGGGCCATTCCGCTCTCCATCGGCTATGCGGCGTTGCTCCATATGGATCAGGGCGTGGCGCTGGGCCGCATCCTGCCGATGGTGATGCTGGGGGGCGTGACCGCCATTATTATTTCCGGCTGCCTGAACCAACTGGGTAAACGTTATCCGCACCTCACCGGGGAAGGCCAGCTGATGCCGAATGTCACGAATGTTGAGCCCGAGCCGCTGCAGTCCGTTTTTTCCGGTAAAGTTGACGTAACGGCCATTGCCTCCGGGGCGCTGCTTGCGGTGCTGCTCTATATGGTGGGGATGCTGGGGCAGAAGCTGACAGGGTTGCCTGCGCCGGTAGGGATGTTGTTCCTGGCCGTGCTGGTGAAACTGGTCAATGGCGTTTCGCCCCGTATTCTGGCCGGTTCTCAGGTGGTCTATCGCTTTTTCCGCACCGCAGTGACCTATCCCGTCCTGTTCGCTGTCGGTGTGGCCATTACGCCGTGGCATGTGCTGGTCACCGCGTTTACGCTCACCAATCTGCTGGTCATTATCAGCACGGTCAGTGCGCTGGTCGCAACGGGCTTCTTTGTCGGGAAAAAGATTGGCATGCATCCCATTGATGTCGCCATTGTTTCCTGCTGCCAGAGTGGGCAGGGCGGGACGGGCGATGTAGCCATTCTCACTGCCGGTAACCGCATGGGCCTGATGCCGTTTGCTCAGATCGCGACGCGTATCGGTGGAGCCATCAACGTTTCGCTCTCTTTGTTGCTGCTGAGCCACTTTTTAAAGTAACGGTTGTTAAGGTCAGCAAGGCGGCAGGATTAACCACAGCATGCAGGGGCACGGCGAAAAACGTGGTTACCGAAGAAGGTGGGTTTTCAGAAAGCAGCACGCCAGCGTCAGGCTGGCGTGCTGAGAGCAAAACCGCGATCCGGCTGAGGAAGCCGGATCGCGTGAGTGCGAGGATTATGCCGGTTTCAGCAGGGCTTCGGCATGGCTGACGATGTTTTCTATCGTGAAGCCAAACTCCGCGAACAGCTTTTCTGCTGGCGCAGATTCACCGAACGTAGTCATCCCGACAATGGCACCGTCCAGCCCGACATACTTATACCAGTAATCTGCAATGCCTGCTTCCACGGCCACGCGTGCTTTCACAGCGGAAGGCAGCACGGATTCGCGATAAGCCGCATCCTGCGCGTCGAACAGATCCGTTGAAGGCAGTGAAACGACCCGCACCTTGTGGCCGCCGGTCGTCAGCTTCGTTGCTGCACCCAGCGTGATCTCCACTTCAGAGCCGGTGGCAATCAGAATGACGTCTGGCGTGCCCTCACAGTCTTTCAGGACGTAACCGCCGCGTTTGATATTCGCCACCTGTTCCGCCGTACGCTCCGGCTGTGCCAGATTCTGACGCGACAGGATCAGGGCGGTAGGCCCATGATGACGCTCAATCGCAGCCTGCCAGGCCACAGCGGTTTCCACCTGGTCGCACGGACGCCAGACGCTCATATTCGGCGTAACGCGCAGGCTGGCAATCTGCTCTACCGGCTGGTGGGTTGGACCATCTTCACCCAGACCGATTGAGTCATGGGTATAAACCAGAATCTGGCGGGCCTTCATCAGGGCCGCCATGCGCGCGGCATTACGGGCGTACTCGACGAACATCAGGAAGGTCGCGGTATAGGGCACAAAACCACCGTGGTGGGCAATACCGTTACCAATGGCTGTCATACCAAATTCACGCACACCGTAGTGGATATAGTTCCCGGCCGGATCTTCTTTGATGGATTTCGAACCTGACCAGATGGTGAGGTTACTGGGGGCGAGGTCGGCAGAGCCGCCCAGGAATTCAGGTAGCATTTTGCCGTAGGCTTCCAGTGAATTTTGCGAGGCCTTGCGGCTGGCGATTTTTTGCGGATTCGCCTGCAGATCGGCAATGAATCGGGCAGTTTCCGCTTCCCAGTTTGCGGGCATTTCGCCGTTCATACGCCGCGTATATTCTGCGGCCAGTTCAGGATAAGCCTGCTGATACGCGGCAAACTTATCGTTCCAGGCTTTTTCGCGTGCCGCGCCAGCTTCTTTAGCATCCCACTGCTGGTAAATCTCTTGCGGGATCTCAAACGCCGGATAATTCCAGCCCAGTTGCTTGCGCGTCAGGGCGACTTCTTCTTCACCCAGCGCGGCCCCGTGTGCCTCTTCTTTACCGGCTTTATTCGGTGAACCAAAGCCAATAACCGTGCGGCAGATAATCAGTGACGGCTTATCGGTGACGCTTTGCGCTTCTTTAATTGCGGCTTTAACGGCCTCGGCATCGTGACCATCAATTTCACCGACCACGTGCCAGTTATAGGCTTCGAAACGTTTGTGCGTGTCATCCGTAAACCAGCCTTCGGTCTCTCCGTCGATGGAAATGCCGTTGTGGTCATAGAAGCCGATCAGTTTGCCCAGACCAAGCGTTCCGGCCAGTGAGCAGACTTCGTGGGAAATCCCCTCCATCAGACAGCCGTCGCCCATAAACACATAGGTGAAGTGGTCAACGATATCGTGTTGTGGACGGTTAAACTGCGCAGCCAGCGTCCGTTCCGCAATGGCCAGACCCACGGCGTTTGCCAGACCCTGACCCAGCGGACCGGTCGTGGTTTCCACGCCCGGCGTGTAGCCAATTTCCGGGTGGCCCGGTGTTTTGGAGTGCAGCTGGCGGAAGTTTTTCAGCTCTTCAATCGGTAAATCGTACCCGGTCAGGTGCAGCAAACTGTAAAGCAGCATTGAGCCGTGACCGTTAGACAGGATAAAGCGGTCGCGATCCAGCCAGGCGGGGTTGGTCGGATTATGCTTGAGGAAATCGCGCCACAGCACTTCGGCGATATCTGCCATGCCCATTGGCGCACCAGGATGACCGGATTTTGCTTTTTGTACCGCATCCATACTTAATGCGCGAATCGCATTCGCCAACTCTCTGCGTGAGGACATAAAGGGTCTCCCTTGTTAAGCATCAGGGCGGGAGTGAGCCCGCCCGGTAAAAGAGGGGAAAAACTACAGGCGCGCCGCCAGCACATCTTCCAGTTTTTGCTGGTCAACGGCGAACTGGCGAATACCGTCTGCCAGTTTTTCGACCGCCATAGGGTCCTGATTATGTTCCCAGCGGAACTCCGCTTCGGACAGCGGCGACGGCTGATGGAAACATTCAGTGGAAGGCTCAAGCTTACGCTCTACGGGCGCCTCGCTGTTCTGCAACTCCTCCAGCAGGTTAGGTGACAGCGTCAGCCGATCACACCCGGCCAGCGCCAGTACCTGTTCGACCTTACGGAAGCTGGCACCCATAATGATGGTGTCATAGCGATGCTTCTTATAATAATCGTAAATACGGCGCACCGATTTCACGCCCGGATCTTCGTCGACGTTATACGGGTCCATGGGCTTGCGGCTGTTGTACCAGTCATAGATACGGCCGACAAACGGCGAAATCAGATAAACCCCGGCTTCGGCGCAGGCGCGCGCCTGGGCAAAGGAGAACAGCAGCGTCAGGTTGCACTGGATACCATTCTTTTCCAGCTCTTCTGCGGCTTTAATGCCTTCCCATGTAGAGGCCAGTTTGATCAGGATGCGAGAGCGATCAATGCCGTGCTCTTCATACATGCGGACCAGCTTTTCCGCTTTCGTGACGCACATGCCACGATCGAAGGAGAGGCGCGCATCCACTTCGGTCGAAACACGGCCTGGTATGCTTTTCAGAATTTCCATACCGAGGTTAATGGCCACTTTATCGCTGGCGTTAATAATCTGCGTTTCTTTGCTGCCACCCTGTTTTTTCGCGTAGTCGATGGCGTCATCAATCAGATGTTTGTAAGGCTGGAGAGCAGATGCTTTCAGAATAAGCGAAGGGTTAGTCGTCGCATCTTGTGGGTGATAATTACGGATGGACTCAATATCGCCACTGTCAGCCACCACGGTCGTGAACTGTTTAAGGGCTTCAAGCTGGTTCATTTCTACACTCCTTGAAAAATACGTTGTAACAAAAGGGAACACCTCTGGCCTCGTGCCCTAATCAGTGCAGACATTACCCGTCGTAGTAACGCCGACTCACCACATTGCAACAGACCAGGTGCAGTGAAAATGCGTTTTCTCTGAATGTTGTGCGATGAGGGTTGTGCGCAACCACCCGAGATGACATTTCTGCGGATAACGACTGTCCAGCCATTAAGGATAGCAGCCATGAAAAATGACGCAGGGTAGACTGTGGCAATCTGTGCGTTAAGAAAGAAGGTTCTTTGAACCGCCTCACCGCTTTGTAATGGTGTGCTTTCTATACTGAACATCCACTTACCTGGCGAAGAAGGATGTCAAATGGATGACCAACTGAAGCAGAGTGCGCTTGATTTTCATCAGTATCCCACTCCCGGAAAAATTCAGGTTTCCCCCACCAAACCTCTTGCCACCCAGCGGGATTTGGCGCTGGCCTATTCTCCTGGCGTGGCGGCGCCCTGTTTAGAAATCGCCGCCGATCCGCTGGCGGCGCACAAGTACACCGCGCGCGGCAATCTGGTGGCGGTGATTTCAAACGGTACGGCGGTACTGGGGCTGGGGAACATCGGCGCACTGGCCGGGAAACCGGTGATGGAAGGCAAGGGCGTTCTGTTTAAGAAATTCGCGGGCATTGACGTTTTTGATATTGAGGTCGACGAACAGGATCCCGATAAGCTGATCGAGGTGATTGCCGCGCTGGAACCCACGTTTGGCGGAATCAATCTTGAAGATATCAAAGCGCCCGAGTGTTTTTATATCGAACAGCAACTGCGGCAACGCATGAAAATTCCGGTGTTTCACGATGACCAGCATGGCACGGCCATCATCTGTACGGCGGCGGTGCTGAACGGACTACGCATCGTCAACAAGGCTATCGCTGATGTACGGCTGGTGGTGTCAGGCGCGGGCGCATCGGCCATTGCCTGTATGAACCTGCTGGTCGCGCTGGGCTTGCAGAAAGACCATATTCAGGTGTGCGATTCGAAAGGGCTGATTTACCGTGACCGCGAACCCAATATGGCGGCCACCAAAGCCGATTATGCCGTGGAGGATCACGGCAAGCGCACGCTGGCCGACGTGATCCAGGGCGCAGATATTTTCCTGGGCTGTTCCGGACCGGATGTCCTGACGCAGGATATGGTGAAAAGCATGGCGAAAGATCCGCTGATTCTGGCGCTGGCAAATCCCCATCCCGAAATTCTGCCGCCGTTGGCGAAAGCCGTACGGCCGGATGCGATTATCTGCACCGGACGTTCTGATTTTCCTAATCAGGTGAACAACGTGCTCTGCTTCCCGTTTATCTTTCGTGGCGCGCTGGATGTGGGGGCCACCGCCATCAATGAAGAGATGAAGCTGGCGGCCGTACACGCCATTGCCGAACTGGCACAGGCGGAACAAAGCGACGTAGTGGCTTCGGCCTATAGCGATCAGGACCTGCGCTTCGGACCGGACTATCTGATTCCCAAACCCTTTGATCCACGTTTAATCGTGCAGATAGCCCCTGCCGTGGCGAAAGCGGCGATGGCGTCCGGCGTGGCAACCCGGCCTGTGGCTGACTTTGATGCCTACCGGGAGCAACTCACGGAGTTTGTGTATAAGACCAACCTGTTTATGAAGCCGATCTTTTCCCAGGCGCGTAAAGCCCCGAAACGGGTGGTGATGGCGGAGGGCGAAGAGGTGCGGGTGCTGCATGCTACGCAGGAGCTGGTCTCGCTGGGGCTGGCGAAACCCATCCTGATAGGTCGCCCCAACGTGATCGCCATGCGGTTAGAAAAACAGGGGCTCAAAATTGAGGCCGGAAAGGATTTTGAAATCGTGAATAACGAATCCGATCCCCGCTTTAAAGCGTACTGGAATGAGTATTACCAGATGATGAAGCGGCGCGGTGTCACCCCCGAGCAGGCGCAGCGCGCCGTTATTGGCAATCCGACCCTCATCGGTGCCATCATGGTCTACCGTGGTGAGGCCGATGCGCTGATCTGCGGCACCATCGGCGATTATAACGAGCACTACGAAATTGTGGAGCGCGTGCTGGGCCTGCGGAGTGATGTGAAGGTGGCCGGTGCCATGAATGCGCTGTTACTGCCGAATGGCAACACGTTTATTGCGGATACTTACGTCAACGCCGATCCTACACCGGAACAGCTGGCGGATATTACGTTGATGGCGGCGGAAACCGTGCGTCGCTTTGGGATTGAGCCGCGCGTGGCGTTGCTGTCGCACTCCAGCTTTGGCACCTCCAGTGCGCCTGGTGCGCAGAAAATGCGCGATGTACTGACGCTGGTGCAACAGCGCGCGCCTGAGCTGGAAATCGACGGGGAGATGCACGGCGATGCGGCGCTGGTGGAAAGCATCCGGCGGGAAATCATGCCCGACAGCCCGCTGAAAGGCAGCGCAAACCTGCTGATCATGCCCAACGTGGAAGCGGCGCGCATCAGCTACAATCTGCTGCGCGTGTCCTGTTCGGAAGGCGTAACGGTCGGGCCGGTGCTGATGGGCATGACCCGGCCGGTGCACGTGCTGACGCGCATCGCGTCCGTGCGCCGGATCGTCAATATGGTGGCGCTGGCGGTGGTGGAAGCGCAGACGCAGCCGCTGTAATCAACCGGGGCGGCGACCCGGGTTGCCGCCCCGGCACGTTCCTGAGCCGGCAGCGTGGATTACTCAGGCAGGTTGAGCCAGTTTTTCACCGGCAGGAAGTCACGGTAGAGCGCGGCCTCGGGTGAGTCAGGTTCAGGATGATAGTTATATTCCCAGCGCACCATGGGCGGCAGGGACATCAAAATGGATTCCGTTCTGCCTCCGGTTTGCAGGCCAAACAGCGTGCCCCGATCCCACACCAGATTGAACTCTACATAGCGACCCCGGCGGTAAAGCTGGAACTGCCGCTCGCGGTCGCCATAAGGCATGTGCTTGCGGCGCGCCACAATCGGCTGGTAAGCGTCCAGAAAGCCCCGGCCGACGGCCTGAATAAGGGCAAAACTTTGTTCAAAGCCCGGCTCGTGGATATCGTCAAAAAACAGCCCACCAATACCGCGTTGCTCGTCGCGGTGTTTCAGATAGAAATAGTCGTCGCACCACTTTTTAAACCGGGGATAGACATCCTCGCCAAAAGGCTGGCAGATATCGAAGGCGGTCTGATGCCAGTGCAGCGCATCTTCTTCAAACCCGTAAAACGGCGTCATATCAAAGCCGCCGCCAAACCACCAGATCGGCTCGGCACCGGGTTTTTCGGCAATGAAAAAGCGCACATTCGCATGACTGGTCGGTACATACGGGTTGTTGGGATGGATAACCAGCGAAACGCCCATGGCTTCGAAACTGCATCCGGCCAGCTCAGGACGATGTGCCGTCGCGGAGGCTGGCATCTGGTCGCCATGAACATGGGAGAAATTCACGCCAGCCTGTTCAAACACGGCACCATTACGCAGCACACGGCTTCGTCCACCGCCACCGCCGGGGCGTTCCCAGCGGTCTTCAGTGAACTGCGCGCCACCGTCTTCGGCAGTCAGCTTGCGACAAATCTCATCCTGCAAATCCAGCAGGAACGTTTTTACGCGGGAGATATCAGGCATGGGATAGGCTTCTCTTAGTAAAAATTGGCCGTGATTATAGCTGATCTACTATGACATTCGACGATCATACTCATCAAAGTAGTTAATGATACCTGTGGCGATAGCCGAGGCAATCTTCTGCCGAAAGGCGGTCGTGCCCAGCAACTGCTCTTCGCGCGGATTGGTAATAAAAGACGTTTCCACCAGCACCGAGGGAATGGACGGCGACTTCAGCACGGCAAAGGCGGCCTGTTCGGTATGCTGGCTGTGAAGGTGATGCACCGGGCGAATCTGGTCCAGAACGTGTTTGCCCAGGGTCAGGCTGTTTCTGATGGTGTCCGTTTGCACCAGATCAAACAGAATCTGCTGTAAATACTGGTCCTGCTGTTCCACGTTGGCTCCGCCGACCTTGTCCGCGTCATTTTCACGTTTCGACAGGTAACGCGCCATGCTGCTGCTGGCACCCCGATTAGATAACGCGAACACAGAGGCACCGCTGGCATCCGGGCTGGTATAGCCATCCGCATGGATTGACATAAAGAGGTTCGCACCGTGCTGATGCGCAATCTCCACCCGCTGGTAGAGCGGAATGAAATGGTCGCTGTCACGCGTCAGGCGGACCTCGATACGCGGATGTGACTGCAGCAGACTGCGCACATTACTGGCGATGTCTAAAACAATGTGTTTTTCTTCGGAACCCTCTTCGCCGACCGCACCCGAATCGATACCGCCGTGGCCCGGATCGAGCATCACGATGCGCTTGCCGTTGTTAACCCGCGGCCTGGGCGACGAGGGTCGGGTAGAGAGCGAAGCCTGCTGTTCCTTCGCCTGCACCGCGCGCGGGGACAATATGGCGAGCGCCAGCCCGGACAGCAGCAGCTGGCGACGATGAATTAAACGTTTGAGTAAGTGCATGTGCATGTCCCTGAGCAGTCATAATGCACCGTGTTATAGCGTAACATTATGCCCGGTGCGATCTTTCAACCATTTCAGGTTATTACTTTGTTTTTCAGCCTGGTAACCGGCAATTTCTTTTTTTTTAACGTTGCCGTCAGCAGTCAGGGTTGCACCCGCCGAAGAAAGCGTGATAATCAGCAAATTGAGGTGAACTGCAGGTACAGAAGATGGAAATCCGCACCTTCCGCCAGGAAGATTTTGAAGAAGTGATCACGCTCTGGGAACGCTGCGATTTGTTACGGCCATGGAACGATCCGGAGCTGGACATCGAACGCAAAATGCATCATGACGCCGACCTGTTTCTGGTGGCGGAAGTTGGGGGCGAAGTCGTCGGTACCGTAATGGGCGGTTACGATGGTCACCGTGGCGCGGCTTACTATCTGGCGGTGCATCCGGATTATCAGGGCCGCGGCTTTGCCAATGCCCTGATGAATCGCCTGGAGAAAAAACTCATTGCGCGCGGTTGCCCTAAAATTCACCTGATGGTGCGGGAAGAGAACGACCAGGTCGTTGCCTTCTATGAAAAGCTGGATTATGAAACGGTCGATGTGGTGTTGCTGGGCAAACGTTTAATCGAAGATCGTGAATATTAATTCGGTCTGGCCGCCTGAGGAGTACGACGACAAAGGGCAACTGCGCCTGCCGTTTCTTTTCTGGCTGATTCTGCTATTGCAGTCGCGCACCTGGTGGCTCCTGGTGATGGCCGGCGCGTCACGCCAGCAGGGAAACGATCTTCTGGCCCTTTTCTATCCGGATCGCCAGGCGTTCTGGTCAGGACTGGTGTTGGGTCTGCCAGCGCTGTCGGGGCTGTTGCTCACGGGCTACCGGTCGCGTTTACCCCGAGTGTGGCGCAGCTGGCGCCTGGTGCTGGTGGTCTCGTTAGGGGCGAATTTGCTCTGGCAAAGCGTACAACTCGTCCAGACCGATCTGCTCAGCTCACCGTTGCCGCTGCTGTTTACGCTGTTTGATCTGCTGGCACTGCTGTGGTTACTGATCAGTGTCCGGCTTCGCGCCTGCTTTTTGCCGCCACACGATCCCGAATAAACTTTTTGCCGCTTTGCGACTCCAATCCGTTTTGCCCAGATCTATTTATTAACAGGAGTTTTCATGAAAGCTGTTCGTTACACGATACTGACGGTGACCATGCTGGTCAGTGGGTGTGCCAGTTCCTCCGGCCCTGACGCCAACAGCAGCCAGCAGGTACGCTGGTGGAATCCATTGAGTTACCACTGGTCTTCTGCGCTGCCATGGAACTGGTTTGGTCCTTCACTGACGATCAGCGATCAGGGCGTTGGTGGGATCAACAGTGCCACGGCGATGAACGAATCGGCCATCAAAGACGGGCTTAAGGGCAACTACGATCTGCGTCAGGGCATGCGTGGCCAGAACGGTCAGGTGGTGTCCTTCTGGCAGGCGATGAAGGACGGTCAGGTTAAGCTGGTCATTTATGGTCAGTCACAGGTTGACCGCATTGAGGTGACGGACAACGACATTGCCAGTGCCGACGGCAGCAAAATTGGCGATGCGTTTAGCGCCAGATATGACAAAGCCTTTAATAACTGCATTGTGGCTGCCGGGTTAGACAATCATGACGTCGAATGCCGTGTGCCTGGCAGCCCGCATCTGCGCTACGTTTACAGCGGGACCTGGCACGGTCCGGAAGGATTACTGCCCGCCGATGACACGCTGAAAAGCTGGAAACTCAGCAAGTTCGTCTGGCAGCGTTAAGCCCCGTAATTTTGCCTCCCGCAGGGCGTTCAGTGCGCCCTGCCAACCCAATTCTGTTTTTGCGCATTCTTTTCCCGCCGCCTTATGCCTTTTTCGACTTTGAAATCAACAAACGATATATAAAACCGTTACGGGTTTACGCTGAGTTATAAATAAACTGCTGTATCTGCGGATGAGATCTGCATCAAATTTCTTCAGGGTGAACCATGACCTTCAAAGCGATGAAAAAAATCGTGAGCGGAATCGCGCTGTCGCTGGGCCTTGCTGGCGCCGCGCACGCCACAGAGCTGTTAAACAGCTCTTATGACGTTTCACGTGAACTGTTCGTCGCCCTGAACGCGCCTTTTGTCAGCCAGTGGGATGCGCAACATCCGGACGATAAACTCACCATCAAAATGTCGCATGCGGGTTCTTCTAAACAGGCGCTGGCCATCCTGCAAGGGCTGCGTGCCGATGTGGTGACCTATAATCAGGTGACGGATGTACAGGTGCTGCATGACAAAGGCAAACTCATCCCGGCCGACTGGCAAACGCGCCTGCCGAATTACAGTTCACCGTTTTATTCCACCATGGCGTTTCTGGTTCGCAAGGGTAACCCTAAGCAGATTCATGACTGGTCCGATTTAACCCGTGACGACGTGAAGCTGATTTTCCCGAATCCGAAGACCTCGGGTAACGGGCGTTATACCTATCTTGCCGCCTGGGGTGCCGCAGAGAAAGCGGACGGCGGCGACCAGGCAAAAACGCGCGCCTGGATGACACAGTTTCTGAAAAACGTCGAGGTTTTCGACACAGGCGGACGCGGCGCCACCACCACCTTTGCTGAACGCGGCTTAGGGGATGTGCTGATCAGCTTCGAATCGGAGGTCAACACCATTCGTAATCAGTACGGCAAAGAGGATTACGAAGTCGTGGTGCCAAAAACCGATATCCTGGCGGAGTTCCCCGTCGCCTGGGTCGATAAAAACGTTGAACACAATAAAACAGCCGACGCGGCGAAGGCTTATCTGACCTGGCTGTATTCGCCCGAGGCACAGAAAATCATTACGGACTTTTATTATCGCGTGAACAATCCGCAGCTGATGGAGCAGCAAAAAGATCGCTTTCCAGCCACACAGCTGTTTCGGGTTGAAGACGTATTTGGTAGCTGGAATAACGTTATGAAAACCCATTTCGAAAGTGGCGGTGAACTGGATCAACTGTTAGCGGCGGGGCGTGGATAATGTTTGCAGCCAGCCAAAAACGTGTTTTGCCCGGTTTCGGCCTGAGCCTGGGCACCAGTCTGCTGTTTACCTGCCTGATTCTGCTGCTGCCCATCAGTGCCCTCATCATGCAGTTGTCGCAGATGACATTGCAGCAATACTGGGACGTGGTGACCAATCCCCAACTGATTGCAGCCTATAAAGTGACGCTGCTGTCGGCCGGCGTTGCCTCATTGTTCAATGCCCTGTTTGGCATGCTGATGGCCTGGGTTTTAACGCGTTATCGCTTCCCGGGTCGCACGTTGCTGGATGGTTTAATGGATTTGCCCTTTGCATTGCCAACCGCCGTCGCAGGGTTAACCCTGGCCGGTCTGTTTTCGGTAAACGGCTGGTACGGTCAATGGTTTGCTCATTTCGACATTAAGATTTCCTACACCTGGATTGGTATCGCGCTGGCGATGGCCTTCACCAGTATCCCGTTTGTTGTCCGGACGGTGCAGCCGGTGCTGGAAGAGTTAGGTCCGGAATACGAAGAGGCGGCGCAGACTCTGGGCGCAACGCCCTGGCAAAGTTTCCGTCGCGTTGTGCTGCCGGAAGTGGCTCCGGCGTTGCTGGCGGGCACTGCGCTGTCGTTTACCCGCAGCCTGGGCGAGTTTGGCGCGGTGATCTTTATCGCGGGCAATATTGCCTGGAAAACAGAAGTGACCTCACTGATGATTTTCGTCCGTCTGCAGGAGTTTGATTATCCGGCCGCCAGCGCCATCGCGTCGGTCATTCTGGCGGCGTCGTTGCTGCTGCTGTTTGCCATTAATACCTTACAGAGCCGCTTTGGCCGTCGTCTGGGAGGTCACTGATGGCCGATATTTCGCAACTCAATCATGCCGATCGCCAGCCCGTAAACTGGGGTAAATGGCTGCTTATCGGCACGGGTGTGCTGATCTCGGTGCTGCTGCTGGTGGTGCCGATGGTCTCCATCTTCTGGGAAGCGCTGCACAGCGGGCTTGGCCTGACTCTGCGTAACCTGACCGACAGCGATATGCTGCACGCGATTTGGCTGACCGTACTGGTGGCGCTGATTACCGTGCCGGTCAATCTGGTCTTCGGCACCTTGCTGGCCTGGCTGGTCACCCGCTTTACGTTTCCTGGTCGCCAGCTGTTGTTAACCCTGTTTGATATTCCGTTCGCGGTCTCGCCGGTTGTGGCTGGCCTGATGTACCTGCTGTTCTGGGGCATTAACGGTCCGGCAGGCGGCTGGCTGGATGCCCACAATATTCAGGTGATGTTCACCTGGCCGGGTATGGTGCTGGTCACCGTCTTCGTGACCTGTCCGTTCGTGGTTCGCGAACTGGTGCCGGTCATGCTGAGCCAGGGCAGTCATGAAGATGAGGCTGCGGTGCTGTTGGGCGCGTCGGGCTGGCAGATGTTTCGCCGTGTGACGTTACCGAATATTCGCTGGGCAATGCTGTACGGTGTGGTGCTGACCAATGCCCGCGCCATTGGCGAGTTCGGTGCGGTATCTGTGGTATCCGGCTCCATTCGCGGCGAAACCTACACTTTGCCGCTTCAGGTCGAATTACTGCATCAGGATTACAACACGGTGGGTGCCTTCACTGCCGCCGCGTTGCTGACCGTCATGGCCATCCTGACCCTGTTTTTGAAAAGCATTGTGCAGTGGCGCTTAGAGCAGCAGCACAAACGCCTGCAACTGGAGGAAAATCATGAGCATTGAGATTAAACAAATCAACAAATCCTTTGGTCGCACAGCGGTGCTGAACGATATTTCACTGGATATCCCGTCGGGCCAGATGGTGGCGTTGCTGGGGCCTTCCGGTTCCGGTAAAACGACCCTGCTGCGAATTATCGCCGGGCTGGAGCATCAGAACAGCGGCCAGATTCGTTTTCATGAGCATGACGTCAGTCGCCTGCATGCCCGAGATCGTAAAGTCGGGTTTGTTTTTCAACACTATGCGCTGTTCCGCCATATGACCGTGTTTGACAACATTGCCTTTGGCCTGACCGTGCTGCCGCGTCGTGAGCGGCCATCCAGTGCCGAAATCAAAAATCGTGTAACACGTCTGCTGGAGATGGTGCAGCTGTCGCATCTGGCAAACCGCTTTCCGGCTCAGCTCTCGGGTGGTCAGAAGCAGCGCGTGGCGCTGGCAAGAGCACTGGCCGTCGAGCCGCAAATTCTGCTGCTGGATGAGCCTTTTGGTGCGCTGGATGCCCAGGTGCGTAAAGAGCTGCGCCGCTGGTTACGCCAGCTTCATGAAGAATTAAAATTCACCAGCGTATTTGTCACGCACGATCAGGAAGAGGCAATGGAAGTTGCCGACCGCGTCGTGGTGATGAGTCAGGGCAGCATCGAGCAGGTGGGCACGCCGGATGAGGTCTGGCGCGATCCGGCGACGCGCTTCGTGCTGGAATTCCTGGGCGAAGTTAACCGCTTTGATGGTGAGGTTCATGGTTCCCAGTTCCATGTCGGGGCGCATCACTGGCCGTTAGGCTATACCTCCGCCCATCAGGGCGCGGTTGATCTGTTCCTGCGTCCCTGGGAAATTGATGTTTCGCGTAAAAGCAGCCTGGAAACCCCTTTACCGGTACAGGTCCTTGAGGTGAGTCCGCGTGGCCATTTCTGGCAGTTGGTCGTGCAGCCTGCGGGCTGGCAGAGCGAACCTTTCTCGCTGGTGTTCGATGGTGATCAGACCGCGCCACTGCGCGGCGAGCGCCTGTTTGTCGGGCTGCAACAGGCCAGGCTCTATCAGGGCGCCACGCCATTGCGGGCAGTTGCCTTTGCGCACAGCGCCTGATATTTTCTTTTTCACGCAGGGCGGGACAATGTCCCGCCCTTTTTTAATGTTTATACCGCCATACCTCAGGCTCTGGCCTGATTCGTAACGGTATCGTTTCGCCAGGATATGCACCGTGACCACTCTGGAACACACAATCGGTAATACACCGCTTATCAGGTTACAGCGCCTGACGCCTGACAATGGCAGTGAGATCTGGCTGAAACTGGAGGGCAACAACCCCGCAGGTTCCGTCAAAGATCGCGCAGCCTGGTCGATGATTCATCAGGCGGAACGGCGAGGCGAGATAACACCGGGCGATCAGCTGATTGAGGCCACCAGTGGCAACACCGGTATCGCGCTGGCGATGATCGCGGCGATGAAAGGCTACCGGTTGCGCTTACTGATGCCGGATAATATGAGCCAGGAGCGGCAGGATGCGATGCGTGCCTATGGGGCCGAGTTAGTCCTGATAGGTCGGGAGCAGGGCATGGAGGGCGCGCGTGATTTAGCCCAGGCGATGGCGGCGCGCGGTGAGGGAACGGTGCTGGACCAGTTTAATAACCCAGACAATCCACTGGGCCACTACCAGACCACGGGACCGGAGCTGTGGGCCCAGTCGAATCAGCGCATGACGCATTTTGTCTCCAGTATGGGCACCACCGGCACGATTACCGGCGTAGGGCGGTTTTTAAAAGAACATAAGACGGGCGTGAAAGTGATTGGCCTGCAGCCTAAAGAAGGCAGTAGCATTCCTGGGATTCGCCGCTGGCCTCAGGCGTATTTGCCCGGCATTTACCGGCCCGAGTTGGTGGATGAGGTAATTGATATGGGGCAGCAGGAAGCCGAAGAGACCATGCGGGCGCTGGCCCGGCGTGAAGGTATTTTCTGCGGCGTCAGCTCAGGCGGATCGGTCGCGGGCGCGCTGCGTATTGCCAGCGCCCATCCTGGAAGCGTCGTGGTGGCCATTGTTTGTGACCGTGGCGATCGCTATCTCTCTACCGGCGTTTATCAGTAACGCCACGCAGCCATTACGCCCTCTGAAGGCTTATGCTGCGCCGTCGGCTGCCTGAGTCTTGTTTATTTGGCTAAGCTTACTGGCATCTGTAAGGATCGCGTAAAACTGGCTGCGCGTTTCGCTGGCCCGGTTCAAAATAGCGCCAGTGACGTAAGAGAGATAACAATGAAAATCCTGCTGGTAGATGACGACGTAGAATTAGGCACGATGCTGAGCCAGTATCTGATCACGGAAGGCTTTGATACGCAACTGGTGTTAACCGGCACTGCCGGTGTGCAGGGGGCGCTGTCCGGTGAGTACAGCGCCATGATTCTGGATATTATGCTGCCGGATATGAGCGGCACCGATGTCCTGCGCCAGGTGCGCCAGCAAAGCCGTCTGCCGGTGATTATGCTGACGGCCAAGGGCGACAATATTGATCGGGTTATCGGCCTGGAAATGGGGGCCGATGACTATATGCCCAAGCCGTGTTATCCCCGTGAGTTGGTGGCGCGCTTGCGTGCCGTACTGCGTCGGATTGAGGAGCATGCGCCTCTGCAGGATAAAAAAGAGACGCTGCAATGGGGAGAGTTAACACTCAATGCGGCCAACCGCGTGACGGAATGGCAGGGGAAAGCCTTTGATCTGACCGCCTCTGAATTTAATCTGCTGGATTTGCTGCTGCGTTCACCGGACCGGGTGGTGACGAAAGACGAGCTGTCTGAGAAAGGTCTGGGACGACCGCGTGAAGCGTACGATCGCAGCGTGGATGTGCATATCAGTAATATCCGTCAGAAGCTCAGCGCGCTCACCGCCGACAGCATCACCATCGAAACCGTTCGCAGCATTGGTTATCGCATTCGATGAATCAAACTTACCGTGGGCGCATGTTCTGGAAGATCCTGCTGGGGTTCTGGCTGGTTTTCCTGATTATCAGTCAGCTGATCTGGCTGGGTTTCTCACTTTCCGGTACGCGGCATCATCCCCCTGAATATTTGGTCACCCAGCGGCTGGCTGACGCGCTGATGGCGTCAGCCGTGTCGGTGCTGGAGCGGGGCGGCCCGTCAGCGCTGGATGCGATGATGGCGGAGTGGGCCCCGGAAGATCGGGCGTTTTTGCATGTACGCGCACTGGATAATCTCCGCAACGCAGAGGCACCGCCGCTTGCGCCCGAAACGCCCGAAAAATCCTTTTTTCCCGACCATCTTGTGCGCCAGGCACAGAGCCCGGACGGCAAGAGCTATGAGCTGCTGTACGATCTGAAAGGCATACGCACAATGAGCCGGGAGGGGCGGCCACATAATTTCCTGAATATTCCTGAGCCCATGTTCATTTTCGCCGGGTCTGTGGGGTTGCTGTTTAGCCTGCTGCTGGCATGGAACCTGACGCGCCCTATGCGACAACTGCGTGAAGGTTTTTCGCGGGTAGCCAATGGCGACTTAAGCATCAGGCTCTATCCTGCGCTGCGTAAGCGTCATGACGAGCTCTCCAGCGTGGCGCAGGCGTTCGATGCCATGGTTGAACGCCTGGACACGTTGGTGCGTGCCCGTGAAGCCCTGCTTCATGACATCTCTCATGAACTGCGCTCGCCGCTTGCCCGTCTGCAGCTGGCAACGGGCCTGGCGCGACAGCGGCCAGAAAACGTGAATGACTCGCTGGATCGCATCGACGAAGAGGCACAGCGGCTGGATAAGATGATTGGTGAACTGTTAACCCTGGCGCGTGCCGAGCATGAAAGTGTGCCGGGCGAACACTATTTTGATTTGGCCGGCTTATTAGAGGCGGTGGTTACCGATCTCCGTTATGAAGCGCAGATCCCCGGCGTCGAGGTCGTGTTTAACGTTGATGAGCAGGCCGATCATACCGTACGCGGGAATGCTGAGTTATGCCGGCGAGGCATTGAGAACGTGCTGCGTAATGCTTTACGCTTTTCGCTGCCGGGTCAGCGCATTGAGGTCAGCCTGCAGGTTGAGCAACAGTGGCTGGCGATTCAGGTGCGGGATCAGGGGCCAGGCGTCGATGAGAATAAGCTGTCCAGCATCTTTGATCCCTTTGTCCGGGTCAATTCGCCGTTACTGGGTAAAGGCTACGGGCTGGGGCTGGCAATTGTGCGTAAAGTGGTACTGGCGCATCATGGCGAGGTCAGGGCGGTTAACCGGCCTGAAGGCGGACTGGAGCTGACACTGCGTTTGCCCCGCTGGCAGCCGCATTAAGCAGAGACGTGAAGCATAAGAGAACGGCACCCTGAGGTGCCGTTTGTGTATTACTTTTTGATGCGAATCACCGGGGTTTCACCCACGACGACCTGACCAGACAGTTTTGTCAAATCCTTGATTTCATCCATATTGGAAATGACAACAGGGGTCAGTGTGGATTTTGCTTTCTCTTCCAGCAGCGGCAGATCGAATTCGATCACCACGTCGCCTTTTTTAACCTTCTGACCTTCTTCGGCGATGCGTTTGAAGCCTTCGCCTTTCAGTTCGACGGTATCGATGCCGAAATGCACGAACAGCTCAATGCCATTATCGGATTCGATTGAAAAGGCATGGTTGGTTTCGAAAATCTTGCCGATAGTCCCATCAACCGGCGCAACCATTTTGTTGCCGCTTGGTTTGATCGCAATACCGTCACCCACGATTTTTTCTGCAAACACCACATCTGGTACGTCTTCAATATTCACGATTTCGCCAGACAGAGGCGCTACGATATCAATTGTCCCAGCGCTATCTGTTTTTTCGCCAAAAAGTTTAGAAAACAAACCCATGATCTTCTCCTAAGCAGTAATTTGGGGCCAGCATCTCGTGGATCAGCAGAGCGTTTTTTCTTTAATGAACTTGTTCACCAGGTTCATCAAGTCTTCCGCCGTAGGTTGAGCCAGTGCCTGCTCTGCCAACGCCTTCGCATCTTCGAAATGTGTATTACGAATAATTTTCTTGATGCCAGGGATAGAAATGGCACTCATGCTGAATTCGTCCAGCCCCATTCCCAGTAACAGTAGTGTAGCACGTTCGTCACCTGCCAGCTCACCACACATGCCAGTCCATTTACCTTCAGCATGAGACGCATCAATGACTTGCTTGATGAGGTTCAGTACCGAAGGCGTCATCGGGTTATACAGGTGCGAAATCAAATCATTACCACGATCTACTGCAAGAGTATACTGCGTCAAATCGTTTGTCCCAATGCTAAAGAAGTCGACTTCTTTCGCCAGGTGACGTGCAATCACGGCAGAGGCAGGCGTTTCCACCATAATGCCCACTTCGATTGACTCGTCAAACGCTTTACCTTCTTCGCGTAACTGCGCTTTCAGCAGCTCCAGTTCCGCTTTCAGCGTACGCACTTCTTCAACCGAAATGATCATCGGGAACATGATGCGCAGCTTACCGAAAGAAGAGGCACGTAAGATAGCACGCAGCTGTGCATGCAGAATTTCCTTACGATCCATCGCAATACGGATGGCGCGCCAGCCCAGGAACGGGTTTTCTTCTTTAGGCAGGTTCATGTAAGGCAGGTCTTTATCACCGCCAATATCCATGGTACGGACGATCACGGCCTGCGATCCCATGGCTTCTGCGACCGCTTTATACGCCTGGAACTGCTCTTCTTCGGTCGGCAGTGAGTCGCGATCCATAAACAGGAACTCAGTGCGGTACAGGCCAACACCTTCTGCGCCGTTGCGCTCGGCACCGGCGATATCGCGTACCGTACCGATGTTGGCGCAGACTTCAACCTGATGGCCATCCAGCGTAACAGCCGGCAGATCTTTCAGCTTCGCCAGCTCGTGTTTTTCAGACAGATACTGATTCTGCACCGCTTTCAGCTCTTCCTGAACCGCCTCAGACGGATTAACGTGAATCGCATTGTTCACCCCGTCCAGAATGATGAAATCGCCGTTTTTGATGGTGGCGGTCACGTTACCGGTGCCGACAATCGCCGGGATTTCTAACGAGCGTGCCATGATTGAGGTGTGCGAGGTACGGCCACCCAAATCGGTAATAAAGCCCAGCACCTTTTTCAGATTCAGCTGTGCGGTTTCGGATGGCGTTAAATCTTTCGCCACCAGAATAGATTCTTCCTGGATTGCGCTCAGGTCGACAATGTGCAGACCTAAAATGTTTTGCAGCAGACGCTTACCGATGTCACGCACGTCTGCCGCACGCTCTTTCAGGTATTCGTCGTCCAGCTCCTCCAGGGCTTTTGCCTGGGCGTCGATGACGGAGTTCACAGCAGCATCAGCAGTGGCGTGATCTTTTTTGATCAGGTCGATGATTTCCTGCTCCAGCTCTTCGTCTTCCAGCAACATAATGTGGCCTTCGAAGATGGCTGCTTTTTCTTCACCCAGGGATTCGCTGGCTTTGATACGAATGGCTTCAAGTTGCTCAGCCGCTTTGCTACGCCCTTGCAGAAAGCGCTGAACCTCCTGCTCAACCTGGTCATCTGAAATTTTTTTACGGTTGATGACGATCTCGTCTTCTTTCAGCAGCAGAGCTTTGCCGAAAGCGATACCTGGTGATGCTAAAATGCCTGAAATCATAACCCTACCTTTTTATCACGATGGCTGACTGGACTCGTTGCGTTGCCATAGTCGTGTGACACGTACTCTACGAAAGCAATAACGCGGACAGGTTGTCCGCGATCAAGATGTTGCACACAATGGCGCAGAAGAGTCGTTTTAAGCGGAGCAGAAAGGAGATTACTCCAGTTCCGCCATCAGCTTAACCAGATGCTCTACGGCTTTTTGCTCATCTTCACCTTCCGCAGAAAGTGTGACAACGGTGCCCTGAGTCAGACCCAGAGTCTGCAGCTTAAACAGGCTTTTGGCGCTGGCCGATTTGCCGTTGGAGGTCACGGTGATTTCTGACTGGAAGGCTTTAGCTTCTTTGACAAATTGCGCAGCAGGGCGAGTATGCAGTCCGTTTGGTGCGGTAATGGTAACTTCTTGCTGGAACATTCTATTTCCCCAACGTTTTCAGGATGAGTGTTATGGATCTAAAGTCTAGCCTGGAGCCGTAACTTTAGCCTGTGTAGGTGCGCGGGTATACAACTTACAATCGAACAAATGCGCTTGAATGAGTGTTTCATTCCCGCTGCGTGTCAAAACACGAGTTGAGCACGTCACCGGGTAATTATGCCGTGATTCGCCCTTTCACTAAATCTGAAACTTGATTCAGCTTGATCCACTTCAAAGGAGGATTAATTTCAGGCATCGAAATAATTGGCAGTCTAAATACCAGAGCCACACGACTGAAATCAATTGGCTGCATGGTAAAAGTGAGATCTGCGCCACAAAAAAGCACCCGTCAGGGTGCTTTTTAAGCGTTTGTCCAGGGCGAATTTCGGGCTATTGCAGCTCTTTTTCCGTGAAAAGATCGGCAAACAGCGCGGTGCTGAGATAGCGCTCACCGGAAGAAGGAAGAATGACAACGATGTTTTTGTTGGCGTAGGCTTCATCTTCCTGCAACTTCAGCGCGGCGGCAACGGCGGCACCCGAAGAGATACCGGCCAGAATGCCTTCTTCTTCCATCAGGCGACGGGCCGTGGCGATCGCTTCATCATTAGTGATGCCGACAGCTAAATCGATCAGCGCCAAATCCAGGTTACCCGGAATAAAGCCCGCGCCAATCCCCTGAATCTTATGCGGGCCGGGTTTGAGCTCTTCGCCCGCCATCGCCTGCGCAATCACCGGTGAGTCAGTGGGTTCTACGGCCACGGTGATCAAGGATTTCTTACCCTGGGTGTTTTTGATGTAACGGCTTACGCCTGTCAGCGTGCCGCCGGTCCCCACACCGGCAATGAACACATCCACTTCACCATCCGTGTCTTCCCAGATTTCGGGACCGGTGGTTTTCTCGTGAATTTCCGGGTTGGCCGGGTTACTGAACTGCTGCAGCAGTAAATATTTGTCGGGATCGCTGGCCACGATCTCTTCGGCTTTGGCGATCGCGCCTTTCATGCCTTTTGCGCCTTCGGTCAGGACCAGATTCGCCCCCAGGGCTTTAAGCAACTTACGGCGCTCAACAGACATAGTGTCCGGCATGGTCAGCGTCAGTTTGTAACCGCGCGCGGCGGCCACGTAGGCTAATGCAATACCGGTGTTACCGCTGGTCGGTTCAACCAGTTCAATACCTTGCTTAAGAATACCGCGTTTTTCTGCGTCCCAAATCATGTTGGCACCGATACGGCATTTCACACTGAAGCTCGGGTTACGGGACTCAACCTTCGCAAGGATGCGGCCGTTACCGATGCGGTTCAGTCGAACCAGCGGCGTATGACCAATTGTCAAAGAGTTGTCTTCATAGATCTTACTCATAGCCTGTCCTTAACTGTATGAATTATTGGGAACCCTCTGAGCATACCTGTTCTGCCCCGTGGCGGAAGGAAAGAAATCATATATCTATATGTCTCATGGCGATAAGACCTGCCGAAAATTGCATAAGGATAGTTGATATGTTCAGCGCAGGCTTTCACGAGCCAGGTTCGCCCGGTAGCGATCAACCCACATCGCGGTGGCCCCGCACACGGCGACCGGCATAATGGCCAGGTTCACCACGGGAATCATTGTAAAGAGGCTCACCAGCGCGCCAAACTGCATATTGGCTGTCTTGTGCTGGCGTAAGGCATGACGCATCTGCTGAAAACTGACTTTATGGTTATCGAAAGGATAGTCGCAATACTGAACAGACAACATCCAGGCGCTGAACATAAACCACAGCACGGGTGCCACCGTCTGCCCAAAACCCGGAACTAAATAAAGTAATAACAGGCCCAGTGCGCGGGGCAGGTAGTAGCCCAGCTTTTGTAATTCGCGTTTCATGATGCGCGGCACGTCTTTAACCATGCCCAGCCAGCCGCTGTCAGGCAGTGGTTTACCCGTCAGCCGCCCCTCAAGTTGTTCCGCCAGCAGGCCGCAAAACGGCGCGGCAATCAGGTTGGCTATCGTTGAAAAGAAATAGCTAAACACCAGCACCACCGAAATCACCGACAGCGGCCACAGCACATAGCTGAGCCATTGCAGCCAGTCCGGCACATGCGACATCAGTTTGGGGATCCACTCGTCAAGACGGAAAAATAACCAGACAAAGGCGCCGCCTAGCAGCAGGATGTTGACCAGCAAGGGGATGATGACGAAGCGCCGTATGCCCGGTAACCTGATTAGCTTCCAGCCCTGGCTAAAATAGTGCACGCCATTAAAAGAGGAAACGGAATTATTCACAGCCATCGAGCCAGTTCTCCTGAAGATGTTAAGGCGCGCCTACTATAACCTGGCTTTTTCTGCTGACCAGGTGCCGTTTGGGTAAAAAAACAGCGAAAAAGTGGCGGTGAGCTATCTTATTTGTGAGAAAATACTGCACAGACTTGCACTTATCTGGCAGGGCAAATACAGTTAGAGAATAAAGTTTGCCGCGGTGGCAAGGTATTGGAACAACAGAGAATACAATGATGCAGGATTTGCGTCTGATATTAATCGTTGTTGGCGCGATCGCCATTATAGCGCTTCTTATTCACGGACTGTGGACCAGCCGTAAAGAACGCTCTTCAGTCTTCCGCGATCGCCCGCACAAACGTTTGAAACAACGTGATGAACATGATGATGAGACGCTGACCGACGACGTTGATGACGGCGTCGGTGAAGTGCGTGTGCGTAATACGCGCGGGCACCAGGAGCCTCATTTTGACGACATCCGCGAGCCACAGCCTGAAGTGCGGCGTGAGCCTGTTAAGGAGCGCCCGCGTCAGCCTTCTGCGCCGCAGCCTGAAAGCGATCCTCTTTTTGACCCGGCACCGCAACCGGAACGTGCGCCACAACGGCCTGCACCGACTCGCCAGCCACCAGCCTTCACCGCACCGCCGGTTCAGGCCGATCCGTTGCTGGATAGCGATCCGCTGGACAGCGTTCAGCCTAATCCTGTTTATCAGGCCGAACCTGAGCCTGACTATGAGCCTGAACCTGAGGTGGTCAGTCCGCCGCCGCAGCCGAAACAACCTGAACCTCGTCCGCAGACCAGCAGTAAGCCCAAAGAAGCGGTGCTTGTGCTGCATGTCGCGGCGCACTCAGGCGGTCAGCTGAATGGTGAAGCCTTGCTACAGGGCATTTTGCAGGCCGGTTTTCAGTTTGGTGAAATGAACATTTTCCATCGTCATCTCAGTCCGGCAGGCAGCGGTCCTGTGCTGTTTAGTCTGGCTAACATGGTGAAACCCGGTTCCTTCAATCCTGACGAAATGACCGACTTCACCACGCCCGGCGTCTCCATTTTCATGATGGTGCCGTCGTATGGCGATGCGAATCAGAACTTTAAGCTGATGCTACAGTCCGCGCAGCGTATCGCGGACGATGTGGGCGGTGTGGTACTGGATGACGAACGCCGGATGATGACGCCGCAAAAGCTGGAAACCTACAAAGCGCGTATCCGCGATGTGGTCGAATCCCGCGAGTAATCCACACTTTTTCAAATTATTATGATGAACCCCCGCCTGTCGGGGGTTTTTTATCTGATGGGGTTATATGAAATCCGTCCAGGAACACATCACTGAACTGCGCACCACGTTGCGCCATCACGAATATCTGTATCACGTTATGGACGCGCCGGAAGTGCCGGATGCGGAATACGATCGCCTCATGCGGGAACTGCGGGATCTGGAAGCACAGCATCCTGATCTGATCACGCCTGATTCCCCCACGCAGCGCGTAGGGGCCGCCCCGTTGATGGTATTTGAGCAGGTACGCCATGAAGTGCCGATGCTGTCACTGGATAACGCGTTCGATGAACCCAGCTTCAGGGCCTTCAATAAGCGTGTCCAGGATCGTCTGAAAAGCACCGACGATCTCACCTATTGCTGTGAACTCAAACTGGATGGCCTGGCGGTCAGCCTGTTGTATGAAGATGGCTTATTAACGCGCGCGGCGACGCGCGGCGATGGCACAACAGGCGAAAATATCACGACGAATGTGCGGACGATTCGTGCCATTCCGCTGCGCCTCAAAGGGGACAATATTCCCGCCAGAGTAGAAGTGCGTGGAGAAGTGTTTATGACGCAAAGCGGCTTTGAAAAACTCAATGCCGAGGCGCGCCGTACAGAGGGCAAAGTCTTTGCCAATCCACGCAATGCGGCAGCGGGCTCGTTGCGCCAGCTGGATCCCCGTATCACCGCGAAACGACCGCTAACGTTCTTCTGCTATGGACTGGGCCTGCTGGAAGGGGGCGAGATGCCCCGCAGCCACATGGCGCGACTGCAACAGTTCAAAGCCTGGGGCCTGCCGGTCAGTGACCGTATTCGTCTGGTGCAGAACGCCGATGAAGCGCTGGCGTTTTATCACGAGGTTGAATCAGAGCGGGCCACGCTGGGTTTTGATATCGACGGCGTGGTGATTAAAGTCGATTCGCAGGAATTGCAGGAAAAGCTGGGCTTTGTCGCGCGCGCGCCGCGCTGGGCCGTGGCGTTCAAGTTTCCTGCGCAGGAGCAGATGACGATTGTGCGTGACGTCGAGTTCCAGGTGGGGCGGACGGGCGCTATCACACCTGTTGCCCGGCTGGAACCCGTTCAGGTGGCAGGCGTGATGGTCAGCAATGCCACATTGCATAATGCCGATGAAATTGAACGCCTTGGCCTGCGCATTGGCGACAAAGTCGTGATTCGTCGTGCCGGCGATGTGATTCCTCAGGTGGTCAACGTTGTAACCAGCGAACGGCCTGACAATGCCCGTGAGATCGTGTTTCCTTCTCAGTGCCCGGTGTGCGGTTCCGATGTTGAACGCGTTGAGGGCGAGGCGGTCACGCGGTGTACCGGTGGCTTAATCTGTGGCGCACAGCGCAAAGAAGCGCTGAAGCATTTTGTGTCGCGGCGCGCCATGGACGTTGACGGCATGGGTGACAAGATTATCGATCAACTGGTCGAGAAAGAGTACGTCAAAACCCCGGCCGATCTGTTCCGGCTCAGCCGTGAAACCCTGACCGGGTTAGATCGTATGGGCGCGAAGTCGGCGCAGAATGTGGTCGACGCGCTGGAAAAAGCCAAATCCACTACGCTGGCGCGTTTCCTCTATGCGCTGGGTATTCGCGAAGTCGGCGAAGCCACGGCGGCAAACCTGGCCAGTCATTTTGGCGATCTGCAAAAGGTCATGGATGCCGATCTGGACGCGCTGATTGCGGTTCAGGATGTGGGCACGGTCGTCGCGAAGCACGTACGTCACTTCATGGAAGAAGAGAGCAACCGCGAGGTGATCCGGCAGCTGGTTGAAGATATTGGTATCCACTGGCCCCAGGTGGTGGCGGTGAACCCCGGCGAGATCGACAGTCCGTTTGCAGGCAAGACCGTAGTGTTAACGGGCTCACTCTCGCAGATGAACCGGGACGATGCCAAAGCGCGACTCATCGAACTCGGTGCCAAAGTCAGCGGCAGCGTATCGAAGAAAACCGATTTGCTGATCGCAGGAGAAGCTGCGGGTTCGAAGCTGGCAAAAGCGCAGGAGCTGGGCATCGAGATCATTGATGAAGCCGAAATGATCCGGCGACTCGGTGCCTGAGATGGATAAGCAGGCGCTGATCGAGATTGCGAATACGGCCATGCCGTTTGGCAAATATAAAGGCCGGATGCTGATTGATTTGCCAGAGCCCTATCTGCTGTGGTTCGCCCGCAGCGGCGAGTTTCCGGCTGGCCGTTTGGGGGAGCTGATGCAGCTTACCCTGGCGATAAAAATTGAAGGGCTGGAAGGGTTAGTTAAACCTTTAAAGCGCGGTGACTGAGTTCGCGGCCTCGCATGAGGCCGCTTGTCTGAACGTGTTTCCGTTATTTCTGCGATTCCACGACAGCCGCTTTGCTTTTCTCCGCCTGCAACGCATTGGTTCGCTTGTAGCGTCCGGCAATAAACGAGCACACCATCAACTGAACCTGGTGAAAAATCATCAGTGGCAGGACGATGATACCCACCGCGCTGGCGGGGAACAGGATATTGGCCATTGGCACGCCGTTCGCCAGGCTCTTTTTCGAGCCACAGAACAACACCACGATTTCATCGGGACGACTGAAGCCAAACAGGCGCGCAGCAAGATAGTTAATAATCAGCACCAGCGTCAGGAGCAGAATGCAGCCCGCCAGAATCCACAGCAGCGTATCAATCCCGACGCGTTTCCAGATGCCGTTCACCACCGCTTCGCTGAACGCGGAATAAACCACCAACAGAATGGACGTCTGATCGGTGATGCCAATCAGGCTACGGTTCCTTTCCACCCAACCGCTAATCCAGCGGCGTGACAGATGACCTAAAACAAACGGCACTAACAGTTGCAGCATGATTTTACCCACCTGCTCAAGGCCATCGCCTGGTCCGTTACTGTTGACGTCCATCACCAGATTAACCAGCAGCGGGGAGACGAAAACACCTAACAGGCTGGATGCCGATGCGCTGCACACCGCCGCAGCCACATTGCCGCCAGCCATTGAGGTGAAGGCGATGGCCGACTGGACGGTGGCAGGCAAAATGCAGAGGTAAAGGAAGCCGGTATAAATTTCTGCGCCGACGTTAACCGGATGCCACCAGACAATCAGCAGCCCCAGCGCCGGGAACATAACAAACGTACTGCACATGATCCAAAGGTGAAGCCGCCAGTGGCTGCTGCCTGCGATGATTTTTTCGCGTGACAGTTTGGCACCGTGCATGAAGAACAGCAGGGCGATGGCGGCGGTGGTCAGGTACGTGAAAAAGTCCACGAAGCCGCCTCTCGCCGGAATGAAAGAGGCCAGAAGTACAGTGATGATCAGCTTGATCATCATCGGGTCAATACGGAGAAATCCCATCGTTAAAATCCGGTTAAATTAAGTCTGGAGTGATTGTGCGTGATGAGGGTTTAGAAATAAAATTGATTTATTAAATGAATCTATGCGAGAAATTAATGAATTACTCCCTACGTCAGTTACGCACCTTTGTGGCCGTTGCGCATTATGGTGGCTTTAGCCAGGCAGGGCAGGCGATTGGGCTGAGTCAGTCTGCGGTCAGCCACAGCATTAAAGAGCTGGAAGCGGAAACGGGCGTCCGCTTGCTGGATCGCACGACGCGCGAGGTGGTGCTGACCGAAGCCGGGCAGCAGCTGGCTTCACGTATGGAAAGGTTGCTGGAAGAGATAAACACCACGCTGCTGGATATTCGTAGCTATGGCGAACAACGCAGTGGTACGGTACGCATCGCGGCGAGTCAGACGATCTCAGCCCACCTGATGCCGCAATGCCTTGCCGCCAGTCAGCAGAGCTACCCGGAAATAAAGATCATCCTGCACGATCGGGTGCAGCAGGCCGTGCTTCAGAGCGTACGTCACGCCGAGGTCGATTTTGGCATTGTGATTGGCCCGCTGAATGACAGTGAATTCGACTGCTGCGCCATACTGGATGAACCCTTTTTACTGCTGTGCCGGGAGGATGATCCGCTTGCTGAGGTCGGGCAGGCAAGGTGGCCGATGTTGGAGGGACGTACGATGGTGCTTCAGGATTATGCGTCGGGCAGCCGGATATTAATTGACGCGGCGTTACGTCAGCAGAACATCAGTATCAATGTGGTTCAGGAAATCGGTCATCCGGCCACGCTGTTTCCTATGGTGGATGCAGGTATCGGGATCAGCATTTTACCCGCGCTGGCGTTACCGCTTCCTGCGGGGCGCGCGTTAACGGTAAGACGTCTCTATCCTGAGATCAATCGCAGCCTGACATTAATTAAGCGCAAGAATCGCTCGTTAACGCCTGCGGGCGAGGCCATATGGCAGGAGGTGCGTCAGCAGGGAGCTCTGCTGACGCAACAACGTGCTTCCAGTCCTGCGTTTTAAATATAGACGTCGAGCTGATTATTTTGGGTAGGGCGATTGACGCCATCGGCTGACACGGTTTTACCTTCTTTTTCCGCCTGTTTCGCTTCGGCTTTTTGTTGCTCTTTGCGTTGCAGCTGCTGGATTTGCGCTTCTAAAACCTGAATCTGCGCTTTGATAGTATCCTGCTGCTTCTTCTTTTCTTCGGTGGTCAGTGTTTTATCATCGCCCAGACTTTTTAACTGGTCGTTCAGGCGCGAAATCTGCTTATTCAGACTGGCAATTTGTGCTGCCGTGTCTGATGAGGCGCTTGTCGTATCTGACGTTGAGCCACTGCCGATGCTCGGTGTGCTGGTTGAAATAGTTGTCATGATGATCTCCTTGCAATTAGACGTTTTAGGTTATCGGATGCGCGCGGCAAAAGCTTAATGCCTCAAAATGTTAAATTTACGAAAAGATTTTTACAGATTAACGTTAGTCCTTACCATTCAGTTGAGTAGACGGGTAACGGTGGCGGATACGGCTGTTGGTTTCATTATTTCGGCAGTGGGAAAAAGCAGGGCGGGTAACTGAACCTGCGGCAGATTCTCATTCCGCACGTCAGGCAGCGGAGCGCAGAAGCGAAAAAAGCGCCTTCAGGCGCTTTTTCCTGAATTTGGTGGGTCGTGCAGGATAGCCTTCGGCCCGGCGTGCCTCGCCCTTCGGGTGATGCTGGCGTATCAGCCTGAATCGCTGTGTGATTCAGTCGAACCTGCAGCAGTTTCTCATCCTGCACATCAGACATCGGAGCGCAGAAACGAAAAAAGCGCCTGAAGGCGCTTTTTCCTGAATTTGGTGGGTCGTGCAGGATTGCCTTCGGCCCTGCGGGCCTCGCCCTTCGGGTGATGCTGGCGCATCAGCCTGAATCGCTGCGCGATTCAGTCGAACCTGCAGCAGGTTCTCATCCTGCACTTTTTGCGCATAGCAAAAAGGCGCCTTTAGGGCGCCTTTCTACATTGGTGGGTCGTGCAGGATTCGAACCTGCGACCAATTGATTAAAAGTCAACTGCTCTACCAACTGAGCTAACGACCCGAAGTGGTGGGTGATGACGGGTTCGAACCGCCGACCCCCTCCTTGTAAGGGAGATGCTCTACCAACTGAGCTAATCACCCACTTCGGTACTGCTTCACAAGAGTGTCATCTGACTAAGATATGGTGGGTGATGACGGGTTCGAACCGCCGACCCCCTCCTTGTAAGGGAGATGCTCTACCAACTGAGCTAATCACCCATATCTTATCTCTTGTCACTGCGGGCCATCTTAAACCTTCTTAAGAGTGGTGGGTGATGACGGGTTCGAACCGCCGACCCCCTCCTTGTAAGGGAGATGCTCTACCAACTGAGCTAATCACCCCCGCTGTGTGGAGTCGCATTATAGGGATAGTTGATTTTGAGTCAACGCTTTTTAAAACTTAATTGTGCGTTCGGTTTAATTTTAAACATCTCGCAGGGATTTTATCCAATATGCTGGTTTTCTTAGCAGAAATGCGGGCTTTGCTGCCGCTCTTCTACGTTGCATGCATTGAGGATTCATCATCAGGTGCTAGAATGTGCGCACTGTTTTCGCGTCTAACCTGTTTTTTGTCATCCAGACAAGAACCCGCGCATTTAAGGCAATACTGAATGAAAATCAAAACTCGCTTCGCGCCAAGCCCTACTGGCTTTTTACATGTAGGCGGTGCTCGTACCGCACTCTATTCATGGCTCTTTGCTCGTCATCATCAGGGCGAGTTTGTGCTGCGCATCGAAGATACCGATCTGGAGCGTTCAACACCGGAAGCCATTGAAGCCATTATGGACGGTATGAACTGGCTGAGTCTGGACTGGGATGAAGGCCCGTATTATCAGACCAAACGCTTTGATCGCTACAACGCCGTCATTGATGAAATGCTGGAAGCAGGCACGGCTTATAAATGCTACTGCTCTAAAGAGCGTCTCGAAACGCTGCGTGAAACCCAAATGGCGAACGGTGAAAAACCGCGTTACGACGGCCGTTGCCGCGACAGCCACGAGCACCATGCCGCAGACGAGCCTCATGTGGTGCGCTTCCGTAACCCGCAGGAAGGCTCGGTCATTTTTGATGACCAGATTCGCGGCCCGATTGAATTCAGTAATCAGGAACTGGACGACCTGATTATTCGCCGTACCGACGGCTCGCCAACCTACAACTTCTGTGTCGTGGTCGATGACTGGGATATGGGCATTACGCATGTTGTGCGCGGTGAAGACCATATCAATAACACACCACGTCAGATCAACATTCTGAAAGCCATCGGGGCTCAGGTACCGGTTTACGCGCATGTTTCCATGATCCTGGGCGATGACGGTAAAAAACTGTCTAAGCGCCATGGTGCAGTCGGTGTTATGCAGTACCGTGATGATGGTTACCTGCCGGAAGCGCTGCTCAACTATCTGGTGCGTCTGGGCTGGTCCCATGGCGATCAGGAAGTGTTCTCCGTTAAAGAAATGACAGAGCTGTTTAGCCTGGACGCGGTGAGCAAATCTGCCAGCGCCTTTAATACGGAAAAACTGCAGTGGTTAAATCATCATTATATTAATGCGCTGCCACCTGAGTACGTTGCCACGCATCTGCAATGGCACATCGAACAGCAAAATATTGATACACGTACCGGCCCGGAGCTGGCGAAACTCGTTACGCTGTTGGGGGAACGTTGCAAAACGCTGAAAGAGATGGCGGCATCCTGCCACTATTTCTACCAGGACTTCACAGAGTTCGATGCGGATGCCGCGAAAAAGCATTTACGTCCGGTCGCCCGCCAGCCACTGGAACTGGTTCGCGATAAACTGGCTGCATTGACTGACTGGAATGCCGAAACGGTGCATGCCGCTATCCAGCAGGCTGCCGATGAGTTAGGCGTCGGTATGGGTAAAGTCGGTATGCCATTGCGTGTAGCCGTTACCGGAGCAGGGCAGTCACCGGGACTGGATGTGACGGTCGAAGCGATTGGCCGCAGCCGTAGCGTTGAGCGTATTGAGAAAGCGCTGGCCTTTATTGCTGAGCGCGAAGCGCAGAGCGAATAATCTTTCTTTTTGACGGCTGGCGGTGATGTTATCAGGACACTTACTGACAACACCCGACTAAAGTCTGAGCCGCGGGACGTGATTGTCAGCGGCGCAAAAAAACCGGAAGCCTCGCGCTTCCGGTTTTCTTATTCTTCACGAATGCCCAGACGCTCAAGCACACCTTTTATCCCTTCCCGCAAAATCAGGGCCATAAGTTGATCCTGTTCATTCTGGCTCATTTGCTGGACAGAACTTATTAATAACGCAGGTAATGAATTAGGTGGAGGAGTATAATTGCCTGTAGGTTCATTGAGATTACGTGTCGACTGAATAAAGCTTTTTACGCGCTCATCAATGTGGATCAGTCTCGCTTTTCCGCCCTGAACGCCGGGTTTTGGCGTCGTCGTCCAGTTCTCGCGTTTGATCCATTTGTTCACCGTCTGCCGACTGTAGCCCGTTTCGATTGCCAGTTCTTCCGGAGTAAGCCATTCCTTTTTCACGATGCTGTCCCTGTTCAATACATTAGCTATACATATTACAGGAAATCGTAACGGGTGAAAGTAACGGAAAACGAAATTGCCTTTTGTCTCTCAACAAAAGGCAATGAGGAATTATTGCGCAGTGTGTGCCTGTTCGGCAGCGGGGCGGAACGCCAGGAAGTAAGCCAGACCCACGAAGACGGCACCGCCTACAGCATTACCTAAAAATACCGCCACAAAATTCGGGAAGTATTCAGCCCAGGTCATCTGACCGGCGAAAATCGCCGCAGGAATAATGAACATGTTGGCGACAACGTGCTGGAAACCAATCGCCACGAACGCCATCACCGGGAACCACATGCCAAAAATTTTACCGACGACATCTTTACTGGCGAATGCCAGCCAGACGGCCAGGCACACCAGCCAGTTACAGCCAATGCCGGAGATAAAGGCATGCAGGAAATCGGCATGCACCTTCGCATTCGCAATCGCCAGCGTTTTTTTCAGGTAATCACCTTCGGTCATGGCCAGCATGTGACCAAAGAACCAGGCAATCGCGATGCTGCCGAGGAAGTTCGCAATCGTTACCCAGAACCAGTTACGTAATACGCTGTAACCGCTAACACGGCGGGCAAACCAGGCAATGGGCAGCGTCATCATGTTACCCGTTAGCAGCTCGCCCCCGGCCAGAATGGTCAGGATCAATCCCACCGGGAACACGGCAGCCCCTAAAAAGCCACCAAATGACCCCCAGTCTGCGGGTAAAGAGTTAATGACGTGAACATCCAGCAGGAACCCTGTAGCAATAAAGGCACCGGCCATGAAACCAAGAATGATAAGGGAGCTAATGGAGGCATGGCTTTTGGCCACCCCTGCCTGAATCGCCAGTTGGGCGATCTCTTTAGGTGTATGCAGCGACATATATTCTCTATTGATTTTAGTGGTGGAGCGAAAACGCCTGGTTGAAGAACGGTGCGCTGGAGAAAACCATGCAGCCGTATTAAATAGCGGGCTAAGTTTTACACGACATTACAGGGAAGACAAGATAATTCCTATAACATATTTAACGATGCATTAACTTAACGCCGATCAAAAAGGTTTAACCCCGACCAGACACCTTACATCATATTAACAAGCTCTTTTTCTGCGCAAACGGACGTCATCGCGTTAAGTTTGCCGTCTTTTTCAGCGATCAAACACAGAATGTGATTTTGCCGTTGACACTCCCTGGGGGGTTTCATATTATGCCGTCCGTCGCGTAACACGACGGTTTTTTCGGTTCGGGGCTATAGCTCAGCTGGGAGAGCGCTTGCATGGCATGCAAGAGGTCAGCGGTTCGATCCCGCTTAGCTCCACCAAACTTCTCCCAAAAGTTTGGCACTGAAAAAACGATTTCCAGATGTGGGGGTATAGCTCAGCTGGGAGAGCGCTTGCATGGCATGCAAGAGGTCAGCGGTTCGATCCCGCTTATCTCCACCAACTTTCTGCTTGTTCATCAAATCAATAAGTCATCAGAACGCAATGTGCTGGTTTTTCTCATCTTATTTCCAATCTTGTTCGTGCTGTCATGTGAAAATCGCCTCTCTTTAGCTTTTGACTTTGCCACTCGACTCAGCAGCGATTAAAGACGTCAGCGAGATTGACGCACATCCGCCTTCAACATCTCTTCCAGCACCGTCTGACCGCATTATTCAGGCGCGATGCGTTACCCTGTTTTGCTTCGAGAACATAATCCTAAGCTCTTTGCTCACGCCTCAGATGCACCAGTAGCACGAGAATATGTGTCTCCCTGGACAGCCGATCACGTCGCTATATTTGTGACTGCTTCAAGGACTGTGGTTTGAAGGAAGGGGACTGCCCTTTCATTCTGCAAGGATTCAACTCAGGAGAAAGTATGAACCTCAGACCCGTGATTGATTACTTTGAGCAAACAGTTCGGCCAACTGTGGACGAGTTTTATGCAGATGAGATGAACATGCGTCGAGGACGTATAGCAGCAATCGTCCTCTACCATGTTTATGATTACGCAAAATCCAATGGTTTTGGAAAACCAGGTGATAGCTTGCAGGGTAAAAATAAGATGTTATATAAAGTGGTTCATGCTGTGGCGAATGCATCAAAACATTTTCAGTTACATCAGCACGCAATCGCACGGCACGTTGAACAGATTGCATCTGATCATAACGAAGGACTTTTTAGTGCGCCTTTTGGTGACGGTGTATTCACTGAAGCTAATGGCATTTATTTAATTTTGGATGAACCACAGTCGCATGATGGACGAGATTTTGAACGCGTCGAACTCAAATCAGCGATTAAATTTGTTTTTACTTTCTGGGAGAGTGAGATAATGCGATTCAAAGAGGATTATAAACATAATCCATATTAGTCTTTATCTTATGGATTTTAATGAGGGTTTCGGTTCCCCTCCAAACTCGCTTGATTGGAAAATTCAATCTAAGTATGATTTTTTCATCGAAAGGTAGGGGGCACGAATGATCGAGTGCGAGATGGATTACAGCAAGGTAAGTGCTGACGGTAGAACTGTTAAATTACTTTGTTATGGTGTAGGAACCTTTGATGTCTTCTCGGGCGAAAACCCGACGACTAACATTGCCGAATGCGCATATAAGAATAAAGCTGCGCTTCCTCCGGGCACATACTGGATTGTTCCCCGCCCGACAGGCAGTATGAGTAACCGTGTCCTTAGTGCAATTAAAGACTGGCGTAACGGCACCGATCACAGTGAGTGGTTTGGTCTTTATAATGACGCTACTATGAGTGACCATCTCTATGTACATGGCTCTGAGCGTGGTGGTTTCAGGCTGCATCCTTTGAGACCGGATGGAAGTGGGGAGTCATGGGGATGTATAACATTCTATAAAATCCCACAGTTCAACATTCTTCGTAATGCATTACTTAAGACAGAAATGATGCAGGTGAAAGCCGGTGTTAAAGCATATGGACGTGTGACTGTTAAAGGGAGAACAGATTATGACAATTGCAAAATCAACTAATCGCAGGAATTCTGTTTTACTTTTCATTTTGATATACGTGGCTTGCCTTGCCATTGTCTTCTTTGTCCGCCCCGTTTGGCAGTTTACAGAGAAACTGTCCTACTACATTGATGATATATTGAATGCAACAGGTGTTGCGATGGCCGATGGTGAATTTGACCCGGCCGGGTTATGGGTTATTTTTGGTATTCCTCTGATATTATCTATAGCGATTTTTTTTATAATTAGGATAGTGAAAAAAAGATATAAATAAATCGCTAAATGAGTGTGGATGACCACACTCTGTATAAATGCTGTTGAGAACAAGGTCTAATAAGAGTCCGTGACTTCAATGGTGGTGTAATCTCTCAGTTTCACCTGTAAATTAACTATTCATTTTAAAACACCGCCTGGCTCATACGGACGGGTGAGTTGAGCCTGCATCGCCTTCTCGTTTTATCGGGCGCTTTTCATATTTCCCTCGTACGTTCTCGTTACGATTGTTCTAACTGCTGAACCAGCCATCCCCTGAACGCGTCAAGCTGCGAGATAAATTCCCTGGCTGATGCGCCGGGCTGATAACTTTCGGCGAGAAAGAAGGCGATGGCAGCTTCCTGGTCGGGATAACGCAGAACAAAGCGCGATACATGCTCGGCAAGCGTTGCAGGCCAGTCCGCGTCGCTATCCTGGCGCAGCATATTCGTTGAGCGAATAACTTTTCTGGCGGCGGCGCGTTGCCACTGCTGGCGGCCGGGCAAGGCGCAGGACAGTTTCGCGACATACTCGTCTAAAACCTTTGTGAAATCGCCATTTAGTGCCCTCGCCAGCGCTTTCGAGGGTCTGAACCGGTTAAAACGCACCGATAAATCTTCACCGTAAAGGCAGCGGCAGTGATGCTTTAGCCAGTATCCCCATGTATTAAGGTTGTTCGGATCCATCACCTCACTTAGCGTGCCTTTATCAACGTCAATGTTACTGACGACAGGATGCCTTGCCGTAAGCCTCTCTTTTACGGCCGCCAGGCTGTCGCGCGTAGCGGGCGCGAGCGGATGACGAAAGACAAGACAGACATCCAGATCAGACTGCCCTTCGACGGCTGTGCCAAACGCAACGCTGCCATAGAGCCACAGGCTGTGAAGATCATCGCCGACGGTCAGACGGAGTTGATGAATAGTATCGTCAACGATTGCCTGAAACGCCGGTTGAAAGGCGGTCACAGGTGGAACGGCGATGTAACCCTCGGCATCCAACGCCATAAACGCTCCTTTAAGAAGAGAGAGGACTGTGTGGCAAGGGGCAGACTGCAAACTGCTGTCAATGCAAAGTAGCAGGGTGACTCAGGAAGGGTAAAGCGTAAGCGTTAAACCGTCTCTGGTTAAAAGCAACAAGGCGAGCCAGTTGGCTCGCCTTGTCTGTTGCGTAAGCCCGGAATCAGAATGCCAGCACCAGGCCTGCAATGGCTGCGGACAGCACGCTGACCAGCGTTGAGCCATACAGCAGTTTCAGGCCGAAGCGCGAAACGACGTTGCCTTGCTCTTCATTCAGGCCTTTAATCGCGCCCGCGACGATGCCGATAGACGAGAAGTTAGCAAAAGACACCAGGAAAACCGACAGAATACCTTCGGCATTTGGCGACAGCTGGCTGGCGATTTTCTGCAGATCCATCATCGCCACAAACTCATTGGAAACCAGTTTCGTTGCCATGATGCTGCCAACCTGCAGCGCTTCGCCTGATGGCACGCCCATCACCCAGGCAAAAGGATAGAAGACGTAACCCAGCACGCCCTGGAACGTGATACCGAAAATGAAGTCAAACAGCGCATTCAGGCCAGAAATCAGGGCGATAAAACCAATCAGCATTGCTGCGACGATGATGGCTACACGGAAACCAGCCAGGATATATTCGCCCAGCATTTCAAAGAAGCTCTGACCCTGGTGCAGATCCTGCAACTGCAGGTCTTCTTCGTTATCGACGCGGTAAGGGTTGATCAGCGACAGTACGATAAAGGTACTGAACATGTTCAGCACCAGCGCAGCAACCACATACTTAGGCTGCAGCATGGTCATGTAGGCACCCACAATCGACATGGACACGGTGGACATCGCGGTCGCCGCCATCGTGTACATACGACGCTGTGACATTTTGCCCAGAATGTCTTTATACGCGATAAAGTTCTCAGACTGTCCCAAAATCAGAGAGCTTACGGCGTTAAACGATTCCAGTTTACCCATGCCGTTGATCTTAGACAGCACCGTACCGATGCCGCGAATCACCCACGGCAGGATGCGGAAGTGCTGAAGAATCCCGATCAGCGCCGAAATGAACACAATCGGACACAGGACGTTCAGGAAGAAGAAGGCCAGACCTTTATCGTTCATGTTGCCAAAGACAAAGTTGGTGCCCTGAGCCGCATATTTCAGAAGATGATCGAAGAAACCGGCGAAGCCTTTGACGAATCCCAGACCGGCTTCTGAGTTCAGGAAGAACCAGGCCAGAATGATTTCGATAACCAGAAGCTGAATAATGTAGCGAACCCGAATACTTTTTCTGTCGTGGCTGACCAGCAAGGCCAGCACACTGACTACCACTAGTGCTAAAAGAAACTGCAAAATATGGGACATGTTTGCTCCAAATTTGAGGAGGATTGTATTTTGCTGCGTATTCTATGTAACGGCTTACCGAAAAACGAGATCTCATCCACAATATAAGTATTCACTATCGCCAAATTTCTCAGAAAACTCTCAGCGATCACGTCCTGTAACCAAAATATTCACATGGATTTCACTTAAATCTATTGTCTGTAATTTGCACAACACGTAGAGTGACTAAAATACGTTGTATAAGTAGGGCTTTCTTAGCCCTGATTTATAGCAATGGCTATACTTTATAGCATTATCTATCATAGCGATTAGCGAAACCGAATTTCACTCGTACCTGTGTCGCCTTAAGCTACACAGGTTAACTCAGACAGGGTACCCGATATGCTAGAAAGCCGTGCCGCAGAACGCGCAGCGCGTGGCGCCAGAAAAATCAAACTCGCTTTACTGGGGCCTGCCTTTATCGCCGCGATCGGCTATATCGATCCGGGCAACTTCGCGACCAATATTCAGGCCGGTGCTGCGTATGGCTACCAGTTGCTGTGGGTGGTGGTGTGGGCCAACATTATGGCCATGCTTATCCAGCTGATGTCAGCAAAGCTCGGTATTGCCACGGGCAAGAACCTGGCGGAACACATTCGCGATCGGTTCCCGCGTCCGGCCGTGTGGTTTTACTGGGTGCAGGCAGAGATCATCGCGATGGCGACCGATTTGGCGGAGTTTATTGGCGCGGCTCTGGGATTCAAACTGCTGCTGGGCGTCTCACTGATGCAGGGCGCGGTCCTTACCGGTGTGGCCACCGTTCTGATTTTGATGCTGCAAAACCGCGGGCAAAAGCCGCTGGAGCTGGTGATCGGCGGATTACTCCTGTTTGTTGCGGCCGCTTATATTGTTGAACTGTTTTTTTCCCAGCCAAAAGTCAGCGAACTGGTGACAGGCATGGCGCTGCCTTCACTGCCGAATGCCGATGCGGTTTTCCTGGCGGCCGGTGTGCTGGGTGCAACCATTATGCCGCACGTCATCTACCTGCATTCTGCCTTAACGCAGGGAAAAAGCCGCGACAGCCAGGCGCAACGTTACTCTTCCACTAAGCTGGATGTGGCGATCGCGATGACCATCGCCGGTTTTGTTAATCTGGCGATGATGGCCACGGCCGCTGCGGCTTTTCACTTTAGCGGCCACAGCGGTATTGCGGAACTCGATCAGGCTTACACCACCTTGCAGCCCTTGCTCGGTCATGCTGCCGCGACGGTATTCGGCCTGAGCCTGGTCGCGGCGGGGTTATCCTCCACCGTGGTGGGTACGCTGGCGGGCCAGGTGGTAATGCAGGGCTTTATCAATTTCCATATCCCTCTCTGGGTCCGTCGTGCCGTCACCATGGTGCCATCATTTATCGTGATCTGGGCGGGCTGGGATCCCACGCGTGTGCTGGTGATGAGCCAGGTCCTGCTGAGCTTTGGTATTGCACTGGCACTGATCCCTTTGCTGGTCTTTACGGGGAACCGTGAGCTGATGGGCGAAGCCCTGGTAAACAGTCGTCTGATGCAGAACACCGGTCGAATCATTGTGGTGCTGGTGGTCAGCCTGAATATTTACCTGCTCGTCGGACAGGCCATGGGCATGTAGCCTTACCCGGCAGCGATCGGGCACGGCTTTAAGCGCTGAATGCCACAGTTTATAATGTCACTCTCTTCCCGAGTCAGGAGTGACATCATGCGCACGCCAGATTACCCTTCAGACGACCATGTGAAATGGGCCGCCGTTGACGATTATTTTTCACAGTTGTTAGCGCCGCCCGATAACCACCTCAGCGCGGCCCTCCAGGCAAACAGTCAGGCCGGGCTGCCAGCTCATGATGTTTCGGCGATGCAAGGCAAAATGCTGGCGCTGTTAATCAGCATTCAGAATGCCTCACGTGTGCTCGAAATCGGCACACTCGGCGGCTACAGCACGATCTGGATGGCGCAGGCGCTGGGCGAGGGGGGAACCATCACCACGATAGAAGCCGATCCCCGCCATGCGGATGTTGCCCGCGAAAATATTCATCAGGCTGGCCTGTCCGAACGGGTTAGGCTGCATGTGGGGGCGGCGCTGGATGTCCTGCCGCATCTGCAGGCTCCCTTTGATCTCATTTTTATTGATGCGGACAAAAAAAATAATCCCGGCTATCTTCGCTGGGCCATTCAGCTCTCCCGGCCCGGCAGTCTCATTATCGTCGATAACATTGTTCGCGGCGGTGCCGTGATTGATGCCGGTTCTACCGACGGCAACGTGCAGGGCGTACGTGAGTGTCTGCGGCTGCTGGCCAGCGATCCCCGACTGGAGGCGACCGCGATTCAGACCGTGGGCGAAAAAGGCTGGGATGGCTTTGCGCTCGCCCGGGTGAAAAGCCGCGAGGAATAAGCGCAGGTTGTCTGCCGGCACGCAGGCCGGCAGAGGACGGTTAGCGGTAGCGATGCGGCTCAGGGTGCGCATGACGCCAGTGGCGTCGTTCATGTTCCCACTGGCGTTGCCGTTCACGCGCGTGCCAGCGACGTTCCCGTTCCGCTTCCTGATGACGTCGCCAGGCATCATGCCGCCACCAGCGTCTTTCCTTATAAGCGTAGCGATCGTTAAACCAGCGCGGTTCACGCCAGCGGTCGCCATCCCAGTAATAACCCCGGCGGTCCCGGTCGCCCAGATGCAGCGTGACGCCTGGAGCCAGGCGTATCTCATTTCCCGAGGCTTGTGCTGTGTGCATCGCCAGCGGCGTTAACACTGCTATGAAAGCAGCAAAGCATACTCCACGTATCATTATCTTCTCCTGCAGCAGCTTATAATTACTGCTGTCACGTCATTCTGACGGTATTGCACAAAGAAGCCTGCACATGTTGTCTGAAAATACGCGAAAAACAGGGCTTTGAGAGTTTTCTGGCACAGCCGCCCGCGTACGCGGGCAACCCGTATCAGGCCAGTATCGCCTCAATGGCGGCGAGTTCGTCTGTCGAGAGCGGTGACTGGGTCAACATCTGCACCGCGTCGTCAATTTGTGCCGTTTTACTGGCCCCGATCAGCACGGAGGTAATGCGCGGATCGCGCAGCACCCACGTTAACGCCATTTGCGCCAGTTTCTGCCCACGCTGTTCTGCCAGATCGTTCAGCTTACGCACCCTGGCCATTTTCTCTTCCGTCAGCTGATTTTCATTCAGGAACTTACTGCCGCTGGCGACGCGGGAATCGGAGGGAATACCCTGCAGATAGCGATCGGTCAGCACACCACCCGCGAGGGGCGAAAATGCGATACAGCCTGTGCCATGCTCATCCAGCGTCTGCAATAAGCCCTGTTCCGGTGTGCGTTCAAACAGGGAGTAGCGGGGCTGATGAATCAGGCAGGGTGTTCCCAGATCGCGCAGAATCGTCATCGCTTCAGCAGCCCGCTCCGCCGGATAGTTGGAAATGGCGGCATACAGCGCCTTGCCCTGACGGACAACGTGATCCAGCGCCCGCATGGTTTCTTCCAGCGGCGTTTCCGGATCGGGACGGTGATGGTAAAAGATGTCAACGTAATCCAGGCCCATTCGACGCAGGCTCTGGTCCAGACTCGCGACCAGATACTTGCGCGAACCCCAGTCGCCGTAAGGGCCTTCCCACATGGTATAACCGGCCTTGGTCGAAATAATCAGCTCGTCGCGATGCGCCTGAAAATCGTCGCGCATAATGCGACCAAAATTGCTTTCTGCGGAACCGGGCGGCGGACCGTAGTTATTCGCCAGGTCAAAATGGGTGATGCCGCAGTCAAACGCATGGCGCAGCAACTGCCGGCTGGTCGCTAATTGGGTGCTGTCACCAAAGTTATGCCACAGGCCCAGTGAAATCGCAGGAAGCTTCAGTCCACTGCGTCCACTTCGACGCCATTGCATATGCTGATACCTGTCGGGGCGAGGAAAAGCTGTCATAGAAAAGTCCTGAGTGAAAACGATTAAATGTGCCAAAACAGTGGGAGTGTATACGGTTACACTCAGGATTAATCCGTGTCAGATCGCATATCTGCCGAATAATCCACGGTCGTAACGCTTGCTTGCCATGTAATCCGTTGGCGAAATGACAGGCACTGTTCGCTAAATTAACGCCATGTCAGATACTTATCAAAACACTCCCCTAAAGGAATTCGCTATGTCCTCTTATACGGTTGGTGATTATCTGTTGGCGCGTTTGCAGGCGTGCGGTATTCGACATCTGTTCGGCGTACCGGGTGACTTTAATCTGCAGTTTCTGGATCGGGTGATTGCGCATCCGACAATAAGTTGGGTGGGATGTGCCAATGAGCTGAATGCCGCTTACGCTGCGGATGGCTATGGACGCTGTTCGGGTATGGCGGCGTTGCTCACCACCTTTGGCGTAGGGGAGCTCAGCGCAATCAACGGTCTGGCAGGCAGCTTCGCAGAGTACGTGCCCGTGATTCATATCGTGGGCGCGCCGTCGAGCCAGGCGATGCAGCAGGGAGACTGCGTGCACCACACCTTAGGGGATGGCGATTTTGGCCATTTCATCCGCATGGCAAAAGAGGTTAACGTCGCCACCGCGCAACTGACCGCTGAGAATGCCACCGCCGAAATTGACCGGGTTTTGAGCAGCGTTATCCAGCAACATCGTCCGGGCTATCTGCTGTTGCCTGTCGATGTTGCCCAGGCCGAAACCGCTGCGCCCGTTCATCCCCTGGTATCGTCGGCTTTGTCACCTGAATCCCTGCGCAGCGCGTTTCGCCAGGCCGCCGAGCGGTTACTGGCACCGGCGCAACGCGTCTCACTCCTGGCCGATTTCCTGGCGCAGCGCTGGCAACAGCAACCGGCGCTGGCTGCGTTACGTGCCGGGCGTGCTTTTCCGTGCGCCACACTGCTGATGGGCAAAGGCGTGCTGGATGAGCAGCAGCCGGGGTTTGTGGGCACTTACGCAGGTGAGGGCAGTGAAGGCCCGGTACGCCAGCAAATTGAAGAGGCAGACGTCACGCTCTGCGTCGGCGTGCGCTTTACGGATACGATTACCGCTGGATTCACTCAGCAATTTCGCCCCGATCGGCTGATCGACGTGCAGCCACACAGCGCCAGCGTCGCGGGACAGACGTTTGCCCCGTTGTCGATGGCCGATGCGTTGCAGACATTACTGCCGTTGTTCGAACGCTATGGCGCAGGCTGGCAGTCCGCCGGGCCAGTGAAACCGGCGGCGCCTGTCCCTGACGCGGCCATCATCAGCCAGTCTGCCTTTTGGCAGGCCATGCAGTCTTTTATCCAGCCCGGCGATATTATTCTGGCGGATCAAGGCACCGCGGCGTTTGGCGCGGCGGCGCTGCGCCTGCCTGCCGGGGCGCAGCTGCTGGTACAGCCGTTATGGGGATCCATCGGTTATACTCTGCCAGCCGCGTTTGGTGCCCAGACGGCACGCCCGTCACAGCGCGTCATCCTGATCATTGGCGATGGTTCGGCACAGTTGACCATTCAGGAACTCGGCTCGATGCTGCGGGATGATCAGCATCCAATCATTTTTCTGCTCAATAATGAAGGCTATACTGTGGAGCGGGCCATTCATGGCGCAGACCAGCGTTATAATGATATTGCCCAGTGGAACTGGACAGCGCTGCCGCAGGCATTCAGTTTACACTGTCAGGCACAAAGCTGGCGCATCAGTGAAACCGTGCAACTGACCGCACTGATGGCGCAACTGACACAACAACACAGACTGTCGTTTATTGAAGTCGTGATGCAAAAAGATGACCTGCCGCCCCTGTTACGTAAAGTCTCAGCCTGTCTGAGCCAGCGCAACGGCGGATGAGATTCGGAAAGTTGCCTCTGTGCAGGCCAGACTAACGCGGTTAGGCTGTTGCACACACGAGTCAGACGCTCACCTCAAGCTTCGGTGGGCGTTGTTGTTTTATCGGCAGGATTTTATAGTGTCCTCCAACTCTTTAAGACCCCCAAGCGGAGCACCAGAAGAATGACAACTTATGCCTTGGTCGGCGATGTCGGCGGCACCAATGCCCGCCTCGCTTTGTGTGAGGTGGAAAGCGGCAGCATCTCCCAGACCAAAACATTCGCAACATCAGACTACGACAGCCTCGAAGCCGTCATCCGCCATTATCTTGATGAACAAAAGCAGGATATTAAAGACGGCTGTATCGCCATTGCCTGCCCGATTACCGATGACTGGGTTGAAATGACCAACCACGACTGGGCCTTCTCGACTAAAAAGTTGAAGGCGAATATCGGTTTTGAACACCTGGAAATTATTAACGATTTCACCGCTGTCTCCATGGCGATTCCTATGCTCGGCGAAGAGCATGTCATCCAGTTTGGCGGTAAATCGGCGGTGAAGGATAAACCGATCGCGATTTACGGTGCGGGAACCGGCCTCGGCGTCAGCCATCTGGTACACGTCGACCAGCGCTGGGTCAGTTTACCCGGTGAAGGGGGACATGTTGATTTTGCCGCTAACAGCGAAGAAGAAGATCAAATTCTGGAAGTCTTAAGGGAAGAATTAGGTCATGTTTCAGCAGAACGTGTGTTGTCAGGCGCTGGTCTGGTCAATCTCTACCGTGCGATTGTAAAAGTCGATAACCGTGAGCCGGAGAATCTGAAGCCACGTGAAGTCAGTGAGCGCGCCCTGGCGGACAGCTGCACCGACTGCCGTCGTGCCTTATCGCTGTTCTGCGTCATCATGGGCCGTTTTGGCGGTAATCTGGCGCTGAACCTCGGGACCTTCGGTGGCGTTTACATCGCGGGCGGGATCGTGCCGCGTTTCCTGGAGTTCTTCAAAGCCTCGGGTTTTCGTGCCGCTTTTGAAGACAAAGGGCGCTTCCGTGACTATGTTGCCGATATCCCGGTTTATATGATCACGCATGACCAACCCGGGCTGTTGGGTGCCGGTGCGCACCTGCGCCAGACGCTGGGCCGTATTCTCTAGTTTGCAGGCTCTGTCCTGCCCGACGCAAGGGCAGAGCCGCCTTTCCCTCTCACAACCGCATCAGTAGCCGAAACGCTTTTACTTTGCTGCGGCTGACCGGTACCTGTACTTCCATATCCCGCAACTTCAGCAGATAGGTATTGTTAAACCAGGGTTCGATTTCCCGGATTTTGTTGAGGTTGACGCAGTAGGACCGGTGGCAGCGAAAGAACAGGTGTTCGGGCAGGCGTGAGCAGAATTCCGTCATTGTCATCGACATCACATAGGCTTCACGGCGGGTATAGACGAAGGTTAACTTCTCGTGCGCCTCAACGTAGTAAATGTCATTCACGTCGGTCACGATAATGCGTTCATCTTTGGTCAGATTCACGGTCAGTACGCTCTGCGCCATCGGCGTCTGAGTGGGCGCGTGCTGTTGCTGCCAGGTGGCTTCCAGCTTGTTCAGCATCGTGACGATACGGGATTCATGATACGGTTTCAGAATATAGTCAAACGCTTCCAGTTCAAAGGCTTCCACGGCATGCTCTTTCCAGGCCGTGATAAACACAATCAGGGGCTTATGAACAAACTGATGAATACTCTTTGCCAGTAACATGCCATCCAGAGAGGGAATATTGATGTCGAGAAAGATCACATCAACCCGATGCTGCTGCAGATATTTGAGGACATCCAGACCGTCATCAAAGCAGGCCGCTATCTCAATCTTACTGTGTTGCTGAATCATCCAGCTCAGCTCTTGCTGGGCCAGAAATTCGTCCTCGACGATGATGGCTTTCATGCAAGGTTCCCCATCAGTAACTGCCCGGTTTTGCTCAGTGTAAACGCGATTTCGGTGCCGGGCTGATGACGCGCAATGTGCAGCCCTTCGCCCGAGAGTAACTTCACCCGGTGATGGACATTTAACAGGCCAATTTTATTGCCGGGCATTTCGTTGCGAGCCACACGATCAATCACCTCGTCACTGATCCCTTTACCGGTATCACGCACGGCGATGCGCACGCGGTCGCCCAGGTCTCGCACACTTAACGTCACCACACCTTTACCTTTACAGGGCTGAATGCCATGAACAATAGCATTCTCCACCAACGGCTGAATCAGCAGGCTGGGCAGGGAAAAATGCAAATCCTCGTCAATGTCATAAATCATGGTTAACTTATCGCCAAAGCGCGCCTGCTCAATCGCTATATAATCTTTTACCTGCCAGAGTTCTTTCTTGATATCGATAAGCTCATCGTCATTCAGTTCGAGGTTGTAGCGCAGATAGCGCGATAAGTTGATGACCAACTGGCGCGCCGTATCGGGATTGAGCCGGATAGATGACGAAATGGCATTCAGCGCATTGAACAGGAAATGCGGATTAATTTTGCTCTGCAGGGCACGCAGTTCCGCTTTATTGGCCATTTCGCGCAGTTGCTCCGTACGCGAGACTTCCAGCTGCGTCGAAATAATCTGGGACAGGCCTACCGCCATCTCTTTCAGCGAGCCGGTGATGCGGTGCGCACGACGGTAATAAATCTTCAGCGTGCCGGTCACCTTGCCTTTTTCCCACAAGGGGATGACGATCATGGAGTGAATATCTTTCGTCCGGTGGGCTTCGTCATTGTTTTTGATGATGATCTTCCCACTGTGCATCGCCTGCGCCGTCGTCGGGCTGATCCCGTCGTCACCATGCTGGTAATTGTGTTCACCGTAGCCAACATAGGCCAAAATCTTCTGCTTGTTGGTCATCGCGACGGCATCGGCCTTGATTTCCCGTCGAATGATGTCACAGACACGGCGCAGGGAATCGCTGTTGACCTGACGGAACAGCGGCAGGGTCTGGTTAGCGATATCCAGCGCCAGTTTTGCCTGACGTGCCGCAATAGCCTCTTTTTCACCTTCCACGCTCTGCACCAGCAACACGATTAAGCCAATGCTGGCGGCGCCCAGAATCATCGGCAGGGCAATTTCAGAAACAATGGTCAGCCCGAGCGCGGTTGGCGTGGCCCACAACACGATAAGCAGCATGGTCAGACTTTCGCAAAACATGCCGCCCAGAATCCCTACCAGCCAGCGCCGTTCGCGCTGCACCCGGCGATGAATGGCACCGGCGACAATGCCGGCGATGATGCTGGTCATCAGGCAGGGCACTGACGTCACACCATGAATATCTATCAGGAAGCGGTGCAGACCGGCAATCACACCGGTGGTAATGCCAACCCAGGGACCAAACAAAATACCGCCAGCCATCACGGCGATCACCCGTACGTTGAGCAATGAACCGTCGACATTGACCCCTGACCAGGTACTGAAAAGTGCAAACAGTGAAAAAATGGCAATCACGGCCGCTTTTTCCAGCGCCGTATGCTCATCTTTCTGCAGGATCTGACGAAAAGGTGGGGTTCGCGTCAGAAAAAACAGGCAAATCAGCATCAGCGCCGCACGGTCAAAGACGGCCAGAAGCATAGTAAAGTGTGAAGTCACAGGCGACTCTTCAGCGAGGTCAAAGAAGGTTATGATAAAAAATGTGATGATGTTGTGCCAGCGTGCCTGACAGCCAGCCGGGCAGTTCATGTTTTAGATCAATTTATTCAAAAGCTGAAAAAGAGGAAATGTTGAGCTCATTTAAGAGGAACGTTTTTCCGCTGCCAGTGCGGCCCGGTCCACTGTGGTCAGGCCCGGTGACTTTATTACGTGTTATCGCCCGGAGTGATGTATGCATCTGACTACCTCGCGTTTGACGTTAACCTCTTTGCAGCCTGAAGACTGGCAGCTGTTTCGTGCGGTACATGAAGATCGCGATACTATGCGCTGGGTAAGTGACATTCCCGATGAAGATGATATCCGTGAGCGGTTTCGTCAGCGTCTGGCACCCTGGCAACCCGGCAGTTTTCACATGTTATGCCTGGTCATCAGGCGGCGCGACAGCGGGGAAGCCATCGGGTTATTGGGTTGTACGCCTGAATGGCAGCCCGCCCGTCAGGCGGAGGTGGGATATATGCTGCTGCATCGCCACTGTGGTCAGGGGTTTGGCAGTGAAGCGCTGGAAGCGCTGTGTGCGTGTTTGTTCGACGCCGATTTTCTCAAACTCCGGGCGCTGGTGGTGGAAGGAAACTGGGCTTCCCGGCGAATTCTGGAAAAAAACGGCTTTCTGCTGAAACGGACGCTGCAAAATAATTATCTGCTGAATGACCGCTGGGTGAATGACTGGCTGCTCGAGCGGCTCAATCCGGGAAAATAAAAAATTTTCTGCTCCTCTCGACAAAGTTGTTATTAGCGCGTTATGTTCTTGTTGAGGTCACCACAGTGACCAGCGTCGCTCGGACGGTCCGGGCGCTAACGTTTCCAGAGGATACCATGGCTGATAACAGCACCACTCGTCGTTTCTCGCGTATTGAACGCCTGCCCCCTTACGTCTTTAACATTACCGCTGAACTGAAGATGGCTGCGCGTCGGCGCGGCGAAGATATCATCGACCTTTCAATGGGTAATCCCGATGGCGCGACGCCGCCGCACATTGTCGAAAAACTGTGCCAGGTGGCTCAACGTGAAGATACGCACGGCTATTCCACATCGCGCGGTATTCCTCGCCTGCGGCGTGCTATTTCACGCTGGTATCAGGAGCGTTATCAGGTAGATATTGATCCCGAATCGGAAGCGATAGTCACCATTGGTTCCAAAGAAGGTCTGGCTCACCTGATGCTGGCCACGCTTGACCATGGCGACACGGTGCTGGTGCCGAATCCCAGCTATCCCATTCATATCTATGGGGCCGTTATCGCAGGCGCTCAGGTGCGCTCCGTCCCGCTGGTGGAGGGCATTGATTTCTTCAATGAGCTGGAGCGTGCTATTCGCGAGAGCTATCCCAAACCTAAAATGATGGTGCTGGGTTTCCCGTCGAATCCCACTTCTCAGTGCGTAGAGCTGGACTTTTTTGAGCGCGTCATCGCGCTGGCCAAACAGTACAACGTGCTGGTCATTCACGATTTGGCCTATGCCGATATCGTCTATGATGGCTGGAAAGCGCCGTCCATTATGCAGGTGCCTGGCGCACGGGATGTGGCCGTCGAATTTTTCACCCTGTCAAAAAGCTATAACATGGCCGGCTGGCGCATAGGTTTTATGGTGGGCAACAAAGAGCTGGTCGCCGCCTTAGCCCGAATCAAGAGCTATCACGATTACGGCACTTTTACGCCCTTACAGGTCGCGGCGATTGCGGCCCTGGAAGGGGATCAGCAGTGCGTGCGCGATATTGCCGAACAGTATAAACGTCGCCGCGACGTGCTGGTGAAAGGGCTGCATGAAGCGGGCTGGATGGTGGATGTTCCCAAAGCGTCGATGTATGTCTGGGCAAAGATTCCGGATCATTATGCGCATCTGGGCTCGCTGGAATTTGCCAAGCACATGCTGCAGGAAGCGAAAGTATGCGTTTCACCCGGCGTGGGCTTCGGTGATTATGGCGATACGCACGTCCGTTTTGCACTGATTGAAAACAGCGATCGTATCCGACAGGCGGTAAGAGGCATTAAGGCGATGTTTCGCGCCGACGGCATTTTGCCGGGCAGCGTGAAAAGTATGGAAGAACAGATTTAACATCCCATTGGGGCGACCACCTGTCGCCCCTGTGGAATGCCTGCAGAGACTACAGCATCAGCACAAAGGTGCCGACCCAAAGTAGTACAAAGAAAGAAATTCCCATCAGCGCATATTTCACAAGCGAACTCCTCTGAGCGGTTACGATATTGGCGATCCCATCCAGCGCAACGCGGACAGAAAGGATAAGGTCGCCGTTCAGATTTACGGTCAACGATCTCCCGTACGAACTGAATAACTCAGAACAGGATCGGGGCTAATCTACGCGTATTCAGACCGAAAATAAATAGTTTGGTTCTGAGAGTTTGTTCACATTTTTATCGAACGTCAATGTCCGGCACTGCCGACATGCCTACGCGGAGTTGCGCCAGGTTTTTCTGGTCCTGGTCCAGGACAATTTTAACCGGTAATCGCTGAACCACTTTCGTGTAGTTGCCGGTCGCATTATCGGGAGCAATCGCCGCAAATGTCGCGCCTGTCGCGGGGGCAAGACTGTCGACGTGACCGGTAAAAATCTGGTCAGGCAAAGCATCTACCCTGATGCGGACGGGTTGACCCGGACGCACATCCTGCAACTGCGTTTCCAGATAATTCGCGGTGATATAGGTTTGTTGTAACGGCACCACCGCCAGCAAACGGGTACCGGCGGAAACATAGGCGCCCAGGCGCACTGCGCGCTGTCCCACCATGCCGGCCACCGGGGCCACAATGCGGGTGTAAGACAGATTAAGACGTGCCTGGTCGACGCTGGCTCGGGCGGCAGCAACATCCGCTTCGGCGGATCGGACGGCTGCCTGCAGCACGCCAACCTGCTTAATCGCAGAAGCGAGCGCGGCTTCACTCTGACGCACCGCGGCGCTGGCAGAGCGCTGCGCCGAGCTGGCTTTTTGCTGCTCGTCAGCGGCAACGGTGCCGCGCTGATAGAGACGGTTATAGCGTTCGGCACTCTGTCCGGCATACTGCGCCGAAGCCTGACTGGCGGAAACGCTGGCCTTCTGTTCATCAATGACCGACTGCTGCTGCTCCAGCTGTGCTTTGCTGCTCAACAGTTTGGCTTCACTGACCTGCAATGCGGCCTCCGCGCTTTCCAGTGCCACTTTGTAATCGCGATCGTCCAGCGTCGCCAGGAGTTCACCGGCGGCAACCTGCTGGTTATCTTTCACCCTGACGCTGGCGATGTACCCCGACACTTTGGGCGCAACAAGGGTGTAATCGGCATTGACCCAGGCATCATTGGTACGGTGATCGTTACGGGTCATCACGGACCAGACAATCAGCGCCATCGCCAGCAAAACCAGCAGCAGCAGGGAAAGCAGCACGGTTTTTCTCATTACTAAAGCACGCATATACAGTTATCTCGACGTGGAGGTTGCAGGTTGAATCAAGGTTTGGGGCGGCCAGACGCGTTTGGGCAGCCAGGCGGTGACGACCAGCAGCAGCAGCGCAAAACCGATCAGCAGCAGCCAGGTATCACTCAGGCCGAGCACCAGCGCCTGGTGCTTTATCTGGGTAGCAAAGCCGCGCAGATTCTCGACGGAACTCACGCTGCCATCGGGCAACAGCGGAAACTGACTGCTGGCCTGACTGCTGTTGGGGGCGGTCATCAGCCACGGCCTGCTGCCCGCCTGGTTGACGAGGATACTGGAGTGAAACTGTTCACGATGGCTGACAAACCATGACACCAGGGTAGAGGCCGCAATGCTGGAAAACCCGCGTACCGTGTTGAACATCGCCGAGGCAAAAGGTCCTTCAGGCGGTGCTACCACGCTGGTCGCGCTCATCAGCACGGGCAGAATCACCATCGGCTGGCCTACGGCCTGCAACGCCTGAATCAGCCAGAAGTTATCCCGCGCCCAGTCCGTTGTGATCTGCATACCGAGCAGGCAGGAGGCAATCAGGAAGCACAAGCCCACTGCCAGCATCCAGCGACAGTCAATCCAGCGGATATTCAGCAGGGCGGCAAGCAACGGCGCCACAATGAGCTGGGGCAACCCAATGGTCAACGCCAGCGGCGCGAACTGGGCGATGCGAAAGCCATCGACCTGGGCAAAATAGCTGGAAGGCAGGGCAGAGCCGGACAGCGACACGATCAGGACGCCGGCCAGTACCAGCAGGCCGTGCAGCAGGTTAGGTCGCCGCAGCATCTGCAACTTAAACAGCGGCAGGGGATGGAACCACTCATTGATTAAAAAGACGATGAGTAACGGCACGGCGGCCAGCAGCATAGCGGCAATCAGCGGAGAATCCAGCCAGTCAAGCCGTTCGCCCTGGCTGAGTACCAGAATGATTAACGCCATCCCGCTACAGCCTGTGAGCATCCCGAACAGATCGATCTGCTGAAAACGTTCTGTGCGCAACGGATCCTGAGGCAATCCCCAGCCGGTTAATACGAGGGCTATCAGCATACCGGGCACAACCTGCCAGAAGACAAACATCCAGCTGACCTGATCGGTCCAGAAGGCGGCCAGCGACGCGGCCATATTCGGCCCGAAGGTGGCAGTAAGGGCATAGGCGCCTAATCCATAGAGCTTGAACGGCGGTGGCAGAAAACGCAGGGCGACGGTCATCAGCATCGGCGGCAGCGCGCCGCCAAAGAGCCCCTGGATCACGCGTAATACCATAAAGAGCACAGGATCGGTCATCAGCGGTAACAGTATTCCGGACAGCATAAAGCCGACCGAAACAAATAACGTAAAGCGGCGCAGGGAAAACGTCACCGCGAACCACGGCGCAATCATCATGGCGGCCACTTCGGCAGCCTGATAAGCCGAAACAATCCAGCTTCCGTCGTCGTAGCCCATACCGAGGGCAGCACGAATATCGGCCAGCGCAATATCACTGACGCGATCGTTGAGCCCGGAGGTCAGCGCCGCGATCCAGACGCCAAGCAGGCCCAGGGCGAGACGTAAGGTAAAGGGATGCAGCGGCGGCGCAGTGCCAGGCTGGGTCGTCATAGCAGGTGTCTCATTGTTTTTTTTGGTTCGATGTATTGCGATGCGATACAGGCGGGGCGATATTACATGGCAATATGCTGTATTGCAATGTGGTACACGCTGTAAAACGTGCGCTTTTCGGGTTACAGTAAGCCAGCTCAAAAAGGACGACGCTATGACTCAACAATCATCCAGCCGCGAAGATGAAAAAACGGGCGGTATTCAGGTTATTGCGCGCGCGGCTAAAATTCTTAATGCTCTGGGCGAGCATCCCGGTGGCATGAGTCTGGGCGAAATCGCGCATGCGGTTGATCTGCCGCGTTCTACCGTACAGCGCATTGTGGCCGCGCTGGACAGCGCCGAACTGGTTCGAAGCAGCGGGGCGGGCGGATTGCGTCTCGGGCCAGCTTTACTGAAGCTGCTCGCCAGCGTGAACACGGATGTGGTCGATTTGGTCAAGCCGCTGCTGGAAAAACTGTCGGCGGATACCAATGAAACGGTCTCCCTGTCCCGCGCCAGTGGTGCGCAGCTTGCCGTCATTCATTATGTTGTGGCGTCGCGCGAGCTGCGGGTGGTTCCCCGTATCGGACTGGAGCTACCGCTCTACAGCACCTCGGGTGGCCGCGCCTTGCTGGCGCTGGAAAGCGATGAAGACGTCCGGACGCTGGTGGGAGATGCCTGGCGCGAACTCACGGACAAGACGGTTAAGACGCAGGCAGCACTGTTAGAGATGCTTCGGGAAGTGCGTGAAACCAGCATTTCCTACGACCGTGGTGAAACCCTTGAAGGCGTTTCAACCATGGCCTTTGCGCTCGATACGCTGTTTGGCCGCTTTGCGGTCTCCTTACTGGTGCCCACGGCGCGGTTTAAGAAGCATGAATCACGCTATCGTGAAGAAATGTTGCTGTGCAAACAGGCTCTGATTCGTGAAATTGGCAAAATTGCCGCTGTTGAAGGATGAGTGCTCAATGAAAACAGTATTAATGGCTATCGATAATTCACCGGTCGCGAAGAAAGTGGTGTCGTTAACGATCGAAGAAGCACAGGCGCATGATGCACAAGTGATTGTGCTGTGTTGTATCGATCCCGCCTATTCATCCTGTAGCCAGCCCATTGATATTGATGCCGGTGAAGATCCGGCAGATTTTGTGGCCGCGCAGGATGAGCAAAATACCGCTGAAATGGTGGTGCGTCATGCCCTGGCCCCCTTGCTCCAGGCCGGCATTAAGGCGCGAGGTATGATTCTGGCCGGCGAAGCGGCGGAGACAATCGTGGCCCAGTCCCAGCAGCTCAATGCCAGCATGATTATTATGGGGCGACGTCATTTATCGCCCTTTAACCGGTTATTAAAAGGATCTGTGAGTGCCGCTGTGGTTGAACGCGCGCATTGCCCGGTACTGATCGATGTGCGTAAGGATTAACAACGTAGTATGACTCTCCTGCTTTTTCTTACGCTGGCCGCCTTTGTGCTGCTGGCGATTATCATCGTTATGTTAGTCAGAACCACCCGGCTTAAAGCGTGGCAGGGCGTGGTTCTTTTTATCCTGCCGCTGTTGTTGTCGAATGTTTTATGGTTCAGCTGGATCCAGCCTCAGCAGCAGCAGGAGAAACGCTACGAGCGCGCGGCAGATTATATGGCACAAGCTACGGTGTATCGGGTGCTACGCACTCAGGAACCCGCGCTGTGGCAAATACTGACGCGCGATCTGGCGCGCAAACTGCGTGAAGGCGAACCCATGTTGCAGGCAACGGGCGAACTGCGCGGGTTATTGACGGATGTGATCAATCAGCGCCTTATGCGGGGTACTGACGCGGCCGTATTGAAATATATTGGCGTCTCGGTGGAAGAAATGCAGACGCTCAATAAAATTGACCCGGGCCTCTGTTTTCAGTTCCTTTATCCGCAGGTGAAGGGCGGCATCAATCTGGTTGAAACTCTGCCCGCCAGCCTGAACCAAAAAGATGCCGATGCCACCGAGTATTTGCTGCTTAACAGTCTGGGGGACGAACAACCGCTGGACCGCAAGCAGGCGCAGCACGATCTCAAAACCATCGTCGACCATCTCTACCTGAAGTGGGGCAATAAGCTGCAACAGCTGAATATGCCTGCCGATGCCGCCGTTGATCGGTCTTCCATGTGTGCCATGTCTGTCGATCTTTATAGTGCCATCCTCGCACTCCCGGACAAGCAAGCCGCCAATCTGCTTCGTAGAATGATTGCGCTTTCAGGCGAAGGTTAAAAAGAAAAAAGCCCGCCAGTGGCGGGCTAAATGCTGAGAGAGGCTTTTTTTAGAGTAATTCCTGGTGTTGTTCGTGAGGCTTTTCACTGGAATCAGTGTCGCAGTTTATTGGCATAACCTGCCAGTTGTTTAACCGTATTGAATCAATTGGTAAAACTTCGTAAATACGCAGTTGTTCGCGTACTAATCCTATAGATGCGCATTTTGCAGCGCCTTACACTGCGTCAAAATGTGAGGAAATAAAATGAAAATGGCAATCATGGGTGCATTTGCACTTATTTTTCTGAGCGGTTGTACCGCCAGTAAACCCGGGGCGTTTGAACGTGTTGATGAAGATCCCAGTTCAAATACCGTACAATATCGTTTCGACCCGCTGAAAGTGAATCGTGATGCAATGGAAATTGATATCGCGAATTACTGCAGCAATAAAGGTTTTGATAAAGTAGAGTCACTCCCTGTTCAGGACAGCACAATACCAGGTTTAAAGAAAACCTGGTATCAGTGTAATTACGCAGTGAAAAGTTAATGAATAAATGAGGTGGGATTATATCCCACCTTCTTTTTATATTATGCTGTGTGAAATCTTTGCCCTTCAGTGAATATCATTTTGTTTTATGCCTCCTTTCTGCTGCGCTGGAACGTCTGCGGATAACGCCTCCTGTCCAGGAGAAATAAAGGCTACCGACTGAGGGAACAGCGCGGCGGTAACGATGTCTGGCATACGGCACCTCCTCTTTTTCAATACTCAGGATAATACGCCGAAAAAGTGCAGCAAAAATGCAGCCTGTGTAGAGTTATTTCGATAAATATGTCGCGATATTTCAAAAAAGAACGCGAAAAAGAGGGTGAGCGCATATTCCAATCGGAATAGACCGAATAGGTATTAATATGCGTGAGACCTGTCTTAAAAACAAGGCTGACGTGCATGTGTGAAGATGGAAATTAGCGCTACAGTAATATCAGGACAATTAAAGGGAGACAAACATGACGCATAGGGTAAAAAACGTTCTGCCGCTTCAGGCAGAGCTGGCAGAATGTCCGCTCTGGTCTGTGCAGGAACAGGTGCTGTGGTGTGTGGATATTCTGGCACCGGCCATCCATCGTTTCGATCCGGCGAGTGGTGAGCTCTCCACATTTCCCCAGGCAGAAGAAGTCGGATGCATCGGTCTGCGGGAACAGGGCGGTATCATTGCCGCACTGCGTAGCGGCGTCTGGCTGCTGGACGAGCAGGGGAAACCGCAAAAAAAAGTGGCGGATAATCCCGGTATCGCCGGGAAAAGCCGCTTCAATGATGGCCGTGTGGATCCCTGGGGTAATTTCTGGTGCGGCAGTTTATGGGAGCCACAGGATAAAAACGGCGGCTTGCTTTGTCGCGTAACGCCTGATTTGACGCTTGAGGTGAAGGCACGCGACATCAAAATTTCCAATGGCGTTGCCTTTTCTCCTGACCGTCAGTGGATGTATCACAGCGATACGCCGAATGAAGTGCTCTATCGCTATCCGCTTGATGCTCAGGGCGAGCCGGGGCAGCGTGAAATCTTCCGGCGGTTTGATGCCCGTGGTGGCTTGCCCGATGGGGCGGCTGTCGACAGTGAGGGCTATTACTGGTCAGCCCTGTTTGACGGCGGACGCGTCGTGCGTATTGATCCGCACGACGGTGAAATCGTCGATGAGATTACACTGCCGGTGAAATGGCCCACCATGGTGACGTTTGGCGGCAGCGATCTCAAGACGCTGTTCATCACCAGCTCACGCGAAAACCTCAGCGAAGAGGATCTCGCCCGCTATCCGCAGTCGGGCGATATTTTTGCGGTGGATGTCGACGTGGCCGGTATGGAAGAGCCGCGTTTTCGCGGCTGATGATGAGGGCCAGGCTTATCTGGCCCTGTAACGTTACTGACGCTGCAACAGCGGTTCATGGGCTGGCTGGCTCTGCGGCAGGCGGATTGTCAGTGACAGCACCAGTGATATAACCAGCAGGGTCATAATGAGGCTGAAAGTGACCGTAAAGCCGCCAAACAGTGAAGCCACCAGCGAACCCATTACGCTGCCAATGCCAAAGCCGAGATAAATCAGGCCATAATTTTTGGTCAGATTATTTAAGCCGAAAAAGTCACTGACCAGCGAAGGGAAGACGGTAATGGTGCCGCCGAAGCTAAACGCAATGCAGGCCAGGGACAGGAAAAACGTGGTTTGATTCATCTGTGTAAACAGCATCAGGCTCATACCGATCAGTGAAACCAGTTGGGCCAGTGAGATCACGCGAATACGCACCATTTTATCGGACAGCACGCCCAGTACTAACCGACCACTCAGGTTTGCTACCGCGATGACCGTGACGGCGTTAGCGGCGGTCTGGGTGCTGAGGTGAACCAAACCTTCCCCGATGTCTTTTGCAACGCCAATCACATACAGCCCGCTCATACAGGCAGTCAGAAACATCAACGCCAGCATCCAGTACTGTGGCAGACGCACCGATTCGGCCAACGTATACTGACGCGTCGCTTCTGCCTGGGTAGCTGACGCAGATTGCAGCGGCGCATCGCGCATCATCAGTCCGCCAGCAATAATCATCGCCATTGCCAGCAGGCCCCAGAGCACAAAGGTCTGTTCAAGCCCAAATCTTGCCAACAGTGCCCCGCAAATGAATTTAAATCCCAGACTTCCCAGACCGTAAGCGCCAATGGCGCAGGCCGATATCATGCCTTTACGTTCAGGAAACCATTTCACACAGTTGGATAGCGTCATCAGATACCCTGCGCCATCGGCCAGACCTAACAACACGCCCGCGCTCAGGTACAGCATGATCAGATTATCTGCATGGGCGGTCAGCCCTAATCCCAGCGCCATCAATATACCTGCGCCGATAGTGACCTTACGGACGCCAAAACGCTCCTGCAGCTTGCCAGCCAGTGAAGAAGAGATGGCCAGCCCCAGGCTCAGTAAACCAAATGAAAATGCGATCTGGCTTACGGGCGCATCCAGTTTTTGCGCGAGCTGACCATTGAATAAGCTCCAGGTATAAACGGACCCCAGCGCTAACTGAGTTATCACCGTACCGATAAGTGTGAGCCAGCGTGTACGCTGGTGGGCAGTCTGTTGAGTCGCGTTCATTATGTTACTCCCAGGGGGAAACTGAATACTGGCGTCAGAATAACCAAAACCCCTACGCGCGAGGGCGGAAAGCGCATGAACGGAATGCAACGCGGAATGAAATGCTGTCAGGGCGGAATGAATGGCCGCGTGGGGTAAGTGTAACGAGGTGAGTCAAGTTAATGAAGGCAGGTAAACAGCAGTAAGGGAATATTACGGCCAACCTCTTTTCCCGGCAGGCTTAGCATTTTTTTGCCAGGCTTAAAGTCCATTCAACAGGAGGAAATATGAAAGACCGGACATATGAATCCATCACCAGTGAGGATGAAGTTTGCTGCATTATCGGTCAGGCAGTGATCGAACTGAGCGCAGAACAGCAGCCTGTCACGAAATCTACCCTGGCACTGAAATTATTGTCAATGGCGGACCGCGACAGTGACGACGAGCGGGTTCTGCTCTACTGGATTGCGCGCAAAGCGATCAATCAACCCCAGCATCTTGTCAATGCGCAGCAAAAACGGGCATGACGCCCAGACAGGAAAGGGCGCCATGCCCGCTACGGTTCCGTTTTGTTTACACAGGACACATCACCGTAAAATCATGGTAGCGCCAGGGACGGCGAAGACGCGTTCCGTCGCGCCCGGTGAGCACGACACCGTAAAACGTGACTTTCTCTGTGCCTCGCTGCTCTCGCTTTCTCTGCTAAGAGAGGTCATTACCGCCAGTGCGAAGCGGCACGATAGCGAGCCGCACATTTCCCACCTCCTCGCCTGCGATCACACTCAGACATACTCTGCACGCTGACAGAAACAGTTGACTATGGGACAAAGACACAAGTTTTCCTGTGCCCGGAGGCGTTATGCATTTCACATTCTTCAACTCAGCCTGCTTGCTGCTGGCGCTGACGTGTACGTCGTGCAGCCAGTCATCTTCTGGTCACATCCCTGCGGGTAAATGTGATGCGGAAGCGACCTACAATCTTCATTTGTCGCGTTTTGACGAAACGGCGCAACAGTTGGCGCACGGTACCGGGTGTTTTATCCAGACGGATTTGTCGCGCACTGGGGCTGTTCAGGTGAATCCTGTAGAGGGCACCATGACGCTTCGTGAAGCGCTCGGGCAGGCTATAAAAGGCACGCCGTTGAAGATTGTGGCGCAAACGCCGGATGTCATTACTGTCGAAAAATAATCGCGAATCACGGAGGTCACACCATGCGCAGAGGCGCTGCTTTGCTTATTTTGTTGTTAACCGCATCAGTCTGCTATGCCGCGCCAGGGGGCAACGGTGGGGAAGGTGGAAATGGCGGAGCGGGTGGTATGGGAGGCACAGGCGGTAACGGCGGTGCGGGCGGTAACGGCGGAAGTATGGACAATCAACCTGGCGGTGCTGGGTTGCCTGGCCACAATGGTCAGCGCGGCATGAATGGTTGTCCCGGCGGTACTGCGCCCTCTCAGGACGGCAGATTTTATCTGCCCGGCACACATGAGCAATGTAATCCAGCGCATCCAAAGTCGCATCCTAAACGGCATCACACCGTGTCGTCCGGGCAGATGGAACGAATCTGATAATCGGCTGGCCCCGCGCCTGTGTATCACCGGCTTGTGCGCAGGCAAGGCAGACATGCGCCGACAGGTCGGGCTGGTTCGTGGCTACGCACTAAGCGATTAACTGGCGCGTTCAGCAATCGCAGGGATGGGGTTGTTGCGGGAGAAAAGACAAACATGCATCACGCACTATTGCCCGTGGGCGGCCTTTTTTATCGCGCTGTGTTAACTGCGAAGGCGCAGGCGGTGCTCGCCGCACCCGGCCCGCAAAGTGCGGGGCGTTATCATCGCCACGGGCAACCGGCCTTGTATATGAGTCCGCTGCCGGAATGGTCCATCATGGCGGTATCGGGCTATATGCGTGAGGATGGCTTTTCACGCGTCCTGATTCCACTACGCCTGTCAGGGGCCTGGTTGGTAGATCAGCGCGATAAGGCAAAATGTGAGCAACTGGGAATCCTGCCAGAAGCCGCTGATGGCAGTTGGCGAATGGCGCTGCAGCAGGGGCGAATCCCGGATTCATGGCACAACGCAGATAAAGCCAGAGCAACAGGCGCGGATGGGATTATTGACCGTTCGCGTCTTATTCCCGGCGGCTGGCATATCTGTCTTTTTCAGTGGAACACGCCTTCTGCACCACGCGTGGCGGTAAGCGGCAAGCCCATCCCGATCACGCTTTCACCGGCTGGCCCCAAGTGGGGATTATAGTGCGGGCAAATTAAACCAAACCTGTCCCACGCTGCGGTCGCAAATAAACCGACGCTCGCTGCGGACTGGCTCTCATTTCACAGAGACCTGTTTATCCGCAGGCCAACTCAGAGAACCGTCGCCGATGTTTGCCGCGTCGGTTTCCTTCATTCCGTCACCGCCGCTGAGCGGTCAGTTGACCCCGTCGCGATGCCCATTATCCTGCTGAGCAACATTATGCAGGACCATGGCGGCGGCTCCGAATGCGACCGTATCCGTGGCCGCGACGTCCGGCAGACAGATTTCAGGCTGCACGACAGGTGTGCCGTTTAACGTATCCAGAGTGGAAAAGTCGAGCCAGGCCGCAAGCCGTTCACGCACCATCTGCGGAAGTGTCCCACCCAGATAGATCGCCGCTGGCGCGAGGACCGCATTCAGCATAAAGCCCAGCCGGGCGATCTCCGGGCCAGTACGTGCGATCCATTCGTCGAGAACCGCTGTGTTTTCGCTAAGAAAATGGTGCCAGACAGCCTCAGCGCGGCCTTCAGGTATCTGGCCAAGGCGATGCTTACACCACGCCGCAAGGTCAGTAAAAGAGGGGCGGGGCCTGTCGAGTGGCAGCAGCAGCCCAATTTCGCCCGCATTGCCCAGATGACCGCGATAACGTTGTTTGCCCAGGATAAGGCCACTGCCGACGCCCTCTGACAGATAGAGATAGATAAAATCGTCATGATTAGCCGCATTACCCAGCGTCATTTCGCCCATGGCGGCAGCATTGGCATCATTTTCGATTAACACCGGACAGCCCAGCGCCTGCTGAATGGCTTCGAACAGCCCGGGTTCATCCCAGGAAAGCACTTCGGGAGCCAGATGGAGCGGAGCCTGACCGCGCTGGAAGCGCGTCGGCATGGCAATGCCTGCGCCAATCAGTAAATGACCCGGTATGTGGTTTCTCTCAAGCAACGTTTTGTGGCCCTTCTGTATCTCTGAGCGGGCGCGGGCAAAGGTATCATAGTGGCCGGTCAGTTCAATTTCGTCGACCCGTTTCCCTTTGAAATCAAGCAGCATCAGCGTAACAGAGAAGCGGCTGGCATGAATCCCAACGGCATAGCCGATGGAGGAATTAAGCATCAGATCAATGTGGGGCGCGCCCCGGCCAGATGAACGCCGGGCTCCTTCGATGATGATACCTCGCTTGATGAGATCGCGGGTCATCATGCTGACGGCCGCCGCTGTCACCCCGCAACAATCGGCGATCTCAGCACGTGATGCGGCGTCGTTGCGACGCAGATAACGTAGTACGGCCGACTGCGTCGTACCGATTCCTTCCCAATGTTTTGATGAAGTCAACGCACCTTCTCCCTGTCGTTTTCACATGGTCATGAACCTGTCATTTAAATAAATTAACTTACTTAAATAATAGGCACAACGGGAATAAACACCATGTCAAAAAAACTCACAGTCCTCGCCACCCTCGTGATGTCCGCGTTGTGTGTTGGCATGACTCACGCAGAAGAGATAACGATCAAACTCGCCACGCTCGCCGAGCGCAGCGCACCGAACCGCATTACCAACATTGAAGATGCAGCCGACATCATGAACAAGCAATTTAAGGCTGCGGGCGTCGACAAACATATTGTGATTCAGGCCAATAGCAGTGCTGTCAAAGGCTGGGACGACTTCGCCATGGATATGCTGAAGGCGATGTCCGTCGGACAAGGGCCGGATATTTATGTGCTGCCCCATGAATGGATTGGTCAGTTTGCGAAGGACGGCTATGCCATGCAAATGAACGATAAGATCGCGGCGGCACCGTGGGTCTATGGCGACATCCTGCCCGTCCTGTGGGCGTCGGCAAAGGCAAACGATGGAAAGATCTATGGCATACCGCAGGATGCTGAAATACGCATGTTTTTTTACAACAAAGATATGTTGAGAAAAATCGGCAAGGATGAAGCCTTTATCAACGCCATACCGGCCAGGGTGGAGTCCGGTGATTTTACACTGGACGATCTGACGGCCCTTGCCAAAGAGGTCGTGGACGGTAAAGCGGCCCAGTACGGCATGTTGCACCGGCCGAATGTCGGTATTGATTATCTGATGGTTTTTCAGTCTTACGGCGTGAAATTTATGGATGACAAGACCGGCAAGCTCATCTTCCCTAAAGCAGAAATGGCGGATGCGCTTGGCTGGTATGAGCGCAATGCGAAGCAGGGAGTGACGCCGGTCGATAACACGGCGATGAGCTGGGATGCCATTCAGAACGCGTTCAAGCAGGAGAAGGCCTTTATCTTTCACCAGGGCGTCTGGGCGGTTGCCTGGCAACTGGGCGACAAAAATGGCGCGGTCTGGCCGACAGACAAAGAAGGGTATTTTCATAAGATAGGCTGGATCCCGGCGCCTGCGGCCAAAAAGGGCGGTCAGCCCTCAAACCTGTCGCATCCGCTTCTCTATACGGTGAACGCCAAAAGCAAAAATGCTGACATTGCTGCCGAACTGGTGGCACTGGCGACGTTGCCTTATTTCAACAACGAACATGCTGTGACGTCCTATCACACGGCCATCAGCAACGCGCAAACGGCGATGCCGAAATACCGCGATAACTGGGTGCTGTCAGCCGCTTCGCCCATGATGGTACACGCGAAGTTCGTGCCCAATCATATCCAGTTTGGCAGCTATAACAAGGTGTTGTTCAGCGGTCTCCAGGCGGTTGAAACAGGAAAAATGACGGCAAAACAGGCCGTTGATTTTATCGCCGAAGAGCTCGAACTGCAGTTTGGCGACGATATAGAAATCCGGTCGTCTGTCGCCAAAAAATAGTGCTTAGCCTGTAAAGCGTCGCTTACTCTCCAGGGAGATGTGGTCATGTCTCAGTTTCAGCCTCGGGCGCACCGGCCGGCCCGACCTGTGTTCTATCTCGCGCCTGCTATCGCGCTGTTGGCCGTCTTTTTCCTGGCGCCCATTATCGTCAATACCGTCATCGCCTTTACCGATATGGGCGCTGATCTGCGGGTCGGTCACTTCACGCTGCAAAACGTCGAGCGGATTGTCTTACGCGATGCGCGCATGCCTGCGGTGCTGCTGACGACGCTGATTTATGTCACGGCGACGCTGTTTATTTTTAACGTCGGGCTGGGTGTCCTGTTGGCGATAACAACGACGGCCATTCCCTACAGGCTGGGTAATCTTTTTCGCGGTCTCTGGCTTTTGCCACGCATGTCGCCGGCCGTCCTCTACAGTATTCTGTGGATATGGGTTGCCGATCCTACGCCGTCTGGTTTGCTCAATCAGGTAACCGGATCCTTCGGTCTGCCGCTCATGAATCTGCGTAATGATTTCCCCTTGTTTCTCATCATTGTGGCAAATGGCCTGGTCGGGGCATCGTTTGCCATGGTCATTCTGACTTCATCCATTCGTTCCATCCCTGCACATCTTGCCAATGCGGCGCGAGTGGATGGGGCGAGCGAATGGGGCGTGCTGCGCTATGTAGTGGCCCCCGCACTGTCTCAGCCCATTCGGTTTATCACCATCTATCAGGGGCTCTCCTTGCTGACGACCTACGAGTACATTCTGCTCATCACCGGTGGCGGTCCCGTCTACGATTCGACGCCTTATGCGCTCTATATCTACCGTCGCGCCTTTGAAAATGGGGCTTACGCCTATGGCGCGGCGCTGGCGCTTGGCCTGATGGTGATCGGCGTAGGCGTGACCTTAATGCAATGGCGGGTCAGTAATATGCGCGCGACGTTTGCCGCGCCGAAAATCGAGGTATTGTGATGTCACTCGTCCCAAACCCGGCAGTGGCCAAATCGAAATGGGCGCGTCTTGAACGCAGAGGCACAATCAACCGTGTCGGCTTCCTTTCTGCGCTCATTCTCTTCCTGACGGTGATGTCAGTGCCGATTCTGCTGCCTTACCTCTGGCTTCTGGCCAAATCGCTGACCACGTCTGATGCGTCCGTCAGCCGGCTTGTTCTGTGGCGCACCAGCGCAATTGCGGGCGTCGCGTATATCGGAGCGATCGCGCTTGCTTTCCTGGCAGAGCGTTTACGCAGACCGGTATTGTCCTGGGCTGCGCTGGGGATCGTTGTGCTGCTGCTTGTGATGATTTTTCTGATGCCACACATGACGTTGCACAACTACCGTTTTCTCTGGATGCGCGACATCGCGAATACGGGCACCACGCGCGTGGACCTGATGCCATCGGCCTGGACGGCACTTGGAAGCTCGCTGATCTTTGGCGTTTCACAAACGCTGATTGTCACGATCGTCGCTACCCCAGCCGCCTACGCGTTATCGCGCTTTGCCTTTGCCGGGCGGCAAAATTTTCTGCGCGGCTTGCTGCTGTTACATGCTTTCCCCGCGCTGGCGCTCACCATTGCCATCTTTATCCAGCTTCACTATATGGGCCTGCTCAACCATCTTTTCGGTGTGGTGATGGTGATGAGTGCGCTGGAGCTGCCTTATGCGATCTTCGTCCTGAAGGGCTTTTTCGACGCAGTGCCCTGGGATATTGAAATGAGCGCGGTGACCGACGGTGCGACCCGTTTTCAGGCTTTTCGTATGGTGGTATTGCCCCAGGTGCGTAGCGGACTGATTGCGATTGCCACCTTCACCTTTTTACGTGGTTGGGAGGAGTACGTTTTTGTTCAGACGTTACTTATCGACAAAAGCCAGATGACGATGAGCCTCTACCTGTTCTTTGTCGCACAGGATAATACGGGTGCGGATTACGGCATGATCGCCGCTGTGGGCATCATTTATTTACTCCCTGTGCTCGTTCTCTACACCTTTACGCAGAAATACATCACTCAAATGAGTTTTGGCGGTATCAAGGGATAATTGTCATGGCCTCGATCACTCTTAACAATGTCAGCAAAAACTGGGGCGAGACTCAGGTCCTGAAACCGATGAATCTTACCATTGAGAACGGCGAATTCGTCGCCATTCTCGGCCCCTCAGGATGCGGTAAATCGACAACGCTGTTTCTGCTGGCAGGGCTTTATGCGCCGACCAGCGGTGAGATCGCGTTTGACGGGCACAACGTCAATCGCATCGATGCCCGCGATCGCAACGTCGGTATCGTCTTCCAGTCTTATGCGCTTTACCCGAACCTGACGGTACGCGAAAACATCGCTTTTCCGTTACGTTTTAAAAAAACAGGTAAGGAGCACATTGCCAGGCGCGTGGAAGAGGCGGCTAATCTGGTGCAAATAAGCGCACTGCTTGATCGACGCCCGTCGCAGCTTTCAGGGGGGCAGCAACAGCGCGTGGCGCTGGCGCGGGCACTGGTCAAGGAACCGAATATTCTGTTACTCGACGAACCGCTTTCTAACCTCGACGCGACGCTCCGTATCACCATGCGGACGGAACTCAAGAATCTCCAGAAACGTCTCGGCTTCACCACCTTGATCGTCACCCATGACCAGCTGGAAGCCATTACCATGGCCGATCGGATCATCTGTATGAATCATGGCGAGATAGTGCAGATTGGGACACCTGATGACCTGTACAGACGTCCGGCCGATCGCTTTGTTGCAGGGTTTATCGGCTCGCCGCCGATGAATCTTGTGGAAGGACAGGCCGTCGGTGGGCTTCTGCACCTGGGGCAAACGACACTCGAACTGAACCACGAATACGACGGCCCCGTTTGTTTTGGTCTGCGTCCGGAAGATATCAACCTTATTGCCGCTGACGAGGCTCCCTTGTGTGGGGAGATCATGACCGTTGAGCCGATGGGGCGTGAAGTTTTCTACACGATTGACACGCCGGCCGGCACGCTTCGCGCGCTGGAATATGGTGAAGCGGTGCGTCATGCGCCTGGTTCCCGGGTAGGAGTAGCGTGCCAACCCGAACTGACTCTGATCTTCAATGCTGTCGGTAAACGCATCGTCGATCTTCATGCCAACCTCGCCGTAACCGGCCACCCCAGCAGACAGGTTCACGCTGGCTAGCTTACAGGACAAGATTTCCATGACCCGAATCGTATCACACCGTGGCGCCAACCATTTTGCGCCAGAGAACACCTTCTTTGCCGCCGATCTGGCGCTTGAACAGGGGGCTGATTACATTGAGCTGGATGTACGGGAGAGCGCCGATGGTGTGCTCTACGTTATCCATGACGAGACGCTGGATCGCACCACGAACGGGACGGGCCCTGTTGGGCATGCTCTGTCGCGCGATATTGATGCACTGGATGCGGGAAGCTGGTTCGATGAGCGTTTTAAAGACGCCAGGGTGCCGCGACTTGATGCCTATCTCGAACATCTGCGCGGCCGCGCGGGCGTTTATATTGAGCTGAAATACTGCGATCCGGTCAAAGTGGCTGCACTGGTACGCGATCTCGGTATGGTCCGTGATACGTTTTTCTTTTCGTTTTCCGAAACGATGCGCGCTGGCCTTCAGGCCGTTGCGCCGGACTTTCGCAAAATGATGACCCTCAATATCGCGATGTCTCCCTCTCTCGTTGCCACCGTGCATCATGCATCGATCATTGAGGTAAACGTAGAGCAGATGCGTCATCCCGGTATTCTTGAAACAAGCCGTAAGACCGGGCTTGAGATTATGGTTTATTACGGTGATGACGATATAGCGATTCATCAGGAAATTGCGGCGGCGGGCGTCGATTATATTAACCTCAATCGCCCGGATCTCTTTAGCCACACACGGCGATAGGTTTACAGAACGACTGAACGATAAGGTTCTGCGTCGCTACCCGTGTTTACGGGTATGACGGGTAAACAGAGAAGGGCAGCTGCGGTACTGCCCTTCGACATTATCTGGCAGGCCCCGGCCCTGGAGGGCGCCTGACAATGATGTTATATCGACGCGTTTTGATCGCGTAAATATGCCCTGCACCGTTCCCTTCCGTTTAATTGTAAACCTCTCGTTCCCAACACAAACAACATCGTGACACTAGCTGACTTTATCGTCTGCGATCGCTGCAGGCGAGTGCACCGGCCGGATTTATTCTGGCTGACGTAAGTGATGGCATCGCATAACTCGCGGTCAGATGCGGTGACAGGTGACAAGCACGCAGATAACGATAATCCTTCCTCTCTCCGATGTCTGAAATACGTTTATACAGACAGGTGACATACATTGATTTCAGTTTTTTTTAAGCGAAAATAACCAGAATTGATTTACGTCAATAAAAGAAATTATGCTGACATGACGGTCTCGTCCTATTCCCCCTTTTCACACTCGCTTCCTGAAAGTTATTTTTTTAACAATGAAAAATTAACGTTCTCATGTGACTGGTGGGATTTTGCACATGTCATGCTCTGAAATACATTGATCACTTACTGAACATCCTTATTCCATAAGCTCTGAAGGGGTTTTTAAATAAAAATCATATAAATCATAAATATGATAAAATATTGTTAAAGAATATCTCTGTAACCTTTAGTTACATATTTTTATTTCCTGTCATGCATGAAACGTTCATAAACTCCGTCTCCAGGTACTTTCTGGACGTTTTTTTATTTCTGAAAAGTACCTGAAAAATACCGTGTCGACGTGCTGGTGAATGGAATGCGCCCGCTTTACATCCCGGGGTTTTGATTCCTGTCAGATGACGGGAACCGGGATAGTGCTAATAAAGGGTTTGCTTTTTTTTTAATTTCTCGCTGGCAGTGACCGCTTCTATAACTTCATAGAACAGGGACAGCTATGTCTAATTCTTCCTTTCAGTCCGAAATACCCAAAGCACGTATTAATCTGAAACTTGATCTGCATACCGGCGGCGCGAGCAAGAAAACCGAGCTCCCTCTGAAATTGCTGGTTGCGGGCGATTTCAGCCATGGGCAGGAGACAGCACCGTTATCTGAGCGAAAAAAAGTTAATCTGAACAAAAATAATTTCGACGCTGTGCTTTCCGAATATTCCCCGAAAGTCAGTCTTACCGTTAAAAACACGCTTGCTGGTGACGGTAGCGAAGAAAATATCCGTCTGACCTTTCAGAGCATGAAGGATTTCTCGCCGGAGCAGGTCTCCCGACAAATACCTCAGCTCAAAGCCATGCTTTCCATGCGCAATTTACTTCGTGATTTAAAGGCCAACCTGCTGGACAACCAGGCATTCCGAAAAGAGCTGGAAAAAATCCTGCTCGATCCGGCATTAAGCGCCGAACTCCGGTCTGAGTTGTCTGCGCTGGCCCCGAAACAGCCATAGGCTCACGGTGCTTTAACGGATTAATAACGGATTAATAAGGAAGATGCTGATGTCTGTAAAAAATGAAAATGCCGCAGGTGGCGAGAGTGTGGTGCTGGAGCGTCCTGCTGCCGGGGTTTATGCGTCACTGTTTGAAAAAATCAATCTGAACCCGGTGTCCGAGTTGAGTGCACTGGACATCTGGCAGGATGCACAGGCGATGTCGGATGCGACAGCCGATGAGCGTCTGACGGCCGGGATGCAGGTGTTTCTGGAATGCCTGACAAAATCGGGCTCAAAAGTGGAGAAACTCGACAGAAACCTGATTGATCATCATATCGCGGAGCTGGACCACCAGATTAGTCGCCAGCTTGATGCCGTTATGCACCATGAGGACTTTCAGGCGGTAGAAAGCCTGTGGCGCGGCGTGAAATCCCTTGTCGACAAAACCGACTTCCGTCAGAACGTGAAAGTCGAACTGCTGGATATGGCTAAAGAAGATCTGCGTCAGGACTTCGAAGACAGCCCGGAAATTATCCAGAGCGGCCTGTATAAACACACCTACATTGATGAATATGACACGCCGGGTGGCGAACCGATTGCCGCGCTGATTTCCGCCTATGAATTTGATGCTTCTGCGCAGGATGTTGCCCTGTTGCGCAATATTTCAAAAGTTTCTGCAGCGGCGCATATGCCGTTTATCGGCTCTGCCGGCCCGAAATTCTTCCTCAAAGAGTCAATGGAGGACGTGGCGGCTATCAGGGATATCGGCAACTACTTTGATCGTGCGGAGTACATCAAGTGGAAATCTTTCCGCGAAACGGATGATTCGCGCTATATCGGTCTGGTGATGCCGCGTGTACTGGGCCGCCTGCCGTATGGTCCGGATACCACGCCGGTACGCAGCTTCAACTATGTGGAAGAGGTGAAAGGCCCGGATCACAACAAATACCTGTGGACCAACGCCTCATTTGCGTTTGCCGCCAATATGGTACGCAGCTTTATCAACAACGGTTGGTGCGTGCAGATTCGTGGCCCGCAGGCCGGTGGTGCTGTTCAGGACCTGCCTATCCATCTGTACGATCTGGGCACCGGCAACCAGGTGAAGATCCCGTCAGAGGTGATGATCCCGGAAACCCGCGAATTTGAGTTTGCGAACCTGGGCTTTATTCCTCTGAGTTACTATAAAAACAGAGATTACTCCTGTTTCTTCAGCGCGAACTCCACCCAGAAACCGGCACTGTACGACACCGCGGATGCAACCGCCAACAGCCGTATCAATGCCCGTCTGCCGTACATCTTCCTGCTGTCGCGGATCGCTCACTACCTGAAGCTGATCCAGCGTGAAAATATCGGGACCACCAAAGATCGTCGTCTGCTGGAACTTGAGCTGAACACCTGGGTGCGCAGTCTGGTCACGGAGATGACCGATCCCGGCGACGAGCTGCAGGCTTCTCACCCGCTGCGCGACGCGAAAGTGGTGGTGGAAGATATTGAGGACAATCCGGGCTTCTTCCGCGTGAAGCTGTATGCCGTGCCGCACTTCCAGGTCGAAGGGATGGACGTCAACCTGTCACTGGTTTCCCAGATGCCGAAGGCCAAGTCGTAACGTAAGGCAGGAAGCCGATGAAAACGGAACAACCGTTGTGGGGCAGGGGCATCATGATCTCTCCCCAGCACTTCCAGCAGCAGGTCGCGTATGCGGCCTGGTCTGCAGAAGCTATCGCCCGGATGGGATTATCACAGCCCTGGGGCGTGATACATGCCGCTTTCGAACAGGAAATGCTGAAGCTGGGCCGCCTGCAGGCCCGTCATCTCCATATTCGTTTTCAGGACGGGACGCTGATCGATACAGACAATGCAGATGCGCTGCCACCCGTGCTGTCGCTTGAACATGTTTCGCATGAAGTAGTGGTACTTCTGGCGCTTCCGTTACTGCGGGCGAATGGCGGCAACTGTCTGAAACCCGACGAAGTGGCTGAACGTCCGGTGCGATATCGCCAGCACTGGCGTGATGTCCGCAACACGTTCGGAGACGATATCCGCCAGATTGCGGTGATGCAACCCGAACTGACGCTGCGGTTTGCTCACCAGAACAACAGCGATTACCTGACCTGTCCGGTTGTCCGCCTGCAGCAGGATTCACAGGGGATGTGGCAACCTGATGAGACGTTTATTCCACCACTTTTGACCCTGCAGGGTAGCCGCTGGCTGCTGACCCAACTGGAGCAACTGATGACGCAGTTGCGGGCCAGGCTGAGCCGTCTGATGGCCATGCGTCGTGAAAGCAATGAGCGGATGGCCGATTTTGCCGTGGCCGATGTGTCTCTTTTTTGGCTGCTGAATGCCCTGAACAGCGCCGAGCCAGTGCTCGGACAGTTTCAGCGCCACCCACAAAGCCCGCCTGAGCGCCTGTATCCCGAGCTGGCACGGCTCGCGGGCAGTCTGCTGACCTTCTCGCTTGAGCATCAGGTAAGTGCAATACCCGCCTGGCAGCACGAGCAGTTGAACAACGTCTTCCCGCCGTTGTTTGACTTACTGGGCGACCTGCTGGAAGCCAGTCTGCCGTCGCGGGTGGTGGCGATTGAGCTTGAGCATGATGCGCGACTCCACTTCTGGCAGGCTCGTCTTCATGATCCTCGTCTGCGCGAAGGGGCTGACTACTATCTCTCTGTGCGCTCACCTCTGTCAGCGGCACGGTTGCAGGAGCAGGTTCCGCGTCAGTGCAAGGTCGGCAGTCCCGATCATGTCAGAAGTATCGTCAATTCATCGCGCGTGGGCGTTCCTCTGGTGCCGCTGCGTCATGTACCGGCAGCCATTCCACTGCGCCTGGAAAACCAGTATTTCAGCCTGGATGTTTCTCACCCTCTGGCCATCGACATGCTCCAGAGCGGCATCTGTATGTTTTACGTGCCGGGGATGCTCGGCGAGCCTGAACTTGAACTCTTTGCGGTGCTGAGGACATGACTGAGCGTAAACGCGGCAACACCGCGACCATTGATATTGATGCGCTTCTGCAAAACACCTGGCTGCAGGTTATCAGTCTGCGCTACGGCCCGGTTTTCCAGGACGGAGAAGGACGCAGGCTGTGGGAACACTGCATTGCTGATGTCGAGCGTGTGCAGCGCGAGCTAAAAGACAGCGAACTGAGTGAGGTCAGTTGTCAGCATATCCTCACCGCCCAGTGCGCCTTGCTTGATGAGGCGGTGAAAGGCCGCGGGGTAGAAGATGATGCCTGCGTGCAGTGGTATGACATTCCCCTGCAAGGGCATTTTCTTGGCACCATGGATGCTGGCGACACGCTGTGTGACCGGATGCGCGATGTGCTTCGTGAGCCCGCTCCTGACCAGGCTGTTGTGACCTGCTTCCAGCGAGTCATGATGCTGGGATTCCTGGGCAGTTATCGTTCACTGAATGACCCGGAGCGCCAGAAGCTTGTCTGCGCACTCAGTGATGACGTCACGCCCTTCAGCTACCCACAAAACCACCCAGTGCTTGCAGAAAGTCATCGCGGTCGGCGAATGGGCGGCTGGCTGGCCTCATGGCCTGTACGTATTGGCCTGAGTGTGGTCGTAGTGGCTGCACTTTGGTGGGGACTGGATCACTGGCTGGATCAGACGCTGCATACCCTGTTGCCGGGAGCGGTGAAATGAGTCCTGCACAACAGCGTGGGCTTGTGCTGTGGACCGCTCTGCTGAGCGCAGTGGTCTGCCTGTATTTCCTGCCTGTAACCAGATGGATATCTGTGTTCGTTCTGCTGGTGCTGCTGGGGCTTATCATGGCGACCTGGTATGTCGTCAGTCGTCGTACTGCGCCTGGTGTCACCCTGCATCTGGATGATCTCCCGGAAGCCACTTATTGTCAGCCCGTGGTGCTGGTCTGGGGCGACCTGCCGTTGAGCTGGCCACATCCGTCACCAGTGCTCACTGTCAGCCAGGGATGCTGGATTCGCGTAGCGGATCGTCAGGATCTGGAGCTGGTGGCCCGTGAGGTACTGAGGTTGCGTCCTGACTGGGGACGTCAACTGTCGGTGATGGTCAGTGTCTGTCCGCAGAAACATGCGGACAACGACGCTTTGCACCGTCGCCTGCTGGTCCTGCGCTGGCAAATTAGCCAACTGCGTAAAACTACCGGTCATTCAGTGCCACTGATTTTGAAGGGACAGATCGGCAGCGCGGTAGTGAGTAACCCAATCTGGCAGGCGGCCATTCCGGGTGAAGGGGTGAGCGTCTGGCGTCAGTCTTCAGCACCCTGCTCAGTCACGGCATGGGTCACCAGCGGCGGAACGTCTGCGATGCAGCAACAGGTGGTGATGAACAGCCTGATGAACTGGTTCCATCAGCACGTCCAGTCTGTCTTTATGGATGAGAATCCCGATGTGCCTGTCATTGCACCTACCGCGGTGCTGTGGGGAATGGGACCTGTTCTGGTCGGAAGCCTGGCCACGTCGGCCTGGACGGCGTGGCTTTGCCGTCACACCGCGATGCAGCAGGTGGCGGGCTGGCAGCCAGCAGGAACCGACAGTACGGTGCTTTCATCTTTGCCAGATTTTATCCTGCCGCTACTGCCAGAAGGGAAAGGCCTGACGCCGCGAGGTCGTGCGTGGCGTTGTGCGCTCGGGATTTTCACGCTGGCGGCGATAGCGTCGCTGCTCAGCAGTGGCTGGAACAATCGCCAGCTTCTGCAACGCGTGAGCTTTGATATAGCTCGCTATGACCAAATCCCGATGCACGACTTCGCACCAAAAGCCGATGCTGTTGCCGTTCTGCGTGACGATGCGGCAGAGCTGGACAATTGGGCGCGCAATGGCGTGCCACTCCGTATAAGTCTCGGTCTGTATCGGGGCGAGCGTCTGCGAATGCCTGTGCTGGATGCAATTCGCTCATATATGTCTCCGCCGCCACCGTCCGAACCACAGCCACAAGCCATACCGGTACCGAAAATTGTGCGCCTCAACAGTATGTCGCTGTTCGACTCGGGCAGATCGGATCTGAAAACCGGCTCCACCAGAATGCTGGTCCATTCACTGGTAGACATCAAGGCGAAGCCGGGTTGGCTGATTGTCATCGCCGGCCATACAGACAACACCGGTAATCCCCAACTGAACCAGACGCTGTCCCTGAAACGTGCCGAAGCGGTACGCGGCTGGATGCGTGATACGGGCGACGTGCCGGAAAGCTGTTTTGCGGTGCAGGGCTATGGCGCAAGCCGTCCGATCGCGACCAATGACACGCCGGAGGGCCGGGCGCTTAACCGTCGTGTCGAAATCAGTCTGGTACCGCAGGCAGAGGCCTGTCAGATACCGGACCACACCCAGGCGTCATCTCAGGATGATGACGCATCACTACACAATGGAGAGTAATTCCATGGCAATTCCTGTTTATCTCTGGCTGAAAGACGACGGCGGCGCGGACATTAAAGGGTCTGTGGACGTTCAGGATCGTGAAGGCAGCATCGAAGTGGTGGCACAGGAGCATAACCTGTATATCCCGACCGACAACAACACCGGCAAGCTGACCGGTACGCGCATCCACACGCCGTTCCTGTTCACCAAGGAAATCGACTCGTCCAGCCCGTACCTGTACAAGGCCGTGACCACGGGTCAGACCCTCAAGTCTGCGGAATTCAGGTGGTACAAAATCAACGACGCGGGCCAGGAAGTGGAGTACTTCAACACGAAGCTTGAGAACGTGAAGGTCGTGAAAGTCAATCCGGTGATGCACGACATCAAAAACCCGGCTTTCGAGAAGCACAACCACCTTGAGCAGATTGAACTGCGTTACGAAAAAATCACCTGGACCTACAAAGACGGCAACATCATCCATTCCGACTCCTGGAACGAACGCGCCACCGCGTAAGCCAGTGCGGACAGAGCTTCTCTGTCCGCTTTTTTGCTGAAAGTCTGTCATGACGGGTGTTGAGCAAAGAACCTCACAATCTGCCAGCCCGACCGTATGCGCTTTGGTTCCCGGAATGGGAAAAAGCGAAGGGCGGTAGCGTGCCCGGAAGCCATCAAGAGAGAAAAAAATGGAAAATCCAGCCATCCTGTTACGTCGTCTGAACCCGTACTGTGCCCGTGCACTGGAAGGCGCGGCGTCTCTGTGCCAGACCCGTGCCCATGCGGAAATTTTGCCGGAGCACTGGCTACTGAAACTGCTGGAGCAGGGAGAGGGGGATCTGACAGTGCTGGCGCGCCGTTACGAGTGGGATATGGATAACCTCTGGCAGGATTTACTCGGCTGGCTGGATAATCGACCGCGCTCGGTGCGCAGCCGCCCACAGCTGTCTGACACGCTTCAGACGCTGATGCAGGAAGCCTGGTTAATTGCCTCGCTTAACGGTGAAGAGCACATCCGCAGTGTGCATTTGCTGATGGTGCTGGTCGATAAGCCTGAACTGGCGCGCTGCGATGGTCTGTGGCCACTGCTGACGCTCGGTCAGAGCCAGCTGAAGCGTCTGCGTCATCTGCTGGACACGCAGTCGGACGAACGCCCGGACGTGCAATGCGAAGCGGAACTGGCCCAGAATCATGGCGGGGACGTGGCGTTTGTCGGCCGTCCTGTCGGGACTGAGCTGAAAGAGGGCGAACTGAATCCAGCGCTGCAGAAGGCGCTGGATAAATTCACCCTGGATGTTACTGCCAAAGCCAAAGAGGGCAAGATTGACCCGGTGTTTGGCCGTGATAGCGAAATTCGCCAGATGGTGGACATTCTCTCCCGTCGTCGCAAAAACAACCCGATTCTGGTCGGTGAGCCGGGCGTGGGGAAAACCGCGCTGGTGGAAGGTCTTGCAATACGTATCGCTGAGGGCAACGTACCGGAATCCCTCAAACCGGTCATTCTGCGCACGCTAGATCTCGGTCTGTTACAGGCGGGGGCAGGCGTGAAAGGCGAGTTCGAACAGCGCCTGAAAAACGTTATCGACGCGGTACAGCAGTCACCAGTACCCATTTTGTTGTTTATCGACGAAGCCCACACCCTTATCGGTGCCGGTAATCAGGCGGGTGGGGCAGATGCGGCCAACCTGCTTAAACCGGCGCTGGCACGAGGTGAACTGCGTACTATTGCCGCCACCACCTGGTCCGAATACAAACAATACTTCGAGCGCGATGCCGCGCTGGAGCGCCGCTTCCAGATGATCAAGGTGGACGAGCCGGATGACGACACCGCGTGTCTGATGCTGCGTGGCCTCAAATCCCGCTATGCCGAACACCACAACGTACATATCACCGATGATGCGGTACGTGCTGCCGTCACGCTGTCCCGGCGTTATCTCACAGGCCGTCAGTTGCCGGACAAGGCGGTCGATTTACTCGACACTGCGAGCGCCCGCGTGCGTATGAGCCTGGACACCGTGCCGGAACCACTGATTCGTATTCGCTCACAGATGGCCTCGCTTGAAATGGAGAAGCAGGCGCTGCGGGAAGATATTGCCGTCGGCAATCAGAGCCACGGTGAACGCCTGATTACCATTGAGCAGGAAGAGAACGAGCATATCGCTGCTCTCGACGAGCTTGAAACCCGGTACGTCCAGGAGCGCAAACTAACTCAACAACTGCTGGCATGCCGTAAGGATATCTCCCGCCAGAGCGAGGTGCGCGCGCTGCAGCAGGAACTGAATGGCATACAGCGCTGCCATCCGTTACTGACGATGGATGTGGACGTGCGCACCGTGGCTAATGTCATTGCCGACTGGACTGGCGTGCCGCTGTCATCGCTGATGAAGGATGAGCAGACCGAACTACTGGCTCTGGAAAACGAAATCGGTAAACGTGTGGTCGGGCAGGATGTGGCGCTCGCTGCGATTGCCCGGCGACTGCGCGCCGCGAAGACCGGGCTGACGTCAGAGAGTGGGCCGCAGGGCGTATTCCTGCTGGTCGGGCCGAGTGGTGTCGGCAAAACCGAAACCGCGCGGGCGCTGGCGGACGTGCTGTATGGCGGTGAGACATCGCTCATCACCATCAACCTGTCTGAATATCAGGAGCCGCACACTGTCTCCCAGCTGAAAGGCTCCCCGCCGGGTTACGTCGGTTACGGTCAGGGCGGCATTCTTACCGAAGCGGTGCGCAAGCGCCCGTACAGCGTTGTGCTGCTGGATGAAGTGGAGAAAGCTCACCGCGACGTGATGAACCTGTTCTATCAGGTCTTTGACCGCGGCTTTATGCGCGACGGCGAAGGGCGTGAAATTGACTTCCGTAACACCGTTATTCTAATGACCTCGAACCTCGGCAGCGACCACCTGATGCAGTTGCTTGATGAGCAGCCGGAAGCCACCGAGGCAGATCTGCACGAACTGCTGCGTCCGATATTGCGTGACCACTTCCAGCCGGCGCTGCTGGCCCGTTTCCAGACCGTAATTTACCGCCCACTGGCAGAAGCAGCCATGCGTACCATCGTGGAGATGAAACTCGCGCAGGTCAGCAAGCGCTTACATCGCCACTACGGCCTCAGCACGCACATTGATGAAAGCCTGTATGACGCGCTGACTGTCGCCTGCCTGCTGCCGGACACCGGTGCACGTAACGTCGACAGTCTGCTCAATCAACAAATTCTGCCGGTGCTGAGTCAACAGCTGCTGACCCACATGGCTGCGAAACAGAAACCACAGTCGCTATGCCTTAGCTGGAGTGAGGAAGAGGGTATCGGGCTGGAGTTTGACCGCACACAAGGAGTGCACGCATGAGCAACAATCCCCCGATCAGATTCAGCCACAACCATCACCAGTTGGCAGTGAAGGGATGTGACGCAGAGCTCGATGTACTGGCGTTTGAAGGCGATGAAGCCCTGAGCACGCCATTCAGCTATCGTATTGAATTCACAAGCTCTGACCATGCCATAAGCAAAGAAATGATGCTGATGAAAGCAGCCTCTCTGACGCTGCAGGCCTCGGTGGACCAGGGTTACGGCATCAAAATGCAGCAGGCCGTGCGAACTCTTCAGGGAATGGTGAGCGGCTTTGAACGTCTCAACACCTCAAAAGATGAAACCCATTATGCCCTTACGCTGCAGCCACGCATGGCGCTGCTCGATCGTTCGCACCAGAACGCCATTTATCAGGACATGTCGGTCCCACAAATCGTTGAAAAAATTCTGCGCGAGCGTCACAACATGCGCGGTCAGGATTTTCTGTTCTCACTCTCAAAAGAGTACCCGCGTCGTGAACAGGTGATGCAGTACGGCGAGGATGACCTGCACTTTATTACCCGCCTGTTGGGTGAGGTGGGTATCTGGTTCCGCTTTACCACTGATACGCGCCTGAACATCGACGTGGTGGAGTTTTACGACGGTCAGCAGGGGTATGAAAAAGGCCTGACGCTGCCCTCGGTTCCGCCATCAGGACAGCATTCGGAAGGGGTAGACTCGGTCTGGGGCATGGAGAGCCATCATAACGTGGTGCAGAAGCAGGTCAGCACCCGTGATTACAACTACCGTCAGGCCACGGATGACATGAACACCCAGGTGGATGCGACGCAGGGCGACAGCACCACCTGTGGCGATGCCTACCACTGGGGAGACAACTACCTTACCCGGGGTAATGCATACGACCGCAATCCGGCCCCGGAGTCCGGAGCCTTTTTTGCCCGCATTCGTCATGAGCGTTATCTGAATGGCCAGACCCGGACGCAGGGCATCACCAGCTGCCCGACCCTCTCTCCGGGTCAGGTACTGAACGTCACTGGCGGATACGAAGTGGCAGACGTGTTCGCTCAGGGCGTGGTCGTCACGGCGATGCACAGCCATGCGCGCCGTGATGAAGACTTTGGCGTCAACTTCGACGGCATCCCGGACAGCACTGATTTTAGTTTCCGCCCTGAGCCCGGCTCACGCCCCGTGATGGCAGGTACATTGCCGGCACGCGTCACCAGCACCACCGAAAACGACACCTACGGCCACATCGATAAAGACGGTCGCTATCGCGTCAACATGCTGTTCGACCGGGACAACTGGGAGACCGGATTCGAGAGCCTTTGGGTGCGTCAGTCCCGCCCGTATGCCGGCGACACTTACGGTCTGCACCTTCCGCTGCTGGCGGGCACCGAAGTGGCGATTGGCTTTGAGGACGGTAATCCGGACCGGCCGTACATTGCCGGCGTGCTGCACGATTCAGCCCACGGCGACCACGTCACCATCCGTAACTACAAACGCAACGTCCTGCGTACCCCGGCAAACAACAAAATCCGCCTCGATGACGAGCGCGGAAAAGAGCATATCAAAGTGTCGACGGAGTACGGCGGCAAGAGCCAGCTGAACCTCGGGCACCTGGTCGACAGCGAGAAACAACAGCGCGGCGAGGGGTTTGAACTCAGGACGGACAGCTGGGGCGCGATACGGGCGCAGAAAGGGCTGTTCATCAGCGCTGATGGCCAGACGAAAGCACAGGGCCAGATGCTGGAAATGCAGCCGGCGGTCAGCAATCTGGGTGATGCCAGGGAGCAGATGACGTCCATCTCCGGTGACGCGCAGAAGGCGACCGCGAACCCGGCCGATCTCCAGGCGCAAATCATGCTGCTGGAACAGCAGCTGACAGACCTTAAAAAATCAGTGCTGCTGCTCAGCGCGCCGGATGGAATGGCACTGACCAGCGGGCAACATCTGCAGGTATCAGCCGGGCAGAACCTGATAGCTACGGCCGGTAAAAATGCCGATGTCAGCGTGGTGAAAAATCTGTTCGTCGGGGTGGGTAATGCCCTGAGCGTGTTTGTCCGCAAGCTGGGGATCAAGCTCATCGCGAACCAGGGGCCGGTGAGGATCCAGGCACAGAATGACCTGATGGAGCTCATCGCTCGTGGAGAAATCAGCGTCGTCAGTACCGAAGATCGTATCGAGATTATTGCCAGGAAGCAGGTCACGATCAACGGGGGTGGAAGCTATATCACCCTTGATGCCCATGGCATTGAATCTGCCACACAGGGGGAGTACCGGACTAAAGCCGGGCATTACGGGCGAAAAGAAAAGGCCAATAAGCCAGAAGACTTCCCGAATGTGGCTCCTGAAACCACAGAACCTTCCAGTAAATTCAGCTTTTCCTGACAAGGAGTCAGTTTATGATTATCAGCCCACCGCTTCTGAAAGCGAAAGATGCCCATGAAACTGATGCGGCCTGGATTGAAAGAGTCATGACCGTAGTTGACCGCCGTGGGTATCCGGTTAACGGTTATGGTTCGTGGCATGGCGGAATACATATACGTCAGACTGACGAAGGGAGACCTGCTGAGAGCGTGCGGGCGATAGCTGATGGTACCGTCGTTTCACTCCGCAAAAGCTCAGACAAGCGCGATCAGGCACCATTTAACATCAACGCCGATAAACCCAATACAAAGGGGAGTGATGATGGTTATGTGCTGATAAAGCATGAAACCGAGATCGGTAGCGGTGATGAAGCAAAAGTGGCTTTCTACTCCCTCTACATGCACCTGAAGTCGCTGGCTGAAACTGTTAAGGAAGGTGAGAAAGTTTATCGTAAAGATCCGTTGGGTACTCCCGGGGTGGTGGATGGAGTGAATGCGTTCCACTTCCAGGTTTTCTGCGATGACGACAATATCAGCAAGCTCACGGGCAGGAAAACAGGAGAGCTGGATATTTCGAAGAATGGCCGCACCGATGCAGTTTACGGTGATATTCACTTTTATCTGCCACCGCAGACAAAGTTTTATGACAAGGCACCTGCAGATAACAGCACTTCTATCAGCGGACTTTCCGAACTCTATACGAGCAATGCACCTCTGTATGTCAGCATGACTCTGGCCCAGGGCAACTGCATGATGGTAACGCGGCAGAAAAATACGCAGGTTGACGGGAAATATGATCTACTGGGCGAGCCACTGGTGAATGCTGATGGCAAAGACTACGAATACAATCTCTATAAAACCGCGATGCGGAATTATAAGGAAAGCCCGAGTGCCGGGTTTGAATTACTTCGCTTTGGGCGGGTGATCAATACAGACCATGAAACACTGGTACCGGCAGATGCGCCATTATGGATGACGGTCAATTATCCTGGCGGAAAGGGAGTGGTAAATCTTGCGGATCCTGGCATCAAAAAGTTTAGTGACGCTGATTTCCCTCACTGGACGGGCTGGCAGTTGGTTGATGACGATAGTGACAGCGAAAGCCAGTGTAATTCAGCCGCTATTAAAAAACTTCAGGAAGATGGTGAGTTCGATAACCAGTGTGGGAAGCTAATCTGCCATTTCCCGTTTGAATGGGAAAGAAGTACGATCGACACCCGTTTTTCGTGGCTGAAAACGGGTAGTGAAGAGCATGATCCGATGACGGATGAAGATTACGCAAAATTTAAAGCTCATGCAGAAGCATTGTGTTTTGACTCTGGAGTATTGAGCAGCGGAAGGTTATGGCATTTTAATCCTGTGTATTTTATCAAACACATGCGACTTTGTGGTTGGCTTGGCATGAATGACATTATTAAATTAGTCCGAAAGTATCAAAAATCACCTGTGACTGTTTATGACCGCCGACACCCATTATCCATTGATGAACTCACAACACGTTTAACAGAAGAGGGCACGAATAGCGCTGGGGATGTTAAACGTCCAGCGTCCATAAATGAGGCACTCCCCAAAATACTAAATAAATATGGTATTAACACACCAATAAGGATTTCACACTTCTTCGGACAGATGGCGGCTGAAACCGGGCGGTTCGATAGCTTAGTCGAATTAGGTTCTGCGAACTACTTTGCTACGCACTATGATCCAGGTACGGATCAGGGCAATAAGTTAGGAAATATACAGGCTGGTGATGGTGCTCGGTTTAAAGGTCGGGGATCTATTCATCTAACTGGAAGGACTAACTATGGTCATTACAGTGCATATCGTCAAGGTTCAGGTTCTAATTATTTCACTATAGAACCTCATAATGAATTAATCGTAGAAGATGCATTTTTCGCATTTGATGCAGGTGGCTATTATTGGTCCAGTAAGCAAAAGTATATAAGTCGCAATGGACGACTAGTGGGCTCCGGAAAATTAGGAATAAACTTTTGGGCTGATAAGGGGGCGACTTATAATAATGCTGAAGAGGTTACTCGGAGAATAAATCCAGGGAGAATGGCGTTTGAGGACGTCAGGTGGCCTGCATTCAAGCATGCCTGGTATGCGCTTAACGATTCTACAGAACAAGAATCCGACTATTTTGCCATTGAGGAATAAGTTATGAAGTTTTTAAAATTACTGGTTATGCTATTTGTGTCGATGACCTTCTCAGCTTTTGCAATGAGTTCAAATGCAAAGTTGTCTCCCCAACAAACAGTCACTAATTTTATAAGTGACTATGAGCAGTGGAATGACGAAGCTACACAAAATTTAAGTGAAGACACTGGATTTAAAACGAAGGATGAGTACATTAAACTACTAAATAAATATTGCACGCAATCTTCTGACAGAATTGGTTATGACATATATGGGCAATACTCTTTGCATATTGCTGATGGGGAAAAAATAGTCAGCACTGAAAAGGATAATCATGGCGTTACAATTAAAACAGAGGTGCCATCTAGATTTGGAGAGACAGATGCTGATTTGGACTATTTTGAGTATCATTTGGTTTTGAAGAAAAATAAGTATTTAATTGAAGAAGTGTATCAGTTGTCTAAATCTGGTAAGAAAGTAAAAACATTATAATAACAAGGCTTTAAATAAAAGTTCCCCTTGCAATCTAACTTTTCCTTGCATAAAGGTTTTTGAAAGTAACTAAAGGTATAAATGTTGCAGATAAAGGTATTGCAGAAAGGAAAATAGCTACTAAAAAAGCAAGAGAGGTGATTGATGATGAAGTTTAAAACCAACTCATTTTGTTTATGATGCTTGGTGCTACGGCTTTTAGTTCTTGGGCGGGATATTACAACACAATTGATACTGATGGTGTAAGTATTCATTTTGATAAGGATAAAGCTGGATCTGTAATTGTTCACGATGACAAATTAAATACGGACTACTCGTGCAAAATAGAAAATTGGGATGATTCATTACTCTCTGGTGCTGGAGGTATTTCTCTAACTAGTGATCATGTAGGCGTGCTTATAGCATCAGGAAATAAATATCTTGATGTTAAGGAGCTTATAGATTGTAAAGGAGAGTCAATCCGCATTAATTCGATGAAGTTGCTTGAGAGTATTTCATTTGATGGTGACTAGCCTTAGTTAAAATTTGGAAATTTTAAAGCATGAGCGTGTGAATGTCGTATTCCCTGAAAGATCTTCCGAAATGTTATCCCCGGCAAGTTCCACCTAAAATATCCCGTTGGCTTGCCGTATTGGTGGCGATGCTGGTCATCAGCGTGATCTTTATGCGGATATTCGGACGATACATCGATAACAGTCACTTTTGGATGTTGGCCATTGGCACACCATTAGTTGTGTGGATTGTGTGTTTCACAATTCGCATGTGGGCCTGGTCATTACAGGACAGTAAAGCGAATGGTTTTGACCGGCGTCGGGAGCAATGGATCCTAAGTGAGACCCGTAGGGCTCGTCGTGCACTTCAGGTATTGAATACGACATTTATTACAGCCCATCAGGAAGACGAACAGCTTTCTGTTGCTGATGATATGCTCAATAATCACAGCATTATCATTTCGCAGTCGGACTGGAAAGGCGAAAAAAGCAGGAGGCTGAGCCGTATTACGGCAGAACCAGAAGATACTCCTGGATTAGTTATCTCACGTCTGTTTTTAGAGCTGATTGCCGATCTTCCAGTTCGCCAGTTTCCTGAGAACGCTTCGCTTGTTGTCATCCTTGATGTCTCGTCATCTCTGCCATTCTCTGCTGTCAGAAATATCTGGCAGGAAGCCTGGCAGGAGAGTGGCATAACCTGCGCGCTTGAATACACAGACAGCAATGGGCCGGGGGTAGTCAACCACTGGCTGGATCACCGCATCAAAGATGATGCGATGTTGTTGATTGTTGGCCTCCAGATTGATCCGGTTGTTTCAAACAATACTGCTGAAGCAGCCGTTACTCTGCTTCTTGGCAACCGTCTGACCCAGGAGGCACTCGAACCTCTCGCGTTGCTCCACCGGCCAGATGCTGCTCCAACCGGAGAGCTTAGGGAGGGGATGAACATGGCTGCCTATAACGTCCCGCTCAAAGAAAATATCGTCAAAAATTTATGGCTTGCCGGGCTGACAGGTGAGCAGCGTGCAGAAGTTATTGCGTGCCAGAATGCGCACCCTGCGCAGTCTGTAGAGGACGAAGCCGTCATTTCGCTCGATACATCTATGGGACATGCCGGTGCCGCGGCCCCCTGGCTGGCTATCGCTGCCGCCACCGAAATCGCCCGACAAACTCAGTTACCACAGATGATTATCTGCGGTGATACCACACAGAATGTGCTGTGGAGCACGCTCATTACCCCGATTGCTTCCCGACAGGAGATGGATCCGTGAAGCTACCTTTAGCACCGAAGACTACGGAAGGCCGCTATCTTGCTGTCGCATTGATTTTCTTTTTGCTGTTAGCCGTTATGACTTTCATGGTCTGGAAGCATCCGGATATAGCCGGGATTGAAGACGGAAGTCAGCAGCAAATTTACTGGCTTATTGCCGGCGGATGTATTTCAGGCTGCGCCCTTATCGTTTCCGTAGTGCTTGTGGCGGCGGTACGCAATGCCGGCAAACAGGAGTTTAATAAGCTTGTCGACAACACCAACGGTGATGATGAGAAAAAGAAGCGGGAAAATGATAAAGCGCCTGTTCACCCTGCGGTGGTAATGTGTAACAAGATCCGGGGACATCTCCGCTCCCGTATTGGCCTTTACTGGCGTCGTAAAACCCGTCTGCTGTTAATCACTGGCGATGAGGCGGCAATCGAACTACTGGTACCTGGCCTGCAGGAAAACCAGTGGCTTGAAGGTAACCGTACCGTTCTGATTTACGGCGGCAGTCTGACTGCTGAGCCCGATAAGGAAAAATACGCCGCGCTGCGTAAACTGCGTCGCGGGCGTCCACTGGACGGTATTGTCCGCGTCATGCCGCAGTCGCTTAATCTGACCCCACAAATCAGCGACAACGATTTACGCGGACTGGAAAAAATCAGCGAACTGCTCCGTTATTCCGCCCCGGTCTGGCTGTGGCAGCTGTGCGACAGCACCTGGTCGCAGGCAAAACGTACTGAGCAGCCGGTCGGGGCCAGTTTCCCACTGCGTGCTAAGCCCGACGATATTACCCGCCAGCTTGAGCTGATGCTGCCGGCCCTGCGAACGCAGGGCGTGAGTCAGGTCGCTGAGAACAATGGCCACGACTTCCTGCTGCGCCTGGGCCAGCACCTTAAAGACGGCGGCATCGCCCGCTGGGCTCAGCAACTGGAGCCATGGCTGGCCGCCTCTCAGCAGCGCGTTCCGCTGCGAGGCCTGATGTTCAGCCTGCCGGAGAATAAACCCGCCGCTACCGCAGGAGAAACAGCCAGTGCTGCACCTGCCGACGCTGAGAAATATATCCCGGAATCACAACGCCATGCGCTGACCCTGCCGGTAACCTGGCAGGGTATTGTGGATGACTGTACCCGCGTGCGTGGCCGCCGTGTCGGTATGGCGTGGGAACAGACGCTGGCCTGGACGCTGATGGCCATTATCGGTGTCTGGGGGGCGGGGACGCTGCTGTCGTTTGCGGTCAACCGCCTGCAGATTGTCTCTGTGGCGCAGCAGGCGCATGCTCTGGTGGAGCATCCCTCCGTATCGGATTATCAGCTGACGGCTCTGCATACGCTGCGTAATGACGCCGGCCGCCTGCAGCACCGAATTCAGGAAGGCGCGCCATGGTATCAGCGCTTCGGTCTGGACCATAACCAGCAACTGCTCGATGCGATGCTGCCCTGGTACGGCGTGGCGAACAACCGCCTGATCCGCGACCCGGCAAATGCCGCCCTGACGCAGAAGCTCAGCGTGCTGGCAGGCTCCGCTCCCGGCAGCGACCAGCGTGCACAGCTGGCGAAACCGGGCTATAACCAACTGAAGGCCTGGCTGATGATGTCCCGTCCGGATAAAGCCGATGGCGCGTATTACGCTCAGACCATGAAAGCCGTGCAGCCGACGCGGATGGACATTTCAACCGGCCTGTGGCAAAGCCTGTCACCGGATTTGTGGGCCTTCTACATTTCCGAACTGCCAAAACAGCCACAGTGGAAAATCACGCCGGATGCGCAGCTGGTGAGCCAGAGCCGTCAGGTGTTGTTGCAGCAAATTGGACGGCGTAATGCTGAAAGCACTCTGTATGAGAACATGCTCAAATCCGTGCGTCGTAATTTCGCAGATGTGTCTCTGGAAGACATGACCGGCGGTACCGATGCGCGGCGACTGTTCACCACCGAGGAAGTGGTGCCCGGCATGTTTACCCGCCAGGCGTGGGAAGGGGGCATTCAGCAGGCTATCGAAAAGGCCGCAAATTCCCGCCGGGATGAAATTGACTGGGTGTTGAGCGACAGCTGGAAAGCGGTTTCCTCAGACCTGTCGCCGGAAGCCCTGAAAGCACGTCTGACGCAACGTTACTTCACCGACTTTGCCGGCAGCTGGCTGAGCTTCCTCAACAGCCTGCACTGGAATCCGGCAAACAACATTGCTGATGTGACTGACCAGCTGACGCTGATGAGTGATGTCCGTCAGTCGCCACTGATTGCTCTGATGAATACCATCGCCTGGCAGGGGCAGACCGGTCAGCAAAGCGAAGGCCTTTCGGATTCCATCATCAAATCGGCTAAAGATCTCGTAGGCGGGAAAGACAAACCTGCGATTGACCAGTCTGCGTCAGGGCCGCAGGGGCCGCTCGATGAAACCTTTGGTCCACTGCTGACGCTGATGGGGAAAAAAAAAGGCAGCAATCTCATGTCGGCTGACAATTCCCTGAGCCTGCAGACGTATCTGACCCGCATTACCCGCGTGCGTCTGCGTCTGCAACAGGTGGCCAGCGCCTCTGATCCTCAGGAAATGATGCAGACCCTGGCGCAGACCGTATTCCAGGGCAAAAGTGTGGATCTGACCGACACCCAGCAGTACGGCAGTCTGATTTCGGCAAGCCTTGGCGAAGAGTGGAGCGGTTTTGGCAGCACGATGTTTGTGCAGCCACTGACCCAGGCCTGGGAGACCGTGCTTCAGCCGTCGGCAGCGAGTCTGAATGACAAGTGGAGCCGGTCAGTGGTGGCGAACTGGCACACCGCCTTTGACGGGCGTTTCCCGTTTGCGGCGAGTAAAAGTGATGCCTCCCTGCCAATGCTGGCTGAGTTTTTGCGCAAGGACAGCGGACGTATTGAGCGCTTCCTGACGACAGAGCTCAGCGGGGTACTGCACAAAGAGGGCAGCCAGTGGGTACCGGATAAGGTCAACAGCCAGGGGCTAAGCTTTAACCCGGTTTTCCTGCGGGCGATTAATCAACTGAGCCAGTTGTCAGACATTCTGTTCACCGATGGCAGCCAGGGCATCAGCTTTGAGCTGCAGGCGCGCCCTGTACCGCAGGTGGTCGAAACCCAACTGACCATTGATGGCCAGCCGTTGCACTACTTCAATCAGATGGCTGACTGGCAGAGCTTCCGCTGGCCGGGAGAGACTTACAAGCCGGGGACGATGCTGACCTGGACTACGGTCAACGCCGGCGCCCGCCTGTTCGGAGATTACAGCGGGACCTGGGGCTTTATTCGCTGGCTGGACCAGGGCAAGCGCCAGCAGCTTGACCGCAGCCAGTGGATGATGAGCTTCACCGCTCCGGACGGTCGAACCCTGCAGTGGGTATTGCGCTCACAACTCGGAAAAGGCCCGCTGGCACTGCTCGATCTGCGCGGATTCACGTTGCCGGATCAGATATTCAGTGTCGACAGCGCAGCCACGGCTCAGGCGCTGATGGCCAGTGCCGGAAACAGTGACATGGATGGAGTCGAATAATGAGCACACTGCAAAATCTGGTTGCCGCCTGTCAGGCTGATGAAGACTCTCAGTTGCGGCAAGAGGCGCAGACACGCACAGAAAACTGGCAGCCCTGGCTTGCTCCGGTAACTGGCACCAGTCCGACCGGAGAAGACCCTAGCTATGACGACGATTTTCAGCGTATCCGGGAGGAGGTCAATAAGCTTTCTGGTATCGATACCGGGCTGATTTGCACGCTTGCTGAAAAACTGCTGACCAGCACTGCCAAAGATATCCGGGTTGCCACCTATTACTGCTGGGCGCGTTTGCACCAGGACGGGGAAACCGGATTTGCAGAAGGGCTTGAACTGCTGGCGGGATTGCTACAGCGCTATGGAACGCAGCTTCACCCTCAGCGTGAGCGGAGCCGTAAACCGGCGCTGGAGTGGCTCGCAGGCTCCCGTGTTCTGGACAGCCTGTCACTGTGGCCGGAAGTGGTACGCGACGATGCAGTGCGCACTGCCGGTGCGCTGCTGCTTATTCGCGACAGTCAGGAGACTGAGCCGGAAGCGTCACGCCCTGAGCTGAATGCCCTGTACAGCGCGCTGGAATCTCGCCTGATCAAAGCCGGTGGTGTGGATGCTATGGTGCCACAGAACGCCGGTAACAAGGCACAGTCACAGACCTCCACGCACACGACGGAGCCTGACGCGCCGATTCTGAGTCGCATTACCTCCGGTCAGGATTTGCTGGCCCAGGCCCGTACACTGACCAGATATCTGCGTGAGCAACCTGATGGCTGGCTTGCCGCACACCGACTGATGAAAAGCCTGCGTCATGACACGCTGAGTGCAATTCCGGCCCCGGATGCCGAAGGGAAAACGCGCATCGAACCGCCGCGCGCTGATCAGCGGGCCATGCTCAAACGCCTGTACCTGCAGCAGAGCTGGCTGGAGATACTGGAGCAGGCGGACAGCACCTTCTCGCGTGGCGCCAATCACCTCTGGCTGGATTTGCAGTGGTATATCCACCAGGCCCTGATGAAATCGGGACAGGATGTACTGGCTGATATCATCGCTGCCGACCTGAAAGGACTGCTGCGTCGCCTTACCGGTCTTGAAACCCTGGCCTTTAATGACGGTACGCCGTTTGCCGATGAGGTCACGCTGAACTGGATAAACCAGAGCGTGCTGGACGATATGTCCGGCTGGCGGGATGAGCCGGTCAGTACTGTCAGTGAGGCGGATAATCATATCCTGGCTCTCGAGCCGGAAGCCCTGGAGAAAGCTGACACTGACGGTCTGGACGCCACACTCCACTGGCTCCAGACGCGCCCGGGCGCCGACTCCGCAAAAGACAAATGGCTGCTGCGTTTGCTGATGGCCCGTGTGGCCGAGCAGAAAGGTAAGAATGAACTGGCGCTGCATTTGTTGGGTGAGCTCGACAGTGCCGCACAGTCGATCACCCTCACGCAGTGGACACCGGCACTGCTGTTTGAAGTGAAATCACGTCGCCTCAGACTGCTGCGAATGAAAGCCACACGCAGTGAAACTGATAAATTACGGCTTCAGCCCGAGATGGATTTGCTTCTGTCCGGTCTGATTGCGCTCGATCCGGCCAGCAGTGCGGTGCTTTGCGGATAACCCGGACAGAATTCAGCTAAAGGGAAAAATATGGCAGCAGAAGGCTTTTACCTGGTGCAGGGCGACAAGACGACCTGCGGCGGGAAAATCACCACGGGCGCAGAGGATCACACTCTGTTTGATAAACCGGTTGCCCGGGAACAGGACAGCGTGACCTGCGGTAAACATGCCGGGCTTTTCAAGATAGCCGCTGGCATCGACAACGATACCATTCATAACCGGCGAATGGCCGGAACCCTCGACAGCTACAGTACCTGCCCCTGCAAGGCGAAGTTTATTCCGTCGATGATGGATGATACATACGAGAAAAGTTCAGCAGGAGCAGCAGCTTCTGCTGAGGAGCCTGGAAAGACATCGATAGCGAATGCCGTTTCTCAGGTTTTTCTGGCAGGCGCGCAGGCTGATACGATGTTAGCTCCGGGATATCCTACGTTGATTAACACCCACACCGTTCCGGATGACAATGTGCGAGGGATGCTGAGACGTAACAGACATGATTTCCTCTTGCTGACGCTGGAGGAATGCCAGAAGATTATTGACGGCTGGGATTTCGTTAAAAAGAAATGGAAAGATGCCACAACAAATCCTCTCGGGAATACTGTTAAAACTTATGCAACGAATATAGATGATGCAGTTAATGCTTCAGCGATAGTTTACAAACTTGGAAGTATCGGTATTACCGCGACGGTGTTTATTAATCACAAAGGAACACGGCTGATAAAGATTAGTGGTTATGCGGCTATCAGGAAAACGCTAAACGCCCCGGTCTTTGCAGAAATGAATCCAAAAATCATTGAAGCAGGCATAGGGAAGTTTGGTTTGCAAAAAGCTATTATCGATGGTGCGATTCTCGGTTTTGCCTATGTATCAGTAATAGATACAATTGACTTCATATTGAATGATGAGACTACACTTACAATGTTCCTTGGAACACTTGCTACCGACCTCGTCAAAGTGGGCATTTCTTCAGCAGCGCTTTACGCTGTGGGGTTATATACAATGTCGGCGTATGTTGTCCTGAACATAGCCGTAGTCCTTGTTTTTGGTGCTGGTTTGGCATGGGTATTAAACACTATTGATAAGAAATATCATATTACAGATAACCTGGTTAATTTTATAGCTCCTTACATCGAATCAGCCCAACAAGAGTTTGTTGAAAAATCCCGAGAGGTTTCAGACGACGTACTGGATTTAGGCGCGATGTATATTGATGGAGTGCTTAGAAAAGGCCGGCAGGTCGTCGAGTCTGAGATAAAAAAGTACATTAAAAAATACATTGGCGACTTAACTTCACAGGTAATTGATTTATGAGTCCAAAACGTAGGTTTATTGGAAACCTTATTATTTGGTATGTTTCATCGTTTAGTTCTTTATGGTTTGCATATGATGCATTCACTGGATTATTTGAATTCGGAAATGAGGTTATTTTTTCACCAACGGTTTCCGCTCTACTAATGATACCGATAATCCTTCTTTTTCCATGTATATATTGGTATCTGGCTATGCGGCACGGAGAGGAACAGACTATTATAAAATGCAAAAATACCAATAGAGTTTTTATAGGTTTGGTTGGCGTTTTTCTCATAAGTTCGGTCATTTTTTCCTTTGCATACACTTCGGCTCTTCAAAGTAAAGGCTATGTGAAATGCACCGGCCGTCCTGATGGATGGATGCCGGGGATGGCCACTGAGTATGTACTACCACCATCGGTATGTGGGCGGCGTGATAATTAATAAGATGTTCCTGTTCTCAGGAACATCATCAGCACAATTTTATTTAGATAATACTTTTCATTCGGCAATTATTGAGCAGAAATAAATATGGATGATTTAACCCTGCGTTATTATGACGCTGAAATGCGCTATCTGCTGGAAGCCGGTGAAGAGTTTGCCCGTGCTCACCCCGAGCAGGCGGCAATGCTCAATCTCGATAAAGCGGGCGCGCGCGACCCGTACGTGGAGCGACTGTTCGAGGGCTTTGCCTTCCTGATGGGCCGGTTGCGTGAGAAGCTTGATGACGACCTGCCTGAACTAACCGAAGGGCTGGTCAGCCTGCTGTGGCCACATTACTTGCGTACCATTCCGTCCATGTCGGTGGTGGAGTTCATCCCTGACTGGCGTGAGATGAAAGAGCAGATGCGCATCGTCAAAGGCTTTGAGGTGAACTCGCGGCCGATCGGTGAGAAGGGCACGCGTTGCCGGTATACCACAACCAAAGAGATTACCCTTCAGCCATTGTCGCTTGAGAGTGCCCGACTGGCGACCGATCCGGATGGCCGTTCGGTTATCACGCTGCGCTTTAACTGCAGCCATCTCGCCGACTGGAGCCGTGTCGATCTCAGCCAGCTCCCGTTCTACTTCAACGCTGATGCACCGCTGGCCTGCGCGATGCATGAGGCCTTTACCATGAACACGGCCCGCCTATGGTTGCGGATGCCGGGAGACATGGACAGAAGACCGCTCGACGGGTATTTCACCGCGCTGGGTTTCGGCGACGACGATGACCTGTGGCCGAAGGGAAGCAGCAGCTTTAGCGGCTATCAACTGCTGCTGGAGTACTTCACCTTCCGTGAAAAATTCATGTTCACAGGGCTGCGTGGGCTGGAGACCGTGGTCTTTCCGGCTGAGCTCCCATGGTTTGAAATTGACGTAGTACTGGCGGTGCGCTGGGAGCATGATTTCAGCTTTACCGAAAAGCATCTGCGCCTGAACTGTGTGCCGGTGATTAACCTGTTCCCGCTGGAATCCGACCCGCTGACGCTCAACTCCCTGCAGACAGAATACATGCTGCGCCCGATGCGCGTGCAGGATGGCCATACCGAGATTTACGCGGTGGATTCGGTGATGTCATCGAGCCAGCATACCTACGTGCCGTTCTCCAGCTTCCGTCACAAAGGCGGAATGATGCGCCATGAGGCCCCGGAATATTACTACCACACCCGCGTGCGCCGAGGTCCCTCCGGACTGCATAACACCTGGCTTATCCTGGGGGGCGAAGCGTTTGATAACCACATCGTCCCAGAAGATGAAAGCCTGTCGCTGACCCTCACAGGAACCAACGGCCAGCTGCCGCGACGTGCACTGCAGAGCACCGTGCTTGATACGGTAATGAAAACCACCTCGACCAGCATCGCTGTGCGTAATCTGTGTGCGCCGACGTTACCCTGTTATCCCCCGGCGCAGGACCGTTTCCACTGGCGCGTGCTGAGCCATCTCGGCAGCGGATTTCTGTCGATGATGGATAATGCCGATGTGCTGCGTGGCACCCTGGCGCTGTATGAATGGACCGATAGCGAGATGAACCGCCGCCGCCTGGAGGCCATCATTGACGTGAAGCACAGCGAAACCGAGCGTTTCGAGCAGGGCTACCTGGTACGCGGCGTGCAGATTGAGGTGACGCTGGACAGCCATGGCTTTGCCGGGCGAGGTGATATCTGTCTGTTCGGCGAGATGCTGAGCCGCTTCTTTGCACTCTACACCGATATCTATCTGTTTAACCGCCTGATTATTATTCTGCAACCGACCGGAGAACGCCTGGAATGGGAAGAGAAGCACAACCGTCGTATTCCCGGCTGACCCCGCGGCTGGAGGCCGATCTTCACCGCATAAACTTTTATCGTTTGTGCCAGCTACTGGAGAAGCGCCATCCGGACCAACCGCTGATGGGCTCGACCAGCCATCCGGCGGATGACCCGGTACGCTTTGCGCCGCACCCTGGAATGGGGTTCCCGGCGAGCGAACTCAAAGCCGTAGAGTATGACGAAGAGGATGACAGTAAACCACCGCTCATCCGCGCCACGTTTATGGGCATGTACGGCGTGGATTCGCCGCTGCCAACCGCCTATCTCGACGACATTACCCAGCGCCGGGAAGGGCATGAGGCGCTACAGGGCTTTCTGGATATCTTCAGCCACCGCATCCTGACGCAGTTTTATCGCATCTGGCGTAAATACTCTTACCCGGCCACGTTTGAGCCCGGCGGCACAGACAGCATTTCGCAGTCGTTGCTGGGTCTGGTGGGGCTGGGCATTCCGGGCACCGCAGAGCATATCGCCACCCCGGTATCGCGCTTTCTGTCGCTGCTGGGCGTACTGCAGCAGCCAGGTAAAACCCAGGAAGGGATGCAGGCGCTGGTGAGTCTCCTGGCACCTGACACGACGGTGCAGGTGAGCCCGTACTGCCTGCGGCCGGTGGAGGTCAGTCAGCCGCTGGGCTTTTACGGTGATGACGATTTTCTTCTGGATGGCAACACGCCGCTGGGTGAAGAAGCGATGGATGCTAACAGTCAGCTGCTGATTGCCCTGTCTACCGATAACGAACAGGAATCACAGGGCTGGAAACCGGATGGTCTGCTGTATCAGGACTTTCTCGTGATGCTGCGTGTATATCTGGGCTGGCGCTTTAAGGCAAAAATCACCCTGACTACCGCCACCCGTCTGCTGGCCGCGCCGCCCCTTGGCGAAGGCCCATTCTGGCTGGGGATGAATGGCGTGCTGGGCGCGGAAGACGAAGGTCTCCCGGACGATATCCCACAGACCTTTACGACGGAACTGGGCTATTACGCCGGCCTGCAGCCCGCGACACTACAACAAGGAAACCGACGTGTTACGTACAAGTTTAACTAAAACCATGCGCTGGCTGTTACCGCTGCTGGCATTCAGCCTTGCAGGCTGCGGGGCGACGCAAAGCATCACCGATGGCACCAAATCAGCATTTAACGCCGTGTTCTACAAAAAAATTAAGGTGCTGCACCTGGATTTCACCGCCCGTGAGGCGCTTAATACCGATTCACGCGAGAGTAACTCGCTGTCCGAGCCGGTGGTTATCCGTGTCTGGCAACTGAAAGGCCGCAAAATCTTCGACAAAACGGTCTACCAGCAGTTGCTGAAAGACGGGGAAACCATTCTGAAGGCTGACCTGCTGGCCACCCGCGATGTCGTGGTGAAACCTGGCGGGGATGCAAATCTTGATATGCCCATGGAAGAAGATGCGCAGTTTGTCGCCGTGGTCGGGTTGTTCCGTCACCCGGATATGGTCAACAACACCTGGAAGCTGGTGATAGGGCGCGAAGACCTTGACTCGGATAAGCCGCGCATTCTGGAAGCCGGTAACAATCATCTTACGCTGCAACCTCTCAAGGACGACTGATGCCCCAGGGACACAACACACCTTCACTGTATGAAATGCTGACCGGCAACTTTACCGGCGGCCTCGATCTCCATCAGGTCAGTGAACAAAATCAGGTGATTTTGTCCGTGCTCGATAACATGCAGCGCGTCCTCAACTGCCGTGCCGGCACGCTGGCGCATCTGCCTGACTACGGCCTGCCGGATATGACCAAAATCCTGCAGGGGATGCCGGGTACCGCCCATGAGCTGATGGGCACCCTGTCTGCTGTCTTGCTCAAATATGAGCCACGTCTGAAAAAAATTACTGTCGTCCTGCTGGAGCAGAACGTCCCCGGGGAGTTGCGTTATGCCATTGATGCTGAGCTGAAGGGCATTGGCCTCGTACGCTATGGCACCGAGTTTATGCCCGAGGGACGAGTGATGTTGAGACACTTGAAGCAACAGCAGTATATCGATACCACAACCCGTCTGTAAGGCCAGATAGCATCATGTCAGTAAAATCACAGTTTCTCGAAAAACTGCAGGCCCGACAACCTGCTCCTGCGTCATCTCTCAATAAGACTCAAGCCGATATTACAGAATTTCGCCTGCGAATGACGCAACTTCAGGAGCAGATGGACGCGTGGCTGGAAGGTACCGGACTAAGCGTGGAGGCGTACAGTACCTCCGTTACGGATCTGCTGGTGGAGAACGGGACTTTTGAGATTACCGCCCTCGTTCTGCGTATCGACGACCGGTCTGTAAAATTTGCGCCGGCGTTCCTTTATGGCCAGGGTGTAACCGGGTGCGTGGAGGCGACCTTCCATAATGGAGGACTCGTGACGCCTCTGGGGCGATTATTTATGCGGTCAGGAATGGTGAACAACTGGAGCTTTATTCCGCCTGGTGCTTTATCCCCCTCCGGGCAGGGTTTTGATGAGAGCACATTTTTTGGTTTGATTCTGGCGCTCCTTCCATAGCGGAGCCGGAATGAGTAATAGTTTGTTTACCTGTCTGTCATTGCATAATTACCTGGCGAAACAGTTAATAGCTGACGGAGAACAGAGCCACAACATAACGAAATAAATCACGAATATGGAAATGAGAAAATTAATCTTTCTTCTGGTCTCAGGAATATTGTTTACGGCACAAGCCGATGCTGCGCGTGGAAGGCAGCCCTGCTCAGGTTCAAAAGGCGGTATAGCGCACTGCACATCGGATGGCCGCTTTGCCTGTAATGACGGGAGTCTGAGCCAGTCGAAACGATTTTGTTCCGGGTATGTTTCCTCAGCAACCAGCAATTCGGTAAAACAGTCTACTTCCACTCGCAAAGCTAAGTCGAAAAAAGTGACAACGGCGAAAAAGCAGGAGCCGCAACGTGTTGCAGAAAACGACGAACCGGTCAGTACCCAACCCCGACAGCCCACATGCGCTCCCCTCTATATGGCCAGCAAGCCCGGATACACTCATTTACCGATTTGCTCAGGGAAAAAGTATTAATTTGATATGGAAAAAATTCTATTCCCATTATTCAGATTAAATTGTCAGAATGAAAATAAGAAAGGAAAGAAATAAAACATGGCACGAAGAAAAAAAGATGACAATGTTGCGGGTATTATTCTGGTTATTATTGGTGTCATTGCCTGGGGTATTTATGTCGCGGTAAGAGCATTAATCAATCTTAATGAGCGATTTATTGAATCGGTGTCGAATCCGGCCGGAATCATCGGTCTGTTTTTTGGCTTACTGACAGCCGTTGCATTGATAATACGTGTTTTCATTTACCGGGGGTTCCGGAAGAAAACGGCGGAGCTTGAACAGGCCATATCGGACCTTGCACAGAAAGAGAAAGCCTTTGAAGAAACTGTCAGTACTGAAGTGGCTCGCGGCTTGTATCAGGAGAAGAAACAGCTTTCCGGCCAGTGGGATCACTTTCACAATGCCAGAAATAAAGCCTCCCGGGCAATGCAACGTATTGTGGACTCCGCGTATAAATTCAAAGTCAAAACCCTGCTTTCCGGCACCACGGTGAATAACTGGCAAAGCAAGTATGATCAGCTCAGGAAGGAGAGAGACGCTTACGCGGCCATTAGCGAGAAAATCACCTTTCTGGAACTTGAAGATAATGCCGACTGGGAAGGCGTAAAACAGCAGTTTCTGGATAAGGTCGCCCTGCTGGAAAAAGCGCAGGAAGAAAAAGAGTATCAGGCAGAGCTCAAGCGTCAGATGAGGGAAGAAAAACAGCGTCAGGATGAACTGGAGCAGCAGCAGCGCGAAGCGGAAGAGGAGGAGCAACGCCTTGCTGAGCAGCAGCGTTTACTGGAAGAAGCCCTGCTCGCCGCTGAAGGTGCTCACAGGGAAGAGCTGGAAAGACAGCGTCTGGAGTTGGAGCAGAAAATCCAGGACGTGCATCAGCAGTATGAACGCGCCAAATCTATGGCACAGCTCACGAAACAGGGACATGTATATGTGATTTCGAATATTGGCTCCTTCGGTGAAAACGTATTTAAAATCGGTATGACCCGACGGCTGGAGCCTATGGAGCGTGTGAAAGAACTGAGCGGGGCAGCCGTGCCGTTTGATTTTGACGTCCACGCCATGATTTCCTGCGATGACGCCCCTGCGCTTGAAAAGACACTGCATGACCATCTGGAAAACTACCGGATTAACCGGGTTAACCTGCGTAAGGAATTCTTCCGGGTCGAGCTCAGCCGGATTATCGATGAAGTGGAACGTCACCACGGGAAGGTCGAATATATTGCTGACCCGGTGGCGCTACAGTATCTGCAGAGTCTCGAATGTGCAGAAAACGAAGCCGCATAAGCCATAACTTTCAATAGCTCCTTATTCGTCAAATGGACAACTGGTCATGAATGACATCACCCCGCGTAAAATCAAAACCGGCGGCGACCCGCGCACGCTACCGGATTATGCCGCTCTGCGCGATGAGCTAAGTAAGCTGAAGCATCCTGCGCGCCCGGATGTGAACTGGCCGTATGTCGAAAAACGCTGTCTCTCACTGTTTGAGCAGAATGGTGTGGAACTGCAGACGGCGGCCTGGTATACGCTTGCCCGAACGCAGCTGGCCGGCTTGTTCGGCCTAAATGAAGGTCTGGCGATACTGGATGCGCTGATAAGCCATCAGTGGGGCACGCTCTGGCCGCAGCCGGTACATGCCCGCATGGAAATCCTCAGCAGTCTGAGCCAGCGTCTGCAGCAACGGATGCGCGCGCTCCCGCTGAATTACAGCGACCTTGGTCAGCTGTACAAGGCAGAGCAACGTCTTGCCGCTATGGGCGAGGTGCTGCAGCGCCTGGAGCTTAAACATCTGAGCCAGCTCGATATGTTACGTATACTGATGCATAACAGCGCTGTCCGGCTGGAAAACAGTGACGACACAACCCGGGCAGGGGCAGCTGTGCTGCCAGCTAGTGTGATCAACGATGCAGCCGCCTTCGTAGCCGACGGTGCAGAAGAAACCGCCAGCGCGATGAAATGGGTGTATGTTGCCCGCCCTGAATATCAGGCGAATGTGGAAGTACTGGCGACTCTTCCCGCGCCGGTAAAAAAGTGGAAATCTTTCGTTGCCGGTATGGGTGCCATGCTGGCGATAAGCGTGGCCGCAGTGGGAAGCTGGCAATATGTAAACCGGCCAAATCCGCTGCAGGCTCAGTTGGCGGCATCTCTGGCACCTTTACCTGCAACGCTCACGCCAGAACAGGTGGATCTATTGCGTCAGCAGACTGCTTTGCCGCAGAACGTGATCGCCCGAACACAGCAACAGCTGAACCGTCTGGATAAGCTTCCGCCGGGCTGGAGCATTGACTACAGCCGACAACTTGTAGAGCAGGCTCAGGCGCTCTGGCCGGAGCAGGCAAAGTCTCTGGCACAGCAATGGCAACAACAACGCAGTGCTGCCGCATTACCGGCAGAGCAGCTCAATGGCTGGTCTCAGGGAATGATGACACTACAAAAACTGAGCGACAGATTAAATGGCCTCGATGAACAGAAGGGTAAATACATAACGGTCAGTGAGCTGAAATCAGTGGTTTTTGCCACGATGCAGTTCTTTAATCAGTCCATACCGGCTGAAGAACAGCTGCGCTTACTGTCGCAACATCCAGCGGGCAAACCGTTACCTGCTGCTGCCCAATCTCAGCTGGAAATGCACCTGAAACAACTGACAGCCCGCTATGCCGAACTGAAACAGCAGGCAGAAAAATAAAACCTCTCGTCTGGCAAAGCGAGCACGCCGTTTTCTGTCGGGTTTTCTGATTTACGCAGGGCGCTTAAGAAGCGAGTGGGTAGCGATCCACATAAAGGCGCTTCATTTTCTTTCTGATTCTGAGAATGTCCCCGATTTGATTATTTAGGAAGATTGCGTGTTATCGGCCAGGCGTTACACTTTTCTTCAGTCTGTCGACAGGGGCAAGCTGGTCGCAAAAAACACGATGAGATATTGACCGCTTGCCTAAAAGTGCTGGCCGTTCTGAGCCTTAATAGAGCGTGAATGCTTAAACAGGAAATGTGTATGTGTAATCGTTCATGTTGAAATGCGCAGAAACTGGCCGTCGTCACCCAGGCAGAGCAGAGGCGGTATTAAAGATAAGAAGGATGAGTGAATTTGGTGAATGTCAGAAGGCTGTACGTGGTGTCCCCTGCAGGAATCGAACCTGCAACTAGCCCTTAGGAGGGGCTCGTTATATCCATTTAACTAAGGAGACGCCAGCGCAGTATACCGCAGTTAAGCGGCAGGATTCACTACACTGCCGCGCGTTTGCTCATTCTGTCAGCAATTTAGCGTTCTTCTTGCTGCTGCTGACGTTTTTTCTCCGCTTTGCGCCGTTCTGCCTTCGCCTTTGCCTGAGCAGCTTCGCCCATATCATTGCGAATCTGGGCGTGACTTATCAGGGCGAAAATCAGCGTACCGCCCGTCAGGTTACCCAACAGGGTTGGAACAGCAAAAGGCCAGAGAAACGCGGTCCAGGGAACACTGCCGTTAAACACCAGGTAAAGCACCTCAACGGAACCCACCACGATATGTGCCAGATCGCCCAGTGCGACCAGCCAGGTCATCATCACAATGACAAACAGTTTGGCCGCTCCCGCATAAGGGAACATCCAGACCATTGTGGCAATGATCCAGCCGGAGATCACCGCGTTAGCAAACATCTCGCCCGGCGTATGTTCCATCACCTTCATGCTGATATCCGTAAAGGCCTGGCGAGTGGCTTCATCAAAAATGGGCATTTCGTTAAACGCTAAGGCGGCGAACGCGGTACCAATAAGGTTGCCCAGTAGCACAATGCCCCACAGGCGAAGCAATAAACCAAGATTGCTTGTGGTGGGTTTGTGCATAACGGGCAGAACGGCCGTCACGGTGTTTTCAGTGAAAAGCTGCTGCCGTGCCATAATCACAATCACAAAGCCAAAGGTGTAGCCAAGGTTTTCCAGTAAATAGGCGCCGGGGACGCCGTCCAGATGAACCTGAAAAATGCCCTTGGCCATCAGTGAAGCCCCCATTGACAGCCCGGCCGCAATCGCTGACCACAGCAGCGCCATGCCATCCCGCTCCAGCTCTTTTTCCCCGTCCTGTCGAATCTCTTCGTGGATAGCGGCGGCACGCGAGGGCAGGGCGTCTTCATCTACTTCAATATCCTCCTTTCCCTGTTCTTTTTCTTCGCTGTCTACATCGTTAGGTCCCTGACTTATGCTTGATGAAGGCTTCATGTTTTCTCCTGGTAACAGTACAAATGCGTTATAAGCGTAGTCGTTTTTTGGCTAACGAAACTGTTTCTGCGACAGCGAACAAACGTGACAACCTTCTGCCGTGGTGCGCTTTTTATCCACCAGACGCGCTGAAAAGCACGAATATCTAAGCCCTGAGCAAAAGGGGAGCGCGCACAGCCTTCGGCACGCTGTAACATTGTGCTATCATTTGCGCCTTATTTGGCTGGCGCGATTTACCCCTCCATGTTGGAAATCATTAATCTGCTTTGTGTGCGTGATGAGCGCGCGCTCTTTGAGGCGCTTACGTTTCGCGTGTCGGCAGGTGACATCGTACAAATTGAAGGGCCAAACGGGGCCGGGAAAACGTCGCTGCTGCGGATCCTGGCCGGACTGAGCACGCCTGAACATGGTGAGGTGCGCTGGCAGTCGCAGCCGGTTCACCGGCAACGCGACACCTGGCATCAGGCCATGCTTTACCTGGGGCATCTGCCGGGGATCTCATCGGCGTTATCGGCGCTGGAAAATCTGCGCTTTTATCATCCAGACTGCCGCGATGAACACCTTTTTACTGCACTGGCCAGCGTCGGCCTGGCAGGTTATGAAGAGGTCGCGGCCGCGCAGCTCTCTGCCGGACAACAGCGGCGCATCGCCCTGGCCCGGCTGTGGCTGACCCAGGCAACCTTATGGATCCTGGACGAACCTTTAACCGCCCTCGATCACACGGGGGTGGAGACGTTAATGAGCCGCTTTGTGGCGCACACGCAGCAGGGGGGGTCTGTCATCGTGACCAGCCATCAGGCGCTGCCGGGGTTGACGGGGCAGATCAATACTATCCGCCTGCATGCCATGGAGTGGCAGTAATGTTGTGTCGTCTTATTCAGCGCGAATTACGTATCGCCTGTCGTCGCGGCGCCGAAGTGATGAATCCACTGTGGTTTTTCCTGATTGTCATCACGCTCTTCCCGTTGGGTATCGGTCCCGATCCTCATCAGCTGGCACGGATCGCACCCGGTATTGTCTGGGTTGCGGCATTGCTCTCTTCGCTGCTCGCGCTGGAAAGGCTGTTTCGTGATGACCTTAACGACGGCACGCTGGAGCAACTTTTATTGTCGCCTGTACCGCTGCCGGTCACGGTGCTGGGGAAAATCATCGCCCACTGGCTGGTCACGGGCTTGCCGTTAATTCTGCTTTCGCCCCTGGCGGCCCTGTTGCTGTCCCTGGATATGCCGGGCTGGCGGGCGGTGGCACTGACGCTGCTGTTAGGAACACCGACGCTGAGTTTTCTCGGCGCGATTGGCGTGGGGCTGACCGTTGGGTTGCGTCGCGGCGGCGTGCTGCTCAGCCTGTTGGTTCTGCCACTGGCTATTCCGGTACTGATTTTTGCCAGCGCGGCCATCGACGCCGCAGGTCAGGGGTTAGCCATTGGCGGTTACCTGGCGTTGCTGGGGGCGATGCTGGTCGCGAGTGCGACGCTGGCCCCGTTTGCCACCGCCGCGGCGTTGCGGATTACGCTGCACTAAATCAGCACGCATCAGACGTGTTATTCGCGTTTATTTAAAAGTGAGCAAGTAAACATGTGGAAAGGATTACATCAGCTGGCGAAGCCCGAACGGCTGTATCAGTTGTGCGGTCGGCTGGTGCCGGGGTTCGCCCTGGCCAGTGCGGCGGTACTGCTGCTGGCCTGGATATGGGGATTTGGCTATGCACCGGCAGACTACCAGCAGGGTGACAGTTTTCGCATTATGTATATTCATGTTCCGGCGGCCATGTGGTCGATGGGGATATACAGCGCGATGGCCGTTGCGGCGTTTACTGGTCTGGTCTGGCAGATGAAAATGGCCGATTTAGTCTCAGCGGCGATGGCACCGATCGGTGCGGTGTTTACCTTTATTGCGCTGGTTACCGGTTCTGCCTGGGGCAAGCCGATGTGGGGAACCTGGTGGATATGGGACGCCAGGCTCACATCAGAACTGGTGCTGCTGTTTTTATATCTGGGCGTCATTGCGCTGTATCAGGCGTTCGAGGACCGTCGCATGGCCGGGCGCGCCGCAGGGGTGCTCATTCTGGTCGGCGTGATCAATCTGCCCATCATTCATTTCTCTGTGCAGTGGTGGAATACCTTGCATCAGGGATCGTCCGGCTTACTGCAACAGGCTATCGCGCCGCCGATGCGCACGCCGCTGCGCTGGGCCATCCTGGGTGACCTGCTGTTGTTTATCACGTTAACGCTGATGCGCTTACGCAACCTGATTCTGCTGACGGAACGTAAACGTCCCTGGGCGATTGCCCTGGCAAAGACAAGGAGCAAAGAATGACGCCCGCTTTTGCCTCATGGCATGACTTCATTGCCATGGGCGGTTACGCTTTTTACGTCTGGCTGGCGGTGGCAGGGGCGCTGGTGCCTCTTTGTGGCCTGATTGTACACAGCTGGTGGTCACACAGACGTTTGCTGGCGGACATTCGCCAGCGTGATGCCCGGGAGCGCCGTCTGCGCGCGGCCAGTGTTAAACGTGCCGGGACTAAAACGGCAGGAGAAGCGAAGTGAATATCCGCCGCCGTAATCGCCTGTATGTCGTCGTGGCGATACTTACCGGACTTGGACTGGCTACCGCGCTGGTAATGTATGCGCTGCGGTCCAATATCGATCTGTTTTATACGCCAGGTGAAATCCTGGAGGGGAAAGGTGATGCACACATCAGGCCGGAACCCGGACAGCGTCTGCGCGTGGGCGGCGTGGTGATGCCCGGCAGCGTCACGCGAGATCCCCGAACGCTGGCCGTCTCTTTTCAGCTTTACGATGGCCGTGGTGTGGTCAGTGTAAACTTTGTGGGCATTTTGCCCGATCTGTTTCGCGAGGGACAGGGCGTCGTTGCACAGGGCGTCCTTGAACCCGGCAACCTGATCAACGCCAAAGAAGTGCTGGCGAAACATGATGAAAACTATACGCCACCTGAAATCACCGCCGCGATGAAGCCCGCACCACCCGTGCAACAGGCCGCGACTCACCCGGCAGGACAGACACCATGATGCCAGAACTGGGCAGTTTTTTACTCTGTCTCGGCGTCGCGTTGGCGCTGCTGCTCAGCGTGTATCCGCTCTGGGGGGCCTGGCGCCAGGATGCGCGCCTGATGGGCATGGCGCGTCCCCTGGCCGTTGGCCTGTTCGGCTGTGTGGCGGGGGCTTTCGGGTTGCTGGTCTGGGCGTTTATCGTTAACGACTTTACCGTAAGCTATGTCGTTAACAACTCGAATTCCCTGCTGCCGGTCTATTACCGCATTGCGGCCACCTGGGGGGCGCACGAAGGCTCCCTGCTGCTGTGGGTGCTGCTGTTGAGTGGCTGGACGCTGGCCGTGGCGATCTTCAGCCGCGGCATGCCGCAGGACGCACTGGCGCGCGTGCTGGCGGTGATGGGCATGATTACGCTGGGCTTCCTGCTATTTATCATCCTCACCTCTAATCCGTTCAGCCGTACCCTGCCGGACTTTCCCGTCGATGGCCGCGACCTCAATCCCATGCTGCAGGATATTGGCCTGATCTTCCATCCGCCTTTGTTATACATGGGCTATGTCGGTTTCTCGGTGGCCTTTGCTTTTGCCATTGCCTCCCTGATGGCCGGAAGGCTGGATACCGCCTGGGCGCGCTGGTCGCGTCCCTGGACCACCGCAGCCTGGCTGTTCCTGACCATAGGTATTGTGCTGGGCTCTGCATGGGCCTATTACGAGCTGGGCTGGGGCGGCTGGTGGTTCTGGGATCCGGTTGAAAATGCGTCCTTTATGCCCTGGCTGGCTGGCACGGCGTTAATGCACTCACTGGCGGTGACCGAAAAGCGCGGCACCTTTAAAGCCTGGACCGTATTGCTGGCGATTACCGCGTTCTCCCTGAGTCTGCTCGGGACCTTCCTGGTGCGATCCGGCGTGCTGGTCTCGGTGCACGCGTTTGCCTCCGATCCGGCGCGGGGCATGTTTATTCTGGCCTTTTTGGTGATTGTTATTGGCAGCTCGCTGCTGCTCTATGCCCTCAAAGGAGGGCAGGTCCGCAGCAGGGTACAAAACGCCTTGTGGTCGCGCGAATCCTTTCTGCTGGGCAATAACGTCCTGTTGATTGCGGCCATGCTGGTGGTGCTGCTCGGTACGCTGTTACCGCTGGTCCATAAACAACTCGGTCTGGGCAGCATCTCCGTGGGCCAGCCCTTTTTTAATACGCTGTTCAGCTGGCTGATGGCACCGCTGGCCTTAATGTTGGGGATTGGGCCGTTAGTGCGCTGGCGCCGTGATGAACCCCAGAAGCTGGTACGGCGTTTGCTGTTAGCACTGGTCGTCACGCTGCTGGCCTCCGTGCTGTTGCCCTGGTGGCTACAGGATCGGGTAGAGGCAATGACGGTAGTGGGCCTGCTGATGGCGGTATGGATCATCGTGTTAACCCTGATGGAACTGCATGAACGTGCGACGCATCGTCATTCTTTTTTCACCGGACTGCGCCACTTGTCACGCAGCCACTGGGGCATGGTGCTCGGCCATTTAGGTGTCGGCGTCACCGTGATTGGGATAGCGTTTAGCACGCAATACAGCGTTGAACGGGATGTGCGCATGAAAGCGGGCGACAGTGTTGATATCCATCACTACCACTTTGTCTTCCGCGATGTTCAGGATCTGCAAGGGCCCAACTACAGCGGCGGCGTGGCGGTGATTGATGTGACGCGGGACGGGCAGCCTGAAGCGATGTTGTATGCGGAAAAACGCTTTTATTCAGCGGCGCGCACCATGATGACCGAGGCGGCAATTGATGGTGGCTTTACCCGCGATCTCTATGCGGCGCTGGGTGAGGAACTCGATGACGGCAGTTGGGCGGTGCGCATTTACTATAAACCCTTTGTGCGCTGGATTTGGTTCGGTGGACTGTTTATGGCTGCCGGCGGTCTGCTCTGTTTACTGGATCCGCGTTATCGTGCGCGTAAAAAAGGCGAGCGCGAGGTGCGGGCATGAAAAAGATTCTGTTTATTCCCCTGATCCTGTTTTTACTGCTGGCCGCCGCGCTGCTTTGGCAACTGTCACGCAATGCGGCGGGCGACGATCCTACGCGGCTGGAGTCGGCGTTAATTGGTAAACCGTTGCCGGTGTTCCGGCTCGAAGCCCTGGAAACGCCCGGTAAAACCTACAACCAGCAAACGCTTATCACCGGCAAACCGCTTTTACTCAACGTCTGGGCAACATGGTGCCCGACCTGTCGGGCAGAACATCACTATCTGAATACGCTGGCAGAGCAGGGCGTGCGGGTAGTCGGGCTCAATTATAAAGACGATCGGCAAAAGGCGGTGACCTGGTTAAACACGCTGGGTAATCCTTATGCGCTCAGCCTGTATGATGGCGACGGTATGCTGGGCCTGGATCTTGGCGTATATGGCGCACCGGAAACCTTTCTGATCGATGGCAACGGCATTATTCGCTATCGCCATGCCGGAGATCTGAATCCGCGCGTCTGGCAGCAGGAAGTAAAGCCTTTATGGGATAAATACAATACGGAGAGCGGCTCATGAAAGCGCTGGTGATGATGCTTTGCGGCTTGCTGTTTAGCGCCAGCCTGTGGGCGGCCATCGATACCTATGCATTTGACTCCGTCGCGCAGGAAGAACAGTACCGTGATATCACCGCCTCCCTGCGCTGCCCCAAATGTCAGAACAACAGCATTGCGGATTCCAACGCCATGATTGCGGCGGATATGCGGTTGAAAGTTTATCAGCTGATGAAACAGGGACAAACGCGTCAGCAGATCCTCGACTATATGGTGGCGCGCTACGGCAATTTCGTCAGCTACCAACCGCCCGTCACGCCATCCACCGTGATTCTGTGGCTGGGACCTGCGCTGTTTGTCGCAGGCGGCGCGGGCGTAATCGTCTGGCGCAGTCGCCAGCGTAAGACCTGTAGCGAACTGAGTGATGAAGAGCAACAGCGGCTTGAAGCCATTTTGAAATCGGACAGGGAAGCATAATGGCAGCCTTTTTAATCGCGATATTGGTACTGCTGTTCGCGGCCTGTGTGCTGTTCCTGGCCGCAGGCTGGCGTCCGCGCGCGTCCCACATAGTCACGCGTGACAGCCTTAATAAAGATTTTTATCACCAACGGCTGGCCGAACTGACGCAGGATGAGGATCAGGGCGTGATCGCCGAGCGGGACGTGATGGCGCGCGAGCTACAGCAGTCACTGTTGAGTGATATTCCGCCTGCACCGGATGCACAGTCGCGCAGCAGTCGCCGTTGGGTATTGTTACCGGGCATTATTGTCTTACTGGTCGTGCCGCTGGTGTGCTATCTCAACACCGGCGGTTTTGTGCCGTTCAGCGGCTGGCTGCAGGTGCAGAAAGCATATCCTGCGCTGCGTGCGCAGGTGCTGGATCCTCACGCGAAGCCGCTGACGCCGGAACAGCTTTCACGCTTACAGCTCGGTTTGCGCAGCCATCTGCAAACCGAGCCTGATAACCTTAGCGACTGGGCAATGCTTGGCCGTCTTGGTATGGTGCTGAATAACGCGACGACCGCCCGTCAGGCGTTCGAGCACGCGCTGCAGTTGGCACCGAATAATCAGGTATTAAAACAGGATTACGCCGAGGTTCTGGCCCGGTCGGGCGATCCACAGGAAAACCGTCAGGCAGAACTTGTGTTGCAGGATCTGCGTAAACAGGATCCGCACAATGCCCGGACGCTGAGCCTGCTGGCTTACGCTGCCTTTGAACAGCAACACTATGCTCAGGCGATTGCGGCCTGGCAAACCTTACTGAACGCGCTGCCGGCGGACGATCCCCGGCGCGACAACATTGCGCGCAGTATTGAGCAAGCCAGAACGGACGCCGGACAACAAGCGAGCCAGTTGACGGTAGATGTGACGCTTTCTCCCCAGGCAGAAAACATGTTACCGCCGGGCGGAGTCATGTATATTTCGGTTACTGACGGTATGTCGCCCGTGCCGGTGGCCGTGAAGCGTCTTGCTGCCGGGCATTTTCCCGTGTCGCTGACGCTGGATGACAGTAATGCCATGATGCAGGGGCGCCGTCTTTCGGCGCAGAAACAGATCCAGGTTCGCGTCAGGATTTCACGTAATGGCCGCGCGAACCCTGAGCCGGGTGACTGGTTCGGTGTCAGCGCCGTCGTGCCCTGGGACGGTCATCAGCATGTGACCGTTGAGATTAATGCGCAGCAGCCTTAGACCGATATTCTCTGGCTCTGTCTGAATCTGTAAACCGCACCGTGGATATCAGCTATGCTTGCTTAACGCGCTGATCTACCCGAGAAAGGCGGCAGGGTATACATCACTTATATGCACAGGGAGAAAAAAATGGATCACCGCCTGACCAGCTTGGCCTTGGCCAGTGTGCTTCTGGTGGGTTGTGCCAGTTCAAAGCCGGAGACCGATGCGCCAGCCGGGCGTAGCGATCCGTTTGAAGGCTTTAACCGCACAATGTTTAACTTTAACTACAATGTGCTGGACCCGTATGTGGTGCGTCCGGTGGCTGTGGCCTGGCGCGACTATGTGCCCGTCCCGGCACGTGCTGGCCTGAGCAACTTCCTGGGCAACCTGAGCGAACCCGCCAGTATGGTGAACGCTATTCTGGTCGGTGAACCGCGCAATGCCGGTATTCACTTCACGCGTTTCTTCCTGAATACCGTGCTGGGCCTGGGCGGCTTTATCGACGTTGCAGGCAAAGCGAACCCTGAGCTGGCGCGCCAGGGGCCGCAACGCTTCGGTACCACGCTGGGGCACTATGGCGTGGGCTACGGTCCTTACGTGCAGTTGCCTGGCTATGGCAGCTTTACGGTGCGTCAGGACGGCGGCGATTATGTGGATACGCTTTATCCGGTGCTGGGCTGGTTGACCTGGCCGATGTCCGTGGGTAAATGGGCACTTGAAGGGGTGGAAACACGTGCGCAACTGCTGGACTCCGATGCCATCCTGAAACAGCAGCGCGATCCTTACGCCTTTATGCGTAACGCCTATTTTGAGCGCTATGACTTCCTGGCGCGTGGTGGCAAGCTGAAGCCCGAAGATAATCCGAACGCAGCGGCAATTCAGGACGATCTCAAAGATATCGATTCTCAGTAATGTGAGGCCGCCCGGAAAAGGGCGGCTTCAGGCTGAAGTGATTTATACGAATGTTCTGTCAGGGCTCGCTAGGCGGAGCAAAAAAAAGCGACACAGTGTGTCGCTTTTTTTTGCGGTCAACATATCAGAATTTGTAGTTGAAGCTCGCGCCGTACAGCCAGGCTTTACCACTGGAATTAAAGGTGTAATTGCCTTCCTGAATGGTAACTTTCTGACCATGCATATAAGAGACGCCGACATCGACGGAGGCATCGTCATTAAATGCATAGGAGGCACCCGCACTCAGCCACAAGCGATCCTGATCCGGGATGGAGATGGAACGCTTGTCAGCCGGAACCGGGCTGTCATCAAAGGCGATACCGCTGCGGAAGGTCCAGTTTTTATCGTACTGGTAAGTGGTACCCAGGGCGATACGGTAGGCATCATGGAAGCCTTCATCTTTATAGAACAGCGTCTGACCATTCGAACCGGTCGCTTTCAGCTCCTGGAACTGGCTCCAGCTGGTATAGGCCAGGCTATAGTGAACGGCCCATTGTGGCGCGACTTTATGCCAGCCTGAAACTTCCCACATTTCTGGCAGATTCAGGGTTAATGAACCCGGAATCGTGTTTCCGCTTGTGCCAAAAGGTGCGCCGGGGATGTTAAATGCGTTGATGGCCGCAGGAAGATTACTTTTGTAATCCCCATCAAAGTCAACTTTCACTTCAGAGCGGTAGGTAAAACCAAAACGGTTATTATCATCAACTTCATAAAGTACACCGGCGTTCCAGCCGTAACCCCATTCATTCCCCTTTAGTCGGGTAATTTGGGTATCCGCAGGAATGCCCAGCGCGGAGAACGACTCTCCGGCATAACGCTCAATTTTCGCTTTAGCATAAACGGCATCAAAACCCACACCAAAGCTGAAGTGTTCATTCAGGCGGTAGGCGGTGCTGAGGTTAAGATTCACGGTCGTCAGGTCTGTTTTACCGCCGAATCCGCCTGCGGTATAACCGTTATTAAATTCTGTCGCCAGACCGTAGTTTGAGGTGGCAGAGGCCCCTACCCACCATTGGTCATTAATCGGCTGGACATAGTGCAGATCAGGGACCCACTGATTAGGCGCGATGTTTTTCGCATCCAGGCTCCGTCCTGTTGGACTCTGGCCGCTGATATCCACTTGAGGATCGATATAAACCGCACCGAGTGAAAATTCAGGGCGATCCATCAGCGCCATGGTCGCCGGGTTACGGCTGGCTGAGGCCGCCGTATCACCCATTGCGCCTTCGCCTGAATAAGCACGACCTAAACCAATGGAAGAAAATTCATTTAACTGAAATCCGGCTGCGTAAACGTTAGAGGAAATAAGCGCTACCGCAGCTGCCACGGCTGACTTTGCGAACAGGTTTTTATGGTTCATGACCACAACCTCATGTGAATTATTATTTAACGTTGTGACGTCGTGTAACAAGGAACGGCGGATTGTATGGACTGATGACGGTCGGACATATCAGACCAGTGCGGAGAGTATAGGTCCGACCTGTACACATGTTGCAATATTGTTTTTAAATTATTTCCAATTTGATAGATGAAAATTCGATCTGCTTAACACTTCTCTGCGGGAAACGAGGCAGGCAGCAGGCGCAAAACTGATTCAGATCAAATTATATTGTGATATTCGTCACTTAGCGTCGCGTGCATAGCGGGGGAGAAATCCACAGCGTAGAATTTTTCGCAGCGAAGGCTTTTCCCTTTAGTTGTGAAACCAGGAGATTACCATGACGGATGCTCTGAAAAAATGTCGCGCGACCGAAACGGCGGCATGCTGTTGTGTGGATGTCGGTACCGTAATGGACAACACCGATTGTACCGCCAGTTGGTCAGCGTGGTTTGGCCAGCGCGCGGAAGCCGACAGCAAACTGGCTGAACTGAGCGAAAGGGCGCGTCAGGTCGAGTCCGATCCCTGTGTCATAGATGCGCGATTCACAGAAGAGACGGGCGGCGTGCGGCTTGATGTTGCTTTTACTTTTAGCTGTCAGGCAGAAACCCTGATTTTTCAGTTAGGTTTACGCTGAACCGCTTAACGCCGCTGCCCGGCGGCGTTTGTCATTTTCGTGTTTCTCATCTCACTTTTCTCTTCCTGATGTTGGCGGCGTAGCCGCTTGTGGTTAACACTGTGGATCAGGTCAGACCTCTTTTGGCAATGATGCCCCGGTCACGATGCACAGGTGGATACAATGAGCAAAGCGCAGTCACTGTTGACGCGTACGGGCGAGCGCATCGCTATCACTCATGGATTACGTACGCCTTTTCTCCGTCAGGCGACAGGATTTCATGGCATTCCCGCCGTAGAGTTGGGCCGGATGGTGGTCAGTGAAATGGTGGCCCGGAGTGAGTTACCGGTCGGGATGATTGAGCAACTGGTGTTTGGTCAGGTGGTGCAGATGCCAGAGGCGCCCAACATCGCGCGGGAAATTGTGCTGAGCAGTGGTCTCAGCGTCAGTACCGATGCGTACAGCGTCAGCCGAGCCTGTGCGACCAGCTTCCAGGCGGTGGCTAACGTCACGGAAAGCCTGCTGGCAGGCACGATTTCGGTCGGTATTGCGGGCGGCGCGGATTCCTCTTCCGTCCTGCCGATTGGCGTCAGTAAAACGCTGGCTCGTGCGCTGGTGGATATGAACAAAGCAAAAAGCCTTTCCCAAAAGTTTCAGATTCTGCGCCGCCTGCGTCCCGGCGATCTGTTACCGGTGCCGCCTGCCGTGGCCGAATACTCCACAGGATTACGCATGGGCGATACCGCAGAACAGATGGCGAAAACGCACGGCATCAGCCGGGAAGAACAGGATGCGCTGGCTCTGCGTTCGCATCTGCGCGCAGCGCAGGCCTGGCAGTCGGGCGTGCTGAATCAGGAAGTCATGGCCGCCTTCGTCCCGCCCTTTAAGGCCCCCATAGACCAGGATAATAACGTGCGAATGGATGCGAAAGCGGCTGACTATGCCCGTTTACGTCCGGCGTTTGATCGCCAGCACGGCACGGTAACGGCAGCCAACAGCACGCCGTTAACGGACGGGGCGGCGGCGGTGATATTGATGCGTGAAGGCCAGTCCAAAGCGCTGGGATTACAGCCGCTGGGCTATCTGCGCAGCTACGCCTTTACCGCCATTGATGTCTGGCAGGACATGCTGCTCGGGCCCGCTTACGCCTCGCCGCTGGCGCTTGATCGTGCTGGCATCACGCTGGCTGATCTGACGCTTATTGATATGCATGAAGCGTTCGCGGCGCAGACCTTGAGTAATATCAAGCTGTTTCGTGACGAACGTTTTGCCCGCGAGGTATTAAACCGCTCGCACGCGCTGGGTGAAATCGACGATGCACGTTTTAACGTCCTGGGCGGCTCCATCGCCTATGGTCATCCTTTTGCGGCGACCGGCGCGCGCATGATCACGCAGACCTTAAATGAATTGCGTCGGCGCGGAGGCGGGCTGGGACTGGTCACGGCCTGTGCCGCCGGAGGATTAGGTGCAGCCATGGTTCTGGAGGCCGAATAATGGAACAGCGCGCGTTTACTTTGCAGATGCGGGACGATCATGTTGGCGTGATCACCATTGATGTGCCCAATGAAAAAATGAATACGCTGAAGGCGGAATTTGCGGTCCAGATTGCCAGCCTGATTAGCGAGGCACGCCAGCATCCGCAGCTGCTCGGGCTGGTACTGATTTCCGGCAAGCCTGACAACTTTGTAGCAGGTGCCGATATCACCATGATTGATCGCTGTCAGCGTGCGGATGAAGCCGAAGCTCTGGCAAGGCAAGGGCAGGAGGTAATGGCCGCGATTGCCGCCTTGCCGTTTCCCGTGGTGGCCGCCATTCACGGGGCCTGCTTAGGCGGCGGTCTTGAGCTGGCGCTGGCCTGTCATTCACGCATCTGTACGCTGGATGATAAAACCCGTCTGGGACTGCCGGAAGTGCAACTGGGATTACTGCCCGGTTCGGGTGGCACGCAGCGTCTGCCGCATCTGATTGGTGTGCAAAAGGCTTTACCTCTCATCCTGACGGGGAAAAGCCTGCGCGCGAAGCAGGCGAAAAAACTGGGGATTGTCGATGACGCGGTGCCGCAGGCGATCCTGCTGGATACCGCTATCGAAAGCGTTAAAAAAGGCAAACGCCGCCGCGCACCGCTTCCGCTGCGCGACCGTCTGCTGCAGGGGCCGATCGCCCGCCAGGCCTTGTTTGCGCTGGTCAGGCGGGAAACGGAACGCAAAACCCAGGGGAACTATCCGGCCGCGCAACGTATCATCGATGTGGTGCGCATTGGGCTTGAGCAAAGCAGTCAGGCAGGTTATGCCGCCGAGGCGCGCGCCTTTGGCGAGCTGGCCATGACGCCGGAATCGGCGGCGCTACGCAGCCTGTTTTTTGCCTCCACCGCGCTGAAAAAAGAGAACGGAACTGAGGCGCAGCCCCGGCCAGTCGAACGTGTTGGTGTGCTGGGCGGCGGGTTGATGGGCGGCGGCATTGCCTGCGTCAGCGCCATTCATGCCGGTTTGCCCGTGCGCATCAAAGACATCAGCCTGAACGGCATTAATCATGCGCTGCAGACCAGTTGGGCGCTGCTGAGTAAAAAAGTGCAGCGTCGTCAGCTCACCCCGGCGCAGCGCCAGCAGCAGATGGCGCGCATCAGCGGCGGTACCGACTATCAGGGGTTTACCCAACGTGACATCGTCATCGAGGCGGTGTTTGAAGATCTGGCGCTGAAACAGCAAATGGTGGCAGAGGTGGAAACGCACTGTCAGCCCCAGACGATTTTTGCGTCCAATACCTCTTCCCTCCCGATTGCCGACATTGCGGCGAAGGCCGCGCGTCCTGAGAATATTATTGGCCTGCACTACTTCAGTCCGGTGGAGAAAATGCCGCTGGTTGAAGTTATCCCGCATGCGGCGACCTCGCCTGAAACGCTCGCCAGCACCGTCACGCTGGCACGTAAACAGGGCAAAACGCCGATTGTGGTCGCTGACAGACCGGGCTTTTACGTCAACCGTATTCTGACGCCCTACATCAACGAAGCGATGCGCTGTCTGCTGGAGGGCGAACCTGTTGAACATATTGACCGCGCACTGGTGACGTTTGGCTTTCCGGTTGGGCCGGTTCAACTGCTGGATGAGGTGGGCATTGATGTCGGCAGTAAAATCTCGCCCGGGTTGCAGCAGGCTTACGGTGAACGGTTTGCGGCACCGCCTGCTCTGGCGGCTGTGATCAACGACGGACGCAAAGGGCGAAAAAATCATAAAGGGTTCTATCTGTATGAATCGTCACGTTTGCAACGTAAAAAGCCGGATCCCACCGTGTACGACGTATTGCAGATTAAACCCGCAAGCGTGCAGAGTGGGGCACACATCGCAGAGCGCTGCGTGATGATGATGTTAAATGAGGCGGTGCGCTGTCTGGATGAGCAGGTTATCCGCTCGCCCCGTGACGGTGATATTGGTGCGGTGTTTGGTATTGGCTTTCCCCCGTTTCTGGGCGGGCCATTTCACTATATTGATCGCCTTGGTGCTGGGGAAATCGTCAACAGATTAACGCGGCTTGAGCAGCAATATGGTGACCGCTTTGCACCCTGTGAAAGATTGCAGCGGGCAGCGCAACAGCAGACAAAGTTTTACACTTCTTCATAAATATGAATATCCATCCTGATTCAGGGGGTTAGTCGTGTGTCGCACCATCATGATGCGACGCCGTAATCGGGCAGGTGCTTATTTAATAAACAACCGGTTGACTATACTGAAGCCATTAGGGTAAAACACGACGTTCATTCGCAGAATGAAGCGCCTGACGCGAAGGTGTCAGGCGATGTCGACAAACAACAGCGGTGCTTTATGCAAGTTTTTATCATGCGTCACGGCGATGCGGCGCTCGACGCTGCCAGTGATTCAGTCCGGCCCTTAACGCTTTGTGGATGTGATGAATCACGCCAGATGGCGAACTGGTTAAAAGATCAGGCTGTTGACATTGAACGTGTCCTGGTCAGCCCTTATCTGCGTGCGCAACAAACGCTCGCGACAGTTCGTGAGGCGCTGCCCTTACCAGACGGGGCGGATATCCTGCCGGAGTTAACGCCTGGCGGCGATCCGGGGCTGGTGGGCTGCTATTTGCAGACGCTGGCAAACGAAGGGGTGAAATCGGTGCTGGTGATCTCTCACCTGCCGCTGGTCGGTTATCTGGTGTCGGAGCTGTGCCCTCAGGAAACGCCACCGATGTTCGCTACTTCGGCCATTGCCTGCGTGGATTTTGACCCGGCGGAAAGCCAGGGCAAGCTGCTCTGGCAGGTCAGTCCTAAAAAACTGGCAAAAGCGATGTAAACGCTGTCGGGCCATCCTCTGGCCCGACACTGAAAACGTTTGACTCACTTCACCCGTTTTCTTTCCACACGTTACGCAATCACAAAACGCGACACCGATCCTGCCAGCGTTTGCGCCTGATCGTGCAGCGCACTGGCGGCAGCGGACGACTGCTCCACCAGCGCGGCGTTCTGCTGCGTCACGTTATCCATCTCAACAATCGCGACGCCTACCTGCGCAATGCCGCGATTCTGCTCTTCCGACGCATGAGAAATTTCGTTCAACAGATCCGTCACGTTACTGACCGAGTTGACGATCTCCCCCATGGTGTTCCCCGTCTGACTCACCAGTTGCGAACCGGCATTAATACGCGCCACAGAATCATGAATCAGCGCTTCAATCTCCTTCGCCGCCTGCGCACTGCGTTGTGCCAGATTACGCACTTCGCTGGCTACCACGGCAAAGCCCCGACCTTGTTCTCCGGCCCGTGCCGCTTCTACGGCGGCATTGAGTGCCAGGATATTAGTCTGAAACGCGATACTGTTTATCACGGAGGTGATTTCTGAGATTTTGCCAGAGCTGGTGGTGATCTCATTCATGGTGCTGACCACATCCGTAACCAGCTGCCCACCGCGGCTGGCGGTGTCGAAGGTTTGCTGCGCCAGTCGACTGGAATGATGAATGTTGTCTGCGTTCTGCTTAACCGTTGCGGTCAGTTGCTCCATGCTGGCTGCGGTCTGCGCAAGGGCGGCGGCCTGGCTTTCTGTGCGGGCTGACAGATCATTATTGCCGGAGGCAATCTCCGCTGAAGCCTGACTGACGCTGGTCACGCCACTGCGGATACCGCTGATAATGCGACGCAGCTCATCGCTCATTTCACCGACTGCATGCATCAGTTCGCCCAGCTCATCCCGACGGGACGATTTCAGCACGGTGCTGAGGTTGCCACGCGCCATCTGATTAGCGACGTGCAGCAGTTCAGCGAGAGGACGCGTCAACTGGCGGGTAATAAACAGGGCGATAAGAATGCCTGCTACGATAGCGGCGATGATAATCACCGTCATCAGCCAGACGGCCTGATTCGCGTCGTGATTGGTCGCATCTAACTGTTGGGTAAACAAGGCGTTGCTCATGTCGGTCAGGATTTTGCCCGCAGCCGCCAGTTGCACAGTGGCTGCGTCACCTGCCGCCACCGACACCATCAGCGCATTGATATCGCCCTGTTTGGTCTCAAGCTGTGCGCTGACTTTTTCAAGCGCAGCACTGTCTGCGGCGTTAAGGCGCGGTTTGACCTGAGCCATCAGCTGCACGGTTTCCGACAGGAAGTTGCTCAGGGCGTTGCGATCCTCTTCTTTGTGCTCAAGGCCAAAGAGTTTGACACGTACCGCCACGCCGCCCAGGTGTTTATTGATTTCCTGTAACGCCGCGCTCGTCTGCGGGTCACTGCTGTTGCTTGCGGCCAGTTGGCTGATATCCCGCATCTCATCCGCCACGGACAGGTTCTGAAGCGCCTGTGCCCCGTTACGGACAGCCTGTACCGTATCGGCGCGTTTCTGCCGGTAAGTGGCAATAGCGGACGGCATCGCCGTAATCATCGCCTGCTGACTGTCATCCCAGTGAAAAACGCCCAGGTTTTTCAGATTCTGATCCACCTCTTTCAGCAGATTTTCGTTAACGTCGATGAATTTTTCATCATGCGTTTTCACGAACTGCAGTCGGGCATCTTTGGCCTGTGAAAACCGGTCATTAACGCTTTTCAGCTCCCTGAGCTTTTCGGCCCGGACGCTGATGTCGTTCAGATTTTTAATCCCGCATATCGCTACGGCCAGACTCAAAAGTAAAATCAGTCCAAAACCGAGCATCAGCTTTTTGCCCACTTTCAAATTCTCAAAAAAATGACTTAACCCGCTCATTCAAAAAGTTCCCTTGGTCAATGTGCCGAAATATTCAAACGTAATGTGCCTAAATGCTTAGACGTTATCGGCAGCGAGTAAATTGTATTCAGTATAAATAATTACATAAGCAAATAGTCTGCGTCAGTCTGAACAAAAACGGGCAGAACAGAGGACCAAAAACAGGCGCAAAAGTGAAAGAAAGCGGGCGTCGGTTAAACCGGTTTCCCCCGGCAAAGGGGGGAAGAAACGGGGCGAAACGGCGGGGTGGAAAAGACGTCTCAGGGCAGGAATATCAAGGCAGCTCTGGCGGTTGCCACTCTTCGACTTCAATCAGGACCAGCAGCGCGGCGTCGCCACCAAACATTTTGGGTGCCTGATGAAATGCCATTACCCAGGGATGCTGGGCCAGCCACAGCGGCGTTTGTTGCTTTAAAATATGTTTACCATGTCCGGTCATCACGCTGGCACAAAAAAGGTGTTCGCGACGGCAGGCGGCAATCAACGCGCCCAGTTCCTGTTTGGCCTGCATCTGTGTGAGTCCATGCAGATCGAGAAAAATTTCTGGCGTGTAATCGCCCCGACGCAGCTTTTTCAGCTCGAAATGGCTCACGTCCGCACGGACATAGCGCGTCGCCCCTTCTGTGGACAGCAGCGGCTGGAACTCATCGGAAAAATAATGGCTGTTGTCCGCTTGCTCAGACAGCAGGCGTTTAACCGGCACGTCGCGGGTTTTGACCACCGGCTTATGCACGATAGTATCTTGTTTCAGTTCTCGCGTGCCGGTCATTAACTGACGGAACAGCGCTTGATCATCCTGGCTCAGGGTCGGTTTTTTACGCATGGGTCGTGAATCATGTCTGAGGTGGCTGATTAACAGCAGAAGCCATTACCTTACCGTTTACTGTCATTAATTGTCAGCTTTTTCACCTTGCTGCGCTGAATTCTGCTCGGCTTCGTGGCAAACTATCGGCCGATTTAGTTAAAGGCCTGCGGAGGGCTATGTGGACAAAATTTTCGTCGATGAGGCAGTGAACGAACTGCACACCATTCAGGATATGCTGCGCTGGTCGGTCAGCCGCTTTACCGCGGCTGGCATCTGGTACGGACACGGCACAGATAATCCCTGGGACGAAGCCGTCCAGCTTGTTCTGCCCACGCTTTGGTTACCGCTTGATATTCCGGAAGACATGCGCAATGCCCGCCTGACCGCCAGTGAACGTCATCGCATTGTCGAACGCGTCATTCGTCGCGTTAACGAACGCATCCCGGTTGCCTATCTGACTAATAAAGCCTGGTTCTGCGGCCATGAATTCTATGTCGATGAACGCGTTCTGGTTCCCCGTTCGCCGATTGGGGAGCTGATTGAAAACCGTTTTGCCGGCTTAATTCCTGAAAAGCCGCGTCATATTCTGGACATGTGCACCGGAAGCGGCTGTATTGCCATCGCCTGTGCTTACGCCTTCCCGGACGCCGAAGTTGACGCGGTGGATATCTCCCACGATGCGCTGGCAGTGGCGGAACAAAATATCGAAGAGCATGGTTTGATCCACCATGTCACGCCGATTCGCGCCGATCTGTTCCGCGAATTGCCGCCTGTGCAATACGATCTGATCGTGACCAATCCGCCCTATGTGGATGCCGAAGATATGGACGATCTGCCGGGCGAATATCACCATGAGCCTGAGCTGGGTCTGGCGGCCGGAAGCGATGGCCTGAAGCTGGTCCGCCGTATTCTGGCCTGTGCGCCGGGTTACCTGAGCGAAAACGGCGTGCTGATTTGCGAAGTCGGCAACAGTATGGTGCACATGATGGAGCAGTATCCCGATGTGCCTTTCACCTGGCTGGAGTTTAACAACGGTGGTGACGGTGTCTTTATGCTCACCCGTCAGCAAATCGTTGATGCACAGCACCATTTCTCATTCTATAAAGACTAAAAAGAGGGGCGAGCGTTCGCCCGTCAAACCGTAACAAGGAATCTCAATGGCCGGAAACAGCATCGGACAGTTCTTTCGCGTCACCACCTTTGGCGAATCTCACGGCATTGCTCTGGGATGTATTGTTGATGGCGTGCCGCCCGGCATTCCGTTGACCGAAGCCGATATCCAGCACGATCTGGACCGCCGCCGTCCGGGCACTTCGCGTTATACGACGCAGCGCCGTGAACCGGATCAGGTCAAAATTCTGTCAGGTGTGTTTGAAGGTGTCACCACAGGGACCTCGATTGGCTTGCTGATTGAAAACACCGATCAACGTTCGCAGGATTACGGCGCCATTAAAGATCTGTTCCGACCCGGCCATGCGGATTACACCTACGAACAAAAATACGGTACGCGCGACTATCGCGGCGGTGGCCGTTCATCGGCACGTGAGACGGCGATGCGCGTGGCGGCGGGCGCCATCGCCAAAAAATACCTGCACATGCAGCACGGGATCGTGGTGCGGGGCTATCTGGCGCAGATCGGCGACGTGGCCTGTGAACTTAAAGACTGGACCATCGTTGAAGAGAATCCGTTCTTCTGCCCGGACGCCGATAAGCTTGAGGCGCTGGATGAACTGATGCGCGCGCTGAAAAAAGAGGGCGATTCTGTCGGTGCCAAAGTCACGGTCATGGCGGAAAATGTCCCGCCGGGCCTGGGCGAACCGGTCTTTGATCGCCTGGATGCGGATCTCGCGCATGCGCTGATGAGCATTAACGCCGTGAAGGGCGTTGAAATTGGCGACGGCTTTGCCGTGGTGAATCAGCGCGGCAGTCAGCATCGCGATGAAATTCGGGCTAACGGTTTTCAGAGTAACCACGCAGGCGGCATTCTCGGCGGTATCAGTAGCGGTCAGACTATCAGCGCCAATCTGGCGATGAAGCCGACCTCCAGCATTACCGTGCCAGGCAAAACCATCACCCGCGACGGGGAAGAAGTGGAGATGATCACGAAAGGCCGTCACGATCCCTGCGTGGGCATTCGTGCGGTGCCGATTGCCGAAGCCATGATGGCAATTGTGCTGATGGACCATCTGCTGCGCCAGCGTGCGCAGTGTGGCGATGTCAACTCCACCGTGCCACGTTGGTAACCTGATGAAAGTGATGCTGATGCTCAGCGCGCTGTTACTCAGCGCGGCAAGCCTGGCGGCGACGCCGTGGCAGCGTATTCAGCACCCTGTCGCGGGTGCACCGAATGCGATTGGCGGCTTTGCCAACGGCTGTATTGTCGGCGCGCAGGCTCTGCCGCTTAACTCACCGGATTATCAGGTCATGCGTCAGGATCAGCGCCGCTATTTCGGTCATCCCGACCTGATTCTGTTTATCCAGCGCCTGGCCATGCAGGCGCACAATCTGCAACTGGGCAACGTGCTGATTGGCGATATGGGCATGGCTGCCGGCGGACGCTTCAGCAGCGGCCATGCCAGCCACCAGACCGGACTCGACGTGGATATCTGGCTACAACTGCCGAAAACCCGCTGGAGTGCACAGCAGTTACTGAAACCTCAGCCGCTGGATCTGGTGGCCGCTGATGGCAGGAACGTCGTTGCGCGTCACTGGCAGCCTGAAATCGCCAGTCTGATTAAACTGGCGGCGAAAGATGAAGATGTCACGCGCATCTTCGTCAATCCGGCGATTAAAAAGCAGCTTTGCGCGGATGCGGGTACAGATCGAAGCTGGTTACATAAAGTACGGCCCTGGTTCGCGCACCGCGCCCATATGCACGTCCGTTTGCGCTGTCCACAGGGCAGCCCGGATTGTGAGGAGCAGGCTCCCCCGCCTCCCGGGGATGGCTGCGGGGCAGAGTTGCAGAGCTGGTTCCTGCCAAAGCAGCCGGGTTCTGCGCCTGTGAAGCGTGAACCCCCGCCGCTGCCGCCTGCCTGTCAGGCGCTGCTGGATAAACATTTACTGTAAGGGTTCCCATGGAGTGGTTCATTGCCAGCCCGCTGGCGGTTGTCCTGCTGTTTTTTATTGCGCTACTGGCTGGATTTATTGATTCGATTGCGGGCGGCGGTGGCCTGCTCACGCTTCCTTCTCTTCTGGCGGCCGGGCTGTCGCCGGCGCAGGCGCTGGCGACCAACAAACTCCAGTCGGTCGGCGGCTCTTTCTCTGCCAGCCTGTATTTTGTACGGCGGGGAGCCATTACGTTGCGTGAGCAACGGCTGAATATCGCCATGACCTTTCTGGGCGCGGTGGGCGGCGCGGTGCTGATTCAGCATCTTCAGGCCGATTTCCTGCGGCAAATCCTGCCGCTGCTGCTGATCGCCATCGGTATGTGGTTTTTGTTAATGCCGCGCATTGGCGAGGAAGACCGGGTGCATCGTCTCAGGGGGCTGCCTTTTGCCCTTATCGGCGGTGGCTGTATCGGTTTTTATGATGGTTTTTTTGGCCCGGGAGCTGGCTCGTTTTATGCGCTGGGCTTTGTGACGCTGTGTGGCTTTAACCTGGCGAAAGCGACTGCGCATGCCAAACTGCTTAACTTCACCTCAAATTTTGGCAGCCTGCTGTTCTTTATCTTTGGCGGGAAAGTGGTGTGGGGCACCGGCCTGATCATGATGCTGGGCGCGGTCTGTGGCGCACGACTGGGCGCAAGGCTGGTTCTGGCGCGTGGGCAAAAGCTGATTCGTCCGATGGTGGTGATCGTTTCGGCGGTCATGAGCATGAAATTGCTCTGGGACAGCCACGGCAGTGAGGTTCTGGCCTGGCTGGCGGCGCTGAATCTGTAATACTTTACGTGAATATTGAATGACAACACATGACTACCAGCAGCTCATTACGCTGTTTGACCGCTGCTTTAGCGAAGACTTTCAGACCCGTCTAATTAAAGGCGATGATGAACCGATTTATCTTCCTGCAGACAGCGAATCACCATGGAACCGGGTGGTGTTCGCCCATGGTTTTTACGCGAGTGCGCTGCATGAAATTTCGCACTGGTGCATTGCCGGTGAAGCCCGGCGCAAGTTAGTCGATTTTGGCTACTGGTATTGCCCGGACGGGCGGGATGCGCAAACGCAAAGCCAGTTTGAATCGGTTGAGGTGAAGCCGCAGGCCCTGGAGTGGATGTTTTGCGTTGCCGCAGGCTTTCCCTTCAATGTCAGTTGTGACAATCTCGATGGTGATTGTGAGCCCGATCGCATTGCTTTTCAGCGTAAAGTTCATGCCCAGGTCATGAGCTACCTGGCGTCGGGCATTCCTGCCCGACCCGCACGCTTTATTTCAGCCCTGGCTGAATTTTATGGCAGGCCTTCTCTGACCGCATCACAGTTTCCATGGCCGGAAGATGTGTAATGCAGAAGGGATTATTTAACAGAGGAATTGAGATGATCGCAGAATTTGAAGCGCGTATTCTGGCCCTGATTGACGATATGGTTGAGCACGCCAGTGACGATGAGCTGTTTGCCAGCGGTTATCTGCGTGGCCATTTAACCCTTGCAGTCGCGGAAGTGGAGCAACTGGATGACCACACGCCGCAGGCGCTGCAGATTCAGGTCACCCGCAGCCTGCAAAATGCCATTGCCGCCGGAGAGTTATCGCCACGGGATCAGGCGCTGGTCATTGGCATGTGGGATAATCTGTTTTTACAGGCGCGTCAGCAGACTGCCTGAGTGAGCAGGGCGGCATGCCGCCCTGGTGCTATTTCCCCGCTTTTTTGCCCTTCAGCAGCTTTCTGACCCAGTAACGATTAGGATTCAGCGCCGCCAGCGTGCTGGCATCCAGCGGCTGAGGTTCGCCGCTCAGCTGTGCCGCCAGGACTTCTGCCGCCAGCGGTGCACTGCACAGCCCGCGCGAGCCAAGTGCGCCGAACAGATAAAGGCCGGGAAAGTACGGCGCCGCTGGGATCGCCGCTCCGCGGGCATTCTGCTGCGCCAGATCGGCATAAAGCGCAAGCGTCGCTGCGTAATCCGGCGCACAGCCCACCATCGGTAAGTGATCCCGCGTGGCACAACGTACGCCGCTGCGCGCTGCGTTCTGACTGACATCCACCGCATTAACCCAGTCGCTGTGCGGCAGGCAATGCTGCAGGCGGCGGTGATTCTCCTGCTGATCCGCTTCACGAAAGGCGGTGGAGGTCTCGCCCCGGTGATAGCTGGCCCCGATACAGTGCGTCGCAAACTGGGGACTGGCGGGCGTGAGATAGCCATCGTAGCAGAGCACCGTCCTGAGCGCCGACAGCGCAGGCGATACGGGAACATGGCTGACCTGACCGGCCACCGGATACACGGGCAGCGCGTCGGTCTGGGGCAGGTCGGTGAGGTGATGGCCGTTCGCCAGCACCACGGCAGCGTGATGCACATCGGGCTGTTCGCTAAAGGTTAACGTCCAGCCCTGCGCATTCTGACTGAGCGCGGTGACGCGATGCAGCCAGTGTACACGCAATCCCAGTTGCTCGCCCCTGGACAGCAGGGAAGAGGTCAGTTCGGCCGGGGCTAACCAGCCGCCCATCGGGTAATAGATGCCGCCGCAGTGCAGCGCAACCTTCGCCAGCGCCTCGGCTTCCTGTTGCGTCACGCCATGGGCAATCTCTTCAGGTAATCCCATCGCCAGCATCTGTTCAATCTTGCTGGCACTTTTATCGTCCCAGCCGATCTGCAGGACGCCGCTCCAGTCGTGTTCGAACGGCAGATCCAGCGCGTCATACAGGCGACGGGCAAACGTGAAGGCGGCGGGGAAAAAGGTGGCAAGCGCCGGATCGTGCTGATTAAGCAAAGGGTACAGTGCGCCCTGACGATTGCTGGATGCGCCCAGCGCGGGGGCTTCGTCGGCGCAATACAGCGTAACGCGCCAGCCGCGGCGCAGTAAAGCCAGGGCCAGCGTCGCACTGGCGATACCGCCGCCCACCAGAGCAACCTCTTTTTCAGACGGCGCAGGCCGGGCATACCAGGGTTGGCGCGGGTACTGTGCTGGTGCCTGTTCAAGCGAGCCGCACAGCATTTCCCGTTTTGGACCAAATCCTTTACGGCGCGTGACCGCAAAGCCCGCTTCCTGCAAGCCACGACGTACGAAACCGGCGGCCGTAAAGGTGGCAAATGTGCCCCCTGGCCGGGCCAGCGCCGCCATCGACTGAAACAGTTCCGGCGTCCACATATCGGGATTTTTCGACGGCGCAAAGCCATCTAAAAACCACGCGTCGACCTGACGATGCAGACTGTCATCAAAATCATTAATTAGCGCATTAATATCGCCTAACCACAGATCCAGCGTGATGCGGCCGGCATCGAATAACAGCCGCTGGCAGCCGGGCAGGGCCAATGGCCACTGACGCTGGAGTTGGTCGGCCCAGGGCGCAAGTTCAGGCCAGTGCTGATGGGCCGCCATCAGATCGGCCTGGGTCAACGGAAATTTTTCAAAGCTGATGAAATGCAGTCGCTTCAGCGCCGCATCGGGATGATGACGCTGGAACTGGTCAAACGCCTGCCAGAGCGTAAGAAAGTTAAGGCCGGTGCCGAAGCCGCTCTCGGCCACAATCAGCAGGTCGCGTGGGTGGTGGTGAAATCGTTGGGGGAAATCATTGCCACCCAGAAACACGTAGCGCGTCTCTTCCAGACCATTGTCGTTGGAAAAGTAGACGTCGCCGAAGGCTCGGGAAACAGGTGTACCCTGTTCATTCCAGCTCAGTTGGGCATGTTCAACCGGAGACAGTTTCACAGTAAAGGCTCATTTTTCAGGGAATGGCAGGAGTTTATCGGCCGGGGGAAGATGACGCAAATTTACAAAGGAATTGGCTGATCGGACTTGTTCGGCGTACAAGTGTAAGCTAGAGTGCTCGTCAAATAACAGAAGTGTTGAGGAAGATTGAATGAAACGTGCTGTGATTACTGGCTTAGGGATCGTTTCCAGTATTGGTAATAACCAGCAAGAGGTGCTGGCATCTCTGCGTGAAGGCCGCTCAGGCATCACTTTTTCCCAGGAGATGAAAGATTCCGGCATGCGTAGTCACGTCTGGGGTAACGTTAAACTCGATACCACCGGCCTCATTGATCGCAAAATTGTGCGGTTCATGAGTGATGCGTCCATCTATGCTTACCTGTCAATGGAAGAAGCTATCAAAGATTCTGGCCTGAGCAACGAAGCCTACCAGAACAACCCTCGCGTAGGTTTGATTGCAGGTTCCGGCGGCGGTTCTCCACGTTTTCAGGTTTTTGGCGCGGATGCGATGCGCAGCCCACGCGGCCTGAAAGCCGTTGGCCCTTATGTGGTGACCAAGGCGATGGCATCCGGTGTTTCTGCCTGCCTGGCCACACCGTTTAAAATCCACGGCGTAAACTACTCTATCAGTTCAGCCTGTGCGACCTCTGCACACTGTATTGGTAACGCGGTTGAGCAGATTCAACTGGGCAAGCAGGATATCGTTTTTGCCGGCGGCGGCGAAGAGCTGTGCTGGGAAATGGCCTGTGAGTTCGATGCGATGGGCGCCCTGTCGACCCGTTACAACGACACGCCAGAAAAAGCGTCACGTACCTATGACAACGAGCGCGACGGCTTCGTTATCGCAGGCGGCGGCGGTATGGTCGTGGTGGAAGAGCTGGAACATGCGCTGGCTCGTGGCGCGCACATCTATGCTGAAATCGTGGGCTACGGTGCCACCTCTGATGGTGCTGATATGGTCGCACCGTCAGGTGAAGGCGCTGTACGCTGCATGAAGATGGCGATGCAGGGCGTGGACACGCCAATCGACTATCTGAACAGCCATGGTACCTCTACGCCAGTGGGCGATGTCAAAGAGCTGGGTGCTATTCGTGAAGTGTTTGGCGAAAACACACCGTACATCTCTGCGACCAAAGCCATGACCGGCCACTCCTTAGGAGCGGCGGGTGTGCAGGAAGCGATTTACTCACTGCTGATGCTGGAGCACGGCTTTATCGCCCCAAGCATTAACATCAGCTCGCTGGACGCCGCGGCAGAAGGCATGAACATCGTGACAGAGCCGACGGAAAAAGCCCTTACCACCGTGATGTCTAACAGCTTTGGTTTCGGCGGCACCAACGCCACCCTGACCCTGCGTAAATACCAGGCATAAGTGTGGCGAAGCGTCATGTTGCGCGCAGCATGACGCACACACATCCAAAAGGTCGGCGATTGCCGGCCTTTTTTGTTTCGGTCCATTAGTCACGTTGACGGGATGCGCTGCGTGACAGCAGCCTGACCAGCCTGTCACATCCCGCCACAATTTCATCCGGCGTGAGCGCCGCAAAACCTAATAGCCAGCCTTGCCGGTTTGTTTTTTCGCTATACAGCGGGCTGAGCCGGGGTAACAATAAGCCCGCGTTTGCCGCCTGTACGGTCAAAGCGCCTTCATCCCCCTGTAACAGGTTAACAGCCAGCTGCAGTCCGCCCGGACAGGGAAAGGGGGTGAGCCACGGCGTCAGACGCTGTTCAATCTGTTCCAGTAAGCGATCGCGACGGCTCTGGTAAAGCTGACGCATCAGGCGCAGATGACTGGCGAAGTGCCCCTGCTGCATAAACGCGGCGGTCACCGCCTGGGGAAGCAGGGCGCTGTGACCATCCAGAATGCTGCGTACGCGACCCGAGGGTTCCACCAGCGCCTCGGGCACGACCATCCATGCCAGGCGCAGGGACGGGTACAGGGATTTTGAAAACGTGCCTAAGGTTATCACCCGCTGATCCCTGTCGAGTGCGTGCAGCGCGGGAGCGGGGCGCTCATCATAGTGAAACTCACTGTCATAATCGTCTTCGATGAGCCAGCTACCGTTGCGGCGAGCCCAGTCGAGCCAGGCGAGACGACGTGGCAGACTCAAGGCAACACCTGTCGGATACTGATGGGAAGGCGTCAGGTACATCAGCTTTGCCGCGCCAGGCTGAGGGACGGCGCCCTGGCCATCCACACTTATTCCGCTCACGCGGGCACCCGCAGCCAGAAAGGCGTTGCGTGCGCCCGCATAACCCGGCTCCTCCATCCACACGTTATCGCCAGGGTCGACCAGCATCAGCGCCAGTAGCTGAAGGGCCTGCTGCGAGCTGGTCAGAATCACGACCTGCTCAGGCTGGCAGTGAATGCCGCGCGACAACGCAAGGTAATCAGCCAGCGCGTGGCGCAGTGGCATATAGCCTGACGGATCGCCATAGCCCATCACGCTCTGGCCTTCGCTGTGCTGGATACGTGCGGTTAACCGCCGCCAGACCGCATGAGGAAACGCCCGCAACTCCGGAGAACCCGCTGCAAACGTACAGGGAAACGGCGCGTCCTGGCAGCCGCCTGTCGCCAGGACCTGCTGGCCGCGTCGTGACAACCGGGCCATGCGGCTGGCGCGAATGCGGGGAGCTTTGTCAGGGAGAGTGATGGCAACAAAACTGCCCCGGCCTGTTTCCCGCCGCAGATAACCCTCGCTTTCGAGCTGGGCGTAAGCCGCTTCCACCGTCACGCGTGACAGCGTTAAATCCGTGGCCAGCTGACGTGTAGAGGGCAGTTTCTGTCCGGCCTGAAGGTGCGCGGTTTCTATCCACTGACGCAGCGTGGCGCACAGGCGGTCACGCAGACCGCCCGTGGTCTGATGATGAAACAGTTGCAGAAGCGGTGACGACATAATGGTCTTATCAACAGGTTCAGATGGGTCTTAGTCAGGCATCCACTTTGCCGTACACTGCCGTCATCACACAACAGGAGAAATGCCGATGTCATCCGTTTTACGTTTCCCTCCCGCCTCACCGTCGCAAAGCGTGGCGTATCTGCAGGCTAAACTGGCGTATTACACCGATGCCTGGGATCTGGCTGAGGATCTTTCCCGTCAGGTTCAGGGGATTGTGGTCGTGGATGCGCGCCAGGAAGAGGCATATCGCGGCGGTCATATCTGTGGCGCGATCTCTTTCCCGCACCGGGAAATGAACGAAGCCAGCACGGCCCGCCTGGATCGTAATAAAGTGTACGTCACCTACTGCGATGGGATTGGCTGCAATGGCTCAACCAAAGCGGCGCATCAGTTAGCCTTGTTGGGCTTTCAGGTGAAAGAGCTGACTGGCGGGCTGGATTTCTGGAAGCGGGATGGTCACCCCATGGCATGGGGCGATGAGGCGGGCGAATGGCCGCAGACAACGGCTGCGGCATCCTGTGGTTGCTGATTTACAGCACCAGCCAGAGCAGAAAGGCCAGTACGATCAGCCCGACGACCGCGGCCAGTAAGGGGCGCTCAGCCAGCGGTTTCAGCGCGGGCGGCAGCGAGGCGGAAATCGGTGCCCAGATGGGGTGCGGATTCAACTCACTGTCGGCCAGCGCCTGCTCATGGGCTCGCTCTGCGCGCCGTGAAAACAGGAAGTTAAGCAGGTCCTGCGTCTGGGTCGGCGTCAACACCGTCTGCGGGGTAGCCTGGAACCGTTGCTGGCTGTAATCCTCCAGCATCTGCTGCTCACGCTTGTCCAGAGGATGTTTCAGTGAGCTTTCAATCAGCTGCAGCGTTGGCGCGCTGTGCTGGCTCAGCGTCTGACGCACCTGGAGATACTGAGTCAGTAACGGGTAATGGCGTGAAGGAATCGGATCGCCGCTGGTCAGGTTCACCAGCTTCAGCGCCGCCGTCCAGATTTTGCCGCTGGATTCGCCGGTGGCGGCCGCCAGGCGGACGATCTGCTGATTCAGCGCCTGGTGTTCGGCGGGCAGCAGAGAGCGATCGCTGGTGCGACTCTGTTGCGGCTGGGGGATTGCCATCTGACCATTTTGCAGCATGGTTAACACCTGACGCAGCTGGTCCTGCGTCAGGGCACTCAGCACCGTCTGACCAAACTGCTGACGGATAAAATCACTGACAGCCTGACGATTGTTTCCTTTCGGCAGCAATTCGGTCAGTTGCGTCATCAGCTGACGTGTGGCATGACCATTTTGCACCTGCGCCAGGCGGGCGTTGAGAAACTGCTCGGCAGCCGGGAAGTGGCGCGACTGCAGTTCCGCTTCACTCTTCACACCCACTTCATGGCGCAGCCCAGCCCAGAGCTCCGGCGCTTTTAACGTGCTGAGGGACATGATGCGCACAATCAAACGCTCAAGCGTCGTACGCTGGGCAGGCGACAGCGGTTGTTCACCGGCAACGCTGCCCGGACGTGAAGTGTCAGTTTGGGGATTAACAGATGAACGATCGCCGACCGGCACACCGGGGCCGCTGACAGGTTGCATGGCGGATTCCTTGGAAAACAGACTAGCGTGGGGTGCGCCGGAAACAGAATACGCTATGATAACAAAAGCCCCCTGGAAATCCACGGGGCTGATGTGTTTCAACCAAAGATTTACTTACTGATGCGCAGGCGTGGCTTTACGGCGCAGACGTTTCCATACAAACGGAACAATCAATACCGCCACGGCCAGGATCAGCAGCACTTTGGCAATAGGGCTCTCCCACAAAATCGCCATTTCACCATTGCTGATAGACAGCGCACGGCGCAGGTTCTGCTCCAGCATTTCGCCCAACACGAAACCTAAGATCAGCGGTGACATCGGAAAGTCCATTTTTCGCAGGATATAGCCAAAAACACCAAGCCCGACCATCAACAGCAGGTCAAAGGTGGTGCTGTGTACGGCGTAAACGCCAACCGCAGAAATGGCGGCAATGGCCGGTACCAGAAACCACAGCGGAATGGTCAGCATACGCGCGAACACGTTGATCATCGGGATGTTCATAATCAGCAGCATCACGTTGCCAATTAACAGCGCCGCAATGAGCCCCCAGACGATATCCGGCTGTTCGGTAAACATCGCCGGACCGGGCGTGATGTTATATAACGTCAACGCGCCGACCATCACCGCGGTGGTGCCAGAGCCCGGAATGCCCAGCGTCAGCATCGGAATAAACGATCCGCACGCCGAAGCGTTGTTGGCGGCTTCCGGCGCAGCAACACCACGAATATCGCCCTTACCAAACTGGTCGCTGCCGCTGATTTTTTTCTCTGTCATGTAGGCGATTGCGCTGGCGATGGTGGCACCGGCTCCGGGCAAGACACCGACAAAGAAACCAATAAACGATGATCGCAGCGTAGCCCCGGTCGACTGGGCGGCTTCTTTCATGTTGAACATCATGCGGCCACTGGCGCGCACCACCTTTTGTCCCGTATGGGTGGATTCCAGCATCAGCAAAATTTCGCTCACCGAGAACAGGCCAATGACCACCACGACAAACTGAATGCCGTCGGAGAGGTGAACGCTGTCAAAGGTAAAGCGGTAAACGCCGGTGTTGGCATCCACGCCAACGGTCGCCATGCTTAAGCCAATCAGGGCGGACAGAAATGACTTGAGCGGATTCTGGCTCATCATGCTGCCCAGGCAGGCAATGGCAAACACCATCAGCGCAAAATACTCCGCCGGGCCAAACGCCAGCGACCAGCGCGCCAGCAGCGGGGCGAACAGGATGATGCCGATAATCGCAATGGTGGAGCCGACAAACGAACTCACGGCAGAGACAGACAGCGCTACGCCCGCTTTTCCCTGCTGTGCCATGGGGTAGCCATCCAGCGCGGTCATAATCGCGCCAGCGTCGCCCGGCACATTGAGCAGTATCGACGAGATGCGTCCGCCGTATTCGCAGCCCAGATACACCGTTGCCAGTAAAATCAGGGCAGACTCCGCAGGCAGGTGCAGCGCAAAGGCCAGCGGCATCAGAATGGCCACGCCGTTGATCGGACCCAGACCGGGCAGCAGGCCAACAATCGTTCCGATAAAGCAGCCAGTTAAGGCAATCAGCAGGTTTTGCGGTGTCATGGCAACGGCAAAACCCTGCATGAGAAAAGACCAGATATCCATTTTTTTCTCCTTAGCTCATCAGGCTGCCAGCCGGCAGGGTGACATCCAGCAGATGGTCAAAGGCGTAAAACAGCGCCCACCCCATAACCGCGCCGGACAGGACGGCGGCCCACCAGCGCGCGCCAAACAGCATGCCGATGCCGAAGGTCAGGAGCGCGGTGGATAGCGGGAACCCCAGACGTTCAAACAGCCAGCCATACACGAACAGCATGACGGCCAGCGCCACCAGACGTTTCATCGTCTGCGGTGCGGGCCACTGGATGGCATCGGGCTTTCTCAGTAGCAGCATGACGGCACACAGCGCCATCAGGGTGAGCAGCGCCAGCGGAAAAGGCCGCGGGCCGACGGGTTCATAACTGTATTCACTCTGGATTTGCCAGGCGACAACTAACCCTGCCAGACATAACACCAGCCACAGCGTGGCAAAAATACGATCGCTCATGATGCGCTCCGGTTACTTAGCCAGACCAAAGGATTTCGCCTGCTCACGGTAAGCGGCCACCTGATTCTTCACGTATTTATCCAGTTCTGCGCCAAAGAGATTGAACTCAAACAGGCCACGCAGTTCGCGCTGTTGCCTGAATTCGGGCGTTTGCACCATTTTTTCGAACGCGTTCTGCCACCACTGGTAATCCGCGTCGCTGACCTTCGGCCCCAGATAGAAACCACGAATAATGGGCCATTCCACGTTAAACCCTTGCTCTTTCGCCGTCGGAATCGTCGCCAGCTGATCGGGCAGACGCTTGTCGGCCATCACCGCCAGGACGCGCAGTTTACTGCCTTGCAGGTGCGGCACCATTTCGCTGAGATCGCCCGACATCACCTGAATATGATTGCCCAACAACGCGGTGACGACTTCGCCCCCGCCTTCAAAGGCGACATAGCGCATCTTACGCGGATCGATACCGGCTTCTTTCGCCACCAGCGCGGTTTTCATCCAGTCCTGACTGCCGATGGAGGCACCCGCACCGACCACCACCTTGGTCGGATCTGCCTTCATGGCCGCCATTAATTCGCCCAGATTTTTCCACGGCGCGTCTTCCCGCACGGCGATCATGCCGTAATCTGTGCCGATGGCCGCTAACCACTTCACATCATCGACCGAGTAACGACCAAATTTTCCCTGCGACAGATTCAGCAGTGAGCCGCCCGAAAAGGCGACCACAGTGCCTGCTTCAGCCGGGCGCTGAGCCACAATAGCGTTATAGGCCACAGCACCCACGCCGCCAGGCATGTAGGTAATGCGCATCGGTTTTTCGATCTGTTTGGTTTCCATGAGTGAAACCTGAATCAGCTTACAGGTCAGATCGAAACCGCCACCCGGTTTGGCGGGGGCAATGCATTCGGTCCTGTCGGGGGCAGCGGCATTACCTGGCGACGGCAATATGAGAGCCAACAGGGCAGAGGCGAGGGCGGTGTGGATTATTTTTTTCATCGTGCGTTCCATCTTTCTTTCAGAGTGTGATTACTACCGACAATTCGGCGTTATTGAATTGTTAAATCGGTAACCTTTCATTTACCTTTCAGCCATCAGGTTTAGTGAAAGGATGTGATATGCGTCTCTTACTGGTGGAAGACACGGCCGAGCTGGCGCGATGGTTACAGAAGGCGTTAACGCAAAAAGGGTTTGCTGTGGACTGGGTCGCGGACGGCGTTTCGGCGGATCACAGCCTGCAAAGTGAAGATTATGCGCTGGTCGTACTGGATGTTTCCCTGCCGCGTCTGGACGGCATTGAGGTGTTAACCCGGTTACGTCGGCGTGGACAAAATGTCCCGGTGTTGCTGCTGACCGCACGCACAACGCTGGACGACCGCGTGCGCGGCCTGAATACCGGCGCGGATGACTATCTGACCAAACCCTTCGAACTGGATGAGCTGGATGCGCGCCTGCGTGCGTTGCTGCGTCGTGCGCAGGGACACTCGGCCCGGCACCAGACCCTGGGCCAGTTGGTGCTGAACGGTGAAGGCTACTTTTTGCTGGCAGAGAAACCGCTGGCGCTGACACCGCGTGAATCCAGCGTACTGACCACGCTGATGCAGCGTCGGGGCCGCCCGGTCTCGCGGCAGCATTTGTATGAACAAACCTTCACCCTGGCGGATGACGCCAGCCCGGAAAGCATTGAGCTGTATGTACACCGTGTACGCAAAAAGCTGGCGGGCAGTAACGTGGGCATTGTGACGCTGCGCGGACTGGGCTACAGCCTGGAAACCCTGGCATGCGACTGATCACCTCGCTACGGGGCGAGTTACTGGCCTGGCTGGGGCTGCCGCTTTCCCTGATGTGGGTGCTTTCTGTTTACACGCACTATCAGAGCGGACTGGCGGCGGCGAATCAGGCCTACGATCGCTCTCTGCTGGCCTCTGCGCGCACAGTCGCTGAACGGCTGGTGGTGCGTAACCAACACCTGGAGGTCGACGTGCCCTGGGTGGTGCTCGACAGCTTTGAGCGCAACATGAATGATCGCCTGTTTTATCAGGTGATTTCGCCGCAGGGGAAAACGCTGTCCGGCTATGACGGGCTTCCCCCGATCCCCGTCACCAGCGCGATGTCAGAGATTTATCCCGCGCTGGTCCATTTCTATGACGGCTATTATCAAAAGCAGCGCATCCGGGTAGCGGCCTTGTGGCAGCCCGTCAGCGAGACGGGCGCGGAAGGTATGGCGCTGGTGCTGGTCGCGGAAACCATCCATTCCCGTGAGGCTTTCGCGAAAGGGCTGATGCGCACGGCTTTGCTCAGCCAGAGCGCGCTGGTGTTAATTGCCGTGTTGCTGGCAAGCCTGATGCTACGCCGGGTGTTGCGGCCTTTACGCCGTCTGTCCCGCATTGTGCTGCGTCGCGATGGTGCTGAACTGACGCCGCTGCCGTCCCTGCCGTGGTCGGAGCTACAGCCGCTTATCGTGGCATTTAACCGCTATCTGGAACGGCTGCGGGGATTGCTGGCGCGTCAGGATCGGTTCAGCGCCGACGCCGCTCATCAGCTTCGCACGCCGCTCACTATTCTGAAAACCCAGATCGGCACGGCGCTGGACAGCCATCAGCCCGAACAGTGGCGGGAAAGCCTGCAGAGCATGCGCTACACGCTGGATGACACCATCCTGCTTACCGACCGGCTGCTGCAACTGGCGCGTATCAAAGCCCGACACGGCGAAGATAAACCCATGGTGAAAGTGGATCTGGCGACGGTGGTGCGCGAGGCGTGCCTGAGCCGCTATGCGGCTGCGCGTGCGAAACAGATTGATCTGGGTTACGAAGGTGATGCGCACGGCGACGTCAAAGGCGATGCGCTGCTGCTGGGCGAGCTGTGCGCCAACCTGCTGGATAACGCTATTACCTATACGCCGGTGCAGGGTACGGTGACGGCGCGCCTGGAGAGCGGCAGATTATACATTGAGGATTCAGGGCCGGGCATTCGCCCGGAAGAGCAGCAAAGCGCGTTACGGCCATTTATCCGGCTGGATAACGCCGCGATGCAGACGGGAGCAGGTATCGGGCTGGCGCTGGTGCACGATATTTGCGCCTGGCATGGCGCAACCGTCACGCTGGATAGCAGCCCCTCACTCGGTGGGCTGCGTGTCACTATCCGGTTTAATGCGGATCGGCCTTAAGCGATTCCCGTCGCGTTAACGGCCTGCGCAGACGCTGTGCCAGCAGAACGCCCGCCAGCGTCAGACCGCCGCCAATCCAGTGATAGCTGTGCAGATGTTCATGCAAAAACAGCACCGCAATCAGGGCGGTAAAGAGCGGTGTCAGATTCATAAAAATACTGGTGATGCTGGCCCCCAACTTTTGTACGCCATGAATCCACAGCCAGGGGGCCAGAATGGAGGCGAACAGGCCGGCAAAGGCCACCAGGGGAAGATTCCGTGGCGTGAGCGAGACATCCGGTGTCATCAGAAAACCGGGCAGCAACAGCATCACGCCAGCGGCAATTTGCACATACAGACTCTGCCAGACGGGCAGGGGAATCGACCAGCGTTTTGTCATCACGCCGTAAAGCGCATAGCAGGCTGAGGCCGCCAGCATCAGGGCTTCGCCCGTACCGATGCCGTGATGCAGCAGCTGGTCAGGATTGCCTTCACTGACCAGCCAGATTAAGCCACAGAAGGAGATCAGACTGCCGGCCAGAATCCCCACGGTCGGGGCAATCCGCAGAATAAGGACACTGAGCAGCACGGTGAGTAGCGGGATGAGCGCGGCGATAATGCCCATAAACAGGGCACTCACGCTATGGGCGGCGTAATAGGCCAGACTCTGATACAGCGCCATGCCCAGCAGGCCCAGAATCATCAGTCGTCCCAGATGCGGCCGGATCGTCTGCCATTGCCGCAGCACGCCCGGCAGGACAAAAGGCGTCAGCACCAGCAACGCCAGCAGCCAGCGATAGAACGAAATTGCGGCAGGCTCAATGGCACCTGCCGATAATTTATTCACGATAGCGTTAACCGACCAAATCAACACCGCAAACAGCGGAAATAAAAAGACCATAACAAGGCTCCCGTCTCAGACCCGCGGCAGTGTACGCCTGTGATGCCCCTTTCTGCCAGCCTTACCCGCCCCTGCACTGCGTGGTTAGGCGAATGTCAGGCTTTTGTGCCAGAATAGCGGCCTTCAATACACAGACAGGAAAGCCGTGGTGAAAATTCTCGTCGATGAAAATATGCCGTATGCCCGTGAACTCTTTAGTCGTACGGGCGATGTGGTCGCCGTACCTGGCCGACCGCTTCCTGAAGCCGAACTGGCAGATGCCGATGGTCTGATGGTGCGTTCCGTCACCCAGGTCAACGCCGCGTTGTTGCAGGACAAACCCGTTAAGTTTGTCGGCACTGCCACGGCGGGCACGGATCATATTGACGAAGCGTGGCTGCAGCAGGCGGGCATCGCCTTCTCTGCGGCCCCCGGCTGTAACGCGATTGCGGTGGTTGAATACGTGTTTTCTGCCTTGCTGCTGCTGGCAGAGCGGGACGGTTTCCAGTTGCGCGATCGTACTGTTGGCATCGTGGGCGTGGGAAATGTGGGCGGACGCCTGCAGAAGCGGCTGGAAGCCTGGGGCGTAAAAACCCTGTTATGCGATCCCCCGCGCGCCGATCGGGGTGACGACGGCGAGTTTCTCTCACTTGATGCGCTGGTGCAACAGGCCGATATTCTGACCTTTCACACGCCGCTGTTTAAATCCGGCCCCTATAAAAGCTGGCATCTGGCCGATGCCGCGCTGCTGATGGCCCTGAAACCGAAGACGATTTTGATTAACGCCTGCCGTGGCCCGGTGGTCGACAATGCCGCACTGCTTGAGGTGCTGAACCTGCGTCACGATCTGAGCGTGGTGCTGGACGTCTGGGAACCGGAGCCGGATCTCTCCCTCGCGTTGCTGGATCGGGTTGATATCGCCACGGCGCACATTGCCGGTTACACCCTTGAGGGCAAGGCGCGCGGCACCACCCAGGTGTTCGAAGCCTGGTGCGACTTTATTGGTCAGCCGCAGCAGGTGCCCCTGAGCAGCCTGTTGCCTACGCCAGAGTTCAGCCAGATCAGCCTGAATGGGCCGCTCGATCAGCCAACGCTGAAACGTCTTGTGCATCTGGTGTATGATGTGCGCCGCGATGATGCGCCCCTGCGAAAAGTGGCGGCAAAACCGGGTGAATTTGACCGCCTGCGCAAGCAGTATGAAGAGCGTCGCGAGTGGTCATCATTGCAGGTGAACTGCGATGAGGCCGCGACCGCAGAAATGCTCACTCAGTTGGGCTTTAACGCCGTATTATCCTCCACCTGATTGTCAGCCTGCGTAAAACGCGGGCACAGGTGCAGGGATAAATCTGAATCCCTGGGCGGTGGCATCACCGCCTTCTGTTTTTATGTCATTGTCTGAGGTAAACCAACATGTCTGACGGCTGGAATATTGCGCTTCTTGGCGCAACAGGCGCAGTAGGGAACGCTGTACTGGAACTGCTGGCTCAACGCCAGTTCCCGGTTGGTGAATTGTATTTGCTGGCAAGCGATAACAGCGCCGGTGAAAGTAAACGTTTTGAAGGGCGCTCTCTGCGGGTTGAAAACGCCGCGGAGTTTGACTGGTCACAGGCGCAGCTGGCCTTCTTTGTTGCCGGTCGTGACGCCTCGGCCCGTTATGCGGAAGAGGCGGCGAGTGCGGGTTGCCTGGTTATCGACAGCAGTGAGCTGTTTGCCCTGTCGCCGGATGTGCCGCTGGTGGTGCCGGATGTGAATCCGCAGGTGCTGGCCGATTACCGTAATCGCAATATCATCAGCGTGGCCGATAATCTGGTGAGCCAGCTGCTGACGGCTATCAAACCGCTGGTCGATGCCGCCGGTTTAGGCCGTTTGCAGGTCACCAATCTGATCTCCGTCTCCACGCACGGCAAAGTGGCTGTGGATGCGCTGGCCGGGGAGAGCGCCCGCCTGCTGAACGGCGTACCGGCGGATGACCACCATTTTGGTCGTCAGCTGGCTTTTAACCTGCTGCCACAACAGGCCGATGCAGAGGGCAGCGTGGAGAGCGAGCGTCGCCTGGTTGATCAGGTGCGTAAAGTGTTGCAGGACGACGGTTTGCCCGTGGCGGTCAGCAGCGTTCAGGCACCGGTGTTTTATGGCAATGCCCAGATCGTCCACATTGAAAATCTGCGCCCGCTGTCGGCAGACGAAGCCAGAGCGGAGCTGGCCCTGGCCGCCGATATTCGCCTGAGCGACGAAGAGGACGTTCCCACGCCGGTAACGGATGCCTCAGGTAGCGATGCGCTGAGTATCGGCAGTGTACGTAATGACTACGGTATTCCGGAGCTGTTGCAGTTCTGGTCCGTGGCGGACAACGTTCGTTTCGGTGGCGCGCTGATGGCGGTGAAAACCGCAGAGAAGCTGGTGCAGGAGTATATGTACTGATGTCGGAAGGTCAGACAAGAAAGCTGGCACTGGGCATTGAGTACGACGGCAGCCGATACTACGGCTGGCAACGGCAGCAGGAAGTGCGCAGCGTGCAGGAAAAGCTGGAGCGGGCGCTGTCGAAGGTCGCGGACCATCCGGTGAGCGTATTTTGCGCCGGGCGTACCGATGCTGGCGTGCACGGCACCGGACAGGTGGTGCATTTTGAGACCGTGGCGCAGCGAGCGGATGCCGCCTGGACATTGGGTGTCAATGCCAATCTGCCGGACGATATCGCTGTACGTTGGGTGAAAGCCGTGCCGGACGAGTTTCATGCACGGTTCAGCGCCACAGCCCGGCGTTACCGTTACCTGATTTACAACCAGCGCTTACGTCCGGCTATCCTGGGCAAGGGCGTGACGCACTTTTACTATCCGCTGGATGTGGAAAAGATGCAGCGCGCCGGGCAGAGCCTGCTGGGCGAGAACGATTTCACCTCGTTTCGCGCCGTACAGTGCCAGTCGCGTACGCCATGGCGCAACGTGATGCACCTGAACGTCAGTCGTCACGGGCCCTATGTCATTGTGGACATTAAAGCCAACGCTTTTGTGCACCATATGGTGCGCAACATTGTCGGTAGTCTGATGGAAATTGGCTGTGGTAATCAGCCAGAATCCTGGATGGCAGAACTGCTGGCCGCCAAAGATCGCACGCTGGCGGCGGCCACGGCAAAAGCCGAAGGGCTTTACCTGGTGGCGGTGGATTATCCCGCGCACTTTGCTTTACCTCAGCCGCCGATGGGGCCGTTGTTCCTCGCGGATTAATCAACCTTAGCTAAAGGGATCGTTATGGAGTTCATCCATTTTGTGGTCGATTTTATTTTGCACATTGATGTGCATCTGGCCGAATTAGTCGCGCAGTATGGCATCTGGATTTACGCCATTTTGTTCCTGATTTTATTCTGCGAAACCGGCTTAGTGGTCACGCCGTTTTTGCCAGGCGACTCGCTGCTGTTTGTCGCGGGGGCACTGGCGGCATTGCCCGGTAACGATCTGAACGTCCACCTGATGGTCGCGCTGCTGGTTATCGCGGCGATCCTGGGTGATGCGGTGAACTACACCATCGGTAAACTGTTCGGTGAACGCCTGTTCAGCAACCCGAACTCGAAAATTTTCCGTCGCAGCTATCTGGATAAAACCCATGCGTTTTATGCCCGTCATGGTGGAAAAACCATTATTCTTGCCCGTTTCGTGCCGATTGTGCGTACCTTTGCCCCTTTTGTCGCCGGCATGGGCCACATGTCCTATCGGCATTTTGCCCTGTTTAACGTTACCGGTGCGCTGGCATGGGTGCTGCTGTTTTCCTATGCAGGCTATCTGTTTGGCGATTTGCCAGTGGTGCAGGAAAATCTTAAGCTGCTCATCCTGGGCATTATCGTGGTATCGGTTCTGCCGGGCATTATCGAAATCTGGCGTCATCGCCGCCAGGCTAAGCAGCAAAATTAACCCTGAGCAGGCTTACCACTCAGGGGTAAGACCAGATTTTTATCCACAGTCTTAACTGGTTGTGGTTTAATGAGCGACATTTACCGTCTGCTGAAGCGGTTTTCAGCAGCATCAAGACGACTGGACCAGGTCAGTTTTTAACAGAAAGGTCATCAATGAGCTGGATTGAACGCATTCTTAATAAAAGCAATATTACGCCTGCACGTCGTGCCAACATTCCGGAAGGAGTGTGGACGAAATGCGACAGCTGTGGCCAGGTACTTTACCGTGCCGAGCTGGAGCGTAATCTTGAGGTCTGCCCGAAGTGCGACCACCACATGCGCATGCACGCCCGTGAGCGTCTGGCGAGCCTGCTCGATCAGGGCACGCTGGTTGAACTGGGCAGCGAGCTGGAACCCAAAGATCTGCTGAAGTTCAGGGATTCCAAAAAGTACAAAGATCGTCTGGTTGCGGCACAAAAAGCGACAGATGAAAAAGATGCGCTGATCGTCATGAAAGGCCAACTGCACGGTATGCCGGTTGTCGCGGCGGCCTTTGAGTTCGCGTTTATGGGCGGTTCAATGGGCTCTGTTGTCGGGGCGCGTTTTGTTCGCGCGGTCGAGCAGGCGCTGGAAGACAACTGTCCGCTTATCTGCTTCTCCGCCAGCGGCGGTGCCCGTATGCAGGAAGCGTTAATGTCACTGATGCAGATGGCGAAAACTTCTGCGGCGCTGGCGAAAATGCAGGAACGCGGTCTGCCCTATATTTCGGTGCTGACTGACCCAACCATGGGCGGTGTTTCCGCCAGCTTCGCGATGCTGGGCGATCTGAACGTGGCCGAACCGAAAGCGCTGATTGGCTTTGCGGGTCCACGCGTTATTGAGCAGACCGTGCGTGAAAAACTGCCGCCGGGCTTCCAGCGAAGTGAATTTCTGATTGAAAAAGGCGCGATTGACATGATCATTCGTCGTCCGGAAATGCGCTTTAAACTGGCAAGTCTGCTGGCAAAAATGATGAACCTGCCGGCACCGTTGCACGATGGTGAAGAGTTCGCACCTGCGACGTCCCACCCGGAGAGTAACGAGGCCTGACAGGAGACAGAAGGCGCGCCGGTCGCGCCTTCCACCCATGCACCCTATACCTTGTTGCTTTCACCAGGTATAAATTTGCAAAACGGGACATATGGACAATCTTCACCTCCCTCAAGCCACGTCGCCTTTGGCCACGTGGCTTTATTATCTTGAGCACCTCCACACTCAGGCAATTGAACTGGGCCTGGACCGTATTCGCCAGGTGGCGCAACGTCTGGACCTGCTGAAGCCTGCCCCTTTTGTTTTCACCGTTGCCGGTACCAATGGTAAAGGCACTACCTGTCGGACGCTTGAAACCCTGTTGATGGCCGCGGGCTATCGCGTGGGCGTTTACAGCTCGCCGCATCTCGTGCGTTATACGGAGCGTGTCCGGGTGCAGGGACAGGAGCTGAGTGAAGCGCAACACAGCGCCAGTTTCGCTGATATTGAAGCGGGACGCGGTACTATCTCCCTGACCTATTTTGAATTCGGCACGCTGTCGGCGCTTAACCTGTTCCAGCAGGCGAAGCTTGACGTGGTCATTCTGGAAGTCGGGCTGGGTGGGCGGCTGGACGCAACGAATATTGTGGATGCCGATGTCGCGGTGGTGACCAGTATTGCGCTGGACCATACCGACTGGCTTGGCCCGGATCGCGACAGCATTGGTCGGGAAAAAGCGGGCGTATTCCGTCAGGGTAAACCTGCGGTGGTGGGTGAGCCTACTATGCCGGTGACGATTGCCGATGTCGCCAGGGAAAAGGGCGCTCAGCTCATTCAGCTTGGCCGTGACTGGCACTATCATGCGCAGGCAGAAAGCTGGTCTCTGCGCGATGCGCACGGTGAACTGAGCGATCTACCGCTGCCGCAGGTGCCCCTGCCGAATGCGGCAACGGCGCTGGTGGCGCTGCGTGCCTCGGGCCTCAACGTCAGCGACGCACATATCCGAGCCAGCCTGCCGCTGGCGGTGCTACCCGGGCGCTTTCAGACCGTCAGTGAGTCGCCTCGCGTGATTCTGGATGTGGCGCATAACCCGCATGCAGCAGGCTACCTGGCATCGCGCCTGGCTGCCTTGCCGACGCGGGGGCACGTTCACGCCGTGGTCGGGATGCTGCATGATAAAGATATCGCCGGGACGCTGTCCGCGCTGGCCCCGCAGGTCGACTTCTGGTACTGCGCGCCGCTGTCCGGCCCGCGCGGTGCCAGTGCAGAACAACTCATGGCACACGTAACGTCTGCCCGGGCATTCGCAGATGTCGAACAGGCCTGGCAACAGGCGCGGCAGCAGGCTGAACCGCAGGACATCATCCTGGTATGCGGCTCTTTCCTGACCGTCGCGCAGGTGATGGAATCGATTGAAACGGAGAGAGGACGTGGCGAGTAAGTTTCAAAACCGTTTAGTCGGTACCGTTATTCTGGTGGCCATCGGCGTGATTGTGTTGCCGGGGCTGCTGGATGGTAAGAAAAAACACTATAAAGAAGAGTTTGCGGCGATTCCACTGGTCCCGAAACCGGACGACCAGCAGGACAGCGAAATGGTGCCGCCGGTCACCCAGTCGCTGCCAGCCCATCCGCCTGCCGGCGCGGGCAGTGCGGTAAGTCATCCTGACGGGGGTAACTCACAGGCGCAAGAGGGCAGCACGCAGCCCGAGCAAAACAGTGCGCCGAGTGTCGTATCACCGCCGCCTGTACATTCGACGACAGCGAAAGAAAAACCAGCTGAGACGACAAAACCGAAACATACTGAGCAGGCTAAACCGAAGCCGGTAGAACAGACGCAGAGCAAACCGGTCGAGAAAACCAAACCGGTTGAGCAAGCGAAGCCCGTTGAAAAAACCAGGCCGGCCGAGCAGGCAGCGCGCACCGAGGAAGCGGCCCCGGCAGAGCAACCGAAAGAGACGCAACCCTCGGGACAGGCGTATGTTGTCCAGTTGGGCGCATTGAAGAACGCCAGCAAGGTCAACGAGATTGTCGCGAAGCTGCGCCTGTCGGGTTACCGGGCCTATACGGTGCCGTCAACGCCGGTGCAGGGACAAATCACCCGCATTTATGTGGGACCGGATGCGTCTAAAGCGAAAATGCAGGCGGCAGTGGGCGAGCTGAAAAACGTCTCGGGCTTAAGCGGCGTGGTTAAGCCCTACAGCGCGCGTTAAACCCGCGATTGGCGCTGCCGATAAGAATAACAGGCAGCGACAATCAGCTCTGGCTAAGCGGGGCGGGCAACGGTTAGCCTGGCTTTTCAAGGGGTTAACCGGATAACAATCTCACAGGCGAAGTTCGTTTTTTTCTTCGCCTTTTTTATGGATGCAGAACCTGAAAACCCCTACGCAAACGTTTTCTTTTTCTGTTAGAATGCGCCCCGAACTGGATGCAGGGGTGCAATGGCACTGGCGCTGGAAGAGTTCATGATCTGGATTGATTACGTCATTATTGCGGTAGTTGGTTTTTCGGCTTTGGTCAGCCTGGTTCGAGGGTTTGTCCGCGAAGCCTTATCTCTTGTTACCTGGGGATGCGCGTTTTTTGTCGCCAGTCATTACTATGCCTACCTTGCTGTCTGGTTTACAGGTTTTGACGACGAACTGGTTCGGAACGGAATCGCCATTGCGGTGCTGTTCATTGCGACCCTGATTGTGGGGGCGATAGTGAACTACGTTATCGGCTCGCTGGTAGAAAAAACCGGCCTGTCGGGAACCGATCGGGTATTAGGCGTTTGTTTCGGGGCCTTGCGTGGTGTGCTTATTGTAGCCGCTTTGCTGTTCTTCCTGGATACATTCACGGGTTTTTCAAAAAGCCCGGACTGGCAGCAGTCTCAACTTATTCCCGAGTTCAGTTCTATAATCAGGTGGTTTTTTGACTACCTGAAAAGCACGTCGAGTTTTTTGCCCCGGTGAGACCATCGGGCGTACGGCTTAATGAGGAAATGACAACATGTGCGGTATTGTCGGTATCACCGGTTTCATGCCGGTAAACCAGTCGATCTATGACGCGTTAACGGTGCTCCAGCATCGTGGGCAGGATGCCGCAGGCATTTGTACGATTGATGCGCTCAACTGCTTTCGCCTGCGTAAGGCCAACGGCCTGGTCAGCGATGTTTTCGAAGCCCGTCATATGCAGCGTTTACAAGGCAACATGGGGATTGGTCATGCACGCTATCCTACAGCGGGCAGCTCCAGCGCTTCTGAAGCGCAACCGTTCTACGTCAACTCGCCGTACGGGATTTCTCTTGCACACAACGGTAACCTGACCAACGCACATGAACTGCGTAAGCAGCTGTTCGAAAAAGGCCGCCGTCATGTGAACACCACGTCAGACTCAGAGATCCTGCTGAATATCTTCGCGCAGGAACTGGATCGTTTTCAGCACTATCCGCTGGAAGCCGACAACATTTTTGCCGCTATCGCCGCCGTGCATCAGCAGGTTCGCGGCGCGTATGCGGTGGTCTCGATGATTATCGGCCACGGCATGGTCGCCTTCCGCGATCCTAACGGGATTCGTCCGCTGGTGCTGGGCAAACGCGTCATTGCGGATGGCCGTACCGAGTATATGGTGGCCTCAGAGAGCGTCGCGCTGGATACACTGGGTTTTGAATTCATCCGTGACGTCGCGCCGGGTGAAGCGGTGTACATCACGGAGCAGGGCCAGCTTTCGACCCGCCAGTGTGCCGAGAACCCCAAGAACAATCCGTGCCTGTTCGAATACGTCTATTTTGCCCGACCGGACTCCTTCCTGGACAAAATTTCGGTCTACAGCGCGCGCGTCCGCATGGGCACCAAGCTGGGCCAGAAAATTGCCCGTGAATGGGAAGATCTGGATATCGATGTGGTGATTCCGATTCCGGAAACCTCCATGGATACGGCACTGGAAATCGCCCGCATCCTTGATAAGCCTTACCGCCAGGGATTTGTGAAAAACCGCTATGTCGGTCGTACCTTTATCATGCCGGGTCAGCAGCTGCGCCGCAGCGCCGTGCGCCGCAAACTCAATGCTAACCGCGCCGAATTCCGCGATAAAAACGTCTTGCTGATCGATGACTCTATCGTGCGTGGCACCACGTCTGAGCAGATTATTGAAATGGCACGCGAAGCAGGGGCTAAAAAGGTTTATCTCGCCTCTGCGGCTCCGGAAGTGCGCTTCCCTAACGTCTACGGCATTGATATGCCGAGCGCCACTGAGCTGATTGCCCATGGCCGCGAAGTCGAAGAGATTCGTCAGATTATCAAAGCAGATGCGCTGATTTTCCAGGATCTCAATGACCTCATCGAAGCCGTACGCGAAGAGAATCCCGATATCGTTCAGTTCGAGTGCTCCGTTTTTAACGGGGTTTACGTTACTAAAGATGTGGATCAGGGCTACCTTGAATATCTGGAATCCCTGCGTAACGACGACGCGAAAGCCATTGCGCGGCAGAACGAAGTCGAAAATCTTGAACTGCATAACGAAGGCTAATCAGGCCTGATGCAAAAAAAGAGGGCGGGACTTATCCCGCCCTCTGTGTTTTTTGTCGCGCTGCGCTATTATGGTGCACTTTGCCACTGCAAGGTTGAACGATGAAACGACTCATTATTGGTATTTCCGGCGCAAGCGGTGTGATTTACGGCGTGCGGTTACTGCAGGTCTTGCAGCAGGTCAGCGACGTGGAAACCCATCTGGTCATCAGTCACGCGGCGCGTCAGACGCTGAGCCTGGAAAGTGACTACAGTCTGCGCGATGTTCAGGCGCTGGCCGATGTGGTTCATGATGTGCGCGACATTGCCGCCAGCATTTCCTCCGGGTCGTTTAAAACCCTGGGCATGGTGATTTTACCGTGTTCAATGAAAACCCTGTCGGGCATTGTGCACAGCTACAGCGATTCCCTGCTGACGCGCGCGGCGGACGTGGTGCTTAAAGAGCAGCGCAAGCTGGTACTCTGCGTACGTGAAACGCCGCTGCATATTGGCCACTTGCGGATGATGACGACCGCCGCTGAATTAGGGGCGATTATCATGCCGCCGGTACCGGCGTTTTATCATCGTCCGACAACCATTGACGAACTGGTCGATCAAACAATTAACCGGGTTATCGATCAGTTCGACATTGAACTGCCTCAGGATTTGTTTGTGCGCTGGCAAGGTGCATAAGGTTCAGCTTGTGCACTTATTTAGTGCAAAAGCGCGGGAGCGATCACTGTTCCTGCATTTGATGAACTAAAAGTTCACAACATCGCTTTTTCTCTGTGACTTCACTGATATATTCCTTTCACAAACCCAGCCTTTATGTGGCAAAAACGGCGGGCTGGGTGCGCGGCAGACCTGCATAACTGGCACGAAACGTGCACAGGTTACTGGCAGTGTTCGTTGCAAACACACATCATGCATCACATAACAATAATTTGCTGAGGGTAATCTATGAAGAAGCGTGTTCTGGCTCTTTCTTTAATGTTGGGCCTGTCCAGTGTGGCCAGCGTATTTGCAGCCGTACCGGCCTCGATTCGTGTCGGCACTGACCCAACATACCCGCCGTTTGAGTCAAAAAACGCGCAAGGACAGTTAGTCGGTTTTGATATCGATCTGGCTAACGAAATCTGTAAACGTATTCAGACCAAATGTACCTATGTGGAAAGCGACTTTGATGCGCTGATTCCGTCGCTGAAAGCTAAAAAAATTGACACTATTATCTCCTCGCTCTCTATCACCGCGAAACGTCAGGAAGAGATTGCTTTCTCTGACAAACTCTATGCGGCCAACGCCCGTTTAGTCGCGCCTAAAGGTTCGAAAATTCTGCCGACGGTTGAATCGCTGAAAGGCAAAAACGTCGGTGTGCTGCAAGGCACCACGCAGGAAACCTATGCTAACCAGTACTGGCGTCCAAAAGGTGTGACCGTCACGCCTTATGCGAACCAGGATCTGGTGTACCAGGATCTGACTGCGGGCCGTATTGATGCCGCATTCCAGGATGAAGTACAGGCGGCTGAAGGCTTCCTGAAGCAGCCTGTCGGTAAAGACTATGCTTTTGCCGGTCCGGCCGTGAAAGATGACAAGATTTTTGGCGTCGGTACCGGTATAGGATTACGTAAAGATGACACCGAGCTGAAAGCGGCCATTGATAAAGCGTTTGAATCCATGCGCAAAGACGGTACGTACGACAAAATTGCGAAGAAATACTTTAATTTCAACGTGTACGGTGACTAACCTGTCGACTTTGCCTCTGGTAATCGCCTGACCGGATAACGCCTGGTTGCCCTGGCCGCACTGGCCCCGGCAACCTCTGCGTTGTGGTTGATGCCTTACCAGAAGCAACGCTGCCCGCCCACGTGGCGGGTTCAGCGCCGTTTCCACCCCACGACAGGATCTTTTCCATGTTGTATGGCTATTCTGATGTCATTTTGAAAGGCACGTTGGTCACGCTGGAGCTGGCACTGAGTTCCGTGCTGCTGGCGGTGATTCTCGGGCTGATTGGCGCAGGCGCGAAGCTGTCACGTCATCGCCTGCTGTCGCTTATTTTTGAGGGCTACACGACGCTGATTCGTGGCGTGCCCGATCTCGTCCTGATGCTCCTGATCTTCTACGGTCTGCAGATAGTGCTGAACCACATCACCGATGCGCTGGGTCTGGCGCAGTTCGATATCGATCCTATGGTCGCGGGCATTATCACCCTGGGCTTCATCTACGGGGCCTATTTTACCGAGACGTTTCGCGGGGCCTTCATGGCCGTGCCCAAAGGGCAAATCGAAGCCGCGACCGCGTTTGGTTTTACCGGTTCCCAGGTTTTCCGTCGCATCCTCTTTCCGGCGATGATGCGTTATGCGCTGCCCGGGATTGGTAATAACTGGCAGGTGATCCTGAAAGCGACCGCGCTGGTCTCGCTGCTGGGGCTGGAAGATGTGGTTAAAGCCACGCAGCTGGCGGGCAAGAGCACCTGGCAGCCGTTTTATTTCGCCATCGTCGCGGGTGTGATCTATCTGGTGTTTACCACGCTGTCTAACGGCGTGCTGTGGTGGCTCAATCGCCGCTACACGGTTGGCGTGAAGAGGGCAGAGCTATGATTGAGATTATCCACGAGTACTGGAAATCACTGCTCTGGACTGACGGTTACCGCTTCACCGGCGTGGCGATTACGCTATGGCTGCTGATTGTTTCGGTGGTGCTGGGCGGCTGTATGGCGGTACTGCTGGCGATTGCACGCGTGTCGCCGAATCGCTTTATCAGCCTGCCGGTCTGGCTCTTTACCTATGTTTTTCGCGGTACGCCGCTGTATGTTCAACTGCTGGTATTTTATTCCGGCATGTATACGCTGGAGATCGTGAAAGGCACCGAGTTGCTGAATGCGTTTTTCCGCAGCGGACTGAACTGTACCTTACTGGCGTTTACCCTGAATACCTGCGCCTATACGACGGAGATTTTCGCCGGTGCGATTCGTGCTGTGCCTCACGGGGAAATTGAAGCCGCGCGCGCGTATGGTTTTTCAACGTTTAAACTGTATCGCTGTATTATTTTGCCTTCTGCGCTGCGCACCGCCTTGCCAGTTTACAGCAATGAGGTGATATTGATGCTGCACTCGACCGCGCTGGCCTTTACGGCAACCGTGCCTGATTTGCTCAAAATCGCCCGGGACATCAACGCGGCAACGTATCAGCCCTTTACCGCGTTTGGCATTGCGGCCGTCCTGTACCTGATTATTTCCTACACACTGATTAGCCTGTTCCGCCTGGCGGAGCGTCGCTGGCTGGCCCATGTGAAACCTTCTTCATCGCATTGAGTAAGACTATGGCTGATAACAAATTAAGCGTCACCGAACTGCATAAACGTTACGGTGAACATGAAGTATTAAAAGGCGTGTCTTTACATGCTAATGCGGGCGATGTCATCAGTATTATTGGATCGTCCGGCTCAGGGAAAAGTACCTTTTTGCGCTGTATTAACTTCCTCGAAAAACCGAGCGAAGGCACCATTACGGTCAATAACACCGCCATTTCGCTGGTCCGTGATACCGACGGTCAGCTAAAGGTGGCCGACAAAGAGCAGTTGCGCCTGCTGCGCACCCGCCTGACGATGGTGTTTCAGCACTTTAATTTATGGAGCCACATGACGGTGCTGGAAAATGTCATGGAAGCACCGATTCAGGTGCTGGGCCTGAGCAAAGCCCAGGCGCGCGAACGCGCTGTCACCTATTTGAATAAAGTCGGCATTGATGAGCGGGCGCAGTCAAAGTATCCGGTGCACCTGTCAGGCGGCCAGCAGCAACGTGTGTCGATTGCCCGCGCGCTGGCGATGGAGCCCGAGGTGCTGTTGTTTGATGAGCCAACTTCTGCCCTTGACCCGGAACTGGTCGGGGAAGTGCTGCGCATCATGCAGAAGCTGGCCGAAGAGGGCAAAACCATGGTGGTGGTGACGCATGAAATGGAGTTTGCCCGTCACGTTTCCAGCCATGTGATTTTCCTGCATCAGGGTAAGATTGAAGAGCAGGGGCCGCCGACAGAGTTGTTCGGCAATCCCAAAAGCCCGCGCCTTCAGCAGTTCCTGAAAGGTTCTCTTAAGTAAGCCGATCCGCGCCTGTTGAGCCATCGCTTAACAGGCGCGTGGCGGTAGATTCGTCCGTGACCAGACCCGAGATCCAGCCGCCTGTTAATGCCGCCCGAATGGCGGCAAATTTGCGCTCGCCGCCTGCAAAACCGATGATCGGACGCGTTGTCCGGCTTTCCAGCGTGACGCTGGTGAGCAGCGCATCGGTCTCGCCCATCACACGTTCACCCTGTTGATTGAAAAAGTGGCCAAGCATTTCGCCAACGACGCCGCGCGCGTTGAGTGCCTGAACCTGGCTGTCGGTGATAAACCCTTCAGCATGGAGCGGACAGCCGGGTGTGACTTCGCCGATGCCGAGAAAGGTCATACTGGCCTGTAACGCCCGGCTGACCACGCGTTGATAGACCTGATGCTGGCACCACATCTGTTTATCTTCCGGACTGTCGGCATACAGCGGCGCAGGGATAAAGAAATACTTGCCCTGCATTTTTTCAGACAGCTTGAGCGGCACGTCATAGCGGGTGCCGGAGTCGTCTCGCGCAATAGCACCAATCATGGAAACGCACTGGTGCTGGGGCCGCTCCACCCAGGGCAGGGCATCAATAATCGCCCGCAGAGTTTTACCCGAACCGATACCAAACACCTGCGGCTGGTCATCGTTGATAAACTGCGACATAACCTCTGCGCCTTCGACCGCCAGCATCTGCTGAATAGCGTGGTCATCCAGCCCGGCAGAAGGGACTACACGACAGTGCTGCAGGCCAAAGGCTTCCTGCACCGCGTGTGCCAGGCGCAGGCAGTGCGTGACAGGATGGTCAATCTTGACGCTGACCATACCCATTTCGCGTGCGCCTGAAATCAGGCGCTGGGCAACCTGCCTGGAGAGTCCCAGCGCCCGGGCAATCTCTTGCTGTGTTAACCCGGCCACGTAATACATCCAGGCGGCGCGTGCAGCCAGTTCCTGCTTTTTCTCTTCTTTGTTCATCACGGCATTCCCTTCTCAGCGAATCGCTAGTTTATCGCGTATAGCCGGCAAAAACCTATCAGGGCAAAAGCTCAGATATTGGGCAATTGCTTTTATCGTGAGATCTGTCACAGATAATACTCGTAACCTCTGATTAACATACAGCGTTCGGGCAATTGCCCTCTGTTATGACAAATGCTTATTGAGGTGACTATGACAACATCCGTGTGGATGCATATTGGGGCAGGCTCTTTTCATCGCGCTCATCAGGCATGGTATCTGCACCGGCTGATGCAGCAAGGGGACAGTCGGTGGCACATTGCGCTGGGGAACATCCGTGAGGATGCGTCACCGCTGTTGACCCAGTTGGCTGCGCAGCACGGCGAGTATGTGCTGGAAACGGTCACGCCGCAGGGCGAACGCGACTATGAAACGATTACCTCGATTCGCAAGATTCTGCCCTGGGATAACGCGCTTCGCGCCCTGGTGCATCAGGGGGCCGATCCCGCCACCCGGATCCTTTCTTTTACCGTGACGGAAGCCGGTTACTACCTGACGACGGAACATGCGCTGGATCTACAGCAGCCCGATATTCGCGCGGATCTGCAGGGCGAGGCGCGCACCCTTTATGGTGCGCTGGCGCGGATCCTGGCGGCGCGCGTCGCGAACGGCGGCGGCCCCGTTACCTTGCTGAACTGCGATAATCTGCGCCATAACGGTGAGCGTTTCCGCCAGGGCTTTTTGGCGTTTCTTAACGCACAAGGGAACGAGGCGCTGGCTGACTGGGTGCGGACTCACACCACCTCGCCGAATACCATGGTGGACAGGATCACACCGCGTCCTACGGCGGATATTGCCGGACGTGTGCTGGCGGCCACGGGTAAAGATGACGCGGTGCCGGTGATGGCGGAATCCTTTATCCAGTGGGTGATTGAGGATGACTTTATTGCCGGGCGTCCGGCGCTGGAGCAGGTCGGCGTTGAGCTGGTGGAGTCGGTGTTGCCCTGGGAAGAAGCCAAGATCCGCATCCTCAACGCCACCCATAGCGCGATTGCCTGGGCGGGCACGCTGATCGGCTTGCGCTACATCGACGAAAGTACCCGGCAGAAAGCGATTTATCAGATGGCCCGGGAGTATGTTTCGCAGGATGTCATCCCGTCGTTGTCCCCCAGTCCCTTAAATCTGGCTGAATACCGCGATGTCGTACTGTCGCGCTTCAGTAACCCCTGGATCAAAGACACCAACCAGCGTGTGGCGGCGGATGGCCTGTCGAAAATCCCGGCGATGGTCACGCCCACTTTGCAGGCGTGCTATCAGCGCGGAACGCCACCCGCGGCCAGCGTGGTGTTACCGGCCCTGTTTTATCTGTTTTTGCAGCGCTGGGCGCAGGGCGAACTGCCTTACGACTATCAGGATGGTGTTCTGCAACCCGACGTGATTCAGCAGTGGTTCACCCAGCCCGATCCGTTGCGGACCTATATGACGCAGCCTTCCCTGTTTGGGGCGCTGGCGACTTCCGCCGATTTTCATGCACGCCTCACCGCTACCGTAGCCGGGCTCACCACATGGCTGGCCCAGCCGGAACAGAAACTGGCTGTGGCATAGGGGAACGACATGTACCTGGGTATCGATATTGGCACATCCGAGCTGAAAGCGCTGATTCTGAATGCGCAGGGCGACATTGTGGCATCTGAACATGCCACCTTGCAGGTGCAGCGGCCGCATCCGCACTGGGCAGAGCAGCATCCGCATGACTGGTGGCACGCCTGCCAACAGGTGATGGCGCGTCTGCGTCAGCAGGCGCCTCAGGCCTGGTCGGCTGTCACGGCGATAGGCCTGTCCGGCCAGATGCACGGTGCGGTGCTGCTGGATGAACAGGGCGACATTTTGCGGCCCTGTATTTTGTGGAACGACACGCGCAGCGCGGCGGAATGTAACTGGCTACATCAGCACCATCCCGAGATGATGCAAATCAGCGGCAACATGATCATGCCGGGTTTTACGGCACCCAAACTGCGCTGGGTTGCGCAGCACGAGCCCGCCTGCTTTAGCCGCATCAGCAAAGTGTTGTTGCCGAAAGATTACCTGCGCTGGCGGTTAACCGGACGGTGGGTGACGGATCCCTCCGATGCCGCCGGGACATTATGGCTGGACGTGGCGACGCGCGACTGGTCAGACGCGCTACTGGCCGCGACAGGGCTGCGTCGCGAGCAGCTGCCAGAAATCGTGGAGGGCAATGCGGTCAGCGGCACGTTGCGACCTGACCTTGCCCGCGAATGGGGCCTGTCGACAGCGGTGATCGTTGCCGGCGGCGGTGGCGATAACGCCACGTCAGCGGTCGGCGTCGGTGCCATCCACCCTGGCGATGCGTTTATTTCCCTTGGGACCTCCGGCGTGATTTTTGTGGTCAACGATCGGCTGCGGGCCGATCCGCAGTCCGGTGTGCATGCGTTCTGCCATGCGCTGCCTGGTCGCTGGCACCAGATGAGCGTCATGCTCAGTGCTGCAAGCTGCCTGCGCTGGGTATGTCAGCTGCTGTCGGTCAGTGAAAATCAACTGCTTGAGGACGTGGCTGAGCTGAGCCCAACACAGAAACAGCGGGCCCCACTTTTTCTGCCCTATCTCTCTGGCGAGCGCACGCCGCATAACGACCCTGATGCCACGGGCGCTTTTTATGACCTGCGCCACGAAACTCAGCGCGCCCTCCTGGGGTACGCGGTGCTGGAAGGTGTCGCGTTTGGCCTGGCCGATGGTCTGGCCGTTCTGGGCGACGGACGGCAGGACATCACGCAGTTCAGCCTGACCGGTGGCGGCGCGCGCAGCGGCCTGTGGGCGCAGCTGATTGCCGATGTGCTGGACTCTCCGGTGGTGACGCATCCGGCCAGCGCGTCCGGCGCGCTAGGCGCGGCGCGACTGGCCTGGCTGGCGACGGGCGGGGATGAAGCGACCGTGTGCCGTAAACCGTCCGTGCAGGCGCGCTATCTGCCGGACCCTGAAGTTCGCGCGGTGCTGCAACAACGTCTGGCACGATTCCGCGCGCTATATCACCAACAAGTTCAGACCCGTTCACTGGCCTGATTCACCTGTAACCGAACAGAGAAGGACCATCGTTATGCATGCAACTGCGTACTGGTTTGGCTTGCCCAAACAGCTGATCTGGGGATTCGTCGCCATTGCGATTTTTATGGCAGGAGACGGTTTCGAAATGGCATTTCTGTCACGCCATATCACCGATATGGGCTTCACGCCGGGCCAGTCGGCGCTGGTGTTTACCTGTTACGGTTTAGCGGTCGCGCTGGCCGCCTGGGCCTCCGGCGTGGTGGCGGAACTGATTACGCCTCAGCGCGCCATGTTAATCGGTTTTGTCTTGTGGATTGTCATGCATGCCCTGTTCATGAGCCTGGGGCTGGGACTGCGTAATTATCCCCTTATGCTGCTGTTCTACGGCATTCGCGGCCTGGCTTATCCGCTGTTTATCTATTCTTTTATGATGCTGCTGGTTCAGGTGTTACCGCGTGAACGCCTCGCGGCGGCGACGGGCTGGTTCTGGGCAATGTATTCGGTAGGGATTGGTGTGGTCGGAAGCTATCTGCCCAGCCTGATTATTCCCTCTCTTGGTGAAACCGGGACATTATGGCTGGCGATTGCCTGGGTGGCCTGCGGTGGCGTACTGGCGTTTTTTAGCCTGCGCCATGTGCCGGTCGACCGCTCACGCGTGAACTTACCGATGCGCGAGAAAATGACGGAAATGTCCCGGGCGGTGACCATCCTGTTTACTAATCAGCATGTGTTTTACGCCTGCCTGATCCGCATTATTAATACGCTGTCGCTGTTTGGTTTTGCCATCATCATGCCGCTGCTGTTTGTGGATCGGCTGGGTTTCACCTTGTCGGAGTGGTTACAAATCTGGGCGGTGTTTTTCTTTGTCACCATCTTTACCAATATTTTCTGGGGCATCATGGGCGAGCGGATTGGCTGGATCCGTCAGGTGCGCTGGTTTGGCTGTCTGGGCATGGCGCTCTCCAGTCTGGCATTCTACTATCTGCCCGTTTATGCCGGTCATAACTTCATGGTCGCCCTTATTCCGGCCGTCATGTTGGGGATTTTCGTCGCGGCGTTTGTGCCGATGACGGCCGTCTTTCCCACGCTGGAGCCGCATCATCAGGGCGCGGCGGTCTCGGTTTATAACCTGTCAGCGGGGATGAGCAATTTTGTCGCGCCGGCCATCGCCTCTATGCTGTTGCCGTTTTTTGATATCGTCGGGGTGGTGTGGGCTTATACCGGCTTGTATCTGTTTGCCGGGGTGCTGACGTTTATTATCCGTGTGCCGCAGCCTCATCGTGGCGCGCAACGTACAGCGCGCAAGTCAGGGTCCGCAGTAACATCGCAATAGAAGAAGGGGAGCCACAGGCTCCCCCGGCATTACCCCTTAACCACGTCCTTTAAGGCATCATGCAGGTCATACCAGCGGAAGCGAAACCCTGCGGCCTCCAGCCGTTTAGGCAGCACATGTTGTCCACCGAGCACCAGCACTGAGGATTCGCCCATCATCAGCTTAATGGCGCTGGCGGGCGTGCGCATGAAAGCCGGGCGGTGCATGACCTCGCCCAGCGTGGCGGCAAACTGCTCGTTGCGCACCGCATAGGGCGCGACCATGTTATACGGACCCTGGCAGTCGTCATGATCCAGAAGCCACAGGATGCCGTTGACCATGTCATCGATGTGGATCCACGGCATATACTGTTTACCGCTGCCGAGCGGGCCACCGACGCCGAGCCTGAACGGCAGTTTCATTTTGCTCAGGGCGCCGCCCTCACGCGCCAGCACCACGCCGGTGCGCAGCAGGCAGACGCGCGTCCGGTCACTTTGTGCCGTCAGTGCCAGCTGTTCCCAACGGGCACAGAGCGTATGCGTAAATTCATTCTGGCCGGGATCCTCTTCGGTCAGGACTACTTCACCACTGTTGCCGTAAAAGCCGGTCGCCGACCCCGAAATCAACACGCGCGGCGGCGTGGTGCTGGCATTGATGAGTGAGGCAATACGTTCTGTGATTTGCCAGCGGCTCTCGCACAGTTGCTGCTTATGCGGCTCGGTCCAGCGTTTATCGGCAATCGGTTCACCGGCCAGGTTGATCACGGCATCCACCCCATCCAGCGAATGCTGCTGTGCGAGGCCAGACCAGAAGGCGATATTTTCGCCCAGCGTTTCCCGTGCGGCTACGACATCGCGGGTCACCACGCTGATCGTGTGACCACGCGCCTGTAACTGCGGAATAAGATGGCGGCCAATAAGCCCGGTTCCACCGGTCATTAAGATATGCATAGTGCGGCTCCGTCTGATTTTTTATTTTTTGCTTACTTCATCATAGAAGAGTCGTTCCCGGCTGGCGTGAGCCGCTTCGTAATTTCGTGCGGTGGCGGCAAACATCGGACCAGCACCGGGTTGTTTTCAGAAATAAAAATCGGTAAACATGATGCACCCCTGTCAGCGATATCGAGGTAGCAGATGAATTACCCCTCCATTACCCTGTGGTCAGATTCATCGTTTTTCAGTCCTTATGTGATGTCGGTTTACGTTGCGCTGACGGAAAAGGGGATCCCTTTTAGCGTCAGGCGCATTGATTTATCCCAAAACCAGCAGCTTGACGACACCTACCGTAGCCTGTCACTGACCTGCCGTGTGCCAACGTTACAGGTTGATGAGTTTATGCTGAGTGAGTCCTCAGCCATTTGTGAATACCTTGAAGAGCGCTTTGCCGCGCCAGAATTTGAACGGCTCTATCCTAAAGATCGCGAGAAACGCGCGCGCGCCCGGGAGATTCAGGCCTGGCTACGCAGTGATTTGCTGCCAATCAGACAGGAGCGTCCCACAGAAGTGCTGTTCGCCGCAGAGCGCTTTGCGCCGCTTTCGCCCGCTGCGCTTCAGGCGGCCGATAAGCTGATAAGTGCCGTACAGCGGCTGTTACCGGAAGGGCAGCAAAACCTTTTTGGTGAGTGGTCGATTGCAGATACCGATTTGGCTGTCATGCTTAATCGACTGGCGCTTCACGGTGATCCCCTGCCAACCCGTTTACAGCATTATGCTGAGTTTCAGTGGCAGCGTGCATCGGTGCAGTTGTGGTTGACGGAGAGCGGTAAACATCGCTAGCGATCGGCGCTTGCTCAAGTTGTCATAAGTGATTACCTTACGACACACTATGATATAGATGTGGCAAACAGCGCGTGCATGAAGACACGCTAAACAGGAAAGGGTTACGGATGGTGGATCAAACTGCTGGTGGCGAGATCGAGTGGGTCGATATCGTAAGCGAAGAGAATGAAGTCGTTGCGCAGGCTACGCGCGCGCAGATGCGTGCACAATGCTTACGTCACCGCGCGACCTATATCGTGGTTCACGATGGTATGGGGAAAATACTGGTTCAGCGCCGTACTGAAATCAAAGATTTTATGCCGGGTAAACTGGATGCGACGGCAGGCGGCGTGGTGCAGAGCGGTGAGGATATGCTGGAATCTGCCCGACGTGAAGCGGAAGAAGAGCTGGGTATTGCCGACGTGCCCTTTGCGGAGCATGGCAAGTTCTATTTCGAAGATGAGCACTGCCGCGTCTGGGGCGGATTGTTCAGTTGCGTCTCTCACGGCCCGTTTGCGATGCAGGAAGAAGAGGTTGATGAAATCTTCTGGATGACGCCGGATGAAATCACCGCCCGTTGCGACGAGTTTACCGATGATTCACTCAAAGCGCTGTCGTTGTGGCTGAGCCGCAATAACGAAAACAGCAACTGAGTTTTCTGCTTTGCGAACGCCTTGCCGTTCGCAAAGCATCCTTCCTTCTTTTGCGGCAACGCGCTCCACAATACGATTGACGGCAGCCTTTTCCTGGCGGGCAGCGTCATTCTTCCTCGGGCGTCGGCTTTCGCTTTTCCGCCACCGCGCCAGTCTGTCTTGACGATGTCTCAGTCAGGTATTGCATTAAGACGTTTGATCGTTAACCCATTGTGAGGATCGTGGCTGACATCACGCGCCTGTGCCCGGGATCAATAAAAAATCGCCCTCTCAGTGGAAAGGGCGGTGTGGTGCGTGCGGAAAGCAAGTCACGAGCGTCAGACCGGCTGCGGCTGACGCATTTTTTCGCCACGGCGGCGCAGCACTTCCATCACGATCAGGAGCAACAGAGAGGCCGCAATCATAATGGTGGCCGCCGCTGCAATGGTGGGATCGAGGTTCTCGCGGATACCGGCAAACATCTGAATCGGTAGCGTCCGCTGCGTAGGGCTGGCAAGAAACAGCGTGACGACCACTTCATCAAAGGAGGTCGCGAAGGCAAATAACGCCCCGGAAAACACGCCCGGTGCAATCAGCGGCAGGGTGACTTTACAAAACGCCAGCAGTGGTGAGGCGCCGAGACTGACGGCGGCGCGCGTCAGATTGGTGTCGTAACTTTTCAGGACGGCCACAACCGTGATCACCACAAACGGGACGCCCAGCAGCGCATGAGCCAGAACCAGCCCGAGATAGCTGTTTAGCAGGGACAGTTTGGCAAAGAAGAAAAACATGCCCACCGCGATGATCACCACCGGTGCAACCATCGGTGAAATGATGACTGCCATCACCAGCGCTTTACCGCGAAAGTCGCCCCGTACCAGGCCCATCGCGGCCAGTACGCCCAGCACGGTGGCCAGCAGGGTGGCCAGCGGAGCCACCAGCAGGCTGTTCATCAGCGCGCCCAGCCATTCGTTAGAATGGAAAAACGCGTCGTACCAGCGCAATGAAAAGCCACTGAGGGGATAGCTTAAAAACGAACTGGCGTTAAACGACAACGGCACGATCACCAGCACCGGCACTATTAAAAACAGCAGGGCGGCGGCACCGTAAAAATTAAACAGGTAACGCCAGACCCGTAGCAGCGTGGAACCTTGTTGTCTCATCATTTGCTCCTTAACGCACCGCGGCTTCAGAAGAAGTGCGGGTAACGCGCGAATAGACCATATACAGTAACGTGACAATGATCAGTAACTGGCTGCCCAGGGCGGCGGCCATGCCCCAGTTCATCGTGCTGTTAGTAAAGAAGGCGACAAAGTAGCTGACCATCTGGTCGTCCGGGCCGCCCAGCAGGGCTGGCGTCACGTAGTAGCCAATCGCCATCATAAACACCAGCAACGCACCTGCGGTGATCCCGGCAAAGGTCTGCGGCACATAGACGCGCCAGAAGGCGACAAACGGATGCGCGCCCAGCGACACCGCCGCGCGGACATAGCTGGGGGATATGCCTTTCATTACGGCATACAGAGGCAGCACGATAAAAGGCAGCAATATATGTGTCATGGAGATGTAAACCCCCACCCGGTTAAACACCAGGGTGAGCGGGCTGTCGATAAGCCCGGTGCCCATCAGCGTGCGGTTGATTAATCCGCCGGACTGTAACAGCACAATCCAACTGGCCGTCCGCACAATCAGTGAGGTCCAGAAGGGCAGCAGCACCATAATCATCAACAGATTGGCCCGGTTAGAAGGCTGTTTCGCCAGCCAGTAGGCCAGCGGATAACCCAGCCCCACGCACAATAACGTCACGACGGTGGCCATCCATAAGGTGCGCAGCAGGACGTTGACATACAGCGCCTGATCCGGCGACTGTGCGGTGATTTCACCCGTTCTGGCATCGACTTTATGGTCAAACACCGACAGCAGGTAATAGCTGGTATAAGGCTTTGCTACGCGCTTCAGGGTTTGCCAGGTGGATAACTCGCCCCACAGGGGCTGTTTGTCGATAAGGGTGGCTTTGACGTTAAGGCCATCCTCGGGCGCCTGGCGCGGTACGGCCAGGATCAGGCGGCGAAACGCGTTATCTTCATAACTTAACCGCTTCGCAATCCCCGAAATCTGGCCCTGTTCGCGTGCCGCGCTGACTTCTTTTGCAAGCAGTGCATACAGGCTCTCATCCGGTAGTGCTTTACCGTCCCATTTCGCCAGGGCCTGGCTGGTTTGGGGTAAGGCGTCATTAAGCTCAGGATTGCTCACGCTCATGCTGAGGATAGAGCCGATAGGGAATAAAAAGCACACCACGACGAAAATCAGTAACGGGGCCACTAAAAACAGAGAGCGTTGTGTTTTTAACCAACCTGCCCGGTTGAACGAGTGGCGCAGGCTGAACGCGCGTTCCGTTCGGCTGACGGGCGCTGAATCCATCACGGGGTTTTGACTCATGCCGACCTCCTGAAAAGGGGCTACCGGATCGCGTCCGGCAGCAGGTTATTTCGCGGCCCAGGCGTTAAAACGCTGTTCCAGTTCTTCACCATGCTCCAGCCAGAACGTGGCGTTAACCTGTACGGCTTTGGCCATGTTTTCGGGCGCTGTTGGCAGTTGAGCCAGACGATCCGCCGCCAGCAGTTTGCCTGCTTTGATATTGGCGGGGCCATAAGGAATATTTTCGGCATAGACCTTTTGGTTCTCAGGCTGCAGCGAGAAAGCGATGAATTTCTCTGCCAGCGCTTTATGTTTTGAGCCTTTCACAATCGCCCAGTTATCGAAGTCATACAGGTTGCCATCCCAGACGATTTTAAAGTTATGGCCTTCTGCCTGGGCGGTGCCGATACGGCCGTTATAGGCCGAGGCCAGCGTAACGTCGCCTGATACCAGCCACTGCAGCGGCTGTGCCCCGGATTCCCACCACTGAATATGGGGCTTGAGTACATCAAGCTTCTTAAAGGCGCGATCCACGCCCGCAGGTGTGGCCAGCACCTTATAAACATCTTCACGCTTCACGCCATCCGCCATCAGCGCGATTTCCAGGGTATATTTTGCGCTCTTACGCAGCGCACGTTTGCCCGGGAATTTTTCTACATCCCAAAAATCGGCCCAACTCGTGGGGGCGGTTTTCAGTTTGTTGCCATCGTAGGTCAGTACCGTTGACCAGACGAAGAAACCGGCCCCACATTCGCTGACGCTGCCTTTGGCAAAGTCCGCTTTATTGCCAATTTTGCTCCAGTCCAGGGTTTCAAACAGACCTTCTTCACAACCGCGCTCCAGTTCCGGAGTTTCCAGTTCGACGACGTCCCAGCCGATCTGTTTGGTTTCGACCATGGCGCGGATGCGGGCCATCTCACCGTTATATTCGCCTGCTTCGATGCTGTCTTTTCCCGCGGCCATGAACGGCTTATAGAACGCTTTATCCTGTGCGTCTTTATTCGTCCCTCCGAAGGACACTACCGTGAGGGTTTCCGCCTGTGCCTGCAGCGCCACGGCTGCCAGCACCATTGCCGCTATTTTTTTCATCATCCCCGAACTCCTGAATTATTCTTGTCAGGCAGAATTCACTGCCTGGTGTTTGCGTTGCAATCCTGATGCCATCAGCTCAGCTGACTGCGGAACGGGCAGCCAGCTCAACATAGTGTTGACCGAGAATGCGATTCAGCAGATTTAATGCCGTCCGGAACTGTGCATCCGGGATGGTCAGCGGATAAAGGAAGCGAATCACGTTACCGTGGACACCGCAGGTGAGCAGAAGTAAGCCTTCGTCCAGTGCCGCCTGCTGGATGGCTTTGGCGATGTCCGCGCGCGGTTTTCCTGTGCTGTCGCAGAACTCAGCCGCAATCATCGAACCCCGCCCACGCACGTCCGCCAGCGCGTTACAACCCGCGCCTTTCAGCGTTTCGGCCAGTTGCCCGCCCAGTTGCAGGGCGCGCTCGCACAGGTTCTCTTCACGAATCACCTCCAGTACGGCCAGTGCGGCTGCAATGGCAGGAGGACTTCCCGCATAGGTGCCACCCAGCCCGCCGGGTAACGGGGCATCCATAATCTCAGCCCGTCCGGACACGGCCGACAACGGCATCCCGCCGGCCAGGCTTTTCGCCATGGTAATCAGGTCAGGCTGCACATCGGAATAGTACTCACTGGCAAACAGTTTCCCGGTGCGGGCAAAACCACTTTGAATCTCATCGGCAATCAGCAGGATGCCGTGTTCATCGCACAGCTTACGTAGCGCGGTGACGAAGGCCGCCGGTGCGACATTGAAACCGCCTTCACCCTGGATCGGCTCATAAATGATCGCTGCGACCTGCTGCGGGCTGATATCGCAGCGAAAAATCGTTTGTACACTCTCCAGCGCGTCCTCGACGCTACAGCCATGCAGTGCATTCGGGTAGCGGGCATGAAATACTGAGCCAGCAAAAGGGCCGAAACCGGTTTTGTACGGGGTCACTTTGCCGGTCAGCGACATCGTCATGTTGGTGCGCCCGTGAAACGCGCCGGTAAACGCGATGATGCCGGGACGGCCGGTCGCCGCGCGGGCAATTTTTACCGCGTTCTCAACCGCTTCCGCGCCGGTGGAGAAAAAGGTGGTTTTAGCAGGGCCGTTGACGGGCACCCGCGCATTCAGTTTTTCCGCAAGGGCGATGTAATTTTCATAGGGCACGATCTGAAATGCAGTATGGGTAAAACAGTCGAGCTGTTCCTTGATGGCGGCGATGACCTTAGGATGACGGTGTCCGGTGTTCAGTACGGCAATGCCGGCACTGAAATCGATGATTTCGCGGCCCTGGTGATCCCACAGCGTGGCGTTTTCAGCTTTCACCGCATAGAAATCGCACATGACGCCCACGCCGCGTGGCGTGGCATTGAGACGACGGACCTGCACTTCACTGTTACTCATAACGCGACCTCGTGGTATTTGTTTCCATATTGTTACAGTGGAATTTGCCTTCTTGGTTTTAGCGTTTTCAGGGTTTTATAATCCAGAGCCAGTTTTTTTTATTTTGAGGTACCAATTTTGCGAAGCTTACTCGGTGACCTGCTTGCACAACGGCTGGCCGCGCTGTCCGGCGGTACGCTGAATAAGCGACTGTATGACGCGCTGCAGGCGGCGATTCAGGATGGATCCATTGCCACCGCAACACGGCTGCCCGCCAGCCGCGACCTTGCTCGCGAACTCGCGGTCTCACGCAATACCGTACTGGCCGTGTATGAACAGTTGCAGTCAGAGGGGTACTTACAAACCCGCACAGGCAGCGGCACGTTTGTCAGTGCGGTGCTGCCTGAAGAGGTGCCAGGCGGGCCGCTGGTCAGGCCGGTTTCGCCGCCAATGAAGCCCGTCAGGCTGTCCCGTCGGGGATCGCGATTACTGGCAAACAGCGGTGCCGGAAGCCATCAGTGGGGGGCGTTTATGCCCGGCGTACCGGATGTCAGTCACATGCCGCACGACATCTGGCGCAAAATCCAGCTTCGTCTGAGCCGACGCCTGCCCGTTGAGAACCTGAGCTATGCCAGCCACGGCGGCTGCACCGAGCTGCAACAGGCGCTGGCCGATTACCTGCGGGTGATTCGTTCCGTCAACTGCAGCCCCGAGCAGGTACTGGTGACCGCAGGCACGCATCAGTCGCTGGATCTGCTGGCAAAGATGCTGTGCGATCCGGGTGACCGGGCGCTGGTAGAGGAACCTGGCTACTGGGGCATTCGTAACGTGCTGGCGGTGAACGGCGTTACGCTGATCCCTACGCCGGTTGACGAGCAGGGGCTGGTGCTGCCCCCGGAGCAGCCTGACAGCCCTGCGCCGCGTTTAATCTGCGTGACGCCTTCCCATCAGTATCCACTGGGTGCGGTGATGAGCCTGCAACGGCGGCATGAGTTACTGGAGCGTGCGAAGCGCAGCGGCAGTTGGGTGGTGGAAGATGACTACGATGGCGAGTTCCGTTTTTCCGGCAGCCCGATGCCCGCGCTGCAAGGGCTGGCGGCGGATGCGCCTGTCATATACCTGGGGACGTTCAGCAAAACGTTGTATCCTGGCATTCGACTCAGTTACATGGTGGTGCCTAAATCCATGGCTACGCGTATGAAAATGGCGCACTCCGAGCTCTATCGCGGCGGTTATGGGCTGGTGCAGCTCACGCTGGCCGCGTTTATCCGCGAAGGGCACTATGCGGCTCATGTACGGCGGATGCGGCAGATCTACAGTCGTCGCCGCGCGGCGCTGGTCGCCGTGATCAGCCAGTCGCTGGGGGCCGACTGGATTGTGCATCACAGCAATGCGGGGCTGCATCTGGTGCTCAGACTGCCCGACAGCATCGACGATGTGGCGTTCAGCGCTGAGCTTGAACAGTGCGGTGTGCTGACGCGCCCGCTGTCTTCCTACTACCTGCAAGGCACGCCGCAGCGTGGGTTACTTTTGGGCTATGCCTGCGTTGACGAAGCGGATATCCCCAGTGCGTTCGCGCCTGTCCTAGCCCGTCTGGAACACCACCTGCAAATCGCCTCAGTTTCCCCCTGAGGCACCACAAGTGTGCACCCTCTTACCTTGCCTGATTCTGTGATCTCATTCACGTTAATGTAATGTTAAATTTAAAAAGGCAATAAAATACAATGGCCTGCAAGAAGGTTTTGCAAGCCTGTTCGTTTTATTTTGTCAAATTCTGCTTGTGCGAATCAGCGGCGTTATGGTAGTGCTAAAAAAAGGCCCGCCAGGATTCGCATGTCAAACGGATGATGCATGAATCGTGCCGAAACCCTTTCCATCCTGTTTTCGAGAGTACGCCATGAGAAATTTTGTCAGTTTCAGGAATATCAAAAAGAGCTACGACGGCGACAAGCTGGTGGTGCGCAACCTTAATCTGGACGTGGCAGAAGGGGAGTTTTTGACGCTGTTAGGGCCCTCAGGATCGGGGAAAACCACCAGCCTGATGATGCTGGCGGGCTTTGAAACGCCCACCGATGGCGAGATTCTGCTGCGTGATAAACCCCTGCACACGCTGCCGCCCCATCAGCGTGATATCGGCATGGTGTTTCAGAATTATGCGCTGTTTCCCCATATGACCGTGGCGGAGAATCTGGCATTTCCCCTATCCATACGTCGCCTGAGCAAAGCGGATATCAAAGTGCGGGTTAAGCGCGTGCTGGATATGATTAAACTGACCTCGCTGGCCGATCGCTATCCTGCCCAGATGTCGGGTGGCCAGCAGCAACGTGTAGCGCTGGCGCGGGCACTGGTTTTTGAACCCAGGCTGATTCTGATGGATGAACCGTTAGGGGCACTGGATAAACAGCTGCGTGAGCATATGCAGATGGAAATCAAGCAACTGCACAACCTGCTTGGGCTGACCATCGTTTACGTCACGCATGACCAGAGCGAAGCAATGACCATGTCAGACCGGGTCGCGGTGTTTAATGATGGCATGATTCAGCAGATGGACAGCCCGAGTAAGCTTTATGAGCAGCCAGATAATGCCTTTGTTGCACAGTTTATCGGCGAAAATAACTGCCTGTTAGCCACACAATCGGGTCAAAAGGGCGAGTATTATCAGGTGGCGCTGGATAATGGCGTTCATCTGGACGCGCTGAAAGTCCGACCCAGTTCGCGTGGCAAACGTATCCAGCTCAGCATCCGGCCCGAACGCATCAACGTGAACGCACCAAAACCGGGCGACCAGTCTGTGCAGGCTACCATTCAACAGTTTATCTATCTGGGTGATCATGTCCGCATGCTGACCGACGTGGCCGGGCAGGGGAATTTTATGGTGAAACTGGCCTCATCCGATGTCGCGCCTGAGTGGAAACCGGGGAGCGAGGTTATGCTTTCCTGGCAGCCACAGCATTTACGTGCGCTGGATGTGACATTGCAATAAAAAAAGAGCATGCGGGCTGCATGCTCTTTGTTCTCACTACCGGTCAGGCGGTTTGTTACTGGCCTTCCGCCTGGAGTGACTGAATTGCTGTCAGGGCAATGGTATAGACGATGTCGTCCACCAGCGCACCGCGCGACAGGTCGTTAACGGGTTTACGCATCCCTTGCAGCATCGGTCCGATAGAAATCAGATCGGCTGAGCGCTGCACCGCTTTATAGGTGGTGTTACCGGTATTCAGATCCGGGAAGATAAATACCGTTGCGCGACCCGCGACCTGCGAGTTTGGCGCTTTCGATTTCGCGACGTCTTCCATAATCGCCGCGTCATACTGCAGCGGACCGTCAATGACCAGATCCGGGCGTTTTTCCTGTGCCAGACGGGTAGCTTCGCGCACTTTTTCGACGTCGCTTCCTGCCCCGGAGTTACCGGTCGAGTAGGAGATCATCGCCACGCGCGGATCAATACCGAAGGCTTTGGCGGAATCGGCAGACTGGATAGCAATTTCAGCCAGCTGTTCAGCGGTAGGATCCGGGTTAATCGCGCAGTCGCCATAGACCAGCACCTGCTCCGGCAGCAGCATAAAGAATACCGACGAGACCAGAGAACTGTTCGGGGCGGTTTTAATCAGCTGTAACGGCGGACGAATGGTATTGGCCGTGGTATGCACCGCACCTGAAACCAGGCCGTCTACCTCGCCACGCTCCAGCATCATGGTACCGAGCACCACGTTGTCTTCCAGCTGTTCCTGCGCCACCACTTCGGTCATGCCTTTGTTTTTACGCAGTTCAACCAGACGCGGAACGTAGTTCTGGCGAACCACTTCAGGGTCAACAATCTCAATGCCTTTACCCAGCTCAACGCCCTGTACTGCGGCCACGCGCTGAATTTCATCCGGGTTACCTAACAGCACGCAGGTCGCAATGCCGCGATCGGCACAGATCGCGGCCGCTTTCACGGTGCGAGGCTCATCGCCTTCTGGCAGGACGATGCGTTTACCGGCTTTACGTGCCAGCTCGGTCAACTGATAACGGAATGCCGGCGGGGACAGACGACGGCTGCGTTCAGAGGTGGCGGTCAGCGACTCAATCCAGTCTGCATTGATGTAGCCTGCGACATATTCCTGCACTTTCTCAATGCGCTGTGTGTCGTCTACCGGCACTTCCAGATTGAAGCTTTGCAGACTCAGTGATGTCTGCCAGGTATTGGTTTTGACCATAAAGACCGGCAGACCGGTCTGGAACGCGCGTTCGCACAGTTTGGCGATCCGCTCGTCGATCTCGTAGTTACCGGTTAACAGAATAGCCCCAATCTCTACGCCGTTCATGGCGGCCAGACAGGCGGCAACCAGTACATCCGGACGGTCTGCGGAGGTGACCAGCAGCGAGCCTGGACGGAAGTGCTCAAGCATATGAGGAATGCTGCGGGCACAGAAGGTTACCGACTTCACGCGGCGCGTCTGAATTTCACCTTCATTAATGATGCGCGCGTTCAGGTGGCGGCACATATCAATCGCGCGGGTCGCGATCAGATCAAAGCTCCACGGCACGCAACCCAGGATGGGCAACGGGCTGTTGGCAAACAATTGGTCGGGATTGATATTGGCAATGCTGGCCTTCGTGGAATCATCGAAGATTTCAGACAGGTCGGGACGCGTCCGGCCCTGTTCGTCGACCGGCGCGTTCAGCTTGTTAATAATGACGCCGGTGATGTTTTTATTCTTCGCACCGCCAAAGCTACTTTGCGTCAGTTCAATACGTTCTTTAAGCTGGGCCGGCGAGTCATTACCCAGCGCGGTCACAAACACAATTTCAGCGTTCAGCGTTTTGGCAATTTCGTAGTTAAGGGCGCTGGCAAACTGATGTTTGCGCGTGGGCACCAGGCCCTCCACCAGCACCACTTCTGCATCCTGCGTATTCGCATGATAGCGGGCAATAATTTCTTCCATCAGCACGTCCTGCTGATTGGACCCCAGCAAGGATTCAACGCGTGACATGGGCAGCGGTTCTGCCGCAGGAATACCGGAATTTTTGCGTACGATGCTGGTGGTTTGGTCGGGCGCATTGCCACCGGCGCGTGGTTGAGCAATGGGTTTGAAAACGCTCAGTCGAACGCCTTTACGTTCCATGGCGCGAATAACGCCAAGGCTAACGCTGGTCAAGCCGACGCTGGTGCCGGTCGGAATGAGCATAATTGTACGTGACACGATTGCACCTCTCAGAGTTCACTGGGTGTCAAAATAACACCGTCAGCCTGAGCTGACGGAGAAAGGATATCAGGCGGTAAGACGCGCGGCGTCCCTGGCGATGACTAACTCTTCATTCGTTGGGATAACCAGTGCCGGACGCGTGCCCTCTTTGTTGATGAAGCCCGCTTTACCAAAACGCGCGGCCAGGTTGCGGTCATGATCGAGTTCAAAGCCCAGCAGAGCCAGTTTCTTCAGCGTTAACTCGCGGACCATCGCCGCATTTTCACCGATACCACCGGTGAAGATCACGCCATCAAGACGGCCGTCCATCAGCGCAGTATAGCTGCCGATGTATTTGGCGAGGCGATGGCAGAATACGTCCATTGCGCGTTTGGCATCGTCTTTCGTGGCGTAATTATCTTCAACGTAGCGGCAGTCGCTGGTGACTTCGGTCAGCCCTAACAGACCGGACTCTTTGGTCAGCATCTTGTTGATAGCATCCACGTTCATGCCCAATGTATCGTGCAGGAAGAAGATGATGGCCGGATCAATATCACCGCTGCGGGTGCCCATCACCAGGCCTTCCAGCGGCGTCAGCCCCATGGAGGTATCCACACATTCGCCGTTACGGATGGCAGAAACCGATCCACCGTTACCGAGGTGACAGGTGATGATATTCAGGGTTTCCAGCGGCTTATTCAGCATTTTTGCCGCTTCGTGGGTCACATAGTAGTGGCTGGTACCGTGCGCACCGTAGCGACGCACGCCGTGATCTTTGTAGAGCGCATAGGGCAGCGCATAGAGATAGGATTCTTCCGGCATTGTCTGATGGAAAGCGGTGTCAAAAACCGCCACATTCTTGTCAGACAAATGGGGGAAGTTTTTCATCGCTTCATCAATGCCGATCAGGCCCGCAGGATTATGCAGCGGTGCAAAAGAAGCGGCATCTTTGATACCCTGAACGACAGCGTCAGAGATCACGACCGATTGCGTCAATTTTTCACCGCCGTGGACGATGCGATGACCTATTGCAGCGATTTGTGCCGAAAGCTCTGGTTTTTGTGCCAGAATTGTTTTAACAATGAAATTCAGTGCTTCGCTGTGGGCAGCGCCAGCACCTAAAGGTGCTTCCTGTTTTTGGCCGTCAAGCTTCCACTTGATCCGCGCTTCGGGCAGGTGAAAACATTCAGCCAGACCTGACAGAAATTCGTCTCCGGTGGTGGGATTCAGAATGGCAAACTTAAGGGATGAGCTGCCGCAGTTCAGGACCAGTACTAACTTACTCGACATGGAAGTACCTATTTGTTAAAAGTGGCTAAAAAAAACGCAATCAGACATACAGCGTAGCCTATTGAAGCTGCCAGATTAATGACAAAAGTCATACCCGGGTCAAAATAATGCGTTATACGCAAAAAAAGTTGAGTTTTTACGCATAAATTTTAAATCACGCTTAAAACGGGTCTTATCGCCTCTGTGACAAAGAAGGTTGCGACACTGACGCGACTAAAACGGCGTCAGAATAGCCGGAGTCACCTTTAAAGACAAAAAGATTTGAAGGATGTTACGTAAAGTTGTGTCGTTATAGTTATTTTTCAAAAAATACAGCATTAGTTGAGGCGAGCCATGGCGAATCAATCTAACACGGGCTGGTTCCGGATGTTTCAGCGCGGACAGCATTATATGAAGACGTGGCCCAATGATAAACGTCTGGCACCGGTCTTTCCCGAAAACCGGGTATCAACGGCCACGCGCTTTGCCATTCGCTTTATGCCCCCGCTGGCGGTGTTTACACTGACCTGGCAGATCGCGATGGGTGGGCAACTGGGCCCTGCCGTCGCGACAGCGCTTTTCGCCTGCAGTTTACCGATGCAGGGATTGTGGTGGCTGGGCAAACGTTCGGTCACGCCGCTGCCGCCGACGCTTCTGCGCTGGTTTCATGACGTGCGCACCAAACTGGAAGCCGCAGGGCAGGCGATTGCGCCGGTTGAAGGCACGCCAACCTATCAGGCGCTTGCCGATCTGCTGAAGCGCGCCTTTAAGCAACTGGACCGGACTTTTCTGGACGATCTCTAACCTGCAGCGTGCCGAAATATTGCATGTGAATCTGTGGTTAAATCAATGAAAAGCGATGTGGCAACCTCCGCATCGCTCCCCCTGTGTCATCATCCTTCCATCGTATAAAACCTGAACAGCCTCTGGGCTGAGGGAGAGAAAGATGGAAATGACCCACGCACAACGCTTAATTCTGGCGAACCAGTACAAAATGATGGCGATGCTGGAGCCTGAGAATGCGGAGCGCTTTCGGCGTTATCAGACCATTATTGAGCGCGGCTACAGCCTGCAGATGCGTGAACTGGATAAAGAGTTCGGCGAACTCTCTGAAGCCACCTGCCGTACGCTCATCGACATCATGGAAATGCACCATGCGCTACAGATTTCCTGGTCTAATCTGAAAACCGAAGGAGAGATCGATACCCGGCGCCTGGCGTTTCTGGGATTTGATGCGGCTACGGAATCCCGCTACCTTGGCTATGTGCGCTTTATGGTGAATACGGAAGGGCGCTACACGCATTTTGATTCCGGCACGCACGGCTTCAATGCACAAACACCGATGTGGGAAAAGTATCAACGCATGCTGGCTTTATGGCAGACTTGTCCCCGCCAGTACCATTTAAGCGTAAACGAGATTGCGCAAATCATTAACGCCTGATGAGGAGTGACGTGTGGAGTACAGTGGTTTTTTGTTTGATTTAGACGGCACCTTAGTGGATTCATTACCGGCGGTTGAACGTGCCTGGTCTAACTGGGGCGCACGTCATGGCATTGCGGCTGATGAGATTCTGGACTTCATTCACGGTAAACAGGCAATCACCTCCCTGCGTCATTTTATGGCCGGTCAGTCAGAGGCCGCGATTCAGGCCGAGTTCCTGGCACTGGAAAAAACGGAAGCGGAAGATACGGACGGTGTGAAGGCGTTACCAGGTGCCCTGGCGCTGCTCACTCAGCTTAATGAACTGCAGATCCCTTGGGCGATTGTTACTTCAGGTTCTGTGCCAGTGGCTCATGCCCGCCACAAAGCGGCGGGCCTGCCTCTGCCTGCGGTCTTCATTACGGCTGAGCAGGTAGCAAAGGGTAAGCCTGAACCCGATCCCTACCTGCTGGGTGCCGAAAGGCTGAAACTGTCTCCAGCCGACTGTGTTGTGGTTGAAGATGCGCCTGCTGGCGTGATGGCCGGGCTGTCGGCGGGCTGTGCCGTCATTGCTGTCAATGCGCCAGACGAGACACCGCGACTGGATGACGTGGCGCTGCGCCTGACTTCACTGGCGTCACTAATCATTACCAGACAGCCAGCGGGTAAGTTTGCCTTTCACAGCCAGCCTTAAGTGCAGAGTGGCGGCATCGGGCCGCCCGAATCAGAGCGGTGTATCTTGCGAGATTTCGTCCAGAGACAGGCTAAAGCTTGGGATAAACACCTCAACAAAATAGCTCATTTCAGGCGAGCGACGCTGAGTCAGGGTTTTTTCCAGCCGCGCCTTGGCGAGTAAGAATTCATTGTTGCCTGCCGACAACTCTTCCAGGCATTTAACGTAGGCGCAGAGTGCGTCGGCCTGCTTCACTACCGCTTTCTCATCTTCACTGTGCAGATGTTCATCAATCAGCGGGCGATAAACGTCCTGCAACTCGTCGGGCAGCATCTCAATCAACTTCTGCTGCGCGATTTTCTCAATCTTTTTGTATTCATGGGCAATTTGCGCGTTGTAATACTTCACCGGCGTAGGCAAATCGCCCGTGAGCACTTCACTGGCATCATGGTACAGCGCCATCATCGCGATGCGCTCGGCATTCAGGTTACCGTTAAACTTTTTGTTCTTGATGATGGCCAGCGCATGGGCGACCATCGCCACCTGTAAACTGTGTTCAGAGACGTTTTCGGTCCGCACGTTACGCATCAGTGGCCAGCGGTTAATCAGTTTGAGGCGTGAGAGGTGGGCGAAGAAATGGCTTTGAGTCATGGTCATTCCTGTTTACGACAGGGGAGAGGTTAACTCTCCCCAAAATGACATCAGTATAGATGCAACAGGACTACTGGCGGTAGCCTTGCAGGAAACGGCCAAACTTATTGATGGCCATTTCCAGGTCATCGACGCGCGGCAGGGTTACGATACGCAGATGATCGGGCCACGGCCAGTTAAACGCGGTGCCCTGCACCAGCAGCACTTTTTCCTGTAACAGGAAGTCCAGCACCATCTTCTGGTCGTCCTGAATATTGAATTTTTTGGCATCAATTTTCGGGAACATGTACAGCGCTCCCTCCGGCTTCACACAGCTGACGCCGGGAATATCGTTGATCAGTTCCCAGGCACGCTGACGCTGTTCGTAGAGACGACCACCCGGTGCGATGAACTCACTGATGCTCTGATATCCCCCCAGGGCGGTCTGAATTGCGTGCTGCGCCGGAACGTTGGCGCACAGGCGCATGGAAGCCAGCATTTCCAGCCCTTCTATATAGCCTTTTGCGTGCTTTTTCGGGCCATTCAGCACCATCCAGCCCTGACGGAAGCCCGCCACGCGGTAGGTTTTTGACAGGCCGTTAAACGTGACCGTTAACAAGTCCGGTGCCAGTGCGGCAATAGAGTGGTGCTGTGCGGCATCGTAGAGAATCTTATCGTAGATCTCGTCAGCAAATATAATCAGGTTATGCTGACGGGCTATCTCAACCACGTCCATCAGCAGCTCTTTGCTGTAAACCGCACCGGTGGGGTTGTTGGGGTTGATGATAACAATGCCGCGAGTGCGTGGCGTAATTTTGCTACGAATATCATCCAGATCCGGGAACCAGCCAGCGGACTCATCACACAAATAGTGCACGGCTTTTCCGCTCGACAGCGACACGGCTGCCGTCCAGAGCGGATAGTCCGGTGCCGGAACCAGCATTTCATCTCCGCTGTTCAGCAGCGCCTGCATCGCCTGAACGATCAGTTCTGAGACACCGTTTCCAATGTAGATATCTTCTACTGTGACATCGCGCATATCCCGCGCCTGATAATGCTGCATGATGGCCTTTCGGGCGGAATAGAGCCCTTTGGAATCGCAATAACCTTGTGCACTGGGCAGGTTACGGATCACATCCACCAGAATTTCATCGGGCGCTTCAAAGCCAAACGGCGCGGGGTTACCGATGTTCAACTTGAGAACTTTATTACCTTCTTCTTCCAGGCGCTTGGCCTCTTTTAAAACCGGCCCACGAATGTCATAACACACATTGTCCAGTTTGCCGGATTTATCAATTTGAAAAGTCATTTTTGGCCGCCTTAATATGCAGAATCCTTTTGCCTGCCGCTGAAAACAAACCTGCACAATGTACTCTCCTCACGAACACAAAAGAAGGGCGCGAGGTGGTTTTGGCGTCTTCAGCATCTTTGTCTCCGTCCAGACGACGTAATGCATATTGCTTATGACCCTGCATGGTTTAAAAGTCTGCTTTAGTCATCATTAATGGTTTTTTATGCTGCATGATAAAAAGGCTTTGTTTGGCGCGTTGCTGTTTTTTTTATGCCGACAGGGAACGTAATCGACATGGTGAAATCAGAACAGGCCTAATGCGTCATAAATGAAATAGTTTAATTATGCTTTATTGATGCATAAATTTTGCACGATAGTGCATAGCGTAAGTAGGGTGTGACAGCCGTGCATTAATCGTTAATACGGTTAACTATTTTATCTCTAAGGACTTTTTTCCGTTTTTTGAAGCCAGGCTAAAAAACAGAGAGCATCTTTAGTACAGGTTTACCTGTCTAAAAGTCTTATTCACTGTTTTTGGGCGGGTTGAATGCGCACAGGACGTGCGGGATGTGTTGGAAAATGCGATCCGATCAAAATTTGCAATGCTTTTCATAAAAACATTTCCATTTTGCGGTCAAAAATGATTAAGTATAATTTACTATTTGATGTGATTAAACGCGATACAGCGTGTGTGTATGACAGACCCATTTACCCCGGCGTAATGACTTTTTTGGGGTTGAAAAAGACAACTACACAGCTTCCCGCAATTTTGCATCCAGTGCCTTCGGTACAGAAGTTGTCTCTGTCTTCAGGTCACGGCTTCCGTGTTTTACAGGAACGTGCCGTGCGCCTTCGTAAGTAAATTTTATGTCGGCCCTGTGATGGGACGGCATGAAGCATCATTACCGCTTATCGCTTTGATAAGCTTGTAATAACACCAGGATAGTAGTTCTTAAAACTCTAATAAGTGAAGAAAAACATGACTAATGCAAATCGTCCGATACTTAATCTCGATCTCGATCTGCTTCGAACTTTTGTTGCTGTTGCGGATTTAAACACCTTTGCAGCCGCGGCTGCTGCGGTATGCAGAACGCAATCGGCAGTAAGTCAGCAGATGCAGCGTCTGGAACAACTGGTCGGTAAAGAGTTGTTTGCCAGGCATGGCCGCAACAAATTATTAACAGAACATGGCATTCAGCTTCTGGGTTATGCCAGAAAAATTCTGCGTTTTAACGATGAAGCCTGCACATCGCTGATGTACAGCAATATTCAGGGCGTTCTGACAATCGGGGCGTCAGACGATACGTCCGATACCATTCTGCCGTTCCTGTTAAACCGCGTTACCTCTGTTTATCCCAAACTGGCCATTGACGTTCGTGTGAAACGCAATCCATTTATGATGGAAATGCTGAATCAGGGCGAAGTCGATCTGGTTGTTACCACCTCCAGTCCGGGTAACTTTACACACCAGGTACTGCGGACATCGCCAACCCTGTGGTATTGCGCAGCGGACTATGTGTTCCAGCGTGGGGAAGCGATCCCTCTGGTATTGCTGGATGAACCCAGCCCTTACCGTGATATGGCGATTGACCATCTGAACGAAGCAGGCATTCCCTGGCGCATCTCTTACGTCGCTTCAACGCTGGCAGCGGTGCGTGCTGCCGTTAAAGCTGGTTTAGGCGTGACCGCGCGTCCGGTGGAGATGATGAGCCCTGAACTGCGCGTAATGGGTGCAGCAGAAGGATTACCGGTGCTGCCAGATACTCAGTATCTGCTGTGCCGCAACGCGGACAACGACAACGAACTGGCGCTGGCCATTTTCAACGCCATGCAGTCTACCCACGATCCCTACAACATGATCGGCAATGCCGATGGTGCCTTACTGCTGGACGACGAAGAGTAAATCCCGTCTTCTTTCGCAAAAAATGCGAAATCTGCCGGCACGTTAATCTGAGTAAATGCGCCTTTTGTTCTGTAACCGGAACAAGAGGCTTTTTTTTGCTGCTTTTCTGACCCGTGGTTTTCTTTTTCAGTCCTGTTCTGTCAATTACCTGTTCATACTCTGGTCAACAGGGCGAGTGGGGAAGGGAAAGCACGAAGTGGAGATTTGTTGATGCGAATCAGGCTGATAACTGATTAAATTTAACACAAAAATGATAATTCTGTGTTCTGGATCAACAAAATAGCCCTTCTAAAAGCAAGGCAATCCCGCCGAATCCTGTCAAACTATGCGCGTTGATAACGCGATCCACACGTTGAAATACCCGCTACACTGAAATTACCCCTACAGACTGAAGCGATTTAGCTGGAAACACGCGCGTCATATGTTAATAATATGATGCAGGTGTAAAATAATGTTTGGATACTTTTGTCAAAGTTGACAAAAGGTTATAGAAAGGAGTAAAAAACCACATAAAATTGCTGCTTATTGCACAGTAACAGCAAAATTTGTAAGGTTTTTATCCTTCCCTTTGAATCGATGTGGTGAGTTTGCTGCCAGAACCAGAGCAGGATGCCAGCGCCACTTTTGATGAGTAAGCAATGAGTATGTCAACTACCACCGAAATCATCGCTCAGCATTGGGCATTCATCGTTTTTATCGTCATCGCATTTGGCCTCTGTGCGTTTATGTTGACCGGAGGATGGCTGTTAGGCGGCAGAGCTCGTGCCCGTCATAAAGACACGCCTTTCGAATCCGGTATTGAATCCGTGGGTGATACTCACATCCGCTTATCCGCCAAATTCTACCTGGTGGCGATGTTCTTCGTTATCTTCGACGTCGAAGCTCTCTTTTTATACGCATGGGCGACCTCAATCCGTGAAAGTGGATGGGTCGGCTTTGTGGAAGCCGCAATTTTCATTTTGGTGCTCCTGGCGGGCCTGGTTTATCTGGTGCGCATTGGCGCGTTGGACTGGACTCCTGCACGCCGCCGAATCGTGGTTAAAACTCCCACGGTAAGTCACACCAATCCTCACAAGCAGTAAAAGAGAGGCAATAAGATGGACTATACGCTCACCCGCATAGACCCGAACGGTGGTGAGAACGACCGTTACCCTCTGCAAAAGCAGGAAATCGTCAGCGATCCGCTGGAGCAGCACGTTCATCGCAGCGTTTACATGGGCAAGCTCGAACATGCCCTGCACGACATGGTGAACTGGGGACGTAAGAATTCCCTGTGGCCCTACAACTTTGGTCTTTCCTGCTGCTACGTTGAGATGACCACCTCCTTCACCGCCGTGCACGATGTGGCGCGTTTTGGTGCTGAGGTTATGCGTGCCTCACCGCGTCAGGCCGACTTTATGGTTATTGCCGGTACGCCGTTCACTAAAATGGCCCCGGTGATTCAGCGTTTGTACGATCAGATGCTGGAGCCGAAATGGGTCATTTCCATGGGGGCCTGTGCTAACTCAGGCGGCATGTACGATATCTATTCTGTCGTGCAGGGCGTGGATAAATTCCTGCCGGTTGACGTTTACATTCCAGGTTGCCCACCGCGTCCTGAAGCCTACATGCAGGCTCTGCTGTTACTGCAGGAGTCGATTGGTAAAGAGCGTCGTCCTCTGTCCTGGGTGGTCGGCGATCAGGGCGTTTACCGTGCCAATATGCAGTCTGAGCGTGAACGTAAGCGTGGCGAGCGTATTGCAGTAACCAACCTGCGTACACCAGACGAAGTTTAAGTTAACCGTATGGATGGAATTAGTGCCTGCAGCGACAATACACAAATTAATGCATGGCACCATCCTGACGCCTTCATTTGAGCGCCTGTTAGCAGGCCGGAATGGTGAGTAACGTATGACAGATTTGACCACGCAAGATCTCGCTCAGCCGCTATGGCAAACCCGGGATCATCTGGATGACCCGGTAATTGGCGAATTGCGTAATCGTTTTGGGCCGGATGCCTTTACTGTTCAGGCAACACGTACCGGGATTCCGGTGGTATGGGTTAAGCGTGAACAGCTACTGGAAATCATCACTTTCCTGCGTAAATTACCCAAGCCTTACGTCATGCTCTATGACCTGCATGGTATGGACGAACGTTTACGCACCCACCGCGCCGGGTTACCTGCCGCGGATTTTTCCGTTTTCTACCACCTGCTTTCGATTGAACGCAACCGCGACATCATGCTCAAGGTGGCATTGTCTGAAAACGATATGCACGTGCCGACCATCACGAAAATTTTCGCCAATGCGAACTGGTATGAGCGCGAAACCTGGGAGATGTTCGGCATCACTTTTGACGGTCACCCGCACCTGACCCGCATCATGATGCCGCAGACGTGGGAAGGGCACCCGCTGCGTAAGGATTACCCTGCGCGCGCCACCGAATTCGATCCTTTCACGCTGACCAAACAGAAAGAAGATCTGGAAATGGAAGCGCTGACGTTCAAGCCAGAAGACTGGGGCATGAAACGCAGTACTGCCAGTGAAGACTTCATGTTCCTTAACCTGGGTCCTAACCACCCCTCCGCGCACGGTGCGTTCCGCATCATTTTGCAGCTGGATGGTGAAGAGATTGTCGACTGCGTTCCGGATATTGGTTATCACCACCGTGGTGCCGAGAAGATGGGCGAGCGTCAGTCCTGGCACAGCTATATTCCCTACACTGACCGCATCGAATACCTCGGTGGCTGCGTCAACGAAATGCCTTATGTGCTGGCGGTAGAGAAACTGGCCGGCATCGTGGTGCCCGATCGCGTTAACGTAATCCGCGTGATGCTTTCAGAGCTGTTCCGCATCAACAGTCACCTGCTGTACATCTCCACCTTTATTCAGGACGTCGGGGCCATGACGCCGGTGTTCTTTGCCTTTACCGACCGTCAGAAAATTTATGACGTGGTGGAGGCGATTACTGGTTTCCGTATGCATCCGGCCTGGTTCCGTATTGGCGGCGTCGCACATGACCTGCCGAAAGGCTGGGAACGCCTGCTGCGTGACTTCCTGGACTGGATGCCAAAACGTCTGAAAGAGTATGACAAAGCGGCGCTGCGCAACACCGTACTGATGGGCCGTTCGCAGGGCGTAGCTGCCTATAACATGGAAGAAGCGCTGGCCTGGGGCACAACCGGTGCCGCACTACGTGCAACGGGTCTCGATTTTGACGTGCGTAAATGGCGCCCCTACTCAGGCTATGAAAACTTCGATTTTGAGGTTCCTGTGGGCGCGGGCATCAGTGATGCCTATACGCGCGTACAACTGAAAATGGAAGAGATGTGGCAGTCGCTGCGTATCCTGGAGCAGTGCCTGAACAACATGCCGGAAGGGCCGTTTAAGGCGGATCATCCGTTAACCACGCCGCCACCGAAAGAGCGTACGCTGCAGCACATTGAAACCCTGATCACCCACTTCCTGCAGGTTTCCTGGGGCCCGGTCATGCCGGCCAACGAATCTTTCCAGATGATTGAGGCGACCAAAGGGATCAACAGTTACTACCTGACCAGCGACGGCAGCACGATGAGTTACCGCACGCGTGTGCGTACACCGAGCTTCCCGCACCTGCAGCAGATTCCATCGGTAATCCGTGGCAGCCTGGTATCCGACCTGATCGTATACCTCGGTAGTATCGACTTTGTTATGTCAGACGTGGACCGCTAATTATGCACGATCAACACATTGCTATTAAAACGATCGACCCTAACGAGGTCTTCGTGCTGAGTGCGGAAGAGCACCATGCGATTGAGCACGAAAAACACCATTACGAAGATGCGCGCGCTGCCTCCATTGAAGCACTGAAAATTGTGCAGAAGCAGCGCGGCTGGGTGCCTGACGGTGCGATCCATGCGATTGCAGAAGTGTTAGGGATTCCTGCCAGCGACGTAGAAGGCGTGGCAACGTTCTATAGTCAGATTTTCCGTCAGCCTGTTGGCCGCCACGTGATTCGCTACTGCGACAGCGTGGTGTGCCACATCACCGGTTTTCAGGGGATTCAGGCGGCACTGGAAGAAAACCTGAATATTAAGCCTGGCCAGACGACAACCGACGGTCGCTTTACCTTACTGCCGACCTGTTGCCTGGGTAACTGTGATAAAGGTCCAACCATGATGGTGGATGAAGATACCCACGTTCATCTGACGCCGGAAGGCATCGCCTCTTTGCTGGAGCAGTATCAATGACAATCAAACAGATCATTCGTACTGCTGAAACCCATCCCCTGACCTGGCGCATGCGCGAGGATCAGCAGCCGGTATGGCTTGATGAGTATCGCAGCAAAAACGGCTATGCCGGCGCGGAAAAAGCCCTGAAAGGGATGGCACCTGACGAAATCGTCTCACTGGTAAAAGATTCCGGCCTGAAAGGGCGCGGCGGTGCCGGGTTCTCGACGGGCCTGAAGTGGAGCCTGATGCCAAAAGATGAATCCATGAACATCCGTTACCTGCTGTGTAACGCCGATGAAATGGAGCCTGGCACGTATAAAGACCGCCTGTTGATGGAACAGATGCCGCATCAGCTGGTGGAAGGCATGCTAATCAGTGCGTTTGCCCTGAAAGCTTACCGGGGCTACATCTTTCTGCGCGGCGAATACATTGAAGCCGCAGTGCATCTGCGTCGTGCGATTGCGGAAGCCACTGAAGCAGGCCTGTTGGGCAAAAACATTCTGGGTACCGGTTTTGATTTTGAACTGTTCGTCCACACCGGTGCGGGACGTTATATCTGCGGTGAAGAAACGGCACTGATTAACTCCCTGGAAGGTCGCCGTGCCAACCCACGTTCCAAGCCGCCTTTCCCGGCAAGCGCCGGCGTGTGGGGCAAGCCGACCTGCGTGAACAACGTTGAAACGCTATCGAACGTGCCGGCTATTCTGGCCAACGGCGTCGAGTGGTACAAAGGTCTGTCAAAAAGCGACGATGCCGGTACGAAACTAATGGGCTTCTCCGGTCGGGTGAAAAACCCTGGCGTGTGGGAACTGCCATTTGGTATCACCGCACGCGAAATCCTTGAGGATTATGCCGGCGGTATGCGCGACGGCCTGCGTTTTAAAGCCTGGCAGCCGGGCGGCGCGGGGACCGACTTTTTAACGGAGCAGCACCTCGATCTGCCCATGGAATTTGCCAGCATTGGTAAAGCCGGCAGCCGTCTGGGTACCGCTCTGGCAATGGCCGTTGACCATGAAATCAACATGGTTTCACTGGTGCGTAACCTGGAAGAGTTCTTTGCCCGCGAATCCTGCGGTTGGTGTACGCCATGCCGTGATGGCCTGCCGTGGAGCGTGAAGATTCTGCGCGCGCTGGAGCAGAAAAAAGGCCAGCCGGGGGACATTGAGACCCTGGAGCAGCTTTGCCGCCAGCTTGGCCCGGGCAAAACCTTCTGTGCCCACGCGCCGGGTGCGGTCGAGCCGCTGCAGAGCGCCATTAAATATTTCCGTGAAGAGTTTGAAGCCGGCATTGCGCCGCAGGTGTTTGGCAATACCCGATCTATCGGCGGTATTCAGCCAAACCTGCTGAAAGCGCGCTGGTAATTCGCCGTTATCCACGGGAGCTGGCCCTGTGCCGCCGTCCCTGTTGCAGTGTGCAGGGGCAAGAATTTGATTAACGCTCGTTTCTGACGAGCCTGACGGAAGCATGTCACTATGGCTACTATCCATGTAGACGGTAAAGAATATGATGTGAACGGAGCGGACAACCTGCTACAGGCATGTCTGTCTCTGGGCCTTGATATTCCTTATTTTTGCTGGCATCCGGCGCTGGGAAGCGTGGGTGCCTGCCGCCAGTGTGCGGTGAAGCAATTCCAGAACGCTGAAGACACCCGCGGCCGCCTTGTCATGTCCTGTATGACACCGGCGTCCGATGGCACCTTCATCTCAATTGATGATGGCGAAGCGAAAGAGTTCCGTGAAAGCGTGGTGGAGTGGTTAATGACTAACCACCCACATGACTGTCCGGTATGTGAAGAGGGCGGTAACTGTCATCTTCAGGATATGACGGTCATGACAGGCCACAGCTTCCGCCGCTATCGCTTCACCAAACGTACTCACCGCAATCAGGATCTCGGTCCGTTCATCTCGCACGAAATGAACCGCTGTATCGCCTGCTACCGCTGCGTGCGTTACTACAAAGATTATGCCGACGGTAAAGATCTGGGCGTGTATGGTGCGCACGACAACGTGTATTTTGGTCGTCCGGAAGACGGCACGCTGGAAAGCGAGTTTTCCGGTAACCTGGTCGAAATCTGCCCGACCGGCGTGTTCACCGATAAAACTCACTCCGAACGCTATAACCGTAAATGGGATATGCAGTTCGCGCCAAGCATCTGTCAGCAGTGCAGCGTAGGCTGTAACACCAGCCCCGGTGAGCGCTACGGCGAACTGCGTCGTATCGAAAACCGCTATAACGGCAGCGTTAACCACTACTTCCTGTGTGATCGTGGTCGCTTTGGCTACGGTTATGTCAATCTGAAAGATCGTCCTCGCCATCCGGTCCAGTTGCGTGGCAACGACAGCGTGAAGCTGAATGCCGAACAGGCCGTTAACGCCGGAGCCGATGTCCTGCGTCAGGCGAAGCGCGTCATTGGTATTGGTTCGCCGCGTGCCAGCATCGAAAGTAACTTTGCTCTGCGCGAACTGGTCGGTGCGGAAAACTTCTCTACCGGTATGCCCGCGGGCGAACAGGCGCGTCTTGAACTGCTGCTGAAAGTGCTGCGTGAAGGCGGCATTTATACGCCTTCACTGCGCGAGATCGAGAGCTACGACGCGGTGCTGGTGTTAGGCGAAGACCTGACACAGGTTGGCGCACGCGTGGCCCTGTCAGTGCGTCAGGCAGTAAAAGGCAAAGCCCGCGAAATGGCCGCTGCGCAGAAAGTCGCAGACTGGCAGATCGCCGCGATCCTCAATATCGGTCAGCACGCTAAGCATCCGTTATTTGTCACCAACGTCGATGAAACCCGTCTGGACGACATCGCGGCGTGGAGCTACCGTGCCCCGGTTGAAGAACAGGCGCGTCTTGGCTTTGCGATTGCCCACGCGCTGGACGATAGTGCGCCAGCCGTCAGCGATTTCGACAGTGCGCTGAACGGTAAGCTGGATGTGGTGGTACAGGCGCTGGCCGGTGCCAAAAAACCGCTAATCATTTCCGGTGTGCATTCAGGCAGCAGTGCCATGATCGAAGCGGCCGCGAACGTGGCCAAAGCCCTGAAAGCGCGCGGTGCAGACGTCGGTATCACCCTGCTGGCTGCTCATGCTAACAGCATGGGCCTGGGCCTGATGGGTGGCAATACGCTGGATCAGGCACTGGAACAACTGCAGAACGGCGAAGCCGATGCGGTCGTGGTGCTGGAAAACGATTTGTATCGCCATGCGCCAAAAGCGCAGGTCGATGCGGCGCTGAACCATGCGGCTAACGTGATTGTGGTCGATCATCAGCGCACCGCCACGGTGGAAAAAGCCGGACTGGTGCTTTCCGCCGCCAGTTTTGCCGAAAGCGACGGTACGTCAATTAACCATGAGGGCCGCGCACAGCGCTTCTTCCAGGTGTACGATCCTGCCTACTACGATAACAGCATTGTGATGCTGGAAAGCTGGCGCTGGTTGCACTCGCTGCACAGCGCGCTGGAAAGCCGTCACGTTGACTGGACGCAACTGGACCATGTCATTGATGCCGTTGTGGCAAGTCTGCCACAACTGAAAGGGATCAAGGATGCGGCGCCGGATGCCAGCTTCCGTATTCGTGGTCAGAAGCTGGCGCGTTCTCCGCACCGTGCCAGTGGGCGTACTGCTGCGCGCGCGAATATCAGCGTGCATGAGCCGCGTCAGCCGCAGGATCAGGACACCATGTTTGCCTTCTCGATGGAAGGAAACAACCAGCCGAGCGCACCGCGTTCGCAAATTCCGTTTGCGTGGGCACCAGGCTGGAACTCACCGCAGGCGTGGAACAAATTCCAGGATGAAGTGGGCGGGAAACTGCGTCATGGCGATCCCGGTGTGCGTTTGTTCGAAGCCAGCGATGCGCAGCTTGCCTGGTTCAGCAGCGTGCCAGAAGCCTATGCCACGCAAGGTCAGTTCCGCGTCGCGCCTTACTACCAGTTATTCGGAAGTGAAGAAATGACGCAGCGTGCGCCGGTTATCCAGCAGCGCATGTCGGCACCAACCCTGGTTCTGAACCCGGAAGATGCCGCGAAGCTGGGCGTGAATAACGGTGCAGCGGTGGAATTAACCTGTGCAGGTGAAACCGTACGTTTGCCAGTGCGTTTCTCGGCTTCTTTGCAGGCAGGGCAGGTTGGGCTTCCACTCGGTATGCCGGGTGTCCCGCCCTTCCTGGCGAATGCAAAAATTGATTCTCTGCAGGAGGCGGCGCAATGAGCTGGTTAACACCGGATGTTATCGACATTCTGATCGCCATTGGTAAAGCGCTGGTGATTTTGCTGGTCGTGGTGGCCTGCGGTGCGTTTATGAGCTTCGCCGAGCGTCGTTTGCTCGGCCTGTTTCAGAACCGCTATGGGCCAAACCGTGTGGGCTGGGGCGGATCGTTGCAGCTGGTTGCTGACATGATCAAGATGTTCTTTAAAGAGGACTGGGTTCCCCCGTTCACCGATCGCTTTATCTTTACGCTGGCGCCGGTCATCGCGTTTGTTTCCCTGCTACTGGCCTTTGCTATCGTCCCGGTTTCACCGACCTGGGTGGTGACCGATCTTAATATCGGGTTGCTGTTCTTCCTGATGATGGCGGGCCTGGCTGTGTATGCCGTGCTGTTTGCGGGCTGGTCGAGTAATAACAAATACTCGCTGTTAGGTGCGATGCGTGCCTCTGCGCAGACCTTGAGTTACGAAGTGTTCCTGGGTCTGTCACTGATGGGCGTGGTAGCGCAGGCGGGCTCGTTCAACATGACCGATATCGTCAACAGTCAGACGCATCTGTGGAACATCATCCCGCAGTTCTTTGGGTTTGTGACCTTCTGTATCGCGGGTGTGGCCGTTTGTCACCGCCATCCGTTTGACCAGCCCGAAGCCGAGCAGGAACTGGCTGACGGTTACCACATTGAATATGCCGGTATGAAATTTGGTCTGTTCTTTGTCGGCGAATATGTCGCGATTACCACCGTTTCAGCGCTGATTGTGACGCTGTTCTTTGGTGGCTGGCACGGGCCTTTCCTGCCGCCGTTCATCTGGTTCGCCTTGAAAACGGCGTTCTTTATGATGATGTTCATCCTGATTCGTGCTGCGCTTCCGCGTCCACGCTATGACCAGGTGCTGTCGTTCGGCTGGAAAGTGTGTCTGCCGTTGACGCTGTTGAACCTGCTGGCGACCGCCGCAGTGATTCTTTATACAGCGCAGTAAGGGGTAACAAATGACGTTAAAAGATATTGTCGTAGGCTTCGGCACGACAGTGCGCAGTATCTGGATGATTGGCATGCACGCCTTCGCGAAACGCGAAACCCAGATGTATCCAGAAGAGCCGGTCTACCTGCCACCGCGTTACCGTGGCCGTATTGTGTTGACACGCGATCCTGATGGTGCAGAGCGTTGTGTTGCCTGTAACCTGTGTGCGGTAGCCTGTCCGGTAGGCTGTATTTCGCTGCAAAAAGCGGAAACCAAAGACGGCCGCTGGTATCCAGAGTTCTTCCGTATCAACTTCTCACGCTGCATTTTCTGCGGCCTGTGCGAAGAGGCCTGCCCAACCACCGCTATCCAGCTGACGCCGGATTTCGAACTGGGCGAGTTCAAGCGTCAGGATCTGGTATACGAAAAAGAAGACCTGTTGATCTCGGGGCCGGGTAAATATCCGGAGTACAACTTCTACCGTATGGCAGGTATGGCAATTGACGGTAAAGATAAGGGTGACGCAGAGAACGAAGCGAAACCTATCGACGTCAAAGGCTTACTACCTTAAGGAGCAGGGCATGGAATTTGCGTTTTATCTTTGCGGACTGGTGGCGGTGGTGACGACGTTGCGCGTGATCACCCACACTAATCCGGTACATGCGTTGCTGTACCTGATCGTTTCGCTGTTATCGGTGGCTGGCGTCTTCTTCTCTCTGGGTGCCTACTTTGCAGGTGCGCTGGAAATTATTGTGTATGCCGGTGCCATCATGGTGCTGTTCGTGTTCGTTGTGATGATGCTTAACCTGGGCAAAGCCACGCAGAAACAGGAGCGTGAATGGTTAAGTCCGTCGTTATGGATTGGTCCGGGCCTGGTTTCGTTGCTGCTGCTGGCAGTGATGATCTACGCCATCATGACGGCACATGACCAGGGTATTGACGGCAAAATTATCGATGCGAAAGCGGTGGGCATTAGTCTGTTTGGCCCGTATGTGCTGGCGGTTGAACTGGCATCAATGCTGCTGCTGGCCGGCCTGGTTGTGGCTTTCCACCTGGGCCGCGAAGAGCGCCAGGGCGAAGTCCTGAGCAACCGTTCAAACGATGCCGCGCAGGCGAATAAGGAGCAAGCATGATTCCCTTACAACATGGATTGATTCTGGCGGCGGTGCTGTTTGTGCTGGGGCTGACCTCGCTGGTGTTGCGCCGTAATCTGCTGTTTATGCTGATAAGCCTGGAAATCATGATCAATGCCGCGGCGCTGGCGCTGGTTGTTGCAGGCAGCTACTGGGGACAGGCTGACGGTCAGGTGATGTATATTCTGGCTATCAGTCTCGCCGCAGCGGAAGCCAGTATTGGGCTGGCCCTGCTGCTTCAGCTCTATCGTCGTCGTCAGACGCTGAACATTGATACTGTGAGCGAGATGCGCGGATGAACCTTCTCTATTTAACTGTCTTATTTCCGCTAATCGGCTTTCTGCTGTTAGCGTTCTCCCGTGGCCGCTGGTCAGAAAACCTGTCCGCGACCGTGGGCATGGGATCGGTCGGGCTGGCTGCGCTCACCACGGTGTTTGTGGGTTTCGACTTCTTTGCCCACGGGCAGCAGGTCTTCACTCAGGCGCTGTGGACCTGGATTCATGTCGGCAATTTTAATATTCAGGTCAATCTGACGCTGGATGGCCTGTCGCTCACCATGCTGTCGGTGGTGACCGGTGTCGGCTTCCTGATCCATATGTTCGCCTCGTGGTATATGCGTGGAGAAGAGGGATATTCACGCTTCTTCGCTTATACCAACCTGTTTATCGCCAGCATGGTTGTTCTGGTTCTGGCGGATAACCTGATGCTGATGTATCTGGGTTGGGAAGGGGTAGGGCTGTGCTCCTATCTTCTGATCGGCTTCTATTACAGCAATCCGGAAAACGGCAAGGCGGCGATGAAGGCATTCATCATCACGCGCGTCGGTGATGTCTTCCTGGCATTTGCGTTGTTCATCCTTTACAACGAACTGGGTACGCTCAACTTCCGCGAAATGGCGGAACTGGCTCCGGCACACTTTGCGGCGGACAACCACATGCTGCAATGGGCCACGCTGATGCTGTTGGGTGGCGCAGTAGGTAAGTCTGCGCAGCTGCCGCTTCAGACCTGGCTGGCCGATGCGATGGCAGGTCCAACGCCGGTTTCCGCGCTGATTCACGCCGCCACCATGGTGACGGCAGGGGTTTACCTGATTGCCCGTACCCACGGCCTGTTCCTGTTGACGCCTGAAGTGCTGCATCTGGTCGGCATTATCGGTGCGATTACGCTGGTACTGGCGGGTTTTGCTGCTCTGGTCCAGACGGATATCAAACGTGTACTGGCTTACTCTACCATGAGTCAGATCGGCTACATGTTCCTGGCGCTGGGCGTGCAGGCGTGGGATGCCGCCATTTTCCACCTGATGACCCATGCCTTCTTTAAAGCCTTGCTGTTCCTGTCCTCAGGTTCGGTTATCCTGGCCTGCCACCACGAGCAGAACATCTTTAAGATGGGCGGACTGCGTAAAAGCATCCCACTGGTGTACACCTGCTTCCTGGTCGGCGGTGCTGCCCTGGCCGCATTGCCGCTGATTACCGCCGGTTTCTACAGTAAAGATGAAATCCTGTTTGGTGCACTGGCGAACGGCCATCTGAACCTGATGGTCGCGGGTCTGGTAGGGGCGTTCCTGACCTCAATCTACACCTTCCGCATGATCTTTATCGTCTTCCACGGCGAAGAGAAAATCCATGCACACGCGGGCAAAGGCATTACCCATCATCTGCCACTGATTGTGTTGCTGGTGCTCTCAACGTTTGTGGGTGCATTAATTACCCCACCGCTGGCGGGCGTTTTACCGGCCAATGAGTTTGGTGAGAACGGTAAAGTCACGCTGGAGATCGCGTCCGGCCTGGTCGCGGTTGCGGGCATCGTTATCGCCGCTGCCCTCTGGCTGGGCAAGCGTCAGCTGGTCAGCAGCGTGGCCAACAGTGCGCCGGGCCGTTTCTTCGGCACCTGGTGGTTCGCCGCCTGGGGCTTTGACTGGCTCTACGACAAAGTCTTTGTCAAACCGTATCTGGGCATTGCGTGGTTGTTAAAACGCGATCCTCTTAACGGCCTGATGAACCTGCCTGCGTTGCTTTCACGTATCGCCAATAAAGGTCTGGTGGTCAGTGAAAACGGGTATTTGCGCTGGTATGTCGCGTCGATGAGCGTTGGTGCCGTCGTTGTGCTGGCGCTGCTGCTGGTAATTTAAAGATTGATGAGCGGGTAGGTGTGAAAACTTACCCATTAAGAATGTCAAAGATTGTCTGATGTAAGGGCGTAATCGGCGCAGTCCGTTTTGCCACCGCCAGCGCACAGCAACCGGAGCGTACTGAAGTACGTGAGGATTGCGAGCACTGCCGGGGGCGAAACGGGTAAGTGAGATAGCCCGAGCCAGGACAAAAAAAAGGGAAGTATGCCGTGTTATTACCTTGGCTAATTTTCATACCCTTCTTCGGTGGTTTCGTCTGCTGGCTCACCGAGCGCTTCGGCGCGAAGGTGCCTCGCTGGATCGCACTGATCACCATGGGGCTGACGTTGGCGCTCTCGCTGCAACTCTGGTTGCAAGGGGGCTATTCACTGACGCAGGCAGCGGGTATTCCGCAGTGGCAATCGAGCTTCTCAGTACCCTGGATTCCCCGTTTCGGCATTAATTTCCATTTAGCGCTTGATGGCCTTTCGCTGTTAATGGTGGTGCTGACCGGACTGCTCGGCCTGATGGCGGTGCTGTGTTCCTGGAACGAAATTGAAAAGTATCAGGGCTTCTTTCATCTGAACCTGATGTGGATCCTGGGCGGCGTTATCGGCGTGTTCCTCGCCATTGACATGTTCCTGTTCTTCTTCTTCTGGGAAATGATGCTGGTGCCGATGTACTTCCTCATCGCGCTGTGGGGACATAAAGCATCGGACGGTAAAACCCGTATTACCGCCGCGACCAAATTCTTTATTTATACTCAGGCATCCGGTCTGGTGATGTTGATTGCGATTCTGGCGCTGGTGTTTGTTCACTACAACGCCACGGGCGTCTGGACGTTCAACTACGAGCAGTTGCTAAAGACGCCAATGTCGCACACCGTGGAGTACCTGCTGATGCTGGGCTTCTTCATCGCGTTTGCGGTGAAAATGCCGGTTGTCCCGCTTCATGGCTGGCTGCCTGATGCGCACAGTCAGGCTCCGACCGCAGGTTCAGTTGACCTGGCGGGTATCCTGCTGAAAACCGCCGCCTACGGCTTACTGCGCTTCAGCCTGCCGCTGTTTCCAAACGCCTCGGCAGAGTTTGCACCGATCGCGATGTGGTTAGGGATCATCGGGATTTTCTATGGTGCCTGGATGGCGTTCTCGCAGACGGATATCAAACGCCTGATTGCTTACACCTCGATTTCGCACATGGGCTTTGTCCTGATTGCGATTTACACCGGTAGCCAGTTGGCCTTCCAGGGCGCGGTTGTACAGATGATCGCGCACGGCCTGTCAGCAGCGGCGCTGTTTATCCTGTGCGGACAGCTGTACGAACGTCTGCATACCCGTGATATGCGTCAGATGGGCGGTTTGTGGTCGCGCATCAAATGGATTCCAGGGTTATCCCTGTTCTTTGCTGTCGCCAATCTGGGTATGCCAGGTACGGGTAACTTCGTCGGGGAATTCATGATCCTGACCGGCAGTTTCCAGATCGTTCCGGTCATTATCGTGATTGCGACCTTTGGCCTGGTTTTCGCCTCGGTCTATTCGCTGGTGATGATGCAACGTGCCTACTACGGTGAAGCGAAATCGAAAGATCCGCTGCCGGGCATGTCGGCGCGTGAATTCCTGACCATTGGGGTGCTCGTGGTCCTGCTGGTGCTGCTGGGTGTTTATCCTCAGCCGATTCTGGATACCTCACATGCTGCAATGAGCAATATTCAGCAGTGGTTTACCGCTTCAATTTCAACTACAAGGCCGTAATTCGCCATGACAATAACTCCTCAACAATTGATCGCGTTGCTGCCGCTGTTAATCGTCGGATTGACGGTGGTGGTTGTGATGCTGTCCATTGCCTGGCGACGCAACCACTTTGTTAACGCCACGCTAACAGTGGTTGGCCTGAACCTGGCACTGCTGTCACTGTATTTTGTCGGTCAGGTTGGCGCGATGGATGTCACGCCGCTGCTGCGTGTAGACGCGTATTCGATGTTCTATACCGCCCTGGTGATGCTCGCCAGCCTGGCAACCTGTACTTTTGCCTATCCGTGGCTGGCCACGTTCCCGGACAACAAGGACGAGTTTTATCTGCTGGTTCTGATTGCTGCACTGGGCGGTATCGTGTTGTCAGCGTCTAACCACCTTGCATCATTGTTTATCGGGATTGAACTGCTGTCACTGCCGTTGTTTGGTTTGATTGGTTACGCCTTCCGTCAGAAACGTTCGCTGGAAGCGGCCCTGAAATACACCATCCTGTCGGCGGCGGCATCGTCTTTCCTGCTGTTTGGTATCGCGCTGATTTACGCTGACTCGGGCAACTTGGGCTTCGTCAGCCTGGGTAAAAGTCTGACGGACAGCATGATTCAGGAGCCGCTGCTGCTGGTCGGTCTGGGCATGTTGATTATCGGTCTGGGCTTTAAACTGTCACTGGTGCCATTCCATCTGTGGACGCCGGACGTTTATCAGGGCGCACCCGCACCGGTTTCTACTTTCCTTGCCACCGCCAGCAAAATTGCGATCTTCGGCGTTATCATGCGCCTGTTTATGTACGCGCCGGTGACCGACAGCGAAGCCGTACGGACAGTACTGGCCGTGATTGCCTTTGTCTCCATCCTGTTCGGTAACCTGATGGCGATTTCGCAAAGCAATATCAAGCGCCTGCTGGGTTACTCTTCCATTGCGCATCTGGGGTATCTGCTGGTCGCGCTGATTGCGGTGAAAGATCATCAGCTGTCGCTGGAAACCGCAGGGGTTTACCTGGCCGGTTACCTGTTCAGCAGCCTCGGCGCGTTTGGTGTGGTAAGCCTGATGTCCAGTCCTTATCGTGGCCCGGATGCCGATTCGCTTTACTCCTATCGCGGGCTGTTCTGGCACCGTCCGATTCTGTCGGCCGTGATGACCGTGATGATGCTGTCGCTGGCGGGTATCCCCATGACGCTGGGCTTTATCGGTAAATTCTACGTGATTGCCTCTGGCGTGAGCGCCAACCTGTGGTGGTTGACCGGTGCGGTGGTGGTCGGCAGTGCGATTGGTCTTTACTACTATCTGCGCGTTACCGTCAGTCTTTATCTCAGCCCGCCTGAATTGCTGAGCCGCGATACGCCAGCCAACTGGGCCTTCACCGCCGGTGGCGTGGTTGTCTTGATCTCCGCGATTCTGGTGTTGGTGCTGGGCGTTTATCCGCAGCCGTTAATCAGACTGGTGCAGATGGCCCAGCCGCTGATGTAATGTCACGCTGTTGCGATCAATCAGGCCTTCGGGCCTGATTTTTTTTGTCTGAAAATCGACACAGGTGATTTTTGCATAGCCTTCGCAATATCACGTCGCGTCCGCTTTTCTCTTCGTTTTCATTCTGCATCTTCATTCTGTTTCCACAGTTTCGTGCTGAAATGGGCGAACAGATAAGGGGGAGCATTGCTTATGGATCGCCGACATTTTCTGCTGGGGTGTACCGCAACGCTGCTGACGGCAAAAAGCACACTGTCATTCGCCGCGCGGGCCGCTGTCGCCCAAACCGTTATTCCCCTCTGGCCCGGCTCGCCACCCGGCGGTGGCGGGCCAGAAGGGCCGGTTGAGACATCGCCTTCAGGCGCAGAGCGTCATATCGCCGTACCCACCTTAACCGTCTTACGACCGGGCATGGGGAACGGTCATGTTGTCCTGATCGCCGGCGGTGGCGGCTATAAACGGATAGAAATGGCAAAAGAAGCCTGGCCCGCGGCTCGCTGGTTAACGGCGCGCGGCTACACTGCGGCGATATTGCGTTATCGTCTGCCGTCCGAACACTGGGGCGATGGTAACCGGGTTGCCCTGCAGGATGCGCTGCGTGCCCTGCAACTGGTCAAAGCGCAGGCAACAGGGTTAACGGTGCTGGGGTTTTCGGCCGGTGCGCATTTGCTCGGGATGGCCATCAGCCCGATGGGCGCGCGCATGGGGGCGGTGACAGAGGCACAGGACAGCGCACCTGTTCAGGTTGACGGTGCCGCGCTGATTTATCCCGTCATTACGCTGGAAGCGCCTTATACGCACACATCCACTCACCGCATTTTGCTGGGGGCGCATCCTACGGCGGCAGAAGACGCCGCCTGGTCGGTGCAGAATACGGTGACAGCAGCATCACCGCCTTTTTTTCTGGTGCAGGCCGAAGATGACCCGATATCCGATCCCCACAACACGCTGATCATGGCGCGAGCCTGTCAGCAACATCACGTAAATGTGGAGATGATCCGCTACCCAACCGGCGGGCACGGTTTTGGTATGGGGAAACCCGGCACACCCACCATGGCCTGGCCTGCGCGTTATCAACACTGGCTGCAAAGCCGCTAGCAGGCTACAGTGAGGGGTCGGTTATTGAATGAGGATGAGACATGCATATCAGTTGGCTGGATCTGCACCAGCAGGCATTAAGCGTCCCGCAGCTTTATGCAGTACTGGCGTTGCGCTGTGAAGTCTTCGTCGTGGAGCAGCAGTGCGCCTATCTGGATGTGGATGGTCAGGATTTGCAGGGCGAGAATCGTCACCTCCTCGGCATGGCGCAGGATGACCTGCTGGCCTATGCGCGCATCCTGTCGCCCCGGCGCGCCGAGACAGAGGTAAAAATTGGGCGCGTCATCATCTCCAGCAAAGCCCGTGGCCTGAATTTAGGTAACCAGTTGATGATGCAGGCGATAGCCAGCTGTGAACAGCACTGGCCAGGGCATGCACAGTTTCTTTCTGCCCAGGCGCATCTTGCGGGGTTTTATCAGCGTCACGGTTTTGTCGCGGTCAGCGACAGCTACCTTGAGGACGGTATTCCCCATATTGATATGCGCAGAGCAGGGGGAAATAAACCGCGCTAACGGCCTGACGGTTTTATTCCTCCCTCAGCCTGTCGCGTGTTCTTTTCACGTACGCAAAAAAAATGCATCCCGGCGCCAGGCCTGAGATGCATTATGCCGTGAGATGGCCGTGTTAGCTGACGGTCATCTGGCGATCGTCAACGTATTTACGCTGGTCTGGCGGGGGCGGCACATACTGATAGAGCCACGTTTCGCTCAGCGTTTCGTCTTTGGTGCGCAGGAACAGACGCATCTCAACGGGCTGTACGCTGTCGCTGTCAGGATACCAGTCAAAGAGGATACGGTACCCTTTGATCGGCTCAACATACAGAATCTCAACCTGCTTAAAGGTGCCGGAGGACACGGTAATCACCGGTTCAATGCCCTTTGGTGCGGCGGCCTGCAAATCGCCGCCGATAAAGTCGACAGCAAAACGGCGGCACCACACATCCGGGAAGTGCTCGCCTGGCGCCCAGCCTTCGGGGAAGCCGCCGATGCCGGTGCGGGTTGCATCCACACGCGCCAGTTGGCTCTGTACGGGCGGCAGTGCGCTCCAGTAGAGTTTGTACGAAAAGCTAAACGCGTTGCCCGCTTTGATCGGTTCGGCGGGCTGCCAGAAGCAGACGATGTTATCGAGCGTTTCACCGGTCGTGGGGATTTCCATCAGGTTGATGGCACCTTTACCCCACTTACCAACCGGTTCAACCCACAGGCTCGGCCGCTTGTTATACCAGCCAATCACGTCCTGATAATTCTCAAAGTCATGATCAAGCTGAAGCAGACCAAAACCACGCGGGTTTTCATCTTCGTAGGCGTTGAACTGCAGGCGCTGAGGGTTATTCAGCGGACGGGCAATCCATTCCCCTTTCCCGCTCCACATTGCCAGACGATCGGAGTCGTGAATCTGGGGATGGTAGGTGTTACACATCCGACGCTCGTTGGTGCCGCAGCTGAACATACTGGTCATCGGCGAAATGCCTAACTGACGAATATCCTTGCGGGCAAAGAGATGATTCTCAATGTCCATCACCACGCGTTCGGCTTCGCAGTGAATCACAAACTTGTATGCGCCGGTGATGCTGGCCCCATCCAGTAAGGCATAGCAGGTGAAGGTCGTGTCTTCGGCTTTCGGCGTTTCAAACCAGAACGCTGTAAAGTCCGGAAACTCTTCCTGGCCATTACTGAAAGTGTTAATGGCGACGCCACGCGCGGACAGGCCGTACTGGTAAGTATCATCGACAGCACGGAAGTAGCTGGCACCGAGAAAGGAGACGATATCGCGGCGGGCCAGTTCAGGTTTTTTAAAGGCACGGAAGCCCGCAAACCCCAGATCGGTTTTGCCTTCCAGCTGCTTAGTGTCGACTTTCGCATCGTTGTAGTTAAACAGCTCGGTGCGGAAGTGGATTTCGCGTGCCTCACGGCTGGCACTGTCGACGGAAAACATGCGGATGCGGCGTTTAAAGCCCATGCCGACGTGGAAAAACTGCACATCAAGCTCGCGATTCGGAATGTTGTTCCACAGCGAGTGATTAGCATCGTACTGAATATCGTTGTAAGCCTGCGGCGTCAGGTTAGCCAGCGTTTGCGGCAGCGGGCCCGGTGGACCACCCCACGGCTTTTTGGCCAGTGCGGCCGCGTTCTTTTTTAACTCGTCGAAATCGAAGCGCACTGCGATTCCGTCAGCAATGCCATCATCTGCCCAGGCGGATTGCGCGAATAGCGTTGATAAGCCTGTCATACCGCTCACCGCGGAGAAGGCCATTGACGCTTTCATAAACATTCTTCGATTCATGCCGGAGATCATTCCTTAGCTTTTCGAGTTTGTTGTGACTGTCGTGTCGAAGCACAGAGCCTGATTATTACAGGCAACAGCAGGGTACGACAGTCGGCTTAGAGAAAAATTCAGTTCGCTGAAAATTTATCAGATAAATCAAATAAACGAAGCGAAATTGCTTTAAGCAAGTCATCTCTTACACTTCTTTGCGTAATCACAGCCTGCCATAAGTTGACGCGCGTGCGCTTTCCTTGCGCCGATTTTCAGGTGATTCCTGGTAAGGGGCCGCGCAAAGCCCTCATTTATGGCTATAGTTAACCAGGTGCATTGCAATTCACATGGAGGAAATGATGGTAAAACAGACTGAATCTTTCGACACGGGCTATGACGACGATATCGCACTGCTGGCTGAAACGCTGGAAGAAGTGCTGAAGTCATCAGGTGATCCGGCCGATCAGAAATATATCGAACTGAAAACCAAAGCTGAACGCGCGCTGGAAGATGTTAAATCACGTGTCAGCCAGGCCTCGGATAGCTATTACTACCGTGCCAAACAGGCCGCGTACCGTGCTGATGATTACGTCCATGAAAAACCGTGGCAGGGCATTGGCATCGGTGCTACTGCAGGGCTGGTATTAGGCCTGCTGCTGGCGCGTCGCTAATCTCAATCGCCTAAAACGGGCAGGCGCTGTCCTGTCCGTTCTCCCTTTCTGGTTCTTCCGCACTTCTGTCACCTGCCTGAAAATGCCGTTACCCGGTTAATTCCTGCCCGCAGATTGTGTTTTGTTCAGGGGCTTTCTAAAGTAAAGCGACAGGCACAAGGAGAATGAATGTGATAAGAGTTGAAATGCTGTCCACGGGCGATGAAGTGTTACATGGACAAATCGTCGATACCAACGCCGCCTGGCTGGCTGATGTGTTATTTCAACACGGGCTGCCGATGACCAGCCGGACTACGGTGGGTGACGCAATGTCGTCGCTGGTGGAAACGCTAAAGGCCCGCAGTCTTGAGGCGGACGTGCTCATCGTGAATGGTGGACTGGGGCCAACCACTGACGACCTTAGCGCCCAGGCCGCGGCCAAAGCGAGCGGGGTAGGGCTGGTGATGCAGGAAGCCTGGCTGGAAACGATGGAAGCCTGGTTCGCCAGCCGCGGACGGGTTATGGCTGAGAGCAACCGTAAACAGGCAGAAATTCCCGCTAACGCCGAAATGCTGGATAACCCGGTCGGTACCGCCTGTGGCTTTGCACTGCAACTCAATCGCTGCTGGATGTTCTTTACGCCAGGCGTTCCCTCTGAATTCAAGGTAATGGTCGAACAACAAATCATTCCCCGTCTGAAAGCGAAGTTCGACCTGCCTGAACCGCCCGTTTGCCTGCGGCTGACCACCTTTGGCCGGGGAGAAAGCGACATTGCGAATGAACTGGAACCGTTGCCGCTGCCGGAGAACGTGCTGATGGGCTACCGTTCTTCCATGCCGATTATCGAAATCAAACTTACGGGGCCAGCCGAACAGCGCGTCGCGATGGAGCAGGTCTGGCAGCAGGTACGTTTGTTGCTGGCCGAGTGTACGATATTTGAAGGCACTGAGGGGCTGCCTGCACTGCTGGCGCGGGAACTGCATCAACGTCACTGGCGGCTGGCGATCAGCGAACAGTACACCGCAGGGTTACTTCACTGGCAACTGGCTTCGGCTGACGTGCCCCTGAGCGCCAGCGAAATTCTGCCGCAGCAGGACGAGAGTCTGGATGTTCAGGTCATGCGCACCCAGGCGCTGGCGACGCGCTTGCAGACTCAGCTTGCCCTGTCCGTCGGCAGCCTGAGCGAAGACGCGATCTCTGTGGCGCTCCATACACCGGAAGCGACCTGGGGACAACGTGTTAAATTCAATAGTGGTCGTCACAACCTGGAAACCCGTCAGAAAGTGGTGGCGATGATGGCAATGAACATGCTGCGGCGCTGGTTACACGGCAGCGAGGTCAGCACAGGGCACGGCTGGATTGATGTGCTAGAAACTATCAAGCATTAAAAATACGGACCGGTGCCAAACGGCACCGACCGCCTTCTTTTTCTGCTCCCCGCGTTTCCTCAACTAACACGCTGTTTAACGCCGTAGCCCCGTCGCCAGCACGGTAAAGGTCGCCGTGACTTTAGCCAGCGTGGCCTGGGGCTCGGCGCTGGCGGCCACCCACAAGGCGGCAGTAAACGCCGCACCATTCAGCAAGCGGGCAGCGGCTTCAACATCCACGGGCTTCAGCACGCCGCTCGTGACCATCTCCTCCAGTGCATGCTGGGTTGCGGTCAGGCAGGCGTTCTGGCTGGGCCACAGGGAGGGATCGCCAAGAAAGGCCGGGCCATCCAGTAATACAATACGCTGCACTTCGGGGTCCAGCGCCATCTCGATATAGGCGATACCTTCCGCCAGCAACTGGTTCCAGCTGTCGCCCGCACTGGCCGCGCGCGCTTTTGCACGCTGGGCGATTTCACTGTCGACTTCCGCGACCACAGCGGCGAGAAGGCCACGTTTATCGCCAAAATTGTGATAAAGCGCACCGCGCGTTAAACCAACGCTCGCCGTCAGCTCATCCATGGACGCGGCAGCAAACCCCTTTTCGGCAAAGGCTTTACGTGCGGCGGCAATCAGTTTAAGGCGATTTTCTTCCATCGTGACCGCACGAGGTCGTCCTGCCATGGTTCTCTCCTTTTCGTATACGTCGCGTATCTGAAATTGACATACGGGGCGTATGTGTGTTTTATTTCACATACGGGAAGTATATTAAATCATGTCGTCATGAGGCGCATGATTTCCTGATAACAACTCACCAGAGGGTAAAACAATGAGCAATCGTGAAGCAGTTTTCCCGGCGGGTCGTCATGCGCTGTATGAAAGGCATGGCTATTCCGCTGCGATCCGCTCGGGCGACCTGCTGTTCGTCTCGGGTCAGGTTGGCAGTCGCAAGGACGGATCGCCTGAACCGGATTTTGCTGCTCAGGTGCAACTGGCCTTTGAGAATCTGCGCCAGACACTGGCGGCGGCAGGCTGTTCGTTCGATGATCTTATTGATGTCACCACGTTTCATATCGACCCTGAAACGCAGTTCGCTACCATTATGGAAGTGAAAAAAGCGATATTTCCGCAGCCACCTTATCCTAACTGGACGGCGGTCGGTGTTAACTGGCTGGCAGGATTCGATTTTGAAATCAAAGTCATTGCCCGTATCCCCTGATTCAGCACCCGGCGAAAAAAAACCGTCATCCGGTTGGGATGACGGTTTTTTTAAACGCTTTGGCTCAACCACTAGAGTTCAAGCTCGATTTCACCTTTCGCCTTACAGCAGCAGGGCAGGATCTCCCCCTGTTCAATAAAGGCCAGCGGGGTTTCCGCGTAGTCGACCTCGCCGCGCAGTAACCGCATACGGCAGGAGCCGCAGTAACCTTCCCGGCACTGAAACTCCACGCACAGGTTGTTGGCTTCCAGCATGGTCAACAGATTAGGATGATCGTCTGCGCACTCCAGTCGGGTGCCGGAACTGCGCAGAATAACAACAGAACGGCTCATCGTTATAACTGGAAGTCGTCGAAGTCGTTTTCGCCCACTTCTGAATCAATCTGACCCACCAGGTAAGAACTGACTTCCACTTCCTGCGGGGCAACCTGAACGTTATCGGACACCAGCCAGGCGTTGATCCAGGGAATCGGGTTCGAGCGCGTTTCGAACGGCAGATCGAGGCCAACCGCCTGCATACGAATGTTGGTGATGTATTCGATATACTGGCACAGGATATCTTTGTTCAGACCGATCATGGAGCCGCCGCTGAACAGGTAATCTGCCCACTCTTTCTCCTGTAAGGCCGCTTTCTTAAACAGCTCGAAGCACTCTTCACGGCATTCGGCGGCAATTTCTTTCATTTCAGGATCGTCTTCACCGGTGCGCAGCAGATTCAGCATGTGCTGGGTGCCGGTCAGATGCAGAGCTTCGTCGCGTGCAATCAGCTTGATGATTTTGGCGTTGCCTTCCATCAGTTCTCGCTCAGCAAACGCAAAAGAGCAGGCAAAGCTGACGTAGAAGCGGATCGCTTCCAGCGCATTGACGCTCATCAGGCAAATATACAGCTGCTTTTTCAGCGCGCGCACGTTAACCGTAATGGACTTACCATTGACCTGATGCGTACCTTCGCCCAGCAAATGCCAGTAGTTAGTCATCTCAATCAGGTCATCGTAGTACTTAGAGATGTCCTGCGCACGCGCCAGAATCTGCTGGTTGGTGACGATATCGTCAAACACCACAGACGGATCGTTCACGATGTTGCGAATGATGTGGGTGTACGAGCGAGAGTGGATCGTTTCGGAGAACGCCCAGGTTTCGATCCAGGTTTCCAGTTCCGGAATCGAGATCAGCGGCAGCAGTGCCACGTTCGGGCTGCGTCCCTGAATCGAGTCCAGTAACGTCTGGTATTTCAGGTTGCTGATGAAGATATGCTTTTCATGATCGGGCAGGGCCTGGTAGTCGATGCGATCGCGCGAGACATCGACTTCTTCAGGACGCCAGAAGAACGAAAGCTGCTTTTCGATCAGTTTTTCAAAGATATCGTATTTCTGCTGGTCAAAGCGCGCCACGTTAACGGACTGACCGAAAAACATAGGCTCTTTCAGCTGGTCATTTTTGTTTTGTGAAAAAGTGGAGTAAGCCATAAAAAACTGTCCATGGTAGACGAGGCTCAGCACCGGCCTCGCGGAAAAATGTGGGCGGGAAAGGCTCCCGCCCGACCGTCAGATCTTACAGGCGCCGCTTTCGCAGCCATCATCCTGAATAGAAGGTGCCAGATCGTCCTGCGCATCTTCCGCACCATCACGGGTGTTTTGGTAGTAGAGCGTTTTCACGCCAAACTTGTAGGCGGTCAGCAGATCTTTCAGCAGTTGCTTCATCGGCACTTTGCCATTCGGGAAGCGCGACGGATCGTAGTTGGTATTTGACGAAATCGCCTGATCGATGAATTTCTGCATTACGCCAACCAGTTGCAGGTAGCCATCGTTGGACGGCATATCCCACAGCAGTTCGTACTGATCTTTAAGACGCTCATACTCCGGCACCACCTGACGCAGGATACCGTCTTTAGACGCTTTAATACTGATATGGCCGCGCGGCGGTTCGATACCGTTGGTGGCGTTTGAAATCTGCGACGAGGTTTCAGACGGCATCAGGGCAGAAAGCGTCGAGTTGCGCAGGCCGTGGGTTTTAATCTGCTCGCGCAGGGTTTCCCAGTCCAGGTGCAGCGGCTCGTTGCAAATCGCATCCAGATCTTTCTTGTAGGTATCAATTGGCAGCACGCCCTGTGCATAGGTGGTTTCATTGAACCACGGGCAGGCGCCTTGCTCTTTAGCCAGCTCATTTGAGGCTTTCAGCAGGTAGTACTGAATGGCTTCAAAGGTTTTGTGCGTCAGGCCATTCGCGCTGCCGTCGGAGTAGCGCACGCCGTGCTTCGCCAGGTAGTAAGCAAAGTTAATGACGCCAATGCCCAGCGTACGACGACCCATCGCACCCCGCTGCGCGGCCGGAATCGGGTAATCCTGATAATCCAACAGTGCATCCAGCGCGCGTACGGCCAGCGTGGCCAGCTCTTCCAGATCGTCCAGGCTGTCAATCGCACCAAGGTTAAATGCTGACAGCGTACAGAGCGCAATCTCACCGTTTTCGTCGTTGACGTCATTGAGCGGTTTAGTTGGCAGCGCAATTTCCAGACACAGGTTCGACTGGCGCACTGGCGCAATACTGGCGTCAAACGGGCTGTGTGTGTTGCAGTGGTCAACGTTCTGGATGTAGATACGGCCGGTAGAGGCGCGTTCCTGCATCATCAGCGAGAACAGATCCACCGCTTTCACACGCTGCTTACGAATGCTGCTGTCTTGTTCGTATTTGGTGTAAAGACGTTCAAATTCGTCCTGATCGGCAAAGAACGCATCGTACAGGCCAGGTACGTCTGACGGGCTAAACAGCGTGATGTCCTCGCCCTTCAGCAGGCGCTGGTACATCATTTTGTTGAGCTGCACACCGTAGTCCATGTGACGCACGCGGTTACCTTCCACACCACGGTTGTTTTTCAGGACTAACAGGCTTTCCACTTCCAGATGCCACATCGGATAGAACAGGGTCGCTGCGCCGCCACGGACGCCGCCCTGCGAACAGGATTTCACCGCCGTCTGGAAGTGCTTGTAGAACGGGATACAACCGGTATGGAAAGCTTCACCGCCGCGAATCGGGCTGCCCAGCGCGCGGATACGACCCGCGTTAATACCAATACCTGCGCGTTGTGAAACGTATTTCACAATAGCGCTGGAGGTCGCGTTGATGGAATCCAGGCTGTCGCCACATTCAATCAGGACACAGGAGCTGAACTGACGGGTTGGCGTACGCACTCCCGACATGATTGGCGTCGGCAGGGAGATTTTAAACGTGGAAATCGCATCGTAGAAACGCTTGATGTAATCCATCCGGGTCGCACGCGGATAGCCTGAGAACAGGCAGGCGGCTACCAGAATGTACAGGAACTGGGCGCTTTCATAGATCTCACCGGAGACGCGGTTCTGAACCAGATATTTGCCTTCCAGCTGTTTCACGGCCGCGTACGAGAAATTCATGTCGCGCCAGTGGTCGATGAAGCCGTCCATCTGCTCGAACTCTTCACGGCTGTAGTCTTCCAGCAGATGGCGATCGTATTTGCCCAGGTCAACCATCTTAACGACCTGATCGTACAGTGCGGGTGGCTCAAACTGGCCGTACGCTTTTTTACGCAGGTGGAAGATCGCCAGACGGGCGGCAAGATACTGATAGTCAGGGGCATCGCGAGAAATAAGGTCTGCAGCGGCCTTGATGATCGTTTCATGGATGTCAGAGGTTTTGATGCCATCATAAAACTGAATGTGGGAACGCAGCTCTACCTGTGAAACCGACACATTGTTCAGCCCTTCAGCTGCCCAGTCGAGGACACGGTGAATTTTGTCGAGATCAATGCGCTCCTGGCGGCCATCGCGTTTAGTAACGAGCAGACTTTGGTTCATGTCGCGTTTTTACCTTTGCGTGAGTATCCAATAATTAAAAGAAATCCCGATTTATACACAGCATATTCATTGTGAATAATGTTGTGGATAAACACTACATCTTGGGGTTGTCGAAGATAAGTATAACAATATGGAGGCTTATTCTAGTATTTTGCTGGCGCTTAACAAGAGGAAAAAATGATGTCTGCGGGGGTTGTATTTTCTGCGGGTTTTCTTAGGCCGCGTCTCGTAAGGCCGCAGGTCTTGTCAACCAGTCTGAGAAAATATTGCGATTTATGATCGACCGCTGATTTTTCAAACATTGCGCGACTTTTTCCAGCATTGGACTATACGAAAGCCTGTTTTGAGTCATAGCCGTCGTGCCAGAGCGCTTAACGCGTAGCGCCAGGGAGGATAGCGTTTTGTGATGACAGTGGGATGACAGCAGCGTGGGCAAAGCCGCACGCTGCACAGGAATTACGCCTCGCCGTGATGCGTGTGAATCATGTAGTTCACGTCCACACCTTTGCCCAGACGGAACCGATCGGTAAGCGGGTTGTAGTGCAGGCCTGTCATGTTGCGTTCACGCAGTGGGGTTTCATCCACCCAACCCAGCAGCTCGGAGGGACGGATAAATTTCTTCACATCATGCGTCCCACGCGGCACCATGCGCAGGACATATTCCGCACCGAAAATCGCCATCAGCCAGGCTTTGGGATTACGGTTAATGGTCGAGAAGAACACCTCGCCACCGGGTTTAACCAGCTGCGCGCAGGCGTGCACCACCGAACGTGGATCCGGCACGTGCTCAAGCATCTCCATGCAGGTCACCACATCGTACTGGCCTGCATGCTGGCTGGCATGCTCCTCGACCGTTTGTTGCACATAGTCGAGCGTCACGCCGCTCTCCAGCGCATGCAGTCGTGCCACCTCAAGTGGCTCCGCGCCCATATCCAGCCCGGTGACGATTGCACCTTCCCGGGCCATGCTTTCCGCCAGGATACCGCCACCACAGCCGACATCGAGCACTTTTTTACCGAACAGCCCGTGACTGTGTTGCGCAATGTAGCCCAGCCGCAGGGGATTAATACGGTGCAGCGGTTTAAATTCGCCCTCCAGATCCCACCAGCGCGAGGCAACGGCCTCGAACTTGGCAATTTCCTGTGCATCGACATTGTGCTGAGGGTTCTGTGGTTGTGCATTCATTGAATCGTGACTCCTGACAAAATGTGACATCAGTATAAACGCTTAACTTATCATGGCGCATCTTATCAACATGAGTAAAAGCACCTTAATAAGGTGGTTAACGTTCACCAGTGAATTGCGGTGTGATATACTTTCGCACCTTTAAAATCCGGGATTAGTAGAGGGATAGCGGCTCCATGAGCGACCTTGCGAGAGAAATTACACCGGTTAATATCGAAGAAGAGTTAAAAAATTCTTACCTCGATTACGCCATGTCGGTCATTGTTGGCCGAGCTTTACCCGATGTGCGTGATGGCCTGAAGCCAGTACATCGCCGCGTACTCTACGCGATGAGCGAACTGGGTAATGACTGGAACAAACCCTATAAAAAATCTGCCCGCGTCGTCGGTGACGTTATCGGTAAATATCACCCGCATGGTGATTCTGCCGTTTACGACACCATCGTACGTATGGCCCAGCCTTTCTCCCTGCGTTACATGCTGGTGGACGGTCAAGGCAACTTCGGATCCATCGACGGCGACTCCGCTGCGGCGATGCGTTATACCGAAGTGCGCATGTCTAAAATCGCCCACGACCTGTTAGCTGATCTGGAAAAAGAGACCGTTGACTTCGTACCGAACTACGACGGTACCGAGCAGATCCCTGAAGTTCTGCCCACCAAAATCCCTAACCTGCTGGTCAACGGATCGTCCGGTATTGCCGTCGGTATGGCCACCAACATTCCGCCGCATAACCTGCGCGAAGTGATTAACGGCTGCCTGGCTTATATTGAAGATGAAAACATCAGCGTTGAAGGGCTGATGGAACACATTCCGGGGCCTGATTTCCCGACGGCGGCCATTATCAACGGGCGTCGCGGCATTGAAGAAGCCTATCGCACCGGTCGCGGTAAAGTTTACATCCGTGCCCGTGGTGAAGTGGAAGTGGATGCCAAAACCGGACGTGAAACCATCGTCATTCACGAGCTGCCCTATCAGGTGAACAAAGCGCGCCTGATAGAAAAGATTGCCGAGCTGGTGAAAGAAAAGCGCGTCGAAGGAATCAGTGCGCTGCGCGATGAGTCTGATAAAGACGGCATGCGTATCGTCATTGAAATCAAGCGTGACGCCGTTGGTGAAGTGGTTCTCAATAACCTCTATTCCCTGACTCAGTTGCAGACCTCTTTCGGTATCAACATGGTCGCTCTCCATCAGGGCCAGCCGAAGATTATGGCGCTGAAGGAGATTCTCGAAGCCTTCGTTCGCCATCGCCGTGAAGTGGTGACACGCCGTACTATTTTCGAACTGCGCAAGGCGCGCGATCGGGCACATATCCTTGAAGGTCTGGCGATTGCGCTGGCTAACATCGATCCGATTATCGAACTGATTCGCCGCGCTCCAACGCCAGCGGAAGCAAAAGCGGGTCTGATCTCGCAATCGTGGGCGCTGGGCAATGTGGCCGCGATGCTGGAACGTGCAGGCGACGATGCGGCCCGTCCAGAGTGGCTGGAAGCGCAGTTCGGTATCCGTGATGGTCAGTATTACCTGACAGAACAACAGGCGCAGGCCATTCTGGACTTACGTCTGCAGAAGCTGACCGGCCTTGAGCATGAGAAGCTGCTGGACGAGTACAAACAGCTGCTGGATCAGATTGCAGAATTACTGCACATCCTGTCCAGCTCAGAACGTCTGATGGAAGTCATTCGCGAAGAGCTTGAGCTGATGCGCGATCAGTTCGGCGACGACCGCCGCACTGAAATTACGGCTAACAGCGCCGACATCAACATCGAAGACCTGATCAATCAGGAAGATGTTGTGGTGACATTGTCGCATCAGGGCTATGTGAAATATCAGCCGCTGAGCGACTATGAAGCCCAGCGCCGTGGCGGTAAAGGCAAGTCTGCCGCCCGAATCAAAGAAGAAGACTTTATCGATCGTCTGCTGGTGGCGAATACCCACGACACGATCCTGTGCTTCTCCAGCCGTGGCCGGCTCTACTGGATGAAAGTCTACCAGTTGCCTGAAGCCAGCCGTGGTGCACGTGGGCGTCCTATCGTCAACCTGTTGCCGCTGGAAGCCAACGAACGTATTACGGCGATTCTGCCGGTACGTGAATACACCGAAGGCTTTAACATCTTCATGGCTACCGCCAGCGGGACCGTGAAGAAAACGGGTCTGCAGGAGTTTAGCCGCCCACGTAGCGCAGGCATTATCGCGATTAACCTGCGTGATGACGATGAGCTGATCGGTGTGGCGCTGACGAACGGTAACGATGAGGCGATGTTGTTCTCTGCGGCCGGTAAGGTGGTGCGCTTTGCAGAATCCGCGGTACGTGCCATGGGCCGAACGGCTTCGGGCGTACGGGGCATTAAGCTGGCGCAAAACGATCGCGTAGTTTCGCTGATCGTGCCGCGTGAAGAGGGCGCTATTCTTACGGTTACGCAGAACGGCTACGGTAAGCGTACCGCGAACAGTGAGTACCCGACCAAATCCCGTGCAACGCAGGGCGTGATTTCCATCAAAGTAACTGAGCGTAATGGCCCGGTTATTGGTGCGGTACAGGTTGTCGACAGCGATCAGATCATGATGATCACCGATGCCGGCACACTGGTAAGAACCCGTGTCTCCGAAGTCAGCATCGTGGGCCGTAATACTCAGGGTGTGATCCTGATTCGTACAGCCGAAGACGAGAATGTTGTCGGTCTGCAGCGCGTAGCGGAACCGGTGGAAGAAGAAGAGCTGGATGCTATCGATGGCAGCGTGGCGGAAGGGGACGATGATATCGTACCTGAAGTCGACAATGACGACGATGATGAACCGGCAGTGGACGACGACGAGTAAGTTACCCGTCGTACGTTAAACCGCAACGGCAGGTCAGGGGTAACCCGGCCTGCCGTTTTTTTTGGCTGTGAAGACAGCGAGAGGAGAGGTGGGCGGCAGGTCAAACATTCTCAAACTGCGCCCTGAGCCCGGAGTCGACTGGCTTTTTCGCTGCGATAAAGCTAGTGTATGAACATCAAAAATCCAACAATGCGACTAACCTTGCCACCTGCGAGTCACCTTTGAAATATCTAGTTTCTTTCCGCACGACGCTGCGCATTTCGCGCTATCTGTTTCGCGCGCTGGCACTGCTCATCTGGTTGCTGGGCGCTGTTCTGACGACGTTCTATATTATCAGCGTCCTGCATGACAAAGAGAACAAGGTACGTCAGGAGTTTGCCAGTAACTACGGCACCATTGACTGGTACGTCCGTCATTCTGCGGGCATGATGCGTGAACTCAAATATATTGCTGAAAACCGGCTCGCCAGACCTGCACCCATCGGTCAGTCCCAGGCGGACAATCTGATTCAGCCACAGTTTATGCCGTTATATTCCGGTGACGACTGTGCCTCCATGAGCACCACCTGGCGCAACTCGCTTGATTCCTTAGGCAACTACATTAACTACTGGAAAAGCAATTTCGCCTCCTCCTACGAGCTGAACCGGGTCTTCCTCATTGGCGGCGATAACAGGTGCCTGGCTGACTTTACCGTCAGCAATAACAATAATAATGTCAGTCGCGATCGCAGTCTGAAGCTTCTGCGGGAAAACCTGCAGCGTTACCGTAACAGCCCGGAAGAGGACCAGCGTAATCCGGCTTACTGGGTGAGCAGCTCCGCTCAGCCTGGTGTAGGCAGCTTCTCTGTGGTGATGCCGGTCTATGTGGCCGATAAACTGCAGGCTTTGCTGGGCGTAGAGCAAAATATCCGCCTTGATGAATTTATCCAGCCCGGCAGCCTGCCGGTGACCGCGACCATAACCGACGAAAATTATACGCCGTTGCTGACGTCACGCCGGGGAGGCGTAGGTTTCTCGCTAAACGAATTACCCGACGATAAAACCTGGTTTGGTTATCTGGACGGTTATCGCCAGCTGGTGCTCAAGAAACCCTTGCCGCCATCAGAACTCAATGTGATCTGGTCGGTGTCAACGGATGTCCTGGTCGATCAGCTCAGGCTCATGATGATTAACGCGGTGCTGCTCAATATCATGAGTGCGGTACTGCTGTTTACGCTGGCCTGGTTATTTGAGCGGCGCATGTTTTTGCCTGCGGAAGAGAATGCACACAGGCTGGAAGAGCATGAGCAGTTTAACCGTAAGATCGTGGCGTCAGCACCGGTCGGGATCTGTATTCTGCGCACCAGCGATGGCACCAACATTCTGAGTAATGAGCTGGCGCATAACTATCTTACGTTGCTGACGCAGGAAGACCGCAAGCGGTTAAATGAAATTATCGGCGGCCAACAGGTCAACTTTGTGGATGTCCTGACGGGCAGCAACACCAATCTGCAAATCAGCTTTGTGCATTCCCGATATCGCAATGAAAACGTCGCCATCTGCGTGCTGGTTGACGTGTCCGCGCGCGTTCGTATGGAGCAGTCATTGCAGGAGATGGCGCATGCCGCTGAACAGGCCAGCCAGTCGAAATCGATGTTTCTGGCCACGGTCAGCCATGAACTGCGCACGCCGTTATACGGCATTATTGGTAATCTGGATTTATTACAGACACGACAGTTGCCCAGCGGTATCGACTCGCTGGTCACCGCCATGAACAACTCCTCCAGTCTGCTGTTAAAAATCATCAGCGATATTCTCGATTTCTCGAAAATCGAGTCGGAACAGTTGAAGATTGAACCGCGTCCTTTCTCCCCGCGTGAAGTGATTACCCATATTGTCGGTAACTATCTGTCGCTGGTGGTGAAAAAACGCCTGACACTGTACTGCTATATTGAACACGATGTTCCGCAGTTCCTCGATGGCGATCCCCTGCGTCTGCAACAGGTGATTTCTAACCTGCTCAATAATGCGATCAAATTTACGCATACCGGCTGCATTATCCTGCATGCATACGTCACCCAGGGCTATCTGGCCTTTCGTATGCGTGATACCGGCGTCGGGATTCCGGCAAAAGAGCTCACCCGGTTATTCGATCCGTTCTTCCAGGTCGGAAATGGCGTCCAGCGCAATTTCCAGGGCACCGGGCTGGGCCTGGCGATTTGTGAAAAGCTGATCAACATGATGGACGGTGATATCGAGGTGGAGTCAGAGCCGGGAATGGGAAGCCAGTTTATCGTGCGTATCCCCATCTACAATGGTAAGCAGCCGTCCATTCCACTGCTTGACGGGCTGCAGGATAAGAAAATCTGGCTGGCAATGCGCAATGAGTACCTGGCCCAGTATCTGGACAGGCTGTTGAAGCAACATGGCTTCCAGGTCGCCGATATGCTGGCAAACCCTGGCAGTGATGATGTGGTGTTAACCGACTATGCAATGGAGACATTCCCCCAGGTGCGTGCGGTTATCACGTTTGACGGCGCGCATGTGGATATGCCGCGTGAGCCGCAGGCAGGGCGCTGGATCCACAGCACGGCAACCCTGCATGAACTGCCGACTTTACTGGCACGTATTTACCGCATTGCCGTGGAAACCGAGAGCACGGACGCGCTTTCTCTGAGCGGGCCGGTCGAAGAGAAAATCCATAATGACGACATTATGGTGCTGATCGTTGACGATCATCCTATCAACCGCATGCTGCTGTCAGAGCAGCTTGGCACGCTGGGTTATCAGGTGAAAACCGCCCAGGACGGTGTTGACGCCTTAAATGTCTTAAGCCGTAATACAATTGATATTGTGCTGACCGATGTGAACATGCCCAATATGGACGGTTATCGTCTGACTCAGCGCCTGCGTCAGTTAGGGCATGTGTTCCCGGTGATAGGCGTCACGGCGAACGCGCTGGCCGAAGAAAAGCAGCGTTGTATGGACGCAGGGATGGACAACTGCTTGTCGAAGCCCGTGACGCTGGATGTGCTGAAATCAACGCTGGGTCTCTATGCAGAGCGGGTACGTAAAGCCCGGCAGGGATAAAAGAGAAGCGGAAGGAGGCGGTGCGAGTGCACCGCCTGAAAACTTACTCTTTGTCGATTTGGGTCGCGCTGACCGATGACAGATAGTTGAGCAGGGCAATATCGTTATCCACACCCAACTTCATCATGGCCGATTTTTTCTGGCTACTGATGGTCTTAATACTGCGGTTCAGCTTCTTCGCAATTTCCGTTACCAGGAAGCCTTCAGCGAAGAGACGTAATACTTCGCTCTCTTTAGGCGACAGACGCTTATCGCCATAACCGCCGGCACTGATTTTCTCCAGCAGTTTCGCCACGCTTTCCGGCGTATATTTCTTGCCTTTCTGCAGCGCAGCCAGCGCTTTAGGCAGATCGGTTGGCGCACCTTGCTTCAGAACGATACCTTCGATATCCAGATCAAGCACGGAGCTGAGGATGGCCGGGTTGTTGTTCATGGTCAGAACAATGATCGACAGATCAGGATAATGGCGTTTGATATATTTGATCAGCGTAATACCGTCACCATACTTTTCACCCGGCATAGAGAGGTCGGTGATCAGCACATTGGCATCAAGCTTGGACAGGTTGTTAATCAGTGCTGTTGAGTCTTCAAACTCACCCACAACGTTAACCCACTCAATTTGTTCCAGAGATTTTCGGATACCGAAAAGAACAATTGGGTGATCATCGGCAATAATTACATTCAGGTTATTCATCTTATTGGTTACCTTGCTGCAGCAGTTGATTGACATAAGCGTCAATATTACTGGTGGTATTTTTAATGTTTGAATCGTCACACACTTTGATGTGGTGTTCTAATTCTTCACAAAGCTGTTTGCCCGGTGTCAAATTAAGCATAGCAAACACGCCTTTAAGGCGATGGGCAGTCTGAGCAAGCGAGGCATAATCGTTTATCGCTGACTCAGTATACAATCTCTTTACATCATCCGGTACTGTCTCAGTAAACAGCTGGAAATAGCCTCCACTTAGCAGTGGCGTGCTGGCGTCATCTTCTTCAGTGTTATCCTCCATTACATCGTGGGACAATTGCTTCTCAATCAGTGCCAGTAATGCATCCAGTAGTGCATTACTGAGATTGAAATTGACGCGATACTGTTGATCGTTCAGCGCATGATGGCCCGGTTCGTCTTCTGCCAGTAACAATGCCCAGCCACTCAGTTTGCCCGGATCGTCGGTGATCTGTACGTCGTGATCCTGACCCGAAATACGTTCATCAGGCGTCAGGCAGCGCGCGCCCCAGTTTTCCAGATGGCGACAAACAATTTTGTGGACATCTTCAACGGCGATCTCCACCAGCGCGGTTACGCCTTCCAGGATTTTCTCTTCCTCCTCATCACGCTGTTCCTCAAGCGTGAGGGGCAGTTGAATGTTATAGCGTGTGCCGATATCGGCTTTCGCCACAATCTCCAGGCTACCGCCCATTTGTTTACATAACTGCTTGCACAGGAAAAACGCCATACCGGACGCCTGACCATAACGATCCTGACTGGTATCGCCCAGGAACGGGAAGTCCACGTTCGCCAGTTCATCCACGGTCAGTCCGGCACCGGTATCCACCAGTTCAATATAGACCCGGTCAGGCTGGTTCTCTGCCGTCTTCACCGCCAGGGTAATCTTGCCCCAGCGGGTGGTAATCAGCGCATAATGCATCAGCGTGGTGAGGATTTTGCGCAATGCACGTCGATCGCCAAAGCGCATCTCGTCATTTGCCAGATGATTATTCACCACCAGGGACAGGCCTTTGCGACGCAGCAGCGGCAGGCTCTCCAGCGTAATTTCGTCCAGTAACTCTTGCAGGTTAAATACCGACGCATCAGGTGACCAGTCATGCGCTTCAAGACGATTGAGCAGCACGATATCGTCCACCAGACGAGCCAGTGACTGGCTCTCATCCAGAATATCCAGCACGCTTTCGTCATTATCACGCTGACTCAACTGCACCAACTGCGAGACGATTTTTTCCAGCGGCTGGTTTAACGCATGGCCAAGGTGATGCAGCAACTGCTGACGCATCTGGTGGTTGCGATCCAGCACCTGCTGTGCTTTTTGCAGTTTCTTGTTGACCAGTAATTCCCGATCCTGATCGCGCATCATAAACAGCTGTGTATGCGGCGATAAAACGCTACGCGCATGGCGTATTTCATACACTTCGTTGTTGATCGTAGCCTGTAATACACCCTGATGCTGATCGGACATATTGATGATCTTTTGCAGGTTCAGGTGAGGCAAAAGATGCTCGGCGATCTTATTACTTAACAAGGTACGGTTACTCGCAAAGTCGTACACCAACAGGCCCACAGGTAAGCTGGCCACAATCTCCTGATTGAGTACGCGAAGGGAGTCCAGTTCAGCACTCTGGTTTTCACTGGGACGAAGCGATTGTTTGCGTAGTAACAATACGCCACTCAGTGAAAGTAAAAACAGCACCAGGTTAATCAGTAGTGGCCACATCAGGTTATGCGCACTGTCGAGCAGCAGGCGAACAAGGGGGACCCGGTAAACCAGCTGCAGCGAGGTGCTGGGCAGGGCTGCGGCTATCTCAATGTCGTGGCTGACCAGCGAAACCTGGGTTGTCTCAAGGCCTTCCTGGTTTGTACTGGTGTTATTGGTAAAGCTGGCATCCTGACGCAACTGGAAGTTCTCTACCGGCATATTAAGCGGGATTAAGTCATTCACAGGCAAATCAAACGCGACGACAGTAGCCAGATGGCCGGGCTGATTAAACGTCGTACGCAGAGTAAAGTAGTGATCGTTCTGGAAAGCAAGGTGACGTAGAGGCGAAAAGCTTTCGCGTTCATCCAGCGCATTCGCCTGCTGCAGCATTTCAGCACGGCGCGCATCCACTAATGAACTTAACGCATTCTCTTTATAGCGAGTGGCCAAATCTTTCAGCGGCAGGGTCGATATCATAATCAGGCTGTTGTCCTGACCATTTAAGAAATACATCGACCAGGTCGGCGATTCGGCACCCCACAGCGTATCAAGATAACTGGACATCCGCATCGTCATATCCAGCGTGCTGCTGTCATGCGAACCAAAGATCAGCGCTTCGGTTTTACGTCGGGTTTTTTCGAGGTAATAGACATCAGGACGCAGACGCGTCTCTTGTAAATTGCTGGCAGGGACGGAACCTGCCGCACTGGCCGAGAGGTTTTCATAAATTTGCCAGGTCACAAAACGATAGGTATCAATACGTTTTTGTACGTCGTGCGCCATATCGGCCATGGCATAGCGTTTATCGGTTAGCCAGGCATTAATTGAATTTTGCACCATACAACCCAGCGCCAGTAACAGTACCAGGTTAAATACGATAAAAAAGCGGGTGACATTGCTGGATGTCAGAGGAAACTTATACAACATAGCGTCTCAGATACCTGATTTATCGCGCAACGTTGCGCGCACTGACAGCCACAGCCAACAAGAGCAGTGCAATCAGTAAAAATGCACCGCTAAGGCTAATCCATTGAGAGATGAACCCGATCAACGCCGGACCAGAAAGAATACCTGCATATCCCAACGTTGTCATGGCTGAAATCGCCAGGTTAGCGGGCATTGCATGCTGATTACCCGCCGCGTTAAATAACATAGGCACGGTATTGGATAAACCAAATCCCACCAGTAAGAAAGCCAGTAATGACGCTTCCGGCCAGGGCAGCAGGACGGCGAGCGCCAGGCCCGACGCCGCGGCCAGCGCGCCCATGACCATCACCGGATAGCGGCCAAAACGTTGAATAATCTTATCGCCAGTAAAGCGTCCTGCCGTCATCGCTACAGAGAATACGGCATAGCCCAGACCTGCATGTGCCGTCGACATTGACGGATTTTGCAGCAGCAACAGGGCACCCCAGTCCAGTACTGCGCCTTCTGCCAGAAACAGGATAAAGCACAGTACGCCCAGAAAGGCGACACGCCCGCGCGGAATCACCAGCCAGGGCTGATCAGGCTGATGTAAGCGCTGGTTCATATAGCCGGACAGTCGCCACAGCAGCAATGCGACCATCACCGCCATAACGATCAGAACCGATAAGAGAGGGGTCAATGTCAGACCTAACAGCAGACTTACCGCACCGGCACCTAAAATGCCTCCCAGGCTGAAAAACGCGTGAAAGCCTGACATCATGGGGCGTCCTGCGGCTTTTTCTACTTCCACCGCCTGATAATTCATTGCAACGTCCAGCATCCCCAACCCGGCACCAAACAGCATGAGTGCTGCGGCCATCACCAGATGGGAAGGCGCGGTTGCCAGCACGGGTAGCATTAACAGGACCAGCAGCGTCGAACTCATCATCACCCGCCGGCAGCCAAAGCGGGCAACCAGCGTGCCTGTGACGGGCATCGCAAGCAGTGAACCAATCCCCAGGCAGAGCAGCAGGGCACCGAGGGATGCCCCTTCTAACTGCAAGCGATCGCGCGCATAAGGTACCAGTGGTGCCCAGGCTGACATGCCCAGTCCATTAATTAAAAAAATGGTACGCGTACCGGCGCTAAGGCGGCGTTCAGAACAGGTTGATTTTGCGGCATCCAGTGCTGTCATGGCTCTTATTTCATCTGTATCGAAGCAAAAAAGTGTAGCATCAAATTGCTGCAAAACGCTGTGAGAACACAGGCTTAACAGTTCATCATTTTACGTAGATGATTTTCGCGCAGCGCCAGTGTACCGACTTTTAGCGGTGCCAATGATTTTTCCAGAACTTTCCTGGCTTACTTTCCCTCCTGCCGCGACGTTGTATGACCGTGGTCACATTTTCGCTATGTGTATTGCTTAGTTAAATTTGAGTATGCCTTCAGCCTGTCAAGGCCTAAAAAAAACAGGTTAATCCGTAACTTTGCGCATTTTTTAGAAATATTTAGCAACATCTGAAAGCGATGCGCGGCACATTTTTGCCACTTTTTTACTGACAAAACCAAAATTTGGCTAATGTTATCTTGGTTAAATCATAAATAAAACTGCATATTACGATTGATTTTTGCCCTGACTGTGATGAATATTATTTTCATGATGTTGCCAAAAGTAAGTTCGGATTAATTAAAATTTAAACAATTATTACGCTTCGCTTAGATTTTTTGCCATCGTTCTTGATTTTTTTACCTATTGTCGCACTAGGTTGAAACGTTTTCAGATTCGCAGCAAGTAAAACGTGGAAAAGTTACCCATAAATTATTTTTATGGTTTTCATTTCAGTTAATTAGCTTCTCTGGTGGAGTAAGGTCAAGATGGCAGAAATCACTCAAACTCGGGTGGATATCATTTCCCGTGCAAATGGTACGCTCATTTCACAGGTCGATGGCGTCTCAGCACAAACGATTACCCTCAGTGAACCCAGCGTTGTCCGTATTAACGGCACACGTGAAGTGGTGACGCAATTTCAACGGCAGGGTGATGACCTTATCGTTCAGATGCGTGACGGCAGCACGGTTCGCTATAAAAACTTCTTTCTGGATGATGCTGCCGGCGATCACAGTGAACTGGTGTTTGACGATGGTGTGAATCCCCCAGAGCATGCGCTTTTCCCCACGGCGGTTGACGCAACAGATTACGCCGCCACAACCATGACGCCCACCTATGAATCTCTCGACAGTGTCGATCCCCTTCTCCTGGCTGATAACAGCAATATTTCTACCGGACTAATGACCGCCAGCGGTGTGGGCCTGCTTGGTCTGGCGGGCGTTGCACTGGGTACCAGTCGGGGCGGAGGAGGTGGTGGTGGTGGTGACAACCCGGCCGCACCGGGAACGCCCGGTGCGCCAACGCTCACCGTCAACCCTTTCGCCGGGGATAACGTGCTGGACAACACCGAGAAGGCGTCAGATCAAACGCTTTCGGGCACCACAACCAATGTGGAGGCAGGCCAGACCGTCACCGTGACGCTGGGCGGACAGACCTACACCACCACGGTAGGAACAGACGGCAGCTGGAGCGTGACGGTGCCGGCGGCGGCGCTGCAGGCGCTGGCGGCGGGCACGGCGACCATCGCGGTCACGGTGAGCAACGCGGCGGGCACCGCAGCCACCCAGACCCAGGCCATCACCGTGGAAGCGCCGGTGACCTCGCCGGGCGATCCGACGGTGACCCTCGCGCCCTTTGCCGGGGACAACATTCTGGACAACGCGGAGAAGGCCACGGATCAGACCGTTTCGGGCATCACCGCCAACGTCGAGCCGGGCCAGACCGTGACCGTGACGCTGGGCGGACAGACCTACACCGCCACGGTGGGCCAGGACGGCAGCTGGAGCGTGACGGTGCCGGCGGCGGCGCTGCAGGCGCTGGCGGCAGGCACGGCGACCATTGAGGCGACGGTGAGCAACGCGGCGGGCACCGCGGCCACGACTGCCGAAACCATCACCGTGGAGGCACCGGCAACACAGCCCGGCGATCCGACGGTGGCTCTTGCGCCCTTTGCCGGGGACAACGTACTGGATAACGACGAAAAAACGTCGGATCAGCTCATTTCAGGCGTTACCAGCAACGTGGAGCCGGGCCAGACCGTGGCCGTGACGCTGGGCGGGCAGACCTACACCGCCACGGTGGGTCAGGACGGCAGCTGGAGCGTGACGGTGCCGGCGGCGGCGCTGCAGGCGCTGGCGGCGGGCACAACGACCATCGAGGCGACGGTGAGCAACGCGGCGGGCACCGCGGCCACGACTGCCGAAACCATCACCGTGGAGGCACCGGCAACACAGCCCGGCGATCCGACGTTGACCGTCGATCCTTTCGCCGGGGACAACGTGCTGGATAATGCAGAAAAAGCAACGGATCAGATTCTGTCCGGCACCACCGTCAATGTGGAGCCGGGCCAGACCGTGACCGTGACCCTGGGCGGGCAGACCTATACCACCACGGTGGGCCAGGACGGCGGCTGGAGCGTGACGGTGCCGTCGTCAGCGCTGGGCGCATTAGCGGCGGGCACGACGACAATTGCCGTCAGCGTGGCTAACAATGCCGGAGACATCGCGACGGGCAACCAGGACATTATCGTTGAACCCGCAGCGGGGACGCCGGGATCGCTGACGATTACCCAACCGCTGGGCGGAGATGGTTTTATTAATGCGCTGGAAGCCAGCCAGGGCGTTATCGTTAAGGGTGCGTTCCTTGGTGGGACACCGGGTCAGCAGATTGCGGTTAACTTTAACGGTGTCAATTACAACGGTACCGTAGATGGCGACGGATTATGGTCGGTCACGATGCCTGCAGCCGCTTTTGACGGCGTAGCAGACGGGCTGAAATCGATTACCGTCAGCACCGTGGATGCTAACGGTAACCTCGTGACCGGCACAGCTGACGTGATCCTGCAGGCCACAACATTGCCTGCTGTTAACCTCGACAGCGGCGCGATCAGCGATGGTGTCCTTAATAATCTGGACGCCGCCAGCGATCAGGTACTGAGCGGGAATACCGGCATTACCGGTGACGGACAACAGGTACAGATTCAACTCGGCGGCAACACTTACAACGTTCCGGTTAATACGGACGGCAGCTGGAGTACGACGATTCCTGCCACCGATCTGTCTGCCTTACCGCAGGGGAATAACCCACTGGTTGTCAGTGTGGTTGATCAGGCTGGCAACGTGGTTACCCAGACAAATAACCTCACGGTGGATACCCAGTCACCTGTGCTGGGCGTTGAGCCCGTGGGCGGCGATAACACGCTAAGCGTCAGCGATCTGACACAGCCACTGATCCTGAATGGTACCGGCCAGAATGGCGATCAGGTCACACTCTCGCTCAACGGCAGATTTTACCGGACGCTGGTGGCCTCCAATGGCCGCTGGTCTTTGAGAGTTGACCAGTCTGATCTCGCTGCATTACCGTCAGGCAGCAATCCGTTTACGGTCACGGTGACGAATGCCAATGGCAGCCAGACGACGTTCACCAGCGATCTGAATGTCGCGACGGCACCAGAAGTCCAGCCTACCATTACGGTTAATTCGGGTAGTTTTGCTGGCGATGGCATTCTGGATGGTGCCGAACAGCAGCAGCCACAAACCCTTACCGGCACCACAACCAATGTTGAGGCGGGACAACAGGTTAGCGTTACCCTGAATGGCGTGACCTACACGGGGACAGTAGAGCCCAACGGTAACTGGCAAATCACGCTGCCGTCCACCGCATTGTCCGGCTTGCCGAATGGTGCGCAGTCGCTGACCGTTGAGGTCGTAAACGCCGTCGGGAACACCAGCAGTGCGGAGCTGACCTTTACGGTCGACAATACGGGCAGCAGCGTTGCGCTGTCGCCTGTAGGGACAAATAACTACCTCAATGTTGAGGATGTGGCCAGCGATGTCGTGTTGAGTGGCACCACAATCAACATTCCTGCGGGCAGTCAGGTGACCGTTAGTGTTAATGGCACCAGCTATACCGGCACGGTCGATGCGCAGGGCAACTGGACGGTGACGCTGCCTGCCGGTTCACTGGCTGAACTGCCAAACGGTGCTCTGCCGGTCATTACCACTATCACCGATGCCGGTGGTAACACGCTTGCCACCAATACAACGAATATTAACGTCTTTGCTACCGATCTGCCGATCGCAACGGCTGGCGTCGCCTTTGGTGATGGCGTGCTGAATGGCGCTGAAGCCACGGCCAACGGCACGATTACGGGCAACAGCGGTGTGACCGGAGCCGGGCAAGGCGTCGTCGTCAACTTCAATGGGGTTGACTATAACGGCACGGTAGATGGTGCAGGTAACTGGCAGGTGAGCATTCCGTCAGGCATCCTCGCTGCGCTGGATCAGGGAACGGTACCTTATACCGTCACGCTCACCGATATTGCCGGCAACACCAGTACGGCCTCTGGCTCCGTCACGGTGGATACCGTGCCGCCGGTGCTGCAGGTTGCCACGCCTTCTGGCGATGGCGTACTCAACGCCACGGAAATTCAGCAGCCTCTTGTGCTGACCGGCACCAGTGAAAACGGTGCGACCATCGTCGCCTCGTTTAATGGTACAACCGTCACAACAACGGCTAATGCAGATGGCACCTGGACGCTGAATGTACCGGATGCTGCGTTGAGTGGATTGTCTGACGGTAGCTATACCTTAACGGTGACGGCGACAGACAGTGCCGGTAACGTCTCTACCAATACCAGTAACCTGACGGTAAAAGCGGATGCGGCTTCGCTGCCAACGTTAACCCTGAATCCCTTCGCAGGCGATAATGTCGTCGATGGCGCAGAGCGTCAGGTCAGTCAGGTGCTGTCCGGCACCACTACGAATGTCGAGCAGGGTCAGACCGTCACCCTCACTGTAGGCAGCGATGTTTTCAGCGGCACAGTATTGGGGGATGGCACCTGGCAACTGACTGTTCCGGCAGAGGTCCTCGCTTCGCTGGCTGACGGCAGCGCCAGTTACACCGTGGCCGTCAGTGATGCCGCAGGCAATACCGCCACTGGCAGTCTGGATCTGACGCTCAACAGCAATGCCTCAGGCATCGCGCTGGCCCCCCTGAGCGACGATAACTATCTGAATGCCGGTGAGGCAACCGACCCGCTGATTGTTAGCGGAACCACGGTCAATGTCGCGCCCGACAGCACGGTTACGCTGGTGTTCAATGGCGTCACGTATACCGGCACGGTTTCAGCCACCGGAACCTGGAACATTGTGATCCCACCTGCCGATCTGGCAAGCCTGACGGATGGGCCGACCACGTTGACCGTATCGGCTACGGATACCACGGGGGCCGTACTCAGCAGCTCAGGCACGCTGAACGTGGCCATTAACAATGTACCCAACCCTGTCGTTATTAATGCTTTTGATGGCGGCGTGATTAATGCAGACGATGTCACCAATGCGCAGGCGCTGAACGGCACAACTGGCGTGAGTGGCGTTGGGCAAACCGTTAACGTCACCTTTAACGGTAATATTTACAGCGGAACCGTGGACGCAAACGGCAACTGGCGCGTTACGCTGCCTGCTGATGCGCTTACCGCTCTGACTGAGGGCAGCACCGGCTATACGGTGACGGTCACGGATGCGGCCGGTAACAGCCGTTCCGTTGCGGGCACTGTCGAGGTGGATCTCACCCCGCCTGGGCTGACGCTGGATCCGGTGACAGGCGATGATGTTGTCGACCCGACCGAGAGCACCGGACCGATTGTGCTCAGCGGCAGCAGTGATGCCGGGGAAGGTCAGGTGGTAACGATCGCCTTAAACAATCAGGTATGGACCACGGCAGTTGACGCCGAAGGCAACTGGAGCTTTACATTGCCCGCTGGCGCACTGGAAGGTATTCCCGCAGGCAGCTATGCACTGGCCGTGACCGTCAGCGATCTGGCCGGAAACAGCGTGACAGAAACCCGCGAGATTACCGTATCAACGAACAGTCTGCCGATCAGTATCGTTACACCTTTCACAGACGGCTATCTGAACCAGATCGAGTCCACGACTGACCAGACAATCAGCGGCACCACCGGCGCTTCTGGCGCAGGTCAGACCGTCACGGTGACCGTGGGGGGAAATGATTACAGCGCGACAGTAGATGCACAGGGTAACTGGTCTCTGACTCTGGGTAGTGATGTCCTTCAGGCACTGACAGAAGGCGTCAATCCCATTGTCGTCAATGTGACTGACGCGGCGGGTAACACGGGCAGCCTGGACAGTAACATCACCGTGGATTTCACACCGCCTGAACTGACTCTGACGCCGGTTACCGGAGATAATCAAATCAATGCAGTGGAGGTGCTGCAGACCATTCCGGTTTCCGGCACGGCATCGCTGGCTGATGAAGGGCAAACGGTTACCGTGACCTTACAAGGCCAGACTTATCAGACGCTGGTGCTTCAGGATGGAAGCTGGCAGGTCAATATTCCTGCCAGCGTCATGCAGGGCTTACCGGATGGCACGTATGCGTTGGATATTACCCTGACAGATGCGGCGGGTAACCAGACCACGCTGACGCAAAATCTGACCCGCGTCGCCGACAGCGCGTCATTGCCCGTGCTGACAGTCGATACCGTCAGCGGCGATAACTTACTGAACCGGGCAGAAGCCGCTGCGGATTTCACCATCAGCGGTGGCAGTACGAACCTGACGGCGGGGCAGGTTGTGACTGTCACCCTGAACGGTCAGAGCTACACCGGTGCCGTTCAGGCAGACGGCAGTTGGAACGTGACCGTTCCTGCGGGTGATGCTGGCGCGCTGCCAGATGGTGCGTTGTCTGTGGTGGTGGTGGCGAGCGATACGGCGGGCAATCCTGCCAGCAGCACTGCCAGCCTCACTGTCATCGCCAGCGAGGCGGCGCAGCCAACGCTTAGCGTAGATGTAGTGGCAGCGGACGACATCATCAACGCAACCGAAGCCGGAACGGCGCTGGAGGTGACGGGCAGCAGCAGGTTACTGGCAGAAGGGACGCCTGTTACGCTGACCGTTAACGGTATTGCGTACCCGACCACCATTGATGCCAACGGCAACTGGCGCGTAACCGTGCCCGCCGATGCCCTTGCTGATCTGCCGTCCGGGACAGAACAAGCCTTTGTGGTGACGGCGAATGATGCTGCGGGCAATCCTGCGGAGGCCAGCCATAATGTCGCCATCGAAACGACCCTGCCACCGCTGGTCGATATTACCCTGAGCGCAGGCACGTCGCTGAATCAGGCCGAATCGCTCCAGGATCTGACGGTCACCGGTAACAGTGCGCCTGGCGCACAGATTAGCGTGACGCTAAATCAAATCAGTTACACCGCCCTGGCCGACGGAAACGGTGCCTGGACGCTGGCCATCCCGGCAGCGGATCTGCAAGCGCTGACTGATGGTGTTCAGACTGTCACCGTGACGGCAACGGACACCAGCGGTAACGTCGCGACCGACAGCAGCACGACGCTGGATGTGGCGATCAGAAACGTACCTGTCCTGACGCTGGACGTCCCGTTTGGGGATGGCCTGCTGAGTCAGGCAGAGGCTGCGGGTGCGTTGACGCTGACGGGCACAGCCACCAATCTGGCCGAAGGCAGCGAAATCACCGTCACAATTGGGGATCAACCCTTTACCACGACGGTCGCTGCCAACGGTATCTGGACGCTCAATCTGGCACCGGACGCGCTCAGCGGTTTACCCGATGGCGTGACGCAGGTGCAGGTGACGGCCAGTGATGTGGCGGGCAATCCGGCAGAAGCATCCGTCGGCGTTGAGATCTTACTGACGCCACCAGCGACGCCAACGGTTGCGGAAACGCTGTTTGGCGACAACGTCATCAATGCCAGTGAAGCTGCGTCAGTACAGCTGATTAACGGCACCACACCACTGAGCGACGGGCAAACCGTGAACGTGACTGTGGACGGCACACCGCTGACGGTATCCGTTGACGCCCAGGGTAACTGGACAGCCAGCCTGACGCCGGAAGTCATGGCGGGGCTGGCCGATGGCAGCCATACCCTGAGTATCGTGACGACCGATCGGGCAGGCAATACCTCGGTGACCACCACACAGGATTTCACGACGGCAACCGCACCGATTGCCGCGCCTACGCTTGATACGCCGTTTGGCGATGGACGCATTAACGCGGCCGAGGCGCAGGCTGGCGGTAGCCTGAGTGGCGATCTGAATAATGATAACGCCGCCGCCGTGACCGTTACGGTCAACGGGACGCTCTATGCGGCTGCCATTAACGGCGACGGCACCTGGTCACTGGATCTGCCCGCGAGCGTCCTGCAAACGCTGCCGGATGGGACCTGGCCGGTGACGATCACCGTCACCGACGTGAATGGCAATACGGCCAGCACCGTTGACAACATCATTGTCGCTGTGCAAACGCTGCCGAATGTGAGTCTCAATCTGCCGTTTGGCGATGGTGCGCTGAATGCCACTGAGGCGGCACAGGACCAGACCCTGACCGGTACCACCGGCATCAGTGGCGCGGGGCAAACCGTCACGGTGGTGATCAGCGGCTTCAACAATGACGAACCGCTGAATGCGGTCGTGCAGAATGACGGAAGCTGGTCGCTCACGCTGACCCCGGATCAGATGGCGCAAATTCCTAACGGCAGCCATGTCATTACGGTGAGTGCAGCCGATAGTGCGGGGAACACCGACAACACCACATTAAACGTGGTGACCGCGGTGACGGCGCCCGTGCCGACTTTTGCGGCCACACAGTTTGGTGGCGACAATGTGCTGAGCATCAGTGAGGCCGCCGCTGGCGTCACGCTGACGGGAACGACGGGCAGCAGCGGCGCAAATCAGGCCGTCAGCATTATCGTGAATCTGGACGGCATCAGCTATCCCGGTACGGTCGATAACGATGGTAACTGGAGCGTGACGATTCCGCCTAATGCGTTAAATTCGTTAGGGAGCGGTCCGTATACCGTCACCGTTAACGTCGTTGATGCTACCGGCAACCCGGGTACTGCCCAGTTTAACTTCACGGCCGATCTGACGACACCGGTGCCAACCGTGGCCCCGCTCGCACGTGACGGTTTTATTAATTCAGCGGATGTCGCGAATGGCGTCACCCTGACCGGTAGCACAGGGGAACCCGGTGAAGGGCAGACGGTTGTGGTCACCTTAGGAGGGACAAGCTTCGATGCGGTGGTACAGGCAGATGGCAGCTGGACATTAGCCCTGAGCACAGCCGATCTGCAAGCTTATACCGACGGAAATTACAGTCTTTCTGTGGTCGCGACGGATGCGGCTGGCAACAGTGCCACCCTTACAGAGACGCTGACCATTGATACTACCGCACCTGTGATCACCACGGTGGCCTTTGCAGGGGATGACGGACTGGATTACGCCGAAAGTGTTCAGCCGCAGGTGCTGAGTGGCGTAGTAACAGGGGCTGAAATCGGGACTTCGTTGACCGTTTCCCTTGCGGGTACGGTGCTGGGCACGGGCATCGTTGGGGCAGACGGAAGCTGGAGCCTCACACTGACGCCTGAACAAATGCGTGACTTTACGCAGCCGACTACCACACTGACGCTGACCGTCAGCGATCAGGCCGGTAACCCGGTGACGCAGGAACTGTCAGTTCCGGTTGATCTGACGCCACCGCCGGGACCGCTGGTCACGCTGGGCACCGTATCGGGTGACAACATCATCAGTACGGTCGATCAGGCAAATGGTGTCGTGCTGAGCGGAACATCGCAAAACCTGGGTGCTACCGGCGAGGTCAGCATTGTCATCAACGGGACCCCTTACGCCACCACGCTGGATGCGAACGGCAACTGGACGACGGGAGCGCTGTCCGTCGCCGATTTCGGCACCACCGACGGGCCGGTCACCATTACGGTCAACGCGACCAATGGTTCGGAAACCGTCACGGCCACTGGCACCGTGCAGTTGGATCTGACACCGCCGTCACTCACTATCAATGACTTTGCGGGTGACAATGTCATTAACGACGGCGAAACTCAGGTACGCCAGACCATTAGCGGTACCTCGGACACCAGTGAGGCGGGCCGCGCAGTAACGGTAACGCTCAACGGCAAAACCTACACCGCCGTCGTACAGACTGACGGCACCTGGTCAACCAGCGTACCGGCCAGTGATATGCAGGCACTCGCCGAGGGGCAAACGGTCATCAATGCCCAGCTCAGCGATGCTGCGGGCAACGTGACTTCCGTCGACCGCACTGTGACTGTAGATACGACCGCACCATTGATTCAGACTGACGCCTTCCTGGGCGACAACCTGATTAATGCAGCCGATATCACAACCAGTCAGGTCCTGACCGGTCGCACAACGGGCGCAGAAGAGGGCCAAACCATTTCCCTGTTCGTGGGTGATGGTGCGCCGATCGCTACGGCGGTTATCGGTGCTGACGGCGCCTGGAGCATTGACTTAACGCCTGACGTGCTGGCCAGCCTTAACGATGGTCCGCTGGTCTTTGGTCTTCGTGTCAGCGATGTTGCAGGCAACCAAACCGATGCGACGATCACCGTCAACAAGGTGGTGAACGCGGCGTTAAATCTGGTGGTCGACTCTGTGTTTGGTGACGGCACACTCAGTGCGATCGATACCACGATTGCACAGACCATTACCGGCACGGCCACATCGGCCGGCGTGGGCGCGACCGTCGCGGTCACGATTGGTGGCACAACGCTGACCAGCGCGGTCGGACAGGATGGCAAATGGGCCATTGTGGTTCCACCGAATGTACTGGGTTTGATCAGTGATGGTCAGCTGGCGCTGGACGTCACCCTGACAGATGCTGCGGGCAACGTCCGTACCGTGGGGGAAACCGTGACGGCGATTGTCGATGCCGTACCCGTTGTGGGAACCCTGACCGGCCTGTTTGGTGGCGACAACTTGCTGAATATTGCCGAAGCGGCCGTCAACCAACAGATTGGCGGTACGATCGAAAATGCGGCGGCAGGATCGCAGGTGACGGTGACGTTAGGCACCCGCACCTACACCACCGCAGTGGGCGCCAATGGAAGCTGGAGTCTGACGCTGCCTGCTGCCGACCTGACGGCGCTGACGGCGGGTAACCAGACACTGGGCGTCAGCGTGGTTGATGCTGTCGGCAACGTGGCCAGCAACAGTACCACCATTGGCATTTTCACCCAGACGCCGACTATCAGTCTGACCTCACTGTTCGGTGATGGTGTGCTTAACCTGGCCGACATTGCGACCAGCCAGACGCTCAGCGGCGTGGTCAACAACGTCGCAGCAGGTTCGACAGTCACGCTTACGGTAGGCGCCTCGCAGATTAACGCAGTGGTGGGAGCGAACGGCACCTTCTCCGCAACGGTGACGCCCGATATCCTCGGCACGCTGGCGCAGGGCAACCTCACCATCGGGGCAACGGTTACCGATGCTGCCGGGAATACGGCCTCGACCAGCGCGGGCATTCGCGTCGATACCGTGGTACCAACCATCACCCTCAATCCGCTGTTTGGGGATACGTTGCTGAACGTAGCTGATGCCCTGGCGGGGCAGACGATTAGCGGCGCGGTAACCGGGGCGGAAGCCGGATCTCGCGTGGTTGTGACGATTGCGGGCCAGCAGCTCGTGACCGTCACCGATGCCAGCGGCAACTTCAGCCTCGGCTTAACGCCGACTTTGCTGAAAGGCTTGTCCGACGGCACGCTCACTGTAGGCGTCAGCGTCACCGATGCCGCAGGCAATACCAGCAGCAGCTCGGCCACGGCGACCGTAGGCATTAACAATTTGCCGAAAGTGACGCTGAACCCGCTCTTTGGCGACGGTGTGCTTAATATTGCCGAGTCGCTCGTGACGCAGACCATTACGGGGACCGCAACCGGCGTGGTGGCGGGCAGCACCGTGCGCCTGGCGATTGGCAACACCACGGCGACGGCGGTGGTGAATGCGGATGGCACGTTCTCTGCTTCGTTAAGCCCGGCGGTTCTTTCGACATTGCTTGGCGGCAACTTTACGGTCAGTGCATCGGTAACGGATGCGGTCGGTAACACCACCTCCACCAGCGCAGGCGTGCAGCTGGCCGTGACGCAGCCAACTCTGACGGTCAATACGGTGTTTGGCGACGGTGTCCTGAGCGCCGCAGACCTTTCAACTAACCAGACCATCAGTGGGTCGTCGTCACTGTCAGCGGGCGCAACCGTCAGCGCCACGTTAAACGGCGTGACCTACTCCACCAAAGTGGTGAGCGGCGGTGGGTGGACGATCAGCGTACCGAAGGCCGATCTGCTGAGCATCAGCGATGGTGCGAAAACTGTTGCCGTGACAGGGACCGACCTTAACGGTAATACCGTGTCTGGTTCGGGCAACCTGAGCGTCATCAGTAACAGTGCGCCGGCGTTAACCATTACCTCTCTGTTTGGTGACAATGCGCTGAGCGTCGCAGATGTGAAAACCACGCAGACGATTAGCGGGACGGCCACTAACGCGGAAGGATCGCTGGTGCAGGTCACCATCGGTACCCAGACCTTTACCACGTCGGTAAACAGTAACGGGACCTGGAGCCTGCCGATCTCCGCAACAAACCTGGCGGCGATTGCGGACGGACTCTATACCGTTACCGCCAGCGTCACCAATGGTATCGGCAACAGCGGCAGCGCGTCTGCTTCGCTGGGCGTCGCCAGCCGCAGTACGCCGACGGTTGGGGTGAACAGCTACTTTGGCGGTGATGGTTATCTGAACATCTCTGAATCCAATATTGCTGAAACCATCAGCGGCACCAGCAGCAATGCTGTCGGCGGGAGCGTGACCGTTAACGTGGCAGGTAATATTCTGACCACCACTGTAGGCGCAAACGGCACCTGGAGCGTTAGCGTACCGTCAGCCACACTGAAAGGCATTTCGGACGGCAGCCATTCGGTCGCGGTCACCGTCACGGATATCGGCGGTAACAGCACCACGACGACCAGTGCCTTTACCGCGTTGTCGCACAACCAGCCTGTCGTCGGGGTGGATCCGGTGCTCAGCGTCGTGACCGCACTGTTGACGGGGTTGACGGTGCAGGGCGGATCGCTGAACGCAGCCCAGGGTTCCAGAGTCAGCGTGACGCTACTGCTGGCGAACGGCAGCAACGGGCCAACCATCAATACGACTACCGATGCTCTGGGACGTTACTCGGCTAATTTTGCCTCGTCACTGCTTTCTGTAGGGGGACTCTTGCTGTCAGTGAATACGCTGGCGAAAGTGACCATTACGGATGTGGCCGGTAACAGCTTTACCACCACAAACACGCTGTTGCTGGGGTCATTGTTGCCTGCCACGACCACGCTGTCGGCGGAGTCGTTTGCCACCTTCGCGGTGTCGGACGAAAGTGTTACGGCGGCCAGTCTGGAAACGCAGCATCACAGTCAGTCTGGCGAGGAAACAGCACCGGCGCTCCATGCCGTCTCTACACTGACCACGGAAGCCGATACGGTGGTGCCGACCAGCAGTACCGAGTCGGTGAATGTCGCGGAGCAAGCCGTTGTCGTGCCTGAAACCCCCATAACGGAGGAGGCTTACAGTATTGGTGGGGTGGTGATTACGCTGGAAGATGGCAGACAGATTGAAGGGGCGACGGTAAGTGGCAGCAGTGGTGCCGATACCGTGACCGTCAACGATCTGAATTTCAGCCATATTGATGGCGGTGCCGGTACCGATACCCTGGTGCTGGGCGGTGATCACATCACGCTGGATCTGACTGCGCTTGGCCTGAAATTCGAAAACATTGAAATTCTCGATCTGGGTAAAAGTGGCACCAATTCGGTCAAACTTGATCTGAATGAGGCGCTTACGCTTACAGACAACCAGAGCGATGATTTGATGATTAAAGGCGCAGACGGCAGTCAGGTCACGCTGGTCAATAGCGATGGTGGCGTTTGGGAAATCAGTGGTGAGCGTATCCTGAATGGCCAGGCCTATGAGGTCTACCATAATTCGGCGCTTGCCAATGACAACACGCTGGGTGATGTGCTGGTCCAGCATAACCTGCAGGTCGCCATCGTCTAAACGGTGCGGTTTGATGGTTACACGCAGAACACAGCGGGTGCGCAAGCACCCGCTTTTTTAATCCGTTTTAACTGACCGTACCGCAGTTAATGCGCCGCATTCGATAGTGCGTGTCGGTCATCCATCCCCCAGGGGGAGGACTGGCACGGGATAAAGCGGTATATAACGTCACGCCCTGTCCTGACGCCTCGTCCATCAACGGATAGAGTAATTCCTTAACTTTATTAACTGGCAGGTTGTTTACTTATGCTAATGACTTTTTGGGATTGAATTTGGCTAAAAAAACAGCTTTCAGACGAGATATTTGATAACTGGCGATTTTTATCATGAACCTCTCGCCAATTTATACTATTAATATTAACGCGCGCTTAGCGGTAGGCTTTCAAAAACATAAATCAAATTAACAATAAAGTGCGTGTTCTGCTGTCGCATTGCTGTTTTTTACGCCCCAAATCACCAGGTAATCCTCTAACGATGATAAACAGCCCTGTTGGTATGAAGAATGAAGAACGCGCGTCTGGTCCTGATCTGTTGTGCCTTAAATGGCATGGTACTCCCTGCAGCCCTGGCTGCGCCTTTACCCGAAGCCGAATTTAACTGGCGTGCCGCGCCCAGTGAAGAACAGGTGGCAACCTTAACCCTGCGTGAGGCGATTCTACGCGCGTTTGCCCGCAATCCGAAGATTTCGGAAGCGGCCGCTCAGATTTACGTAGGGGAAGGGGATCTCAGTGCGGCCCAGAGCGCCTGGTATCCCCAGATATCGCTTCAGGGCGCAGCGGGGCGCTCACATCAAACGGATTCCTCCGGCAGTCTGAACAACAACGGCTCTGGCGGCATTATGCTCAGTCAGCTCCTGTACGATTTTGGCCGCACCAACGGCGCCATCGATGAACAGCATGCCCTTTCAGAGGCATATCGCTTTGGCCTGTTCGATGCCATGACGCAGGCCGCGAAAGATACGTTACAGGCCTATCTTGAGGTCAAACGCTATCAGTCACTTGCCATAACGGCCCAGACAAACATCGCGTCGCTTGAGCACGTTCGCGAAATTGCCAAAATGCGGGCGGATGCCGGTCTCAATTCTCAGTCCGATGTATTGCAGGCGGAAACCCGCATTGCTGCGATGCAGGCGACTCGTGAACAGTATCTGGCACAGCTTCGCTCGGCCAAAGCCCAGCTTACGGTCTTGACCGGCGTGGTACCGGCGATGCTGCCTGAACTTCCTCAGGCGCTGCTCAGGCAGCAGGTCACTCTTGATCGTATTGCCTATGAAAACAGCGCCTCGGTGCGCAGCGCGCAGTCTAAGCAGGAAGCCGCGCGTGAGCGGGTAAGGCAGGCCCAGTCTGGCCACTGGCCCAGTATCAAAGTGCAGGCGGGCCGGACGCGTTATGAAAACGATCAACGCTCATACTGGGACGACGAAGTGCAGCTCCAGGTTGAGGCGCCGCTCTATCAGGGCGGGCTGGTCAATGCCAAAACGCAGGCCGCCGAGGGTGAGCGTCTGGCCGCACAGGCGGCGGTGCAGCAAGCCAAACTGGCCATTAATCAAAGCGCCTCCACGGCTTACGCCGATATGATTGGCGCCCAGCAACGCCAGCAGGCGGGGGAAGTGCAACTGGCCAGCGCGGAGCACACGCGCAATGTTTACGCCGATGAATACCGGCTCAGCAAACGTAGCCTGAACGATCTGCTCAGCGTTGAGCAGGATGTCTTTCAGGCCGACAGTTCCCGCATCATCGCCCTCTACGACGGCTGGGATGCCACCGTCCGCTATGCGGCCGCCGTTGACAACCTGCTCGATATCATGGGCATCGACCGCCAGAAAAACAGTGGTGATCTTCTTCCTTCGCTGCAATAGCCAGTCTGCACTAAAAGGCGTGAATAATGAGTGTACAAAACCTGAAGACGGAAAACTGGATTGCCGCGATGTTGCGTGTGGCGGCGCGTTTCGGCAAGCCTGCCGATGGCAAAACGCTGCGTCAGCAGATGCGCTGGTTCGAACATCTCCCTGCTGAACAGCAACTTGAACGGCTTTGCGGTTTGCTCGGCCTGCACCTGACCATGGTGTCCCCCAACAAACTGCGCTGGCGCCAGGACATCACGCCTGTCGTGCTGGTTATGGAAAACCATAGCGTGGCGGTGCTGGAAGGCATTGATGGGGAGGGAAGCGCACGTTACTGGCTCAGCGAAGGCGGTGACGTGATTCGCGAAGGTGAGCTGGCGGGCCTGCTTTCGCGTACACAAGGAGATGTGGGCGTTATTGGCGTTGCCGCTCGTGGGCGGGATGCCCGCATTGATGAGTTTGTTCAGCCCTATGAGCCGCACTGGTTCTGGAAAAACTTTCGGGGCATGGGCCGCCGTATTGCTGAGATTTCCCTGGCATCGATCATCAGTAATGTTCTGGCGCTGGCCGGGATTCTGTTTTCCATGCAGGTCTACGACAGGGTCATTCCTGCGCAGTCCGAAGCTACGTTGTGGGTGCTGTTTGTGGGCGTGCTGATTGCCGCCGCCATTGAATATTTGATTCGTCTGATGCGCACGCAGGTATCCGATCTGATGGGGAAACGCATTGACCTGAAAGTCTCTGCCATGCTGTTTGCCCGGGCGATGAATATTCGTAACGAATCCCGACCTAAATCAACCGGCTCTTTTATCTCGCAACTGCGCGAGATCGATCAGGTGCGCGAGTTACTGACCTCCACGACCGTCGGCGCGGCGGCAGATTTACCTTTTGTCATTCTCTTCCTGTTTATTATGTCGTTTATTGGCGGCTGGCTGGTCCTGATTCCGCTGGCCGCCATTCCCCTCATTATTATCCCAGGCCTGCTGGTACAGTTTCCTATGGCCCGGCTGGCGAAAGCCGGCTTACGTGAAGGGGCACTGCGTAATGCGGTGCTGGTCGAGACCATCGAAGGCATTGAAGACATCAAGGCATTGCAGGCAGAGCCGTATTTTCAACGCCAGTGGGAGCAAACGCATGAGGTCAGTGCGTCAATCGGTAATCAGCAACGCCTGTGGGGGGCCAGACTCACGGGCTGGGCATCGACCGTGCAGCAGCTGACCTATGCGGGCATGCTGGTCTTTGGGGTCTATTTGGTGCTGGACGCACAAATCACGACCGGGACGCTGGTCGCCTGTAGCCTGCTTTCCTCGCGCACCATCGCGCCACTGATGCAACTCACCATGGTCTTTTCCCGCTGGCAGCATGCGAAAACCGCAATGAAAGGGCTGGATGAGCTACTGAAAAAACCACTCGATAAACCTGAGACCGCGACATTGGCCCACTGTCCGACGCTGACCGGGCACTATGAATTGCGCAACGTGCATTACACCTATGATGAAGAGAACGAAAAGAACGTACTCAACGTGCAGCAGTTAACCATCAGGCCCGGTGAAAAAATCGCCATTCTGGGCAAGGTCGGTGCAGGTAAATCCACCCTGCTGAAAATTCTGGCCGGTCAGGCACAGGCCACGCAGGGGAAAGTGCTGGTCGATGGCGTGGATATGGCGCAAATCGACCCCACGGATCTCCGCCGTCAGCTCGGCTGGCTTTCTCATGATTCGCGACTGTTCTTCGGCACGTTACGTCAGAATCTGCTGCTGGGGAATCCACACGCCAGTGAACAGGAGATGCTGCAGGCGCTGCGTATCAGCGGTGCGTTGTCGCTGGTTCAGCAGGATGCGGCCAGTCTGGATCGCATTATTAATGAAGGTGGCCGTGGGCTGTCGGGCGGCCAGCGCCAGATGATTATGCTCAGCCGGATGATTCTGCGCCAGCCACAGGTTGTGCTGCTGGATGAACCCACCGCCTCGATGGATGAGCAACTTGAAGATCATGTGATCCGCCAGATGCAGAGCTGGATCAGTGGACGAACGTTAATCCTGGTCACGCACCGTCCCGCACTGTTGAAGATGGTTGATCGTATCGTGGTGATGGAAAACGGCCGCATCATTGCGGATGGGACAAAAGAGCAGATCCTGCGGCGCGCGACCGTGGATGCCGGTCAGGGAGGTGCAGCATGAGCATCGTCATGTTAGACAAAGATTTGGCCAAACATGAGCGACGCACATCCACCATCATCTGGTTGTGCACCGCCGCGCTGGTGCTTTTTCTGATCTGGGCGCATTTCGCCATTCTTGATGAAGTCACGGTCGGCACCGGAAAAGTGACGCCGTCAACCCGTGCGCAGGTAATTGACAGTCTGGACGGCGGCATCGTGAAGCAGCTTAACGTGCATGAGGGCGATATCGTCGAAAAAGGCCAGATTCTGGCCACTCTGGATCCCACCCGTTTTCAGTCTAACTTTGGTGAAGTGCAGGCACGGGTAAGGACGCTGCGCGCTTCGTCTGAGCGACTGAGCGCAGAGCTGTCTGGTACACCGCTCACCTTCAGCGCAGAGACGCTAAAAGAGCCGCAACTGGTGGCGCGTGAGAAGCAGTTGTACGAATCACGTCGCCGTAATCTGACAGAGACGATCAGCAACCTGCAACAGTCTTTACGGCTGGTTCAGGATGAGCTGCGTTTAACGGAACCGCTGGTGGCGAAGGGCGCCGCAGGGCAGGTGGAAGTCATTCGCCTGCGCCGTCAGGTCAGCGATCTGCGCGGTAAAATTGATGAGGCACGTAACGATTATCTGGTCCGTGCCCATGAAGAGCAGGTAAAAAACAATGCGGAACTGGATGCCCAGCTACAGGTTGCCGCAGGCAAAGAAGACCTGCTGACGCGTGCCACGCTCACTTCACCCGTTCGGGGTATCGTGAAGGATATCCAGGTCACCACGGTCGGTGGTGTGCTCGAACCGGGCGGTAAGATGATGGAAATCGTGCCGCTGGAAGATCAACTGCTAATCGAAACCCGTATCAATCCTCGTGATATCGCCTATATTCGGCCCGGCCTGCCAGCCGTGGTGAAAGTGACCGCCTATGACTCTTCCATCTACGGTGACCTGCCGGGCGTGGTGGAAACGGTCTCGCCGGATACCTTGCAGGATGAGGTTAAGCGCGATCAGTTTTATTACCGTGTTTATGTCCGCACACAAAAAGCGGAGCTGACAAACCGGGCCGGACGACGCTTCCCCATTGTGCCGGGCATGGTGGCGAATGTAGAGATCAAGACAGGGCAGAAATCTGTCATGGATTATTTGCTTAAGCCGTTGAATAAGGTCAAAGAATCGATGCGTGAACGTTAATAAGGCGTGGAACCTGACCGGTAACCTAGCTGGTTTCGGTCCGTGATAAAATACAGGGGAAACTTTGTAAGAGGCGCGGGTTAATTTGGCGAGGGCGAAGCGGCATAAGTGACGAATAATTCAGCACTTAGCGGTGCTATTTTCCGCACAGCTGACCAGACACTGAACAGCAGGCAAAAAAAAGCCGGGCAATATGCCCGGCGCTTAATTAGCATTTAAGAAATCATTCGGGGGTGAATGAAGATAAGAAATAAATGATGATAGCGGGTGTAATTATAGGGATTATGGGAAAGATGTTTTATCATTGAGTGCTTAGGAATATTCCCACTAAAATCATAGGAGTAACTATTATTAAGTAAGGGATTATCAATTTGTGCTTTATTTTTTATCACTCTGTGCGGCTAATTAGTTCCGTAATATTCATATCCTGAAATAAATTTTACAGTTAAAGAAACACTTTCTGAAATTTCGTATCATTTTAGCGATGGATTATTACGCTTGTTGAAATAACAATGGGCCTTCAACCGATTTATCATCGGTCAGCAGTGGCAAATATAAAAGGCACATAACAGAGGGTAATAAAATGAAGCGTCACATTCTCTCCCTGGCGATCCCTGCTTTACTCGCAGCGGCAGGATCGGCAAATGCGGCTGAAATCTATAATAAAGACGGCAATAAATTAGATTTATTTGGCAAGGTAGACGGCCTGCACTATTTCTCGGACAACGACAGTAGCAATGGCGATCAGTCGTATGTGCGTTTTGGCTTCAAGGGTGAAACCCAGGTTACCGATCAACTGAGCGGCTACGGCCAGTGGGAATACCAGGCCGCGCTCAACAATTCAGAAGCCCAGGGAACAGCTGACAGCTATACCCGTGTTGGCTTTGCCGGGTTAAAATTCGGCGATGCGGGCTCATTCGACTATGGCCGTAACTACGGTGTCGCTTACGACATTGGCGCGTGGACAGACGTGCTGCCTGAATTCGGTGGCGATACCTATGGCGCGGATAACTTTATGTTCCAGCGCGGTAACGGCATGGCAACCTACCGTAACAACGGCTTCTTCGGACTGGTCGATGGCTGGAACTTTGCGGTTCAGTATCAAGGCAAGAACGATAACCCTACTGAAACGTCAGGCGGTCGTGATGTGTTGGGTGAGAACGGCGACGGCTGGGGCCTGAGCACCACGTACGATCTGGGATCGGGCTTCGGCATCGGTGCCGCGACCTTCCAGTCCGATCGTACTAATAACCAAAATGGCAATGCGCCAGGCATTCTGGGACGCGGTGATAAAGCTGCAGCCTATACCGGTGGCCTGAAATACGACGCCAACAATATTTACCTGGCCGCGATGTACACGCGCGCCTATAACGCCATCAGCTTTGGCGACAGCACCAGCGGCAACCAGGCGAACACCGCTTACGGATACGCCGATAAAGCCGACAACTGGGAACTGGTGGCGCAGTACCAGTTTGATTTCGGTCTGCGTCCGTCTCTGGCGTACATCAACTCACGCGGTACTGATGTCCAGAACTGGGGCAAACAAAATCTGAAGAAATACGTCGACGTAGGGGCGACTTACTACTTCAACAAAAACATGTCGACCTATGTTGATTATAAAATCAACCTGCTGGACGATAATGACTTTACCAAAGCGGCCGGTATCAATACCGACGATGTGGTGGGCGTAGGACTGGTTTACCAGTTCTGATAAAAGCAGGGAGCGCTATGCGCTCCCTGCGTTATTCCTCACCCACCGAGGCTGGCGGATGGTTTTCGTCTGACGGCACAAGAACGTTGCCGTATCTCGCCCCTTCAAACGCCACACCTGACAAGGTAAACGCGGCGTAACTCAACCAGCGTTGTAACGCCGTCATTCCGATTTCTGGCTTTTCCATCCTCTCTCTCCCGGCAACGCAGATAGCATTACACGTGCAGGATTCATGCCAGTCCGACCGCTCTCATAGCCACGGACATCTCGCCCGTTTTGCTACAATGGCCGGCGATTCAGGGGAAGAGAATGACCTTTGATGGTGCAGACGTGATCAACGACGGCGCAGATAAGTCGTAACCATGTGGCGGTGACGGCGTTGTTGCCAGGTTTTATAACTGCCAATAACGAACAGGCCCAGCGCAACGGCAAGGATTATATAAATCATCTGTTGCTCCTTATGCTTACGCCCTCAGTATTGAGGAGAACGATCCAGTCTGTGCGACTCACTCAGCTTTATCAACCAGTTTTAATTTAATTTACTTAATGTTTATGCTTTGAAACAGGCATAAAACGCCCGTTATGGATGAATAATGATGAGAAGTAAGATTAATCTGCTGTTAGTGGCGGCGGTCCTGCTGGTAGCAGGATGTGATCATCCCGCATCAAAAACCAAAGACGGAATGGTGCTGGAAGGGAAAACGATGGGAACGGTGTGGCGGGTGAGCCTGGCGGGCGTGGATGAAACGCGTAAAGCCGATCTGCAGCAGCGCATTCAGCAACAACTGGATGCCGACGATGCCGAACTTTCAACCTGGAAGGCTACCTCCGTGCTCTCTCGCTTTAATCAGAGCCGCGCCACCACGCCGCAGCCGGTGAGTGAAAACATGGCTGATATTGTGACGATGGCTTTACGTATCGGTAAAAAAACAGCAGGCGCCATGGATATTACGGTGGGACCGCTGGTGAATTTATGGGGGTTTGGGCCGGATAAACAGCCCGTGCATATTCCCGATGATCAACAGATTGCTGCGGCCAGAGCGTTGACCGGCTTACAGCATTTGCGCGTCATACAGGGCAGCAACGGACAATGGCTGCAGAAAGATCTGCCAGGCTTGTATGTCGACCTCTCCACTATGGGCGAAGGATTTGCCACCGATCATCTGGCTCGCCTGATGGAGCAGGAAGGCATCAATAACTATCTGGTGTCGGTCGGGGGAGCCGTTTTATCCCGCGGAATGAACGCGCAGAACCAGCCGTGGCGGGTTGCGATTCAAAAACCGACCGACAGAGAAAATGCGGTTCAGGCCAGAGTCGATCTGCAGGGCCATGGGATCAGTACGTCGGGGAGCTATCGCAACTATTATGAACTGGACGGCAAACGCCTCTCCCACATTATTGATCCGGCCACAGGCCGGCCTGTCGATCACAAGCTGGTTTCGGCAACCGTGATTGCCACGACCGCGATGGAAGCCGACGGCTGGGATACCGGGCTTATGGTGCTAGGCACAGAAAAAGCCAAAGCGCTGGCTCTGAAAGAGAAGCTGGCGGTGTACCTGATTACGAAGGAAGGGGACAAATTTGTGAGCTGGATGTCGCCACAATTTACCGCTTTCATTATTCCATCTGACTGACAGAGAGAAACGCATGCTGGATCTGTTTAGTGACGCTTCACCCTGGCAGGAACCGCTGGCGGACGGCGCCGTGATATTGCGGCGACGTGCCCGCGATCAGGCCGACGCACTGTATGAGGCGATCATGACGATTGCGAAGAGCAATCCGTTTGAACACCGTATTACGCCGGGAGGACACCGCATGTCCGTCGCCATGACCAACTGTGGTGATTTTGGCTGGTCCACGGATGCGCGCGGCTACCGTTACAGTGAGCAGGACAGCACACATCAACGCCAGTGGCCTGCGATGCCGGAGACGTTCCGGCTACTGGCCCGTCAGGCGGCAGAAGAGGCGGGCTTTCCGGCGTTTAATCCGGATGCCTGCCTGATCAACCGCTATGAACCTGGGGCAAAACTGACTTTGCATCAGGATAAAGACGAGAAAGATCTGCGTCAGCCGATCGTTTCTGTGTCGCTGGGGTTGCCTGCTGTATTTCAGTTTGGTGGCTTTGAACGCAGCGATCAGGCGCAGCGGGTGCTACTTGAACACGGCGATGTGGTGGTCTGGGGCGGCCCGTCTCGCCTGCGTTACCATGGAATATTGCCGCTGAAAGCCGGTATTCATCCGCTGACTGGCGCGTTCCGCTATAACCTGACATTTCGCCGGGCGTTTTAACGTGCGCAAGTTAGTGCGAATAACTATTGCTATCATTTGCCATCACTTTACACTGCAGGCTCACTGGATTGCCGGGTAAGGTTTTATGGCGTTGTTACAGGTTGTTTTTAATCAGTATCGCTGGCCGTTTATTGGTGTGATTTTGCTCACCCTGCTGAGTGCGGCATTGGGATTAGGCATGATTGCGTTTATTAACGGCCAGATGATTGTTGCGGTGAATACCTCGCTAAGCGTGTTGCCGGCTTTTCTGGCTCAGGTCGCGCTGCTGATGGCGGTGACCCTAGCCTCACAGCTGTCGCTGACCTGGCTGGGGCATCAGTTTGTCTGGCGGCTGCGCGGCGAATTTATCAAACGTATTCTGGATACACGCGTGGAGCGCATCGAGCAAACAGGCAGTGCGCAACTGCTGGCAGGATTAACCAGCGATATCCGGGCCATTACCCTTGCGTTTGTGCGTCTGCCGGAGCTGATTCAGGGCATCATTATCACGCTGGGTTCAACGCTCTATCTTGCCTGGCTGTCGCCGAAAATGTTGCTGGTGACCAGCGGCTGGCTGGCTGTGACGTTGGTGGGCGGCTGGATGCTGGTTTCCCGGGTTTATCAGCACATGGCGAAACTGCGTGAAGTTGAAGACAACCTTTACCGTGACTACCAGACGGTGATTGAAGGACGTAAAGAGCTGCAGCTTAACCGCGCGCGTGCCCGACTGATTTATGACACGGTTTATCAGCAGGATGCCCGCGCTTACCGGCACCACATTGTGCGCGCCGATACTTTCCACCTCAGTGCCGTCAACTGGTCCAATATCATGACGCTGGGTGCCATCGGCATGGTCTTTTTCATGGCAAACAGTCTGGGCTGGGCGAATACGGCTGTCGCAGCAACGTTTTCCCTAACGCTGCTGTTTCTGCGCACGCCGCTGCTGTCGGCGGTAGGGGCCTTGCCGACATTGCTCAGCGCGCAGGTGGCCTTTCGCAAACTCGCGCTGTTTGAACTTGCACCTTATCAACCTGATTTTCCTGTCCCCGCAGCAACAACTCCGTGGCAAACGCTTGAGTTGCGCGACGTCACCTTTCATTACGGTGAAAACGGGTTTCGGGTGGGGCCGGTAAACCTGACGCTTCGTCGTGGCGAACTGGTGTTTTTGATTGGCGGTAACGGCAGCGGTAAGTCGACGCTGGCGATGCTGCTGACAGGTCTGTATCAGCCCCAGTCCGGTTGTCTGGTGATCGACGGTCAGCCGGTCGATGCTGGCGACCGGGATGCCTGGCGGCAGCATTTTTCAGCCGTCTTTACCGATGTGCACCTGTTTGATCGCCTGATTGACAGTCAGGGCGAACCGGCTTCGCCTGCCCGCGTCCAGCTATGGCTTGAAAAGCTAAAAATGCAGGACAAGCTGAAGATTGAGGGGAATAAGATACTTAATCTGCAACTGTCGAAGGGGCAGAGCAAAAGACTGGCGTTACTGTTGGCGGTGGCGGAACAACGCGACGTCTTGCTGCTGGATGAGTGGGCCGCCGATCAGGACCCGCATTTCCGCCGGGTGTTTTACCGCGAACTGCTGCCTGCGTTGCAGGCGGCGGGCAAGACCGTCTTTGCAATCAGCCATGATGATCACTACTTCATTCATGCCGATCGTCTGCTGGAGATGCGCGATGGCAGGCTGTATGAGTTAACCGACAGTGAGCGCGAGCGGGCCACGCAGGATGCGATAAAGCTTACCGATACCGGCTTGTAGACGCGTGGCAGCCGTTGCCGGCGCATCGACGATTAACGGAAATAAGACAAAAGACAAAGCCGCTCAAATCAGCGGCTTTTCAATGTTGGGTTGGCGTTTTCAGCTTCCACTCAGGCCTGGCAGTGCCAGAGCCAACAACGGTGGGTTGGTCGCTTGAGATAATCAATCATTGGGTGGGATGGCAAAGTTTTTCAGTGACACGACAAAGTGGTGTTGGCCTTTACTGATGCGCGCACCGCGATCGCACCACTGACTTGCCAGACGGAAGAAATCGTCACAACCGATGTCGTATGCCAGCTCCACCTTACTGATGCCTGAATGCAGTAAGTCTTCTGCATCCTTCAGGTTCTTAGCTTTGATGACCATATCTGTATCCTCGATTTCAGGAAGAAACAGAATAAGTTATTTTTATTACAAAATTGTTTCAATTTCATGAATGGCTGTCATATTTGCCCGTTTTGTGAAGCCACAAACACTTTGCATGTCACGTTAACCCAATGACTTTTTTCCTGAATCTCCCTTTCAGGCCTTTTTCTGGCAAGCCAGAGGGAAACCGCCTCAGCATTGCCCGACTGACTATCCGCTCACTGCCATGCTATCTGTTCTGCGTTTTCCGCTTTCACGGTTGGGGTTCACTTTCTGCTGCTTGCCGGACAGGCCCCTGCGACAGAAAACTGAGATCGCTGCCGGACGGGCGCTGATAAATACGTAATGAAAAAACATTAGCGATGGCATAGATATATTCAAAGATTGCCGATTGCGTATTTTCATAGTCCACCCAGAGTACGGAGGAGGTAAAGCAGTAGATCTCAATCGGTAACCCTTCGGCTGACGGTTTCAGCGATCTCACCACGATATACATGTCTTTGTGGATATCCTCCCGCTGTGTCAGCCAGGCAGTAAGATAGTGACGAAAGACCATCAGGTTAGTCATGCCGTTTTCAACAAACCAACGGTCACCGACCGCGCTCAGTTCCCGACCATCCATTAGCTTTGACAGTTGTTCGCTGATGCCGCGGACCTGGACCATCGGCTCCAGCATGGCATGATCTACAAAGCGTATTGACGTTTGATCAAGGTAGAAACTCCGCATAATGCGTCGTGCCCCGGAGGAAAACATTGCCTGCCAGTTGGTGTACGTTTCGGTCAGAAAGGTTTTTGTGGGCACACGCGAAAGTGTATTGTCCCAGTTACGAATGGTGATGGTGTGCAGCGCGATATCAATGACCTCGCCACTGATATTATTCGCGGGCAGCTCAATCCAGTCGCCAAGCTGTAGCACGTCATTCGATGAGAGCTGAATATTCGCCACCAGTGATAACAAGGTGTGCTGAAAGACCAGCATCAGAACCGCTGCCACGGCACCCAGACTGGAGATGATAATGGCTGGAGACTTATTCGACATAATGGCCAGGATCATTATCGCAGAGATAATGTGGACCAGAATCTTACCGACCTGAATATAGCCCTTGATTGAATGATTTTTACGTTTTGATTTTTTGACATAGGAGATGTTCACAATCTCCAGTACTTCATTAAAAAACAGCGACAGATAAACCATAAATAAAATGCCGCAAATGGTTTTTATGGCGATTAACAGGTGCTCGGGCAGGTCCGGCATAAACTGCAACAGGAAGTAGACCGTGATGACCGGAATAAAATTGGATAGTTTTTCAGACAATCTGACATCTTTATCCAGCGGCACCTGATTCTTGTGACTGCTGAAGAACACTTTACGCACCACTCTGACCACAAAAAATTTGCATATCAGATGGGCTACCAGGCCCGCGACAATCAACACCAGGAGGTTAACAGCAATAGAAAGGGCGGGTTTATTCTCGATAAAGTGTTGTATGTCGTTAAAATAATTCATGTTAATCGTAAGCCTGGAAATGTTGCTGGTATTCAACCACAAACCTGTTGATGGCGATAAGCGTAGCGTGCGCCTGCTTTTCGCGCGACCGCGGTTAAATAAATTGTTGTTTGTGCCTGAACCTAAGCCGCGCGGCGACAGCCAGGAGGTGATGACCCTGCTGTTGTTGACGTGCGCGGCTATCTGTTTCAGCGTGGGTCGTTAACCGCGATATTTTGTCAATGCATCGCATTGTCTCATGAAGGTGAGTGCGGGTAATGCGCGGAGGTCTCCATCGCAGCAAATCGCATTGCAGATAAAGCCAGGGGAGAGACGAATCAGAGAAGGAATAATATCGTCGGCGTTTTTCTCCTTTGCACAGGGAAGGTGATTAGCGTCAGGTTTTATACTTGCAGAAAATTAAATTTTTGATGGTGACTGACGCGTATTAACCAGGCTGCTGTCGGTTTTATCCCAGGCGAGATGATGGCTGAATATATGCCCATATACGCTGAATACATGGAATATATGGTTATTATTTTGCTTATGAGAGCGTTATCGTAGGTTAAAAATACCTCTAAAACATATGCTTATCGCCACCTCTTTTCAGGAAGGTGGAAAATGAAAACGCACATAACGTCAACCATTCATGCCGATTACGCTATTCAGTCAGACCGCTCGGGTCGTGTAGGCTTTATTGAGAAGGCCGGATTTGGGGCCGGTGATGCAGCCTGTAATATGCTGTTCAACCCGATAACCCTGTTCCTGTCATTTTTTTATACGGATATATTTGGTCTGGCACCGGGCGTGGTGGCGACCATCTTTCTTGTTGTCCGTTTTGCAGATGCGATTTTTGATCCTTTTTATGGCGCCTGGATTGATAAAACCACCACACGCTGGGGGCGCTTTCGTCCGTGGATCATTGGCTTCGCCGTACCGTTTGCGATGAGTTGTATGGTGATGTTTTACACGCCCGATTTGCAGGGCAATGCAAAGATCCTGTATGCGTTTATTACCTATCTGATTTTGTCACTGCTGTATTCCGGTGTGAATATTCCGTACTGCTCGCTAGGTGGTGTTATCACCACCAATGCGCAGGAGCGGGTGTCCTGTCAGCAGTTTCGTTTTATGGGCGCTGGCTTTGCCAGCTTATTCTGTACTCTGACATTGTTGCCGATGGTGGCTTTCTTCGGTAACGGCAACCGGCAAATGGGCTTCTTTTGGGTCATTACGATTTTTGCCGTGATTTCCCTGTTCCTGTTTGTCTTTTGCGTGGCTACGACACGGGAGCGCGTGATCCCCAAAAGCAACGCCGGGGATTCCATCTTTAACATTATCCGGCAAATCATGAAAAACGATCAGTGGGTCGTCTGTGTCTTTGCCATGTTCCTGGATTGTATTCCGTCGTTTGTGCGCGGGGCCGCGTGTATTTATTTTGCCAAATACGTGATGGGGCTAAACGATTATTATGCCACGCTATTTCTGAGCACCGGGATTGTCGCCGGGATTCTGGGTTCCTATATCACACCGTATTTCACCAACCGCTGGTGCAAAGTCACCGTTTACCAGGTATGCAAAGCTATCGCGCTGATGATGTCTGTCGGGTTCTTTTTTCTGCCCGCGCAGAGTGTGCTGGTGGTCTTTGTCTGGTTCTTTGTTCTGTCAGTGATTCATCAGATTGGCGCGCCCATTCTGTGGTCGTTTATTGGCGATGTGGATGACTATGGCGACTGGAAAACGGGTAAACGTCTGTCCGGCATCTGTGCCTCCGGTAACCTGTTTTCACTCAAAATTGCGCTGGCCGTCAGTGGCGCGATGGTGGGGGCCGTGCTGTCGGTTACCGGTTATCAGGCCAATGTCGCCATTCAAAAAGCTAGCGCGATTGCGGGCATTTATACGCTGATGGTCTGGATTCCGGTCGTGGGTTATCTGCTTTCTGTGTGGCTGGTCCGCACGCGCTACATACTGACCACGGCCAAAATGAAAACCATCGAAGACGACCTGTTATCGACGCATCCTGAGTGAGCCTCTGCGCGTTCGCCACAGAGAAGACAGAAGGGGAGAAAATGATTAAGTACTTTTTTCAAAAACAAAACTACATCGGCCAGGTCAATGACGCGCTGTACGGTTCTTTTGTGGAACATCTTGGACGTGCGGTCTACAGCGGTATTTATGAACCCGGTCATGTCACGGCGGATCGGCACGGTTTTCGTCAGGATGTGGGGGCCCTGGTGCAGGATCTGGGGATTAACACCGTACGCTATCCTGGCGGCAACTTTGTCTCTGGTTACAACTGGCGAGACGGTATTGGGCCGCAAGCTGAGCGTCCGGTGCGGCTGGATTACGCATGGCTTACCAAAGAGAGCAATCAGTTTGGCATTGATGAGTTCGCGACCTGGTGTGAAAGCTATGGGCTGACGCCCATGATTGCCGTAAATCTTGGCACCGGCACGCCGCAGGAGGCCGGTTACTTTATTGAGTACTGTAATGTGGCATCGGGGACCGCGCTGAGCGACTTGCGTATCCAGCATGGTCGGGCAGCGCCGTACAATTTTAAACTCTGGTGCCTGGGTAACGAGATGGACGGTGACTGGCAAACCGGGCAACTGAGTGCAGAAGATTACGTGAAAAAAGCCCGAGAAACGGCAAAAATCATGCGCTGGGTCGATCAGGATATCAGGCTGGTCGCCTGTGGCAGTTCAAACTCGTTACAGGCCAGTTATCCGGAATGGGATCGCATCGTTCTGGAAGGGCTTTATCATCAGATCGATTACCTTTCCTGCCACCACTATTTTGAAAACAGCACCGGCAATCCGCAGGACTTCCTGGCGTCTTTCCAGCGAATGGATGATTTTATTCATACCATCACGGCCACAGCCGACTATGTGAAAGCCAAACTGCGTAGCGATAAAAAAATGATGCTGTCGTTTGATGAATGGAATATCTGGTCCATTGAAGGCGAGCCCTGGCAGGATTACTTTACCGATCCCGCTAATCGCTATCAGGAAGCACCGCCGTTACTTGAACAGTCTTACACCTTCCTTGACGCGCTGACGTTTGGCGGGCTGATGTGCTCGTTACTCAATCACTGTGACCGCGTAAAAATGGCTTCTCTGGCCCAGTTAGTTAATGTGATTGCCCCCATCTTTACCCGTCCGGGAGGGGAGGCCATTCGCCAGACAATCTACTGGCCTTTCCAGATGGTGAGCCATTGCGGGCGAGGGCATGCCTTACGCTATTTTGCCAATGTTCCCACCCTGAATACGGTGCACGGCGAAACCCGGCAGATACAGAGCGCGGCGGTGTACAACGAAGAGAAACAGCAAATTGCCTTCTTCGCGCTCAATATGCACGCGCATGAGGCAGCGGATGTGGCCTTTATGCTCGATGACTTTGGTGAAGGGACGATAGCCGAACACAGCATACTGGCAGGTCATGCGCTGGACGCAAAAAACACTTTTGCTCAGCCCGACAACGTGGTGCCAACGTCACGCACGCTCACTGAGGCTGAACGTCGTCAGATGCAGGTGACGTTGCCGCCGCTGAGCTGGAACCGGGTGCTGATTGATCTGCGGGGTTGAATACAGGTCGGGCCGGCCAGGTTGGCGGGCCCGGAGACAGACATAAAAAAACCAACCGTAAAGGTTGGTTTTTTCGGGATAATTTGGTCGGCACGAGAGGATTTGAACCTCCGACCCCTGACACCCCATGACAGTGCGCTACCAGGCTGCGCTACGTGCCGAACTTTGGAGAGCTAGTCTACTGATTATCAGCACGAATGCAAGCGTTCCAACGCCTAACTGCCTTATTATTAATCAGTTAGCGATAAAACGCTTCTCTTCTGTGAGCACCTGCAACAACAGCGCCAGCTCGGGTTTATGATCCTTCAACGTATTGCCGTCTGCGTCGTAGGCGCGATAGCTACCGTTATTGTTGAGCACCAGCGTGACTTTCGGCGTGGTGATGACCAGCTTATTGTCTTCGCTACTGGTCACCCAGTCATGACGGCGCTGTGCCGCAAACAGATCTTCACCCTGCGCATAATTCACCGGATTCGTTCGCACATGCAGCAAGCGCTGCATCAGCGTCACCATCACGTCCTGATGATCGGAAAGGCGCGTCACCGTCTGTGCGGGCGTGTCCGGCCAGTGAATCACCAGCGGCACCTGCAGGTTTTGGCGATTTCCCTCGTTATCCGGATCGCCCTCCAGCGCGATACCGTGCTGTGCGGTAATCACGACCACGGTGTTTTTCAGCAAATCACGCTGCTGTAGCGTGGTGAGGATCGCCTGAATCTGTTCATTTAGTGCCGGTGCCTGGCGCAGATAGCTGCGCTGGCGGGTTTTGTCATTGTTGCCGCTGATATCCGGTCCGTTCAGGGCCAGCCAGGAGAACCATGGCGTGCCGTCAACTTTTTGCGTGCTCAGCCAGTTTTGCCATTGCGATACGGTGCTGGCATTGGGCTGATCGCCGCTGGCAGGCAGCGAGTAATCTGACAACAGCGCCTGACGGTACAACGGCTGGTTGAAGCCGTCAGAAGAGAACAAACCAAACTGATAGCCCTGCGTGCTCAGCGCCGTCAGCAGGGCAGAAGGCGTACGTTGCGCCAGCACGCCGTTCATATAGCTGGGTGAAATACCATAGAACAGGCCAAACAGCCCTCTTTCAGCGTTATCGCCTGCGCTGAAGTGCTGCGTGAAGCGCACGTTCTGACGGGCAAACGCGCCTAGCGCGGGCAGCGCCGTGTCGGTGTTGGCGCTGTTCAGGCCATCCACCGTGATCACTAACAGGTTATCGCGCGTACCTTTATCCGCAAAGGTGATATCGCTCAGCGGATACTGCACGGCCGCCGCTTCGGGATCGCCTTGCTGTACCAGGCGGCGTTGATATTCCTGCGCATCCAGTAAGCCGTGGCGCTCCAGGAAACGTCGCGCGGTCATTGGATAGGAGAGCGGCAGATTGGCGCGTTGCATAGTAATAGGGCGGTAGAAGTTGGCGTCCGCCCAGATATACATCAGGTGGCTGGCAAAGAAGGCGCAGATAAACAGGGCCGCCAGCGGTTTGCCAAAAGAGCGGCGGTTCAGGCTACGTAGCTTCTGCCAGCTCCAGGTGGCAAACAAAATTTCCACCAGAAAAATCAGCGGCACGCCGATAAACATCAACTGCCAGTCGCGCGCCATTTCACTTTGATCAGGATTGATCACCAGTTCCCATACCACCGGATTAAGGTGAAGATGGAAACGGTTAAATACCGCGCTGTCGACCATCAGCAGTGTCAGTCCTGCCGTGGCCACCACCGACGACAGGACCCGCATCAGACGTTGCGACATAACGACGAACGTCAGCGGAAAAATAATCAGTAAATAGGCGGCAAAGACAATAAAGCTGAAGTGGCCAATCCAACTGCTGTACGCATAGATACGTCCCGCCAGGGAGGCAGGCCAGTCGGCAACCAACAAATAGCGGCTACCCAAAATGAGCGCGAAAAAGATATTAAACAGAGCAAACCAGTGTCCCCAGCTAATCATCTGGGAGACTTTTTCGCGGTAGCGCTGTCGGTTGGTTACCATAGTTTTACGTCAGACCGGCAAATTAATGAGTACTGTCGTCTACCGACGCCTGTAGCGCATCAGCAAAAGAACGAGCCAGAGCGCGGCGTTGCGCAGGCGCAACATCGCTGTTAATCAGGTTGGTTACCATGTTCCCCAGAACCATCAGGGAGAGATCGGTGGGAGCCTGGTCTTTTTGCAAAACCTGCGCCATTTCCGCGAGGAGTTGTTCAACGCGTTGGTCGCTGTAACGGGATGATTGTGGCATAGCGAAAACTTATCTCGTCTCAAAAGGCGATATAGTACCGGAACAACGCACTTTTTTCCGCAAATTTATCGAAAGCATCCGGTCTGCGTTATGCAGAGAGTTGAAAGCTGCTGCTGGCGGTGTTTGAATACGCGCCTGTGCTACCAGGAGGAGTTTACCATGAGTCTGGATATCGACCAGATTGCCTTGCATCAGTTAATTAAACGTGATGAAAATCAGCTAGAGCTGGTGTTGCGTGATTCGTTACTGCCGGCCACCAGCACGGTCGAAGCAATGGCGGAAGAGTTGCACCGTGTTTACAGTGCGAAGAGTAAAGCTTACGGGCTGTTTAATGCGGAAAGTGAACTGGCCGAGGCGCTGCGTAACTGCCGCAAAGGACATGATGATTTCCTCGCCTTCAGCCGGGCGGCAACCGGACGCCTGCGTGATGAACTGGCAAAATATCCCTTTGCAGAAGGCGGCGTGGTGCTGTTTATTCAGTATCGTTACCTGGCGGTAGAGTATTTACTGGTGGCGGTATTGAACAGCCAGTCCAGTATGCGCGTCAACGAACAAATGGATATCAGTAGCACACACTATCTGGATATCAATCATGCGGATATCGTGGCACGTATCGATCTCACCGAATGGGAAACCAATCCGGAATCCACCCGTTACCTGACTTTTTTGCGCGGCCGGGTCGGGCGCAAAGTGGCCGATTTCTTTATGGATTTCCTGGGCGCGGAAGTCGGCCTGGATACCAAAGCACAAAACCGTGGCCTGTTACAGGCGGTAGATGATTACTGTGACGAGTCGAATCTGGATAAAAATGAGCGGCAAAATTATCGCCAGCAGGTTTACAGCTACTGTAATGAGCAACTTCAGGCAGGCGAAGAGATTGCGCTGAAGGCGCTGTCTGGCGAACTGCCACCGCTGGGGGATAAAACGTTTGAAGCCTTTACCCAGGAGCAGGGCTATGAACTGGAAGAACATTTCCCGGCCGACCGCAGCACCTTACGTCAGTTAACCAAATTTGCCGGGAGCGGCGGGGGGCTGACGCTAAATTTTGATGCCATGCTGCTTGGCGAGCGCATTTTCTGGGACCCGGTGACGGATACCCTGACCATCAAGGGCACGCCGCCCAACCTGCGCGAACAGCTACAGCGCCGTACCAGCAGTAAGTAATGGCGAGCCGGACACGGCGTTCCGGCTGACCGCAGACAAAATAAAAGGGCCGGTTTCGCAACCGGCCCTTCTACTTTCAACTCACCCGGCGATTAAGCGCGAACGAAGTCGATGTGGTGCAGTTTTGGCTTGAACGGGTGACGCTGAACAGCCTGCACTTTAACTTTGGTTTCTTTACCATCAACAACCAGCGTCAGAACTTCTTCGTAGAAGCCTGGCTTCGCTTGCAGGTTCATTACCTGGTCGTGGTCAAGGTCGATAGAAACAGCCGCTTCTGAACCACCATAGATGATGGCCGGGAAACGGTTTGCTGCGCGCAGGCGGCGGCTCGCACCCTTACCCTGCTCTTTACGTTCTACTGCATTGATAGTGAACATTAATACGTCTCTTTATAATTTCTGCTACAGGCGACCCAGTAACAGAAGGGTTATTCAACACCGCTGATGCACATGCAAAAGCGGGCGGCATTATAGCCGTAATCCCCCACCGGGGCAAACGCTAATACGACCTAGCGGAGTTCATTGGCCCGGCGGAAACGGCCCTGATAGTCAAACAGCTTCTCGCGAATCTGCCAGAAGCGGCCTTTGGCGCGCGCCACAACAAAATCGGGATGACGCAGCAGCGGCTGTAAGGCCAGCACATCGGCGGCGGTTTGCCAGCCCAGCGGCACGCCGGGTGCGCGCTGGTGCGGGCGCATAAAGAGCTGTTCGAAGGCCTTGCGCTGTGCAGGGGTTTGCAGGCGAAAGCGCTCGCTGACGCTGGTGCCGTCTTCATCGAAGTAGGTAGCGTTGAGCCATTCGCCTTTTTCATCGCGGCCCTGTTCCAGGGTCATGCCACCGCAGCGCAGAACCCGGGCATCTTTCAGTTTCAGGGCGGCTTTGAGCATATCGTCAGGATCGACCAGAATCTTGTCGCATTCGCGGCAGCGACGCGCGGCAATGTCGTTCTCTGCGTTGCACTCCGGGCAGTTTTTAAAGCGGAAACGGTAGTCGCACTGTTCACGCTCGCCCTCGTCGTCCTCTAAAACGCCCTGGCATCGCCGGCCGAAGTGCTCAATCACCATGCCATCGCTTGTGGCTTTGCCCCAGAAGGTGTTGGCGAAACCGCAGGCAGGGCAAAACACCTGCACGGGCTCATTGTCGCTTTTCCCTTTTGGCGTCCCCACTTCGGGCGTAAACAAATCGTGGGGATTACCGGCATAGTCCAGAATCAGGCAGTCCTTCTTGCCGGGAGACAAACGCAGACCACGCCCAACAATCTGTTGATACAGGCTGACCGATTCCGTGGGACGCAGGATGGCAATCAGGTCCACATGCGGCGCATCGAAGCCGGTCGTTAACACGGCGACGTTCACCAGAAATTTAAGCTGCTGGGCTTTAAAGGCGGCGATCAGGGCATCGCGGTCTTTGGCATGGGTTTCCGCCGAGACCAGCGCGCTGTTTTCCGGCAGCAGGCTCAGAATTTCCCGTGCGTGTTCGACCGTGGAAGCAAAAATCATCACGCCCTGGCGATCGTCGGCAAATTCCACAACCTGACGAATGATCTGTGGGGTAATACGCTGCTGCTGTTTAAGTTCCCGGTTCAGATCGGCTTCGCTAAACAGGCCATTCGCCTGCGCGGTCAGGCGGCTGAAATCATACTGCACCACCGGCATATCCAGCCGTTCAGGGGGCACCAGAAACTGGTGCTTAATCATATAGTGCAGGGGCAGTTCATAGATGCAGTCGCGGAACAGGGCTTTTTCGTCGCCACGCACCATTCCGTGATAATGAAAACGGTAGATCCAGCCCTTGCCCAGACGGAACGGTGTGGCCGTTAAGCCCAGTAAACGCAGGTTGGGATTGTGCTGACGCAGATGCGTAAAAATCTGTTGATACTGGCTCTCTTTGTCGTCACCAATGCGGTGACACTCATCCACGATCACCAGCGAAAAGGCGCTGTCAAACAGGCTGAGGTTTCGCGCAACGGACTGCACGCTGCCAAACACGACTTTTCGCTGACTCTCTTTACGCTGTAAGCCTGCCGCAAAGATATCAGCCTCCAGGCCGTAAGCCTGATACTTGCTGTGATTTTGCGCCACCAGCTCTTTGACATGCGCCAGCACCAGCACCCGGCCGCGGGCCAGGCGTGCCAGTTCCGCGATCACCAGGCTTTTTCCGGCCCCGGTGGGCAGCACTATCACGGCAGGTTCATGATGACGCCGGAAGTGGGCGACGGTGGCATCTACCGCTTCCTGTTGATAGGGACGTAAAGTAAAAGACATGCTGCTCACTTTTGGAAAACCTGCTGCAATTATGCCACGAATCGTCTATAAACGCGCTGTCAGAGAGACGCCGTTCAGGCTATACTTCCCAGACTTTTTCAACGGTTAATAACGCCGTTTTAGTTTCCCTCCGCAGTAACAGGCAAAACACATTCATGCGACTCGACAAATTCATTTCTCAGCAACTGGAAATCAGCCGTGCTATAGCCGGACGTGAAATCCGTGGTCAACGTGTCACCGTTAATGGTGAGGTGGTGCGCGATACCGCGTTCAAACTCCAGCCCGATCACGAGGTCGAGTATGACGGCAACGTGCTTCAGATGCAGACCGGGCCGCGCTATTTCATGCTGAATAAACCGCAGGGCTATGTCTGCTCCACGGACGATCCCGATCATCCTACCATCGTCTATTTCATCGAAGAACCGATGGCATTCAAACTGCACGCCGCAGGCCGGTTGGATATTGATACGACCGGATTAGTGCTGCTGACGGACGACGGACAGTGGTCGCACCGTATCACTTCACCGCGTCACCATTGTGAGAAAACCTACCGTGTGACGCTTGAAGCGCCGGTAAGCGACGATACCGCTGCGCAGTTCAGCGCAGGTGTACAACTGCATAACGAAAAGAGCCTGACCAAACCCGCACAGCTTGAGATCATCACACCGACGGAAGTCCTGCTGACGATCAGCGAAGGGCGCTATCACCAGGTCAAACGCATGTTCGCCGCCGTGGGGAATCGGGTGGTGGAGTTACACCGTGAGCGCATTGGCGCCATCGTCCTGGACGAGGACCTGGAACCGGGAGAATACCGCCCGTTAACAGAAGAAGAGATAGCCAGCATTGGCTTGCCTGACGAACTGAAACAGAAATAGCGAGAAAGCCGGTGCGCAAGGAAAAAAATTCGCCAATGGGGTTGGTGATCATTCTCGGCCTGTTAGCGATGTTGATGCCATTGTCGATAGATATGTATCTGCCTGCCATGCCACAAATTGCGCGTCAGTTTGCGGTATCCGCAGGCAGCGTACAGATGACGCTCAATCTTTATATTCTGGGGTTCGCCATTGGGCAGTTGATCTACGGTCCGCTGGCCGACAGCTATGGTCGCAAACCGGTGATAACGCTGGGCACCCTGATATTTGCCTGTGCGGCGGCAGCCTGCGCGCTTTCTCAGTCAATAGAACAGCTTATCGCGATGCGTTTTTTGCACGGCCTGTCCGCTGCGGCTGCCAGTGTCGTGATAAATGCCCTGATGCGCGACAGCTACTCGAAAGAGGAGTTTTCGCGCATGATGTCCTTCGTGATGTTAATCACCACCATTGCGCCGCTGCTGGCCCCCATTATCGGTGGCTGGCTGCTGTTGCTCTGGAGCTGGCACGCCATTTTCTGGACACTCTCGATAGCCGCGCTGATTACCACCGTTCTGGTCGCGACCCAGATTCGGGAAACGCTGAAGCCTGCGCAGCGCCAGCGTTTTCATCTGCGCACGACGCTAGGGAATTTTGTGGCTTTATTTCGCCATAAACGGGCGTTCAGCTATATGCTGTCGAGCGGGTTCTCCTTTGCGGGACTGTTTACCTTTCTCAATGCGGGCCCGTTTGTTTACATCGAGCTCAATCATATTTCGCCGCAAAGCTTTGGCTATTATTTTGGCCTGAATATCGTGTTTTTGTTCATCATGACCCTGATTAACAGCCGCGCGGTGCGCCGTTTTGGCCCTGTCACCCTGTTCCGTTTTGGGTTACTGGTGCAGTTTGCGATGGGCATCTGGTTGCTGGTGGTCAGCGCGTTTGATCTGGGGTTTTTGCCGCTGGTCTTCGGTATCGCCATGTTTATCGGCTGTGTGTCCATGGTGTCATCAAATGCCATGGCGGTAATTCTGGATGAATTTCCGCACATGGCCGGTACGGCGTCTTCACTGGCGGGCACGCTACGTTTCGGCGTAGGCGCACTGGCCGGTGCGCTGCTCTCCCTGTTCAGCTTTAACAGTGCCTGGCCTATGGTGGGCACCATTGCGCTCTGTGCAACGCTCTCCGTTGCGCTCTTTCTCTACGCGTCACGTCCGCATTCTGCCGCCCGCTAAGCAGGCGGCAGCCTTCGCTGTCGCCTGTCCTGACCTGCAAAGACAATAATGTTTCTTATTTGTGAAAAAAAATAGCAAATAAAGTAATCACATTGGGTCTAAAATGATTGTTAGTTATCATTAAACGCGGTACATATAGCCCAAAATGAGATTCAACTCGCAATTTGGCAGATAACGCGCATGACAGGTTCGGCGCGCGATGCTGATACCGTTGGTGGTGAATTGGCTGCATTCTCTGGAGATACTGATCACTATGTTGCAACTTTCGGTGGTGCATCGTTTACCCCAGCGGTTTCGCTGGTTGAGCGATCGTCATAGCGTGATTGAGACTGACGATACGGATTCAGAAGAGCACGATGTTATCGCGCTTCGTCTGATAAGCCATGATGGCGTGCCCGCCTGGGAGATTTTGCATGAACTGAAAGACATGCTGACCGCCATTCAGGTCGATGGCAAAATTGCCGAGTGCGAAGGGCAACCCTGTCTTTTTATCCGCCGTTGTGATGAAAGCGCCACTAACTGCTGTCTGAAAAACCAGGGCGTTGCGATTGCGGAGACCTTTATTGGTCGCTGAGCGCCACTGACCTGAGCAGCTCGCGAGTATAGGCTTGCTGTGGGGCGGCGAATAACGTTTCACAGTCACCTTGTTCCACCACCTCTCCCTGTCGCAGGACGATCAGCTGATGGCAGAGCGAGCGAACCACCTCCAGATCGTGGCTGATAAACACATAGCTGAGCTGACGTTGCTGTTGCAGCCCACGCAGCAGATCCAGAATCTGTTTTTGGACCGAGCGATCCAGCGATGATGTGGGTTCATCCAGCAACAGCAGTTCAGGCTCCAGAATCAGTGCGCGTGCAATAGCGATTCGCTGCCGCTGTCCGCCCGAAAACTCTGCCGGATAACGATGGCGGCTCTCCGTGTCCAGCCCGACTTCTGCCATCACCGCGATAACCCGCTCTTCCTGCTGTGCCGCACTCAACTGCGGAAAATGCACCGCCAGCCCTTCGGCGATAATTTGCAGGACGGTCATGCGTGGATTAAGCGCAGAGTCAGGATCCTGAAACACTACCTGAATACGGCGGCGAAGCGGCAACAGCTGTTTACGTGACAGTTGATGCAGCGGCTGATGATCAAACCAGACTTCGCCCTGAGCGGCTATCAGTCGCAGCAGGGCCAGCCCGGTGGTGCTTTTCCCCGAACCGGATTCGCCCACCAGCCCCAGGCTTTCCCCGCGTTTCAGGCGAAAACTGATCGAGTTGACGGCAATCTTTTCGCCCGTTTTACGCTTAAACAGCCCCTGATGCAGGGGGAAAGTGACGCGCAAATGCGCCACGTTCAGCATCACAGGAGATTCGGCCGCGAGCGGCACGGCGCGGCCTTCCGGATTGGCCGCAAGGAGTTGCTGAGTGTAAGCGTGCTGCGGCTGACGAAGCAAAACCGCGCTGCGGTTGTGCTCCACCACCTGACCGGCGCGCATGACGCTCACGTTATCCGCCAGTTGACGAACGATGTTCAGGTTATGCGTAATAAACAGCATCCCCATATTCAGTTCCTGTTGCAGTTCACGCAGCAGGGTAAGGATTTGCGCCTGTACCGTGACATCCAGTGCGGTCGTCGGTTCATCGGCAATCAACAGCTTCGGTTGGGTGAGCAGCGCCATGGCGATCATGACGCGCTGGCGTTCACCGCCGGAGAGCTGGTGCGGAAAATCATTGAGTCGCGAGGCGGGCTGGCGAATACCGACGCGATCCAGACAGCGAATAATCTCTGCCCGTGCCGCTTCCCGCCGCAGCCCGCGATGCAAAGACAGAACTTCGTACAGCTGTTTTTCGATGCTGTGCAGCGGATTGAGAGAAACCATGGGTTCCTGAAAAATCATCGCCATTTGGTTGCCACGCAGTCCGCGAAGGCGCTGCTCTGAAGCCGTTAACAGGTTCTCACCGGCGAACAGAATCTCTCCCTGCGGATAGACGACGGCGGCCTCATGCAGGAGCCGCATGACTGACAGGGCCGTGACGCTTTTACCCGAGCCGGATTCGCCTACCAGCGCCAGCGTTTCTCCCGCCTCAACGCACAGTGAAACATCCTTCACGACCTGATGCAGCTGTTTGCCCTGACGAAAGGCGATGGAAAGGTGATTAACGGCAAGCAGTGGCGCGTCCATTCAGACTCCTTTACTGGGATCGAAGGCGTCGCGTACGGCTTCACCAATGAAAATCAGCAGCGACAGCAGTATCGCCAGCGTAAAAAAGCCAGATAAACCCAGCCACGGTGCCTGCAAATTATTTTTTCCCTGCAGCAGCAGTTCACCCAGCGAAGGCGAACCGATGGGCAAGCCAAAACCCAGAAAATCGAGGGACGTCAGCGTGGTAATCGACCCGCACAGAATAAAAGGCAGAAAGGTCAGCGTAGCGACCATCGCATTCGGCAGCATATGCCGCAGCATGATGCGTGTGTCGTTGACGCCCAGCGCCTGCGCCGCGCGAATATAGTCAAAGTTGCGGGTACGCAAAAATTCGGCTCGGACCACGCTGACCAGGCTCATCCAGCCAAACAGCACGGTCACCAGCAGCAGCCACCAGAAGCTGGGCTGAACCACGCTGGACAGCAGAATCAGTAAAAACAGCGAAGGCATACCGGACCAGACTTCTGTAAGTCGTTGTCCTATCAGATCTGTTCTGCCGCCAAAGTAGCCCTGTATTGCGCCAATGACGATACCGATGACGCTGGAAAACAGCGTAAGCAGCAGACCGAACAGAAGCGAAATACGCAGACCGTACAGCAACCGCGCCAGCACGTCGCCACCGTTGGCGTCAGTACCCAGCCAGTTTTGTCGCGAGGGAGGTGAAGGGAAAGGCACCTGTGACGCAAAATTGAGGGTATTGGCTCCAAAGCGAATGGGTGCCCAGAGCGCCCAACCCGCTTTTTCCAGCCGCTGTTGCAGCCAGGGATCCTGATAATCGGCTGCCGTCGCAAAGTCGCCGCCGAAGTCAGTTTCGCTGTAGTTAAAAAACAGGGGCGCGTACCAGCGGTGCTGATAGTGCACCAGCAGCGGCTTGTCGTTGGCAACCAGCTCGGCACACAGGGAAAGAACAAAGATAAACAGAAAAATCCACAGCGACCAGTAGCCGCGTCGATGATGCCGGAAGCGCTGCCAGCGTTGCTGGTTTAAACGCGAAATCTGCATTATCGCCTCTCAAAATCGATACGAGGATCAACCAGCGTGTAGGTCAAATCACTCAGGATATTCATCAGCAACCCAATCAGGGTGAAAATATACAGGGTACCAAACATCACCGGATAATCCCGCTGGACGGTGGCATCAAATCCCAGCAGACCTAAACCATTCAGCGAGAACATCACCTCAATCAGGACCGAGCTGGTAAAAAACATACTGATAAAGGTGGCGGGGAAGCTGGCTATTACCAGCAGCATCGCATTGCGGAACACGTGGTGGTACAGGATACGGCGCTCGGAAACCCCCTTAGCCCGGGCGGTGACGACGTAATGTTTGCGAATCTCATCAAGAAACGCATTTTTGGTCAGCATGGTTAAAGTAGCAAAACCGCCAATGACCGTAGCCAGCACCGGAAGCGCAATATGCCAGAGATAATCCCCCACCTTGCCGTACCAGGGCAGGGTAGCAAACTGCGGCGAGGTCAGCCCGCGCAGGGGAAACCAGTCGAAATAGCTGCCGCCGGCAAACAGGACTATCAGCATAATACCGAACAGAAAAGCGGGCACCGAGTAGCCAATGATGATGAACGTGCTGCTCCAGATATCAAACGGGCTACCATTCCGCACGGCCTTTTTTATCCCTAACGGAATCGACACCAGATAGATAATCAGTGTGCTCCACAGGCCGAGGCTGATGGATACCGGTAAACTCTCTTTAATCAGTTGCAACACAGACGCACTGCGAAACAGGCTGTCACCAAAGTCAAAGCGCAGGTAGTTCCACAGCATCGAAAGATAGCGCTGCCCGATGGGTTTGTCGAAACCGTAACGCTTTTCAATTTCGGCGATCACTTCCGGGTCCAGACCACGTGCGCCGCGATACTGATTATCGCCAGGCGTTGAGCGGTTCAGGCTGGCCCGCGTTCCGCTGCTGTCAGCGCCGCCTGCGCCGGGCATGCCGCTGGTCTGGCCAAACTGAATGTTCGCCAGCGCCTGATCAACCGGACCGCCGGGCGCGATCTGCACAATGAAAAAGTTGAGTGTGATAATGGCCCACAAGGTCGGAATGATCAGTAACAGTCGGCGAAAAAAGTACATTGCCACAGGATGTCCTCAGCGTCGGTTAGCAGGCAGGCGGCCGGCTTTACTGACGTCATACCACCAGTTATCCAGTCCCGTACTGTAATCAGGTTTCCTCGCAGGATGGGAAAATTTATTCCAAAAGGCAAGGCGCTGGTCGGCGCTGTACCACATCGGGATCATGTACGCATTCCACAGCAAAATGCGGTCCAGCGCCTGCCCCAGTGGCAGCAAGGCGTCGGCATCACCCTGATGGTCGACAATCGCTTTAACGAAGTGATCAACGACGGGATCCTGAACCCTGGCGCTGTTCCACGAGGACTGAATATAGTCCGACTGCCAGCTAGCCTGCAGGTTACGTGAGGGCGTTGGCATCGCGAGATACACCGTGCTGACCATATCATAGTCGCCGCTGCGCAGGCGACGCAGATACTGAGAGCTGTCAATCTGACGCAGCGTTAAAGTGATCCCCAGGCGGGAAAGGTTATGCTGATAGGGAAGGGCCCATTCGCTGTTGGTGCCACCGGGCAACAGCAGCTCTGCCGTAAAGGGTTTTCCGTTCTTATCGTTCACCAGGCGTTGGTTTTTAACATGCCAGCCAGCCTGGTTCAGCAGGGACATGGCTTTAAGCAGGTTCGTGCGATCGTAACCGCTGCCATGGGTTGTCGGGGGTGCCCAGGCGTCGGTAAAGATGTCCGGCGGTAACTGCGCACGGAAAGGGGTGAGTAGCCGTTGCTGTGCGGCATCAGGTTGGCCCTGTGCAGCATAGTTTGTATTCTGGAAATAGCTGCTGGTACGTTTATAAGCATGATAGAACAGCGTTTTATTCATCCATTCAAAATCAAAGGCCAGCGCCATCGCCTGGCGTACCCGTCGATCCTGAAACAGGGGTTTTTGATTATTGAGCGCCAGCCAGCGCGTATCAATTGACGCGGTATTGGGCATAGATTCTTTCACAATCTGCTGATCGTCAAAGTGACGGCCACGGTACTGCGTTGCCCATTTTTTCGCGGACGTCTCTTCTCGCAGGTCGAAAGCGCCGGCCTTAAACGCCTCAAACGCCACGTTATCATCCAGGTAATAGTCGTAACGCATGACGTCAAAATTAAAGCGACCGCGGTTGACTGGCAAATCAGCTGCCCAGTAGTCCTTCACGCGACTGTACTCAATAAACTGGCCCAGCTTCCAGCGGCTGATGCGGTAAGGTCCGCTCGACAGAGGAGGCTGACTGAGCGGTTCGTTAAACTTTTTATTCTGCCAGAAGGTATGCGATATCACCGGCAGCGATAGTAAGCTCAGCATCAAATCTTTGTCGGGTGCCGGTAACGTAATACGCACCGTCAGACGGTTAACCGCCTCCATCGTCACGCCGCGATAATAGAGACGAAACTGGGGCACGCCTTCGGTCATGAATGTGTGAAACGTAAACGCGACATCCTCAGCGGTAATGGCAGAGCCATCGTGAAATCGCGCACGCGGGTTGAGGGTGATCTCTATCCAGCGAAAATCAGCGGGATGACGGGCGGATTCGGCAATCAGCGGATAGTAACTGCCGGGTTCATCATCCGACGTGGTAAATAAGCTGTCATACAGTGTGCCGGTGCCCGCCGCCGGATTGCCGCGCGATGCGTAGCGGTTGAAATTGTCGTAGGTGCCGGGCACAGCCTGAACCATTTTGCCGCCCTTCGGCGCGTCAGGGTTCACATAGTCGTAATGATGAAAGTCCACGGCATACTTCGGCGTGCCCAACTGAGCAAATGTGTAACTGACCTGAACCGAGCTGGCGTAAAGCGGGCTGGTCAACCAGCAGCACAGCAGCAAAACAACATAGCGGAACGGCATAAAGAGGGCGGTCTCCTGTACGTTTTGACACCGCAGCGGTGTTACAGGCTGATGGACTGGCTGGTCTGGCGCAGAAAGAACGCCTTGACCTGTTCGGGCGGTAGCGGGCGGCTAAACAGATAGCCCTGCAAATGTGTCACGCCACGGTTGATCAGCCAGCTTGCCTGCTCATCCGTCTCAACGCCTTCCGCCACGCTCATCAAATTCAGTTTCTTTGACAGCTGTAAGACTGTATCCAGTACGGGCGAGGTAATCGTTTCGGTGCCAATACTTTGAACAAACCCACGGTCAATCTTCAGATAATCAAACGCATACTTTTCAAGATAGATTAATGCACTGTGCCCGGTACCGAAATCATCCACCGCAATTTTAATTCCGCGCTGATGAAGCCAGTTAAACAGTGCGGCCGCGTTACTGTTTTCCACCACAGCACGTTCAGTAATCTCAAAAACGTACTGAAAGTGATCGTGCGGCATGCTGTCCTGCCAGTACAGCACATCATCGCGAAAGCTGCAGGCACCCAGATGCAGCGGCGAAATATTCAGACTGATGCAGGTTCCTTTCGGCAGCGTGTGGCGCAGTAGATGTGCATCACGTGCAACCAGCTCAAAAAGGTGCCGGGTCAGGGGAATGATTTGGTTTTGCGCTTCGGCATAACTGATAAAAATGTCGGGTGAGATTGCTTCGCCTGAAGGGTGCGTCCAGCGAAGCAGCGCCTCAATGCCGTACGATTGCCTGTCTGCTGCTGTGATGATGGGCTGATATTCAACATGAAACTCGCCACGTCGAATGCCCATCGTGATTTCTTTACCGGGACGGCGCACCCGGGACAGTAACACCCAGCTCATCCCGCTGACAATTAACGCAAACAACAGGCTAATCAGCATGATCGTTTGGTAGTCGCTCGCCGATAAGGTTGAACCATAAAGTGCAAACTGAAACGGCAATCCGTCCATTGGCGTCTGCATAAGGGGTGAGGGGATCAGGTGATTTCGCACCAGCGTGGGCTGCCAGCTTGTCAGGGCAGTATTATGCGCAAGTAACGCGATACCGGTAATTTCGGGGTGAGATGACGCTTTGAGTTGATAAGGTGACAGGCTGACATTCAGCGTGACAAACAGGCCTGACTGCTGGGTGCCAGGTTGTTTGATCCAGATGGCCAGCGCCGGTTTTGTTGGCTGCATTGGCGTTCCGGGCAGTAAACGAATATCCCGTTCACGTGTAGGATCGGTGCGCGGTGAGAGCGCGCTGAGCGGCTGAAAGAAACTGCCCGTCGCCGAGGAGCAAAAGGCATTACCGTCTTTAACCAGGATAATGGCGCGTATGTCACCCGCAAAGGCTGCACGCGCGGTTAATTCGTGATTAACGATGTAGCATTCAGACTTAACTAAGGGAAGCAGCGGAATGAGGGTATCTGAAATAAGGGCGTTCACGCTGTGCTGAAAATCGGTGCTGCTGTCGATGAGCAACTGCTTGTGTTGTTGCTTGCGATGGTGCTGGGTCTGAATAAGCAAAACAGACGTTAACAACAAGAAAAACAAACTACCAACAATCGCGCTCTTCCACGCGATGCGACGAGGATAAGTTGCCTGGCGTATCAGCGCCCGCGACAATGGCATGAAGTGCTTCCCCTGATCAAAATACAAAACTAAATGATGCACAATCGCACACATTTTCGCGTTTGAGAATATAACGAGTCAGTTAGTAATGTCTCGTTATTATTTTGATAAACAAGTATTTTTTTACGTTGATTCGCTGGATTCAGAAAAAAAAACGCTGCATAGGCAGCGTTCTTTTTTCTCTGGCTGAGAGGACGTTCGTTCTACACTAGCTCGGATTTCGACTTAATACCCGACGTGCTTCGCGATAACGTTTTTTCCAGTAATCTTCATTAAGGCTGGAGATCATCACGCCGTTGCTGGTCGAGGCATGAACAAAGTTGTCGTTGCCAAGATAGATACCAACATGACGGCCGGTGGAACCTGCACGGAAGAGGACTAAGTCACCCGGGCGCAGTCTGCTGCGTGCGATTTCTTTCCCTGTTCCCTGCTGTTCGGAGGTCGAACGAGGAAGATCTAATCCAAATTGTTCACGAAAAGTACGCTGTACGAAAGCGGAACAATCAATGCCGCGTTTAGTATCACCGCCAAGACGGTAACGTACACCTTTCCAGCTCGCGTATTGATCCATGATGCGTGTCTTAACATCGACATTACGCACCATCTCTTCGAACTCATCCTGAGACGCTTGAAGTAAAAAACCATTCTGGTTGTTAACTTCATGATTCTCGATTTTTGCGTTATGGGTACTGCTACAAGCTGAGAGGAGTGTTGCCAGCGCCAGAGCGGGCGCTATCCGCCAGATATATCTCAGTATTGGTTGAGACTTGACCATTATTCGGGTTTTCCTTCGAAGTCCTTACGACAAGATTGTCGCCAGCCAGATGACAAAACGGAATGAGATTAATAAGCCAGCCAGAACAAGACAACGCTTTAATTATAAAAATGTGTAAATCACCACAATTTATCTGTTAAAGAATGCTTAATACCGCGACTTCTTTCTCACTGCGACCGAGATTAACCGATTCCCGAGGCCGTGGCGAGTGCTTTTAATCAAATTCTGATAGGTTTTTTTGATACTTATCAAACTTAAATGACTTGTTCACTTTATCAACAGGAATGCAAGTGTAATAACAGGATGAAAGGGGAAAACAGACGCTAATTCCAGGCATAGTGCGGGTTGCGGGGAGGGCGGCGGCGCGGCTGGCTTTCATCAGACAGGATAAATCCTGTAATATCATCGGCTTCAGCGTGATTTTTTGTTAGCGTGCTAATTGTTACTTTGAGTTTTTTATAAGTAAGGGCGGTTTAAAATTTAATCATTAACCCGCCCTCGCTAATTAATTACCCTTGGGGTTTATTTTTGCCCGGTAATTTGTGATAAAACCAATTAACCAGATAATCACTTGCCGGTGTTAATAACCACCAGCTCAATCCCACCAGAACAACAGAAAGCGAACCTACCGTAATATCCGTAAACCAGTGCGCGCCAGCCATCACGCGCGGCAAAGCGAATAAAACGACAATAACCACGCCGACTAAAAACGGGCGAAAGCCAAAATAACGCCACATAAATGCCGCAAAGATCATCAGCATCATGCCATGATCGCCGGGAAAACTGTCCTTTGACGCATCTTTAGCGGGAATGCCGGTCAGCTCACTGACACGATGCACGCCGTCAAAAAACAGCGTCGGGCTGGCGTGTTTGACCGGCAACAGATGGCCGGCCTGATTCAGAACGACCGCGGTCACAAGCATGGTAATGCCAATGGCCAGCATACGACGTCGACCGGTGGGCGTTTCGCGGTACCACAGCCACAGATAGAGCAAGCCCATTGCCAGCAAGGACACGGCATCAAAGCCGCGAAAATTAGTGATGGCAACCAGCAGGGCAAACGCCGGGTGAGCAACCATCTCATTATTGAAGGCGAAAAAAATCCCTTTATCAATTTCAAACCAAAACCCGTGATGAGGCGGTAAGTACCAAGAAAAAAACAGCATCATCCCCAGTGCATTAAGCAGGAGGATGGTGACAAGACGTGTTGCGTGCATAAATCTGCCCCAGTAAAAAAATAACCGCCGACCATAACCATGTCAGCTTAAACGAATCTTCAACAAGGCGGATTGTAAACTATTCCAGTCGGCAGGTGCGGAATGAATCATCTCAACACGGCTGTCTGGCGGCGTTGTGTCCAGCAATTCATAATGAAAATCCTCCCCCTGACGATTGATACTGACTGAGCCTTCCTTTATTCGCAGGAAGCCTTTGACCCGATCTACAGGGGCAAGCCTCGCCCATTCAAGCAGAGGCTGAGCGTCAAACACCGTTTCATTGTCAAAAAGCCAGCCGCAGGCGACATAACCCTGGCCCTGATTGAGCGCCCGACGCCACGCGCTCTGACCGTCAAGACGCATTGCCGCAATACCACTGCCCGGGGGCGTTGAATGAGAGTGATGTGCAGGATGCGGAATGTCGCGCGGCGCGCCTCGCGGTTTGTCCAGCAAGGCTGGAGGGATACGGCCAAATTCCGTAGCCACAAACGGCCGATCGGCCTGATGCGCTTCCCGCCATTGTGCCAGGCGCTGCTTATCATGGTCACTCCAGCGATCGCGTTTATTGCCAATGATGATGTCGGCGGCGAGGAGTTGATCGCGAAAGTTTTCATTATTGAGGATACGTGGGTCGGCAAGCTGGCGCGCATCCAGCAGCGTCAGCGTCGCCTGAAGCGTGAGCCAGGGCTCATAGGCAGGCGAGGTCAGCATGGTCAGGAGCTGGCGGGGATGGCCGAGTCCAGTGGGTTCGATTAATAAACGGTCGGGTTTATTCTGCTTTAACAGCCTGTTCAACCCAATTTGCATGGGCAGTCCGTTAACGCAACACATACAGCCGCCGGGAATCTCTTTTAGCGTGGCGCCGCGGTTGGCAAGTAATGCGCCATCAATACCTATCTCACCGAATTCATTGACCAGTACAGCCCAGTTTTCCCCGGCGGGCTTATGCGCTAACAGGTGAAGCAGCGTAGTGGTCTTTCCGCTGCCTAAAAATCCGGTAAGGAGGTTAACACGTGTCATGCCTGAAGCTCCTGCAAAGCATTATGCGAATATTGTTATAGTATAACAATATTCGCATGCCGCACGCGCCAGTCTGGATCAGTCGGCGCGTCCCATATAGCGGCGCTCTGCCACATGGATGCGAATGCGCTCACCGTTACTGAGATATTCGGGCACCTGCACGACCAGGCCTGTACTCATCCCGGCAGGCTTTGTGCGTGCGCTGGCCGACGCGCCTTTAATTCCGGGCGAGGTGTCCACAATTTCCATGTCAACCGTCTGAGGTAGTTCAAGCGCCAGCACCTGTCCGTCCATGGTGAGCACCTGGATACCGGGAATGCCCCCTTCAGGGATAAACAGCAGTTCTTCTTCTATTTGCTCTTTTTTGAAGGCGTAAGGCGTGTAATCTTCATCGTCCATGAAGACGTATTCATCACCATCAATATAAGAGAAGGTGACGCTGCGGCGGCTCAGCGAAATGGCATCAATAATTTCATCGCCTTTGAAGCGTTCTTCTACTTTCATGCCGGTGCGCACATCGGTAAAGCGCATTTTATACAGCGTTGCCGCGCCCCGGGCGCTTGGGCTCTGGACATCAATGTCTTTCACCAGCAGCAGTTTGCCGTTATGGGTGACAGCCATTCCTTTTTTGATTTCGTTCGCTTTTGGCATTGCGGTTCTCGCTGACAGAGTGATAGTGCGCGCAACGTTACTCGCGCGGACGTGAACAGGCAAGACAGCGCGAAAAATTTTGTGCCTGATGGCGACTAACAGGATAAAGCCACCTCAGTATACATCATGGATCATGACGTCATTGGCGTTGCAAACGCGACATCACAGCATGACCGGCGATCGGCGCCTGGCCTGTTTCTCTGTAAAGGTGATGTCAGGGTAAGGCACGTTCTGTTATCGTGCGCGCTTTAGCGGTTCGAGGAGGTAAAAGATGGAATGTCGTACAGACTGTGGCGCATGTTGTATTGCCCCGAGCATTTCCTCGCCCATTCCGGGAATGCCACAGGGCAAACCCGCTAATACCCGGTGCGTTCAGCTTGCGGATAATAACCTCTGTAAAATTTTTGGATCGCCTCTGCGTCCGAAAGTGTGCGCCGGACTACAGCCATCGGTTGAGATGTGCGGTAGTAACCGTCATTATGCGATGGATTATCTGATTCACCTTGAGCAAAGTACCGCCCCCTGATTTCCCCGGTGCAGGTTCCCGTCTTCGCTGCGTTCGTTGTCTTTTGAGACATCATCACTGTTTAAAAACGCCGCATTTCTGGCTGTATTGTCGACGGCATAATTTATCCTCTGGTGCATGTTAATCGCTCCCTGCCTGCATGGCGTCCTGAATTTGTTCGTATCTTTGTAAAAGTGTTTGCTGACGCTGAAGCAGAGCAGAGGCATGCGATTAATGGCAAGGAGCTGACGTTGCTGAAATTCCCCTCCTGTTAATCGACCTCATGTCACCCAGACTTCAGCACGCTTTTTAAGATTATCCTCTGATCTCACTGAATTGTGCGTAACGTCAAAGATCTGCTACGTCGTTGACGCATTTTCTTGCCAGTGACACGCATGTTCAGCACAATTCTTGAAACGTTTCAGCGTTGCTGTAGCGGCCTTTACTGGCACGAACAGCAAGATTCGACACCAGTAAGCTGAAACGATTCAATCAGCAAGCGAGGAGAATTATGTTCCAGCTCGAATTGCAGGCCATCCATACCGGAGCCAGCGCCCAAAATAAAGAAGATGCGATTCGTCAGGTTGCGGCGGCACTTACTGCTGCAGGTAACGTGGCGGAAGGTTATGTCAACGGTATGCTGGCACGTGAGCAGCAGACCTCTACCTTTTTGGGTAATGGTATTGCCATTCCTCACGGCACCACCGACACACGCGATCTGGTGCTGAAAACCGGCGTGCAGGTCTTTCAGTTTCCGCAGGGCATTGCCTGGGGCGACGATCAGACCGCCTATGTCGCGATTGGTATTGCGGCCAAATCCGATGAACACCTGGCCTTGTTACGTCAGCTTACGCATGTGCTGAGTGATGACTCTGTTGCCGAACAGCTTAAAACGGCCTCAGCGGAAGATCTGCGTGCGCTGCTGATGGGTGAGAAGCAGCCCGCGGCGTTCAGCTTTGACACCTCCCTGATTACCCTCGACGTCAATGCACGTGATTTGATGACGTTGCAGGCCTTAAATGCCGGGCGTTTACAGGCGGCGGGCGTGGTTGATGCCAGCTATGTCGCGGATGTGGTGTCCCGCCATCCTCTGAGTCTGGGACAGGGCATCTGGCTCAGTGACAGCGGTAAAGGCAATCTGCAAAGCGGCGTAGCCGTCAGCCGCGCAGCGAGCGCGTTTGAGCACCAGGGCGAACCGGTCAACATGCTGATAAGCGTGGCAGCCGTTGATGAGCGTCCTCTGGACGTGCTGGGCTACCTCAGCGCGTTGCTGCAGAGTAATAAGGCCGATCGTTTATTAAAAGCGGATGCGGCAGGTGTCTATGCCCTGCTGACCAGCGAAGTCGACGAGCAGGCGGACCAACTGACTGCAGAATTCACGATCCGCAACGAGCATGGCTTACATGCGCGTCCGGGTACGGCACTGGTGAGCGTTATCAAGCAGTTTAACAGTGAGATCACGATTACGAACCTCGACGGCAGCGGCAAACCGGCGAACGGACGCAGCCTGATGAAAGTGGTCGCGCTGGGCGTGAAAAAAGGCCATCGCCTGCGTTTCACTGCCAGTGGTGATGATGCACAGCAGGCATTAGACGCCATCGAAGAAGCAATCAACAGCGGATTAGGTGAGGGGGCAGCATGACCAGACGTGTGGCAACTATCACGTTGAATCCTGCGTACGACCTGGTCGGCTATACGCCTGAAATTGAGCGCGGTGAAGTGAACCTGGTGAAAACCACCGGATTGCATGCTGCCGGTAAAGGCATCAATGTTGCCAAGGTGCTGAAAGATCTGGGGATTGATGTCACCGTAGGGGGCTTTCTGGGGAAAGATAACCAGGATGGTTTCCAACAGCTGTTCAGTGAATTGGGGATTGCTAACCGCTTTCAGGTGGTCAATGGCCGTACCCGCATCAACGTCAAGCTCACCGAGCAAAACGGGGACGTCACCGATCTCAACTTTTCCGGCTTCAGGGTGACCGCGCAGGACTGGGATCGTTTTACCAGCGATTCATTAACCTGGCTGGGTCAGTTCGACATGGTTTGCGTCAGCGGCAGCCTGCCGGAAGGTGTCGATCCTGACGCCTTTACCCGCTGGATGACCGAACTGCGCACCCATTGCCCATGCATTATCTTCGACAGCAGCCGTGAAGCGCTGGTCGCAGGCCTGAAGGCCGCACCATGGCTGGTCAAACCCAACCGTCGCGAGCTGGAAATCTGGGCGGGACGTAAACTCCCTACGTTGCAGGATGTGATTAACGCAGCGCACGAATTGCGTGAGCAGGGCATTGCACATGTGGTGATTTCTCTGGGTGCAGAAGGCGCACTTTGGGTCAATGCCTCAGGTGAATGGATTGCTAAACCGCCGGTGTGCGAGGTTGTCAGCACCGTTGGGGCAGGTGACTCCATGGTAGGTGGCCTGATTTATGGCCTGTTAATGCGTGAATCCAGTGAACATACGTTACGTCTGGCTACTGCGGTAGCCGCGATGGCCGTGAGCCAGAGCAACGTTGGCGTTACCGATCGTACCCAGTTGGCCGCAATGATGGCGCGCGTCGACTTACAACCCGTTAACTAACAGCAGGAGAGCGATAGTGAAAACGCTGCTGATAAAAGATCCTTCAACAGGACTGGCCTCTGCCTACATGGCAAAACAACGTCTGGCTGCTGCGGCTGCGCAGGCGGGGTTGACGCTAACAGAAAACCCGGCGGAAGCCGAACTGGTGATTGTCACCGGTCAACATGTGCCTGACGATGCTGCGCTGAACGGAAAATCCGTCTGGCTGGGCGATGTTCAACAGGCGGTCAGTGAGCCAGAACAGTTCCTGAACCGTGCGAAAGCCGAAGCGAAACCCTGGCAGGCCCGCGCAGCCGCTCCGGCTGCAACCCCTGCAACAGCGTCAGCTAACGGACCAAAACGCGTGGTTGCCGTAACGGCCTGTCCAACGGGCGTAGCACATACGTTTATGGCGGCTGAAGCTATTCAGGCTGAAGCGACCAAACGCGGCTGGTGGGTAAAAGTTGAAACCCGTGGCTCTGTTGGTGCAGGTAACGCGATTACGCCAGAAGAAGTGGCGGCGGCCGATCTGGTGATCGTGGCGGCGGATATCGAAGTGGACCTGGCGAAGTTTGCGGGTAAACCGATGTACCGTACCTCAACCGGCCTGGCGCTGAAGAAGACCGCTCAGGAACTGGATAAAGCCGTTGCTGAAGCGAAGCCGTTTAAACCGTCCGGCGCGCAAAACAGCAATCAGGAAGAGAAAAAAGAGGGCGGAGCAGGCGCTTACCGTCATCTGTTAACAGGCGTGTCTTACATGCTGCCGATGGTGGTGGCTGGTGGTCTGAGTATCGCGCTGTCGTTTGCGTTTGGTATTACGGCGTTTAAAGAGCCGGGTACGCTGGCGGCTGCGCTGATGCAAATCGGTGGCGGCAGCGCGTTTGCCCTGATGGTGCCGGTACTGGCGGGTTTTATCGCGTTCTCTATCGCGGACCGTCCGGGCCTGACGCCAGGCCTGATTGGCGGGATGATCGCCACCAGCATCAACGCGGGCTTCCTTGGCGGCATCATCGCGGGCTTTATTGCGGGGTATGCAGCCAAACTCATTAGCGGCAAAGTGAAGCTGCCACAAAGTATGGAAGCGTTAAAACCTATCCTGATCATTCCGCTGTTTGCCAGCCTGATCACCGGCTTGCTGATGATCTATGTGGTCGGTAAACCCGTCGCGGGCATCATGAGCGGTCTGACCAGCTGGCTGGCTCACATGGGAACGGCTAACGCTATCCTGCTGGGTGCTATTCTCGGCGGTATGATGTGTACCGACATGGGTGGTCCTGTTAACAAAGTTGCCTACGCTTTCGGTGTCGGTCTGCTGAGTTCACAAACCTATGCACCGATGGCCGCCATTATGGCTGCGGGTATGGTGCCACCGCTGGCAATGGGGCTGGCGACGCTGGTTGCCCGTCGTAAATTCAATAAAGGTCAGCAGGAAGGAGGTAAAGCCGCGCTGGTTCTGGGCCTGTGCTTTATCTCAGAAGGTGCGATTCCGTTTGCCGCTCGTGACCCCATGCGCGTCCTGCCATGCTGTATCGTCGGCGGTGCGGTGACCGGTGCCACTTCTATGGCGATTGGTGCCAAACTGATGGCACCGCACGGCGGCCTGTTCGTGCTGTTGATTCCAGGTGCAATTACCCCGGTACTGGGTTACCTGCTGTCGATTGTTATCGGCACAGCTATTGCCGGATTAGGGTATGCGGTGCTGAAACGCCCGGAAGAAGAACTGGCGAAAGCCTGATCTTAAAAGGAAAAAGGAGCCGCCAGGCTCCTTTTTTTAACGTTGCTCTGATTTGAGCCAGGCTATTTCATCTTTCCAGATATCCGGATTGATGGTCTCCAGAATCAGCGGAATACCATCGAAGCGCGAATCCTTCATTATCCAGCTAAATACGGTTTTACCGATATTGCCTTCTCCCAGGCTGTGGTGACGGTCAACCCGGCTGCCCAGCGTACTTTTGGCATCATTCAGGTGCATGCCACGCAGATAATTAAATCCGACTATGCGATCAAACTCGGCAAAGGTTTCAGTACAGGCTGCTTCGCTGCACAGGTCATATCCGCCGGCGAAAGCATGGCAGGTATCAATACAAACACCTACGCGAGATTTATCTTCAACGTGTTCGATAATGGTCGCGAGATGCTCAAAGCGAAAGCCCAGATTACTGCCCTGTCCGGCGGTGTTTTCAATCACGGCGGTGACGTTGCGGGTCTGATCCAGTGCGATATTGATGGACTCAGCGATACGTTTTAAACAGGTCAGCTCGTCAATCTGCTGTAAATGGCTACCCGGATGAAAATTCAACAGTGTCAGGCCCAGTTGCTCTGCACGCTGCATTTCATCCACGAAGGCATCGCGGGATTTCTGCAGGGCTTCCATAACCGGATGCCCCAGATTAATCAGATAGCTGTCATGAGGCAGAATCTGATCTGATGAAAAGTGGTATTTCTCGCAGGCAGCGCGAAAGGCAGCAATGGTCTCGTCCGAGAGTGGGGCGGCTTTCCACTGGCGCTGATTTTTGGTGAACAGCGCAAACGCCGTGGCTTCCAGTTCATGCGCGCGGATCACTGCCTGATCCACACCACCCGATGCGCTGACGTGCGCGCCAATATACTTCATGCCGTTCTCCTGAAGGGTTCAACTCAGTCTGAACGGCATGATACACGATGACACTGGGGCAAAACGCAGCGCGGCGGAAATTTTTACACCCGGATTAGGCAGGCAAACAGCAGCGCGACAGGATAATATCTGCTGCCCCGCAGAACAGAGCGGCGTCAGAAAGGACAGGCTGCCAGCATGGCGAGCTGGCAAGCGTCTGCAACAGAATGATGCGGGGACTAAAAAGGTTGGGCAAACCTGTCAGTGGCGGAGTTGCGCGATATCTTTTTCGCTCAGGCCGGTCATTTTGATGACGGTAGGGCGGTCAAAGCCGTTAGTTAACATGACCCGGGCAATCTTCAGCGCTTCTTCCTTTCTGCCTTTCTCAAGACCACGCTGTTCGCCCAAACGGATACCTTTCTCAATCCCTTTTTGTTCCAGCTGTTCTGCAATGGTCATCAGTGCGTCTCCGTGTTGCGGCACCCGCTGTGCCAGCTTATGGATTAAGGCGTGCGCATCCGACACCTCGCCCGCCTGCACCATGTAGTTTACCAGCGAGATAACCTGTGATGAAGAGAGATATTCATTTGTGAGAATAGCCACCAGCCTGTCAAGCATCACGGTCAGATTACGCTGATGGATGTGCTTCTGAAGTAACGTTAAGGCGGCCATACGGCGGTGGTGCAGGATCTCGTCGTCAGGGATACGCGTTACGTCAACCAAAGGGAAAGCCGCCGTGTAAAGTTTGCCCGCCTGATCCGGTAACGCAAAGCCATCCAGCCAGCAGAGAGAATAGGGATAGGGGCTACGTTTACCGGTATAGAACAAGACGGGAATGACTAACGGCAGCGTTTGATGTCCGGCTTGCAGATGGCGATGCATGGCGGCCACCGCATAGCGCATTAACCTGAAGGCCATGTGTTTATCCGGACCAGACTGGTGTTCAATAAGGACGTGGATATAGCCTTCGCCGGACGCGGTTTTCACGCTGTACAGCACATCGCTATAGTACTGCCGCAGGTCGTCCTCGACAAAAGAACCCGATTCCAGCTTAAGCGTGGTCAGATCGCACAGGGCGCGCAACGCTTGTGGCAGGTGGATAGCCATAAAATCCCGTGCCACGTCCGGCTCGGTCAGAAACTGTCGGAACAGCGCGTCGTGAGGTGTCGGTGTTGGGGACGTTCTCTTCATCAGTTCCGGCTCGTAAAAATCACCGGTCTACAATAGAGCTACGGGAGGATCTTACCTAATAACAATGGTTTAATTTACGACGCTTCTCGCAACGCTGGATGAGATGAACACCTTCAGCACGCGAGCAAACGGGCTAACCGGCCTGCATGCGGCCGGTTTAATAAAGACATGAACGTGCCTTACGCGATAAAACGCTGAACCAGCAGGTTAATCGTGCCGCCGCCCAGCACCAGCCAGCCAAAGACCAGTGCCCCCAACAGCACAGGTTTATAGCCCGCTGCACGCAGGGCAGTGAAACGGGTGGTCAGACCCAGTGCCGCCATTGCCATGGTCAGCAATATTCCTCCCAGCGTGTTGAACATATTCACCCATCCGGCCGGCAGCCAGTGCAGCGAGTTGAACAAGGCGACAACGACAAACATCAGGGCAAACCATGGAAACGTCACCGGCTTTGCGCTCTGCTGTTCTGCCTGCTCACGTCGCAGGGCGCCGCTCAGCAACAGTAAAAACGGCGCCAGCAGCATGACGCGCAGCATTTTCGCGATAACGGCGCTGTTTTCGGTTTCGGGCGCAATGCTGTGGCCGGCAGCAACGACCTGCGCCACCTCATGAATGGTTGAACCGGTAAAAATGCCAAACTGCGTCAGCGTGACACGGGGAAAAAAGTCATGCACCAGTGGCCACAAAACGGGATAAATAAAAATCGCCAGGGTACCAAAAAGCACCACCGTAGCGACGGCAACGGCCACTTTTGACGGCGCCGCTTTGACCACTGGTTCCGTGGCCAGCACCGCCGCGGCGCCACAGATGCTGCTGCCTGCACCAATTAACCATACAGTTTCGCGGTCAAGCTTCAGCAGACGTCGGCCCAGCAGGCAGGTCACAAAGAACGTACTGCTCAGGGTCAGCACATCAATCAGCAGGCCGCTTAATCCCACGTCGGTGATTTGCTGCAAGGTGATGCGAAAGCCAAACAGAATCACACCGAGCCTGAGCAGTTTTTGTTTTGCCAGCTGTACGCCCGCGTCACACTGGCCGGCAAGAGGCGAGTAAACGCTGTTACCGACGATGATGCCCAGCATAATCGCCAGAGTTAATGATCCCAGACCCAGACGAGCGATGCCTGGCACCCGGGCCACAGCGGCAGTCACGCTGGCGATCAGGCCGCATAACAACAGGCCGGGTAGCCACTGCTGAACGAAAGGATTTTTTGAGAGGGTGATGTCTGCCATGATTACGCTCCTGGTTGAGCGCTCATCATCATGCGGGGCTTGTTAAAAGTGAAATTGATTATATATTTATAATCTACCGCTATAAGTGATAAGGCAGGAACTATGCTGTTTGCACGACTGAAACGCTTAATCACGCTCATCAAACGCGATGTGCTGACGCTCGCCTTTGCCTGTCGCGATCCTCAAACACCGCTGTGGTGTAAAGGCCTGGCCGCCGGGTTGCTGGCGTACGGCATAAGTCCGATCGATTTGATTCCGGATGTTATCCCGGTTGTGGGACTAGTAGACGATGCCGTCATTATCCCTGCCGGTGTCATGTTACTGCTGAAAATGCTGCCGCGCGAGGTTCGGGCCCGCAGCGTCGCGCGTGCGCAGCAACAGCGTGCACGCGGTAAAAAAGTATTGGGTGTACTGGGTGTGATTTTTCTGCTGTGGATCGCCCTGATCGTTTGCCTTGTCGCGCGCTAAGTGATTCCGGAGTTTTCATGCATATTACCCTGCGACAAATTGAAGTGTTTACCGAGGTGCTTAAAAGCGGCTCTACCACCCAGGCTTCTCAGGTGCTGGCACTCTCCCAGTCTGCTGTCAGTGCCGCCCTGGCTGATCTGGAAAACCAGTTAGGTGTGCAGCTTTTCGATCGGGTAGGAAAGCGGCTAGTGCTCAACGAACATGGCCGGTTACTTTATCCCCGTGCCGTTGGCCTGCTCGAACAGGCCACAGAAATCGAACAGTTATTTAAAGAAGATAACGGGGCTATTCGTATTTATGCCAGCAGCACCATCGGGAATTATCTGCTGCCAGGGATGATTGCCGGTTACCGCCGTGATTTCCCCACGTTGCCTTTAGAGCTGAGCGTGGGAAACAGTCAGGACGTGATCACAGCCGTTTCCGATTTTCGCGTCGATGTGGGATTAATTGAGGGGCCGTGCCATATGACAGAACTGGTCAGCGAGCCCTGGCTGGAAGATGAACTGGTGGTCTTTGCCGCACCGGACGCCGCCATTTTGCAGCAGCCCGTCACGCTGACCTCGCTGGCTGAGGCCACCTGGATTCTCCGCGAGCGCGGCTCAGGTACGCGCGAGATTGTCGATTATCTGCTGTTGTCCCATTTGCCGACATTTCAGTTGGGCATGGAGCTGGGCAACTCCGAAGCGATAAAGCATGCCGTGCGGCACGGGATGGGCATCAGTTGCTTATCACGTCGGGTGATTGCCGAGCAGTTGAGCGCCGGGACGCTGATTGAGCTGAAAACGCCTTTGCCGAATCTGACGCGCACGCTTTATCGCATCCACCATCGACAAAAACACATCTCAAAAGCCCTGTCGCGGTTTTTATCGTACTGCCGGGAAACGTAAACGCCCGATGAATGGTGGTTTAATCAGCGGTTCAACCCCTTGAATTTCAGGGAAACAGGCGGCGCCGCTAATAATTTCGCGCCAATCATGAAGGTAACTAATAACAGCGTAGCATTCGCTATACAGCGTGGCCTTTGCTGCTACAATCGCGCCTTATTTTTACCCAGCGTAATGTTTACACATGCATAATGATACAAATACAACACAACAACCTGCGTTACGACGCGATCTAAAAGCACGCCATCTCACCATGATCGCCATTGGCGGATCAATCGGTACAGGTCTGTTTGTGGCATCCGGTGCCACCATCTCTCAAGCTGGCCCCGGCGGGGCATTACTCTCATATGCCTTAATTGGCTTAATGGTCTATTTCCTGATGACCAGCCTCGGCGAACTGGCCGCCTTTATGCCGGTTTCGGGCTCCTTCGCCACCTACGGTGCCAAATACGTGGAAGAGGGCTTTGGTTTCGCCCTGGGCTGGAATTACTGGTACAACTGGGCGGTCACCATTGCTGTCGACCTGGTGGCATCGCAACTGGTTATGAATTACTGGTTCCCCGACACGCCGGGCTGGATCTGGAGCGCACTGTTCCTGAGCCTGATGTTCCTGATCAATTACATTTCAGTCAAAGGCTTTGGCGAGACCGAATACTGGTTCTCCTTGATCAAAGTCGCCACCGTCGTGATCTTTATCGTGGTGGGCGTGTTGATGATTGTGGGCATTATGCGTGGCGCGGAAAATGCAGGCTGGCATAACTGGCAGGTAGGCGATGCGCCGTTTGCCGGAGGCTTTGCGGCGATGATCGGTGTTGCGATGATTGTCGGCTTTTCTTTCCAGGGGACTGAACTCATCGGCATAGCGGCGGGTGAATCTGAAGATCCGGCGAAAAACATTCCGCGCGCCGTGCGTCAGGTGTTCTGGCGCATCCTGCTGTTTTATGTGCTGGCCATTCTGATTATCAGTCTGATTCTGCCCTATACCGATCCGCAACTGCTGCACAATGATATTAAAGATATCAGCGTGAGTCCGTTTACCCTGGTGTTCCAGAATGCCGGCCTGCTGTCTGCGGCGGCGGTCATGAACGCGGTGATTTTAACGGCGGTACTGTCGGCCGGTAACTCCGGGATGTATGCCTCAACGCGCATGTTGTATAACCTGGCGTGTGAAGGTAAAGCGCCGCGCATTTTTGCCCGGCTGTCAAAAGGCGGCGTACCGCGTAATGCGTTATGGGCCACCACCGTCGTCGCGGGTTTGTGCTTTTTAACCTCAAAATTTGGTAATCAGGAAGTCTATCTCTGGCTGCTGAATACCTCCGGTATGACAGGCTTTATCGCCTGGTTAGGGATTGCCATCAGTCACTATCGTTTCCGTCGCGGTTATGTGGCTCAGGGGCGCGATCTGAGCGACTTGCCTTACCGCTCAGGCTTCTTCCCACTGGGGCCCATTTTTGCCTTTGTACTCTGTCTGATTATTACGCTCGGTCAGAATTACCAGGCCTTCCTGCAGGACACCATTGACTGGTACAGCGTTGCAGCGACCTATATTGGCCTGCCCTTGTTCCTGCTGATCTGGCTGGGTTACAGGCTGGTGCGGGGCGGACGCATTGTGAAATACAGTGAGATGGAATTTCCCCGCTCATAACGGTTAAAAGCGCACGGTAAACGCCGTGCGCTTTTACGTTACGTCATCACTATTAACATTCCATGAATTGATAATTATTATCACCTGCACTATTGTGGCTGCGTTTTTAATTTTGGAGCCATTACTGGATTGAACCATGACAACGGAATCCTCGTTGATTGGTGCTGAAGCAGGCCATCAGCCCATACTGAAAAATTATCATCAGGTTTTGCGCCGTCGCCTGTTATGGATAGGGGCGTTGCTGGTGGCGATCCTTGCGTCACTGGTTCTGGACTTTACGCTCGGCCCGGCCGGACTTTCGCTATCGACGTTGTGGCACACGCTGCTCTCACCCGAGAGCGTTGATGCAGGCACGCGCGTCATTGTCTGGGATATCCGCCTGCCTTATGCGCTCATGGCCATCGTGGTCGGCCTTGCACTGGGCCTTGCCGGCGCAGAAATGCAAACCATCCTTAATAACCCGCTTGCCAGTCCGTTTACGCTGGGCGTTTCCTCGGCGGCAGCGTTCGGCGCCGCACTGGCCATTATTTTAGGCGTAGGGATTCCGGGGATCTCCGGTCAGTGGTTTATCTCAGCCAATGCGTTTATCTTTGCTCTGCTGGCCGCCTTAATGCTGGACGGCATTACGCGCTGGACGCAGGTCTCGTCATCTGGCGTGGTGTTATTTGGTATTGCCCTGGTGTTTACCTTTAATGCGCTGGTGTCGATGATGCAGTTTATCGCCAGTGAAGATACGTTACAGGGGCTGGTGTTCTGGACCATGGGCAGCCTGGCGCGTGCGTCCTGGGAAAAACTAGGCGTACTGAGCGCGGCTTTTGTGCTGTTGGTGCCGTTTTCCCTGCTCAGTAGCTGGAAACTGACCGCACTGCGCCTGGGGGAAGACCGGGCCGTGAGTTTTGGTATCGACGTGCGCCGTCTGCGCCTGGCGACTTTGCTGCGTATTAGTGTGCTATCCGCCTTAGCGGTCGCCTTTGTCGGCCCGATTGGTTTTATTGGCCTGGTCGCACCGCACATCGCCCGTATAATGTTCGGCGAAGATCATCGCTTCTATCTACCGGCCAGTGCGCTGACCGGTGCCCTTGTGCTGTCGCTGGCTTCAGTGGCTTCCAAAAACCTGATTCCCGGAGCCATTATCCCGGTCGGGATTGTGACCTCGCTCATTGGGGTGCCGTTTTTCCTGAGTATCATTTTGCGTCACCGAGGGCATGTGTAATGGAACAGGGATTACGCCTGCGCGGCTTCACCACCGGTTATCCTAAACGTCAGGTCATTGATAACCTTCACGTCGAGCCGTTACCGCGTGGCGAAATCACGGTCCTGCTGGGACCGAACGGCTGCGGTAAATCCACCTTACTGCGTGCGCTGGCCGGGCTGAATAAAGGGCAGGGCGAACTGTGGTTAAACGGCGAAGATCTGATGACTCAGCCGTTTGCCCGCCGGGCCAGACAGGTTGTGTACCTGCCGCAATCGTTGCCTGCGGGGGTGCATCTGCATGTGCTGGAGTCCATTATTGTCGCGCAGCGTGCGTCATCGGGCCTGCACAGTCCCGCCAGTGAAGCCGATGTCATGAAACTGCTGGATCAACTGGGCATTGCCCATCTGGCAATGCGGTATCTGGATCAGCTCTCGGGTGGACAAAAGCAGCTTGTTGGCCTGGCCCAGTCGTTGATTCGCCGGCCTGCGCTGTTACTGCTGGATGAACCGCTGAGTGCGCTGGATTTAAACTACCAGTTTCACGTTATGGATTTAGTGCGGCGTGAGACGGCGCTGCGCAATATGGTGACGGTGGTCGTGGTCCACGATATCAATATCGCTTTACGTCACGCGCAGCATGCGCTGATGCTCAAAGCGGGACAGTTAATCGCAGAAGGCGCACCGGATAGCGTGATCACGCCCACTACGCTGGCGCAGGTTTATGGCGTGCAGGGCCGCATTGAGCACTGTTCCCGCGGAATGCCGCAGGTCATGATTGACGGATTAGTCCGGGAAGGGCTGATGTAAAAAAACGGGGATGGCGCACGCCATCCCCGGTTGTGTTATCCCACCAACAAGTGCTGCGCATGAAAGCGCAGATGATCTTCCACGAAGCTGGCGATAAAGAAGTAACTGTGATCGTAGCCTGGCTGAATACGCAGAGTTAACGGGAAATCCATCTCCTGCGCCACTGCCTCTAATCGCTCCGGCTGAAGCTGATCCGCCAAAAACTGATCGCTGTCGCCCTGATCGATCAATAACGGCAGGCGATGCTGAACCTCGCGCATCAGCTGACAGCTGTCGTATGCCCGCCAGGCCTGGCGATCCTCTCCCAGATAAGCGGTGAACGCCTTTTGTCCCCAGGGCACATCGGCGGGATTCACAATCGGCGCAAAGGCGGAGGCGGAGGCAAAGCGGTTTGCCAGGCGTAACGCCAGCATCAGCGCGCCGTGTCCGCCCATAGAGTGCCCCATGATCGACTGACGTTCACTGACCTTAAAGTTATCGGCAATCAGCGCAGGCAGCTCCTCACTAAGGTAGTCGAACATCCGATAGTGGCTCGCCCAAGGCTGCTGCGTCGCATTGAGATAAAAGCCCGCGCCCTGGCCCAGATCATAGCCCTCGTCATTGGCCACCGCCTCACCGCGCGGGCTGGTATCGGGCATGATCAGCACCAGCCCCAGTTCAGCGGCGACGCGCTGCGCACCCGCTTTGGTGGTAAAGTTTTCGTCATTGCAGGTCAGGCCTGCCAGAAACCACACCACCGGCGGGGGCGAATCCCCGCGCGGACGGGGCAAATAGATGCTGAACGTCATCGGGCAGTTCAGCACCTGAGAGGGATGACGCCAGCGCTGCTGCCAGCCGCCAAAAATACGGTGTTCTTCCAGTAACTCAAGAGAAGATGTCATAGCGCCCCCGATTACTTATTGAAGTGAACGACGGAGCGGATCGACTTCCCTTCGTGCATCAAATCAAAGGCGTCGTTTATCTCTTCCAGCGGCATGGTATGCGTAATGAAGTCGTTCAACGCAAATTTACCATCGAGGTAATCCTGCACAATCCCAGGCAGCTGCGAGCGACCTTTTACGCCACCAAACGCAGAGCCACGCCAGACGCGCCCTGTGACTAACTGGAACGGACGCGTAGAGATTTCCTGGCCTGCACCGGCGACGCCGATGATCACCGACTCGCCCCAGCCTTTATGGCAGCACTCCAGGGCAGAACGCATCACGTTGACGTTACCGATACATTCAAAGGAGAAATCCACGCCGCCGTCGGTGAGTTCAACAATCACGTCCTGGATAGGTTTATCGTAATCCTTAGGGTTGATCAGATCGGTCGCACCAAGTTTACGGGCCAGGTCGAATTTGCTGGTATTGATATCAATACCAATGATGCGGCCGGCCTTCGCCATTTTCGCGCCGATAATCGCTGACAAACCAATGCCGCCCAGACCAAAGATGGCAACGGTATCGCCTTCTTTAACTTTAGCGGTGTTCATCACTGCGCCCATACCGGTGGTTACGCCGCAGCCCAGCAGGCACACTTCTTCCAGTGGCGCTTCTTTACTGATTTTAGCCAGAGAGATTTCCGGGACGACGGTATATTCGGAGAAGGTTGACGTGCCCATATAGTGAAAAATGGGTTTACCGTCTTTAAAGAAACGCGTCGTGCCGTCAGGCATCAGGCCTTTACCTTGCGTGGTGCGGATGGCCTGGCACAGATTGGTTTTGCCTGACAGACAGAACTTACATTTACCACATTCCGGCGTGTAAAGCGGGATAACATGATCGCCCACTTCCACGCTGGTGACGCCTTCGCCGACCGCTTCAACGATACCGCCGCCTTCGTGACCCAGAATCGCCGGGAACACGCCTTCCGGATCGCTACCTGACAGCGTATAAGCATCCGTATGACAAACGCCAGTGGCAACGATACGGACCAGCACTTCCCCTTTTTGCGGCGGCATTAAATCCACTTCTTCAATTTTCAGTGGTTCGCCAGCGGCCCAGGCGACAGCGGCACGGGTTTTGATCATGTTCATGCAATCCCTCTTCCAGTCAGATTGTGACGCGTTATGGCGTCTGGATGGTCGTGATTCATTAAAAATAGCGCGGAAATCTTATTCCGCCGCCTGTAAAGGATGCATCAGCTCATCGTTGAGCGGACGATCGTGAAACTGTTCGATAATAAGGTACTTGAGTGCCTCAACATTGGGCGTAAAGGCGTCCCGTCGCCACATCAGCCAGGTCGCAGTATCACGATACTTCGCCGGCAGGCTGTGTACCTGAACCCGTGCGCGCTCTGGCATCTGTTTCAGGACCGACGCCGGAATCATCGCCACGCCTGCACCGCCTGCGACACAGGCCAGCATGGCATGATAAGACTGAATCTCCATGACGCTGTTTGGCGCGGCCTGGCTGTCGCGATACCAGGCTTCCAGTTTCACCCGGTAAGAGCAGCTGTTGCGGAACGCAAACAACGTATCTTCCTGAGTATCGCGTGCGCTCGTCACCGGGATGTGGTCAAGGTCAGTGATGAGCACCATTTCTTCACGGAACGCAATACAGCCATTCAGATCGTCATGCTGAACCGGCCCGTCGACCAACGCCGCGGCCAGTGTTCCTTCGCGAACCCGATCGATAATTTCACCGGAGGTGCCGGTGATCAGCGATAAGGCGACCGCCGGAAAACGCTGATGATAGGCAGCCAGCAGACCAGGCAGGCGCGTTGCCGCCGTACTTTCCATCGAGCCCAGCGCAAAATTCCCGCCAGGCTTACCGGTGCGCGCCATACTTAAGGCTTCATCGCTCAGGGCCAGAATGCGCTGCGCATAGTTAAGAAAGTTATGGCCCATCGGGGATAAGCGAATACGCTGTTTTTCCCGAATGAACAGATCGGCACCCAGTTCCTCTTCCAACTGGCGCAGGCGCGTGGTGAGGTTAGAAGGCACCCGATGCAGTTGTTCCGCAGCACGGGCAAGAGAACCGCTCTCTGCCACGGAACAGAACATACGTAGCTGGACTAAATCCATGTGTTCTCTTCCTGTAAACAAGTTGGTTAATATTATTCACTTTTCGTGATTCTAAGCATCGTTCATGCTGTACGCAAGTTTCAATTTAAAAAAACTGAGGTGCCCAATGGCATTTCGCGTCGCGATAAGTGCGTTTTTGACCTTGTTTGTCGTCATGGGCATCGGCCGTTTTGCGTTTACGCCCCAGGTGCCTTTACTGATTCAGGCTGATCAGTTAACCCTGACCAGTGCCAGTGTGGTCGCAGCATTAAACTATCTGGGTTACCTGTGCGGTTCCTTTGACGCGATGCGCGCGCAGCAGCGTGTGGAGTGGCGCCTGCATCTGGGGGTTTGGGGCGCGGTGGTGTTAACCGCGTTGTCAGCCTGTGCCGGGGGCCCCTGGCTGCACGGGATCATTCGCTTTGTGATTGGCTGGGCCAGCGGCTGGGCCATGGTGCTGGTGGCCGCGTGGAGCAATGAGCAACTGCATCACTACGGTCGTCCTGGTCTGTCGGCGGCGGTCTTTGCCGGTCCCGGCGCTGGCATTTTCATCAGCGGCCTGCTGGCGGTCATCTTACACAGTTTACAGGTCTCTGTGACGCTGGCGTGGGGCATTTACGCTGTGCTGGCCGCCGTGCTGGTGGCGGCCATCTGCCGCAACCTGCCGCGTACGGGGGCGCTGCACCGGGCAGGGCAGGTACCAGCGCCGCTGACGCTGACGCCCAACCTGCGGCGGCTGGTCCTGAGCTACAGCCTGGCGGGGTTTGGCTATATTTTGCCTGCCACCTTTTTGTCGCAAATGGCGGCAGCCCGTTTTCCGGGCAGTGCGCTGGCGCAGCTGGTCTGGCCGGTATTTGGCGGGGCGGCGATGCTGGGCATCGTCATCGGTATTGTGACGCGTCGAATGGGGCAGGCGCATGCCCGCCTGGCCATCACGCTCTGGGCCCAGGCGCTGGGCGTGCTGGCGGCCGCCTTGTTGCCGGGGTTCGGTGGTTTGTTACTCGGTGCGCTGCTGGTGGGCGGGGGCTTTTTGAGTGTCGTGCAGTTGTCGCTGCTTTGCGCGCGTGAACTGGCTCCGCAGCATACGCGCTATATGGCGGGCTTACTGACCACCGGCTATGCGATTGGGCAACTGGCTGGCCCCTTACTTTCCTCGCTTTCAACCCTGTTTCTGCACCACCTTGAGCCTGCGTTATGGGTAGCAGGCGCCAGCCTGGTCTGGGCGGGCCTGTTAGTGTGGCGGCGGGCCGCGTGAAAAGCTTTCATCTCCAATCAGATTGATTGCTGGATTCCCTGCACAGAAAGTTTCACAATACGCGCTCAGTAATATGACCCGCAGGTAACAGACTGCGGGCGCAACACCTGCCGGAGAAGAGTAAGATGAGTACCTTAAGTCAGGAAGCTGCACTGGTTCACGAAGCGCTGCTGGCGCGTGGGCTGGAAACGCCGCTGCGTGCACCTACGCGTGAAATGGACGATGAAACGCGCAAAAGCCTGATTGCAGGCCATATGACGGAAATCATGCAGTTGCTGAATCTGGATCTTGAAGATGACAGCCTGATGGAAACCCCGCACCGCATCGCTAAAATGTATGTCGATGAGGTCTTTTCCGGTCTCGATTACGCCAATTTCCCCAAAATCACCCTTATCGAAAACAAGATGAAGGTGGACGAGATGGTCACGGTACGCGACATTACGCTGACCAGCACCTGTGAACATCACTTTGTGATTATCGATGGTAAAGCCACCGTCGCCTATATTCCCAAAGACAAAGTGATTGGTTTATCCAAAATTAACCGCATCGTGCAGTTTTTTGCCCAGCGACCTCAGGTGCAGGAGCGTCTGACCCAGCAGGTGCTGCTGGCGCTGCAAACATTGTTAGGCACCAATAACGTTGCTGTTTCCATTGATGCCGTCCACTACTGTGTAAAAGCACGCGGTGTGAAGGATGCCACCAGTGCCACCACGACCACTTCCTTGGGCGGTCTGTTTAAATCCAGCCAGAATACCCGTCAGGAATTTCTGCGCGCGGTGCGTCACAGTTAATATCGACAGGTGGGCGCAGATGCGCCTGCCGGGTCCGTCAGGAGCCGCTATGCAACGCTACCTTGCGCTGGATTTTATTCGCGGCTGTGCCATTCTCGGCATCCTGTTGCTGAATATTATTGGTTTTGGCTTACCTTCTGCGGCCTATCTCAATCCTGCCTGGCAGGGCAGCGTCACCTTGTCTGATGCGTGGACATGGGCGCTGTCCGATATCTTCGCGCAGCTTAAATTTCTGACGCTCTTTGCGCTGCTGTTTGGCGCGGGGTTGCAACTGCAGCTGCCGCGCGGAAGTCGCTGGCTGTCCGCCCGTCTGTCATTACTGGTGCTGCTGGGGTTTCTTCACAGCATTTTTATCTGGGAAGGCGATATCCTGCTGGATTACGGCATTATCGGCCTGATCGTCTGGCGGATGCTGCGCGATGCGCCGTCCACGCGTGGGCTAATCAATACCGGGATTTTACTTTATCTGGTGGGCTGTGCGCTGTTGCTGATCTTTGCCCTGATTAGCAGCGCCGAGCCGTCACGCTCGTGGTTGCCCGGCGCCGCAGACATTCAGTATGAACAGTTCTGGAAGGTCAACGGCGGGCTGGCGGCGGTACGCATCCGCCTGGATAACCTCTCCTCCAGTTTAATGGCACTAGTGGCGCAGTATGGCTGGCAACTGGCCGGACTGATGCTGCTGGGCGCGGCCTTGTTACGTAGCGGCTGGCTGAAAGGAACGTTTCCCGTGTCCCATTACCGGCGCGTTGCGCGGATGTTACTGCCGATTGGGCTGGGGATAGCGACGGCAGGTGTGGCCGCGCAATGGTTTGTGGACTGGGATGCACGCTGGAGTGCGTTCTATTTACAACTGCCGCGTGATCTTGCCAGCCCGTTAATCAGTATCGGCTATGCCGCACTGTGCTTTGGATTTTGGCCAGCCATTCAGCGCTGGCGGATGAGTTATGCTATCCAGTGCGTGGGCCGTATGGCGCTCAGTAACTATCTGCTGCAGTCCCTGATCGGCACTACGCTGTTCTACCGCTTCGGGCTTTTTATGCACTTTACGCGCTGGCAACTGGTCATGATGGTGCCAGGCATATGGTGTATTAACCTGCTGTTTTCCGTGCTGTGGCTACGCTATTTCCCGCAGGGGCCGGTGGAATGGATCTGGCGTCGTCTGACACGCTTTCTTGCCACGCCGCACCCCACGTCATCCTCAGAAAGATAATGACGGTCATCACAAAGGTTGCAGAATTGTATGTAACCGTTTTCATTGATGTGACGCAATTCACGCTGTCCCATGCACTTCCCTGACAGAATAGCGCCGGTGCCATAACCGGCGTAATGCCTTTTCTCTGGAAGTGCTGCATGATAACCATTCGAGATGTTGCGCGTCAGGCGGGCGTGTCCGTAGCGACTGTCTCGCGCGTACTAAATAACAGCAGCGCGGTCACCGCTGAAACACGTGACGTCGTGTTACAGGCGGTTGACGCTCTGGGCTATCGCCCAAATGCCAATGCTCAGGCGCTGGCAACCCAGGTGAGCGATACGATCGGCGTCGTCGTCATGGATGTCTCCGATCCCTTTTTTGGCGCGCTGGTTAAAGCGGTGGATACCGTGGCACAGCGCGTCCAGAAACATGTACTGATCAGCAACTCCTGGCATCAGGAAGAAAAAGAGCGTCACGCTATCGAAGTGTTGATACGGCAACGGTGCAATGCGCTGGTGGTCCATGCGAAAACGCTTTCAGACGCAGAGCTGGCGGGCTTTATGAGTCAGGTGCCAGGTATGGTGGTTATCAACCGCAGTATACCGGGTTATGAGGCCCGTTGCGTCAGTCTGGATAATGTGACCGGGGCCTTAATGGCCTCACGCATGCTGCTGCAACAGGGGCATTCCCGCATCGGCTATCTCTGTTCCAGTCATCCCATTGAAGATGTGGATCAACGGCGTGAAGGCTGGTTACAGGCGATGGCAGAGCAGGGAATCCGCCCACAGGAAAGCTGGATAGCCAGCGCAGAGCCGGATATGCAAGGGGGCGAAGCCGCAATGGTGGAACTGCTGGGACGCAATCTGAATCTCAGCGCCATTTTCGCCTATAACGATGGTATGGCGGCCGGTGCCCTTACCGCTCTGAAAGACAATGGCATTCAGGTGCCGCACCATTTTTCTGTCGTCGGCTTCGATGATATTCCGGTTTCGCGGTACACCGATCCTCAACTTACCACAGTCCGTTATCCTATTGTTTCTATGGCAAAACTTGCCACTGAACTGGCCCTGCAGGGCGCGGCAGGCTGTCTTGACACTACGGCGAAACATATCTTTATGCCCACCCTCGTTCGCCGCCATTCCGTCGCGCAAAAGCAAAGTGTGGAGTCCGTCACTAATTCAGGCGATTCCACGATGTAACCGTTTTCAATCTGTGATTGTATTCACAGTTAATTAACATTGCTATCACTATGATGGCAACGTCTTACAGTACTGAAACATTATGTAACGCCACTCTCCCGTTGAGGGCACCGACAGCATCGTTGGTTCAGGCTTATAACACACGCTTTACGGACGCATTGACCTACATGGAAGTCGAGTTTGGCACGGCACAGCAGTGGCTCAGTCTGATTTAGAGCGCATCTTGCCTCGCCGGATAATTCTTACCCGATGTTCTTCCGCGGCTTGACGCAGCAGAACATAAAAAGACCCTACAGAAAAACCGGAGATACCATGAATAAGAAGGTTTTCACGCTCACAGCACTGGTTGCCAGCATGATGTTTGGTGCAGTAGCCCACGCCGCTGATACCCGTATCGGCGTGACTATTTATAAGTACGACGACAACTTTATGTCGATGGTACGTAAAGACATCGAGAAAGAAGCCAAAACGCTGGGCGGCATCCAACTGCTGATGAATGACTCGCAGAACGATCAGTCAAAACAAAACGATCAAATTGACGTGCTGATGGCAAAAGGCGTGAAAGCGTTAGCCATCAACCTGGTCGACCCGGCTGCAGCGGCTGTCGTGGTACAGAAAGCCCGTGCGAACGATATCCCGGTTGTGTTCTTCAACAAAGAACCTAACGCCAAAGTGCTGGCCAGCTACGATAAAGCCTACTACGTCGGTACCGATTCGAAAGAGTCTGGCGTGATTCAGGGCAAACTGATTGAGAAACACTGGAAAGCGACCCCGGCCTGGGATCTGAACAAAGACGGTGTGATCCAGTATGTGCTGCTGAAAGGCGAACCAGGCCATCCTGATGCTGAAGCGCGTACCAAATATGTTATCGATACTCTGAACAAAGATGGTGTGAAAACCCAGCAGTTAGCGATGGATACGGCGATGTGGGATACCGCACAGGCTAAAGACAAAATGGACGCCTGGCTGTCAGGCCCTAACGCCAAGAAAATCGAAGTGGTAATCGCGAACAACGATGCGATGGCGATGGGGGCTGTTGAAGCGCTGAAGGCACACAACATGTCTTCTATCCCGGTATTTGGTGTGGATGCCTTACCTGAGGCGCTGGCGCTGGTTAAATCTGGCGCGATGGCCGGTACGGTGCTGAACGATGCGGAAAACCAGGCGAAAGCCACCATCGATATGGCGAAGAACCTTGCCGATGGTAAACCGGCCACCGAAGGCACCAACTTCAAGATGGTCGATAAGATCGTACGCGTACCCTACGTACCGGTTGATCAGGAAAACCTGTCTCAGTTCCAGAAATAATTATGTGCAAACGGGCGCGGCGGCTGCTGCGCCTTTTTTATGTCATCACCGTTTTTTAGCCAGGTAAATTATGGCCAGTGATAATACGACCGCGCAGCGCGAATATCTGCTGGAAATGACCAACGTCAGTAAATCATTTCCCGGCGTTAAAGCTCTCGACAACGTAAATTTAAAAGTGCGGCCTCACTCCGTTCATGCACTGATGGGTGAGAACGGCGCTGGTAAATCAACGTTGTTAAAATGTTTATTTGGTATCTACAAAAAAGATACCGGAAGTATTCTTTTTCAAGGGCAGGAAATAGATTTTAAAAGCTCCAAAGAGGCGCTGGAAAATGGCGTGTCAATGGTTCACCAGGAATTAAACCTGGTATTACAGCGTACCGTGATGGACAACATGTGGCTTGGGCGTTATCCACGCAAAGGCTTCTTTGTCGATCAGGAAAAAATGTACCGTGATACCAAAGCGATTTTTGACGAGCTGGATATTAACATCGATCCCCGTGACAAAGTCGCGCATCTCTCCGTCTCGCAAATGCAGATGATTGAGATTGCCAAAGCGTTTTCTTATGACGCCAAAATCGTGATCATGGATGAACCGACATCCTCGTTGACGGAAAAAGAAGTGAATCATCTGTTCACGATTATCCGTAAGCTGAAAGATCGCGGCTGCGGCATTGTTTATATTTCACATAAAATGGAAGAGATCTTCCAGTTGTGTGATGAAATTACGGTTCTGCGTGACGGTCAGTGGATTGCAACCCAGCCGCTCGAAGGGCTGGACATGGATAAGATCATCGCCATGATGGTGGGGCGTTCATTAAGCCAGCGCTTCCCGGATCGCGTAAATGTGCCGGGCGAGACCATTCTTGAGGTGCGCAATTTAACCTCTCTGCGTCAGCCCTCTATTCGTGATATTTCGTTTGATTTGCGTAAAGGGGAGATACTCGGTATTGCCGGGTTGGTCGGTGCAAAACGTACGGATATCGTCGAAACGCTGTTTGGCATTCGCGAAAAATCGGGCGGCACAATTAAACTGCACGGTAAAACGATTAATAATCACACGGCGAACGAAGCCATCAATCATGGCTTTGCTCTTGTGACGGAAGAACGTCGCTCTACCGGTATTTATGCGTTTCTGGATATTGGTTTTAATTCTCTCATCTCCAATATCAAAAAATATAAGAACAACATTGGTCTGCTGGATAATAAGCGTATGAAGAGTGATACCCAATGGGTTATCGACTCCATGCGGGTAAAAACGCCAGGCCACCACACCCAAATTGGTTCGCTTTCAGGTGGTAACCAACAGAAGGTGATTATTGGACGCTGGTTGCTGACGCAGCCCGAAATATTGATGCTCGATGAACCCACTCGCGGTATTGATGTGGGGGCCAAATTCGAGATTTACCAGCTGATGGCTGAGCTGGCAAAAAAAGAAAAGGGCATCATTATTATCTCTTCCGAAATGCCAGAGCTGTTAGGCATCACCGATCGTATTCTGGTCATGAGTAACGGTCTGGTCGCTGGCATTGTTGATACAAAAACGACTACGCAGAACGAAATATTGCGTTTAGCGTCATTACACCTTTAATGAAGTAAGGGCTGTTAACATGAAAGCGACTACAAAAAAGAATGCGCTAACCTGGCTGAAAGAGGGTGGCATTTATGTCGTGCTACTGGTACTGCTGGCGATTATTATTTTCCAGGATCCGACGTTCTTAAGTTTAATGAATCTGAGTAACATTCTGACCCAATCCTCGGTGCGTATTATCATTGCGCTGGGCGTTGCGGGACTGATTGTGACTCAGGGTACAGACCTGTCAGCCGGTCGTCAGGTTGGCCTCGCCGCTATCGTGGCCGCTTCGCTGCTGCAGGCTATGGATAACCCAAACAAAGTGTTCCCACATCTGGAAACCGTACCGATTCCTGTGGTGATCCTGATTGTTTGTGCGATTGGTGCCGTTATTGGCCTGGTGAACGGCGTGATTATTGCTTACCTGAAAGTGACGCCGTTTATCACTACGTTGGGTACCATGATTATCGTTTACGGTATCAACTCGCTGTATTACGACTTCGTAGGCGCATCACCGATTGCAGGCTTCTATGACGGCTTCTCAACCTTTACGCAAGGCTTCCTGCGTTTCGGGGATTTTAAGCTGTCCTACATCACCTTCTATGCGGTGATTGCGATCGTGTTCGTCTGGATTCTGTGGAACAAAACGCGTTTCGGTAAAAACATTTTTGCCATTGGCGGTAACCCGGAAGCGGCAAAAGTCTCCGGCGTAAACGTCAACCTGAACCTGATTCTGATTTATGCCCTTTCAGGCGTGTTCTATGCTTTCGGCGGTATGCTGGAAGCGGGCCGTATCGGCTCGGCAACGAACAACCTTGGCTTTATGTACGAGCTGGATGCTATCGCGGCCTGCGTCGTCGGTGGTGTGTCTTTTGCCGGTGGTGTGGGGACGGTGGCCGGTGTCGTGACCGGTGTGTTGATCTTCACCGTCATCAACTACGGCTTGACCTATATCGGCATTAACCCGTACTGGCAGTACATCATCAAGGGCGGCATCATTATTTTTGCTGTGGCGCTCGACTCGCTGAAGTACGCACGTAAAAAATAACGGCAGAAGTCATCATGTAAGCTAAGCGGCCTGCGGGCCGCTTTTTTTATGGCACGGAAGCCGCCAGCGTGCGCCCGGAAGCAGGAAAGAACGCGGATTCACGGCGAGCCAGCAGGATGCCCGCTATGAGAATACGTGTTCGAATTGACTTTAATCAGGAACGGAAAGCTGTCCTGTGGACGCAAAATCCTGAGTCAGCAGATCAGCAGATCAGCAGATCAGCAGATCAGCAGGTCAGTAAGGTAAAAAAGCAGCAAATCCGCCGCGCTGGACTGACCGTCATCCTTGGTAACGATGCGTGATAAGCCCTGACGCCATCGCAAAGTCCCGCGCTAAGCCTTGTTTCGCCATAGCAAGGATGCTACGCGTCGGCGATGCACTCCTGTCAGAAAGGCGGAGCCTGCCGCGCCGGCGTTATCATCCGTTCTCACAGTCTCTCTTCACGCCAGGGTGAGCGGGATGTCAGCCAGACAAAGGCGGCTTACTGATGGCGTTTTTGTTCCAGTTCCAGCAGTTGCTCAGGGGTGACAGCAGGATAGCTTTGCGCATCCTCCGGCACATCATGTACGGCGGGAATGGGCACCAGAGGCCCGAGAAAGCGCGGTTCACGCTTGAGGAGGTACAAATCTACCAGCGCGCCAAGACGTGCACCGACTTCACGCATGCGCACTGTCAGCATATTTTTCGGCGAGGGCACAGCGTAGCACTGAGCCTGAATGCCAAGGTGCAGGGCGATAAACAGTGCCCGCTCACAGTGGAAGCGCTGGGTGATGATAATAAAATCGTTGGTATCGAATACCTTGCGCGTGCGGACAATGGAGTCCAGCGTCCGAAAGCCTGCGTAATCCAGTACGATATCTGCCGGGTCGACGCCACCTTTGATTAAATCGCGCCGCATGGTCATGGGTTCGTTATAGCTCTGCTGCGCATTGTCTCCGCTCAGCAGTAAATAGTTAATCTTGCCGCTGTTATAGGCGTTAAGCGCGCCCTGCATCCGGTAGAGGTAGTACTGATTAATCACCCCGGTGCGGTAATATTTTGCCGTACCCAGCACAACACCGACCTGACGATGGGGCAGTGAGGCCAGATTGTCGTAAATATAGGGGGCGGTTTTCCAGCTTATCCAGCGATCCAGGCCAAGCGCCGTCCCCACCATCGTTAAGATGATGAAAAGCAGAGCAATGAAAACGCGTTTCAACATGCGCCTGAGCACTCGAGATGAGAGGTTTTGGTGGGACAAGGCTACTTGAGCAACCCTCGCGAAGCAAGTTTACCCCGTCTGGCTGGTGCTATTTTAAGCAGCGCTGGATCAGAGGATGATCCAGCGCAGACCTTTTTAGATCGAGGTACGGCGGTAATGACGGTATTGCGGCAGCCAGAAGTTATTCGAAATAGACTGTGACAGCACGTCTTCCGAGGTCACCACGGCAACGCCCGCCAGTTGCGCGGCTTTGCCTACTTCCATTGCGATCACTTTCGACACGCCCTGAATATCTTTGATTTCAGGCAGTACCGGCCCTTCACCATCGTTGACCAGCGGCGAGCAGTCTGCCAGTGCGCGGCTGGCGGTCATCAGCATGGTATCGGTTACGCGTGATGCACCCGAGGCAATCACTCCTAAACCGATGCCCGGGAAGATATAGGAGTTGTTACACTGCGCGATCGGATAGGTTTTACCGTTCCATGAAACCGGTGAGAACGGGCTCCCGGTCGCGACCAGTGCAGCACCATCGGTCCAGGCGATAATATCCGCTGGCGTGGCTTCAACGCGCGAGGTGGGGTTAGAGAGCGGCATCACAATAGGACGTTTGCAGTGCTTGTGCATCTCGCGGATGATCTCTTCGGTGAACAGTCCGGGCTGCCCTGAAACCCCAATCAGAATATCGGGTTTGGCATTGCGCACTACGTCCAGCAGCGAAATCGCATCACTGGCCGTATCCCAGTCTTTGAGGTTGTCGCTTTTCTGCACCAGCTTGCTCTGGAAATCGAGCAGGTTAGGCAACTTATCAGTGAGCAGGCCAAAGCGGTCGACCATCATTACGCGGCTACGCGCCTCTTCATCGCTCAGACCTTCCGACTTCATCTGCGCAATGATTTGCTCTGCGATACCGCAGCCGGCTGAACCTGCCCCCAGGAACACCACTTTTTGTTCGCACAAACGGCTTCCGGCAGCACGACTGGCGGCAATCAGAGTGCCCACGGTGACAGCAGCGGTGCCCTGAATATCATCGTTGAAGCAGCACACTTCATCGCGATAGCGCTCCAGCAGCGGCATTGCGTTTTTCTGCGCAAAGTCTTCAAACTGCAGCAGCACTTTCGGCCAGCGGCGTTTCACGGCCTGGATAAATTCATTAACGAATTCATCGTACTCTTCGCCGGTGATACGTGGGTGACGCCAGCCCATATAAAGCGGATCGTTCAGCAGTTGCTGGTTATTGGTACCGACATCCAGCACCACCGGTAAGGTGTAAGCCGGACTGATGCCGCCGCACGCGGTATACAGCGACAGTTTACCAATCGGAATACCCATGCCGCCGATGCCCTGGTCACCCAGGCCCAGAATACGCTCACCGTCGGTCACCACGATGACTTTAACGTTCTGTTTGGTGGCGTTTTGCAGCATGTCTTCGATGTGTTCACGGTTGGGATATGAGATGAACACACCGCGGGCGCGGCGATAAATTTCAGAGAAGTGTTCGCAGGCTGCGCCGACGGTTGGCGTATAAATAATTGGCATCATCTCTTCAAGATGATTGTCCAGCAGACGGTAGAACAGGGTTTCGTTGGTGTCCTGAATATTGCGCAGGTAGACGTGCTTGTCGTTATTATTTTTGAAGTCCTGAAACTGACGCCATGCGCGTTTCGCCTGCTCTTCAATGGTTTCGACCGCTTCGGGCAGTAAGCCGTTGAGATTGAATTCGTTACGCTCTTCGATGCTGAAGGCGCTGCCCTTATTCAGCAGGGGAAATTCCAGCAGAATAGGGCCAGCGTAGGGAATATAGAGCGGGCGTTTACTTTCGTATTCGAGTTCCATGCAGTAATGCTCCGGTTGCGAGTGTTCCTGGCGCAATAAGAGGGTAGAGGACGCCAGTTTATTTTGATAAAGAAGGCCTGGCGTCAGATCCTATGAAATTTCTCGCGGATGTACAGCTTTTGTAAATAAAAGATTTAGAAACTGTTTAAAACCGTGCCCCGCATTACGCTTTACGCCAGCTCGATAACGCTGAGGTTGTCGCAACCCAGCGCGCGCAGTGTTGCCTGCGTCGCTGAATACTGATCTAACGCAGGCTGTCGGGGCTGGGCCAGCGCCGCTGCCTGAATCGCCTCGCAGGATTCGCCGGCCATGTTCAGCAAAATCAGTGCGGCCTGAAGCGGAGGCAGGCTGGGATTGAAGGCCGCATTTTCCGCATAGCGACCGCTAAAAATACGGCCTGAGGCGGTTTGCACTGCAACGCCACTGAACGCGCGGCTGTAAGGGGCATGACTCTGGTTGGCCGCGTCAATGGCCGCCTGCGACAGCGCATCGCCCGTGACAACAAAGCCATGATCCACCTTATCCATCAGCCGTTCGGTGATGTGCAGGTCGCCAGGACCGAAAGCGTCAGGCAGATAGTGCGCTAACGTCTGCACCGGGCGCTGGGGCAGGCTGATACGAATCGCCGTGCCGCTGTTAAGCTCATTCATGAACTGGCGGCAATGCCCGCACGGCGTGTAGTTGACGGTGATGGTCTCCAGGCGCGCTTCGCCGCGCAGCCAGGCGTGCGTAACGGCGCTTTGTTCTGCATGCACGGTTTGCTGCATGGTGGCACCGGCAAACTCCATATTGGCACCGAAATACCAGTTACCGCTTATCCCGCGTGCAATGGCACCGACGTTGAAACGGGACAGCGAGGCGACCGCGCAGGCCGCCGCGACCGGAAGCAGCGCCAGGGCGAGGGCGTCCGCATCCAGTTGGGTTTGCTGTTGCAGGAGGGTGACCTGATCGGCCCGCAGCATCGCGTCAAATCCCGGCTCACTCAGCACCGGACGAAGCGCGGTTTGCAGGGGAGCCGGCAGTAATTCAAAGGCAGAGTGGAAACGTGGATGCATGGAAGCCTCATTCAATCTTCAGGCAATGTGCCAGACATCGGTTTATATGTGATCTCTGTCGCTCTGACAATGCAACGTGTCTTAGAGTTTTCAACTTTGCGAGATCTCTCCCAAAGTTTTAGCCAAACCAGTGCAGTAGCAGCGGAAAAACAAAGGGTGCCAGTAACGACGTTACGATGCCGCAGATCACCAGTGCCAGCGAACTAAATGCCCCTTCCCGGAAGTCCAGTTCCGCCGCCCGGGCGGTTCCCAGCGCATGGGACGCATTACCAATCGCCAGACCGCGTGCCGCTTTACTTTTCACGCCCAACAGATTCAGCACCATATGGCCAAATACCGCACCGAGCACACCGGCTATCAGCACACAAATCGCACTGATAGCGGGAATGCCGTGCAGAGAGCCGGATACTGCCATCGCGATCGGTGTGGTGACGGATTTAGGTAAAATCGTGGCGGCGATTTCCGGCGTTGCCCCCATCCACAGGGCGATCGCTGTGCCGGAGGTCATTGCCGTCAGGCTGCCGATCAGGCATACGCCGATAATGGATTTCCAGCGGGCGCGAATTTGATGCATCTGCTCATACAGCGGCAGCGCCAGTGCGACCACGGCGGGCTGTAGCAGGTCATTAAGCACCTGGCTTCCGGCAAAGTAACGTGTATAGGGCAGTTGCAGTAACAGCAGGATGGGAATGATGATCGCCATCGAAACCAGCAAGGGGTTCAGCAGGGCAATCTTCAGCGCGGCAGCCAGTCTGCGCGCCAGGAAAAATGCGCCCAGCGTCAGTGGCAATGACCACCAGATATCACTCATCCTTCACCTCTTTCGTCGGCGCGCGCGAATGCAGCTTGTGGGCGCTTAACCCCACGATGCTCAGGACAGCGAAGGTACTGACAAGACACGAGACCACGATAGGGCCAAACTGCGCGGTCAGCAGATCGGTGTAATTCATGACGCCCACGCTGATGGGAACGAACAGCAGCGCCATATAGCGAATAATAAGATGACAACCGGGCTTAACCCAGTGGACCGGCACGATCTGAGACGCGAGCAGGGTAAACAAAATCAGCATGCCAATAATGCTGCCGGGCAGCGTAATGGGCAGCAACCTTGCTACGCCGTTTCCGGCATATAAACAGAGATAGAGAAGGGTAAAAGCGCGCAGATAACGCCAACTTATCGCTAGCACGGTGTGCATGACAGGCTCCTGTTTCCAACGAGCGTAATCCTACGCACTGACGGTCTGGCGTGCCAGCTGTCAGCGTAAGGCAGAACGGCCCTTCCTGCCATCAGATGCAGGAAGGGCGAACGCCTTATTTAACGGGCATACCCGGCACTGCGCCACTGTCGACAGACAACACGAACAGGTCTTTGCCGCCCGGCCCCGCAGACAGCACCATGCCTTCCGAGACGCCAAAGCGCATTTTACGTGGTGCCAGGTTCGCCACGATAATGGTCATTTTGCCAATGAGTACGGCCGGGTCAGGATAGGCTGCACGGATACCAGAGAAAATCTGGCGCTTCTCGCCGCCCAGATCCAACTCCAGACGCAGCAGTTTGTCTGAGCCGTCCACCAGTTCCGCTTTCTCAATCAGTGCCACGCGCATATCAACTTTGGCAAAGTCATCAATCGTGATGGTATCGCCAATCGGCGCATCCGCCAGTGGGCCGCTGACCGTCGGTTTACTGGCTTCAGCCGCGTCGGCTTTCGACGCTTCAATCAGGCCCTCGACTTTCGCCATCTCAATGCGACCATACAGGGCTTTAAACGGCGCAACCTGATGGTCGAGCAGCGGCTGCTGAATAGCGTCCCAGCTGAGTTCACTGTTCAGGAAAGCTTCGGCTCGCTCGCTCAGCGACGGCAGCACAGGCTTCAGCCAGGTCATCAGCACACGGAACAGGTTAATGCCCATGGAGCAAATAGCCTGCAGATCGGCATCACGGCCTTCCTGCTTCGCCACCACCCACGGTGCCTGCTCGTCAACATAACGGTTGGCCAGATCGGCCAGCGCCATAATTTCACGAATCGCCCGGCCAAATTCACGGCTTGCCCAGGCCTCGCCAATTTTTTCGGATGCGTCCAGGAAGGTTTGATAAAGCGCCGGGTCGGCCAGTTCTGCGGACAGCTTGCCGTCAAAGCGTTTGGTGATAAAACCGGCATTACGTGATGCCAGGTTGACCACTTTGTTCACAATGTCGGCGTTGACGCGCTGAACAAAATCTTCCAGATTCAGGTCGATGTCATCAATACGCGAAGAAAGCTTGGCCGCATAGTAATAGCGCAGGCTGTCGGCATCCAGATGCTGTAACCAGGTACTGGCTTTGATAAAGGTTCCGCGCGATTTCGACATTTTTGCGCCATTTACGGTCACATAGCCATGCACAAACAGGTTGTTGGGTTTGCGGAAGCCGCTGCCTTCCAGCATGGCAGGCCAGAACAGGCTGTGGAAGTAGACGATGTCTTTACCAATGAAGTGGTACAGCTCTGTGGTGGAATCCTGCTGCCAGAATTCGTCAAAACTGATGTCGCCGCGTTTGTCACACAGGTTTTTAAACGCGCCCATATAGCCGATCGGCGCATCCAGCCAGACGTAGAAGTATTTGCCCGGCGCGCCAGGAATTTCGAAGCCAAAGTACGGCGCATCACGGGAGATATCCCACTGTTGCAGACCGGATTCGAACCACTCCTGCATTTTATTGGCGACCTGCTCCTGCAGGGCGCCAGAACGCGTCCAGGCGCGCAGCATTTCGCTGAACGACGGCAGGTCAAAGAAGAAGTGCTCGGAATCACGCAGCACAGGGGTTGCACCGGACACCACAGATTTCGGATCGATCAGTTCGGTCGGGCTGTAGGTCGCGCTGCACACCTCGCAATTGTCGCCGTACTGGTCAGGCGCTTTACATTTCGGGCAGGTGCCTTTCACGAAACGGTCAGGCAGGAACATGCCTTTTTCCGGATCGTACAGCTGAGAAATCGTGCGGTTCTTAATGAAACCGTTCTCTTTCAGGCGACCATAGATGAGCCCGGCCAGCTCACGGTTCTCGTCGCCGTGCGTTGAGTGATAGTTATCATAGCTGATGTTAAAACCGGCAAAATCTGTTTCGTGCTCGTGTTTCATTTCAGCAATCATCTGTTCCGGCGCAATGCCCAACTGCTGAGCCTTCAGCATGATCGGCGTGCCGTGGGCGTCATCGGCGCAGATGAAGTAAACCTGATTGCCACGCATTCGCTGATAACGCACCCAAATGTCCGCCTGGATATGCTCGAGCATGTGGCCGAGATGAATTGAGCCGTTAGCGTAAGGCAGGGCGCAGGTTACCAGAATTTTTTTTGCGACTTGAGTCATAGTTTGCGTAGCTTTCAGTTAAGTAAAAAAACGGGCTTAGATGGTAACCGATGGGCACAGCCGCGTAAACATAAGGGATTTCCCGCCGCGCGGCCCGTGAAACGATCGGCATCTGATAGTATTGTTACTACATCGTTGAAAAACAGCATAAGCACAGCAGAAAAGGAGTGGGGATGACAGCGCAATCCCGGGAACCACATACACCAGAAGCCTTACGCGCCGTTGTGGCCGGCGTTCTGAACAGCTTTGAGCATCCGACGCTGCAACGTAATCTTATTACCCTGAAGGCGCTGCATCATGTGGCGCTGCTGGATGGGACGTTGCATATTGAACTGCGGATGCCTTTTGCCTGGCACAGCGCGTTTGAGACCTTAAAAGCAGACACCAGCGCTGAGCTACTGCGTCTGAGCGGCGCGCAGGCCATCGACTGGCGGTTAAGTCACGAGATTGCTACGTTGAAACGCGTGAAAAATCACCCTGGTGTTAACGGCGTGAAGAACATTATCGCGGTCAGCTCCGGTAAAGGCGGCGTGGGCAAATCGAGTACCGCAGTTAATATGGCGCTGGCGTTACTGGCTGAAGGCGCACGTGTGGGCATTCTGGATGCCGATATTTATGGCCCGTCCGTGCCCAACATGCTGGGCTGTGAAAAAGAGCGCCCGACCTCGCCTGACGGCACCCATATGGCGCCGATCATGTCCCATGGTCTGGCAACCAATTCCATCGGCTATCTGGTGACCGACGATAACGCGATGGTGTGGCGCGGCCCTATGGCCAGCAAAGCGCTGATGCAGTTACTTACCGAAACCCAGTGGCCCGACCTGGATTATCTGGTGCTGGATATGCCGCCAGGAACCGGAGATATCCAGTTAACGCTCGCGCAGAGTGTGCCCGTCACCGGTGCGCTGGTGGTCACTACGCCACAGGACATCGCGCTCATCGATGCACGCAAAGGCATGGTCATGTTCGAAAAGGTTAACGTCCCGGTGCTGGGCGTGGTGGAGAACATGAGTATCCACGTCTGCAGCCAGTGCGGTCACCATGAGCCAATTTTTGGTACTGGCGGGGCGCAACGGCTGGTGGACGACTATGGCACGCGGCTGCTGGCACAGCTTCCCCTGCATATTCATTTGCGTGAAGATCTGGATGATGGCGAGCCAACGGTGATTCGTCGGCCGGACAGTGAATTTGCGATGCTGTACCGTCAGCTCGCCGGACGTGTGGCCGCCCAGCTTTACTGGCAGGGCGAGGTGATTCCCGGCGATATCGCCTTCCGCGCGCTTTAACCCTTCTGCGCGTCGCTCTCATAGTGCGACGCCGGGGGATAATGCATTAACAGATAGCCGCCTTGCTCGCTTTCACCCTGGGAAATCACTTTCCAGCCATGTTGCAGGTAAAACGTCTGGGCGGCCTTGTTCATTTGCAGACACTTCAGCGCGCCGGTTGATGTAAAGCGTGACTGGACGGCCTCAAGCAGTGCACTGCCCACGCCGCGCCCCTGATAATCAGGATCCACATACAGGCTGTGTAAGAAATTATCGTTTTCCATCAGACCCGCGAATCCTGCCCGATGCCCGTCCAGCTCAGCCACTAAAACGGTTTCGCCGAGTATCACCTGATCGAAGTCTTCCAGTTGCCAGTCATCGTTGGCGATCCAGTCCCAGTTATGCCGACGGGCCGCCAGAAACAACGTCCGCAGGAAAGGACGGTCGGCCTCTGTAAATAATCGAATATGCACATCAAGCTCCGTTAAACATCTTTTAACAACCCTGGCAGGGATTCTCAAAAAAGTAAAAGCAGAACAAATGTCATCACTTTCCTTGTACACTGCCCGACGGTGCCTTATGGGAAAACAGCAAACGGCCTTCAGTTAACGCACAGGGGTTATTGCCTGGAAGCACGCAATATATCTTTTTGCGGGTAAATGAAGGTAAGAAAAGCGGTTTTTTCCCTTAACGATCAACGCGATCGGCGTTTGATAGCTTTCGTTTATTTTATTGATAACGAGGGCTTATTAGATGTTGGCCCGGAAAATTTGTAAGCTGCATCACATATTTTAAAGGAGGCCATCACATGTCCATTATCAACACCAAAATTAAGCCGTTCAAAAACAGTGCATTTAAAGACGGCCAGTTTATCGAAGTAACCGAGAAAGACGTTGAAGGTAAATGGAGTGTTTTCTTCTTTTATCCGGCTGACTTCACCTTTGTTTGCCCAACCGAACTGGGCGACGTCGCGGATCACTATGAAGAGTTCCAGAAACTGGGCGTGGACATCTACTCAGTGTCTACTGATACCCACTTTACCCACAAAGCCTGGCACGGCTCTTCTGACACCATCGCAAAAATCAAATATGCGATGATCGGTGACCCAACTGGCGCGCTGACCCGCAACTTCGACATCATGCGCGAAGATGAAGGTCTGGCTGACCGTGGTACATTCATCGTTGACCCACAGGGTGTTATCCAGGCTGTAGAAATCACCGCTGAAGGTATTGGCCGTGATGCGTCTGACCTGCTGCGCAAAGTGAAAGCGGCGCAGTACGTGGCTTCTCACCCTGGTGAAGTGTGCCCGGCCAAATGGAAAGAAGGTGATGCGACTCTGGCGCCTTCGCTGGACCTGGTTGGCAAAATCTAATTTCCGCATCGCAACGTCGATCATTTTCTCATCGGGTGCTTCGGCACCCGATTTTTTGACCAGGAACTCACTATGCTTGATACCAATTTAAAAACGCAGCTCAAAGCTTATCTTGAGAAACTCACCAAGCCTGTGGAGTTGATTGCAACGCTGGATGATGGCGCAAAATCAACCGAGATTCGCAATCTGTTGGTCGATATCGCGAGCCTGTCTGACAAGGTCAGCTTTCGTGAAGAGAACGATCGTCAGGTGCGTAAACCCTCATTTTTAATCACTAACCTTGGTGCGGATCACGGCCCACGTTTTGCGGGTTCGCCGCTGGGTCATGAATTTACCTCACTGGTGCTGGCGCTGTTACAGACCGGTGGGCACCCGTCCAAAGAAGCACAAAATCTGCTTGATCAGATTGCGGCGCTGGATGGGGATTTCCATTTCGAAACCTATTATTCGCTGTCCTGCCACAACTGTCCGGATGTGGTACAGGCTCTGAACCTGATGGCGGTCCTGAACCCACGCATCAGCCACACCGCGATTGACGGTGGCCTGTTCCAGAACGAAATTCAGGAACGGAATGTCATGGGCGTGCCGGCGGTTTTCCTGAACGGCAAAGAGTTTGGTCAGGGCCGCATGAGCCTGGCGGAGATCGTCAGTAAAGTCGACACCAATGCTGACAAGCGCGCAGCAGAAGCGCTGAATAAACGCGAAGCCTATGATGTGCTGATTATTGGCAGCGGTCCCGCTGGCGCAGCGGCCGCCATCTATTCTGCCCGTAAAGGCATCCGCACCGCCCTGATGGGTGAGCGTTTCGGCGGACAGGTACTGGATACCGTTGATATCGAAAACTATATTTCCGTGCAGAAAACGGAAGGGGCCAAACTGGCTGGCGCACTGCGTGCCCACGTTGACGATTACAGTGTTGATGTGATTGACAGTCAGAGCGCGATTAAACTGATTCCGTCTGCGGCGAAAGGCGGCCTGCACGCCATTGAAACGGCGTCAGGTGCCGTACTGAAATCCCGTAGCATCATCCTGGCGACCGGCGCGCGCTGGCGCAACATGGGCGTGCCGGGGGAAGAGCAGTACCGTACTAAAGGTGTGACCTATTGCCCGCACTGTGACGGTCCGCTGTTCAAAGGTAAACGCACTGCCGTCATCGGTGGCGGTAACTCCGGCGTGGAAGCGGCTATCGATCTGGCTGGTATTGTTGGACACGTCACATTGCTGGAATTCGCCAGCGAAATGCGTGCAGACAAAGTGCTGCAGGACAAACTGCGCAGTCTGAAAAACGTGGATGTGATCCTGAATGCACAAACCACCGAAGTGAAAGGCGACGGCAGCAAAGTTACCGGCCTGCAATATCTGGATCGCACCAACCAGACAACCCATGAACTGGCGCTGTCAGGCATTTTTGTTCAGATTGGCCTGCTCCCTAACACCACCTGGCTGGAAGGGGCGGTTGAGCGCAACAAGATGGGTGAAATCATCATCGATGCAAAATGCGAAACCAGCCTGAAAGGCGTTTTCGCAGCAGGCGACTGCACCACGGTGCCTTACAAGCAAATCATCATTGCCAGCGGTGAAGGGGCAAAAGCCTCGCTGAGCGCTTTTGATTACCTGATTCGCACCCAACCTGCACACTAAGTTTTTCGGTGCAAAAGCCAGCCCTGTAACCTGTGTTACAGGGCTTTTTAATATCCGGCCAGCGTCATTAACATCATCCACAGCGGCGTGGTTATCGCGGCAAAAAGGGTGGAAAGCAGCATACTGGCGGCCGTGGGGCCGGTAATCACGTTAAATTTCTGCGACATCAGGTAAACATTCACACCGACCGCCATCGACCCCAGCAGCACTACCACTTTACTTTCCAGCGCAGGCAGACCCGTCAGCCAGGCGATCGCCCAGACACACAGCGGCTGCAGAATCAGTTTCAACGCACAAATCGTGTAACTCTCTTTCAAGCCTTCCCGCACCCGGTAGTGCGCCAGGCTCATGCCGAGAGTGACCAACGATAAGGGTGCGGCGATGGACGCCAGCATGCGCAGCGGTTCAGCGGCGATGGCGGGAAGCGGCCGCTGCAACAGGCTCCAGGCGGTGCCTGATAAGATGCCAATAATTAACGGATTCCTGAGCACGCTAATCAAGGTGCGCTTAAAGCCCTGAAGGGAAAAACTGCCCTGTTTCGACCATTCCACCGAGACGGTGAGTAATGTCCAGAGGATCAGACTGTTAAATACCAGCACCAGCGCAACCGATGGCAAGGCACCGGGGCCCAGCAGGACGGTAGCGACCGGAATACCCAGCATAACGTTATTTGAAAAGACCCCGCCCAGGGCAAAGACCGAACCGGCCACGCCATCCAGATGAAACAGACGCGAGGCAAGGATTCGGCCCACGATAAACACCAGCAGACAACTGCCAAAGAATGCCAGAAGCAGGCGCACATCGACTGCGGGACTGTTGTAAAAGTCACTCATGATGCGAAACAGCATGCAGGGCAGGGCAACGTTAAAGACAAACCGGTTCATGCCTTCGCTGATGCTCAGCGGCCATTTGCCCCATTTCGTCAGGCAATAACCCAGGAAAATAAGAATAAACAGCGGGGCTGACAGGTAAATCTGGTGTCCTAATGTATCCAGCAGGAAGGGCATAAGCGTAAGCAGTCCAGTGACTCAGTAAGGGCAAGACTACCAAATTGCGTCGGCCGCGTAACCTGGCAAAACGTGTACCCGACCCGCGAATTTACCCCAGCCAGCGGCGCGCCTGGTCATCACTGATATCGCGATAATACACCCGATGGATAACCGCATCGCAACGCTGACAACGGGCAGAAAGATAAGTGGAATAATAGTGTCGGCCAGAAGGAGAAAGGGCACCCTGACGGGTAATGGTGATGTCAGTCCATCGGTGACGATGAGGGATAAGCGCTAAAAATCGCATCATGCTTCCTGTCAAGTATGAAGTGTTCTGGTAATTTTTAACTACGTGATATGAAGATTTATTGTTGCGATGTTGTAGGCAGATGTTTGTTATTGCTGGGCATTCTGATAATGGTGAAGGATATAATTTACTTGCGTAAATACCTTCACTGCTCTGACGTGCAAATTTTAAGCCCGCAGCATTAAGCCTTTTTTCGTGCGGTGGGGAGTTGATCGGGATCATGTAAAAGTCTCGCCCGCCAGGTTGAAAAAAGAATAAGCACCTTGCTTAAATTTAGGGGCTTACTTATTCTTTTCTGCGTAACACGACTCGGGGTGCCCTTCTTTGTGAAGGCTGAGAAAAACCCGTATTACCTGATCTGGATAATGCCAGCGTAGGGAAGTCTGATGCCTGACCGCATTCGCCTTCTTGTCCGCCGGTTGGGAGTTCTGATGACACATCAACCGCACCATCTTTCTGATGCGCAATGCGCGCCCATCCTGCAACAGTTTCGCCATCAGTCACCGCTCGTGCACTGCATGACCAATGATGTGGTGCAAATGCTCACGGCTAATGTTCTGCTTGCTCTGAACGCGTCACCTGCCATGGTCATCGATCGCGAGGAAGCGCCGCAGTTCAGCGGTATCGCGGATGCACTGTTAATCAATGTCGGCACATTAACGCACGAACGCCAGCAGGCCATGGCCGCGGCAATCGAGGCGGCTAATCTGGCAGGCACGCCCTGGACGCTGGACCCGGTGGCGGTGGGCGCACTGACGTTGCGTTCCCGGTTTTGTCAGCAGGTGCTGATGCAGTCGCCTGCCGTGATTCGCGGCAATGCTTCCGAGATTCTGGCGCTGGCCCATCAGGCTGACGGCGGACGTGGCGTGGACAGCCAGCACGCCGCCGAAAGCGCCCTGCTGGCCGCCCAACAACTGGCGCGGGAGTATCAGACCTGTGTGGTGGTCACTGGCGAGGTGGATTATGCCACCGACGGGATGCGTACCCTGTCGATCGTCGGCGGATCGCCCTTAATGACGCGAGTGGTCGGTACCGGCTGTGCACTGTCTGCGGTCGTCGCCGCCTTTGCCAGCCTGCCGGGTGACAGACTGGTCAATATCGCCAGCGCCTGTCGGGTGATGGCACTGGCCGGAGAGAAAGCCGCACAGGCATCAACCGGGCCGGGCAGCTTTGCACCGGCGTTTCTGGACGCGCTCTGGACACTGGAGGCCGCCCTGTGAAACGCATCAATGCTTTAACGATTGCCGGTACCGATCCCAGCGGCGGTGCCGGGATTCAGGCCGACCTGAAAACCTTCTCCGCACTGGGCGCTTACGGCACCAGCGTGATTACGGCCCTGGTGGCGCAAAATACCTGTGGCGTACAGTCGGTGTACCGTATTGATCCTGATTTTGTCAGCGCACAGCTGGATTCCGTTCTTGATGACGTGCGCATCGACAGTGCAAAAATTGGCATGCTGTCCGACGCGGCGATCGTGGAGCGGGTGGCGGTTGGCTTGCAGCGCCGGGCAATCCCGTTTGTGGTGCTGGACACGGTGATGGTGGCCAAGAGCGGCGATGCCTTACTGAGTCCTGATGCCATTGCCTGTGTCCGCGAGCGCCTGTTGCCACAGGTGTCACTGATCACACCTAATCTGCCCGAAGCCGCCGCGCTGCTCGAATGCCGTATGGCCAGCAATGAGAACGAGATGCTGACGCAGGGCGATGCCCTTCTGGCGCTGGGTTGTCAGGCCGTGCTGATGAAGGGCGGACATCTGGATCATGGCGAAAGTCCTGACTGGCTGATCACGCCAGCGGGGCGGCAACGGTTCAGCACGCCTCGGGTGAAAACGCGCCATACGCACGGTACCGGTTGTACGCTGTCTGCTGCGCTGGCGGCCCTGCGTCCACGGCACAGTGACTGGGCGGAGACGGTTAATGAAGCCAAAACCTGGCTACAACAGGCCCTGCTGGCAGCCGATTCGCTGGAGGTGGGCCACGGGACTGGACCTGTGCATCATTTTCATCAGTGGTGGTAACGGCTTCGCTCAGCGATTGTACGGCGCGCTACTCAGCCTCGAACCAGTCACGGTTTTGCCTGATCACGGGCGCGAGCGAAAACATCATTGCCTGCAGATGGTGACGCAGGGCGGTTTCTGCCTGGTCCGCATCGCGCGCTTTCAGGGCGGCAAAAACGGCTTCATGTTGTTCGATCAGCGTTTCAGCGGGCGCGACCTGATTCAGGGTGAGATAGCGCACCCGGTCCATCGTCGCCTTGATGTTTTCAATGGTTTCCCATGCCAGCATACAGTCGATGCTCTCCGCAATCAGACGATGGAATTCATCGTCCAGGCTGAGAAACATCTGGCTGTCGCCCCGGGCGGCAGTGATGCGCTGGAGCTGCAGATTATGCTCCAGCGCCATCAGTCCGCGCTGGCTTGTTTCCCGCGCTGCGCGGCGTATCACGGCCAGTTCTACCGCTTCCCGGATAAAGCGTCCATCTTCAACCTGCTTCGCTGAAATCTTACGCACAAAGGTGCCGCGCTGTGGAAGGATTTGTACCAGACCGGCTTCTGCCAGCTTAATGAACGCCTCACGTACCGGCTGGCGAGAGAGATGAAAACGGGCGGAAACCTCTTTTTCCGACAGCAAAGCGCCCGGCTGAATGACGCAGGTGACGATATCTTTGCGTAGATAACGGTAAATCTGCTGATTGACCGGTTCACTTGTCGTGATGGTGTAGGAAAGCGTCATGTTCTGTCCCTGTTAACATTAACCCGATTTCGCCAGCGCGTTAAAACGCCTTAGCCCTGTGCGATGGCCTGTTGCACGGCTGCCCGTGCCCCCACTTTCGTCAACTGTATATAGCAGGCGGAGAGCGCGTTAACGAAGGCTGTATTATCCGCCAGATCCTCGCCGAAAACGGTTTTCAGGCCCAGTAAGGCCCGCACCCGCTCCTGACCTTCCGCGCTTTCTGCCACACAGGTGGCCAGCTGCGCTTTAAGTGGGTCGCGGATCGCTATAGGTTCGCCTTTTTCATCGACCGCAGCGACATAGCGCATCCAGGCGGCAATGCCCAGCAACAGCAGCGGGCAGGGTGTGCCGTTAGCGAGATGCCAGCGCACGCTGTCGAGAAAGCGTTGTGGCAGTTTCTGGGTGCCATCGGTCGCAATCTGGTAGGTGCGGTGTCTGATAGCGCGGTTGGCAAAGCGAGCGATTAAGGCGTCGGCATAAGCCGGTAAATCCACGCCCTGCGTGGTTAATGTCGGCGCCTGTTCGTTAACCATCAGCGCACGTGCGGCCGCCCGGAACGCGTCGTCAGCCATGCAATCGCTGATGTGTTCATAACCCGCAAGGTAACCAAGGTACGCCAGAAAGGAGTGGCTGCCATTGAGCATGCGCAACTTCATTTGCTCAAACGGCAGCACATCCTCCACCAGTTCGGCACCGGCCTTGTCCCAGTCAGGTCGGCCGCTGACAAAGTGGTCTTCAATCACCCACTGAAAGAAGGGTTCAGCCTCAACGGCCACTGGATCGGACGAACCAATACGGGCACGTAACGCGTCAAAGGCGGCCTCATTCATCGCCGGAACAATGCGATCTACCATGGTGGAGGGAAAGGTGATGTTGTGCTGAATATAGTCCGCCAGCGACGCATCATGCTGCCGGGCGAGCTGCGTCACCACATTCCGTGTGACGTGGCCATTTTCAGGCATGTTATCGCAGGACATCACGCTGAAAGGCGCTAAACCCAGATCGCGTCGACGGCGGATGGCGGCGACAATCAATCCGGGCAGCGAGCGGGGCTGTGCGGGGTGCGCCAGGTCATGCACGATATCCGCATGTTGCAGATCGAGATTGCCGCTGGCGGGCAGGTGACAATAGCCTTTTTCCGTCACGGTCATCGACACAATCGCCACGTCCGGCTGGCACAGGGCCGTAATCACGGCATCAATGCCGTCCGTTTTGCCGTGCAGTGCCGCGGTAACCACCCCAATGACCCGGGTTTTCACGGCGTCGTCACTTTTTTCGGTCAACGTATAGAGAAAGTCCTGCTGGCGGAGTGCCTGAATCAGCTCGCCGCTGTTAAGGTTAACCTCGCAGATTCCCCAGTCGCTACCCTGTTCGGCCAGTTTATCCGTGCACAAGGCCTGATGGGCGCGATGAAAGGCACCAAAGCCGATATGCACTATACGGGTTTTAAGCTGGCGACGGTCATAGGCGGGCAGATGAACATCCGCAGGAAGGTGATCGATGTGTAGCATAAAGCATCCTTGTGGCAGACGGACGGCAGGCCATGCTGGCATTAAGGATGAAAAATTACGCGTCTCGCTACTACCATACAAGTTGAAGTAGCGGAATTGTGAATGTAATCACGAACTGTTTACATTAAGGCCGGGAGCCAGGGCTCCCGTGAGAATTAACTCAGCAGGGCACACTGCGGCGGCAGGCGGCAGCTTAACGCGCCCGGCATGATATCGATGGTAAATGACTGGCCTGTCAGCGGTTCGCCATCCAGGTTAAAGGTCATTTCATGCGGTGAGCGAATCGTCAGGGACGATAAGCGCGTGGAAATAATGCCGGGATTCTCTTCATCGCCGGTCAGGGAATGCAGCAGGGTAGGCAGCAACTCCTGCGCGGTAACAATGCTGACGTCCAGCAGGCCATCGTTAATCAACGCCGACGGGCATAAACGCTGACCGCCTCCGGCCTGACGACCGTTGCCGATGCCGATGACCAGCGCATCGCCCTGCCAGTTAAAACCGGGCCCGGTAATTTCACAACTGTCCGGTTTAAGCGTGTCCATGCGCATCAACCCATGAATAAAATAGGACACGCCGCCCAGCGCGGATTTGAGTTTTTCCGGCGTCTCGGTCGTAATGCGCGTGCCAAATCCTCCGGTCGCCATATTAATAAAATAGTGATGCTGGTTAACGCGGGCGAGGTCGATATCACAGGCTTTACCCTGGATAGCCAGGCGCAAGGCGTGCTCAATCTCTTCAGGAATGCCGACGCTGGTGGCAAAATCGTTCGCTGTGCCCAGCGGCAGAACCCCCAGAACCGGGCGCTCATCCGCGTTGACCGACGCCAGTGCGGTAGCGATTTCGTTGACGGTGCCGTCACCGCCGCCCGCCACCACGGTTTCCGCCTGCAGTTCAAGGGCTTCTTCCACGTAACGCTCACCGTCTCCTTTTTCATACGTCACGCGCACGGCTATGTTAAAGCCCTCGGCGCGCAGCTTCGTGATCGCTTCACGGAGATCGTCATTACCTGCGCCTTTACCATTCAGGATTAGCAGCGTAAGCGATTGTTTGTCCATTATCTGTTCCTTGGAGATCGAAAGCGTAGTTAGTGGTTATAGCATAGCCGGAAGAGAAAAATGATTGGCGAAAGGGAGAAAAAAGAAAACCCGCACGGGGGAGCCGGGCGGGTGAATGAGGTGGATCCAGTTACTGCTGCTGATAATTGTTACTCATTGGTAGCAGGCAGCACTATAGTTCAGTAAAACCGAGCCGTCTGTGATCCTGTTCTTGCTTTTGTCAAATTTTGTCAGGCCGTGGCGTGAGCGGCATGCGGATCCTGGGTGTTCTGGCCTGGCGCAAAGTTACGCAGCAGCAAGGCAAACCGCAAATCTACCTCCGGCGGCACTTTCATCCAGACGCGATGCCCGTCTCCCGGGGCCACCTCTGTCGGTTCTCCACGGCTGTTTTGCAGGGCATCAAGGGTACAGATCAGGTTACCAGACGGCGTCATGATCTCCAGGCTGTCATGCAGAACAAATTTATTCTTTACCCGTACTTCCGCCCAGCCCTCGCGCTGTTCACCGCTGAACTCCCCGACGAACTGCTGGCGCTCTGAGACAGAGTAGCCGGTCTGGTAATTCTGGTAGCTGTCGTGGGTGTGACGACGCAAAAAACCTTCGGTATAGCCGCGATGCGCCAGGCCTTCCAGGGTTTCCAGCAGGGCAGAATCAAACGGTTTACCTGCCGCCGCATCGTCAATGGCTTTGCGATAAACCTGTGCGGTGCGGGCGCAGTAATAATAGGATTTGGTGCGACCTTCGATTTTCAGCGAGTGAACGCCCATCTGGCTCAGGCGCTCGACGTGCGCCACGGCACGCAGATCTTTCGAGTTCATGATGTAGGTGCCGTGTTCATCTTCAAAGGCGCTCATCATTTCGCCGGGTTTCATTTTCTCCTCCAGCAAAAACACCTTGTCGCTGGGTTGCCCAATGCCCAATGTGGGCGTCACGTCCTGCACGCTGACTGGCTGATGAATTTCAACAATGTTGCCGACGTCATCTTGTCTGGCTTCCTGCAACTGATATTCCCAGCGGCAGGCGTTGGTGCAGGTTCCCTGGTTAGGATCGCGTTTATTCATGTAGCCCGACAGCAGACAGCGCCCGGAGTACGCCATACACAGTGCGCCGTGCACAAACACTTCCAGCTCCATGTCCGGCACCTGCTCGCGAATATCGGCGATCTCCTCCAGCGACAGCTCGCGGGATAAAATCACCCGGCTTAAGCCCATTTGCTGCCAGAATTTCACCGTTGCCCAGTTCACGGCGTTAGCCTGCACAGATAAGTGGATGGGCATGGCCGGAAACGCCTCGCGCACCAGCATGATCAGGCCAGGATCGGACATGATTAACGCGTCGGGCTGCATCTCAATTACCGGCGTTAAATCGCGAATAAAGGTTTTCAGCTTGGCGTTATGCGGGGCGATGTTCACCACCACATAAAATTTTTTACCCAGCGCGTGGGCTTCGTTAATGCCTTTCGCCAGGTTTTCATGGCTGAATTCGTTATTGCGTACCCGCAGGCTGTAGCGCGGCTGGCCGGCATAGACGGCATCGGCCCCATAGGCAAACGCGTAACGCATGTTTTTCAGCGTTCCGGCGGGGGAAAGTAATTCGGGTTTCATGATGTGCTCACTGATGTCAGGTCAGCATGTCGCCTGGGCGACATGTGCAGGGGAAACCCTGCAAAAGGTGCGGAATTGTAGGCAGGGTGAAAACGGAAGTAAATTGATCTGGGTCAATCTAAATCAACTGGCAGACATCGGCTTCCCAGCGATAGCCCATGCCATATACCGCGCGGATAAAGGGTTGTTCGCTGTCCAGGCTTTCCAGTTTTCTGCGCAGGTTCTTGATATGGCTGTCAATGGTTCGGTCGGTGACAACCCGGTAATCGTCGTAGAGATGGTTTAACAACTGTTCACGGGAGAAGACTTTTCCCGGTTCAAGGGACAGCGTTTTCAGCAGACGAAATTCAGCGGGCGTTAAATCCAGCGGCTCATCACGCCAGCTGGCCTGAAAGCGGCTTTCATGAACTTTCAGCAAAGACGCGACGGGCGCTTCTTCGGGAGATCGCTTCACCCGGCGCAAAATGGTTTTGACCCGCGCCACCACTTCGCGTGGGCTGAATGGCTTGCAGATATAGTCATCCGCACCAATCTCCAGGCCCAGCAGGCGATCGATTTCTTCCGTGCGCGCGGTCACCATAATAATCGGCAAGTCGGAATCACGGCGAATCTCACGGCACAGCGTCAGCCCATCTTTACCCGGCAGCATCAAATCCAGCAGGATAAGATCGGGCGGCGTCTGTTTAACGTAGTCCAGTACCGCGTTGCCGTGCGCCAGATGATGCGTGCGATAGTTAGAGGCCTCAAGGTAATCAATCATCAGCTGTGCCAGCTTGGGTTCATCTTCAACCACAAGGATTAGCGGGTAAGTGTTTTCCTGGTTCATAATCTTCTAAACGGGAGGAACATAACGCAATTGTAGCGCGATTTTCAGCCCACCTAAATCCGCATGCGAGGCGCTGATGCTGCCACCGTGGGCATCAACAATGTTTTTACAGATGGCCAGCCCCAGGCCAGAGCCGCCGCTGGCGCGATTGCGCGAACCTTCTGTGCGGAAAAAACGCTCAAATATTTGTGCCTGTTGATCGCCTTCCACGCCGGGCGCGCTGTCCTCTACGGTGACGTGCCAGTAGGGCGCGTCATACCAGAGCCGCACCCGGACTTCGCCGCCGGCATCGGTGTAACGCAGGCTGTTTTCCAGCAGGTTAATAAACAACTGCATCAGCCGGTCAGGATCGCCAAAAAACGGCGCGTCATCCGGCATGTCGAGCTTCAGGGTTAAATCATGGCTGCGGTAGCGCTCGGTAAAATTGCCTGCGCTGATCTCAATAAGCTGCACCAAATCGGTGGCCTGCTTGCGATAGGCCAGTGCGCCGACGTCAGAGAGCGAAAGCTGGTGCAGATCATCCACCAGCTTGGTCAGCAGCGCTACTTCGCTTTGCAGAGAGGTAATCGCGTCTGGCGTGAGTTTACGTACACCATCCTGCATGGCTTCCAGCTCACCGCGCAAAATCGCCAGTGGCGTGCGCAGTTCATGCGAGATGTCGGCCATAAAGGCCCGACGCATACTTTCATTTTTCTCCAGCGAACTGGCCAGCAGGTTAAAGTCATGGGCCAGCTGGCCCAGTTCGTCCTGGCTGTCAACCTTAACCCGTGTGGCTAAATTCCCCGCCGCCAGATGATGCGTACCGTCTACCAGTCTTTTCACCGGTGCCAGCAAGCCCCGCGCCATCAGCCAGGTGACCAGGGCGGCAAGCAGAGTAGAGAGGCCCACGATATACCAGCTGGTTCGTCGCTGCTGCTGATCAAAATTGATATCGGTGCTGCGCGTCAGGCGCTCTGGCGGCGAGCTGATGATCCAGCCCACGACTTTACCGTTACTGAGCGTAATATCGTGACGTATCCCTTCCGGGGGAACCTGTGAGCGCGGGCCGACCATCACTTTGTAGTGCTGATCGAGTACCCAGAACTGGGTGCGCCAGCCGTGAGGCGGTAACTGGTTACTGCTGTCCGGGTTTTGCTCCAGCGAGCGCAGCATCGAGAAGATCAGCCGGTCGTTATTACGCAGAAAATCCCAGTCGCCATGCTGTTCATACTGATCGGCCAGCGCCGCACCCAGCAAATTCAGCCGCTGTTCATTCCCGCGTTTAATATAGTCGACAAAGCCATGTTCAAAGCTGAGCCGGACGCCCCAGTGCATGGTAATCAGGACCAGCATGCAGGTGGAGAATATGGCCATGAATAATTTGGCACCGATGCCAAAATGCAGGAACGATCTCATTCACTTCTCCGACGTCGCAGATCGACGCTTTTACTCATCTCTTTCGGAACCCGCCAGAACACCAGCGCAGGCAGAATAATGATCAGCGCCATACAGAGATAAACACAGATAAACGCCTGATGGCTTAAACCCTGTTCCCCGGACGTTGCATGACCAAACGCGCCCAGCAGCAGGCCCGCCACGGTTACGCCAATACTCATTGAGAGCTGCATGATCATCGATAACAGGCTGTTGCCGCTGGAGGCCAGGTCATCGGGTAGATCCTTGAGCGTCAGCGTGTTCATCGAAGAGAAGCGAATCGCATTCACCATGCCTTGCAGAAACAGCACCAGCGGCAGCATGACTGTCCAGCCGAGCATCGCCACCAGTGGAAACAGCAAGACCACCAGCGCCAGGCCTATGGTTGAACCCACCAGCACGTTGCGATAGCCAAACAGGTTAACAATGCTGACAACCACACGCTTCATGCCCATATTGCCCAGCACCATGGCAATCATCATCAAGCCTGCATGAAACGGGCTGAAGCCCATGCCGATTTGCAAGAACAGCGGCGTCATAAAGGGCAACATGCCGCTGCCGATGCGGCCAGTCAGACTACCGAGTAAGCCAATAGAGAAAATGCGGTTGTCGAACAGCTTCAGGCTGAACAGCGCACTGTCGTTTTGGCGCGCATGCAGCAGATAAAACAGAAGAGAGCCAGTGCCGATGAGGATCATCCCGGCCAGTAACAAGGCAGAGCCGCCGCTACTGCGTTGACCGTCAAGCGCCAGCGTTAACGTAGCCATTCCGGCGGCCAGCAGGACAAACCCGACAAAATCAAAGCGTCGCGGCGGCATCGCGTAGTTCGGCAGTAACTTCAACGTGGCGACGGCACCGATGATGCCGACCGGGATGTTAATCAGGAAAATCCAGTGCCAGCTGGCATATTCCACCAGCACACCGCCCAGTGCGGGCCCCAGCAGCGGCCCAATCTGGCCGGGCAGGGTGACAAAGGTCATCGCAGACATATACTGATCACGCGGTACAATGCGCATTACCGTCAGCCGTCCTACCGGCACCATCATGGCCCCGCCAATCCCCTGAATCACACGCGCCATGATAAGCTGATTCAGCGTGCCTGACAGGCCGCACAACAGCGATCCCACGCTGAACAGCACAATCGCGCTAAAAAAGATATTTCTCACGCCAAACCGGTCCGCCAGCCAGCCGCTCAGCGGCAGCGTCACTGCCACCGTGAGCACATAGGCCACAATCACCGAATGCATATGCAGTGGGTTCACGCCCAGATCGTGCGCCATTGACGGGATCGCCGTGTTGACGATGGTGGTGTCCAGCGTCTGCATAAAAAAACCAAAGGCAACAATCCACAACTGCCAGCGGACCGTGACGCTCTGCATGATATTTACCCCTTAATGCTGAGTGGCATTCATCCTCTGGGTGCGCGTTTTACGTCGCAGTTTGTCCATCATTAAGTACACCACCGGCGTGGTATACAGCGTGAGGAGCTGGCTCATGATCAAGCCGCCGGCAATGGTGATGCCCAACGGCTGACGCAGCTCGGCGCCGTCTCCGCTGGTCAGCACCAGCGGTAACGCGCCAAACAGGGCCGCCAGCGTGGTCATCAGGATAGGGCGGAAGCGTAACAGGCAGGCCTGGAAAATCGCCTCGCGGGCGCTCAGATTGCCGTTGCGTTCTGCGTCAAGCGCAAAGTCGACCATCATGATGGCGTTCTTTTTTACTATCCCGATCAACAACAGAATCCCGATCAAGGCAATCAGGCTGAACGGCGTATCAAACAGCTCCAGCGCCAGCAGGGCACCGACGCCCGCAGACGGCAGCGTCGAAAGAATGGTCAACGGGTGCACATAGCTTTCGTAGAGAATCCCCAGCACGATATAAACTGCCGCAACCGCAGCCAGCATCAACCAGAGTTGACTGCTTTGCGATTGCTGGAACGCCTGTGCGGTGCCGGCAAAGCTGCCGCGCACGCTGGACGGTACGCCAAGCGCCGTCATAGTGCGATCGATCGCCTCGGATGCCTGGGACAGCGACACACCTTCTGGCAGGTTAAAGGAGAGGGTTGACGCGGCAGACAAGCCCTGATGATTAACCGACAGCGGCGCGTTGGCCGGTTGCCATTTGGCGAACCAGGAGAGCGGGATGGGTTTGCCGTCGCTGTTAATCACAAACATCTGATCCAGTGAACTGATGTCCTGGGTATAGCGCGGATCCACTTCCATGACGACCTTGTACTGGTTCAGCGGCTGATAGATGGTGGAAATCTGACGCTGACCAAACGCATCGTTGAGCAACGCATTCGCTTCGGAAACATTAATGCCCAGCCGCGCCATGCTGGCCCGGTCATACGTCAGGGCCATTTCGCTGCCCTGATCCTGCTGATCGGAGTTAACGTCGGCCAGTTCCGGCAGGGCGCTAAAGGCCTGACGAATTTTCGGTTCCCAGGTGCGCAGCGCAGCCAGATCGTCTGTTAACAGAGAATACTGATAGCTGGCGTTGGCTTCGCGACCGCCCACCCGGATATCCTGCACCGCATTAAGATACAGGTTGGCACCGGGCTCCTTTGCCAGCTTGGTACGCAGGCGGGCAATCACCGCCTGTGCATTATCTTTGCGTTCGGACAAGGGTTTCAGGGAGATAAACATCAGGCCCATATTGGTGCGCATGCCGCCGGTAAAGCCCACCACGCTTGAGACATCCGGATCGGCCCCCACGATTTTCATGAAGTCCTGCAACTTACCGCGCATCGCCTGAAACGAAATGCTTTGGTCGGCAGAAATAAAGCCGGACAGGCGGCCGGTATCCTGCTCGGGCAAAAAGGTTTTGGGAATACTGATGAACAGCCATACCGTCAGGGCGACAGTGCCCACGAGCAACAGGATGACCCAGCGCGCATGGTTCAGCACGACGTTCAGAGAGCGGGCATAACCCTGTTGTACCGCCAGCAGCAGGCGGCCAATGCCCCGTCGCCGCGGCTGACTGCGCGGCGCATGGGGTTTCAGCAGGTAAGCACACATCATGGGCGTCAGCGTGATGGACACAAACAGCGAGATCAGAATAGCAACCGACAGGGTGATGGAAAACTCCGCGAAGAAACGGCCAATCAATCCGCCTGTCATCAGCAGCGGCAGGAAGACCGCGATCAGCGACAGGCTCATCGACAGCACCGTAAAGCCCACTTCACGCACGCCTTTGAGCGCGGCGGCCAGCGGTTTCATGCCCGATTCAACATGACGGGCAATGTTTTCCAGCACCACAATGGCATCGTCCACGACAAAGCCGGTGGCGATGGTCAGCGCCATCAACGACAGATTGTTCAGGCTAAAGCCGCACAAATACATGGCGGCAAAGGTGCCAATCAGCGAGACCGGCACGGCCGCCGCCGGAATCAGCGTGGCGCGACCTGAGCGCAGGAAAACAAACACCACCAGAATGACCAGGCCAACGGCGATAATTAGCGACTGCTCAACTTCTTCGAGCGACGCGCGGATGGTGGGTGAGCGATCCTGGGCAATCTGCAGATCGATCGCCGTCGGGATGATTTCGTGCAGTTCGGGCAGTTCAGCGCGAATACGATCAACCGTCTCAATCACGTTCGCATCCGCCGTTTTGCGAATCACCAGCAAAACGGCCGGTTTGCCCCGCGACATACCGGCGTTGCGCACATCCTGCACGGAGTCCTCAACGGTGGCGACATCGGACAACCGTACTGCCGCGCCGTTGTTGTATTGCACGATCAGCGGCTGGTATTCCCGGGCAGTTTGTAATGCATCGTTGGTCCGTAACTGCCAGCGCTGTTGCCCGTCTTCCAGCGCGCCCTGCGGACGGCGCTGGTTAGCGTTAGCGATGGTCTGACGCACCGCATCCAGCGACACGCCCTGATTAAATAACGCCTGCGGATTGAGCGCCACGCGCACTGCGGGCAGCGAGCTGCCGCCCACGGTGACATCGCCCACGCCATTAATCTGCGACAGCTTCTGTGCCAGCTGTGTCGACGCATAATCATAAAGCTGGGCTGGCGTGTACAGATCTGACGTCAGCGTCATAATCATGATCGGCGCGTCAGACGGGTTGGCTTTGCGGTAGGTCGGACGCGACGGCATGCCGGTAGGGAGCAGGCTCTGCGCCGCGTTAATGGCCGCCTGTACATCACGTGCCGCGCCGTTAATATCACGATTAAAATCGAACACCATAATAATGCGGGTCGATCCCAGCGAACTGGTCGAGGTCATTTCACTGACGCCTGCAATTCGGCCCAGCGAGCGCTCCAGCGGCGTGGCGACCGAAGACGCCATCGTTTCGGGCGAGGCTCCTGGCAGGGACGCTGACACCATAATGACCGGAAAATCCACCTGCGGCAGCGGCGCCACCGGCAGCAGGCGGAAGCCCAGAATGCCCGCCAGCGCAATGGCCAGCGTCAGTAGCGTCGTGGCGACCGGACGATGGATAAACAAAGCAAAAAACTTCACGGCTGCGCCTCCGTCTGACCCAGGCGACGACGCAGGTTATGCGCCAGGCGGTCAAACAGCAGGTAGATTACCGGCGTGGTAAACAGCGTCAGAATCTGGCTCAGAATCAGGCCGCCGACCATGGCGATCCCCAGCGGCTGCCTCAGCTCTGCACCCACGCCAGTGCTGAGCATCAGCGGTAATGCACCCAGCAGGGCGGCCAGCGTCGTCATCAGAATCGGTCGGAAACGCAGCAGGCAGGCCTGATAAATCGCATCATAGGGCTTCATGCCCTGTTCACGTTCCGCCGCTAACGCGAAGTCGATCATCATAATGGCGTTCTTTTTCACAATACCAATGAGCAGAATGATGCCGATGATGGCAACAATATCCAGCTCATTCCCACTTATCATCAGCGCCAGCAGCGCACCGACGCCCGCCGTGGGCAACGTGGAGAGAATGGTGATGGGATGGATAAAGCTCTCATACAGCACGCCGAGCACGATATACATCGCCACGACTGCCGCCACAATCAGCCAGACGGTACTGGTCAGGGCAGCCTCGAAAGCCAGCGTGCTGCCCTGGAACTGCGTCATCACCTCTGACGGCATCCCCAGTTCCGTCTCTGCCTGATTGATCGCTTTGGTCGCATCTTCCAGCGAATAGCCCTTCGCCACATTGAAAGAGAAGGTGGCGGAGGGGAACTGACTCAGGTGGTTAATCGTTAAAGGCGCATGGCGCTGGGCAATGCTGGCGATCGCGCTCAACGGCACGCTGCCACCATCAGTGCTGTTCAGACGAATACCGTCCAGGCTTTGCAGGCCCGGCATGGTGCTGTTGTCCTGTTCCAGCACCACGCGGTACTGATTCGCCTGAGTATAAATCGTGGAGATCAGCCGCTGACCAAAGGCGTCATACAGCGCGTTATCTACGTCCGCCATGCTGATGCCCAGCCGGCTGGCACTGTCGCGGTCCACTTTGATATAGGCTTCCAGGCCCTGGTCCTGCCAGTCACTGCTGACGTCACGTAGCGCAGGGTGTTTCTGCAGGGCGTTAAGCAGGGCAGGGACCCAGGTGCTGAGCGAATCCAGCGAACCGGACTGCAGAGTAAACTGATACGGCGTACGGCTGGCCTGGGTGTCAATTGTCAGGTCCTGCACCGCCTGCAACCACAAGGTGACGCCAGGAATTTTGCTGATCTGCGCTTGCAGCCGCTGCTGAATCTCCGGAATACGCTCGCTGCGCATATCCAGCGGTTTGAGGTTAATCTGCAACCGGGCGCTGTTGAGTGACGGATTGGTGCCATCCACGCCCACGAACGAGGTCAGACTCTGTACAGCCGGATCTTTCATAATCACAGAGGCAACATCGCGTGTCCGCTCCGCCATACTGGCGTAGGATACCGACTGCGGTGCCTCCAGCGTTCCCTGGATAATGCCGTTGTCCTGCTGCGGAAAGAAACCTTTAGGAATGGCCATCCACAGCAAAACCGTCAGCAGCAACGTGCCGAGCGCCACGGACAGCGTCAGCCAGGGGTGATTCAGCACCCGGCGCAGCCCACGACCATAAACGGCAATGATGCGATCGAACATCGCTTCGCTGGCACGGGAAAAGCGGTTCTGCTTACGCAGTGACTCGGCGCTGAGCATGCGGGCACACATCATCGGCGTCAGGGTGAGCGAGACCACCGCCGAGATCAGAATTGCCACCGCCAGCGTCACCGCAAATTCGCGGAACAGGCGACCAATCACGTCGCCCATGAACAGCAGCGGAATCAATACCGCAATCAGTGAAAACGTTAACGAAATAATGGTAAAGCCAATTTCGCCTGCCCCTTTCAGGGCCGCTGTCATCGGCTTTTCCCCTTTTTCGATATAGCGCGAGATATTCTCAATCACCACGATGGCATCGTCCACCACAAAGCCTGTGGCGATGGTCAGCGCCATCAGCGTCAGATTATTGATGGAAAAGCCCAGGAAATACATTGCCGCAAAGGTGCCAATAAGCGACAGCGGAACAGCCACGGCCGGAATGATGGTCGCGGGCACATTACGCAAGAACAGGTAGATGATCATCACCACGAGCGCCATTGCCAGCATCAGCTCATGCTGCGTATCGGTGACGGACGCGCGGATATTGGTGGTGCGATCGGTGACCAGTTTGACATCGACGGATTTGGGCAGGCTGGCAATCAGCCCGGGCAGCATGGCGCGAATATTGTCGGCGGTTGCAATAATATTGGCACCCGGCTGGCGCTGCACATTCAGTACGATGGCGGGTTCACGGTTAGACCAGGCACCCAGCCAGCTGTTTTCGGCACCCTGTTCAATCGTAGCCACATCGGCCAGCCGCACTGGCGCGCCATTTTTATAACTGACGATCAGCTGGCGGTAATCCTCGACCGATTTCATCTGATCGTTGGCTGACAGCGTAACCGAGCGGGTCGGACCATCAAGACTGCCTTTCGCGGAATTTACGTTGGCGTTGGTGATCGCCGTACGCACCATTTCGCTGGTCAGGCCCATAGAGGCTAATGCCTGGGTGTTCATCTTAACGCGCACAGCGGGACGCTGGCCGCCGGTCAACGTGACCAGGCCGACGCCGGTCACCTGGGAAATTTTCTGCGCGACGCGTGTTTCCACCATGTCCTGTACCTGGGTTAAGGGCATGCTGGTGGTGGTGACGGCGAGCGTCATGATGGGCGGATCCGCCGGGTTAACTTTGCTGTAAACCGGCGGATTCGGCAAATCGCTGGGCAGCAGGTTAGAGGCAGAGTTAATCGCCGCCTGCACTTCCTGTTCTGCGACATCGAGCGGCAGCGAGAGCTGGAACTGCAGCGTCACCACCGAGGCGCCGCCAGAACTTTGCGAGGCCATCTGCTTAAGACCGGACATCTGACCGAACTGACGTTCAAGAGGCGCTGTAATCGACGACGTCACCACATCCGGACTGGCACCGGGATACAGGGTAACAACCTGAATGGTCGGATAGTCCACTTCGGGTAACGCTGACACCGGCAAAAAGCGGTAACCCAGAATCCCCGCCAGCAGAATAGCAATCATCAGTAACGTCGTCGCGACCGGGCGCAGAATAAACTGGCGTGACGGTCCTCCGCTGCGGTCAGGAGGCATAACCTGCATTACTCTGACTCTCCTTTGGATGGCAAGCTGGCGCGGCTCTGTTTAGTTGCACTGCTCTGTGCTGCAACCACTTCCACTTTTGCCCCCTCTGTCAGGCGGTCAAGGCCATCCGTTACCACGCGGTCGCCCGCGCTCAGTCCGGCATTGATGACCACTTTCTGACTGTCCTGGAAACCGGCGGTCACGGTTTTCTTACTCACCTTATTTTCGCTGTTAATCACCCAGACAAAGTGGCCTTCGTTGCCCATCTGTAACGCGGCTACCGGAATCACGACGGCATCCTGCAACGTATTCACCTTCAGCCGGGCGTTGACGAACTGATTAGGGAAAAGCAGGTCATCCTGATTATCAAAACGCGCTTTGATTTTAATGGTGCCTGTCGTGACGTCGATCTGGTTATCCAGACTGAGCAGTTTTCCGCGCGCAATCAGGTGTTGATTGCTGCGGTCCCAGGCTTCCACCAGCAACGGTTCGCCACTTTTCTGCGCCTGCATGATCTGGCTGATATTGTTTTCGGCGACGCTAAAGACGACATCCACCGGATGCGTCTGAGTAATCACCACCAGACCATTGGTATCACCGCTGGTGATGTAGTTACCAATATCAACCTGCTTCAGGCCGACGCGACCCGCAATCGGGGACGTAATTCGGCTGTAAGTCAGGTTCAGCTGTGCGCTGGCAACGCTGCCTTCGTCGGCCTTAATCGTGCCCAGGGTTTCACTGACCAGCGCGTTTTGCGTATCCAGATCCTGCTGGGATACCAGCGAGGTTTTCGCCAGCTTCTGGTAACGGGCTAAATCACGGCGGGCGTTCGCAAGCGTAGCCTGATCGCGCGCCAGCTGGCCTTGAGCCTGCATCAGGGCGACCTGATAGGGACGCGGATCGATCTCTGCCAGCAGATCGCCGGCTTTGACCTGCTGGCCTTCCGTGAAATGGATGGCCACCAGGTTACCATCTACCCGGCTGCGTACCGTTACGGTATTGGCTGCGGTCACCGTACCCAAACCGCTAAGGTATTGCGGCACACTTTCTGTTACAGCGCTGGCAGCCTGCACGGGCGCAAGCGGTTTATGTCCACCGTTGCCTCTTTTGCCGTGTTCTGACTGGCTGGATGTTTCGTTGCCTGCGGGTTGGGCTGGATGCTTCCACCAGTAGTAACCGCCTGCAGCAGCGGCAATAACCACCGCTAAAATCAGGCCTTTTTTCATTCCAGGATGTCGGTTGTTCATTGTTATTGTTGCTCTCCAGCGATATCGTTCCAGGACGCGGGCGTAAACGTTAGCCTGCAAACCACGAATTGTAGTCGTCCCTGCGGGTAAAAATTTGAAGGAATTAAGGATATCTGTCAGCGCACCGTAAGTATGTCGGTTTTTTGAAAAAACGGCGTTGGCAAAGAGTCAGATTTGATGTGAAACAAGGCGGACTACGCTGACCACAGCGCGCCGGATCATATCCTGCCTGACCAGGAAATACAGGATTAAAAACAACTTATCCTTCAGGAAGATGACACATTCATCACCCAGCGCTTTACGCAGCCGTGCGCAGCATGAAGAAGGTCAGCGTTTAACCTTACGTTATGCCTGCTGAGACATTGAGCGCTGAGCAAGGGGGCGCGGCGCAAAGAGGAATAAGCATCATCTTCGATACCGCCGGGTCCGTCAGTAACGTGTATTGCCGGACTGGGCGCTATCCTTAACGCGGCAGAACCGGCTGACGCATGGTGCCGCTTTAACCCCGCTCAAGATTAAAGGGCAGAAGGGCTTTTTTCTGAGGACAGGCACTGCATTCGTTTTGCCTTCACCGCAAAAGAAAGCACGGGCTCACATACTGTGTCGCTTTACCCGCGAACAAACTGACAAAGCCAGAAGGGGCATTTTCCGCGAGGTATTCCGCAGCGCTGAGCGCCCTGAAGGCACCGCGTGAGCGGCGCGAGGACCGCCGAAGCCAAAGTGCCTCTTCTGGCGATCTCACCCGCCGACATCACAACAATGGGTTAGCATCCCAAAGCAGCTCAGCCTGACGTCTTCGCGGTAAAGGCAAACGAAGGAAAGGGAGCCGAAGCCAAAATGCCCCTTCAGGCGATTTCACCCGCCGAGAGTGCTGCACTTTATTCGACTCCCCCCGCTGTCAGGCAAACATCACCTCAGCCCAGCGCGCCAGACCAGCGGTCACTGAGGCAAAGTCATCTCCGCCAGCAATCGGTGTACCCGGCAGGGCCTGCTGCAGCGCAGCGCGCAGCAGAGGCGAACGTGCACTACCGCCCGTCAGATAGATCACTTCGGGCTTAATGTGACTGGTCGCCAGCGCCAGATGTACCTGTTCCAGGATCTTCTCCAGCGGCTGGCTGATCGCGTCCTGCAGGGTTGCCACGCTGATATCGGCCTGTAAATCCGCGCTGATAAAATCCAGTGCGGCGGCGAAGTCAGGGCGGTCGGAGAGGGCGATTTTGCTCTCTTCCGCAGTACGCACCAGACGATAGCTCAGCTTTTGTTGCCAGACTTTTAACAGGTGCGCCACGGCGGCAGGATTTTCGGCATCCCGTACCAGATCGCGCAACAGTTTGCCGCAGGCGGTACTGTAAAAATCGCTTTGTGCAGGCACATCGTTGATGGCGACGGCATTCCACCAGGGCAGGGCAGGTAAGGCCGTGCCTTTTTGTGTCTTCCCGCCCGCGCCCAGCAACGGCATCAACGCTTTAAACGCCAGCATAATATCCAGGTCATTACCGCCCACGCGGCAGCCACTATGGCCCAGCAGGCTTTCCCGCCGGTCTGACAGATGACGCCACTGCGGCCCCATCAACAGCATCGAACAGTCGGTGGTTCCCCCACCGATGTCCACGACCAGCACGCGGGTTTCTTTTTCGAGTGTGGCTTCAAAGTCCAGCCCCGCCGCGACCGGCTCAAACTGAAACTCCACCTCCCGAAAGCCCGCGCGTTTAGCGGCACGCAATAAGATGCCCTGGGCCTGCGCGTTGGCCTCTTCGCTGCCCAGTCCCTGAAAGTTCACCGGGCGGCCAATTACCGCCTGTTCAATTGACTGGTCAAGCTGTGCTTCGCCCTGCTGACGAATATGCAGCATCATGGCGCACACTAAATCTTCAAAGAAGGCGATCTGCTGGGGTTTTAACCCACTCGCGCCCAGGAAGGACTTCGGCGACTTCACGAACCAGACATCTTCCGGATCGACCATATAGTGCTGAAGCGCGGTCAGACCGAACTGCACGCTATCGGAGAGAACATCAATATCTTCTTCACGGTTATAGCGCAGCGCCCGTTGCAACAGCGCCGTGCTTTCCTGGTCCGGCGTGGCAACCTGATGATGGCGATGAAGCCATTCCGTGACGGCTTCACGGGTCGGGGAGCAGATCATCGATGGCAGCAGGCGTTGACCGTTCTCCAGCGTTAACAGTCGTGGTGTGCCTTTTTCGCTGACCGCGATCGAGCAGTTAGCCGTACCGTAATCGAATCCAATGAACATTTTTCGCCCCCAGGCAGGAAAAAGGGGGCGACTTTAGCGCAGCTGTAAAGGTGAGGCAAGCGGCGAGCGGCAGAATTAGCGAATCGCAAAAAGGTGATCTTCACTCAGTTTGCTGAGCGGCTGGCGCTCGGCAACAGCACTGCCCCAGACTCCGTCAACATCCAGGCTGGTAAGCGTGGTCAGAACGGCCGGCACGGAGACTGGGCCCGCAAGCAATATAATATTACGTTCATTGGTCTGGCTTTGAATAATGGAAATCAGCATTTCATCCATCAGATTGTTATGCAGGTTCGCCACCAGCTCGGGTGCCAGAATCAGGCAGTCCACCACTTTACCGGTTAACTGATTAAACGCATCCAGGTTACGGCCAAACTGTTGCAGCACGATGCGACAGCCTGCCTGGCGCAGTTTCATCAGTGTGCCCAAAAGCTGCTCGCCGCCCGATAACACGCTGGCGGCATGCAGCGCGATACCGCTGTTACTGTTCGCCAGACCGGATTCTGCAAAACGGACACAAAGTTTCTCAACGAAAACCGGATTATAAAGCGCGTTAACATCCACGGGCAAAATTAAGGCAATGCCTTTTTGGCTCATAGCCGCAATGCGATGACGGAAAAAAGCCTCAACGATATTGTCTTCCAGCCGCTGTTTCAGCGCCGCGTCAGTCAGGTTGTTACGCAGCAGATGTTCATCCACCAGCAGTCCTTCCCGGGTAAACAACTGCACTTCAATCAACCAGACGCTGGCTGAGTGCGGCTTACCTGGCGGTGCGACAGCCCAGACCTGGAGTTCCACCTGCAACGCATCCAGGGTTGCCTGATCCAGCGAATGGTGGCTGCCGGTCAGGGCCAGCGGATGCTGTTCGTACACCATGTAGCGCCCGCGGCCGCTGCGTTTAGCGTTGTAACAGGCAATATCGGCCTGGGACAACACATCACTGCTTTGACAATTATTTGGTGAAATTTGTGTCATGCCTGCGCTGGCCCCAACCTGATAGGCTCGGCCCAGCCATTCAAAACAGTAGTCGTTGACTGCACGCACGATACGCTGCACCACATCACGGGCCTGGTCCACCAGACATTCAGGCATGAGCACGGCAAATTCATCCCCGCCAAGACGGGCGAGAAAGTCGGTGCTGCGCAGGTGGTGACGCATTAAATCGGAAAGTTCGCTCAGCAGTGCATCCCCGGCGGCGTGCCCGGCGCTGTCGTTAACCGCTTTGAATTTATCCAGGTCAATAAACACCAGTACATGCTGATGTTGATGTTCAGCGGCATCGGACAGCAGTCGCTTCAGTTGCAACTCAAAACTGGCGCGATTGGGCAGGCGGGTTAACGTATCGTGCAGCGCGCTGTAGCTCAATCGTTTCATGACTTTACGTGATTCACTCACATCCTGAATGACCATCACCGCGCCGCGTTCGGTTCCCGATTCCGATTTCAGCGGCGTTATCGTGTAATGGATATCAATGTGCTCACCATTCAGGGTGTGAAGCACCCACTCTTCCGACAGATAGGGCGCAGTCTTTTCAGAATGCGTGGGGTTGATCATCAGATTTTCCACCGGCGCGCCGTGACGGCCATGGGTGATGTGAAGCAGTTCACTTACCGGTCTGCCGACCGCGGCTTCCTGTGACCAGCCAGTCATTTTTTCAGCCACCGGATTCATGAAGGTGACGCGCATGGCCTGATCCGTACTGATGACGGCCTCGCCGATGGAATCGAGCGTAATCATCATGCGCTCTTTTTCCTGAAACAGGGCTTCGTTCAGGTTACGCAGCGGCGTAATGTCCTGTGCAACGCCCAGTATGCGCTCGATCCGGCCTTCCTGACTGAGTAAACGATTCGCCTGAGAACGTATCCAGTAATGTCCTTCTTCGCGTATCACGCGATACTCCATTTGAAACGCGCTGCTTTCTTCAATGGCCTGCTGTATGGTCTGCACACAAAATGCGCGATCGTCGGGATGCACCAGTTTGATCCACAAGTCGAAGCTGGGCACTTCATCCGACTGCAAACCGAACAATGTGTACATGCGTTTATCCCACAGCATTTCTCCACTGTTCATGTTCCATTCCCACACGCCAATGCCGCCCGCTTCGTTGGCCAGCGTGATACGTTCCATTAACCGCTGGTTGACCAACTCGCTCTGTTTTAATTCAGAAATATTCACAATCTGCGCAATAAAATAGAGCGGTTGTTGTTCGCTGTCCCGTACCAGCGAAACCGTCAGCCGCACCCAGACGATTTCATGGTCCTTACGGAAGTAACGCTTCTCCAGCGTGAACGACAAAATCTCGCCAGCCAGAAGCTTATCCATTTTGCCATCGTCAATACCCAGGTCGTCAGGATGCGTAATCTGCTGGAAAGTCAGGTTCTTTAATTCGTACTCGGGATAACCTAGCGTGTCGCATAATGATTTATTCACCTGAAGCCAGCGGCCTTCGGGTGAAACCAGCGCCATGCCAATAGCGGAATACTCCATGGCGTTACGAAAACGCGTTTCGCTTTCACTGATATGGCGCGTTTCATGGCGGAACGCATCCATGACCAGCGACATAATATGGCAGGGGATTAAGACCATCAGAAACGGCAGCCAACTGACAATCATGGCGTAATTCGTCGTCGTAGGCGTGACGATTATCCAGTCTAAAGAAAGCAGCAGCGCCATAAAGCTGGCGTTGAGAAAGAACAGGACAAACGCCTCCACCTTGGGCAGTCGAACAGCGCACCAGAACAGCACGACCAAAATGAAGGTAAACGGCCAGGGCAAAAAACGCAGCGACAAATAGCTGGCAATCAGCGTCAGAACGAGGCTGAAAAGTGTTTCAAACAGCGAGGCGCGCCTGAGGTAACCCTTAGGCAAGGGCCAGGAGAGCAGCAGCAGAACCGGCCCAAGGGCGAGCATGCCGATGATTTCCGAAATCACCCATGTATAAAAGAAGGCGAAAGAGGCCTGTTGTCCAACCTGTAAAACCCACAGCGCCAGTACGCCACCAATCAGTGGCGAAATCACGCCGGTGGCAAAAACAAAGCGCAGCCAGTCGCGCAGCGACACCAGCGGTGCCTCGCGGTTAAGCAACGCGCGCAGCAGCATGCCACCGATGCCCGCCTGCAAAAGGTTCAACAGGGCAAATTTTAAATTTGAAAGCGCAGGACCGATGACAAACGCATTGGCTGCGGCGGTGCCAATCAGGCAGGCCGCAAGGAACAACGGCAACTGACGTGATGTGCAGCGAAACACCACCACGGTCATTAAGGCGGTGGAAAACCATAAAGGCGAAATCTTGCCGCTCACTACGATCAGTTCAAGGCAGAACAAGGTCAGGACGAACGAAACCAGGCCAAGCCCGCAGGCATGAAGCCACGAATTAGGTGATTTATCTGACGAAGCCAGCGCATCAACGATCATTTATCGATCCAGCAGGGTACAAGGTATTGACATGGCAGGTGACGAGATAGCCATCCTGATTGAAGAATGCTAGCACATTTGTTGGAGAAAAAAGGGGGGAAATCATTAAATTGCGTTATTTGACCGATTGACGGGCTCGTCTGTGAGGCGAGCCCGTCTCGCCTTATTCAACGAAAAAGGTCGGCACGGGTATAGGGTTTTTCCAGGCCCGCGAGGCAGGCTGAAAAGTGCTCAAGAAACTGCTGCGTGGTGGCGATGCGTCCATGTCCCAGCAGCAGCACCGGCACCAGCAACGCGGCGGCAATCTGCGGCCAGCTAAACCCTTTTAATGCGGTTTCGCGTTGTGAAAGCAAAAAAGCGGTGCTCAGTGTAAAGCCTAACAGCAGTCCGGTCAGGACTTCGCTGAGGGAATGGGCATGGATGACGAGGCGGGAAAACCCCACCATTAAGGGGATCATATAGCCCACGCCAATGGCGAAACCGCGCCACAGGCTCGGCCAGCGTCCGGATATCAGCCAGAGCATCACGGGCCACAGGGTGGCAGACATGGCGCTGTGGCCGCTAAATCCGGTGAAGTTAAAACGGGCACTGCCAATGCCAAAGCCCAGAAAGAGAATTTTTGACAGGCTGACGACCAGCCCCGCCAGGCCAAAGGCAAAAAGCCAGTACCATACGGTGCGCCGGTTATCGCTTTTCCACGGTAAAATCAGTGCAATAATCACCGCCGTGGGAATTAACAACATACTGTCACCAAAATAGGTGAGGGTCTTCCAGAGCATAGTTTTCCTTTATTTTTTTCGGGCCCCAGGCCCTTTTTGTTCAGGTTTGTAAGACCTGATACGTGCTGTGCATCGTCATGCTGTCTGAGAGGGCTAGTTTATCGATGAAATCATTCGAGTTAAAAGGGGAAAGTCTGAAAACCGGCCATGCCATTTCTCTGGCATCAAAAGACCGAAATCCCTATACTTAGCGCCAAATCACCCTCTCCGTTCAGCCCCATTAACTGGGTGCGCAGTTTGCGTACAGTTTCTGGCTCCAGTATCAGGTTTTTAAAAGTATGACTGACAAGTCCCATCAGTGCGTGATCGTTGGCATTGCAGGTGCATCCGCATCCGGTAAAAGTTTAATCGCCAGTACCCTGTATCGTGAAATTCGCGATCAGGTGGGTGATGAACACATCGGTGTTATTCCCGAAGATGCCTATTACAAAGATCAAAGTCACCTCACCATGGAAGAGAGGGTTAAGACCAATTATGACCATCCCAGCGCGATGGATCATGATTTGCTGTTACAGCACCTGCGCGCTGTCAAAGCAGGACAGGACATTGAACTGCCGGTTTACAGCTACGTTGAGCACACCCGCACGCAAGAGACGCTGCATCTCAAGCCCAAAAAAGTCATTATTCTTGAAGGCATTCTGTTGTTAACGGATGCGCGGTTACGCCAGGAACTGAATTTTTCCATTTTCGTCGATACGCCGCTGGATATTTGCCTGATGCGCCGAATGAAGCGCGACGTCAATGAACGCGGTCGCTCAATGGATTCCGTCATGAGTCAGTATCAGAAAACGGTACGCCCGATGTTTCTGCAGTTCATTGAACCGTCAAAACAGTACGCGGATATCATCGTGCCGCGCGGTGGTAAAAACCGCATCGCGATTGATATTCTGAAGGCCAAGATTAATCAGTTTTTCGAGTAGTTTACGTCTCAAAAGGCGTGACGCGAACAGGTTAAAAGCACAGATGCGCCCTGTTCGCTACACTTACTTCATGGAGTTACCGTAATGAGATTATGCGACCGCGATATTGAAGCCTGGCTCGACACCGGAAAACTGGCGATTACCCCACGACCAACCGTGGAACATATCAATGGTGCAACAGTGGACGTGCGTTTGGGCAATCAGTTCCGGACGTTCAGCGGACATACCGCGCCGTTTATTGATTTAAGCGGCCCGAAGCACGAGGTCAGTGCTGCGCTGGATCGCGTCATGAGCGATGAGATCGTGTTGCCGGAAGGTGAGGCGTTCTTTCTGCATCCGGGCGAACTGGCGCTGGCGGTAACGCTGGAATCTGTCACGATTCCCGACGATCTGGTGGGCTGGCTCGACGGGCGTTCTTCACTTGCCCGCCTCGGGCTAATGGTTCACGTCACTGCGCACCGTATCGATCCGGGCTGGCAGGGCCGTATCGTGCTGGAGTTTTATAATTCAGGCAAACTGCCTCTGGCGTTGCGCCCTGGCATGTTGATTGGTGCGCTAAGCTTTGAACCGCTTTCCGGTCCGGCAGCGCGTCCCTATAATCGCCGTGAGAATGCAAAATATCGTGGCCAGCAGGGTGCTGATGCCAGTCGTATCGACAAAGATTAATTCATGAGGATGTGATGAGAAGAGTGATAACCACGCTGGCCATTCTACTGGTGGTGGTCGTAGCGGGATTAACGGCGTTGATCATGCTGGTGAACCCTAACGACTTCCGTAGTTACATGGTTCAAGAGGTCGAACAGCGTAGCGGTTATCAACTCACTATCGATGGCGACCTGCGCTGGCATGTGTGGCCGAAACTCAGCATTCTCGCCGGACGGATGAGCCTGACGGCACCCGGAGCGGCGCAACCGGTTGTTTCTGCCGATAACATGCGTCTGGATGTTAATCTTCTGCCGTTACTTTCCCATCAGCTCAGCGTAAGCCAGGTGATGTTAAAAAATGCCATCGTGCGGGTCACGCCAGACAGCGCCGCGCGGGCACCTGAGAACGCGCCGCGCGCGCCCCACAACAGCGAACCCACCTCGTCTGCCGGCTGGTCGTTTGACATCGACAATCTGCAACTGTCCGACAGCCTGCTTATCTGGCAGCAGCCGGGCGGGGACGCCTTTACCTTCCGTAATCTTAATCTGGATATGGAGCAGGATCAGTCCAGAATCGCCACGATCGGCCTGACGACCAGTCTGACCCGTAACCAACGCACCGCTGTCCTGACGCTGAAAGGGCAACTGGACAAATCACGCTATCCGCATCAGTTGAGCGGCCAGGTGGCGCAGGTCGACTATAACCTGACCGGAGCGAGCCTGCCGCCAGAGGGCATTAAAGGCACGCTGAGCTTTCAGGGCAACTGGGACCTGGATAAAAATCGTTTTGACGTGAGCAATCTTAAGCTGACCGCTAACGACAGCGTGCTCAGCGGGCGCGCTGAAGGCGAACTTACGCCGCCGCAAAAGCTGGCGCTGGATCTTCATGCCAGCGCACTCAATATGGACAATCTGTTGTTTATCTCGACCCTGACCCAGCAGATGAGTGGACAAAACAGTCAGATTGCCCCGGCACCGGTCATCGCGGACCAGCCTGAACCGACCAATGCAGACTCCCCGCTTAACGACATTGATCTTGATTTGTCGCTGCAGGCCGATAGCGCGGTCTGGCGTGGCCTGAACCTGACCAAACTCTCCCTCAAAGCGGTTAATCAACAGGGGCTGGTAACCTTCAGTACATTATCAGGCAATGTGGGGCAGGGGAGCTTCTCTGTACCGGGCAGTATCGACATTCGTCAGCCTGTTACGCAGGTCGCTTTTACGCCGGTGCTGAACCAGATAGCTATCCAGCCTTTATTAAAAGCGCTGGCCTTGCCGCCGTCGCTGCAGGGAACCCTGAGCCTTAAAGGTGAATTGTCGGGTGAAAATCTGACGCTTGCGGATGCAAAACGCAGCTGGCAGGGCAAGGCCGATATCCAGGCGCATGATCTGAAACTGGCCCAGCTCGACTTACAGCAAATGGTGCGCAGTGCCGTGGCACGTGTCAGCGACCGTGTCAGCAGTGATTCTCAGGCGTCCGGACAGGGCATTGAGCAGGTGAGCGGACAACTGGCCATGAAAAATGGGCTGCTGACGTTAAGTCATCTCGACGGTGGAGGGAAGGCGCTGACGCTGCGCGGCGAGGGGCGTATCAATCTGGTGCAGCAACAGCTGGATGTGACGCTGGGCCTGACACTGAGCGACTGGCGCGGCGACGAAAACCTGGTGGCCGCGCTGTCCGACCAGGTGATTCCGTTCCGTATTTATGGCAGTTGGGCTAATCCGCAATATACGCTGCCGGTAGATGATGTCATGCGTGACAGGCTACAGAATGAGGCAAAATCCCGCCTCAATCAGTGGCTCGATCGTCAACAGGCAAAAGACAAGAACAGTACGCACCCGTAATCACCGTCGGCAGCCGGCGCTGAATTACGCTTTCAGCGCCGCACCGTCGACGTGAGGTACAATCCCTACCTTCTGAATCCGATGCTGGTCGACCTGTAAAGTCCGTAGCCGGTATTCGCCAAGCTGAATCTCTTCGCCTTCCTGCGGCACATGTTGCAGGCGATCCATCATTAAACCTGCGATCGTGTGGTAATGCTGTGTGTTTTCTCGCGGCAGCGTGACGTAAAGGGCCAAATCGTCCAGTGGCATATGGCCATTGGCAATCCAGCCGCCTGCGCCGTCAGGCTGAATGTCGTGGCGCGCCTCTGAATCGGCTTCGTTCGGCAGATTGCCCGCAATCGCCTCCATTAAATCGCTCAGCGTCACCACGCCTTCTACCGACCCGAACTCATCGACCACAAACGCAAAATGCGTCTGTGCCTGGCGGAACTGCTCCAGCGCCTGTAACACCGTTATGCGCTCATGGAAGACCAGCGGCTGACGGATCAGGCTACGCAGATCCAGGGCATGCCGATGCAGCGACTGATGCAGCAGATCGTTAACATGGACAACACCAAGCGGTTCATTACCGTTTTCGGTGATAACGATGCGCGTATGCTGATTGCGGTCAAGATCGGCCATAATGACGTCGGGGTCGTCGCTTAAATCAATGTGCTGAACATCATGGCGCGTGGTCATAATTGTGTCGATACGACGTTGCCCCAGTCCCATCACGCTGGCAATCATCACACGTTCCTGCCGGTTAAACAGGGCAACAGACTCACCGTCAGCCAGCATAGAAGCGGTTTGCGTATCCAGCTCGGCCTGTTCCGCTTCACCACGCAGCAGCCGCAGCACGGCTTCAGCTGTGCGCTGGCGAAGGGGCCGTCCGGCTGACAACACTTTACGGCGGTTAAACTGTGCCAGCTGATTCAGGGCTTCAATGACGACGGAGAAACCGATCGCGGCATACAGATAGCCCTTGGGAATCGCAAAACCAAACCCTTCCGCCACCAGACTGAAACCAATCATCAGCAAAAAGCTCAGACACAGAATCACGATGGTCGGATGGTTGTTAACAAAGCGCGTCAGCGGTTTACTGGCTAACAACATCAGTAAAATGGCGATAGTGACCGCCGCCATCATGATCCGCAGATCGTTGACCATCCCGACGGCGGTAACCACCGCATCCAGAGAAAAAATGGCATCCAGCACGACAATTTGTGCCACGACGGGCCAGAATTTAGCGCCGCCCTTTTGTTGAGTGTCCTCCGCATCGCTGCCTTCAAGTCGTGTGTTAAGTTCGGTGGTCGCTTTGAACAGCAAAAACAGCCCCCCGCACAACAGCAACAGATCACGCGCACTAAAGGCATGATGCGCGAAGGTGAATAAAGGTTGAGTCAGCGTTACCAGCCAGGAAAGCGAGGCTAACAGCAGCAGGCGACAAACCAGCGCCATGAGCAGACCAATAATGCGCGCGCGGTCGCGCAACGCCGCAGGCAGTTTCTCCACCAGGATAGCGATAAACACAAGGTTATCAATACCCAGCACCAGCTCCAGAACGATTAGCGTTACTAAACCTGCCCACAATGAGGGATCGGTCATTACCTCCAGCATGCGTTATTCACCTGAATGTCTAAAAATAAGCTTTGTCTGATGATAGTGGACAGACGGCGTCGGGACAAATAGCGGAATGACAGGCGCTTTACGCTTTATTTAGACACAGACCACTTTAATTACAGGCGAATTAATGGACGAAATGATTAATGCGGGAAGGACTGTAAGGGATAAAGGTTGCAGATTAATGTCACTACACTCGCCATTCAGAGGAATTTCTTATGCGATTAATCCTGGTGCCAACATGGAATAAATCTGATTTTTTTCTTCCCTGACACCCAAAATGAGCGGCTTCAATACTTATTACTGGTAGTCTTTTTCCTAAAATAGTCCGGTGATGGCGGGGTCCACTTGTAAACAGGCCAGTAATAACTAGTATAGCAACGAGTTAGTTAACGCCTGCGTCTGAACCTGTAATTTGCGCAATCATCCGTCAGGGTAAGCAGCGGAATGTAAACGCATTCGGCAAGGGATGCGTTGTGCGCCTTCATTTGTGGCGCAGGGAGAACCCGAGGCTATCAAGGCGGTATTGGCACCGACAGCCAAGGGCGGTAGCGTGCCTGACTTGCCGCTGTGGTTTGATATTTAATCAGTCCTGTGTGGGTAAAGTCAGAGTAATCTGTTGGTATTGAGTACGGGATTATTGTTTTCATAGTCAATGACAATGGCGTAAATGCCGCAGGAGCTCCCCTCAGAAACGCTTCAGGCTCAACATCAGTACTGTTCACTTCAGGGTCTGGTCGTGGTGGGTTAAGGAAATAAAATAAAGAGTTAAATATGCGCGATAACCATTTTACGTTTAAAAGTCTTATCACCAAATTATTATTGGCTTGTTCTGATTTAATATGTTTCAACGCGGCATTATTTATCGCGATGATGCTAATTAATTTGACATCTCCGTCTCTTTTATCGGATATGTCTGACTGGGAATTAAATTTAAAAATTGCTACCCACATTTGCCTGTCACTAATTTGCGTGGGCTGGTTCTGGGTCAGACTGCGTCATTACACCTATCGCAAACCTTTCTGGTTCGAATTAAAAGAAATTTTTCGTACCATTCTTATTTTTTCCGTTATTGAACTGTCAATCACGGCACTGTCTCAGTGGCAGATGTCCCGTTTTGTCTGGCTGCTGACCTGGCTTATCACGCTGGTGATTATTCCTGTCTGTCGCTCCGTTTTTAAACGCGTCTTAAATAACTATGGCCTGTGGAAAAAACAGACCATCATTATCGGCAGCAGTAAAAATGCCCAGGAAGCGTGGGAAGCGCTGCAAAGTGAAGAAGTCATGGGATTCGATGTCATTGCCTTCTACGACGTTGATGGGACCTGCCCTCAGGACGTCATGTCGGGCGTTCCTGTTCTGCGCGACGAACAGGACGTATGGACGCTGACCAATGCGGACACCCAGTTCATCGTGGCGGTGGAATTCGAGCAAAGCCAGTACCGTGATATGTGGCTGAAATCACTGGCTATGCACAACTGTCGCTCCGTTTCTGTCATTCCGACGCTGCGCGGCGTACCGCTGTACGGTACCGATATGGCCTACATCTTCAGCCATGAAGTCATGATCCTGCGCGTGCAGAATAACCTGGCTAAGCGTACGTCACGCTTCCTGAAGCGCGTATTCGATATTGTTGGCGCACTGTCTATCATCGTCATGCTGCTCCCCGCGCTGCTGGTGCTGGGTTTTCTGGTCGGCCGGGATGGCGGTCCACCGATTTATGGTCATGAGCGCGTGGGCATGAATGGCCGTAAATTCAAATGTCTGAAATTCCGTTCGATGGTGATCAACTCCAAAGAAGTGCTTGAGGAAGTGCTGCGTACCGATCCGGTCGCCCGTGCTGAGTGGGATAAAGATTTCAAACTTAAAAACGATCCACGCATTACCAAAGTCGGCCACTTCATTCGTAAAACCAGCCTGGATGAGCTGCCGCAACTGTGGAACGTCGTTCGGGGTGATATGAGTCTGGTAGGACCGCGTCCTGTCATCGAAGACGAGCTGGCACGCTACGCCGGTGACGTGGATTACTACCTGATGGCCAAACCCGGCATGACCGGACTGTGGCAGGTCAGTGGTCGTAACGACGTAGATTATGAAACGCGCGTCTATTTCGATTCCTGGTACGTGAAAAACTGGTCGTTGTGGAACGATATCGCCATTTTGTTCAAAACCGTCGGTGTCGTGCTTAAGCGTGATGGTGCTTATTAACCGCAGGAAAAAGGTGCCAGCCTCTCTCTGACAGCACATGACAGGGGAGCGGGTTGGTACATTTTTCTAAAAAAAAGCGGTACGGCATTGATAAACAGCCATGTTCTGCTTTGCTTTATTTCTTTCTGGGTAAAGCGCGTGATCGGTAAAAGACAGGAGCTAAGAATAATGAACGACATGTTCAGTGCCTGAGTCAGGATAGTTTACTTTTTTTGAGCGCTTACACAGCGGCGTACTTGCCTCTATCAAACATTAACTGATAGCGAAGATCTAAATGATTACAATGAAAATGAAGATGATACCTGTTTTGGTATCTGCCACGTTTATGGCCGGCTGTACCGTCGTGCCGGGGCAAAATTTATCCACTTCGGGAAAAGATGTCATTGAGCAGCAGGACAATAACTTTGACATCGACAAGTACGTTAACGTGTATCCGTTAACGCCGAGCCTGGTGGAAAGAATGCGTCCTAAGCCACTGGTAGCACAAGCCAACCCGTCACTGCAAAATGAGATTCAGAACTATGAATACCGTATCGGCATTGGTGATGTGCTCACCGTGACCGTATGGGATCACCCTGAACTCACCACGCCCGCTGGTCAGTACCGCAGTGCAAGCGACACCGGTAACTGGGTCCATTCAGATGGCACCATTTTCTACCCTTATATTGGTCGGGTCCGTGTCGCAGGCCGGACCGTAGGGGAAGTGCGTAATGAGATCGCGCGTCGCCTGGCACAGTACATCGAAAGTCCTCAGGTTGACGTCAGCATTGCTTCCTTTAAGTCACAGAAAACTTACGTAACCGGTGCGGTGACCACCTCAGGTCAACAGCCTATTACCAACGTTCCGCTTACTATCCTGGACGCAATTAACGCCGCGGGCGGACTGGCTGCGGACGCCGACTGGCGCAACGTGGTTCTGACGCATAATGGCCGCGAACAGCGCGTGTCATTGCAGGCGTTGATGCAGAATGGCGATCTGAGCCAAAACCATCTGCTTTATCCGGGTGACATTCTGTATGTGCCGCGCAACGACGATTTGAAAGTCTTCGTTATGGGTGAAGTGAAACAGCAGGCCACCCTGAAGATGGATCGCAGTGGCATGACGCTGGCAGAAGCGCTGGGCAATGCGGCGGGCATGGATCAGACCACGTCGGATGCGACCGGTGTCTTTGTTATCCGTCCGACACGCGGCACAGACCGCAACAAGATCGCCAATATTTACCAGTTGAACACCAAAGATGCTGCATCAATGGTGATGGGTACCGAATTCCAACTCGAACCTTACGATATCGTCTACGTGACCTCGACGCCGCTGACGCGTTGGAATCGCGTGATATCGCAGTTGATACCAACCATAGCCGGTGTTAACGATGCGACGCAGGCCGCACAACGCATCCGCAACTGGTCGAACTAAGGTTTCGCCATGATTAAGTCTGTGTTAGTCGTCTGCGTAGGCAACATCTGCCGCTCTCCTACCGGAGAGCGCCTGTTCAAACGTGCGCTGCCGCAACTCTCTGTCGCCTCAGCCGGTCTGGGTGCCCTCGTCGGGCACGCGGCGGATAAAACCGCCTCTGACGTCGCGGCCGATAACGGGTTGTCACTGGAAGGGCACGAGGCCCAACAGTTAACAGCCAACCTGTGTCGGGAATATGACCTGATTCTGGTGATGGAAAAGCGCCACATTGAACAGGTTAACCGCATTGACCCGGCAGCGCGTGGCAAAACGATGCTGCTTGGGCACTGGCTCGATCAGAAGGAAATTGCGGATCCGTACAGAAAAAGCCGTGAGGCCTTTGAAGAGGTTTACGGGTTACTGGAACACGCCACTCAGAAATGGGTCAGCGTTTTAAGCCGATAGTTGGGATTATCCATGAATAGTAAAAATAAAGTCATGACCGCGCCACGCGAGGAATCGAATGGATGGGATCTGGCACACCTTGTGGGACAGCTGATTGATCACCGGTGGGTGATCGTCGCTGTGACCGCTTTTTTCATGCTGGTGGCAACCCTTTACACCTTGTTTGCAACACCCATTTACAGCGCCGATGCGATGGTTCAGGTCGAGCAAAAGAACACCAGCACCGTTCTGAATGAACTGCAAACGCTGATGCCGACCACGCCTGCTTCTGACACTGAGATTCAGATTCTGGAATCACGTATGGTACTGGGCAAAACCGTTCAGGACCTTGGTCTGGATGCGGTGGTCTCACAGAACTATTTCCCGGTTATCGGTAAAGGTCTGTCGCGCCTGATGGGCAATAAACCGGGCGAGGTCGCGGTTTCCCGTCTGGAGATCCCACGCACTATCGACAAACGCAGCGTTAAGCTGGAAGTGACCGGAAAAGACAGCTACACCGTTTCGGCTGACGGGGATGAGCTGTTTAAAGGAAAAGTCGGGCAGTTTGAAAAACACGGTGATGTCAGCATGCTGGTCAGCGATATCAATGCTGAACCCGGCACCACATTTACCGTCACCAAACTGAACGAGTTGCAGGCGATTAACAGCATCCTGTCTAACCTGACCGTCGCGGATAAAGGAAAAGATACTGGCGTGCTGGGCCTGCAGTATGTGGGTGAAGACCCGGATCAGATCAGTAAGGTGCTGAATCAGATCGTCAACAACTACCTGTTGCAGAACGTTCAGCGTAAATCTGAGCAGGCGGAGAAAAGCCTGGAGTTCCTGAAAACGCAACTGCCTGAAGTCCGGGCCAAACTGGATCAGGCTGAAGATAAGCTGAACGCCTTCCGCCGCGCGAATGAATCCGTTGACCTCTCACTGGAAGCGAAATCGGCACTGGATTCTTCCGTCAGCGTACAGAGCCAGCTTAACGAGCTGACTTTCCGTGAAGCCGAAGTGTCGCAGCTGTTTACCAAAGATCACCCGACCTATCGTGCGCTGCTTGAGAAGCGCAAAACGCTGGAAGATGAGCAGGCTGAGTTAAACAAGAAAATTGCGCAGATGCCGAAAACCCAGCAAGAGATTCTGCGTCTGACCCGCGATGTGCAGTCAGGCCAGGAAATCTACATGCAGCTGCTTAACCGTCAGCAAGAGCTGAGCATCAGCAAGGCCAGTACCGTGGGTGATGTTCGCATCATCGACCAGGCGGCCACCGCTAACGCACCGGTAGCCCCGAAGAAGCTGTTGATTATCGCCGCCAGCTTTATCCTGGGCCTGATGGTTTCCGTGGGCGTGGTTCTGCTTAAAGCCCTGTTGCATCACGGCATCGAAAATCCAGAACAGCTGGAAGAGCTGGGCATGAACGTCTATGCCAGCGTACCGCTCTCCGACTGGCAGCGTAAGAAAGACACCGAGGCGCTGGCACGTCGTGGTCACAAGGTGAAAACCGATCCGCATGACACGCTGCTGGCGCTGGGTAATCCGACCGATCTGTCCATTGAAGCGATTCGTAGCCTGCGTACCAGCCTGCACTTCGCCATGATGGAGGCGAAAAACAACATCCTGATGATTACCGGGGCCAGCCCGGGCATTGGTAAAACCTTTATCTGTGTCAACCTGGCGACGCTGGTGGCCAAAGCCGGTCAGAAAGTGCTGTTTATCGACGGTGACATGCGCCGGGGTTATACCCACGAACTGCTGGGTGCTGATAACAAATCCGGGCTGTCAAACGTCCTGTCCGGCAAAACGGAGTTTAGCCCGGCCATGATTCAGCAGGGCGCGTACGGATTTGATTTCCTGCCACGTGGTCAGGTGCCGCCGAACCCGTCGGAGCTGTTAATGCATCGCCGTATGAGTGAACTGCTGGACTGGGCAAGCAAAAACTACGATCTGGTCCTGATTGATACACCGCCGATTCTGGCCGTTACCGACGCCTCCATTATCGGCAAACTGGCCGGTACGTCGCTGATGGTGGCGCGTTTCGAAACTAACACCACGAAAGAAGTGGATGTCAGCTTCAAACGCTTTGCCCAGAACGGTATCGAAATTAAAGGGGTGATTCTGAACGCCGTGGTACGCAAAGCCGCTAACTCTTATGGTTACGGCTACGACTACTACGACTACGAATACGGTAAACCCACGAAAAGCTAAGCGCTAAGTGAGAAGGGGCGGGTTTCACCGCCCCTTTTGATCGCTGGCTTGCAATGACGACACGCAACGATTTGCACAGATGATTCTGGATAGAACGCACAATAAGCGACGATCTCACGTCAATCATCAGAATTCATCATCAACATGCCCTGGTCTTTCACGCAGACCCGCTGAGACAGCCCCCTGCAAGGGCATCAGCGCTGGACACTGTTGGCATGTGAACTTGTGGATTTAAGGAATCACACCATGGCTCCATATTGGTCAATATCAGGGTTTTTGCTGCTGCTTTCGCTGTTCGAAATCCTGGTTAAAAAAGACGAACGCACAAATTATGCTTTAACCTGGCTGCTCTGTATTGCTGCCATGATTTTGATTGTTTTCGGCGGTATTCGCGGTCTGGGCACCGGCATGGATGATTTTCAGTACCGGAGTTTCTTCGAGGACTTCGTACGACGCATTCAGATTAACGGCTTTTTTAATACCGTCGCTTTTTTCCGTTACGAACCGCTGATTTTCGCCATGGCCTGGCTGACCAGCCTGTTTTCGCACAATGCCAGCGTCTTTCTGTTTGTGTTTTGTGCCATTGCAGTTTCCATAAATACCTACTTCTTTAAGAAGATGTCACCCTATCCGGTGCTGGCGCTGGCGCTGTATTCCGCGCACATCTTTATTAACAAAGACATAAACCAGATTCGCTTTGGCCTGAGCTCCGCGCTGTTCCTGGGTGTGCTGTGGTCCATTTACCTCAAGCGTTACTGGTGGGCATTTACCTTTTTTATTCTGTCATTTATGAGCCACAATACCGCCGTTATGGTGGTGACGCTGGTGCCGTTCCTGTTTATTCGTGACTGGCGCTGGTGGCCGGTGGTTATCATTCTCTTCAGTCTGCCGCTCTCCGTTGTCGGCGGTTCCAGCTTTATCGCGCTGATTGCCGGTCATCTGGGGTCGCTGGGTGAAAGGGCATCGGGCTATAACAATGACCCGTCCTACGCAATGGATGGCAGTATCCTGTCAGTCTCGAACCTGAAAAACATCATGCTGGTGTTTATCTTCTTCTATTTCATGCTGACGGAAGAGCTGAAGCGCGAAAATTACGCCCAGTACCGTCTTAACTATCTGCTGATTTTAAGTTTTGCTATCGGCGGGGCGATCAGGATCTTCCTGTACAACTTCCCGTCGGGTTCACGTCTGTCCAACTATTTGCAACAGGTCGAGCCGATTATCCTGACCTCGCTCATCTTTCAGGCCAGGCGCGTCTGGAAGCCCGCACTGTTTGGCATGCTGGTTTTCTTCCTGCTCTATTACCTCTACTACAACACCATCTCCACCAAACAGGCGGTTGTCGGCTACGAAGTGGCGCAGGAGTTTTGGTTGACTCGCTAATCAACCCGGCGATCGTCCTCCCGTGAAAGGCGTCACGCAGGGGCGGTTGCCAGTCAGAACACAGGTTTTTCTTCGACCTTTGTCGATTGAATTGTTTATTTTTGAACTATTTTAATGAGGTGCTGGCAATGAAGGACATTCGTTTCTCCATCGTAATTCCGGCTTATAACGCGTCAGAATCGATTGTCACGACGCTGGATTGCGTTAAAGCACAGACGTATCGTCATTTCGAGGTCATCATCGTTGATGACAAATCGGCGGATGCCGCCGCGCTCGCCGAGGTGGTTCGCAGCGAGCGTTACCAGGACCTGGACATCAACCTGGTGTTGTCAGAGGTCAAGCTGAATGGCGCAGGTGCGCGTAACAAAGGCATTGAACTGGCCACGGGCGACTATGTCAGTTTCCTGGATGCCGACGATGAATGGCACGCCGATAAGCTGCTGCAGGTCACAAAAAAAATTGCCGAACTTGAGGCGCAGGGCAAAGACAAGACCATTATCTTCAGTCAGGTGAATATCTATCAGGACGGCGCGTTCCTGAAAGTCATGCCAATGCAGCCGCCTGCTGAAAATGAAACGGTGGCGGAATATCTGTTCGGTTGTTATGGCTTCATTCAAACCAGCACGATTGTGCTGAAGCGTGAAGATGCCGCCAAAATTCAGTTCGATGCGCGCTTTATTCGCCATCAGGATTATGACTTCTGTATCCGTGCCGATCGGATGGGTTACCGGTTCGAGATGATTGACGCGCCGCTGGCTAATTATCATCTGGTGACCTCGTTCGGTTCAAAGCACAAAGGGGAATCGGTCAAATACTCCCTGTTCTGGCTGGATACCATGAAGCCGCACCTTACCGCGCGTGATATTCACACCTATAAAGCCTTTAAGCTGCCGCTGCGCTACAAAATGGACGGCAACGCCCTGATGGCGAGCGTGAGTTTTGCCCGCTATTTCTTGCTCACTAATAAAGACAATCGCACCTACTTCCTCAACCGCGTGAAAGACAAGCTGAAAGCGCGTTTTGGCGGTGAAAAGGCACTTTCCTGATTCTCTTAAATGTTGTGACGTTTCTGTGCTGCCGGAAGCCTCTCCCGGTCGCTCCGTCTTTTTATTTATTCAGGTATGAAAATGACTAATCACTCTGGTACCGTTGGCATCGTGATGCCTATGTATAATGCCCGCCAGACGGTATTACGCGCCGTGCAGTCCGTGTTAAATCAAACCTATCAGGACTGGCACCTCTATCTGATCAACGATAAATCCACCGATGACTCCCTCGCCTGGGTAACAGAACAGTGCCAGGATCCGCGTATTACGATTCTGGACAATGCCGTGAACATGGGCGCAGCCGAAACCCGCAATGTCGGCTTGCGCGCGGCCAAAGAAGAGATCATTGCTTTTCTGGACAGCGATGATGAATGGCACAGTGATAAACTGCGTCAGCAGATGCAGGCGATAGCCGATGGGGATAATCTGGTTATTACCGAATATCATTATAAAACCCGCAAAGCTGACCACGATATCCGCTACTCGAAGCCGTATTTACAGCAGGACAACTTCGTAAAAAAACAGTACCGTGTCTGCTTCTCTTCCGTGTGCTTTCGCCGTCCACCAGGCGGTATTTTTTTCCAGCGCAAAGGTCATGAAGACTTCCTTTTCCTCTACGAACTGTTTAGCCGTTATAAACAGGCCAGGATAATTCAGACAATTCTGGTGAATTATTATGAGCTGGGCGATTCTCTGTCGCGTAATAAAAATAAAGCCGCGAAATGGCACCTCGAACTATTAAGAATTATCTATAAAAACAATCCGTTAAAAATCTATTACTATTACGCCTGGTATATGGTGAACGGTGTGCTTTTTAGCCTGAAACACCGTTAAGCCGATCGGCAGGATTGTCTGTAAACTTTGAGGTGGATAACGTTTCATGAAAAAAATCGTCCTGGTGATCAAAGACGCTTACTCGTATGCCGGCACCGAGAATATCTGTAACTTTATGTCGGAATGCCTCGGTGATGAGCACGACGTCACCATTTACTCGCTGGAAGGGCACGGTCAGCCGTTTTACCCGTTTGAAAAGGTTAAGCGCATCGTCAGCTTTGAAGGGGAAAGTAACCCGATTAAAAGTGCGGTGGCACGTATCCAGCAGGAAGGCTTTGATACCGTGTTTTTGATCAGCATGGGCCGCCTGAGCGTGATGTTTGCGTTCTGGAATCTGATGACGTTTAAAAAGAAACGTTTCAAAGCCTATGCCTGTGAGCACGTGGCCATCAACTCCTTTAGCAAGCCCATTAAATTCCTCAAATTTCTGCTTCTGCGCTACTACGACCGCGTGATTGTGTTGACGGATAAAGATCATCAGGTCTTTCAGCGCTGGCACATTCCCAGCCAGACCATCCCCAACCCGGTCGTATACAAAGCCTGGCAACGCACCTCGCGTCATCGCCAGGCGCTGGCAGTCGGCCGTCTGGACAATCAAAAGGGTTTTGACCTGCTACTGGATATCTGGCGCGACTTTGCCAAAGCCCATCCAGACTGGACCCTGGTCATTGCCGGTGACGGCGAGCTGCGCCAGCAGCTGCACGATCAGGCTGCCGTGCTGGGCATCACCTCCAGCGTGAAGTTCGTCGGCAAAGTCAGCAACATAAACGACTACTATCGCGACAGCGATATGGCGCTGATGACCTCGCGTTATGAAGGTTTACCGCTGGTTTTGCTGGAAGCCAAATCGTGGTCGTTGCCGGTGGTGGCGTATGACTGCCCGACGGGTCCTCAGGAGATCATCAATCACGGTGAAGACGGCTTCCTGGTGCCAATGAACAAGAAAAGCGAATTTCTGGCGCGGATGGAGCAACTGGCGAGCGATGATGCCTTGTTCTTCGCCATGAGCGAAAAAACCCAACACACTGCGCTGAAATTTGACGGCAAACAGATTAAACAAAGCTGGCTGGCGCTGGTGTAAACGGGCTGGAGATGCTCATTTTTGCTGTGCCTCATGGGACACCTTTTATGGCTGAGTTTACAGCCTTCATGACGACGGGATTTACTGCATGAAAAGAAGAGAAGTCTTGCAAACCGCAGCCTCCGCCCTTGTCGGTGCGCTTTCCGTGAGCACGTTTTCCAGCTACGCCGCCAAAAATACGGGTCTGGCGCTGAAATCGGTTGATGCAACGGCGATCCCGAAAGGGGATGTTCCCATTCTTACCCCTGAAAATGTGTACGCCATGCCACCGCAGTTTTGGCAAAATTTTCAGGGGAAGCTGTGGATTGGCAAAGCAGGCAGCGATGCCCGCCAGCCCGGTAACCAGATTCCGGTCTTTTTGCGCGATGCCAACGGCAATCTGGCGCAAATCACCCAGCCGATTACGCTGAACAAAGGCAATTTTGATCAGTTCGTCAAAGACAACGCGGCGCTTATCGCTAATCCGTCGCACGCCATGGCGCTGGAGGACAGCAACGGACAGACCGTATTCAACATTCCGGATGTCAGTCAGCCGGGTCAGGCCGCTTTTAGTCAGCGTCTGGCGCAGCCTGCCGGTTATCAGCTCATCGGGGAAATTCCTTCTGTCGATGATCTGCGTAAAACGCGGCCGCTGTTTGAAGGGGCAAAGATTAAGCTGAAGAGCTGGCATCCCGGCCTGGAAGTAGGCGGGGGCGAGTTTGTTGGCAGTTTTCAACCCGCTCAGGACGATCAGGGCGTGATTTTCAGCGGCGACGGCTTTCACTGGCGCCGCGTGGTGGATGACTATAACCGGCTGTCGCTGTTTGACTTCGGCGCGATAGCCGACGGCAAAACCGACAGCGCGCCCGCCATTAAAGCCATGTATCAGTGGTCGCAACAGAGCGATCAGCCTATCTGTGTCCAGTTCCCGGCAGGCACCTTCTTCGTGACAGGCTGTGACTTTGGCGAAGAACAGCGTCGCTTTTTCCGTATCTCCGGGGCCATGGTCAACTTCGGCTACTTCCCGGCGACCACCATCGTTTCTGATGGTCAATCCCCGTTTGTGTTTGAGGTCAGCGCCCGCTGGGTGGAAATCTCCAACCTGATTTTCAATGGCAATACCGATACGAAGCCGAACAGGCAGGGCCTGTTCCGCAATACCTGTCCGGGAGGACAATTCTTCCGGGGGGCCTGTCTGCGTTTCAACAACGTTGGTGGCACCGCGCTGAGCCTGCTGGATACGCTGGACTGTAAAATTGACCAGTGGTACGCCTCGGCCTGTACTGGTGATGTCATTCAGGCCGGCTGGTCAGGACAGAAGAAGGGCAACTGGGATCACAGCACGGCGATTGAGCTTTCCAACTTCAATGCGCAGCACTGTAAAGGTGGCAAGGTTCTGAATCTGCCGCGCTGCAGTCAGTCGCTGATTCATAACGGCTGGATTGAACACTGCGACAATCCCGGCGATATCTCCAATGGTCAGTGGATTATTGATGCGCTCAGTCTGGAAGATTGCAAAAACCCGCTTATCGCCTGGCACTCGCGCCTGAATACGCGCCAGACCAACCTGCAGTCGGGGAGCTGGATTGATAACTCAGAGCAGGGCGATCGCTGGTTAAGCGCCTGGGAGATGGGATCGACCCGTGTTGAATCCTACGGCGTCGCGATTGATGGCAGCCTGAAATACAACTATCTCACTTCGCGCTGGTTGCTGGAAAACAACACCAGTCAGCCCGTGTGGTACGAACTGGCTAACCTTTATTCTCCTACTGTCGGTGACTCGTGGGAAATCGAGGTCTTCGGCCAGTCGCAGTTTAACAACGGCACGGACAGCGAACCGCTGATGAATCTGATCGACGGCAGAAACACCGGTGGTCGCGCGGTGATTCATGTTCAGCGTAAGAAAGATCACGCTGAAGCCAGCTGGTCAGCGGAAGGCAGCAGCCCGGTGCTGGACGTGCGTTACGTGGCGAAAACCGACACCGATACACAGGTCTTTATCAGGCTGGCAGGCTGGACGCCTTCTGCTGCCATCATGATCAAAAGCACCGCGAAGGACCGTTTTGTGACCGGCCGCTGCGCACGGGTCGATGCCAAAATGGCTAAAGCTACGCCCGACAGTGGCAGCCATGCTGCACCGCAGCGCTTTAGTCTGCACAACGGCAAAGCGGGCGTCGGCGCAAATGAGCAAGGCGATCTCCTGCTGGCTTCCCGCGCGCTGTCGGCTGACAACGTGGATACCCGTAAACCAGAAGGTTTCGTGTCGGTGGTCATTAACGGTAAAACCGTTGCCTTGCCCTATTTTGCCATTAAAGCGTAATTGAGAGAGGGCTGCCCTTAGCGGCAGCCAGGGCCAACAGGATCTGGGCTGTTGGCGTGCACGTTATTGCTGTTTTTTATCAGTGTTCATTTTGCCCGTTTCGGAACTGGGCGGTTGTCAGAATTAGAAAAAATTTAATTCGGAGTTTTTATGAAAATTTTATTGGTGGGTAACCATACCTGTGGGAATCGTGGGGATGGCGCGATTCTGCGTGGACTGATTGATTCAATTCAGGCCGCGCGCAACGATGTCGATATTGATGTGATTAGCCGTTATCCAACCAGCTCCGGTTATCTGCTTCAGCAACATATTCAGCAGGACAAGCTGTTCCTGCATAACAACTCCTCGGGGAAGGGCCTGATTGGCTCGGTCAAACGTAAGGTAGCGAACCGCCTGATGCCCAACATCATGATGGCACACCTGGGTAAGGGCGGTCCTTACAAGTCATTTTCCGTGCCGCCGCACCTTAAAGCCTTTACGGAAAGCCTGAAGGATTATGATGCCATCATTCAGGTAGGTGGCTCATTCTTTGTCGACCTCTATGGCGTAACGCAGTTTGACCATGCGCTTTGTGCTCTGTTAGCTAAAAAACCTATTTACCTGATTGGTCACTCGGTCGGTCCGTTCCAGAATGCGCGCACCAACCAACTGGCAAATTTTGTGTTTGATCGGGTGGACAAGCTTATTCTGCGTGAATCGGTCAGTCTGGATCTGATGAAGCGGGATGGCGTTACCAGCTCGAAAGTGGTGGCCGGTGTGGATACCGCGTTTCTGGTTCGTGCCCGTGAAGTGGAAAACCCCAGCCACAGCCTGCAACACTGGCAGAGCGTGATCCGCGCGCGTAAAACCATTGCCATCACGGTACGCGAACTGGCCCCCTTTGATAAGCGTTTGGGCGTCACGCAGCAAGACTATGAAGCCGCATTTGGCCGGGTGATTAACGCCATGATCGCGAGCGGTTATCAGGTCGTCGCCCTGTCTACCTGCACCGGTATCGACAGCTACGCCAAAGATGACCGCATGGTCGCGCTGACCCTGCGTGACCACGTGCAACAGTCTGAGCATTATCACGTCGTGATGGACGAGTTTAATGACCTGGAACTGGGTGTGCTGCTCAGCGAGTGTCATCTCACCATTGGTACCCGTCTGCACTCTGCCATTATCTCGATGAACTTCGGCACGCCTGCCGTAGCGATTAACTATGAGCACAAATCCATGGGCGTCATGAATCAGTTAGGCCTGCCGCAGATGGCGACCGATGTACAGAGCCTGATGGACGGTTCCCTGATCGATAAGGTGCAGAGCGTCCTGGCCGACTACGACGCGATCAAGCAAAACGTTGCTGCTGCCGTGGCGCACGAAAGGGAAGTGGGTAACCGAATCACTGAAGAGATTCTAAACGTAATAGGATGATGTGATGAAACTGACTTTTTTCACGATGCGTTTCCCGGTTGCCTCTGAAACATTTGTTCTGAACCAGGTCACTCACTTTATTGATGCGGGCTATGATGTTGAGATCATCTCGGTATTTCCGGGGGATCTGGTCAACCGGCATGGCGCGTTTGATGAGTACGGCCTGGCAGCAAAAACGCACTACCTGCTGCCAGAAGAAAAAGTGTCGCTGACGGACAAGCTGGGACAACGCCTGAAACTGGTTTTGCCTAAAATCACCCGGGCATCCTTATTACGTTCGCTTAACGTGCGCCGCTATGGCGCACAGTCAAGCAAACTGCTGCTTCCCGCCATTGTCGCCAATGCGCGTCAGACCTATGAAGCGGATGTGTTCCTGGTGCACTTCGGCTATGCCGGTGCGCTGGCAAATAAACTTCGCGAACTGGGTATTCTGAAGGGCAAACAGGCCACCGTTTTCCACGGCGCGGATATTTCGCGTCGTCACATTCTCGACGAGCATAAGCAGGATTACCGCAACCTGTTTCAGCAGAGCGAGCTGATGCTACCGATCAGCCATCTGTGGCAAAACAAGTTGATCGAAATGGGCTGCCCGCCCGAAAAGATTCACGTGACCCGTATGGGCATCGAGCCAGAGAAATTCAACTTCCAGCCGCGCGATGGTTTTCACACGCCGCTGCGTATCGTGTCTGTCGCCCGCCTGACTGAGAAGAAAGGCCTGGATGTCGCGGTCAAAGCCAGCGCCATGCTTAAGCAGCGCGGCGGTCAGTTCCAGTACACGATTATTGGTAACGGCGATCAGGACAAGATGATGCGTGACTTCATTGCGAACGAAGCGATGCAGGATTGCGTCACCATGCCAGGTTTTAAACCGCAGGAGGAGATTCGTAAGGCGCTGAGTGATGCCGATATCTTCCTGCTGCCGTCAAAAACCGCCGCCGATGGCGACATGGAAGGTATTCCTGTCGCGCTGATGGAGGCGATGGCGGTCGGGCTGCCGGTGGTCTCCACCTTCCACAGCGGTATTCCTGAACTTATCGAAAACAACGTTTCCGGCTGGCTGGTCAAAGAAGATGACGCTGACGCGCTGGCCGACACCTTACTGAAACTGTCCCAGGGCGAGGTAGACGTTGCCCCCGTTGTTGCGGCCGCCAGACAGAAAGTGGAAACCGAGTTTAATCAGCATATCGCCTACCGCGAGCTGGCACAGATTCTGGAGCAAATGGTTTGAGTGGAATAAAGTCACAGGCGATTTGGTTGTTTGGCAGCACCTGTTTTTCAGCCGTACTGCAGGTCGCGCAACTGAGTTTTCTCGCCCGTAAACTCGAAACCCATGAACTGGGGCTGCTGGCCATTATCAACGCCATTCTGGCGGTGGCGGGTGTCCTGCAGGACATGGGAATGAGCAGCTATCTGGTACACCGCCAGGACATCACGCGCCGCGAGCAGAGCACGATCTATTGGGTTAACGTCGGTATTAGTTTCTGTACCGGCCTGGTTATGCTGGGCATTGCTTTCCCGGTTGCCTGGTTCTATCACCTTCCGGCGTTAACCGGATTGATTATGCTGACCAGTCTCAACTTCCTGGTGCTCGGTCATCTGTCTCAGTATCAGGCGCACTATATCAAAACCAAACGCATGGTTTCGCTGGCGAAAATTGAGATGGGCACGAAGCTGTTCGCCTTTCTGTGTGTTGTCGCCATGCTGGAGTTTACGTCGCTCACCGTCGCAGCAGCGATTCTGGGCCTGTTTATCAATGCGTTCACCCGTATTTTGTGCATGATTGCGCTTGGAGAGAAGTCCTGGCGGCCTACGCTGGAGTTCGACAAACAGACCTTTTTTAACGCGGTACGCTACGGAATTTACCAGCTCGGTTCGCAGACGATTAACCAGTTACGCACTCAGGCTGATGCGCTGGTGGTGGGTAAAGTGATGGGCGCTGACATGCTCGGTGTTTACTCACTGGCGAAAGAACTGGTGCTGCAACCGCTCAAGCTGGTGTCGCCCGTGATTAACCGCCTGGCGCTGCCGCGCTTTGCCGAGAAGCAGCACGATCCAGAGCAGTTGAAGAAACTGTTCCTCAAGGGCACGCTGGTGATTATGTTGTTCAGCAGCGCGATGTATCTGGCTATTGGTATTTTGTCACCCGTCATTGTTCGCGTGCTGTATGGTGCTTCACATGAGCAGGTTTACCATCTCATTCCGTTGATGCTGCTGTTTGGCATGCTGCGCCCGATGGGCGGTCTGACTGGTGCTATTTCCCAGGCTAACGGTCGCACCAACGTGGAGTTCTACTGGAACATCGTCGCGAGTCTGGTGGTGGTGGCGGTGCTGGCCACGACCTTTATCTGGCCGAACGTCCTCTATGTCGCGCTGACGCTGTCGATTTCGCAGGTGTTAATTTCCGCCCTGGCGCATCCGTTCTTTATTAAACCGGTCATTGGCATTCGTTTTATACCCTATGCCCGACAGTGGGTGTCGGTCTCTGTACTGTTTGCGGGACTGATGCTGCTGGTCAATCACTTCAACCTTTTCGTGATGCCGGAATGGTTTGAACAGTGGCTGTAAGTGTCATTATCACGGGCGACTTCGGGTCGCCCGTGTCGTTTTATGGCTGGTCTTAAAAAGGGCAAAGGATGTTGCATTCGGACCGCCAGACACTCGCTTGTCTGTGAGATTGCGCTTTATTTCCAAACGGCGAAAACCCAGGGAAAATCCCGAATTTGTAAGATTTCACAGCGAGTTAGTGTGGGCTTTTCAGATAAAGATTATACTTCCTTTTCCGGTCCATCCGGCATAATTGACGCATGTCTTCACTTCATTAGATGGAATAAATATGACCAAGCTTAAAGCAGTAATCCCGGTTGCGGGTCTCGGCATGCATATGCTTCCGGCGACCAAAGCCATTCCGAAAGAGATGCTGCCTGTTGTGGACAAGCCAATGATTCAGTACATCGTTGACGAGTGCGTGGCTGCAGGTATTAAAGAAATTGTGCTGGTCACCCATGCGTCCAAAAATGCGGTGGAAAACCACTTCGATACGACGTACGAACTTGAAGCGTTGCTTGAAGCGCGCGTGAAGCGCCAACTATTGAGTGAAGTACAGTCAATTTGTCCGCCAGGCGTGACCATCATGAACGTGCGTCAGGCGCAGCCACTGGGTCTGGGACACTCCATCCTCTGTGCCCGTCCGATGATCGGCGATAACCCGTTCGTTGTCGTCCTGCCTGATGTCCTGCTGGACGATTCTACCGCTGACCATTTACGTTATAATCTGGCGGCCATGGTGGCGCGTTTTGAAGAGACCGGTCATAGCCAGGTTCTGGCGAAGCATCTGACCGATTATGACCTGTCAGAATACTCGGTGATCACGACGGAACAACCGCTGGAAAACCCGGGCGACGTCAGCACCATCAGTAACTTCGTTGAGAAACCAGAGCATCCGGCTGAGTTAAACTCAGACCTGGCGGCGGTAGGGCGCTACGTCCTCTCTGCCGATATCTGGCCAGAACTGGAACGCACCGAACCGGGCGCATGGGGACGTATTCAGTTAACGGATGCGATTGCCAGCCTGAGCAAGAAAAAAACGGTCGATGTGTCCCTGATGACCGGGCACAGCTTTGACTGTGGACGCAAGTTGGGTTACATGCAGGCGTTTGTCTCGTACGGTTTACGAAACAATGCGCAGGGCCGTGATTTCCGCGAAGCGATTAAGCATATTCTGGCGAAGTAATCACTGTATAATTCGCCGCGGTTAACGCGGCAGAAAGGGAGAAGTTGAGATGGCAATTTTGGTTACAGGCGGCGCGGGTTACATCGGCTCTCATACCGTACTGGCGCTGCTGGAGCGCGGTGACGACGTCGTCGTCCTGGATAATCTGTGCAATGCCTCGCGTGAGGCGATTAACCGTGTTGAGAAACTCGCCGGCAAGAAAGCCACCTTTATTGAAGGTGATGTCCTTGACCGCGCCTGCCTGCGCGACCTGTTTGCCTCTCACCGTATTTCTGCCGTGATTCACTTCGCCGCACTTAAAGCGGTGGGTGAATCCACGCGTATGCCGCTGGAATATTACGAAAATAACGTTGCCGGTACCGTTGTTCTACTGGAAGAAATGCGTAACGCCGGCGTCTGGAACTTCATTTTCAGTTCCTCTGCCACCGTTTACGGCGCTAACGCGCCGGTACCTTACGTTGAAACTACCCCGATTGGGGGGACGACCAGCCCGTACGGCACCTCCAAGCTGATGGTCGAATTCATTATCCGTGATTTTGCCAAAGCCGAGCCGAAGTTCAAAACCATTGCGCTTCGCTACTTCAATCCGGTTGGCGCGCATGAATCGGGTGAGATCGGTGAAGATCCGTCAGGCATTCCAAACAACCTGCTGCCCTACATTGCCCAGGTCGCTATCGGTCGTCTGGATAAACTCGGTGTGTTTGGCGGTGACTATGATACGCCAGACGGCACCTGCCTGCGTGATTACATTCATGTCGTTGACCTGGCGGAAGGCCACCTTAAAGCGCTGGATCATCTGGACAAAATTGAAGGTTATAAAGCCTACAACCTGGGTGGTGGCAAAGGCTTCTCCGTACTGGAGATGATCAAAGCCTTCGAAAAAGCCTCGGGCAAACCGATTCCGTATGAAATCAAACCACGTCGCGATGGCGATCTGCCGGCGTTCTGGGCGGATGCGTCGCTGGCGAACCGTGAACTGGACTGGCGTGTGACACGGGGGATTGACGCGATGATGCGCGATACGTGGAACTGGCAGTCGAAGAATCCGGAAGGGTTTCGTTAATATTACTCATTAGCATTTGTAAAATCCCATATCGTTCGATGCTAACAAGCAGCCGCACGTATGGGATGTTCCTGTATTGTCTTTAAACCGTTCACATCATTGTAAGCACTCACCTGTTAAAAAATGGACTTAGTTATTTTTTGTCCATAAATCAAAAATCTAGGGCGCTTTCAACCCATCCCGCTTGCCACAGAAAACAAAATCTGTTGATTAAATGGTCAGATTTCAGATGCCAAATCTTGTGTGATCAGAAAATTGTCAAAAAGTGGCGCTTTAAACCTTGTCTCAAAGCCAGGATAGTACGAGAATCGTAAGGTTTTTTATCGATTCAGCCAGGTTCTCGAAAATAATAACCGGGCAAGACAACGCCATTTTGTAATGCAGTCTATGCTTAACGATGGCTAAAACTATGTTCACGCAAGTGGTAGCGATAGCCAGGGGCGGTAGCGTGGTTAAAATATGACAACTCAGCAGTGGTGCATACATGCAAGAGATCGTTTGTGTTTTTCTAAGTGCATTCGCGTTGCTATTCATTGCGCGCAAGGTCGCTCGCAAAGTCGGACTGGTCGATAAGCCTAACGACAGAAAGCAGCATAAAGGACACATTCCCTTAGTTGGCGGCGTTTCGGTCTACTTATCACTATGGATTTTATACATCATGCAGCCAGGTTGGCTGCCTGATTTCACCATATATATGTTCTGCGCCACCGTACTGTTAACTGTAGGTGTGATGGATGATCGTTTCGATCTGCCTGTTATGCCTCGCATAATGATCCAGGCTTTAATGGCGTGCATCATGATGTGGAACGGATACTATCTCTACTCCCTTGGCAATGTTTTATTCGGTTTTCAGCTTGTGCTGGGGATGTTTGGCTATGCGTTTACGCTTTTTGCCGTTATTGGGGCAATCAATGCCTTCAACATGGTTGATGGAATTGATGGTCTGTTAGGCGCACTATCATGCGTAACGTTTGGGGCTCTGGGGGTCGTTTTTGAACTTGGGGGTAATTCAAAGCTCGCGTTATGGTGCACCTGCCTGATGGCGGCCTGCCTGCCTTACATTTTATTAAATCTTGGTATTCCATGGGGTAAGAAATTCAAGGTCTTCATGGGCGATGCAGGAAGCACTTTAATTGGCTTTACAGTAATTTGGTTGCTTATGATAGCGACTCAGGGAACTGAAGCGGTAATGCGGCCGGTTACTGCTCTCTGGTTGATAGCGGTTCCTTTGATGGACATGGTCAGAGTGATGACCTCACGTATCAGGCGTGGTTGCAGTCCTTTCAGGCCAGACAGAGAACACCTTCACCATCTATTGATGAGAGGTGGACTGACCGGACGCGGTACACTTGCCGTCATGGTTTGTTGTGCTGTGACGCTCGCAATAATTGGTATTGTATTCGAAAGTATTGGCATAAGTGATTGCTGGCAACTTCTGGCGTTCATTGCTTTGTTCATTTCCTTTAACGCGATTATCAATAAATCAGCGAGATTTCATAGAATAAACGCAATAACTCTGTCAAATCAGAGTGAAAACGAAGCGTTGGCGGATAAATTCTGACACTGCGTTTATTCTGGCAGATTGCATCAGTGCGCGCTGATGCAAAGGTAAACTTTACACCTAAATTGAATTGCATCATGACTCTCCCATTCCGGCGTCGGGTCTGAATGCGAAATGTGAAATACTATTCTGGACAGCAATTGTGAAAATTTTAGTGACTGGTGGTGCAGGTTTTATTGGATCCGCGGTGGTTCGTCATATAATCGAAAATACGCAAGATAGCGTTGTAAACGTTGACGCACTGACCTACGCAGGTAATCTTGAGTCACTTAAAGATGTTGAGAACAGTGAACGTTACAGCTTTGAACATGCAAACATCTGTAATTCAGGTCAAATGGCTTCTGTACTGGAACGTCATCAACCCGATGCAATTATGCACCTGGCTGCAGAAAGTCATGTTGATCGTTCAATATCTGGACCCGCAGCATTCATAGAAACCAATATTGTAGGGACATACACTTTACTGGAAGCAGCACGTCAGTATTGGCTCAGGCTTGATGAATCGAAGAAAAACGCTTTTCGCTTTCACCATATTTCAACGGATGAAGTGTATGGTGACCTGCCTCATCCAGATGAAGTAGAAGAATCTTCATCGCTGCCTTTATTTACAGAAGACACTTCTTATGCGCCAAGCAGCCCTTACTCTGCATCAAAAGCATCCAGCGATCACTTAGTCAGAGCATGGTCACGTACCTATGGTTTGCCCTCGCTCATTACAAATTGTTCAAACAATTACGGCCCCTATCATTTCCCAGAAAAACTCATCCCTCTTGTCATCCTTAATGCTCTTGAAGGTAAATCATTACCTGTTTATGGCAAAGGTGATCAGATTCGTGACTGGCTGTATGTTGAAGATCACGCGAGGGCACTGTACACGGTTGTCACAACCGGAAAAATTGGAGAAACCTACAATATTGGTGGGCATAATGAGAAAAAAAATCTCGATGTGGTGCTAACTATTTGTGATTTATTAGATGAAATAGTACCTAAAAATGTTTCCTACCGTGAACAAATTACATATGTAAAAGACCGGCCCGGACATGACCGTCGTTATGCAATTGATTCTACAAAAATTGCTAAAGAACTGGGCTGGAAACCGCAAGAGACATTCGAAAGTGGTATTAGAAAAACTGTTAACTGGTATTTGACAAATAGTCTTTGGATTGAAAATGTCAAAAGCGGTGCCTATAAAAGCTGGATTGATGAAAACTATGGAGAACGTCAGTAATGAACATCCTGCTTTTTGGTAAGTCAGGTCAGCTTGGATGGGAACTGCAACGTTCATTAGCTCCACTAGGCAATGTTATTGCGCTTGATCGGCATGCTGAAGATTATTGTGGGGATTTAAGTAAACTTGACAAAATTGCTGAGACCATTCGTCAAATAAAGCCCGCGATAATCGTCAATGCTGCTGCTTACACTGCAGTGGATAAAGCTGAATCTGAAAAAGAAGAGGCTTATCTTTTAAACGCCCAGAGTATAGAAGTCATAGCAAGAGAAGCGCAGAAGCTCAAAGCATGGGTAGTGCACTATTCAACAGACTATGTGTTTTCGGGTTTAGGTGAAAAACCATGGTCTGAGTCGGATATTGCCGAACCTGTAAATACCTATGGTAAAAGTAAGCTTCTAGGTGAAAAAAATCTGATATCTGAGTGTACCAGGCATTTGATTTTTAGAACAAGCTGGGTCTATGCAGCAAAAGGTAGTAACTTTGCCAAAAAAATGCTGGAACTGGCTAAAGGGAAAAGTGAGCTATCTGTTATTGACGACCAGTTCGGGGCACCTACAGGTGCAGAGATTCTGGCAGATTGCACAGCACATGCATTGCGCGTAGCACTGGAAAAACCCCAGGTTGCAGGTATTTATCACCTTTCAGCTAGTGGTACCACGAACTGGTATCTATATGCTACATATGTATTTGACGAAGCTCGTCGGCTTGGTATCCCATTGAAGGTTGAAAAAGTTAACGCTGTTCCTACAAGTGCATATCCAACACCTGCAAAACGGCCTCAAAATTCACGTTTAGATAATACATTATTTCAAACCGTTTTTAAATTGACACTTCCTGAATGGCATGTTGGTGTCAGACGTATGCTTACGGAAATATTAACTTCAGAACGTTAAAAGAAATTTAATGCCTGTAACAGGCATTTTTGCTTAAAGAGATAAATGAATGGCGAAGCGTAAAGGAATTATTCTTGCGGGCGGATCTGGTACCCGTCTGTATCCGGTCACAATGGCTGTCAGTAAGCAACTTTTACCTATTTATGACAAGCCGATGATTTATTACCCACTTTCAACATTAATGTTGGCGGGCATTCGCGATGTTTTAATTATTAGCACGCCACAAGATACGCCGCGTTTTGAACAGCTTCTGGGTGATGGGAGCCAATGGGGAATTAAACTGGAGTATAAAGTCCAACCCAGCCCGGATGGGTTAGCACAAGCGTTTATACTTGGGGAAGAATTTATTGGTAACGATAGCTGTGCTTTAATTCTGGGTGATAATATTTTTTATGGGCATGATTTACCCAAATTAATGGAAACGGCAATCTCACAAGAGAGTGGTGCAACAGTTTTTGCTTATCATGTTAATGATCCTGAGCGTTATGGTGTTGCAGAGTTTGATAAAAATGGTAAAGCTATTAGTCTGGAAGAAAAGCCTGAGGTGCCTAAGAGCAACTATGCTGTAACAGGTTTGTATTTTTATGATAATGATGTCGTCCAGATGGCCAAAAACCTTAAACCCTCCTCACGTGGAGAGTTGGAAATTACCGATATCAACCGACTGTACCTTGAAAAAGGAACATTATCTGTAGCGATGATGGGAAGAGGGTTCGCATGGCTTGATACGGGTACTCATCAAAGTTTAATTGAAGCCAGTAATTTCATTCAAACTATTGAAGAGCGACAGGGTTTAAAAGTTTCCTGCCCAGAAGAAATAGCTTACAGAAAAGGATTTATTGATGCTGCTCAGGTTAAAAATTTAGCTGAGCCACTCGCAAAAAACAAATATGGTAAATATTTGCTTAATATGATCAAAGGTAATTGATTGATGAAGATTGCAACAACATCCTTACCAGATGTACTTATTATTGAGCCAAAAGTGTTTGGTGATGAACGTGGTTTTTTCTTTGAGAGTTTCAATCAACGCTCATTTGAAGAGGCTGTAGGCAAAAAAATAAACTTTGTACAGGATAACCATTCAAAATCGACGAAAGGTGTTCTCCGTGGCCTACATTTCCAAAATGCTCCTTATGCTCAAGGAAAACTGGTGCGGTGTGTTGCAGGTGAAGTTTTTGATGTGGCTGTTGATATCAGAAAAGGATCGAGAACATTCGGGCAGTGGTTCGGCATTATCTTGTCAGCTGAAAATAAACGGCAGCTCTGGATTCCTGAAGGCTTTGCTCACGGTTTTGCCGTAATGAGTGACCATGCTGAGTTTCTTTACAAAACAACAAATTATTATCATCCAGAAGCAGAAAACAGTATTCTTTATAACGATACAGATCTAAACATAGAATGGCCGGTAATTGATTGTCATTACAAACTTTCTGTAAAAGACGAAAAAGCGAAGTCATTCCGCGAAATATTTAATAACTAACTTTATAAAAGATTGATAATAGCGAAGCAAAAAGCCAGTTAAAAACTGGCTTTTTCAATGAGCGTATAATGAGAAGAGAAAACGTAATAAAATCATTCAAATATGGGCTTTTCTTTTCAGTGCTCATAATGGTCATGACTTTTTTTGTGAGGAAAGTATTTCTTGATGAGTTAGGAAGTGAACTTACAGGTTTTTATTTGCTGATCAACCAATTGTTAGGCTTTATAAATTTAGCTGAACTAGGACTTGGGACTGCATCAACGTATCTTTTATTTAAACCTTTACACAAGAAAGACAATACAGAACTTTCAATAATTATTTCAACCATCCGAGATCTCTATAAAAAAATACAGCTTCTCGTATTGATAATTGGCTTCGCTATAGCCTTTTTCCTCCCATTCATAGTCAAAGATAAATTACAGTATCTTGAGCTTTATATACCTTGGGTGCTTTTCGTATTAGCAACGACGCTATCTTATAGCTACAGTTCGGAATCAATATTACTTTCAGCCGACCAAAAATTACATTATGTACGAGTTATTAATGGTTTAGGAAGGGTAATAAGTTTTTCTCTTCAAATTCTGTCTCTAAAACTAGGGTATGGGATAATCGTTTTTAGTATTATTGAATTAACATCTAATATCCTGCAATTACTCCTCTTTAAAAACATCGTAAAAAAACAATATCATTTAAAATCCATAAAAAATAAAGAAGAAACAACAATTTTTAGGAAAGAAGTTTTTACAGAACTGAAAAAAACATTTATCCATAAAATTTCCGGGGTGTTGATTTTTAATACTGACTACCTTTTAGTTTCATTTTTTCTAGGACTAGCGTATGTAACATCTTATTCCTCGTATATCATGATTATCCAGGCGTTATCGTTTCTTATCACGACAGTGAGTGCACCATTGAGTGCAGCATTGGGTAATTATTTACATGATAAAGGGGGAGAAGCAACTTACAAAAAATTTCTTCAAGTAAATGTGTTTTTTTTCTTATGTGCTTCGGTAGTGAGCATTGTCTTTTATTTTGTCGTCAATGATGTCATAACACTTTGGCTAGGAAAGTCAGTTTTACTCGCTAATGAATCTGTCCTTTTAATAAGTGTAAATTGTTTTTTCCTGATATCCAGAAGCGCAGTTGATATTTTTAAGGTTTCGTATGGATATATGTCAGATATACACTTACCACTAATAGAAGGTGTGGCAAACCTAATAATCTCTTTAATATTAATTAAATACATGGGGATTAATGGAGTAATAATAGGTACCATATTTTCAAATGTAGTAATTATAATGATTGTCAGGCCGTACTATTTATATAAGTACGGGTTCAAGTTAGATTTAAATACGTTTCTCAAAGACTATTTTCTCTCATGGGTGCCAGCAATTATTGCCGTTTTTTTCTGTTTCATATTTGTATCTTACGCAAAAACTTATCCCATTGAAGTCGAGGGGGTAATGAGTTTACTCTTTAAATGTTGTGTTTTCACTGTAATAATAGGCGTCCCATGTACGATATTATTTGCAGTTTTGAGTCCCGATTTAAGAGGGTTAATTAAAAGCCAGTTAAGAGCGCGATATGGACGATAATGCCTTACCGATAGTAATCATGACCAGGAATGATGATGAGTTTCTTGAGTTATGTATTGAAAGTATAATCAATAATACCTTATACCCTTATTTTATTTATGTGATTGATAATAGTTCGAATTCACCTATTCAAAATGCGTTGCTTGACAAATATGCTACATACAAGAATATTAAGATTTTCAGAAACAAAAGCAATCTATGGGTTTTGGGTGTTAACGAGCATCTAAAAAAAATAAAAGAGAGTCATAATTCAAACTATTTTTTGTTAACTGATGGTGACATTGAATTCCCCTCATTGAATGAAAATAAAGAATGCTGGCTTACAGTTCTTGTGAAATATATGGAACAATACAAATGTATTGGCAAACTAGGAATGTCGCTGGACTGGGCTGATATTGAAAACGATATGTATTTTGAAAATATCCTTTCACAAGAGAAAGCGCTTTACGATAAGGAACGAAAAATCGGCGAATTATTTATTTCTCCGGTTGATACTACTGCAGCATTATATCGATGGGATTGGTCAATAAATAGTTTCGGGCTTTATCCCGACCATATACGTTATCTCAGACCAGAACTCTATTCTTGTCGAACGCCACGTACGCTTAAAGCCGTACACCACGGGTGGAAGACTTACAAAGAGAATAGCAGTAAAAATGTGGAAGATAAAATCAAATGCTTCACGTTAATGGGCGCTGATATTAAGAAAAACCAAATTGAAAGTGTTGGTTTTAACGTCAGGCTATATAATAAAATTTTGGCAAAACCGATGAAAGTTTTCTGGGGCATCAGGCGAAGATTTTATCTGGCAAAATATCTATTCTGTAAAGGCCTAAGAAAATTCGATAATCATTAGCAGGTTGATAATGGCAATATATTTATGTATTTTTTCGGGGTTGGCATTATTTAGTCTATTAAATAATCAAAATAAAAAAATATATTTTTTCTTCATTACCACTCTTTTTATATTGGCGGCTTTTCGTGGTATTGATGTCGACCGAGATTATAAAACCTATATAAGCATTTACGAATACATTATTGATGGTGAACCTTATACTATAGAACCAACTTTTTATTTGATGAGTTGGGTCTCATATTTATTGACTAATTCATATGAATTGATTTTTATAGCATTCTGTTTCGTAGCGCTTTTTTATAAAGTGAAATATATTAAGCAGTTTTCACCTTATATATTCTTGTCATTACTTGTGTATTACAGTAATTTTTATTTTTTACATGAGATGACACAGATAAGAATCGGCGTTGGAGTGGCAATAGGCTTTTTTGCGCTAAAATTTTTGGTGGAAGGTAATAAGAGAAAGTTCATCTATTACATCATTGCAGCCTGTTGTTTTCATTTTTCTATGGTTGTAATGCTTGTCGCATTAAAATTTAATCGAAAGAAAATTAGTAGCAAATATATTTATATTATTCTGTGTTCAATAGGGCTTTGCTATTTTTCGATATTATGGAAAATCAACCCTGTTGAATTGCTAGGATATTTACCTGTGCCGGTCATTCAGGAAAAGTTGAGAATATATAATTATCAAACGCAGCAGGGAATGATACAACCAGTCAACGTTTTTTCGATAATGCAATTGTTCCGTATATTTATTCTCATTTTTGTTTTTGCTTCTTATAAAAAGTTTAGCGGAGATGAAAGATTTGTTTTGTTTCTGAAAATATATGCTTTGTCACCCATTTGCTTAGTTTTGTTTTCAGCTATTCCAGCCTTTGCTATAAGAATGAGTGAAATATTTGCCGTGGCTGAAATAGTACTGCTACCGATGATCGTTTACAGATGTCAGCAAAAAAATGTAGCAAAACTTTTAGTAATCTTATATAGCGCTTGTATTCTTTCTTTAAACTTATATCACAATCAAATTATTTCTGGATATCATTTTTAAATGGACATAAAATTCCTCCCGATTGTCGTTCTTTATAAAATAGGCTTGAGTCATTCAGACAGTATTAATAGCATACTAGATTCTGATGTAGAGGGATTAATTTCCGAAATCTTTGTATATGACAATTCCCCTGCATGTGAAGACAACAATGAAATAATAGAAAGCTATCGTGGCAGGAAAGTATATTATATAAACGATTATTCTAATTCAGGTGTGAGCGCAGCTTATAATAAAGGACTATCAAAAGCTAAAGAGCTTAATTATGAATATGTATTACTACTCGATCAAGACACAAAATTTCCTCCAGACTCGGTTAAGGAATACGTTAAAGCTATAAAGAATAATCCGCATATTAAACTAGTTGCCCCAAGGCTTAAAACTACAAAAGGTGAGCTATGTTCACCTTTAAGATATTCACTGCATCGGGGATTCGTTCTAAAAGAAATTGAACCGGGAATTTATCCGCTCGATCGCTATTCTCCTATTAACAGTGGCATGATGCTAAATACATCATCTGCCATTCAATGTGGTGGATATGAAGAAAAAGTATTTTTAGACTTTAGCGATTTTCAATTTATTGAAAAATTAAAAAGAAATGTAGACTGTTTCTATGTCATGCCTTTATTAGTTATACAGGATCTTTCCAATGATGAACCTGATACAAATTCTTTATTAAATAGGTTCAAAATCTATTGTAAATGTGCAAGAAATTGCCATAGAAATAATTTTATTGATGATGGTATTTATTTTTTTATGGTTTTGAATAGAGCCATTAAACTTACTTTAAGAACGAAAGAAAAACAATTTATTCTCTATTTTTCCCGCTTTTATGTTCGAGGCCAAAGATGATTTCTGTTTGCATCCCAACGTTCAATGGTGAAGCATTTATTGAGGAACAGGTCAGGAGTATCTTGGCTCAACTAGACATCAATGATGAAATAGTTATCTCAGATGATAATTCTACTGATTTGACAATTAGTAAAATTAATAGCATCGGGGATGATCGTATTAAAATTTTTCAGAATTACAGAAGTAAACGCGATGAACAGCTTGATACACTTTATAAAGTTTCATTAAATGTACAAAATGCGTTAAAAAATGCCAAAGGAGACTATGTTTATTTGTCGGACCAGGATGATATCTGGATTGAAGGACGCATAGAGAAGACGATCGAGTTCTTAAAAGCCAATGAGCCCAGACTAGTAGTTTGCAATTGCAAAATTATTGATGAGCAAAAAAAAACAATTGCTGATTCATATTTTAAATACATAAAGCCGAGCTCGAGTATTTTTAGAACATTATATAAAAGTTCTTTCCATGGTTGCTGTATGTCATTTAACAGAAAATTAGTTGAAAAGGCTTTTCCATTTCCTCAAGAAAGTCTCGGCCATGACCTTTGGATTGGTTTAACTGCTATTTTGTATGGCAAAATTAAATTTATCGACGAACCACTCATTCACTATCGTAGGCATAGTGCGACAGTGACAACGACGGGTTTTAAAAGCGGCGCAAGTTTATCCTTCAAAGTTAGCTATCGAATCAGGACGATTAAAGCAGTTCTTAGAAAAATTTTTAAAAAGAATTAATGAGAATAATTAATGAAGATAGCTCATGTTCAAGTAATACCCAAAATGTCTGGTGTTCAACAAATTTCTTTAGATATTCTTAGTGGTTTAAAAAATAGTGACTTAGAAAAGTATGTTATTTGCGGTGAAAATCCAACAGAACAGTTCGTGGAATCATTCAGAAATGCTGACGTAGAAATCATCATTGTTCCTTCAATAAAGAGAAATATTGGGTTTCATGATTTAAAAAGTTTTATTGCGCTCTACAAAGTCTTTAAGAAATACAATTTTGATATTGTACACACCAATTCGACTAAACCTGGAATTGTAGCTCGAATAGCTGCAAAATTTGCAGGAATCAATAAAATAGTTCATACGGTTCATGGGGTGGCGTTTCATAAATACGAAGCATTACCTAAACGTATTTTTTATTATTTATTAGAGAACTTTTCTACATTATTCGGTGATGTAAATGTCACTGTTAACAAGAAATATATATCATATTATCCTTTGGTTAAGAGTCATTTGATTTACAATGGCGTGAGTATAAAAGATTATCAATGTGAGATAAAAAACTTTCATAACGAACGTGGTTTGCATTTTGCATTTTTAGGACGACTGGACACACAGAAAAATCCATTAGAATTTATCGAAGCAGTTAACCTTCTTGTTAATAAATATCATGTCAGTAATAATGTTAGATTTACACTGGCAGGTAATGGTGAACTTTTTTCTGAGTGTAAAAAATTAATTAGTAAATACAATCTCGAAGATAAAATTGTGATGCCGGGATGGATCATTGACAAAAACGTTTTTTTTAATGATGTTGATGTACTTTGCCAACCTTCGCTGTGGGAAGCATTTGGTTTAGTTTTTGCCGAAGCTGCACTTTTTCAAATACCCTCTATTGCGCATGGCGTTGAGGGTATACCAGAAGTGGTGCTCGACAATATTACAGGTCAACTTTATAAAAACGGACCTGAAGAATTTGCTGAAAAGATGTTGTATTTAATCAATCATCCAGATGAAGTCAAAAGATTAGGCCGTCAGGCAAAAAAACATACTCTTGATACTTTCACTAAAGAGAGAATGGTTGCAGAATACTGCAAAGTATATTTCGAAAGAAAATAATTTTAAATAATATAAAGAAAATGAATAAATATAAATATCTTTTATTTTTGCACTTCACCAGTCTAATAATATTAACTCACTTATTGCTAAAGAGGAGTAATCTTGATACAGGTGTAGAGTTAAATATTTATCTCGAAATCCTTTTATTTAGTTTTGCTTGCAGAGCTTTAGGCAGCCCTGTTCGTATTGTTATCAGTCTCTTTTATGGCTTCACCTTGGGTCTTCAGGTGTCCTCTTTGAGATCGACAGGGGATTTTGTTTCAACTCTGACGTTAGATAATCTGTCGGAGTTTAGGGCTATAGGGCATTCTCAGTTTGTTGAAACGCTTCTTATTACATTGACATACTGTCTTGTTTCTTTGACCTGTTTGATTCCACGAAAAACAAAATTTTCAGTTTATTTTATTGTTCTCTTCATCCCACTATTCTTTATTAATGGTGCTATCTCAAATTTTTCTTCAGCCTCGCATGGTTATTATAAGCAGTTGACCTACAAGCCATCATATAATTACCCTGATATTGCAAAAAAGTATTTAAAATTTAATGTTTATGAAAACTCGCATCATATTAATTTTATCGAAAATAAACCTAAAAATGTTATTATTGTTTTTACAGAAGGCTTTTCTTCACATGTTATTGATCGTGAAAACACTTTAGATCTACATCTTACCCCGAATATCGATAAACTCTATGATGAAGGCGTTGTAGTAAAAAATTATTATAATCATACTGCTGCTACATTCCGTGGGCTGCGTGGTCAGCTCACATCAGCATATCAATACAGAGATGGAACTAATAACAAAGTTGGTGGTTTTTTTCAGATTAGTCATAAAGAGGTAGAAACGAACTATTTCGGGAGGCTTATTTCTCTCCCGTCTATTCTAAAGGAAAATGATTTCAATACTTTTTTCCTCGCCTCGACTGAAAACGATAGCAATCTTAATGCCTTGCTTAAATCAATGCCTTTTCGAAAAGTTTATGGAATGGAAGATTTTGGATGGAAGCAGGGAGACAGGATGTCTGATAAAAAAGTCTTTGAATCATTAAAGCAACTTCTTGAAAGTTATAACACAGACACACCTTTTTTTATTGGTGTATATCCATCAGGAACTCATCACGGAATGGATAGTCCAGATGTACGCTATAAAGATGGAAACAATAAAATCTATAATAAGTTTTATAATTATGATTATCAGCTCGGAGAGTTTATTAATTACTTTAAAAAGTCTAAATATTACAATGATACGATATTAGTTATTACTGCTGATCACGCCTCTTTTCCTGCACCAGAATTTAAAAAAAGTTTCGACGTTGATACAAAGTATTTTGTGGATAAAATCCCCTTGATTATTATTGGTGCTGGTGTGCAACATACTGTCATAGATGGTGCGGGTAAAAACAGTCTTTCTCTAGCCCCAACGATTCTGAACATGCTTGGTATCAAAAATCACGCAAATTATTTCATTGGTTGCTCATTATTTGATAATAATTGTCACAGTCCTTTTCAACATATATCTGCTATCGGCGACGATATTTATATAATTAATAAAAATTCTGATGGTAATTATGAAGTCAATCCAGAATCTATAAATAAAGATATCTCTGAATATTACACTATCAGTGGGTGAATTTTTTACAGTTATTTGAATCTAAAGTCTTTGCGTACTGTGCTACACTAATTTTAGTCGTTTTTTTCTACGAGAATATGCTAATCTGTGTTTATGCATATTGAGTCGCAACGGTAAATCTGAAAGGAGTAAAAAATGTCCAAACAACAAATCGGCGTTGTAGGTATGGCTGTAATGGGCCGTAATTTGGCTCTCAATATTGAGAGCCGCGGTTATACTGTTTCAGTTTTCAATCGTTCGCGTGAAAAAACGGATGAAGTGATTGCTGAAAATCCAGGCAAAAAATTAGCTCCATTTTATTCTGTTGAGGATTTCGTAGACTCCCTTGAGAAGCCACGTCGTATCTTATTAATGGTGCAAGCTGGAGAGGCTACTGATAAAACTATTGCATCTCTCACACCACATCTTGATAAAGGCGATATTTTAATAGATGGTGGTAATACTTTCTATAAAGATACTATCCGTCGAAATAAAGAACTATCGGATAAAGGATTTAATTTTATTGGCACAGGTGTATCTGGCGGAGAAGAGGGGGCGCTTAAAGGGCCCTCAATTATGCCCGGTGGTCAAAAAGAAGCTTACGAACTTGTTGCGCCTATTCTTAACAAAATCGCAGCGCGTGCCGAAGATGGTGAAGCCTGTGTGACTTATATTGGTTCTGATGGCGCAGGCCATTACGTTAAAATGGTTCATAATGGCATTGAATATGGTGATATGCAGTTAATCGCAGAAGCCTACTCTCTGTTAAAAGGTGCACTCAACTTAACAAATGAAGAGTTAGCCGACACCTTTACGGAATGGAATAATGGTGAGTTAAGTAGCTATCTCATAGACATTACTAAAGATATATTCACCAAAAAAGATGAAGATGGTAATTATTTAGTTGATGTCATTTTAGATGAAGCAGCTAATAAGGGGACAGGGAAGTGGACGAGCCAGAGTTCTCTTGACCTCGGTGAGCCGTTATCATTAATCACAGAATCTGTATTTGCTCGCTACCTTTCTTCTCTTAAATCTCAACGTGTCGCTGCTTCTAAAGTTTTAAGTGGGCCAGTAGCCAAAAAGTTCACCGGAGATAAAGCCGAATTTATTGAAAAAGTTCGTCAAGCTTTGTATCTGGGTAAAATTGTTTCTTATGCACAAGGCTTCTCACAATTAAAGGCTGCCTCAGATCAATATAACTGGGATCTGCAGTATGGTGAAATTGCTAAAATTTTCCGTGCAGGTTGTATTATCCGTGCTCAATTCCTTCAGAAAATCACTGATGCTTACTCCGCGGATGTGAATATTGCTAACTTACTTTTAGCACCTTACTTCAAAAAAATTGCTGATGAATATCAGCAAGCACTCCGTGATGTGGTTGCTTTTGCTGTTCAGAACGGGATCCCGACGCCAACCTTCTCGTCAGCAGTTGCGTATTATGACAGCTACCGCTCAGCAGTTCTGCCTGCTAATTTAATTCAGGCACAACGCGACTTCTTTGGTGCGCATACCTATAAACGCATTGATAAAGAAGGTGTGTTCCATACGGAGTGGCTCGAATAAAATATAAAAAAGCCTCTTTTCTAACGGAGGCTTTTCAATTATTGTCACTCTGGATCTTTGACTCACAATTAAAGGTAATTCGAGCTGAATTAATGAATTTATGACTAATAAAAGCAATACAAACGACGAGCATTCATCCTCACATGGTGGGTACGTGAAAGAGCAGCCTGATTCCGATATTGATTTATTTGATTTAGTCTTACAGCTATGGCGTGGTAAGGTTGTAATCATTTCTACCGTTATTATTTCTGTTTTAATTGGTGTGGTTTACATCAACGTCGTGAAAGAAAAGTGGGTTTCTACATCGACGGTAACTCTTCCTGCCGCTGGGCAGGTCGCGAATTACAATGCTGCATTGAGTATCGTTTATGCTGACTCTCCACAGGATAAACCTTCGCTCACTGGGCTCCAGACTCAAATGTTTAATCGTTTTACTGCTTCTATGAGCGCGTTAGCTGGAGCTCTCGCTAACCTCGAAAAGCCTCTGACGTTAACTTTAAGGCCCGTCAAGGGTAGTGACGACGCGGTAAGCATTTCATTTGTCGGACAAAGCGCAAAAGAAGCCCAAATGCAACTGACTCAATATATTTCCCAGGTAAACGATGAGGTTGTTAAAGACTATGGCGATGATATTAAAAGAAATTTAAGCGTTAAAACACGTGAGCTTACCAATACTTTAGATACTTACAAGCAAGTTGCATTGAACCAAAAAGAGCATCGTCTTGATGTCATAAAACAGGCTTTGAAAATCGCCGATGCATCTAATGTAGGTAAGTTACAAGTTAATCAGGCAGAGTTTCTTTCTGATGATACTTTATATTTATTAGGCAGTGATGCACTTAAAGCGATGGTAGAGAATGAAAACTCCAAACCATTAGATTTCAGCAAAGAATATTATGACGCGCAACGTGCTTTACTTGCTGTTACGCATCTAAAAATTGAGGTTGACAACCTACAATCTTTTCGTTACATCTCGCAGCCTGACTTACCACTTAAACGCGTTAGTCCTAAAAAAGGCTTAGCTTTGATTCTTGCATTTATAATTGGAGCGCTACTGGGATCATTTATAGTTATTGGGCGTAATTCACTCATTAGCTATCGTAATCGGGGCCTGTAAAAATTTGAAAGGTTGGCCTGTATTTTGACCAACCTTTTATTTTTCTGTGCTCACGCTTGAGCCATATATAACTTCGTTTATCGATGATTTAATCAAAAAGAAGATAATTACTCATTCGATTATGATTGAATGCCATGTTAAACCAACAACTCCCCACTCCTCACCGCCTTATCGCCCGCCAGCCTTAACACCAGCATGCCTGCCGTCGCAAATCTGGCCCAGTGCCGCGCGTATAGCACGCCTCCAAATTCTGCGACCAAGGGCGTGATGTGGTCGGTGACAGGATCAACAATCTCCGCAACCACTTCCCCGGGACGGATTCGCGCGCCTAGCGCTTTGCGATACAGGATCAGGCCCGATACCGGTGAGTGAACATATTCACAACCCGCCAGCGGCGTCGGGGGATTTTTAAGCGGCGGCATTAAAGCCGACGTGCCTTCAGTGTGTCGCTGCTTGATAATATTGCCTTCTTCTGCGGCCTGCGCCACACCAGGCGCACCCAGTCCGGTGCCGCTCTCATCCACACCGACCACATCCTCACCGCCGCTCACCACCGACACCAGCTCATCACCGCCAATCACCGGCGCAGCGACTTCAACGGACACGGACGTATCGGCCGCAGAGATATAGCCGGATTCCTGCAACGCGTTAATGATCGCATCTGCGTCCTGCTCAGCCTGTTCAGGCGAGACATCACGTACGCCACGTAGCTCCAGCGTTACCGGCAGCAGGCCGCGCGGCATCGGGAATGTTTCACCAAATTTTTCAGCCAGCGTCAGCCAGGGTTCACAGCAGGCTTCGTCAAAGGGCTCCCCCCCCGAGATCTGTGCCAGTAGCTGCACTTCACTGCCCAGCCAGCGTGCTAAGGGTTCGATATCCGGCCATGCATGTGGCGTGGTGTAAAGGTGTGGAACCGCCTCCCAGTCACAATGCAAATCAATCATCAGATCGGCCTGACTAGCCATGCGCATCAGCGTATAACGCTGGGCTTCCAGTTCAGTTTTGGCGATTGTGTCACGGTAGTAACGGTCAATCGCATCACGAATCAGCTGCCGGTTCTGACTCTCATTCTGGGTCAGCGTCTCGGCCAGTTCCCCCGCCAGAAGCGCCCCCAGAGACGGGAATTTGCGGTTAAAATCCTGGCCGGACTGTGCGTGGAAGCGTCCAAGATGTGTACCGTGCCAGTGTTGGCTCAGGGCCAGCGGATTGGATACCGGTATCAGGGAGAAAAAAGCTTTGAGTCGTCCGGCAGATTCCAGCGCCTGTAAACGCTGCTTAAGATACCAGGCCACCGCCATCCCCGGGATCTCGTCGCCATGTAAGGAAGCCTGAATATAGACCTGGCGACTGTGATCATCGCCAAAATGAAAACTGATAATTTCACGCTGGGTGCCGAGAGAGGCGCTTAACAAAGGGTGATGTTGTTGGTACATACCGTGTTAATGTCCTTTTGTCGGTTCAGGGGCGGACAAATGCCGCCCATAAAGTCATTGAGTATAGTCATGCAGGCGGAGGAGGGGGAAAAAGCCTGCACTGACGTTACGGTTGAATTGAAATATCCGTGGCAAAATATTTCTTTTGCAGTTTGTCAAAGGTGCCATTTTTCTTAATGGCAGCGAAGGCATCATCCAGCGCAGTTTTCAGTTCGGTATCGCCTTTACGCAGGCCAATCGCCGTGCCCGGCCCGATGATCGGGTCTTTCACAATCGGCCCGGCCAGTTCAAAGGCGCTGCCCTGAGGTTGTTTGAGAAAACCGTTTGCCGCCTGAGCCGCATCGGTAAAGACCGCATCAAGGCGCCCGGCCACCAGATCACTTTCAACCTGCGCCTGATCGCCATAGGGCACGACCGTCACGCCAAAAGGTTGCCATTTTGCCCGGGCATAACGCTCCTGCACAGTGCCTTGTTCTACGCCTACGGTTTTGCCTTTCAGCGATTCCGGGGTGGGCAACAGGCCCGACCCCTTACGCGCGATAAGCTGGGTGTGCGTATCGTACAGCGGCACGGTAAAGTCGATTTGCTTCAGTCGCTCTTCGGTGATGCCCATATCAGACAGAATGGCGTCGAATTTACGCGCTTTAAGCGCCGGAATCATCCCGTCGAACTGGCTTTCCACCCAGACACATTTGGCCTGCATCTGCGCGCACAGCGCGTTACCTAAATCGATATCAAAGCCGACCAGCTTCCCCTGCGGCGTTTTGGATTCAAAAGGGGGATAGGTGGGATCAACAGCGAAGCGAACCTGCTCAATTTTCGCCTGGGCGCCAAACGCGCAGCCAGCCAGGAGGGCCAGCGCTAACGCTTTGTGTAAACGGGTTTTCAGAGAAGTGATTGCCATAGTTTTCGGTCTTCTGTTGTCGTAATAGTGTATTACGCAGAGTACCTTTCACCCGGGATGATGGCAATTAGAGGATGATTTTCACAATGTTAGCCTGGCAAAGGCCACGGTAATCCTGGGTATTCAGTACGACAGACTGGTCGAGTACGCCGGCGTTAAAGGCAATCTCGTCATAGCGCTCAAACAGCAGCGGGTCGACCACCACAGTTAAATCAGGATGAAAGCTGAACGGGGGAATCGCACCAAATACGCAGCCGGTCAGCACATCGACCTCTGCGGGCGAGGCAAGGGATGCCCGGCGTCCGCCTACGGCTGAGGCGACTTTACTGAGATCGGCCTGCTGATCCGCAGGCAGTACCGCCAGAACATGTTGTTTGACGCCATTGCCTTTCACAAGACACACCAGCGCCTTTGCGCCCTGTCCGACTGCCGTGCCGCGAATTTTGGCAACGGCTTCACATTTGCCGGTTGCCTCATGCTGCATCAGGCGGTAACGCGCGCGATGCTGGTCGAGCAGAGCAATGAGTTTTTCATGCGTAGTCACGGTAAAATCCTTACAGGTCAAATGGACGGGAAAGGCTGCTCAGCAAACCGTCGAGCAGCCGTAACGCAGTCTGTCACTTATGACGGGCGCGCAGGTTATTGATGATGGTGCTGAGATCCAGATCCTGATCCTGCAGCAGTACCAGCAGGTGATAGATCAGATCGGAGGCTTCGTTCGTCAGTTCCTCACGATCGTTCACCGTGGCAGCCAGCGCGGTTTCCACGCCTTCTTCACCGACCTTCTGCGCAATCCGTTTGGTGCCGCTGGCATAGAGTCTGGCGGTGTAAGAGCTTTCCGGGTCGGCCTGCTTACGGGACGCCAGCAGTTGTTCCAACTGATAGAGGAACGTCCAGTCAGGCGCAGCAGGGGTGAAGCAGCTGGAGGTGCCCAGATGGCAGGTGGGGCCAATCGGGTTGGCCAGCACCAGCAACGTGTCGTTGTCGCAGTCAGGTGTGATGCTCACGACCTGTAGAAAGTGTCCTGAGGTCTCGCCTTTGGTCCACAGACGGTTTTTGGTGCGTGAAAAGAACGTCACGTTGCCGTCCTGCAGCGTTTTTTCCAGCGCCGCCTGATTCATATAACCGTGCATCAGAACTTCACCAGAAACAGAGTGCTGGACGATGACCGGCATCATGCCTTGGGTTTTTTCCCAGTCTAACCGGGCCAGTTGTTGTTCAGTTAACACGCACGAATCTCCACACCGTTGTCGATCAGAAAGCGTTTCAGCTCGCCGATATTAATAATTTGTTTGTGAAAAACCGACGCCGCCAGCGCGCCATCGACATTGGCCTGCTCAAAGGCTTCAAGGAAGTGAGTCATGGTACCCGCACCGCCAGAGGCGATCAGCGGTACCTTGCAGACATCACGTACCTTCTTCAACTGCACCAGGTCATAACCGTTGCGCACGCCATCCTGGTTCATCATGTTGAGGACAATCTCGCCTGCGCCCCGTTTCTGCACTTCCTGCACCCAGTCCAGCGTTTCCCACTGGGTCACGCGGGTGCGGGATTCGTCGCCGGTATACTGATTAACATGGTACTTCCCGCTGGCATCATCAAACCAGGTATCAATACCGACCACGATGCACTGGACGCCAAAGCGGTCGGCCAGGCGGGTGATCAATGAAGGATCGGCCAGCGCAGGGGAGTTAATGGAAATTTTGTCCGCACCAAACTCCAGAATCCGCGCGGCATCTTCCGGGGTTTTGATGCCGCCTGCCACGCAGAACGGAATGTCGATGACTTCGGCAACGCGCGCAACCCAGCTTTTATCCACTACGCGGTCGTCCGATGAAGCGGTGATATCGTAAAACACCAGCTCGTCCGCACCTTCTTGCGCATAGCGCTGCGCCAGCGGCACGATGTCGCCAATAATTTCGTGGTTACGAAACTGAACGCCTTTTACCACCTGACCGTCACGCACATCGAGACAAGGAATTATCCGTTTTGCCAGCATGCTATGGCCTCCGAAACTGTAAATTTGCCTTCCAGTAGCGCACGTCCGACGATCACGCCCTGAACACCGCTGCCGCGAAGGGCGGCAACGTCACTGAGTTCACCAATACCGCCTGAGGACTGAAACGCAATCTGCGGAAAGCGTGCGGTCACTTCTTTATACAGATCCACGTTCGACCCGCTGAGCGTACCATCACGGGAAATGTCGGTGCACAGAACATGCTTCAGCCCGACAGGCTGGAACTGTTCAATGACCTCTTCGAGCGTAACGCCCGCCGCTTCCTGCCAGCCGCTAATCGCCACCTCTTTGCGGTTGGTCGCATCAATACGGACGTCCAGCGCCAGCACAATCGCGTCCGGGCCAAACTCGGTAAACCAGGCTTTCACTTCCTCGGGCTGTTTGACGGCGGTCGACCCTACCACCACACGGCTGGCACCCGCGTCCAGTAACGCTTTAACGTCTTCCCGACTGCGAATGCCGCCGCCAACCTGGACCACCGCATCCACGCCGTTAAGCAGGCTTTTCAGTAAGGTAATCTGGCGTTTCGCCGGATCTTTAGCACCGGTTAAATCCACAAGGTGCAGTACCGTTGCGCCCTGGCGTGCGTAATCCTGTAAGCGGGGTAACGGATCGCTGCCGTAATCGCGCTGACGGGCATAATCACCCTGATGCAGGCGCACAACCTTGCCATCAATTAAATCTAATGCGGGGATAATCATTACATCTCCAGGAAGTTTTTCAGCAACTGCGCGCCGACTTTGCCAGAGCGTTCCGGGTGGAACTGCACGCCAAAGAAGTTATCTTTCTGTACCGCGGCCGTGAACGCCTGACCATAGTGACACTGCGCAATGGTGCTGGCATTTACGGGCATCGCAAAGCTGTGTACGAAGTAGAAGTAGCTGCCTTCATCAATGCCGCGGAACAGATGATTACCGGCCTGAGCGGTGATCTGGTTCCAGCCCATGTGCGGTAACGGTAACCCCTGCGTGTCCATCAGTGACACGGGCTGGTCGATAATGCCCAGCGTGGGCACACCGCCATTCTCTTCGCTGTGGCTGCCCAGCAGCTGCATGCCCAGGCAAATACCCAGCACCGGCTGCGTACAGGCCTTGACCAGCTCAATCAGCTCACGCTCCTGCAGTTGGTTCATGGCCGCCTGCGCGGTGCCAACGCCGGGCAGAAACAGCTTATCGGCGCGCAGGACGACATCCGGATGGCGACTGACCTCTGGCGTATAGCCCAGACGTTCAACGGCCCACTTTACCGACGACAGGTTGGCACAGCCTGTATCCAGGATCACCACGTTCATTACAGCACTCCTTTAGAGCTCGGCAGGGTATTTCCCTCAACGCGAATCGCCTGACGTAAGGTCCGGCCAAAGGCTTTGAATAAACTTTCCACACGGTGATGATCGTTTTTCCCTTTGGTTTTCAGGTGCAGGGTGCTCATCATGGCGTAGGACAGGGAACGGAAGAAGTGCTCGACCATCTCGGTGCTCAGATCGCCAACGCGCTGATAGCTGAATTCCGCTTTAAATTCGATATGTGGACGACCAGAGATATCCAGTGCACAGCGCGCCAGGCACTCATCCATCGGCAGCACAAAGCCAAAACGGCCAATGCCGCGCTTATCGCCCAACGCTTTCAGCAGCGCTTCGCCTAATGCCAGACCGGTATCTTCTACCGTGTGGTGATCGTCAATATACAGGTCACCGTTGACGTCGATGTTCATGCGGAAGCCGCCGTGCACGGCAATCTGGTCCAGCATATGATCAAAGAAGCCGACGCCAGTGTTGATCTTACTGCCGCCTTCGCGGTCCAGCCACAGTTCCACGCGGACCTGGGTTTCTTTGGTGTTGCGTTGGACCAGCGCGTAGCGGTCGCGCTGCGTCAGCTGCTGCTGAATCGCTTTCCAGTCCTGACCTTCTGCGCCATAGCGAATGCCCTGAATCCCCATATTTTCCGCCAGCTGAATATCGGTCTGGCGATCGCCAATCACATAGCTGTTGGCCGTATCAAGGGCGCCTTCAGCCAGCCAGGCCTCAACCATCTGGGTTTTCGGCTTACGGCACGCGCAGTGGTCTTCAGGCTTATGGGGACAAATCAGCACATCGCTAAAGCGAATGCCCTGCGATGACAAAATCTGCATCATCAGCGTGTGTGGGCCATCGAAGTCCGCCTGTGGAAAACTGTCCGTGCCCAGACCGTCCTGATTGGTAATCATCACCAGCTGATAGCCTGCGTCCTGCAGCGCCAGCAGTGCAGGCACGACGTCCGGTTCAAACGCCAGCTTATCCATCCGATCCACCTGAAAGTCCTGCGGCGGTTCGGAGATAATCGTGCCATCGCGGTCAATAAAAAGGGTCTTCTGACTCATGCTTACTCCAGAGATAAGGCTTGCAGCGCGGCGATCAGGCGTTCGCACTCGGTGCGGGTTCCCACCGAGATGCGCAGACAACCTGCGAGGCCGGGGTTCTTGTTTTGGTCACGCAAAATAATGCCCTGATCCCACAAGGTTTTAAACACCTTTGGTGAATCGGTAAAGCGCACCAAAATATAGTTGGTTTCGCTGGGGAAGACCTGCTCCACGACGCGAATTTGCGGCAACTGTTCAAACAACCAGCTACGGTTGGCATTCAGCTCATCGACGTGCTGGCGCATTAAGGCAATCCCTTCGTCGCTCAGTGCCTGGCCCGCCACGTCGGCCACCGGTGTCGCCAGCGGATAGGGCGCAATCACCTTCATCAGCAGGTCGATAACCGGTTTATTCGCCAGCGTAAATCCGCAGCGCAGACCGGCCAGCGCGAAGGCTTTCGACAGGGTGCGCAGAATGACCAGGTGCGGATATTCGCGCAACCAGCCCGCCAGCGTCGCCTGTGGACAAAATTCAATATAGGCTTCATCCGCGACGACCAGCGCTTTGCCGGCGGTCATCGCCAGTAGCTGACGGATAGCGTCCTGATCAATCAGGTTGCCCGTGGGGTTGTTCGGGCTGCACATATAAACGACTTTCACACCGTCGAGCTGTTCGGCAATCGCGGGCAGGTTCAACTGCCAGTCTTCACGTGCCGGCACGGTACGGTACTCAATGCCGATGGTTTCCGCGCTGACGCTGTACATACCGTAGGTCGGTGGGCAGAACAGAATCGCGTCTTTGCCGGGCTCACAGAACGCCCGCATCAACAGCTCAATGCCTTCATCTGCGCCGCGGCTGACCAGTACCTGCTCAGGAGACAGGCCCGCGTAAGCCGCATAGCGGGTGATTACCTGCTTCGGCTGGCATTCCGGGTAGCGGTTCAGGGTTTGCTGCGACAGCTCAAAGGGCACCGGCAACGGAAACTCGTTAGCATTCAGCCAGACATCACCGTTGCCGCCCAGACGACGCGCCGACTGATAAGGCGTCAGCGCACGCACATTGGCGCGGGCCAGTTTTTCAATATCCTGACTCATGCTTGCTCCTTGAGCGCGGTGACGCGCAACGTGACGGCATTTTTGTGGGCATCCAGCTGCTCCGCGGCGGCCAGGGTTTCAATGGTGGCGGCGAGATCCATAAAGCCCTGCGGCGTCAGTTCCTGTACCGTCATACGTTTCTGGAAGTCGGCCAGCCCCAGGCTGGAGCAGGTCGCGGTATAACCATAGGTAGGTAGCACATGGTTCGTGCCGGAGGCATAATCGCCTGCAGACTCGGGCGACCAGTCGCCCAGGAACACGGAGCCTGCGCTGGTGATTTGCTCAACCAGGTCGCGCGGCGTGCGGGTTTGCAGAATCAGGTGCTCCGGACCATAGCGGTTGGAAATCGCCACACACTGTTGCAAATCGCGGGCCACGATCAGGCGGCTGCTTTCCAGCGCCTTACGGGCCGTGGCGGCACGCGGCAGCTGCGCCAGCTGTTGTTCGACAGCGTCAGCCACGCGCTCAGCCAGTCCCTGTGAAGGCGTCAGCAGAATCACCTGCGAATCCGGCCCGTGTTCCGCCTGAGACAACAGGTCGGACGCCACGAACGCGGGCGTGGCACCGTCGTCGGCGATCACCAGCACTTCTGACGGGCCCGCGGGCATATCGATAGCCGCGCCATCGAGGCACTGGCTGACCTGACGTTTGGCTTCGGTGACCCAGGCGTTGCCCGGTCCGAAAATTTTAGCCACTTTCGGCACGGTCTCGGTGCCGAAGGCCAGGGCGGCAATGGCCTGCGCACCGCCCACCTGAAATACTTCTTCTACGCCACACAGCTGGGCCGCATAGAGAATCTCGTCGGCAATCGGCGGCGGTGAGCACAGCACCACGCGGCCGCATCCGGCAATACGTGCCGGTGTCGCCAGCATCAATACGGTGGAAAACAGCGGGGCGGACCCCCCGGGAATATAGAGGCCGACCGATTGCATCGGGCGCGTCACCTGCTGGCAACGCACGCCCGGCTGGGTTTCGATATCCACGGCTGGCAGAATCTGCGCACGGTGGAAAGTCTCGATATTGGCGACCGCCACCGCCATTGCCTGTTTGAGTTCATCACTGAGACGATCGCTGGCAGCCTGCATCTGCTCAGCGGTCACGCGAAAATCCGTCAGCTCAACCTTGTCAAAGCGCGCGCTAAAATCGCGCAGAGCTGCGTCGCCTTCGCTTTTCACGCGCGCCAGAACGTCACGCACAATCTGACTGATGCTGTCAGAGGCAGACAGCGCTGGGCGTGCCAGCAGCGCCTGTTGAGCCTCCGCGCTGCACGCCTGCCAGTTCACGGGTGTCATGATTTTGCTCATCGTTTACTCCAGCATTTTTTCGATTGGCAGCACCAGAATCGAACTGGCACCCAGCGCTTTGAGTTTTTCCATGGTTTCCCAGAACAGCGTTTCGCTGCTCACCATGTGCATTGCCACACGGCTCACATCGCCCGCCAGCGGTAACACGGTTGGACGCTCGGCGCCCGGCAGCAGGCTAATGACTTCTTCCAGACGCTCGCTCGGTGCATGCAACATGATGTATTTGGATTCACGTGCTTTGATCACGCCCTGAATACGGGTCATCATTTTATCGATCAGCTCCTGCTTGGCCGCGGGCATGTCGCCGTCGCGCTGAATCAGCACGGCTTTAGAACGATAGATGACTTCCACTTCACGCAGACCGTTCGCTTCCAGCGTGGCACCGGTGGAGACCAGATCGCAGATCGCATCAGCCAGGCCGGCACGCGGCGCCACTTCGACCGAGCCGTTCAGCAGACAGGATTTAAAGGCGATACCTTGCTTGTCGAGATACTGTTTTAACAGGTGAGGATAGGAGGTGGCGATGCGGGCATTGTTCAGGCACCGCGGGCCGGTATAAGCGTCATCGACCGGCATGGCCAGTGACAGACGACAGCCGCCAAAGTCGAGGCGACGCAGCGTGAAGTAGCGAGGATCTTCCCCCTGTGCGCGGCGCGTCAGTAACTCTTCTTCCAGCACGTTTTCGCCGATAATGCCCAGGTCGACCACGCCGTCCATCACCAGGCCCGGAATATCGTCATCGCGCACGCGCAGAATATCGATAGGCATATTTTCAGCGAAGGCGATCAGACGCTGTTGCTGAAGATTGATTTTGATCCCGCAGCGCGCCAGCAGCTCGCGTGAATCATCGCTTAACCGACCTGATTTCTGCATAGCTATGCGTAAACGGCTATTGTCTAACATTGTTCCTGTCCCCTTAATTAACCTGTCCTGAATGCGTATTTTGCGTCAGCCCATAAAAAAACCCCCGGAAGACGATCTTCCGGGGGTTCTCTTGCGTTCGCACCACTGGAAGATCCTAGACGTCTTCCAGCACACATCGCCTGAAAGACTAGTCAGGGTGATGGTGGTGATGATGGTTGAACTGAACGCGTGTCATAAAATTCTCGATAATGAAAAGTTATTCATTTGTGTGGAATTAACCTAACGAAGATAGTTGAAATTGGCAACTCTTTTTTAATGTTGTTCTTCGCAAAGCACAGAAACACTTTGCACTGGTTTGCAACTCAGGGGCAGCTTAAGATGGCTGAATCTTGACGTTCGCAGCAGGAGACAATATGAAAAAGGTCGCAATTGTAGGACTCGGCTGGCTGGGCATGCCGCTTGCGATGGCGCTGACCGCGCGAGGCTGGCAGGTGACCGGCAGTAAAACCACGCCGGATGGCGTAGAGGCGGCCCGTCGCTGTGGCATCGATGCGTTTCAACTTGAACTGACGCCCGAACTGGTCTGTGAGGCCGAGGACCTGGAGGCGCTGTTTGACGTGAATGCGCTGGTTGTCACCTTGCCCGCCAGCCGCACGGCAGAGGGCGGCGACGCCTATGTGCAGGCAGTACAAAACGTGGTGGATACCGCGCTGGCGCGCAATGTCCCACGGATCATCTTTACCAGTTCCACTTCCGTCTATGGCGGCAGCGCCGGTATCAAAACGGAGAAAAGCCCGCTTCAACCAGAAACCACGGCAGGTAAAACGCTGGTGGACCTGGAAAACTGGCTGCACGACTTACCCGGCACCAGCGTCGATGTATTGCGTCTGGCCGGGCTGGTGGGCCCGAAACGGCATCCCGGTCGCTTCCTGGCCGGCAAACAGGATTTACCCAATGGATCGCACGGGGTGAATCTGGTGCATCTGGATGATGTGGTGGAGGCGATTATGCTGCTGCTGCAAACGCCAAAAGGCGGCAGGACGTTCAACCTGTGTGCGTTGAAACATCCGTCCCGCGCCCATTTCTATCCCTGTGTGTCGCGCCAGCTGGGCATGACGCCGCCCACCTTTGAACCGCAGACGCACGACGACAGCGGTAAGTTGATTGACGGCGCGCGTATCTGTCACGAGCTGGGCTTTGAATACCGCTACGACGATCCGCAGAAAATGCCGCTGGAGTGAGTGTGGCTTCCCCTTAGCGGGGAAAGCGTCGTGTTCTGTTCCTGATCACACGCCGAGTCGGTCGCGTAAGGCATACCAGGCGGCACCCATGGCCGTCAGCGGCACTTTAAATCGCCGTCCGCCAGGGAAGGGCAGATGCGGAAGCTTCGCGAAGGCATCAAAGCGCTCAGCATCCCCACGTAACACTTCGCTTATCAGCTTGCCGGAAAGGTGCGTGCAGGTCACGCCGTGACCGCTGTCGCCCTGCATAAAGTAGACATTGTTTTCCAGCCGACCAAACTGTGGCATGCGCGACAGCGTCAGCAGAAAATTTCCGCTCCAGGCGAAATCAATCTTCACGTCCTGCAACTGCGGAAAGGTGCGTAGCATTTTAGGCCGGATCATCGTGATCACATCGCCAGGCTCGCGCGCCCCATAAACCACACCGCCACCATAGAGCAGCCGGTTGTCGGCGGTCAGGCGGAAATAGTCCAGCAGATAATTGGAATCTTCTACCGAATAGTTGTTGGGTAACAGCGCTAATGCCCGGTCACGGGACAGCGGTTCGGTGGCAATGATTTGCGAGCCGCACGGCATGCTTTTGCGACTCAGGCGCGGTTCGAGTTCGGAAGGCAGATAAGCATTGCCGGCAAAAATCAGAAACGTGGCGCTGACTTCTCCCTGTGCCGTTTTTACCCGATTAGGTGAACCGTAGCTGACGCTTAACGCGGCGGACTGTTCATAGATACGACCGCCGTGGCGACGAATGGCTTCGGCTTCTCCCAGCGCCAGATTCAACGGATGCAGATGTGCGCCGCGTTTGTCGAGCAGCCCACCTACATAGCGCTCTGAGCCGATCTCGCGACGAATGCCGCGCTCATCTAACAGTTCAAGCTGGTCGTTACCGTAACGCTGCCAGGCGGCTTTTTGACTGGCCAGGTGCGCCATCTGACGGCGGTTAAACGCGGCGAAGATACCGCCCGGGCGGTAATCGCAGGCGATCGCGTAACGGTCGATACGATCACGAATAATATCACCGCCTTCAAACATCATACTGCCCAGCATTTTCGCGCTGTCTTTGCCGTAGCGTTGTTCAATCACATCCACGTCGCGGCTGTAGGAGTTCACGGCCTGGCCGCCATTGCGGCCGCTGGCACCATAACCAACACGAGCCGCTTCAAGCAGCACCACATCGTAACCCGCTTCGGTTAAAAACAGGCCGGCCGATAAGCCCGTAAAACCGGCACCAATAATGCAAACGTCACACTGGATGCTTTCCTGCAGCACCGGCCAGGGCGCATGGGGGTTCCGTGTGGAGGTGTAGTAGTTTTCTACGTAATTCATATCAAGCTCCTTGGCGAACGTCCCTGATTAAAAATTGGCGGGCGTATGGGCGCTGACGATGCGACAGGGCACATCGGCCTGGTTGGTAAAACTGTGCGGCAAACCCGTATCGATCACGTAACTTTCGCCGGCCGTCAGATGAAATTGCTGACCGTTAACTTCCAGTAGGATGCGCCCTTCCAGCAGGGTGCCGGTCTCTTCGCCCGCATGGCGTAACTTTTCGCCGGTGCTGGCACCTGGCTGGTAAGTTTCCAGTAACATGCCTAACACCCGGGTTTTCGTGCCGTTATCAACCAGTTTAAGCGAAACGCCCTGACTGCCGATTTCCAGCAGATCTTCAGGCCGGACTACCACTTTGGGCGCGTCCTCAGCATGCGGCTCCGAAAAAAACGCAGACAAAGACAGGCCATAAACCTTCAGCAACTTTTGCAGCGTGCTGACCGCCGGGCTGACCTTATCCTGTTCGATAGTACTGATGGCGCTGTGGGTCAGTCCGGCCAGTTCCGCGACGCGCCGTTGTGACAGTCCCATGGCCTGACGGATCTGCGCCAGGCGGCGTCCCGGAGCCTGAGCCGCATCATTCATACCTTTTTCCTCTGGTGATAGTGCAGGGCGGCCTGAATAAAGCCGTCAAACAGCGCAAAGGACGGCGTGGAGGGTTTCAGCTGCCATTCAGGATGCCACTGTACGGCAAGGGCGAAAGGGTGCGCTGGCAGGCTGACCGCCTCAATCAGACCATCGGGCGCACGGGCCTCGACGCGCACCTGCGGTCCCGCTTCACGAATGCCCTGGTGATGAACGGAGTTGACGGTGATCGACGCACGCCCCAGCAGCCTGTCCAGCAATCCTCCCGGTGCAATCTGGATGGCATGAGCGGGTGCGTAAGTTTGTTCAAGTGAGGCATCCTCGTCTGCATGGTGGCGCTGAAACTGCGGATGGTGGTCAAGGTGGCGATACAGGGCACCGCCGTTGGCCACGACCAGCTCCTGCATGCCCCGACATATGCCCAGCAGCGGCACCTGTTTACCGACAGCATGCGTAATAAGGTTAAACGCCAGGCGATCGCGGCCGGCATCTGCCTCCGGCTCTTCGCCTTCTTCGCCATACAGCCAGGGCTCCAGGTGGCTGGGGCTCCCGGTCAGCAGAATGCCGTCCAGCACAGCCATAGCGTTTTCTGATAGATGCGGGGCAGCCATAAGGTGATGGGGCAGGGCAAGCGGCACGCCGCCCGCTAGGACGATGGCATCAAGATATTTGTTGTGGACAGACTGAACCGGGTGGCCCTGATTGTGCGTCTGGCACATCACTACGCCAATCAAAGGCTTGTCAAAAATAATGCCCATCTTTCCCCCTTAACTGCTGTTCGAAATATTTGACGAAAAGGGCATGTCTGATGGTTAAGTGTGCAATATTTTGTCAATCTAGCAATCCATTGGTCGATCTTCAAACAGATTTGTTACATTTGCACACTTTTTACGTTAGAGCTATGTTAGATGAGTGGCGGTTTTTTTGAGCATTACGCACTCCCATTTTTGTGGTCAAAGGCGGATGAAATCATGACTAACCTGGTAGAAGTAGAAGACTTCACGCTTCACAGTGAAGAGAGACGAACCAGCGCGTTCCAGCAAGAAGTGAAAAACTGGCTGGAGCGCCATCCTGAAACGCAGTATGTCGATATCTTGCTCAACGATTTAAATGGTGTTTTTCGCGGTAAGCGCATCCCGGTTTCGGCCTTAGCCAGGCTGGAAAAAGGCTGCTACTTTCCCGCCTCGGTTTTTGCCATGGATATTCTCGGCAATACCGTCGAAGAGGCCGGTCTGGGCCAGTCGCTTGGTGAACCCGATAACCTCTGCCTTCCCGTCCATGGCACGCTCGTCCCCTCCGCCGCCGATCCGCAACACATTGCACAACTGCTGTTAACCATGTGCAACCAAGATGGCACTCCCTTTGACGTTGAACCCCGAAATGTTCTGAACCGGCTGTGGCAACAGCTGCGTAATCGTGGACTGTTTCCGGTGGTAGCGGTAGAGCTGGAGTTCTATCTGGTCGATAAAAAGCGCGATGCAGAAGGCTATATTCAACCGCCCTGTGCGCCAGGCAGTGACGATCGCAACAGACAAAGCCAGGTTTACTCGCTGGATAATCTCGATCACTTCGCCGATGTCCTGCGTGATATCGATGCGCTGGCCCGTCTGCAGGGCATTCCTGCGGATGGCGCGCTGGCGGAAGCCTCGCCGGGGCAATTCGAAATCAATCTCCATCATACCCGTGATGTGCTGAGCGCCTGCGACCATGCTATCCAGCTCAAGCGCCTTATCCGCCAGGTGGCAGAGAACCACGGCATGACGGCAACATTTATGGCAAAACCCTATGAGGACTACGCCGGAAGCGGGATGCACGTCCATATCAGCATGCTTGATGCCGCTGACCATAATGCCTTTGCCTGTGATGACGGAAGCGATTCCCCGCTGCTGAAACGCACGCTGGCGGGCATGATTGACCTTATGCCTGCTTCCATGGCGCTGCTGGCCCCCAACGTCAATGCCTTCCGTCGTTTTGTGCCCGATGCCTACGTTCCTTTGCAGGCGTCGTGGGGCCACAATAACCGTACGGTAGCGTTGCGTATTCCCTGTGGCGATCTGGAAAGTCGCCGCATCGAGTACCGGGTAGCCGGGGCGGATGCGAATCCTTATCTCGTCATGGCTACCATTCTGGCCGGCATGTTGCACGGCCTCGATACGCAGCTACCGTTGCCACAGCCGGTTAAAGGAAACGGCCATGAAGCGGAAGGGCTGGCGCTGCCGATTCGGCAGAGCGATGCACTCTATGCCTTCGAAAGCAGCTATCCTTTACAAAAATTACTGGGTGAGAAATTTGCCAAAGTGTGGTTTAGCTGCAAAAATTATGAGCTTATGCAGTTCGAAAGATTAATCACTGCCACCGAAATTGACTGGATGCTGAAAAACGCCTGATTAAAATTTTGCATTCTATGCGACAACGTCTTGAAATAATGCGTTGGGTTAGGGCAAAATACGCCCCCTGCAAATTCAGAACATAACCGACGCTCACCGCGCCGGTTATTTTTTTGCATATTGTTTTTAACGCGTAGCATTTAGCTGACACCAACGAGGCCGGGCACGCACCCGGATAGATAAACACTGAAAACACGCAGCCGCGTGAGATTGAGGATGTAAAGATGGGGATGTTTAACACTCTGCCAGCCCAGGCTGGTACACGTTTCCGTGATGACTACGGCGCCGCGCTGGCCGCCAGCCTTACTCCCTGTCGCTTAATGCGCAGTTTCCTTGTGAATCAACCCAGCCAGGTTGCTGCGCAAGGAGGACTGAAGCATGTCGCTTAATACCTCTGCCGCACCACAACGTGCCCAACTGAAAAAAACGCTGACGTTACTTCCTGTTGTCATGATGGGCTTAGCCTACATGCAGCCGATGACCCTGTTTGATACCTTTGGTATCGTATCGGGCCTGACGGACGGTCACGTTGCCACCGCTTATGCTTTCGCCCTGATTGCGATTCTGTTTACCGCCGTGAGTTACGGTAAGCTGGTACGCCGCTTCCCATCTGCGGGCTCCGCTTATACCTATGCTCAGAAGGCCATCAGTCCGCACGTCGGCTTTATGGTGGGCTGGTCATCGCTGCTGGACTATCTGTTCATGCCGATGATCAACATTCTGTTGGCTAAAAACTATTTTGAAACCCTGGTGCCAGGGATCCCGTCGTGGATTTTCGTGGTGCTGCTGGTGGGCTTTATGACGCTCTCCAACCTTAAGGGCATCAAAACGGTCGCTAACTTCAACAGCGTGATTGTCATCCTTCAGGTGGTGGTCATGGTCGGTATCACCGCGATGGTGATTTACGGCGTGGCGCACGGCGAAGGTGCGGGAACAGTGGTAAGCAGTAAACCGTTCTGGTCTGAAAACGCCCATGTGGTGCCGATGATCACCGGTGCGACGATTCTGTGTTTCTCATTCCTCGGTTTTGACGGCATCAGTTCGCTGTCAGAAGAAACGAAAGATGCAGAACGTACCATTCCGCGTGCGATTTTCCTGACCGCGCTGATTGGTGGCCTGATGTTTATTGTCGCGTCGTACTTCCTGCAACTGTATTTCCCGGACATCTCGCGCTTTAAAGAGCCGGATTCGTCGCAGCCTGAAATCATGCTGTATGTGGCCGGTAAAGCGTTGCAGATCGGTATCCTGATCTTCTCTGTGGTCACGGTACTGGCGTCCGGTATGGCAGCGCACGCAGGCGTTTCACGTCTGATGTACGTGATGGGCCGTGATGGTGTGTTCCCGGAGCGTTTCTTCGGCTATATCCATCCAAAATGGCGCACGCCGTCACTTAACGTGATTCTGGTAGGTGCCGTGGCGTTGATGGCGATCAACTTCGATCTGGTCACCGCGACTGCGCTGATTAACTTTGGTGCGCTGGTTGCGTTTACCTTCGTTAACCTGTCAGTGATTGCGCAGTACTGGGTACGTGAAAAACGGAATAAGACCCTGAAAGATCACGTCCAGTATCTGGTTCTGCCGATGATGGGTGCCCTGACCGTGGGTGCACTGTGGGTTAACCTGGAGCAAAGTTCTATGGTGCTGGGACTGATCTGGGCCGCGATTGGTATTGTTTACCTGGCCTTTGTGACGCGTAGCTTCCGCAATCCCGTTCCACAGTTTAGCGAAGAAGTGTAATCCCCCGGCCCTGCTCATTCACAGAGCAGGGCCGTTTTCTGTCAGCTTTTACTTGCCAGCATCAGTTCCCAGCTTCCTGCCTGTAACGCGTTCCGTCCTGCGGCATTTAACTGATCATCTGTCACAATCACATCAAACTTTTCCAGCGGTAAGGCCAGCCACGTCGCGATTTTATCGTATTTCGAGCTGTCGCTGAGCAGCACGCGTTTGCTGCTGACGTCACACACGGCCTGTTTAACCGCTACCTTGTCTTCATCCGGCGTAAACAAACCGCGCAATCCCCAACTGGAAGTGGAGACAAAGGCAATGTCAATTGCCAGTTGCCGTAGGTGGCGTGCGGCTGCATCGCCAATGCAGGAACGGTTATCCCGACAGACGGTGCCACCGGTATGAATCACCCGGCAGCGGCTCGCCTCCATCAGCAAATTGGTCACCATAAAATCATTGGTGACCACTAACAGGTCCTCCCTGTCGGCGATTTCCCGCGCCAGCGCCAGTGTCGTCGTACCGGCATCCAGATAAATACAGCTATCAGGCGGAATCAGCTGAGCGGCCAATTTGCCGATGGCGTTTTTTTCTTCATTACACAGCGCGGTCTTGGTCAGGTGCGAGGGTTCGCTCGCCAGGCGGTTAACGGAGCGCACGCCACCGGAAACCGACAGCACCGCGCCCTGTTCCTCCAGCTTCTGCACGTCCCGACGAATCGTCATGTGTGACACGCCAAAACGCTCGGTCAGTTCGGCGATGCTCATTACGCCGCGCTCGGCCACCAGTGCCAGAATCTGTTGATGACGCTCAACGGGGATCATATACACCTCGGTTTATCATTTTTTCACATTGTAGGGGATGCCTTCACAAAGACGCACGGAAATTTTGCACCAGATCCCCTTTGCTGGTGGCGATTTGACCGCGATACCTGGTAATAACAGTTACGTGGCTGATGTGAATAAATGTTCAACTGCGGCCTTATGAAGTTAATTTATGTGAAATATGGCACGTTTTTACCTGCACTTTCCTGCCACTATTACCAGCAGAGACCAAAAATTCACTTAATTTAACAAGGGAGGCCACCGATGCCCGCTTCAAACATTTGTGTCATAGGTTTAGGCTCAATGGGAATGGGCGCGGCGCAGTCCTGCATCCGGGCTGGGCTGGCGACATGGGGGGTTGATCTGAATCCGCAGGCCTGCGAAACGCTGCGCCAGGCAGGCGCGCGTGACGCGCAGTCGTCGGCCCATGCCTTTGCCGAACACCTGGATGCTGTCCTGTTGCTGGTCGTGAATGCCCGGCAGGTTAATGCAATTCTGTTTGGCGAGCAGGGGCTGGCGGCCAGGCTGAAACCGGGCACGGCGGTGATGGTATCCTCCACCTTGTCCGCGCAGGATGCGCAGCAGATCGCCGCCAGACTGGCGGACTGTCAGTTGCTGATGCTGGATGCGCCAGTGTCCGGCGGGGCCGCCAAAGCGGCCAGTGGCGAGATGACCGTGATGGCATCCGGGAGCGATGCGGCCTTTGCGGCTTTGCAACCGGTACTGGATGCGGTCGCCGCAAAGGTTTACCGCGTCGGCACGGAAATCGGTCAGGGATCGACAGTCAAAATCATTCATCAGCTGCTGGCGGGCGTGCACATTGCCGCCGGGGCCGAAGCCATGGCGCTGGCCGCCCGCGCCGGGATTCCGCTCGATACGATGTATGAGGTGGTCACTAACGCAGCGGGCAACTCATGGATGTTTGAAAACCGTATGCGCCATGTCGTCGACGGCGACTATCGACCGAAATCCGCAGTGGACATCTTTGTCAAAGACCTGAATCTGGTCGCCGATACGGCGAAAGCCCTGCATTTCCCGCTACCGCTGGCCTCTACCGCGCTGAATATGTTCACTGAGGCCAGCAATGCCGGTTTTGGCCGCGAGGATGACAGTGCGGTGATTAAAATCTTCAGCGGCATTACGCTGCCCCAGCGCGAGGAGGCGATGTGATGCGCTTAGGGGTGATTGCCGACGATTTTACCGGCGCAACCGACATTGCCAGCTTTCTGGTGCAGAACGGGCTTTCTACCATTCAGTTTAACGGCATCCCAGAACAGACAACGGTCCCGGATGCCCAGGCCATTGTGGTCAGCCTGAAATCGCGATCCTGTGCGCCTGCGCTGGCCGTCAGTCAGTCGCTTGCGGCGCTGCGCTGGCTGCAGGCGCAAGGCTGTGAGCGCTTTTATTTCAAGTACTGTTCCACGTTCGACAGCACCGCTGCGGGTAACATCGGTCCGGTGACGGATGCGCTCATGGCCGCGCTGAATGAGACGCTGACGGTGATCTGCCCGGCATTGCCGGTCAACGGACGTACCGTTTATCAGGGCTACCTGTTTGTGGGGGAACACCTGCTGTCGGAGTCCGGCATGCGCCATCATCCTGTCACGCCGATGACCGACAGTAACCTGCTAAGGCTGATGGCGTGTCAGAGCACGGGAAAAGCCGGGCTTATTCCGTTAGCCACGGTCGACCAGGGCGCAGGCGCGATAACAGAGCAACTTGAACATCTGCGTGCTCAGGGCGTGAACTATGCCGTAATCGACACGCTTACTGAGCAGCATCTGCTGAATCAGGGTGAAGCGCTGACGTCGATGCGGCTGGTCACGGGCGGCTCCGGGCTGGCAATTGGCCTGGCGCGCCAGTGGTCAACATCTGGCTGCGACGATGGGCAGGCGCAGCGCGCGGGCTACCCGCAGGGGCAGCGGGCCGTGGTGCTTTCGGGTTCCTGTTCACCAATGACCAACCGCCAGGTCAACGCGTATCGCCAGCAGGCTCCCGCCCGGGAAATTCACGTTGAGCGCTGCCTCAACGATGAACAGTACGCCGGGGCGCTGTGCGACTGGGTCGTTGAGCATGCCGACGGGCCGCTGGCCCCGATGCTCTTTGCCACTGCGGATGCGCAACAGCTGCAGTCGATCCAGCGGCATTTCGGTGCACAGCGCAGCAGTGAGGCGGTAGAGCAACTGTTTGCTCAGGTGGCGAGAGATCTGCAATCCCGCGGCTGGCAGCGTTTTATCGTGGCGGGCGGCGAAACCTCGGGCGTGGTCGCCCAAAGCCTGGGCGTGACCGCCTTCCATATTGGTCCGGTGATTTCGCCCGGTGTGCCCTGGGTCAGAGATATCCAGCAGCCGCTGTCACTGGCGCTGAAGTCTGGCAATTTTGGCGATGAGCAGTTCTTCCGCCGCGCACAAACGGAGTTTTCACATGACTGAACAACAGGCCCGCGAAGAGATGGTCAGACTGGGTGCCTCGTTCTTCCAGCGTGGTTACGCCACCGGCTCGGCCGGTAATCTGTCGCTGCTGCTGGACGACGGCACCTTACTGGCAACGCCCACGGGTTCCTGCCTGGGCGAACTGGATGCGGAGCGTCTGTCTAACGTGACGTTACAGGGGGAGTGGATAGCCGGGGATAAACCGTCGAAAGAGATCGCCTTTCACCGGGCGCTCTACCTGAATAATCCGGACTGTCGGGCGGTGGTTCACCTGCACAGTCACTACCTGACCGCGCTTTCCTGCCTGCAACATCTGGACAGCCAGAACTGCATCCGCCCGTTCACGCCCTATGTGGTGATGCGGGTAGGCGATGTACCGGTGGTGCCTTATTATAAACCGGGTGATGCGCGGCTGGCGGAGGATCTGGCGCTGCTTGCCCCGCGTTACCGCGCCTTCCTGCTGGCAAACCATGGTCCGGTGGTGGTCGGCAAAACCTTGCGCGAAGCGGCGGATAATACCGAGGAGCTGGAAGAAACGGCGCGTCTGATGTTTACCCTTGGCGATCGCGCCATTCGTTATTTAACCGCCGACGACGTCGCTGAACTCAGGAGCCGGTAATGCCAAAGTTTGCAGCTAACTTATCTACCCAGTTCAACGAAATGCCTTTTCTGCAACGCTTTGCCGCGGCGGCACAGGCGGGCTTCAGCGCGGTCGAGTTTCTGTTTCCCTACGAATATCCGGCTGAGCAACTGAAAGCGCTGCTGGCGGATAACGGGCTTAAACTGGTGCTGTTTAACACCGCACCGGGCAACGTTGACGCGGGGGAATGGGGCGTTTCGGCTATTCCCGGACGGGAAGCCGACGCGCGCGCAGATATCGACCGGGCGCTGGCATATGCACGGGCGCTGGATTGCCCACAGGTGCATATCATGGCCGCAACGGTGCCGCCGGGTGCCGATCGCCAGCGCTATGTCGAGACATTCATCCGCAACATGCGCTACGCGGCAGAACGATTTGCCCCGTATAACATCCGCTTGTTGATCGAAGCCCTTAATCCCACGACCAAACCGCACTATCTCTATGCCAGCCAGTATCAGACGCTGGAGATGGTCGACCTTATCGACCGGCCCAACGTATTCACCCAACTGGATCTGTTTCATGCCCAGATCGTGGACGGCAATCTCAGCCATCTGATTCGCCATTACGCCGGACGTTATCGCCATGTGCAAATCGCCGCCGCGCCCAGTCGGCATGAACCTGACGAGGGCGAGATCAACTACCCCTGGCTGTTCAGCCTGTTAGATGAGGTGGGCTACGACGGTTGGGTCGGCTGCGAATATTTCCCGCGCGGCGACACCGTAGAGGGGCTGAGCTGGCTGGCGCCCTGGATGAAAAACCGCTGAGTTAACGTGAAAAAATCACACCGGTGCTGCGGTACCGGTGCCATTCTGCTCGTCTCTGAAACGGAGCGGCACCAGGTTGAGCTTTAACGAAAAAACGCGAAAAAAGATAACTATTCCAGAGGTTTACTATGACGACTGCGTTGCTGTTAGCCATTGCGACCGCCAGCATTGTGATATTGCTGTTGCTGGTCATTAAAGCCAAAGTCCATCCCTTTGTTGCCCTGTTAATTGTCAGTCTGCTGGTGGCCATCGCGACCGGTATTCCGGCTGAAAAAATCATGGAAACCATTATCAGCGGGATGGGCGGACTGCTGGGGCATATCACTATCATTATCGTGCTGGGGGCGATGCTGGGGGCCATTATCGAAGCCTCTGGCGGCGCAGAGTCGCTGGCCCAGCGTTTCAGCAAAACGCTGGGTCTGAAACGTACCGTTGCCGCCCTGACGATGGCTGCCTTTATTTTAGGCATCCCGGTGTTTTTTGAAGTGGGCTTTATCATTGTCATTCCGCTGATCTACGGTTTTACCAAAGTGGCGCGGGTGTCCCCGCTGAAGTTTGGCTTACCGATGGCGGGCGTCATGCTGACTGTGCATGTGGCGCTGCCGACGCACCCTGGCGCCGCCGCCGCCGCGGCCATTTTGCATACTGATATGGGCTGGCTGATGATGCTGGGAATTCTGGTCTCGGTGCCGGTCGGTATCCTCGGCTATTACGTGGCAAAGGCAATGAACCGTCGGCAGTACCACCTGTCGGTTGAGGTACTGGAACAGTTGCAGATGGCGAAGCCGGAAGGGGTACAGAAGAAAAATGAACCCGCACCGCCGGGCGCGCTGACCATCAGCGGTTTGATCGTCGTCCCGATTGTGCTGATCGTGGCAGGCACGCTGTCGCACTCGCTGCTGACGGAAGACAGCCTGCTGCGCAAGGTGATGACGGTTATTGGCACCCCGCCGATTGCGCTGCTGATCGCCCTGGGACTGGCCGCCTGGCTACTGGGCCTGCGTCGTGGCTGGAGCAAGGACAAGCTGGAGGACCTGACCGGTCGCGCCATTCCGGGATCGGCCAGCGTGATTCTGGTGGCGGGCGCGGGCGGGGCGTTTGGTAAGGTACTGGTGGAGTCCGGTGTCGGCAACGCGCTGGCGCGGGCGCTGGAAACGCTGCATTTGCCCCTGATTCCTGCCGCGTTTATTCTGTCGCTGGCGCTACGCGCCTCGCAGGGCTCGGCAACCGTGGCGATCCTCACGACCAGCGGATTACTGACCCAGGCCGTGACTGGCATAGATGATATGCACCGTGTACTGGTCACGCTGGCGGTGTGCTTCGGCGGTCTGGGCCTGTCGCACGTGAATGATGCAGGTTTCTGGGTGGTAACGCGCTATCTGGGTCTGTCGGTGGCGGACGGTTTAAAAACCTGGACGGTACTGACGACCCTGATGGGGCTGAGCGGCTTTGCCCTGACCTGGGCGCTGTGGTGGGTAATCTGATATATAAACCGGGAGGGCGACAGGCCTTCCCGGTCTGCCGGGACGTCAGGACACCAGTTCCTGCGCGTACCGGTACAACGCTTTTAGCTGAGACAGTTTTTCCGCGTCGCCTTCATGCAGGCTGGCCAGCGATTCCAGCTCCATCAGAAAAGCCTGCACTTTTTCTGGATTCAGAACCTCACGGCGATGCTGCAGCCAGCGCTGTTGTTCGGCATCATCCAGCGTACCGGGGAAATTACGGGCGCGATAACGAAACAGCAGCTTTTCCACCCGTGGGCTGTCAAATGTCAGATTGAGCGCAGGCAGATTGGCAGGCGCGGTCTTACGGATGATGTTCATTCCGGCGCGGTCGGCATCGCTAAAGAAACCGTCATAGAGCTGCGTGTCGACATCCTCTGACGGCGCAAAAGGTTCCGCCTCAGCAAAAATAGCCACCAGTTTTTCACGTACGTCAGGATGCTGACGCAGCGTGGCCAGATTATCCAGGCAGAACTGACGATCAATACCCAGCCGCCCGGCATCTTCCGGACGCAAGGTATTAGCGGGTGCCAGCACCGGACACTTATTGATGTGCACCAGTTTCACCGGCACGGCAGGCTGATCGCCCAGCTCGCTTTTAGGTGTGTACAGGCGCTCGCGCAAACTGTCCGCATCCAGCGTCAGCAGGGGCGCAATATCCCCGGCCAAATCCACCACGATCAACGCATTGCGGTTGTCCGGATGCCAGGCAAGCGGCACCACCCAGCTGGTATTGCCGCGCGCCGCGCCAAACATGCCAGAAACATGGACCAGCGGCTTCATCTGCGGGATGTCGATCAGGGTCATCAGTTTGTTTTTGTTGCGATGCGTAAACAAAAACTCAAACAGTTTTGGCTGTTTTTCTTTCACCAGTTTCGCCATTGCCAGCGTGGCATAGACATCCGACATCGCATCATGGGCGTTTTCGTGCGCCACGCCGTTGGCTTTGGTCAGATGCTCCAGCCGGAAGCTGGGAAAGCCGTCATCATTCTCTGGCCAGTTGATACCTTCCGGGCGCAGCGCATAACAGGCGCGCATCACGTCCAGCAAATCCCAGCGGGAATTACCGTTTTGCCAGCTCCAGCCGTACGGATCGTAGAAGTTGCGGTAAAAGATATTGCGCGTCACTTCATCGTCAAAGCGCACGTTGTTATAACCCACGACGCAGGTTTGTTCGGTGGTAAAAAGCGCATGAATACGGGCAGCAAACTCGGCCTCGTTCACGCCCCGGGAGGCGGCTAATTGCGGCGTAATACCGGTGATCATGACCGCTTCAGGCTGGGGCAGGTAATCATCCGGTGGGCGGCAGTAGAATACCTCTGGCTCGCCAATCGGATTGAACTCGCTGTCGGTGCGCAAACCGGCAAACTGTGCCGGACGATCCCGTTGCGGGCTGGTGCCGAAGGTTTCGTAATCGTGAAACAAAAAAGTGAATTCAGAGGCGGGCACGTCGCTGTCCTGTCTGCAAAAAATCAACGTTCAGGATAGTCGTCTGCGTGCCTGAGTACAACTGCCAGGGCGCAGGCTGTTGAATGGTGCGCAGCAGTTCATACTTTTTTTCAATTTATTTAAACCTTATTAAGGGTTTTGCCGTAAAACGTCCCGCTGTTCATGTCCGTTTTACTTGCTCAACTAAGGATGAAGTGTTGAAAAGGCGTCTGTTAATTACCGTAACTGTTTTTTGGGCTTCGCTGGCACAGGCCGACGATATGCCATTTCCTGTGACGCCACCGGCGATTGATGCAGCCTCCTGGGTGCTGATGGACGCCACCACGGGGCAGGTGCTGACCGCGGGCAATCCCGACGAGCGCCGGAATCCCGCCAGTCTGACCAAGCTGATGACCGGCTATGTGGTCGACCGCGCGATCGACCAAAAGAAAATTACCCGCGACGACATGGTGACGGTGGGAAAAGATGCCTGGGCAGCAGGCAATCCGGTCTTTAAAGGCTCCTCACTGATGTTTCTTAAGCCCGGTGATAAGTTAAGCGTGCGTGATCTCAGCCGCGGCGTGATCATTGATTCAGGCAATGACGCCTGCGTTGCGCTGGCGGATTACGTGGCCGGTAGCCAGGACAACTTTGTTAAGTTAATGAACCACTACGTGGAGAAACTGGGGCTGACGAATACCCATTTCGAAACCGTACACGGTCTGGATGCGCCGGGGCAATATTCCAGCGCACTGGATATGGCAAAACTGTCACGCGCCATTATTGATGGCGAGCCCGATTTCTATGCCATGTACCGTGAAAAAACCCTCACCTGGAACGGCATTACCCAGAACAACCGTAACGGCCTGCTGTGGGACAACAACCTGCACGTCGATGGCCTGAAAACGGGCCATACTGAAACGGCGGGCTTCAATATTATTGCCTCCAACATTGTGGGGCAGCACCGCCTGATTGCCGTCATCATGGGCGGGAAAAGTGCGAAAGGGCGTGAAGAGCAGGCGCGCAAGCTGCTGGTCTGGGGCCAGAATACGTTTGATACCGTACAACTGTTCCATGCCGGTAAGAAAATTGGCAGTGAACATGTCTGGTACGGTAATCCGCACCAGGTTGACGTGGGCACGGCAAACGATGTTTATCTGTCACTGCCGCGCAGCGAAATCCCGAACGTCAAAGCCAAATACGTGATCAACCGTACCGACCTGGAAGCGCCACTTAAAGCCAATGAGAACATTGGTGAAATCCAGGTGATGGACAAGGACAAGCAGATCGCCAGCTATCCGCTGGTGGCACTCACCGCCGTTAACGAGGCGGGCGTAGTGAGCCGCATCACGGACTACCTGAAACGCAAGTTCTAATCGTTACGTCCCTGCTTCGCCTTCGCGGGGCAGGGATGAACCCGCTATCGTGCGTCATGTGTTGTCGTCATGGTGAATTTTGCTGATTTCCGGGGCAGGGTTGTTGATAATGGTCCGCTCAACGCTGTACAAGCGAAAACATTGACGGCGCGCCAGGATCGGCAGGGCGCGACGCGTAGAATCATTTTTTTACCAGCGGACAAGCGACTTTGCGCTCTGATAAACCCATCTCAAATCTGGAATTCTGGTTATATCGTCATTACCGCAGCGTGCACGGGTTACGCATCGCAGTGGCGTTTCTGTGTGCGTTTCTGCTTGTCCGCGTCACGGGCATTCCCGAAGGCACCTGGCCTTTGATTACCCTGGTTGTGGTGATGGGGCCGATCTCAACCTGGGGAAACGTCTTCCCGCGCGCCATTCAACGCATTGGCGGAACGATTGCCGGGTCAATCTCTGGTCTTATCGCCCTCAGGCTGGAGATGATTTCGCTGCCCGGCATGCTGGCATGGTGCGCAGTGATCATGTTTATCAGCGGCTATCTGACGCTGGGGAAACACCCTTACATGGCATTGCTGATTGGCATCACGCTGTGCGTGGTTGTAGGCGCGCCAATGGGGGATTTCACCGTGGCGATGTGGCGCGGTGGCGATGTCATTTTAGGATCGTTACTGGCGCTGTTATTTACGGCCATCTGGGCGCAGCGTGCGTATATTCACTGGCGTATTCAGCTGTCAGATACGCTGGCAGAAATGGCCAAAATCTACCATGCGGGGTTTTCCGCCAACCTCGTGGAAAAGCCCCGGCTGAACAAACCGCTGGGCAAACTGCTCACCAGCGTGGTGAAAATGCGTGCCCTGCTGGAGCCGTCCAGTAAAGAAACCCGCATCCCCAAATCGGTGTTTGAAGCGATACAGACGTTGAACCGTAATATGGTGTACACCATTGAGATGCAAATTAATGCCTGGTGGGCATCACGCGAAAGTCATCTGATCATGCTGAATGCTCCGACGTTACGCCGCACGCAGGAGATGACCGAAAACGCGCTGCGAACCTTATCGGTCATGGCTGTGAAGGGGGAAACCTACGACATCATCGCGGCCAATCATGAGTTAACGGAAATCGTCAAAGAGCTTAAGCAGTTGATCGCTGACGGGAGTGACCGTCTGGAAGAAGCGCCGATTTATGGCTATGTCTGGCTGAGTCTGGAGCTGGCGAAGCAGCTGGAACGCATGACGGATTTGATGCGCCTGGCGCTGCGTAAATAATCACCTCAGACAATGACTTAATGCGAAACCCGGTTTTTTTGCGCTAAGATAAGAGCCAGTCCGAATTTAGCTGTGAGAATTGCCCACAAGGCTGGCTGGCCGCTAAGCTGATCGTTTTGACTCTCTCCCTGCTTTAGCAGGCTTAAAGAAAGGTGCCATCATGGAAAATGCCAAGCAATCATTTCAGGACGTACTTGAGTTTGTCCGTACGTTCCGCCGCAAGAACAAACTGCAGCGTGAAATCGTCGATAATGAGAAGAAAATTCGTGACAACCAAAAGCGTGTGCTGCTGCTGGATAACCTGAGCGAATACATCAAACCCGGCATGAGCGTTGAGGCGATTCAGGAAATCATCGCCAGCATGCGTGCTGACTATGAAGATCGCGTGGATGAGTACATCATCAAAAACGCTGACCTGTCTAAAGAGCGCCGCGAGCTGTCTAAAAAGCTCAAGACCATGGGCGTGGGCGAGACGAAAACGCCATAAGGCAACGCGTATTATCGCGGATAACCAGCCCGCTCCAGCCATCCGGTTGGGCGGGTTTTTTTGCGTCCGCGATCAGCGGGACAGCTTGCGGGCAATCTGCTGTAACTGACGGGCCAGCGCGGATAAGTCTGCGTCTTTGCTGGCCGGCGCGGCGGTGGTTTCCCGCACGACCAGTACCGGCTCCAGCGTCCGTGACGCGACCGCTTCTCCCTGCAGCGCGGCCAGCGCCTGCTCCACGCTCGTGGCACCCAGTTGCTGGAGATCCTGACGAATCGTGGTCAGCGGCGGCTGGTACCAGGCGCTTTCTGCCGTGTCATCGTAGCCGACAATGGAGATTTCAGCCGGAATCGCCACGCCATGCTGATGCAATGCCCGCATGGCACCCAGCGCCATTTCATCATTCGCTACCAGCAGCGCCTGGGGCAGCGCGTCCGGTAACTGAGACAGCATAGCCTGGTAGCCCGACTGGGCACTCCAGTCGCCGCGCAGCACACAACAGGGAGACAGACCGTGCCCGGCCAGCGCCTGGCGCCAGACCGCTTCACGCTGACGGGCCGATACCGAGCGAACCGGACCATTCAGCAGGCCGATGTGCGTATGTCCGAGCGCGACGAGATGCTCAACCGCGGCCCGCGCCCCTTTTTCATTGGAGTACTGGCAATGAGACACAACGGCGTGCGGTTCAGCATCCAGAAACAGCACCGGTTTTTTGCCACACAGACGACGGATTTTTTCCGCGTCGGCGGCCTCAAGCGGCATATTAATCAGTACGGCATCAACGCGCTGCGCCATCAGTTCATTCACCGTGGCTTCGGCATCGTCCGCGCTGTCCATGGCAATGACTAAATGGTAGCCGGCTCTGGCGGCGCGCTGCTGTATTGCCGAGGCAATCTGCGCTGGGGCCATTAACGCCAGATTGCTGGTGGCCAGGCCAAGGGTCCGCGTGGCTTTACCCGCTAACTGCTGCGCAACCCGATTGGGAACGTAGTTGAGCTGTTGCATCGCCGCTTCCACTTTTTCGCGGGTACGGGGAGAAACCTGCTCAGAGCGATTAAGCACACGAGAAACGGTTTGATAGGAAACGCCCGCCAGTTGGGCAACATCATCAAGGGTCACAGAGCGGGACGTCATTCTTCCTCCAAAAGATGAGGCAGCGAGTGTAACAAATTTCCGTTACCCACGCGTCGTGCAACGGCGTGGCTGCGTGCTCATCACATCCGTGTTTAACGGTTCTGTTGATAGATCTGCAGGTTGACATTGACCGCGTTCAACAGCGGTGCAGTGATGCCATGACGGCTGGCACGTAACAGCAGGTCGCCAATGATCGGGTCGGCTTCAATCGCAAAGCCCTGGGTCAAATCACGATACATTGAGGAGGTCATCGGCGTCGACGCGTCGTTCAGCAGCGCGTAGATTTTGGCGGTCACGGCCGGGCGCGGTTGGTAGCCCTCAGCACAGATAATCTGCAGCACTTCGCTATAAATGCCCTGAAGCAACATCTCGCCGCCTGGCTGGTTCAGCACTTGTTGCGTATTCCCCCGCGCCAGACAGCACACGGCGCCGAGCGTGCTCAGCAGCAGCCATTTTTCCCATAATTCACCGATAATATTGTCGGTAAAAACTGTGTCGACCACGCTGCTGCGAAGGGCAACATCAACCCGCTGAAGCCGGGCATCATTATTACCATCCAGCGCGCCGTAACAGATCTGGTGCAGAGGCGTTAACTGCACCACATGGCCCTGGTCGTTCAGCGTGGCGTTAATTTTGCACAGCCCACCGATCACCCTGTCGGCACCAAAGTGGGTGACCAGCGTATCAATATGCCGCATGCCATTCAGGATCGGCATGATCAGCGTGTGCGGACCGACAGCCCGCTCAATGTCCTGGATGGCCTGATCCAGACCGGTGCTTTTGACCGTGATGATGATTAAGTCGTAATGCGTGTCCAGGCTGTCGGCAGTGATCAACGTCGGATGCAGCGTTTCCTGCCCTGATGGGGTCTGCAGCACCAGGCCCGTTTGTTGTAACTGACGGAAACGGCCTTCACGGACCAGAAAGGTCACATCCTGCCCGGCCTGCATCAGCCGCGCACCAAAATAACCGCCGGTTGCACCCGCACCTACCAGTAAAATACGCATCCCTTCTCCCTCTGTTAAACGCGCCTGTCCAGATGCAGGACAGAAAGTTTAGTTATGCGTTAAAACCCATTCTGCCCGCAAGCATTATTACATTCCGCATGGGCACAGAATCGCGCATTGATCGTGTTCCATTGAGCGCGACCTATGTCAAAAATCTTGAATATAGTGCTTAAGTATATTCACTATCCCTCATGACATGGCTGGCGTAACCTTATTTCATCGATATTTATCATGCGAAAGCACCCGTCTTTCGCCAGGAGATGTTACAGATGAAAAAGATTGGTTTTCTCTCATTTGGCCACTGGACGCCCTCGCCGCAGTCCGCCACGCGTTCTGCCCAGGATGTGTTGCTGCAATCTATCGACCTGGCCGTCGCAGCGGAAGAACTGGGCGCGGATGGGGCCTATTTTCGTGTGCACCACTTCGCCCGTCAGCTCAGCTCGCCGTTCCCGCTGCTGGCTGCGGTCGGTGCACGCACCAAAAAAATTGAAATAGGGACTGGCGTGATCGACATGCGCTATGAAAATCCGCTTTATATGGTGGAGGATGCCAGCGCTGCGGATCTGATTTCCAACGGTCGCTTACAGTTGGGACTGAGCCGTGGTTCACCCGAGCAGGTGATTGATGGCTGGCGTTACTTCGGCTACGTGCCGCAGGAAGGCGAGACGGATGCGGACATGGGCCGTCGCCATACGGAAGTGTTCCTGGATGTGCTGCGTGGCGAAGGCTTTGCTAAACCGAATCCCCAGCCAATGTTCCCCAATCCACCGGGCTTGCTGCGTCTTGAACCGCTGTCGGAAGGCTTACGTGAGCGTATTTGGTGGGGCTCGGGTTCCAACGCCACCGCAGTATGGGCAGCGAAAATGGGCATGAATCTGCAAAGCTCGACGCTGAAAGATGATGAAACCGGCGAGCCGTTCCACATCCAGCAGGCCAAACAGATTCGCGCCTACCGTGATGCCTGGAAAGCGGCAGGGCATCAACGTGAACCGCGGGTTTCCGTCAGCCGCAGTATCTTCGCGCTGGTGAATGATATGGACCGCGCCTACTTTGGTCGCAGTGGTCAGGATCAGGATTCCGTCGGTTTTCTGGATGAGAAAACCCGCGCCATTTTCGGTCGCAGTTACGCGGCTGAACCCGAAAAGCTGATCAAACTGCTGGCAGAGGATCAGGCGATTGCCGAAGCGGATACCTTGCTGCTCACCGTGCCGAATCAGTTGGGCGTGGAATATAATGCCCATGTGATTGAAGCGATTCTGAAGTATGTCGCTCCTGAATTAGGCTGGCGTTAAACGCTAACTGATTCTGTGAGAATAAGGCCCCCGCGCAGTCCGGATTGCGCGGGGTTTTTCATTCTTTTCCATCCTGATGTCCTGTCTTCTCTCCCGGTTACGTAGCAGTGAATGCCGTTTTTTTATTTTAAAAAACTATTTCGTCGCGACACAATTTCTTATTAAGAATAATTCTTTCGGATTTATCTCAATAAAATCATGCGCGTTGTAAATTAATTGACATGAACTCATGTTAATTTTATTAATGAGTAAAGGGCGTAGAAAGAATCGTTGCCTGATTAACTATCCCTAATTGCTGCGTGAATAACGCAGTCATCTTTTTATTTCCACTTTATAGCGAACAGAAATGACAGGCCGGTGCTTATCCTGAATTTAAGATGGCACTGATGCTGACGAAATGTCTCAGCCTGGCGATGTGCATCGTGCATTTTGTCCCACCCCAAACTAACCGGAAAAAAGAATGGCGATCGATATTTATTTGAAAGTTGAAGGCACCACAGGTGAATCACAGGACAGTAAACATAAAGGATGGACCGACGTACTCTCATTTGAGTGGGGGGCTTCACAACCCGGTAATATGGCTGTTGGCGGCGGTGGTGGCGCGGGGAAAGTGAGTTTTAACGATCTGCGGATCAAAGCCTTAATCGATAAATCCACGCCAGCCATTCTTAAATACTGTTCCAGCGGAAAGCATGTTTCAAAAGTTGAACTGTCGGTTTGCAAAGCTGGCGGTAGTCAGATTGAGTACACGAAAATTGTGCTGGAAGATGTTCTGGTCACCGCAACGAATTTCAACGGTATCGGGCAAAGTGACACTATTGTTGTGGACTATGCCTTTCAGGCATCTAAAGTTTCTACCAGCTATTGGGAGCAAAGCGCCAACGGGACTAAAGGTGCGGAAAGCAAAGCCGGTTGGGATATTAAACAAAATAAAGAGAGCTGAGTTAATCTGCCCGTAAATATAAAGGTGAAAAATGGCTATTGATATATTTTTGAAGATAGACGGGATTGAAGGTGAGTCGCAAAATGCGAATCATAAAAAATGGATTGATGTACTTTCATTTGACTGGGGCGCGCAGCAGCCAGGGAATATGGCCGTTGGCGGCGGTGGGGGAGCAGGTAAAGTAAATTACCGCGATTTAACCGTTGAGGCCTTAATTGATAAGGCCACGCCTGCATTAGTGAAATATTGCGCCAGTGGTAAACATCTGCCGAAAGTTCAGCTGTCCGTTTGCAAGGCGGGTGGACAGGAAGTGGAGTATACCCGCATCACACTTGAGGATGTCCTGGTGACACAGACTGACTTCACCGGCGTCGGGCACGCGTCAACGCTGGGTATGCAATATTCCTTTCAGGCCAGCAAAGTGGCACTGGAATACTGGGAACAGGCTTCTCAGGGTACGAAAGCCGCTTCTGTACAGATGGGCTGGGATATTAAACAAAATAAAGAAAACTAATGACTTCGTCGGGCGGCATCAAAAAGTGAGGGCGTTATGGCATTTCCAAAAGTAAGTCTTATTGAGGGCCTGACTACGGACCCTCGTTTTAATCCTGCGGGTTCCGCTAACTTTCTGTCCAAAGAGGTGCTTGATGAAGCGCTGATTTTAGTCAGATCGTTTGAACCAGCGGAAATCGCCCGGCTGAGTAAAACCGATACCAGCCAGATTGCTTATGCGATGTCGAATTATAAAGAAGATAATAACCGTCGTTATAAAACCTGGAACGAAGAGTCGGCTTCAGTCAGGAGGCCTGGCGGAGAAATTCGGCACCTTGACAATCGTATTGGCGGCGTCAGAGTTCAGCAGGCAAGTTCGATTGCGACAGGTGCGATATCAAGCTCTACTGGCGCTACAGGTGTGGTTTTATGGTCCGCTTACCAGGGTCTTGGAAGTATTATTGGACGGGGCTCTCTTCCTGTACTGGCGGCACTCTTTTCTGCGGTAGGCGTCTACTTCGTCAACAAAAAAACCGTTGCCGTTAATCAGATGGCTGCCCATATCAAAGCACTTGCGGATCTCTTTAATACTGCACATGAAGCCTTTGAAGACTTCAAAACAGAAGCGGAGCGTAAACGCGCTAATTTTAAACCCGACGATCAAATGCGTACGCCCCTCACCTTTGAGCAAACCGTGGCATCCCATAACGCCTGGCCCCAGGATCATGCGCGGGACATGACGCCCATCCTTCAGCAATTTATCCGCCATGAATATCAGCGTGTGGAGCTGTATGGCACAAGTGCCGAGTTTGTGAAGGTTTTTTTTAAAAACCAGGCACCCCTTTCTCTTTCACGCACGCAGTACAGTAATCTGATTAACTTAAAATTCCCGTAAGGAATGGCGAAAAGCTGTCTGAAGGCAACGCTATTCAGACGGCAAGCCCGCTTAGCGTGCCGGACGGTGAGTTCACGTCTTGATAAAGGTAAGCAGACTGACCACCTTACCGGTTAAAGCATACGCCCTGGATTTTGCGTTTACCGACTCACTTCTCAGATAAGTTACCCTGCGCGGATAAAGGTTACCCCGCGCTTTTCCGCCCGGGTAAACGGTATTGCTTTGCGCCAGCCAAAAGTCAGGCTTCAGGCCCCACCATTCACATTATCCATTCGCGCATACGGCGTGTCAGTTGGCGCGCAGTATGCGTTGGAGGCGCATTAACAGTCGGCCGCAGGGCCGGACGGGACAGACAGCAGAATATTGTCAACGTTATGTGAGTTAGCTTCCAGGTCCTGACTTGTTGTCATCCGCTAAAATCGTTATGGTTTACAAGCGTTTTTCAGACCCGATAGTGGGACCAGCCCAGTAAGAAAACCTCCCGATATCAGCGCGTCGGCACTCTTGTAACTCATTGATGTCTTGCAGACATAAACAGTAGGCGGGCTGTCTGAAGGCGCAAACCCGGTGCTGGTGCACCAGAAGCAGGTACAGCTTCATCCGGCCTGTATCGCGCCAAATGGCCTCGCGAATGATGGACTCACCTTATTGACCAGGAGCTTGCAAATGACGATGAATGCCCGATCTTCTGACGCTGCACTTACGGCGGCCTCATTTAAAACCCAGCGACATTATACAGTTGGTTATGTACCTAAATTCGGGGACACCAGCACACCTGCACTGAACATTAGTGGCAAATGGTTACGTGAATTGGGATTCGAGACGGGGACGAAGGTAAGGGCAGAGATCAGCAAAGGCTGTATCGTGTTGCAGGTCGAGACACCGGAGTCAGAAGAGAACCTTTCCCGAGCGCGTTAAGGGTTGTGTTGCTCTCACCACCGTTTATAGTTACAGAATCAACCGCCCCGTTTAAGGAGCCTGACATGCCACATTACTGTTTTTTCCAAAAGGGTAAGCAGATTGTCGTGCTGGAAAAATCGTCTACAGACAACGCTACCCAGCTCATTGCGCAGGGCTATGAAAAGCAATTTGAGGAGGTGAGTGCGTCCAGTGAGAAAAAGGCACTCGCTCGCTTTGCGGATATTCGCCGACGTAACCAGGCGGATTACGAGGACTTCCTGGCGGGGGCGGCAACGATGCCGATCATCGATGGCTTACGCGCGGTAGCGGGTTTTATCGTAGGTAAGAAGTAGCGCAGCCGGAGCAGCGCCTGCGTTAAGTTCCCTGCGCTGTAACGCGACCTGGATTGTTGCGTATTTCAGGCCATTCCCAAAACAAAAAGCCCGCTCAGGTTTCCCTGAGCGGGCTTCTCTAAATCTGGCTCCTCTGACTGGACTCGAACCAGTGACATACGGATTAACAGTCCGCCGTTCTACCGACTGAACTACAGAGGAATCGTTTGAACGGGGCGCATATTATCGACGTCGTGCAGGCTTGTCAAAGCTCTTTTTCATAAAAGTGTCTGATTGCTGAAATACTCGCCAACTCTGTGCGCTGTGCCGTATCGCTAACCCTAACAAGCGGCTTCACAGGGTTTCTTATTGCGTAAACAGAAACCCCACTCCGCGTAAAATTTCGCCTTGGACTGGGCAGTGACGATTGTTCTTTATGTTCGTCACATTTATTTCATTTTTAGTTTGAAATGCTCATAAATGGAATTTAAATTTCATTTCAACTTTCGCTGTCCGCCCGGAGTCCAAATGAACAAAGTCAGAATCGGCATGATCGGCAGTGGCTACATTGGCCGCTGTCATGCGATTGCTTATGCCCAGGCCCCTGCGGTGTTTGCGTTAAAAGGGGAGATTATCCGTGAGATGCTGGCAGAGGTGAATCCGGAACTGGCGGCAAAGCAGGCCGCCACCTTTGGGTTTGCCCGTTCAACCGGTGACTGGTGTGAGCTGGTGTGCGATCCCAATATTGATGTGGTGGATATCTGTGCGCCCAATTTTCTGCATAAAGAGATGGCGCTGGCTGCGATTGCTAACGGTAAACATGTCTATTCCGAAAAGCCGCTTTCCCTGACCGTGGCGGATGCCCGGGAAATGGTGGAAGCCGCGGCAAAGGCCGGCGTGAAAACGCTGGTGGGCTTCAATTACATGAAAAACCCCACCAGTCAGCTGGCGAAAGAGATTATTGCCCGAGGCGAAATCGGCGAAGTGGTGCACTTTTATGGCACGCACAATGAGGACTATCTGGCAAAACCTGACACTCCGCTCGACTGGCACTGCCAAAAAGCACTGGCCGGACTGGGCACCCTGGGCGATCTGGCTGCGCATATCGTCAATATGGCGCATTATCTGGTCGGCAATATTGTGGAAGTCAGCGGCGATATGATGACGGTCATCAGGTCGCGTCCTGACCCGAAAGATCTCAGTCGTCAGTTACCGGTTGAAAACGAAGATCAGGCCAGCGCATTGCTGCGTTTCCAGAACGGGGCGCACGGCGTGATTGAAACCTCGCGCATTGCCTGCGGAGCCAAGATGGGCCTGACCTATGTGGTGACGGGCACTAAAGGCACGCTGCGCTATACGCAGGAACGGATGGCAGAGCTTGAACTCTATCTTCATGATGAACCCGCAGGGCGTCAGGGCTTCAAAACGATTCTGACCGGGCCTGCTCATCCGGATTACGCCAGTTTCTGTGTGTCAGCAGGCCACGGTATCGGCTTTAACGATCAAAAGACCGTGGAAATACGCGATCTGATTAATGGCGTCGCCGCAGGCGATCGTATGTGGCCGGATTTTGCCGAAGGTTTGCAGGTACAAAAGGTGCTGGAGGCGATTGCGCTGTCCGCCACAGAACGGTGCTGGCAGGAAGTCTGATAGTAGTTACAGCATACTTTAATGCACAGACGGGAACCTGTGCGCCTGCGGACAGGCAGGCGCACGTTGTTATCAGCAGTCAGACGCTTTGTCCCACCACAGCTTGTCCATCGCGTAATAACGGTCACGCTGGCTCACCGGCTGTGACAAATCCCGCTCCCAGGGCTTCGCCAGAATGTAGTGCAGGTTCTTCACCTCTTTACATTCCCACAACGTATCGTGCTGAAAACGAAGCGTTTTTAGCGCGTTATAAATATAGGAAAGGGGCAGCCATTTATCTTTAAAAGCTTCGTTGAGCAAGTCCTGTTCTGAAAAGGCATAGGCGCGCAGGTCATCAATGGCGGCAATACGCGCTTCAAGATCGTTAAAGACAGTCTCATCCGGTTCCAGCACCAGGAATCCACCGTTCAGGTAATAATCCACATGAGCCGGCGGCGTCTGCTCGCGCTCCTGCCAGGTATAGTGGCAGAACTCGGGCTCCCAACTGTCAGGATAGGACTCAATCTGGTTAGGATTACAGCGGCAGGCGTGGCAGGCGGCCAGCACGAAGTCACCCAGGTCCAGTGTAAACAGTTCATCCATATTCTTTAAGATGAGCATGTCAGCATCCAGGAATACCACGCGCCGATACTCGGTCAACTGCCAGGCGCGCAGCTTAGTCCAGACCTCGCCAAAGCGTTCAGAAGCATAGTGCTGATTCAAATCATTGTCCGGATAAAGCGGATCAACCCGGCGGATAATACAGCCCTCATCCCTGAGGGCTTCACACTCGCTGTCACTGATAGCATTGGTGGCCATCACAAGCAGTGGCCAGCGTGTTTTCGTCTGTTGCAGTGATCGGTGCAGCGCTTTCACGCCCACCAGATAATCCGGTTGTGTCAGTAACGTTACCCAGGCAAACATAACATCCCTTTTTTAAATTAGTTAAACAGTGCAGCGGTATAGTCGTTGCTGAAGCGGTGGTGCGGATCAAGTTGTTCACGCAGGGCGCGAAAGCGGTCCCAGTGCGGATAAAGATCCCGCCAGTGGTAGAGCGAGGCATCGTAATATTTACCCCAGTGCGGACGCCCACCTTCTTCGGCCAGCAGTTTCTCCACCTCGCTTAAAAAGTGCAGGCCGGCCTCAGAAAGCGATCCATCATCTGCGTAATAAACGACAAAGCCAAAGAAGCAGGTGGGCTGGTCGAAGGCGGGGCTCAGCCAGGCGGATGAGGCACCGGTGCAGCGCAGGATAATCGGATAGTGCATGTGCGGACGATTTTCGGCATACCAGCGTTTGATCTTGCTGATGATCGCCGGCGTGCGCGCCAGCGGAACGCCAATCTCAACGTTGATCTGCGGCACGGCGATACCGCGACAGAACAGTTGGTAGATGTCGCCTGTGACATCGGTAAAGTCGCGAAAGCGAGTCACAGTACGGAACTGTTTGCCGCCTTTACCGTGAATCTGCGTATCGCGATGCATGTGCTCCAGCGTCTGTTCGATAGTATCGTTCAGGCTGTCATCACCTTCATCGGCATGTTCTACTACTTCGCGTCCCGACTGCTCGTAACGCTGGATCTCATCGTAGCTGGCCTGATGTGCATTCCAGACGTGCATGATGTTATCGTCAACAAACCACCAGGCCTTACTGAGTGCATAATCCTCATTCCAGCGCAGCAGATCGCTTTCCAGGTTGTCCGCCGAAACCGCATTCTTGTGGCAGGTGAAGATGCGGAACGGTTGGGTGCGCAACGTCACTTCGGTCACGATGCCCAGGGTGCCGAGCGACACCAGCGCCGCCGCAAAATCGTCGTCACCGCGCGACAGCTCCCGTATGGATCCGTCGCTCAGCACCAGACGGATCTGCTCGGCTTCATCCGCAATGGAGCTTTGCTGCAGACCCTGGCCGTGCGTACCGGTTGCCATCGCACCGGCCAGCGTCTGCACGGAGATCACGCCCGGCGAAGAGGCCAGCATGCGGTCCATGTCTGTCAGGGTGCTGTAGATCTGTTCGAGCGGTGTGGCGCCTGCAAACGTAACGCTGTGAGCATCGCTGCGGAGCAGGCCGGTAAAGGCGCTCAGATCCAGCAACAGATCGTCGGGATGCACAGCCAGCATTCTGCCGGGTGAGTAGGTTTTGCCAATAACGCGCACTGTGTTGTGAGTGTCGCGCAGTAACTGCTGCAAAGCCGCCTCATTGGCAGGGCGTTTTACCTGCTGTTGTGTACCAATCGGCGCGTTTTGCGCCCAGTTCCAGAGTGTATTGTCATGAGGTTCACGCTGCGTCTGGCGAAGCGGATAAAGGCTGGCGTCTCTGCTCAAGCTGCTTTCCTTACTTAAGTGATATTGTTATTACCACTTAAGCATAGACTATCCTTTTCAGCGCTCAGGACGCGTGGCGTGAGCATCTGATGTAGCGCAGCGTTGCCGTGACGGCGAGCTGGCGATTACGACGGATGATCTCGTCTTCATTTTTGTCCCGACTAAACAGCGTATTGAAGGTGAATCGGTTGGAGACCTGATGCACACAAATACTGCTGATCAGGCGATGCACGTCCAGTGTCTCGATCTCTTTGATGAACAGTCCCTGCTGCTGTCCCCGGCTCAGAATATCATCCAGTAAGTCCAGCGCACTGCGGTTCAGCTGGCTCAGACGGGCAGACTGCGAGATGTAGCGGCCGCGAGACAGGTTCTCCATACAGATCAGACGCACAAAATCCGGGTGGGAAACATGGTAATCGAAGCTGGCTTCAACCAGTTTTATGATGGCCTGCTCAGGGGCGAGCGAGGCCAGATTCAGGCCAGTTTCATGCTCCCTGATCTGCTGGTAAACCTGTTCCAGCGCATCGATATAGAGTTGTTCCTTATTGCCAAAATGGTAAACCACCATTCGTTTAGTCGTCTGGGCATTTTCAGCAATTTGCTCAAGACGGGCGCCTTGCATACCAAACTCAGCAAAGGTCGTCAGTGCGCTCGCAAGAATGCGCTTTTTAAGTCCTTCAGGATCATTTTTGCGTTTCGTAGTGTCTGACATAGTGCTTAACAGGGTGCCCGGTAACGAGAAGGTGAGGGCAAGATGTTACCACAGCGGATCAGGGCTGTTACTTATACCGAGAGCAAATGAAGATTAATCAGTCTGTTCTGACGTCGCACGGGAAGCCGTGTCACCTCGGTCACGGCATTAAAGCGTTTTCAGGATCATACCGATGGCGGCCAGCAGCATGATAACGCCGACCGATTTAAACATGATGCGCTGTGCACGTTGGCTGGTCAGTAATGCGCGAACGCTTACTGCCGCCAGAATAAACATGGCTCCGACCATCAGCAGCACCGCTGCGGTAACGGGCACCAGTATGGCTGCCCAGAATGTTAAGGATATGCTCTCCAGCGATATCACAAGCGGTAATATGGCCAGATAAAACGCGATTGTTTTCGGGTTGCCCAGTGTGATGGTCAGGCCTGACAGCCAGGCAGAAGTCAGTTGCTTGTGCGTCACTTTTTGGTCCAGCGTGATGGAATGCGGCTGATAAGACCAGAACTGCCAGGCCAGAAAAGCTAAATAGAGCGCCGCAGCCCAGTTAATCAGTGTAAACAGTCCGGTATAGGTATGAGCGACAACGGCCAGGCCAAATACGGCGAGCGTCAAATAAAATAAATCGCCCATTATCACGCCTGCAAGCGCAGCAAAACCCGCCAGAGAGCCCCCGTTAAGGGTACGGGCCACGATCGCTGTCATGCCCGGGCCGGGAATGGCCGCGGCCAGACCCAGCGCCAGTATATAAGGCAGTAATTCTGTTATCGCAGGCATCGTCTTTCCTTCATAAATGTTATGTCGGGATAAAATCCAGACAGGCTGGCCATGAAAAGCGGCATGACGAGGACAACCCGGACTCGTCTGCCGCCTTAATCTGCCGTGTCCGGCCATTTCTTTTGATCTGCACCTTGTACAGCACCTGAAAACAGTATGTCCTGGCGAGACAGAAATAGGCTGTCTCAATCACATTCATTTATCGTATTCTTTGCAAGAATTAACCTCATAAACGAAATGTAGCGGAAGGAATTGACCGGTATGCTGCTTGATAAGACAGAAATGAAAATCCTGCGTGTTTTACAGGACGATGCCCGTATTACTAATCAGGAACTGGCTGACAAGATTGGTATGTCTGCCTCACCGTGCTGGCGTAAAGTGCGCAGGCTGGAAGAGCAGGGCGTCATTCAGGGGTACCGGGCTGTACTGGACCGCAAAAAAATCGGCGCCGGGGTCATGGTGTTTATTCGGGTGGTTATTGATTGCCACAGCGAGGATGAGGCAAAAAAATTCGAGCAACAGGTCACGGCGCTGGATGATGTGGTGGCCTGCTACAGTATCGGTGGTGATGCCGATTTCCTGCTACAGGTTGTGGCGAGCGATCTCGAAACTTATGCGGAGTTCGCCATGTCTGTAGTACGCAGATTGCCGCGCATTAAAGAGATGCAAAGTATGTTTGTGCTTAAAGAGATCAAACCGCTAACCGCTTATCCGGTTAAAAATACACACTGATATGACTGGCTGAATCTTATGCAGCATGTGTGATGCAGCCGGACTCAGCCGCATTAAACGTAGCGTTGACGCGACAGTTATAAAGAGCAGGAAATGACGGAAAAGCCGGGATGCCATAAAAGGCGTTTTGAAGTTTCTGGCGTGGGCAGAGCTAATATCAGGCAACACAATGGGCATTCATTCCGCGAAACTCTGCGCCTTTATCGCTGTGATTTGAAAAACACGCCATTGACCATGGCGTGTTAATGGTTCAGAAAACTGAATGCTGTTTTAAGGTGCCCGCCCGATTTTTTTCGTGCCTTTCGTGTAGTAAAGATTGTGGTATTGACCATTTGAATAAATCACCACGAATCTGCGCGCGCCGACATAAGCGCCAAAACTGTTTTATGCATTAATCACGCCGGGGATGACCCAGCCAAACATCAATTCTTCTTTATCTTCGGGCACATTCATTACCCAGGTATATCCTTTAAAAGGTTTAAAAAAACGATAATGCGCGCTGTAAGGATCTTTCAGATGATAATAAAACGTATTTTTGACATCCGTTTTATAAGTGTCTGGCAGCGTACCGTAACTGGCAAGCTGCACTTGTAGTGGATCGGGTTCATGAGAACGGGCTACACATCCTGTCAATATCATCGTTAAAGCAAAATACAGCACACGCTTTCTCATTAATCGCCTCAAGGGTTAATATTTTTGTTATAAGGCGAAACACTAGCACCCGGCGTATATTTCGGTCTATAAACCGTTATATGTTAATGATGTCACAGCGATCACTGAGTTATCTTCGGCAAGGGAGAAAGTTTTTGAAATACTATACGGAGCAATGCAGGAGCATAAGAACACCGACACAATTTTAATGTTGTATAATATTGTAGAAAAAGCATTGTTAAAATATCCAGAAAAAATTTTTTTAAAGGTATGAAAGAGTTGGTGGGAAAATATTTTTTTGCTGAAACTATGATACAGAACTACTACTTCATTAATCCTGATTTCATATTCAATGGTAATCGTCTGTCATTTGTTAAATATTATATTGAATGCGAATCGAAAAATTTCAACCTAAACAAAAGCCGTTGTTAATGTAAAAACTGCACCTTAATATATTGTCTATATTAAGGTACAGTTCAATTTACTACGGTAGTTTATTTTTTAATGAATATAGAGGTGTTTTACAAAAATGCCGTTTCACTACTGCCAATTTTTTCTATATTTCCATTTGTCATTTTTACACCAATTCCATGTTCACTATCAATTTTTGTTGAGAACATAAAACCATATTCATTTTCTTTATCTGGGAAAATGTACAGTTTAATAAGTTTAAGGTCAGACGGTTCTTGATTGTAAATTTTTATACAATACTCATGAACTGCTTTTTGAATTTTTTGTAAAAACTCATTTTGGTGATTAATTAAATAAAGTATATCATCTTTCATCTTTTTATCTGATAATTCAGATTCAAGATTAACACATTGTACTTCATCCGGACCGAATGCTTTCAACTTCAAATCGACAGCAATACCTTCATCATCTTCATAAAATTTTAAGTCTTCTGATTGCATAATGTACCTCACTATTTACAATTCAATGATTTTGCAGTTTTCTTCGCTTCAAGTGATTCATATTTAACACCATGATACTGTTCGTATTGGCTCACTGAGCCGGAGTGAGGGAAAGTGGCTTCATGAGCGCTTGTCTCTACAAGTTGCATGGTAGAAGTATTCGTTATGGGATCATAATCATTTAAATGGTGCCAGGTATAGCCATCTGGATGTGATTTACCTGTGATATTCCCAACTGAGTTTTTGTAATTTGCCAATTCGTTTGCTGCCTTAAAGTCGCCATAACGACTGCCTGTCATTGGTATTTTTACAATATTTTCACCATGAGGATAAAGTGCATCACTTCCTGAGAAATCGACCCCAGGATATCTTGACAGTCCCCACGGATCAATCCAACCCAGCGGATTCGGTGCATACTGATAAAGATTCCAGCCTCCCAATAATCCTATCGGGTCCTGGACCGTAAAGCGTCCAACCTGCGGATCGTAATACCTGAAAAGATTATAGTGCAGACCCGTTTCACTGTCCGCGTACTGCCCGGCATAGCGCAGTGGCTGATGAGCAAGGGCAGTTTGTTGCGTGAGTCTGTGGAAGCCTTCCGTCTGTCGTGCAACCTCACCAAAACTCCCGTAATGACCGCTCCACCGGAGTTGTCCCTGTTCATCAGTGATATCCAGCGGTGCACCGTTCAGATCGGTGCTGAACCAGAGAACCTCTCCGCTGGTTTCGTCACGCAAATGGTCAATACGCGCCAGCGGGCTGTAAGTTTCGTTCGGGTCGTAAACATATGTCTGACACTGACCGTTATGTTGCTGCTCCTGCAACAGTCGCAAGCCCTGCCACAGAAAGCGGGTCTTTGTGGTGCCGTGTGGCGTGGTGACCGTTTTGCGTGTGCGGCGGCCCAGGGCATCATAATGGTAGTGCGCGGTAAAATTGCCTTCTGGTCCATTGCCCTCGGCCCGTATCAGTCGGTTTTCCGCGTCATATTCATAATGCTGTTCATGCAGGCCGCTGCGACGGCTGACAAGGTTTCCCCACCAGTCGTATTTCATAAACAGGTTCTGCCAGTGCATCAGGCGGTTATCCCTCAGAGGCAGGGCAGGGTGGTCATTATCCGGCAGCAGGTTATCCGCAGCGTCGTAGCGGAACGTCCTGTTGCTGTGGTCCGGGCGGGCTTCGTAGTGCCTGAGAAAACGGCCTTCCTCATCATAGCCGTAAATTGTGTTGCCACGCAGGGTGTCACTGACGTCTGACAGTTCTCCCCGCCCAGTGTAGTTGAAGGCGCGTTCGAAGATTGTCTGTTCCGGCAGGTCGGGTGTGAAACTGCGCTGCCGGGTACGTCTGCCCAGACTGTCATACTGGCGGGTCTGCTCACGGGTTCCCTGAGTACGGGCCACCTCCCTGTGAAGGCGGTCGCGTGTAAATTCAGAGATGATTTCCTGACCGAACCGGATGGCGCTGACGTGGCCGGAACCGTAATGCAGCCAGCTTATCTGCTGGCCGCCGGGCAGAGTCAGCGCAGTAAGATTACCCAGAACGTCATACGCAGAATGCAGTTCACCGTTGACTCCCTTTTCAGCGAGCAGGTTTCCTGCCGCGTCGAAGGTAAACTGAATTTCATCTTCTTCAATTCCCAGCGCCATGCCATCGGCAGTTGGCTTGCGGGTCAGGCCGGTAAGCTGCCCGCTGTTTTTACGCTGGTAATGGTACTGAGCATCGCGGGTAGTGCGTGTGGTCAGCAGGCCGCTGCTGTCATAGCTGAAATGCTGAGCGCGTCGTGAGATGCCGCCATCGTCGTCTGGTCTGCCGCTTTCCATAAGCGTGGTGAGCAGTCCACGCGTGTTCCATTGCATCTGCCGGCAGGTGTCGTCCGGGCGGGTTTCGCTCAGTAGATGGCCTGTCGGGTCATAAGTAAAACGGTACTCGCCACCGTTGCCGTTTTCCAGACGCAGCAAATTGCCTCTCGGGTCATAGTGCCAGCGGCGGGTTCGTCCCGTGCGGTCGGTAACGCTTTCTGGCAGTCCAAGCGCGGAATACTCCCAGCGAACCTCACTTTCCAGCGGGTCTCGCCAGGCCGCAAGTTGCCCGTGCTCGTTCCATCGTAACGTTTCATGACTGCCATCGGCCCGAATTAAGGCGGTAAGCTGGCCTGCATCGTTCCATTCGCGGCGTGTGAGGTTGCCTTCTGCGTCCTCACTGGTGATAAGCTGACCGAAGCGGTCATAGGTAAAGCGGGTCACGCTGCCGGAGCAGTCGGTGCGTTGAGTCAGCAGTCCCTGGTGGTTCCACACCAGCAGCACGTCACCACCACTGGCATCGGTGATGCGGTCAGGCAGCGTTTCTTCTTCATCAGGGTAGTGATACGTGGTGGTGTGATTCAGTGCATCGGTTTCCGACAGCAGGCGACCGTTCAGGTCATACACAGACTGAGTGGCTGTTGAATCCGGGAAAACCGTGCGGGCGATTCGGTCAGTATTACGGAACCAGTAATACGCTGTGGTGCGGCCTGCCGGGTCGGTCTCTGACGTCAGGCGACCGTAACGGTCCCACTGGCTGCGCCGCATGGCTCCGTCAGGCAGGATAACATCGCACAACTCCCCATCACGACAGACGAAGCCGGTCTGGCGACCGTCATAATCGGTGAAACGTGCAACATTATCATCGTCGTCAACCAGCCAGTGTGCCTGTGCGCCATCCTCGCGGATGGCGCGGCGGGTGCCGTTTTCAAAATCGTAATCAAAAGTAAGCTGCTCACCCGCGCTGTTGCGGTAAGCCAGCACGCGGGGCAGTCCGTCAAGACTCTGCCAGAGATACTCGTTAAGCAGACCGTTGCTGTCCTCATGGCTGCGCAGTAAATCCGTGCCGTCTCCGTCATCATACCAGCCAAAGCGGCGGCGTACCTGACCGCCGCGTCCGGTGACGCTAATCAGCCGGGCCTTAGCATCGTAATCGTAGCTGACCAGACAAATCTCATCATCCAGCCAGGCTCCGGCCAGGCGAACCTGTCCGCTGACGGTCTGATAACGGCAGACCATGCGCTGTCCGGCGCTGTCGGTGAGCGCATGCAGCGTATGGTCGTCGTTCCAGTCAAAAAGAATATCGTTACCACAAGGTTCGGTGAGTCGCAGCGGCAGGGAAGGGGAATCACCCTGCAGAGATGCGTAACACCAGCGTTCGCCGCCGATGTCATACACTGACCAGGTATCATCCTGATGGTGTTCCAGCCAGCGTTTTTCGGTTTCGCAGAAGGTACGCTTCCCTTTCGGCACGAGAGGAAATGACACGTAATCGCCGGACGGTGCACGCCACACCAGCCCGTCCTGATATTTTTCCAGTCGCGTTTCCCAGAAAAGTGACCAGCCACGGCCCAGTACGCTGTCGCCGGGATTGCCACTGCGCCAGTAACGCTGCCAGACAACCGGCAGACGGGAGGGTAATACAAAGTCCAGCTCGTCATCACCGGAGAGGAATTTCTGCCCACTGACGATATCAACCGGGCGGGCGATAATGCCCACGGCGGCGGCGCTGGTCATCAGCACGCCAGCGCGGCAGGCGACGCGGGCCAGTTTGTTGATACCCGGAATTTTACTGAACAGCCTTCCCAGCGCACCGACTTTACCTGCCGCTCCGCCCGCTCCACCGAGCAGTCCGGCAAATAACAGCGTCAGGTCAGAGGCTTTATAGAGCCATTCCGGGACTTCTGACTGTATGGGCAGTGTCTGTTCCGGCTCACCACCAATAATCACATCTGAGGAACCGGTCATGACCTTTCCACCACAGGTGGTCTGATCGCCGAGACGGGCAGCAGGCAGGCCATTGATGTACACGCGTGAGGAGCCTTCGGCCATCTGCTGTGAGCCAGCATCTTTGGCGCATTCCACCATGCTGTCGGTGGCAAGGGCGGCAGGTCTGCCATTAATGAACACGTTATGAGAGCCGGTGGCGATAACGCCTTCCTTCTCCATGCTGGCGGCCCCGGCATCCGCAATGCTGTCCCTGGCCTTCGTTGCCAGTTCGCCCGTAAAATACCCAACCGCCAGACTGGCCCCGACCAGAAGCACACCAATACCCAGACATGACGCACCGATACCGGCAATCATCAATGCCCCGGCGGCGATACCTCCCGCTGCGGCAATCAGTCCACCAACAATCGTTCCGGCAATCATCCCTGCCAGCGCATGAGAATGGCCGATATCATCACCCACGCGCGCCGCTTCGAACATAACAACGTTCCTTAATTGTTAGTGTTAGACGTAAAACTGGCCAGGAGTGTCTGAAAGCACTGGCTGTCGGTATCCCTGATTTTTTCCGCACGTGTCATGGTGAATACCAGGATATGGTTATCCGTAAGATTAAAGACAGCCTGCTGCTGAAAAACGCGCTGGCTGTCCCGAAGATAGCTGGCATGAATACATTCACCTTTTGCAACATTCCCCCCCAGTACAGTGGCTTCGCGTAGAGACAGTTTCCATCCTTTAAGATGCTTATCCATGAGCGCTAACTGGCGGTCAATATAGTCTTGCAGTACCTCGCCAGCACTGAGGGTATCGCGTGAAATGTTAAATGCGGGGGCATTCTCGCCGGAGAGTGTAAAAACATTCACCGTGCGGTCCTGATACTGGTCAGGAAGCGTTACCTGACCTTCGGTGAACAGACAGGTAGCTTGGCTTTCGGACATTGAGCAGATTCCCTGTGCCTGAAAAAACATAAGTTTGCCACAGGGTATGCTCACTGGCTATATATGCAGCCCGGTTTTCACTAACCCAAAGCGGGGCTCAAAGCGAACAGGGTTAAGCAAACTCAGTTGCCCGTATTTTGAACCGCCATAGGGAATTCACAGACAGAGGCCAAAGACTCAGGGAGCTTAACCCTCTTTTCTGGCGTCCTGCACCTTTATTTAGGTCTCCGTAAATGCCATAGCGGTTTCCACTGATTGCTGGCAAAAGAAAATCGAATCAGCGTTACCCGCAAAGGCATGGAGCTTCGCGTGATTATTAACAGAAGTGAGTAGACAAACGGGAAGAGGGCACCAATCGACAGAAAGCAAAAAACCAGACGTCAGTAGACATCTGGTTTCTTTAATCTGGCTCCTCTGACTGGACTCGAACCAGTGACATACGGATTAACAGTCCGCCGTTCTACCGACTGAACTACAGAGGAATCGTGCTACAGGGCGCATAGTAATGGACTGATCTTACTGAGTCAAAGCGGTTTTCGCGCCGGACAGTCTGTTTGCTGAAGGATTCAGCATTCTGGTTGTTTCAAGCGCAACTTTGCGCATTCCCGATCTTCTTCATCCATAAAATGGTTTTATCACAGCACCCATGCCGGACAGGTGAGTGCGACCCGCATCATTGATGCCTATGCAACAAAGTAAACGGATTAGCCTGACCATCCTGTTCCAGGCGGCCCAGGATGGCAAAGCCCAGCTTTTGATAAACGTGCATAGCCTGCTTTTGTTCATACACGTCGAGTGCATTCGCGCCACAGGTTTCCACAGCATATCGGTAAGCGATAGCGTGCTACGTCTTCCTTACCACAGCCACAAACGCACCGCAGAAGGCTGGCGTTGCGCCATCCACGGACGTAGTATGCAGCATTCGTCCCTGTAGCTTGTCTCAAACACTCTTTATCACAGGTAATATCGTCATGGCGTTGATTCCAAAAAACTACTCACGGCTTGAAAGTGGCTACCGTGAGAAAGCCCTGAAAATCTATCCATGGGTTTGTGGGCGCTGTTCGCGCGAGTTTGTCTATTCCAACCTGCGTGAATTAACGGTTCATCATATTGATCACGACCACACCAATAACCCGGAAGATGGCAGTAACTGGGAATTGCTGTGCCTGTACTGCCACGATCACGAACACTCGAAGTATACGGAAGCTGACCAGTATGGCACCCGGGTTGTGGCGGGTGAGGACGCGCAAAAAGACGTGGGCGAAGCCACCTATAATCCCTTTGCGGATTTAAAGGCAATGCTGGATAAGAAAAAGTAAGACTGAAGGCCCGGACGTGACCTTTGCGTTCGCGCCTGACAGCGGCCAGACGCGCATCCGTTTTTATGCGCCTGCTATTCACTCCCTCTCTGACTGCCCGCAGCTTATCCCCCAGGGGCAAAGCCCTTCAGCACGAGGCTGAATCAACAGCCTGGTGATGTCGTTCGCCTCTCAGTGCAAAAGTGCAGTATGCCCGTTGACGTGCTCACCTGCCGCGTACTCCGTTTTAAACAGCTATGGTTAAAGGGGCACCGTCGACCATGGAGAAGTGAATGAACGAGCAACTGCAAGCACAGATTGCCGCAAGGCTGGCGTTGACAGCCGGACAGCGGCAACAGACGCGCACGGCGCTGAGTCAGGGTCTGCCAGCGGAACCTGATTCACGACGCGCACAGCGTTATGCCTTTCAGCAACGCGCCAGACAACAGGTCATCATCGGCACGAATGATTTGCTGCCCGTCTCTTTTTTGCAGCAGGGGCTGAGCGCCGCCAGGGCGGTGGCACTGGTCAGGGAAGATGGCGTACCCAAAGGCAGTGGGTTTTTAACTTGGGGCAACCTGTTTGTCACGAATCACCATTTGTTACCTGAACCGCCTGAAAAAGGCCGTATTACGCTTCAGTTTGGCTACCGCCAGGGGGAAGCGGGTGAGATGATTCAGGGACGTCTTTTCAGTGTGGATGCGGAACGCTTCTGGCTCACCAGCCCGACCGAAGCATTGGACTGCACGCTGATCGCGTTAGGCGACGCGCTTGACGACAGTGGCGAGCAACCGCTGCCGCTGGCGCTCAATGACCGCAACGATAAACATGCGTTGGGCATCCACCTTAATCTTATCCACCATCCCGGCGGTGCGCCGCAGCAGGTCTCGCTGCGCAATAATGCACTGTTAGCCCGTCATGAAGAGTTTTTGCACTACGAAGCCGACAGCGAAGGTGGCTCGTCGGGCGCACCCGTTTTCAATGACAGCTGGCAGCTGGTGGCGCTTCATCACGGCGGCGTGGAAGAGAACGGAAAATGGGTCAATGAAGGCATCCGCATCAGCGCGCTTACCGACTGGCTTAAAGGCGCGCTGCCGACGTTACCTGAAGCCTGGCAATCGTCGCTGATGCAGGCGCTCAAGGCTGAGCCTGCAGCGGAACAGGTGTTGCCCAGTGCCGCTGCACCCGATGAAAATTACGCTAATCGCGACGGTTATCAGGCGGGCTTTCTGTCGGGCACGCATGTTGATGTCGCCGGCATTATCGCGCCACGCGCCAGTGAAGTCGCACCGCTGCGTAATGGGCGCAGCGGTGCAGAAGCCACGCTGGATTATGAGCACTTCTCGCTGATCATGAGCGCAGGGCGGAAGCTGGCCTTTTTCACAGCCACCAATATTGATGGTGCGCGCTACATCAATATTGACCGCGGCAGTGGACAACCTTCGCTGCTCCCTGAAGGCGACCGCTGGTATGAAGACAGCCGTATCGACAGTCGCTATATCACCGGCCAGGCGTTCTATAGTGAATTCAGCCGCTGGTTTGATCGGGGCCATCTCACCCGCCGTAGCGATCCGACCTGGGGCACTGCGGCCGAAGCAGTGCGCGCCAATAAAGACACGTTTCACTTTACCAACTGTTCACCGCAGCATTTTCGCTTTAACCAGAGTGTGCAGTACTGGCAAGGTGTTGAGCGCTACATCCTTGAATATGGTGTGTTAAAAACCAAACAGCAGATTAGCGTGCTGACCGGACCGGTACTTAACGATCAGCACCGGCAATACGGGAACTTACAGGTGCCACTGATGTTCTGGAAAGTGGTACTGCGCATCGGGCCGCAGGGCACGCCGCAGGCCACCGCACTGCTGGTCAGTCAGGATAAGTTGCTGGACGAACCGCGCCGCGTACTGCCGCTTCAGCAGCCGGAAGCGGTCCCGCAGGTGGATGAATACCGCGTTTCGATTCGTTCACTTGAAACACTCACCGGGCTTGATTTCAGCGCGTTCCGCGACTGGGACAGCTGGCAACCCGATCCCAGCCTGCTGGCCGATCCTGTGCAGGCAAAGCTGATTATGAGCTGGTCTGAGGTGTTATAAAGGGACGGCGGCAATCGGCTGAATGTAAGGGACATCACACTGCCCGTTCTGGTGTTCCGAACGGGCAGAATTCGTAGATTGTCATCACTGACGTGTCGGCCGACTTGCCCGCCAGCAACGCCCTGAGCAGTATGCCAGCCTGAGATTCAGCCTGACGATCGCTGCATGTGTTCGCGGTTCGCCCCGGCTAAACCATGACATTAACCCGACGGGTTAACCGCGCCACTGGCGGCAAGAAGACAGTAAGCCGATGCCGCGACCTGTCCCGGCATCGGGGCAGACAAGGCCTACGCCAGCAAACCGTGTGGATCCAGGACATATTTGGCGGCCACGCCGGCATTAAAGCTGGCATAACCCTCGGCCGCCTGTTCAAGGGGCAGCACTTTGGCGTTCACAATTTTCGCGATGGGTAACCGGTCATGCAAAATTGCATTCATGAGCTGGCGGTTATATCGCAGCACTGGCGTTTGTCCGGTGTGCAGGGTTTGCGCCTTTGACCAGCCCAGGCCAAACTTCAGGCTCAGGGATCCTTCACGGGCTGCCTGCTCCTGAGCGCCCGGATCGTCTGTTACATACAGTCCCGGAATACCAATCTTACCGGCCACCCGGGTGACAGCCATCATGCTGTTAAGGACAGTAGCCGGCTGCTCTTTACCCGAATGGCCTCGCGCTTCAAAGCCGACCGCATCAATCGCCGAGTCGACTTCCGGCACACCTATGATATCCGCGATCATTTCACCCAGGCGATCGTGTTTGCTCAGGTCGACGGGCACAAAGCCCATTTTTTCTGCATGCGCCAGGCGATCCTGATTGAAATCACCCACCATCACGACCGCTGAACCCAGAATTTGCGCTGAGGCTGCCGCGGCCAGGCCAACCGGGCCCGCGCCCGCGACATAGGTCATCGAACCGACGCCTACGCCCGCCGTGACCGCACCATGAAAGCCAGTCGGCAGAATGTCTGACAGCATGGTCAGATCCAGAATTTTTGCCAGCGCCTGATCCCGGTCAGGGAACTTCAACAGGTTAAAATCGGCATACGGCACCATGACATATTTCGCCTGTCCGCCAACCCAGCCGCCCATATCGACATAGCCGAATGCGCCGCCAGCGCGTGCCGGATTAACCGTCAGGCACACGCCGGTATCCAGTTCCCGGCAGCAGCGACAACGTCCGCAGGCCACGTTGAAGGGGACAGAGACAATATCTCCCACGTTAAGCATTTCAACGTCGGTGCCTTTTTCAATGATTTCGCCGGTAATTTCATGCCCCAGCACCATGCCCGCCGGTGCGGTGGTGCGTCCACGTACCATGTGCTGATCGGAGCCACAGATATTGGTCGACAGCACTTTGATGATGACCGCGTGATCGATTTTTTTACCCGCGGGGCTGACGAATTTCGGATCGGCAATATCCATCACTTCAACCTTACCGGGCCCCTGATATACCACACCTTTATTGGAAGCGTTTCCCATAGTAATGTCCTGTCTGGCTGATTAAGAGGTCTGTCTGGCAGCGCGGTATCATGCATGTAGGGTGAGGTACTTACCGGTCTGCAAAGGCAGTGTAAGCAAGTCAGTGGTGCTTAAATGATCTGACAACGACATCGGGACGGGAAAAAACGCAGAATGGCGACATCGACAGAAATAATAAAAACAGATCGCCATTGTGCAATAAAGCCTGTCCGGACATCCTGTCGAAAATAAATAAAATGATTTTAATAAAAACGACCTGTAATTATCTGTCGGCGACAACGTCGCTTATTATTACATAGGCTTTTCCTATGCCGTTATTTCACGTCAGACAGTGCTATGATAAAAATAAATTAGCTCACGCGTGTTGACTTCATTTTTTTCAGGCGGTCAGGTTTTAATTAAGGATTGCAATAACCCGGCAGTTACGAAATAACGCGTCAGAATATCGTGCCTGAATACCCTGCGATCGTTATCGCCAGAGGATTACCGTATCGCTGACGGTTATTTCTGGCATATCGACCGCAATATATCATCAACCGCAATGGTCGCTGAGTGTTAATCATTACGTAGAAGGAACAGGACAATGAATATTGTTACGCCCGCGTCGCCCGCTACGCTCAGAAAGGTAACAGCCGCTGCCGCTATAGGTAATTTTGTCGAGTGGTTTGATTTTGCCGTTTATGGTTTCCTGGCCACGATTATTGCCCAAAACTTTTTTTCACAGGCACTTCCGCAGACCGCCTTATTACAGACTTTCCTGGTGTTTGCCGTGGCGTTTGCCTTGCGGCCATTAGGTGGGGTGATATTCGGTATGCTGGGGGATAAATACGGGCGTAAACGTATCTTATCGTTGACGGTACTCATGATGGCGGGCGCGACCACGCTGATTGGCTTGCTTCCGACCGACAGGCATCTGGGGATCATGGCCCCGATTCTGCTGACGCTGGCCCGCTGTATTCAGGGATTTTCGGCAGGAGGGGAATATGCCGGAGCCTGCGCCTATGTGATGGAGCATTCACCGCCACGTAAACGCGCCTGGTACGGAAGCTTTATCACGGTCTCGACGTTTTCTGCTTTCGCGGCTGCGGCAGTTATCACTTTTCTGTCAGACGCCGCGCTGGGCCAGGATCAGATGCGCGCGTGGGGCTGGCGTATTCCTTTTCTGATTGCGGCCCCACTGGGGCTGGTGGGGATTTATCTGCGCATTCGTATGGAAGAGACGCCTGCTTTCCGGGCTGCACGTCGCGAAGAGGCGGGAACACATGCGGCACTTGCTGACACGTTACGCCAGCAGACAGGAAACATCCTGCGGCTGGGGGCCTTTATCGCCTTAACCGCGCTGACGTTTTATATGTTTACCACCTACTTCTCGACCTTTCTCCAGTTGCAGGGCCACTTCAGTCGGGCCTCGGCCTTGCTGGTCTCCTTCCTCGCGCTGCTGTTTGCGGCGGGGCTCTGTCCGGTAGCGGGAGCGCTTTGTGACGGGATAGGCAGAAGAAAGACAGTGGCTGTCACGGGCGGATGGGTGATCGTAAGTGTCTTACCGGCCTGGTGGCTGGCCAGTTCGGGCCTGCTCTGGGCCGCCATCCTCGGGGATATGCTGTTAGCGACGGGGGCGGTGTTTTCGGGCGTCGTGACGGCCGCGTTACTCTCCGAAGTCTTCCCCACGCGGGCACGGTATACCGCCTCTGCCATTACCTACAATCTGGCCTATACGCTTTTCGGCGGCACCGCACCGCTGGTGGCAACCTGGCTCATTGACTACACAGGCAATACGCTGTCACCGGCCTTTTATCTTGTTGCGGTCGCGGTGCTGGCGCTGGCGGGCGGGCTGAGCTTGCCCGAAACCTCACGTATTTCTTTGCAGGATGACGCCTCACATCCGCATTCGCGGCAACAGGGTGCGGTAAAGCACGTGGGGACGGTCGCCCGCAAGGAGCCGGTGTGAGGCATAAAGGTCACCAACCGGGCACCCGCCCGGGTTATCTTCTGATGGCCTCGCTGGCGGCGCATAAAACTGCGACATAAGCATTCCTCCGCATAGCGAGGGCGGCATCGGCGCGAAGCAGGCCAGGGACTGTGCAGCATCGCAGGGGAAGTGCTTATCACCCATTGCGGTGTCAACACGTCAGAGAAAGCGTGACCCGACGGGTCACCCAAGATCGCCAAGCAACGTGCTGGCTGAGAAATGATGCGCAATCTGCGCCTGCAACAGTTCGGCGCAGCCCAGCGCATCGGTCAGCGCGTTGTGGGCCGGATAGTGCGGCAGATGATAACGGGCCCGACAGTCAGACAGGCGCAACGACAGTCGGGGGCGCGGTCGCCACCATTTCTGTCGCCAGCCGTTTTGCCGCTGTGCCGCAATAACGCGCGCCTCCAGCGCCAGCGTATCGATACAGGGGAACACAATGCCTTCGCCAATGCGCTTTTTAAATGCTGCATCCAGAAAAGGCTGTTCGATCCCTTTGTGATGGACCACCATCACGTTTCCCGTCATCATTGCCAGCAGCCTGAGCAGCACAGCATTCAGGTCCGGGGCGCGGGCAATTGCGGAATGTGTGATGCCGTGAATAACCACCGACTCTGTTCGCAGGTCGGCACGCGGATTCAGTATCCAGTGCTGGCTGCCCTGGATACGGATGCGCGACAGGCTCATCGGCAGTAAACCGATACTGACAATATCGTCATGCTGAGGATTCAGGCCGGTGGTTTCAAAATCCATCGCCAGTAAGGGAACGTCGGACAACGGTGTATCGGGTGACGGCATGCCAGACAAGTAGTAGTTTTTCAGCGCGGCATGGCGCGTTTCCCTGGCCCGTCTGGCGAGGACGGCGGGCCAGTCCTGCGGCAGCACGCTGTCCTGGCGGGCGCGGACACAGGGCGACAGCAATGCTTTATTGATATGCAGCATTAAACGCTCCGCCCTGGCTGATAGCGATATTTTAAAAATTTTTGCGCATTGCTGAGGATCTGAAAGGCATCCTTCAGATTCTTGCGCTCAAAGTCAGACAGATTAAGCGGTTCAATCCGGTTGTCCGGTTCCTGGCCGTTCTCCACATCCTGCGCCTGGTGGCGGATGCGCACCATCGAAATAAACTCCAGCGCATCCCGCAGATCCTGACCGCGTCCGTGGGGCAAAATGTCGGCCTGCATAATCGTCTGCAGCCGATCAAAGGAGTTATGCGCCGTTGCGCCCGCCGCCAGCGCATGCACACGAATCAGATCGGCCAGCGGGGCCGTTCCGCGCCGTTTCATATCAATGGATTGCGTATGCTGGCCGGAGGGCTCCATCACAAAGTTTTTAAAGAACCCCAGCGGCGGCTTTCGCAGCAAGGCATTGCGCGCCAGACAGGCGAGAAAACGGGCGTTGTGCCGCGCTTTGTGTCTGATACGCTGGTTAAGCTGTTCTCCCCATTCCACCTGGCCCCAGACGGCGTCCAGGTCGAAGAAAATCGCGCTGTCCAGCAGCGATTGCGGTGAGGGCGAATCGATCCACTCATCAAAATAGCGTTCCCAGACGGAGAGCGGCTGACACCAGCGGCTGTTTGTCGCCATGATATTTCCCTTGCAGTAGCGATAGCCGCAGGCGTCCAGCCCGTCACTCACGCGCCGGGTCAGCGCCATAAAATAGGGCGCATGGCGCAGTGGGTCATAACGGTTATCCAGGATCAGGGCATTATCCTGATCGGTGACGAGCAGTTGCTCCTGGCGGGCCATCGAACCCAGGGTAATAAAGCAGTAGGGGACCGGCGGCGGCCCCAGTTCCGCCTCGGCCAGCGCCAGCAGGCGCTGCGTGAAACTGCGACCAATGACCGCCATGGCGCGGCCAGTCATCTGCGAGTTGGCATCTTCACGTACGATGCGGCTGAAACAGGCACGTACCTCGTTTTTCAGGGCGCTCAGTTCGTCCGGGCGCTGGCAGTGAAAAATGCGGCTGACGATAAACAGACTGTTTTGCGATTCGTAGCGGATAATGTCCGATTGTGAAATCACGCCGACAGGACAGCCGTTTTTCATCACCGGCAGATGATGAATATTGTGCTGCATCATGGTCAGCATCGCTTCAGACACCAGCTGATAATGTTCCACATGGTTCAGCGGTGCGGTCATGATCGCCTTCACCGGTGTCTCAAACCCGAGTCCACCCGCGATGACCCGCTCACGCAGGTCTTTATCCGTCACGATGCCGGTCAGCGCCGGCCTGACGGCGGGGTTAACTTCTGCCATCGGCGTCACGATCAACAGCGAGGAGACATCCTCTTTACTCATTTTCACCGCGGCGTCGCGCACCGTGGCCCGGCTGTCGAGGGTAACGGGCGGTCGGCTAATCAGGGCCTCAATGCGGGAGGCCATCAGGCCGTTAGCCTCTTCTGTGCGCGCCACGGTTTGCCGGAGACGGGTGCGGTCCTCCACTTCCACTAAATCGGCAAATTCCTCGTATTTGCGAAACAGCGCATTAAAAATCGGGGCCGGGATCAGGTAAGTCAGCGTATCTTCCAGCGCGGTCACCGGAAAGCGTACGCTGTTTTCGCGCAACAAACCAAATTCGCCAAAATAGCCCCCGGCCGTCAGTCGGTTATACAGATCGCCATTGCGTCGGTAGATTTCCACCGCGCCGCTGCGAATCACATACCAGGCATCGACAGGCTGGCCAAAGGTGAGAACAGGCGTTCCGGCTTTGAAATAGCTGACCTCAATGTGCGCGGCGATGCGCGCCAGCGCCGTGAGCGGTAAGGTGTCAAACGGCGGATAGCGCTGAATGAAGTCGATAATTTCCTGATGGGCTGACTGCACGGTGACCTCCTTTTCTGCCACAGCGGACAGCCTGACCTGCGCGGTCCGCTCAACGCTGACTTATTGATTACGCACCGCAGGGGCAGAACGTGCCAGCCGCGGTTCTGACATCAGTCCTTTCACCACCGCGACTGAGGCGATCAGCAAGACCAGTGCGAACGGCAGCCCGGTCGAGACCACCATCGCCTGTAGTGCATCCAGCCCACCGCCGAGGATCAACGTTATCGCAACCAGCCCTTCAAACACGCACCAGAACACGCGTTGTGAAGTGGGAGAGTCGATCTTGCCACCGGAAGCAATAATATCGATGACCAGCGTGCCCGAATCCGCCGACGTCACAAAAAACACCACCACCAGAATAATCGCCACCACGCAGGTGATTTTTGCCAGCGGCAACGTATCCAGCATGGTGAACAACTGCAGCGGCAGAACAGCATCGGCAATGCTCTGATAGCCTTCGGTGAAATACTGATGAATGGTGGTGCCGCCCAGCACCGTCATCCACAGCATGCAGGCCAGTGACGGCACCAGCAGTACCGAGATCATGAATTCACGCACCGTGCGACCACGCGAGATGCGTGCAATGAACATCCCGACAAAGGGCGACCATGAGATCCACCATGCCCAGTAAAACGAGGTCCAGCCTGCGGCAAAATTGCTGTCAGGGCGGGCAACCGGATTCGACAGGGCGGGCAAAAACGCAAGATAGGAAGCCAGGTTTGAGAAAAAACCGCTAAACAAAATCAGGGTAGGGCCGACCACAATGATAAACAGCAGCAGTAACCCAGCCAGAATCATGTTGGCTTCAGATAACCGCCGTACGCCGACATCCAGCCCGGCCACCACCGAAAAGGTGGCAATCGCGGTGATGACGATCACCAGGACAATCTGCGTAGTTTGTCCTAATGGCACATCAAACAGAAAATTCAGGCCGGACGCCGCCTGGGAAGCGCCCAGCCCCAGCGAGGTTGCCAGACCAAACAGCGTCGCCAGTACAGCCAGGATATCAATGATGTGTCCCGGCCAGCCCCACACCGCGTCGCCCAGCAGCGGATAAAACAGCGAGCGGATCGTCAGCGGTAAACCTTTATTGAAAGAGAACAGCGCCAGACCTAATGCCAGAAAGGCGTAAATGGCCCAGGGATGCAGCGCCCAGTGAAAAATCGTGGCGGCCATCGCCAGCTGCTGCGCATTGTCGGCCGCGCCAACTGCGCCATTCAGGGGAGCCCAGTCGGTACGTACACCGTTTTCCACAACGGTGCCACCCATTGAGCTGGAGAAGTGCGACAAAGGCTCGGAAACGCCATAAAACATCAGGCCAATGCCCATTCCGGCGGCAAACAGCATGGAGAACCAGGTCACGTAGTTGTAGTCAGGGCGGGCCAGCGTGCCACCGAGGCGCACTTTACCGAGGGGGGAAATAATCAGGCCGAGACAGAGAAGAACAAAAATATTTCCGGCACTGATAAAGAACCAGTCGAGTCGGGTGGTCAGCCAGTTCAGCATTCCTTTAAACAGCGGTGCCACATCACTTTGAAAGACGAGCGTTAAAACGATAAAGGCAATAATGACCATCCCGGAGAGAACAAATACCCGGTTGTGAATATCCAGACCGAAGGGGCCAACATTTACCACGATATTGTCCTGCCCCACCTGATAATCAGTATCATAAGGTGCGACGTCCCCGTCAGGCAGCATGGGATCTCTGGCGTCTGCCATAATCATTTCCTCGCGATTTGTTCGTTGTTGTTAATGCCACCCTCAGCACGCCGGGCTGGCTCTGTTTTAGTTAACGGACATCGTTTCGCTCATCCCTGACAATCCCTGTTTTCCTGTGGTGCAAGAGTGCGGCTATCAGTCGCCTTTCCTTTCATTCAGCTGAACACCACCGTACGTTTGCCGCTTAAAAACACCCGTTTTTCGACGTGATAACGCACGGCATTAAATAACGTTACCCGCTCAATATCCTGTCCACGACTAATCAGGTCATCCGGATAAAGGGCGTGATCGACGCTCTGAATGCCCTGGGTAATAATCGGCCCTTCATCCAGATCGTTATTCACATAGTGGGCAGTGGCGCCGACCATTTTTACCCCTTTTTCCCAGGCCTGATGGTAAGGGCGCGCGCCTTTAAAGCCCGGCAGCAGGGAGTGATGAATATTGATGGCTTTTCCGTCGAGTTTTTCGCACATCGCAGGTGACAGGACCTGCATATAACGGGCCAGCACTACCAGGTCGATATGATGCTGCGCCAGCAGCGCCATAATGCGGGCTTCCTGTTCGGCGCGGTTCGCGTTATTTACCGGCAGATGGTAATAAGGAATACCGTGCCATTCGGCCAGGGAACAGAGATCGGGATGGTTAGAAATGATCAGCGGGACATCAATATTGAGCTGGCCGGTGCGGTGACGAAATAACAGATCGTTAAGACAGTGATCGAATTTAGACACCAGAATAGCGACGCGTTCGCGATGCTGCGGCGGCGTGAGTTGCCAGTGCATTTCAAAGGGCATCACGCGCGGCGTGAAATTATCCCGAAAAAGGTCGGTACTGAAGGGGGAGGCGGGTGAAAAGGCAACGCGAATAAAAAAACGGTGACTGACCCTGTCATCAAAAGAGTGTATTTCATTGATGTAGTGACCGGACTCTGCCATGAATCGGGTCACAACATCCACGGTACCCAGTTTACTCGGGCAACTGGCGGTAAAAATCCATGAATCGGGCAGCGCGCTCATGGGCAGCTCCTGTGAAGAAGAGAAACGCGTGCCGTCGGAAACGCGTCCGGCCGGCACAACAGGGCATTACTTCGTAATGGTCAGGCCATATTCACGACTGGCATCCTGTAACCACAACCAGATGTAGTCGGCGAAGCTACGACGGACGACCAGTTCCCAGCGGTCTTCGCCGGTCCGGCGGATCAGTGCGCTGCTTTTGGCAAATACCGAACCTGCGACTTTGCCCACCGGGAACGCACGGGGATGGAGATCCAACACCGTGCTTTTCTTCAGCACATCAATGGCATGTTTGCCGGAGAGCGTCAGTATCGTCTGTCCGCCGCTGACGTTGACCACGGAGTAGTGACCGTCAATCTCTGCGCGCAACGCTTTTTCCACCGGAAACAGCTGATCCATTGGCAGAACCACCAGCCACTCGTCGGGACTCAGCCAGCGCACAGAAATGTCGCCCTCTTCACAGGAGGTAAGGGGGACGGTGGGCAGCGCTACACCCAGCACCGTCAGGCAACCCCGCATAAAACTCCGGTTCTGCTGTGAACCGCGCAGCACCAGATGGCCCAGCAGCGCCTGTTCGCGCAGCTGAACGCCACCGGGCTGCGCATGGCTGGCCGCCAGCTTGTCCAGCCCGGCGTGATGCAGAGGGGATTCGGCGCGTACCTGCGCAGGCGCACACTGATCCATGACCGCCATCTGTCTGACAGTCTTTGCCGGTTTGGTTTCAGGTAAGAGGGTTTCAGACATGTTGACGTTCTCCTTTCGGATCGATAAAGACCGTGCTGCAGATTTCCGCTTCGACCACCCGGCCATCGGCCAGCGGGTAGAATACGGTTTCGCCCATGCGAGACAGCCCGCCTTTGATAAAGCCCATGGCGATGCTGCGATTCAGGTTAGCGCTCCAGTAGCTGGAGCTGATGTGGCCCAGGATATCCATCGGGACAGGCTGAGCAGGATCGGCCACCGCCTGTGCGCCTTCCGGCAAGACGATCATAGGATCGCGTGTTTTCAGCCCGACCAGCTGTTTGCGCTGGTCACGCACGCAGTCAGCCCGCGCCATGCCGCGTTTGCCGATATAGCTGAACGGTTTTGTGTCCGCGACGCACCAGCTCATATTGAGATCGTGCGGCGTCACCGAGCCGTCGGTGTCCTGACCGGCAATGATGAATCCCTTCTCGGCGCGCAGGATATGCATGGTTTCGGTGCCGTAAGGCGTCAGATCGTATTTTGCGCCGTGCGCAAAGAGTTTCTCCCAGACGTACAGGCCGTAATTGGCCTGTACGTTGATCTCAAACGACAGCTCACCGGTAAAGGAGATACGGAAGAGTCGTGCCGGTACGCCCGCTACCTTGCCTTCCTGCCAGTCCATAAACTTAAAGGTCTCTTTGTCCAGCGAGACGTCGCTGCACAGTTCAGCCAGTAAATTGCGGCTGTCGGGGCCGGATACGGTCATCGTGGCCCAGTGATCGGTCACGCTGGTAAAGAACACTTCCAGCTCCGGCCATTCGGTCTGATGGTACAACTCCAGCCATTCCATGACGTGTGCCGCGCCGCCGGTGGTGGTGGTCATCAGGAAGTGGTTTTCCGCCAGGCATGACGTCACGCCATCGTCGAACACCATGCCGCTTTCGCCGCACATCAGACCGTAACGGCATTTGCCGACGCCCAGTTTGGCCCAGGCGTTGGTATAAACACGGCTGATAAACTCACGGGCATCTTTGCCCTGAATATCAATTTTGCCCAGCGTGGACGCATCCAGAATGCCCACGCCATTGCGCACCGCACGACATTCGCGATCCAGCGTCTGTTGCATCGTTTCGCCGGCACGCGGGTAGTACCAGGGGCGCTTCCACTGGCCGACATCCTCGAACATCGCACCTTGCCTGACATGCCAGGGGTGCATGGCGGTGAAGCGTTTGGGTTCAAACAGTTCGCCACAGTTACGCCCCGCGATAGCGCCAAAGGCGATCGGCGTATAGTTCGGACGAAATACCGTGGTCCCGGTCTCGGGGATGCTCTTGCCCATCACTTTGGCGGCAATCGCCATGCCGTTGATGTTGCCCAGCTTTCCCTGATCGGTGCCAAACCCCATTGCCGTATAGCGTTTAATGTGCTCAATCGCTTCAAACCCTTCCCGCGTTGCCAGAGCGATACCGGCGGCCGTAACGTCATTCTGCAAATCCACAAACTGCTTGGGTGCGCGGCTGATCGGTTTGATGTGCGGAATATGGAACAGGGCGGCAGGAGGATGTTCCAGCCACTTTTTCACATCGGGCAGGGCGACCTCGACCGGCGTCAGTCCCAGCTTCAGCGCAGCGTCCTGCCCGGCATTGATGCCTTCCTGCAGCACGTTATCAAGCGCATAGCGCCCGTTGATGCCGCCTGCCGTCAACTGCTTCTGATGTGTCGGCCCGGGCAGGAAACCCGTCACGTCCGTATTCCAGACCGGACGGCTGCCGGTATGGCCCGCCAGATGAATAACCGGGCTCCAGCCACCAGAGCTGGCTACGGTGTCGCAGGTGAGGGAAAAGGGCTTGCCGGCGATCGCCTCACCTTTTTTATCCAGGGCGGCAATCGTGACGCCGCTGACGCGCTTCTTGCCCTTTACTTCAATAACGGCACTGCCGGTGATGATTCGAATACCGCGGCCACGAACAGCGGCGGCCAGTTCACCTTTGGTCACGGTTCGGGTATCTACCACGGCGACCACCTCGCGTCCCGCATCAGCCCAGTCGAGCGCGGTTCGGTAAGCGCTGTCATTGGTGGTCATCAGCACCAGCTGGTGACCGGGCACCACGCCATAGCGGTTGATGTAGGTGGAGATGGCAGAAGGGATCATGCAGCCCGGTACATCGTTATGGCTAAACACCAGCGGTCGCTCCTGGGCACCGGTGGCCAGCACGACCCAGTGTGCCCGGACGCGGTGCATACGCTGGCGAACCTGGGCCGCCGCAGCGCGATCGCCTTTGTAGTCGGTTCGGTTCTCGTTAACGGTAAGAAAGTTATGGTCGTGATAGCCATTCACCGTGGCGCGCGTCAGCAGCGTCACCTCCGGCATCGTCGCCAGTTCCGCCACCACCTTTTTGACCCATTCCATCGCCGGTTTGCCGTCAATCTGTTCCCGGCTGGCAAGCAGATGGCCACCGAATTCATCCTGCTCATCCGCCAGGATGACGCGGGCGCCGCTGCGACCGGCGGCGAGTGCCGCCATCAGGCCCGCAGGCCCGCCGCCCACAACCATGAGATCGCAATGCTGGTTCATGGCGTCATAGATATCGGGATCTTTTTCGCGTGGCGCGCGACCCAGACCGGCGGCTTTGCGGATGAATTTCTCATAGGTCGGCCACATTGATTGCGGATACATAAAGGTTTTGTAGTAAAACCCCGGCGGCATCACTTTGCCGCCAAGGTTGCCTACCAGGCTCATCAGGTCGGATTCGACAGACGGCCAGCCGTTGGTGGCCGAACAGACCAGGCCGTCATAAAGGGCCTGCTGGGTAGCGCGCACGTTTGGCACCTGCGTGGCTTCTGTCGCGCCAAGCTGCAGCACTGCGTTCGGCTCTTCAGCGCCGGCGGCGACAATGCCGCGTGGACGGCTGTATTTAAAACTGCGACCGACAATATCAATACCGTTGGCGAGCAGGGCGGAGGCGACGGTATCGCCTTCATAGCCCTGATACGGCTTGCCATTCCACGTAAAAGTCAGCGTACTGGAACGGTTAATTCTGCCGCCGGACGGCAGGCGATTCTTCTGGCTCATGCGCTCCGCTCCTTACGCGTGTTCACGGGATTCAGGCTGTTCGTTGAGTGTGTAAACCTGTTTGATCTCATAGGTCTGGGTATCACGTACCAGATTAAAGAATTTGCGGCATCCCGCGCTGTGCACCCAAAGTTCGTGATGTAATCCGCGCGGGTTTTTACGGAAATAGAGAAAGGTTCCCCACGCTTCATCACTGCACTGATCCGGGTTAGCAGGCCGCGCGATATGCGCCTGGCCACGGGGATGAAACTCTTCTTCTTCGCGATACTCACCACAGTGAGGACAGTAAATGTGCAGCATGTTGTCACTCCTTAGTGGGCTACGCCTGCGGCGCCATGTTCATCGACCAGCGCACCGGTATAAAACCGGGACAGGGCGAAGGGTTCGGCAATCGGGTGCGGCGTGCCGTGCGCTAACTGATGGGCAAACAGGTTGCCGGAGCCAGGCGTAGCCTTAAAGCCACCGGTGCCCCAGCCGCAGTTAAAGAACAGGTTGCGCACCGGGGTGGACGAGAGAATCGGGCTGGCATCCGGGCAGGTGTCGACAATGCCGCCCCACTGACGGTTCATGCGGACACGGCTGGTGCACGGAAACAGCTCAACAATGGCCTGAATGGTGTGTTCGATGACGCTGTAGGAGCCGCGCTGACCATAGCCGACCCAGCCATCAATACCTGCGCCGATGACCAGATCACCTTTATCTGACTGACTCATATAGCCATGCACATGGTTGGACATGACGACGGTATCCAGGAAGGGCTTGATCGGCTCGGAGACCAGCGCCTGAAGCGGATGGGATTCAACCGGCAACTCAAAGCCGGCCATTTTGGCCATCACGCCAGAGTTACCGGCGGTGACGCACCCCACACGATCCGCTTTAATTACGCCGTGGTGGCGGGTTTTGACGCCGGTGATTTTGCCGTCACTGATTTCCATATCAATGACCTCACAGTTCTGAATCAGATCGACGCCCAGGCTGTCCGCCGCACGGGCATAACCCCAGGCCACCGCATCGTGACGGGCATTGCCCCCGCGCCGCTGTACCGACGCGCCCAGTACCGGATAGCGCGCATCTTTGCTGCAGTCCAGTGCGGGGATCTCTTTCTGTAACTGGTCGCCGTAAACCATCTCGTTGTCGATGCCCTGCAGGCGATTGGCATTCGCCAGTCGTTCATTGGTGCGCAGGTCCTGCAACGTATGGCAGGTGTGATAAACCCCACGCTGAGAGAACATCTGGTTGTAGTTCAGCGCTTGTGACAGGCCTTCCCATAATTTCATGGCGTGCTCATACAGCGCTGCGGATTCATCCCACAGGTAGTTGGAGCGCACAATCGTGGTGTTACGGCAGATGTTGCCGCCGCCAAGATGGCCTTTTTCCAGCACCGCCACGTTGGTGATGCCGTGCTCTTTCGCCAGATAGTAGGCGGTAGCCAGACCGTGCCCCCCGCCGCCGATGATAATAACGTCGTAGCGTTTCTGCGGGGTGGGGTTGCGCCAGACTTTCTGCCAGTTCTCGTGATAGCTCAGACTGTGCCTGAGCAGGCCAAATCCTGAATAGCGTTGCATCATTTCTACTCCAGTAACTCTCGCGCGTGGGCGAATTGACAGACGATAAAACCGCGCCGCCGACCGAAGCCGGTGGCCGCCTGGCCTAACGGTAAACCGGGAAGTCCGCGCACAGGGACAGCACCTGCTGCTTCACCTGAGCAATCTTCGTCTCCAGCATGTCGGCGTTGTTCATCACATCCAGGATGTCGGCAATCCAGCCGGCCAGCATGCGACAGTGCGCTTCGCTGAAGCCGCGCGTGGTAACAACCGGCGCGCCAATGCGCAGACCGGAGGTCACAAACGGGGATTGTGGATCGCCGGGAACGGCATTTTTGTTGACGGTAATGTTGGCGCGTCCCAGCGCCGCATCGGCCGCTTTACCGGTCAGCCCCTGTTTAATCAGGCTGAGTAAAAACAGGTGGTTGTCGGTGCCGCCTGAGACCACATCGTAGCCACGCGTCATAAACACGTCGGCCATCGCGCGGGCATTGTTGACCACGCGACGCTGGTAGTCGGTATAGTCAGGCTGCATGGCCTCTTTAAAGGCGACGGCTTTGGCGGCGATCACATGCATCAACGGACCGCCCTGGCCGCCCGGAAACACGGCAGCGTTGAGCTTTTTCTCCAGCTCGGGGTTGGCTTTTGCCAGAATCAGGCCGCCGCGCGGACCGCGCAGGGTTTTATGCGTGGTGGTAGTGACCACATCGGCATAGGGCAGTGGAGTGGGATAAAGGCCCGCCGCGACCAGGCCCGCCACATGCGCCATGTCGACAAACAGCCAGGCACCGACCTTATCGGCAATGGCGCGGAAGCGCGCCCAGTCCACGACGCGTGAGTAGGCCGAGAAACCGGCGACGATCATTTTCGGCCGATGTTCCAGCGCCAGCGCTTCGACCTGTTCATAATCAATTTCGCCGCTGGCTTCATTCAGGCCGTACTGTACGGCACGGTAAATTTTGCCGGAGAAGCTGACATGGGCGCCGTGCGTCAGATGACCACCGTGCGCCAGGCTCATGCCCAGAATGGTATCGCCCGGCTGGCACAACGCCATATAGACCGCCGCATTCGCCTGCGAACCCGAATGGGGCTGCACGTTAGCGTAATCGGCACCAAACAGCGCACAGGCACGTTCTGTTGCCAGTTTTTCGACTACGTCGACATATTCACAGCCGCCGTAGTAGCGCTTCCCCGGATAGCCTTCTGCATATTTATTGGTCAGTACCGTACCCTGAGCCTGCATCACGCGCGGGCTGGTGTAATTCTCGGAGGCGATAAGCTCAATATGCTCTTCCTGACGCACCGCTTCCTGTTCAATGGCCTGCCACAGTTCACTGTCAAAGCTTTGAATATCGTCGCGCTTCGCAAACATGCTTTTCTCCTTGCCCGGATAACCACGCAGCGCCTGCTTTGGGCCTGAACCGTTCAGGGCAGCGGTAGAGTGAATGTGGGAGGGATAATAACCAGCGCCACCGATGCCGGAATGTTTGGTAGCGCCCCGGCGATGTCAATTTGCGACATACCCACGCAAGGCGGACACATTGAACGGTGAGGAACGGCAGAAAGGGCAAAACATGGCGAATTCATCGCCAAATACGTCGTTATCCGGCATCTCTTGTTTTTCATCCGCGCAGATAATGCGGCTGTCATTCACTCAACGGCAGGCATAAGCCCGGGAGCGCAACATGAGTATCAGTGTCTTCGATCTGTTCAAAGTCGGAATTGGTCCCTCCAGTTCACATACCGTTGGCCCTATGCGCGCGGCACAACGCTTTGTCGAACCGCTCGGTCACCGTGAGGATCGTGGGATGATTTACCGCATCAAAGTCGAACTGTTTGGTTCGCTCAGCGCCACCGGGCGCGGGCACAGTACGGATAAAGCGGTACTGATGGGGCTGATGGGCGCCTCACCCGATACCGTCGATCCCGCTACGATCAACAGCACGATACAGGCGATTGATGAAACCGGCTCCCTCACGCTGCCCTGGGGAGAAAACATTGCGTTCGACAGCCATGAGGACCTGCTGTTTGTCGATGATGTGCTTGCTTACCATCCGAACGCGATGCGCCTGAGCGCGTTTTACCGCAACGGGCAAAGCCGTTCGACCGTGTATTACTCCATTGGGGGCGGATTTGTGCTGGATGAGGATGAGGCGCTGGCGTCGGCACATCGGGTGCCACAGTGCACGCTGCCCTACGACTTTAACAGCGGCGCCGCTTTGCTGGCACACTGTGCGGACCGGCAGTTACGCATCAGTGCACTGATGCTGGAGAATGAAAAAGTCTGGCGCACGGAGGCCGGGATTCGGACCGGTCTGGCGCAGATCTGGCAGGTGATGCAGCAGTGCATTGCCAATGGTCTGGAAAATGAAGGCATCCTGCCGGGAGGGCTTAACGTGCGCCGACGAGCGCCCATGCTCTACCGATCGCTGTGCCGCGCCTCAGCGGAAAATGTGATCAGTTCAACCCTGTCGGCGATGGACTGGATCAACCTCTATGCGCTGGCGGTCAATGAAGAGAATGCGGCAGGCGGGCGTATGGTTACCGCGCCCACGAACGGGGCGGCAGGTATTATCCCGGCGGTACTGATGTACTACATGAAGTTTGAACCCCAGGCGCGCGAAGACGATGTGGTCGATTTTCTGCTCGCGGCGGCGGCGATCGGCGCACTGTGCAAGAAAAATGCTTCCATTTCGGGGGCCGAAGTCGGCTGCCAGGGTGAGGTGGGGTCCGCCTGTGCTATGGCAGCAGCCGGCCTGACCGAGGTGCTGGGTGGCACGCCCGAGCAGGTCGAAAATGCTGCCGAGATTGCGCTGGAGCATAATCTCGGTCTGACCTGCGATCCGGTTGGCGGACTGGTGCAGGTGCCGTGCATCGAACGCAATGCCATTGCGGCAATGAAAGCGATAAACGCGGCACAGATGGCGCTGCGCGGCGACGGTCAGCACTTTATTTCGCTGGATAAAGTGATTCGCACCATGCGCGACACCGGACGGGATATGCAGGATAAATACAAGGAAACCTCGCGCGGCGGGCTGGCGGTCAACGCGATTGAATGTTAACGATGTGTTGTCTTTTGGTTACTTGCGCTTATGGGTTCGAATAAAAAACAGCCAGAAAAACACGTCACAAAACAGTGCAATAAAACCGTCATATGACTAAAACGGTTCAGCGAGTGCACCGTTATGAAGCCTGCCTGCGTTGAAAGGGCAGCAATGATCAAATCTGTGAAGCTGAACAAACATTTGTTTCGCTTATGTTAACTATGTGTCATTTTTGCGTCGTGCGACCTGGTGACGAATGGCATGGCTGTTGCTTACTCTATAGGTGTTGGAAAGCAGTTGGGTGAAATACCCCTGGGTGATGTTCCTGTTAAGCCTAATAGAGGTCAGCGCACATGTTCGATACAGACGCAATTCATAAACGTTCCTCTACTGAAAATAAAACGCGCAGCGTAGGCTTTTTGCTGGTGAATAACTTCACCATGATCGCGCTGGCAACCGCCGTTGAACCCTTACGCATGGCGAACCAGCTGAGCGGCAAGGAGCTGTACAGCTGGTATACCGTCAGTGAAGAGGGCGCGCCCGTTGTCGCCAGTGACGGGATTGCCATTACACCCGACCATTCGATGGCGAACGTGCCGGCACTGGATGTCCTGATTGTGGTCGGCGGTGTCAACATTACCCGCAGCTATTCCAGTCGACAGATTGGCTGGCTGCAAAGTCTGGCGCGCCGTAAGATCCTGATTGGTGGCATCTGTACCGGCCCGTACCTGCTGGCGGAAGCGGGGCTGCTGGATGGCTATCACTGCAGCGCCCACTGGGAATGCATAGCCTCCATGCAGGAAGCCTATCCCCGCGTGATCTGCACCAATCAGCTGTTTGTGATTGAGCAGGATCGCATGACCAGCAGTGGCGGTACTGTACCGATGGATATGATGCTGACGATGATTCAACGGCATTTTGGCCATCAGCTCACCGCCGCCATTTCAGAGATGTTTATCTGCGACCGGGTCCGCAACGAGTCCGACTACCAGCGTATTCCCCTGCGCCATGTACTCGGCACCGCCCAGCCCAGCCTGGTCGAAGCCGTTTCCCTGATGGAGGCCAATATCGAAGAGGCCATCGATCTGGATGAACTGGCCGGATACGTGGGCCTGTCCCGGCGACAGCTTGAACGGCTGTTCCAGAAATATCTGCACTGTTCGCCCTCACGTTACTACTTAAAGCTGCGTCTGTTCCGCGCCCGTCAGTTATTAAAACAAACCTCCATGTCGATTATTGAAATTGCGCTGGCCTGCGGTTTTGTTTCCACGCCGCACTTCAGTAAATGCTATCGCGAACACCTTGGCGTGCCGCCGCGTGAAGAGCGGCGCGGCGTTCACAGCCAGGGAAGCGGCAAAACGCTGACGCAGTTTTTCATGGCCGACCTGCCCGGCCTGACTAACTGGCAGCAGGAAAGCACCGTCTCCACCTCCCTGCGTATTCTGAACGAAGCGCGGTTTGAACCCACCTTTGGCTCCGTCACGCTGCCGGGCAATCTCTGACGCCTGTCTTACCCATCACTGCGTCAGCAAAAAACAGCCTTTCGGGGCTGTTTTTTGCTTCGGGTCCCGCAACGTATTGCCGTTTTTCTGTGCCCTGATCTGCGCCAGCGGTCAGGCAAGTGACGTTTTCAGAACAATTCTGCCCGCGCGTAAACCCTATTCTGTTTTCATCAGGCCGCATCCGGTTATGACGTAAACCAGAGAGGAAGATATGAACGCGACTGAATTGCATGATTCTGCGATTGTCATTGATGGGTTGGTCATTGCGAAGTGGGACAGAGCGCTGTTTGAAGATATGCGCCGCGGCGGACTCACCGCGGCCAACTGCACGGTATCCGTGTGGGAGGGCTTCCAGAGCACGGTGAATAACATCGTCGAGATGAATCACCTGATTGCGCAAAACGCCGATCTGGTCACCAAAGTCACCACGACGCGCGATATCCGCCGCGCTAAGGACGAAGGCAAAACCGGGATTCTGCTGGGCTTCCAGAACGCCCATGCGTTTGAAGACCAGCTTGGCTATATCCAGGTGTTTAAAGAACTGGGTGTCGGTGTGGTGCAGATGGCCTATAACACGCAGAACCTGGTCGGCACCGGCTGCTATGAGCGTGACGGCGGGCTCTCGGGCTACGGCCATGAAGTCGTTGCGGAAATGAACCGCGTCGGCATGCTGTGCGACCTGTCGCACGTCGGCGCGCAAACCTCGAAAGAGGTGATCCTCGCCTCGAAAAAACCGGTGTGCTACTCACACTGCCTGCCATCAGGTCTGAAAGATCACCCACGCAATAAATCGGATGAAGAGTTGAAGTTTATTGCCGATCACGGCGGCTTTGTTGGCGTCACCATGTTTACCCCGTTTTTAAAGAACGGTATTCACTCCACCATCGAGGATTATGTCGAAGCCATCGACTACATCTTTAACCGGGTCGGGGAAGACCAAATCGGCATTGGCACCGATTTCACCCAGGGACATGGCCAGGCATTTTTCGAATGGCTGACTCACGACAAAGGCTACGCCCGCCAGTTAACGGACTTCGGCAAGATCATCAACCCGGAGGGCATTCGTACTTTGGGCGAATTCCCGAATTTAACCGCCGCCTTGTTACGTCACGGCTTCACCGAAAAGCAGGTGCGTAAATTTATGGGCGAAAACTGGCTCAATCTGCTGGCCAATGTCTGGAACGAGTAAATCCGTTACCCATTCCTGTGAACACGTGAGGTTAAACCATGGCACATGCGCCTGAAATGCCTATCAGCGTCGATGATGAAACCGGCGTCTGGACCACCGATGCGTTACCGATGTTGTACGTACCGCGCCACTTTTTTGTGAATAACCATATGGGCATCGAAGAGGAAATCGGTGCAGAACGCTATGCCGCGATCCTCTACAAAGCGGGCTATAAATCCGCCTGGCACTGGTGTCAGAAAGAGGCCGAACTGCACGGTTTTTCGGGTGAGGCGGTGTTTGAACACTACATGAAACGCCTTTCTCAGCGCGGCTGGGGCTTTTTTACCACCGAGTCGCTGGACCTGAAGCAGGGGACTGCGCGCATCCGGCTCGATCACTCCGCGTTTGTGTATCAGTACGGCAAAGTGAACCGTAAGGTGGACTACATGTTTACCGGCTGGTTTGCCGGTGCCATGGACCAGATCGCCGAAAGCCTGGGCTACAGCGTAAGAACGCAGGCGGTGCAGACGCAGAGTGCGGCGGAAGAGGGCTGTGATTACGGCATCTTCACCGTTTCGCCGCGCTAAACACGCACGCGCCGCAGCCTGCTGCGTAAGACGCATGACCTGAAGGAACCGCTGGCTGGCGGCGGGCTATCAGAATTACGTGAAGGTGAAGCTATGTCACAGTTTGATCTGCTGTTTGAGCCATTGAAAATAAATAAACTGACTATCCGCAACCGCATTGTCAGCACGGCCCATGCCGAGGTGTACGCCACGGATGGCGGAATGACCACCGATCGCTACGTGAAATACTATGAAGAGAAAGCGAAGGGAGGATGTGGCCTCTGTATCTGCGGCGGCTCAAGCGTGGTGTCCATCGACAGTCCGCAGAGCTGGTGGAGCTCGGTCAACCTGAGCACTGATCGTATCATTCCGCACTTTCAGAATCTGGCCGATGCCGTGCATCAGCACGGCGGCAAAATCATGATTCAGATTAGCCATATGGGTCGCCGTTCACGCTGGGATGGGGAAAACTGGCCGAATCTGATGTCGCCGTCCGGTATTCGTGAACCGGTGCACCGCGCCACCTGTAAAACGATCGAGGAAGAGGAGATCTGGCGCATCATTGGCGATTTCGCCAAAGCGGCGGTGCGGGCGAAAGCGGGCGGCCTGGATGGTGTCGAGTTATCGGCCGTGCATCAGCATATGATCGACCAGTTCTGGTCGCCGCGCGTCAATAAGCGCACGGATGAATGGGGTGGCAGCTTTGAAAAACGGATGCGTTTTGGCCTTGAAGTCCTGACTGCCGTGCGTGACGCGGTGGGGCCGGACTTTGTGGTGGGCATGCGCATCACCGGCGATGAGTTCCATCCGGACGGCCTCAGCCATGAGGACATGCGCCAGATTGCCGCGTACTACGATAAAACCGGCCTGGTCGATTATTTCGGTGTGGTCGGTTCCGGCTGTGACACCCACAACACGCTGGCTAACGTGATCCCCAACATGAGCTATCCGCCCGAGCCGTTCCTGCACCTGGCGGCAGGCATTAAAGAAGTGGTCTCGGTGCCGGTGATCCATGCGCAGAATATTAAAGATCCCAATCAGGCACAGCGCATTCTCGCCGCGGGCTATGTGGACTTTGTCGGCATGACGCGCGCCCACATCGCCGATCCGCACCTTATCGCCAAAATCAAAATGAATCAGGTAGACCAGATTCGTCAGTGCGTCGGGGCGAACTACTGTATCGACCGTCAGTATATGGGGCTGGATGTGCTGTGTATTCAGAACGCGGCCACCTCGCGCGAGTACATGGGGCTGCCGCATATCATTACCAAAACCGACGGCCCTGTGCGCAACGTCGTGGTCATCGGCGGCGGGCCTGGCGGTCTGGAAGCCGCTCGCGTGGCAGCCGAGCGCGGTCATAAGGTGACGCTGATCGAGCGCGCCAGTGAACTGGGCGGGCAGATCACCATTGCCGCCAAAGCGCCGCAGCGCGACCAGATGGCGGGGATTACGCGCTGGTTAGCGATGGAGCTGGCGCGCCTTAACGTTAACGTTATGACTGATACGACAGCGGATACGGCGATGATCCGGGACCTGAATCCGGATGTCTGCATCCTCGCTACGGGTGGACAACCTTTCCTTGAACAAAATCCGGAATGGGGCGCAGCCGACGGGAGGGTGGTCTCCAGCTGGGACATTCTCAACGGCGTGGTGGAGCCGGGCAAAAACGTACTGGTGTACGACGCCATTTGTGAATTCTCTGGTATGTCCGCCGCCGACTTCCTGGCGGCACGCGGCGCGTTAGTCGAACTGGTCACTGGCGACATCAAACCCGGCATTGGCATCGGCGGCACGACGTTCCCAACCTACTATCGCAGCCTGTATGAAAAAGCGGTCGTGATGACCGCTGATCTGGCGCTGGAGAAAGTGTATCGCGAAGGCGAGAAGCTGGTGGCGGTGCTGGAAAATGAGTATACCGGCCAGAAAGAGGAGCGGGTGGTCGATCAGATCGTGGTCGAGAACGGCACGCGTCCTGATGAGGCGCTGTACTACGCGCTGAAAGCCGAATCGCGCAACAACGGGCAGATTGATGTAGAGGCGCTGTTTGACATCAAACCGCAGCCGGTGTTGTCGCAGCCGGGCAGTGGCATGATCCTCTGGCGCCTGGGCGACTGCGTGTCGCAACGCAATGCCCACGCCGCGATTTACGATGCACTGCGTCTGTGTAAGGACCTGTAATTCGCCGTCGTTGACGTGCAGCCCGTGCGCTGCACATCGCAGAAATTGTCTGGTAAGGGCACATCATGGTACTCGATCGGTTACTTCCCTGGTTACTGCTTGGCGCAGTGATACTCGCCCTCATCGGTATGGTCAGGCGCATGCTGCTCTGGCGGCGCGGGCAACCTGAAAAGGTGGCCCTGCTGAGCGGTTTGCTGGCCATGCCACGGCGCTATCTGGTCGATCTGCATCATGTCGTGGCACGCGATAAATACATGTCGCGCACCCATGTGGCGACCGCAGGTGGCTTTGTCCTGTCAATGTTACTGATTCTGGCGGTTCACCTCTTTCGCATCAGCAACGTACTGGTCAATGGCGTACTGGCGGCCGCGCTGGTTGTCATGTTTACAGGCGCGCTGTTTGTCTGGTATCGCCGCCGGAATCCGCCCGCCCGGCTTTCGCGTGGCCCCTGGATGCGGCTGCCGAAAAGTCTGCTGGTGTTTGCGTTCACCTTCTTTATCACCACATTGCCGATCTCGGATCGGTTTGGCGAGGCCGGACGCTGGGCGCTGGCGCTGCTTCTGGTGGCGGGCATCATCTGGGGACTGGGTGAGATGGTGTTTGGCCTGGCCTGGGGCGGACCGATGAAACATGCCTTTGCGGGCGCACTGCATCTGGCTTTTCATCGCCGGCCGGAACGCTTTGGCGGCGGACGTTCAACCGGACTCAAAAGCGTCGATCTCAATGCGCCGACGCTGGGCGTCGAAAAACCGGCGGATTTTAGATGGAATCAACTGCTCGGATTTGACGCCTGCGTCCAGTGCGGTAAGTGCGAAGCAATGTGCCCGGCATTTGCGGCGGGTCAACCGCTAAACCCAAAAAAGCTGATTCAGGACATGGTGATCGGCATGGCAGGCGGCAACGATGCCCGTTTTGCGGGCAGCCCTTATCCCGGTGTACCCGTCGGTGAGGCCTGCGGCCAGCCGCATCAACCGATCGTCGGCGGGCTGATTAAAGAAGAGACGTTATGGTCCTGCACGACCTGCCGCGCCTGCGTTGAGGAGTGCCCGATGATGATCGAGCACGTTGATGCCATTGTCGATATGCGTCGTTTTATGACGCTGGAAAAGGGGCAAACACCAGGCAAGGGCGCGGCAGTGCTGGAAAACCTCAGTCTCACTGACAACCCGAACGGCTTTAATCCGCGCAGCCGTACGCACTGGGCGGCTGACCAGAACCTGCCGCTGATGCGCGACGTGAAACAGACCGACGTGCTGTTCTGGGTATCGGACGGCGCGTTTGATATGCGCAGTCAGCGTATCCTGCGCGCCTTCGTCAATATTCTTAAGGCCGCCAATGTGCGTTTTGCGGTGCTGGGCGATGAAGAACGGGACAGCGGCGACGTGGCGCGGCGGCTGGGCGATGACGCCACATTCCAGCGCCTGGCGAAAAGTAACATTGCGACGCTGCAACAGTATCGTTTTAACCGCATCGTCACCACCGATCCGCATGCCTTTCACTGTCTGAAGAATGAATATCCCGAACACTATCCGGCTGGCACGCAGCCCGACTACGAGGTGCTGCACCACACGACGTTCATCAACGAACTGGTTAAGGCACAGCTCCTGGACCTGAAGGATTACAAGGGCGGCAAGGTGACCTGGCACGATCCCTGTTATCTCGGCCGCTATAACGGTGAATATGCCGCTCCGCGCGAAGTGCTGGCGGAGCTGGGGATCACGCTGTCTGAAATGACCCGATCCGGCTTTCGTTCCCGCTGCTGCGGTGGCGGGGGCGGTGCGCCGGTGACGGATATTCCTGGTGAACGCCGTATCGCCGATATGCGCATGGAGGATGCCAGAGAGACCGGGGCGGAACTGATCGCTGTCGGTTGCCAGCAGTGTACCGCGATGCTGGAAGGCGTTGTCGGGCCACGTCCGGCGGTAAAAGACATCGCCGAACTGGTGGCTGAGGCGCTGAGCGAACCCAAAAAACCGCTGCCCGCGAAAATCCGCGACCGCCAAATTGCTGTGGAGGTTATCTGATGGAAACGATCATACGTCGCGATCCGCGCCTTGAGTGGATCAGCCGCAACCGCCTGCATCCCGACCATGCGGAGCGGTGTCAGCCGCCGCCGGAGAGCCGCGGCCCGTCAGGGTTGCTGCGCAAAAACCCACACGTCGTAGGCTTTACCGGCCCGACTGGCCTCAGGCGCATTGACCGCGAGAACGGTAATGCCTGCGTGCAGCTCGCCAGCCGGCGTCTGGCCGGGGCTGATCATCCGGTCGAACGGCCGCTTTATCGTGTGGAGCAGCCCGATTACTGCGTGGCCGTGGTGCTCGACATGTCCGGCGGACGCCTTACCCGCCACGATCGCGATATCCTGGGCCAGGCTCATCAGCTGATCCAGCATGCTGGTGGCGCTGGCGTGGTGATGGCCGTGGTGTTTGGCGAGCATCGTGAAGGGGACTTTGCGACGGCCGGTGTGGATCGCCTGCTGCATCTCAGCGGCGAGCACTATACCGGCTACCGCCCGGAGCAGCGCATTCATGCACTGATGGCGGTTGAAAAAGAGTGGGCACCGCGTTTCTGGCTGTTCCCGGACAGCGTCGCGGGCGGCTTCGAACTTGGCTGCCGGTTTGCCGCCCGCACGGGCGAACGGCCCGCAACCCAGGTCTGGCGCGTAACCGGGGAAACCTGCATCAGCCGTGCCGCAGGCGGCAGCGCGGATATTACCCGACCGCTTGCGCGCGTGATGTTGCTGGCGGAGGAGTGCGCCGAACCGATCGACGACACCCGGCATGAGGTCTTGCCGGTCAGCATCGGGCCATTGAGTATCCGGACAAAACGTATTGAGGACTGCGGCCTGATACCGGTCGATCCGGCTGCGGTGCCGCTGGGCGAAGCGGAATTCATTCTGTCGGCAGGTAATGGCATCGGCAACTGGGAACAGTTTCATGCCACGGCCGCGCTTCTCGGGGCCACCGAAGGCGCAAGCCGTGTCGTGGTGGACAGCGGTCATATGCCGCGTTTCCGTCAGGTAGGGGCCACTGGCACCTGGGTAACGGCACGGGTTTATGTGGCGGTGGGGATCTCCGGCGCGGTACAGCATTTACAGGGCATTGCGCAGTGTGACCGGGTGATTGCCATTAATACCGACCCCGGCTGTGATATGGTCAGCCGCGCCTCGCTCAGCGTGATTGCCGACAGTGATGAGGTTCTGGCAGCGCTGGCACGGCGGGTGCGTGACTGGCGCAAAGAGGAGTTACATCATGCAGCATAATGTGCAACACAGCGGCTGCCGTATCACCGCGCTGGTGTCGGTGGGCAGGCATCCGGAATCCGGACGCGCCCGTCGGGCGGAACAGGACGCCCGCGCGGTAGAGCTTGGGCTGACGCTAGCGCAGGACACCCTGGAAGTCCTGCATGCGGGCGATCCGCATGATGCGGCGCTGCGCAGCTATGCCGGAATGGGCGTGGAGGCGCTGCGCGTGCTCGCCATGGACGAACAGGGCGACGCGGTGGCGGTATTGAGCCATTACCTTAGTCAGGATCAGCCGGACGTGATCCTGACCGGCGGCCGGTCGGAGCGGGGTGAGTCGTCCGGTATGCTGCCTTTTCTGCTGGCGGAAGCGCTGGCGATGCCGGTGGTGGTCGGCGTGGCGGAAATCGTCAGCCTGAACGGCACCGATGCCGAAGTATTACAGGCACTGCCGCGGGGACAGCGCCGGTTGCTACGCATTGCGCTGCCGTTTATCGCCAGCGTCGACATGGCCGCCTGCGCACCGCGTCAGGTCGCCTTTGGTCCGGCAAGCCGGGCGACGATTATGGCGCAGCCGGGCATTGAGGTGCGGGATGCGGCAAGAGCGGAATGGCAGATTGCCCCGGCGGTCAAACGGCCGAAGCGTCTCAAAAAGATCAAAGCCAAAACGGCTGCTGACCGCTTTAAAGCGGCAACCGCCAAATCACAGAGCGACGGCGGAAAGGTTCTGCAAAATAAACCGGTAGAGGAAATGGCGCAGGCGGTCTTTGATCTGCTGCTGGAGGAGGGAGTGATTCGCTAGGGCAACGCTGATCCTGCCTGGCTTGATCCTCGCCAGGCAGGAATATCATCAGCCTTTCACGTTTTTGAGGATGGTTTCGCTGTACCAGTCGATAAAGTTAATCACGCCGAACTCATAGGTTTCCGAATAAGGGCCCGGTTGATAGCCGACAGAGTTAATCCCACGCTGGTTTTCTTCCCCCAGAACGCGATCCTGCTCATTGGTCGCATCCCAGACGGCACGCAGTTTCTCGGGATCAAAATCTTCACCCGCCACCGCGTCTTTATGCACAAACCATTTGGTGGTGACCATCGTTTCCTGCGCCGAGAGGGGCAACACGCGGAACACAATAAAGTGATCGCTCTGCATGTGGTTCCAGGAGTTCGGCAGGTGCAGGATGCGCATGGAACCCTGATCGTGACTCAAAAAGCGCCCCATGAGTCTGGTGCAGCCTTCGCGACCATCTATGGTCATCGCCTTCGTGCCCTCTTTCAGCGGCATCCGCACGATGCGGTTACGCAGGCCAAAGCTCTGGTGGCGATGGGGAATTCCCTGTTCGTCCCAGCGTGCGGCCTGTTTATTGTAGTAATCGTGGAAGCTCTGCGGCGCGCGCGGATCGTTGGTATCGTCCCACTCCAGCAGGCTGTTCAGCAGTTCAGGATGACTTCCGGCGCAGTGATAGCACTCGCGATTATTCTCCAGCACCAGTTTCCAGTTCGCTTTTTCGTACATGTGCGATTCTGCCGCCAGTTTGGTGTTTTCCACGTCATAGGGCGCCATGTATTCGTCCAGGGTGGCCAGAAAGGCGTCAAAGTCAGACTGTGGCGTCGCATCAGCCAGACAGACAAAAATAAAGCCGCCGGCGGTTTTGCAGTGCGCCTTTTTCAGCCCGTGCTGCTTCATATCAAATGCCTGATTCATTTCCGAGCCGGCAAATAACAGATTGCCTTTCAGGTCGTAGGTCCACTGATGATAGGGACACACCAGGTTCGCTACTTTGCCACGCTCTTTTGAGCAGAGTCGGGAGCCGCGATGACGGCAGGTATTATGAAAGGCGTTAATGTTACCTTCCGCGTCCCGCAAGACCAGCACCGGGTTCTGACCCACCTCAAGGGTGAAGTAGTCCCCTTTTTTCGGGATTTCACTGCTCATTCCCGCAAACAGCCACTCTTTCTGAAAGATCGCCTCCATATCAATGCGAAACAGAGTCGGGTCGTTATAAAGCGCCTGCGGCAGCGAGTAGTTGGGCTGACGCTTTTCGAGCAAATCGCGTATGCGGTCGTTCGCATCGACAAGGCTTGTACAGGTGATATTCAGCAGATCGTTATGGCTCATAGTGATCTTCCCGCGCGGTTAAGGAGAGTGTTTTGCGCCTTTCCAGGCGTAACAGGATGCCAACCACCCAAATTTTCCGTCAGGCCAGACGTTGATACACGCGTAACGGCTAAGGGTGACGTCCATGCTGCACGGGTTACGCGCACGCGAATGTTCTGCCAGCGACATCCATCCCCTCTGTTAAAGACGTGCGCGCGAAATTTCTTAGCGGGACGGTTTTTTTAAGCATTTCCGTGTCGCGAATAACTAAATGCTGAAACAGGGTTAAACGGAAAATCAGGCTTACCGGCTCAAAAGCCTGTTGCGATGTCGCCAGTCAGACAGGCAATTGAACTCTCCACTTCTGATGGGAATGAAACGTATGTCAGACCGAAATATCACCGTACTGAATACCAATGCTTTTGAGCCTGTCACAACACAAACCTGGACCAATGGCCGCCATGCGGTGCGCTGTGTGAAGGTGATACAGGAAACCCATGACGTGAAAACCTTCTGCTTTATGGCAGAGCAGCCGGTGATGTTCTTTTTCAAACCGGGGCAGTTTGTCACGCTGGAACTGCTGATCGAGAATGAAACGGTTTTCCGCTCCTATACCATCTCCAGTTCGCCCTCCGTGCCTTACAGCTTCTCCATTTCGGTAAAACAGGTGCCGGGCGGCGTGGTCTCGAACTGGTTACATGCCACACTGCGCGAGGGCATGAATCTGGCAGTACATGGTCCGGTAGGGCAGTTCAACTGCATCGACTATCCCAGCAACAAGGTGCTGTACCTCTCTGGCGGCGTGGGCATTACGCCCATGATGTCGATGGCGCGCTGGTATTTTGATACCAATGCGGATGTGGACATGGTGTTTGTGCACAGCGCACGAACGCCGGAAGACATTATTTTCCGACGCGATCTGGAAAACATGACGGCGCGCATCCCCAATTTCAGACTGAGCATTATCTGTGAGCGGTACGAATCGGGCCAGTGCTGGTCCGGCTTCAGCGGTTTCCTCAATTTGGCGATGCTGCAAATGATTGCTGCGGATTTCAAGGACCGCGAGATTTTCTGCTGTGGCCCGACGCCGTACATGCGTGCGATTAAAACGTTGTTACAGGAAGTCGGTTATGACATGACGCGCTATCACGAAGAGTCGTTTGGCGCCACACCAGAGGTCGTGCAGGAGCAGGTCGAACAGGAGGCCGAAGAGGCCGCTGAAATGGCCGACGCGCTGTGCAGTTCAGAACTGCTTAGCGTGGCATTCACCCAAAGCGACAAGAGCGTCAGAATCGCCCCCGGCGAAACCGTGCACGCCGCCGCGGCCAAACTGGGACTGCATATTCCAAAAGCGTGCGGCATGGGCATCTGCGGCACCTGTAAGGTGAAGTGCCTGGACGGCGACGTCGAGATGAACCACAACGGCGGCATCACCGATGAGGATGTGGAAGAGGGCTACATTCTGTCGTGCTGCAGCATTCCAAAGAACAATATCATCGTTGAATTTTAATGACGATCCGCATCGCCGTCTGGCGCACGCTCAGCGCGAGCACGTTTGCTGTGCAGTGCGCAACGGTGACGCAGCCTGAACAGGGGTAAAGCGCCGTTCACCGCAGCGGATAGACAGATACAGCGCCGGTGACAGGGCTTATTCTCCTTCTTGCTGGCCGTCCTCACTCTGCATCGACGCCTCACTCCCGCGTAAGGGCCGTCGAACGGGACATATGTCCTGCAAGCGTTCACAAAAGCGCACCAAACAAAAAGCCCGCTCAGGTTTCCCTGAGCGGGCTTTTCTCAATCTGGCTCCTCTGACTGGACTCGAACCAGTGACATACGGATTAACAGTCCGCCGTTCTACCGACTGAACTACAGAGGAATTGTTGGAACGGGGCGAATAGTAGCGGCGTCAGTACGGGATGTCAAAGCACTCTTTAACGGTTTGCGTTCAAGTGCGTGTAAAAGCAGCGCATTGGCGAAGAACTGACGCATTCGCTTGCTTTTCAAACTGCTAACAGGATCTCACTTTAAACCCATTTCCGGGTAGATGTTAGACGCATGTCAAATTTTTGTTATTTGACGATATCAAAACACTTGTTTCAGTGCTTTTATGATAAAAATTTCAAAAAAGTAATTTATGGAATAAATAAACTGTTTACGGCGACAAAATGGAATGTTCTGAGATGTGTCCGCGTCGCCTGTAGCGCATGTTTATGGAAATCATGAAGATAAGAAAAGTGGTGGGGGTATCAGAAAAGCGTCAACGTAGTCGTCTTACCTCAAATTTTCCATTAAAAACGCCAGCGAGGCGGTATGAATGTAAAAAATATTTTTCATTCAACAGGTCAGTCGCTAGCAAGTTAACAAATAAGAAGGGTCCCTATGAACATCAAAAAAACGATTGTTGCTTCACTGTTAGCCTGCATGTTGCCCGCCGCTGCGATGGCGAAAGATATTTCCGTGGGGGTTTCGATGGCGATGTTTGACGATAACTTCCTGACCATTGTGCGTAACGCTATACAAAATGAGATGAAAAAGGATGACGTAAAAGGCCAGATTGAAGATGCCAAAGGCGATGTCGCGCAGCAACTTCAGCAGGTACAAAACTTTATTGGTCAGGGCGTCGACGCCATTATTGTTAACCCGGTCGACACCGACGCGGTGAAACCGATTATCGATCAGGCATCTAAGGCGGGTGTGGCGCTGGTGTTCGTCAACCGCAAACCCCAGGCGCAGTTGGGTGACAAGATGGCGTTTGTGGGTTCTGACTCCGAACTGGCGGGCCGTCTGCAGATGGAAGCGCTGGCAAAAGCCATGAACGGAAAAGGTAACGTGGCTATTTTGCTGGGTGATTTGGCGAACGAATCCACCCGCGAGCGCACCAAAGGGGTGGAAGCGGTCGTGGCGAAATACCCGAATATTAAAGTGGTACAAAAGCAAACGGCGAAATTTAGCCGTAACGATGCGGTGGACGTCGTGAGTAACTGGATGACCGCCGGAGACGATATCAACGCCATCGCGTCAAACAACGACGAAATGGCCATCGGTGCCATTCAGGCGCTGGGTAAAAACGATAAACATATTCTGGTCGCTGGTGTCGATGGTACGCCCGATGCGCTGCAAATGATTAAGAACGGCAAAATGGTCGCCAGCGTGTTCCAGGACGCAAAAGGACAGGGTGAAGGCGCCGTTCAAACGGCGGTTAAGCTCGTCAAAGGTGAGAAAGTGCAAAAGATCGTCGATATCCCGTTCCAGCTGATCACCAAAGACAACTACACCAAATACACCAGCATGAACCAAAAATAAACGTCCTGAACCTGTGGAACGGAGGTGATGTATGACCGCGTTTGCGCTTGAAGCCGAAGGCATCAGCAAGTTCTTTCCGGGCGTGAAGGCACTGGATAATGTGTCGTTACGTGTGCGTCCGGGAACGGTACATGCGTTGATGGGTGAAAATGGCGCGGGCAAATCCACTTTAATGAAATGCCTGATCGGGATGTACCGTCCCGATCAGGGCTCCATTAAAATTAAAGGGGAGCCAGTGCAGTTCAGGGACACCATGGATGCGTTACGTTCCGGTATTTCCATGATTCATCAGGAACTCAACCTGGTGCCGCATATGACCGTCGCAGAGAATATCTGGCTGGGACGGGAGCCGGTGAAGTTTGGTTTTGTCGATCACGCCCGACTGAATGAAGAAACCCAGCAGTTGTTAAGCCGCCTGAACATCAGACTGAAAGCCGATCGGCTGGTGGGCGAACTCAGTATTGCGTCACAGCAGATGGTGGAGATCGCCAAAGCGGTGTCCTGGAACTCGGACATTGTGATCATGGACGAGCCCACCTCCGCCCTGACGGAAACCGAGGTCGCCCATCTGTTTACCATCATTCGTGATCTGCGCGAGCAGGGCAAAGCCATCGTTTATATCAGTCACAAAATGGATGAGATCTTCGCCATTACGGATGAAATCAGCGTGTTTCGCGATGGCAGTTGGGTGGGTAGCGACAGTACCAGCGCATTCACGCGTCAGTCGCTGATTACCAAAATGGTCGGACGTGAGCTGACGCAGCTGTTCCCGAAATTCAATAATGCGATTGGGGAAGAGGTGCTCACCGTTCGTCATCTGAGTTGTCAGGACCGCTTTTCCGACGTCAGCTTTGGCGTGCGCCGTGGGGAAATTCTCGGTGTGGCGGGTCTGGTCGGTGCCGGACGCAGTGAAGTGATGGAAAGCCTGTTTGGCATGGTGCCTTTCGACAGCGGCGAAATCCTGATTGATGGTGTGCCGGTCGATATTGATTCGCCGTCGGTCGCCATCGAAAAAGGAATGGCGTTTCTGACAGAAGATCGCAAGAAGTCCGGGTTGTTTTTGGTGTTGTCGGTGTTAGAGAACATGAGCATCGTCAACATGCCTGAATACAGCGGTAAAGGCGGTTTTGTCAGTCATGTGAAAATGGCTCAGGACTGCATGGATCAGATCCGCCGTCTGAATATCAAAACCCCCACCATGGACCAAATCATTAATAACCTGAGCGGAGGGAATCAGCAGAAAGTCCTGATTGCCCGCTGGCTGCTGGCTCAACCCAAAATCCTGATTCTTGATGAGCCGACCCGTGGAATTGACGTCGGGGCGAAAGCAGAGATTTACCGTTTGATCAGTGAACTGGCCAACCGTGGAGTTGCCATCATTATGGTGTCGTCAGAGCTGCCGGAAATTCTGGGCATGAGTGACCGTATCATGGTGATGCATGGTGGGCGCATTACCGGCATCCTCGATAAAGACGAGGCCGATCAGGAAACTATTTTGTCGTTAGCATCCGAATGAGGCGCGAAACCACGATGAGTAATATGAAAGCAACGGCCACGCAGGCTCCTCAGCATCAACCCTCTTTTTTTGCGCATTTACGTCAGAAACTGCCAAAAGATACCGGCATTTTTGTCGTGATGGTCGGCATTGCGTTAATTTTCGAAATGTTTGGCTGGTATGTGCGCGATCAGTCTTTTTTGATGAACACCAATCGTCTGATTCTTATCGTCCTGCAGGTTGCCATTATCGGCATCATTGCTGTGGGCGTGACCCAGGTCATTATTACCACCGGTATCGATCTGTCCTCCGGGTCGGTTATCGCGCTCACTGCCGTGGTAGCCGCCAGTCTGGCGCAAACTTCAGATACACTGACCCCGATGTTTCCGTCACTGGTGAACATGCCCGCGGTGGTGCCGATTGGGGCCGGCATTGGGGTAGGGTTATTGTGCGGTCTGATTAACGGCGTATTAATTACCCGTACCGGTATTCCCCCGTTTATTGCCACGCTGGGCATGATGGTGTCGGCCCGTGGACTGGCACAGTATTACACCCAGGGTAACCCTATCAGTTTCCTCTCTGACGGGTTCACCTCGATTGGCCAGGGCGCAATGCCGGTCATTATCTTCCTGGTGGTTGCGCTGGTGTTCCACATTGCACTGAAACATACCCGCTACGGCAAATACGTGTACGCCATCGGCGGTAATATGACCTCGGCCAAAGTGTCCGGTATCAACGTCAATAAATACCTGATTATTGTCTATACCATCGCAGGCGCGTTGTCCGGCCTGGCGGGCGTGGTACTGGCGGCGCGCGTCAGTAGCGGCCAGTCGAGCATGGGCGTGGGCTATGAGCTGGATGCGATTGCCGCGGCGGTTATCGGCGGCAGCAGCCTGATGGGCGGCGTAGGGCGCATTACCGGCACGCTGATAGGCGCGGTGATACTAGGTCTGATTAAAAGCGGCTTTACGTTTGTCGGGGTAGATGCGTACATCCAGGATATCATCAAAGGCATCATCATCGTCGCCGCAGTGACCATCGATATGCGACGCAACCGTGCCAAACGCTGAATACGCTGCCGCCTTGGCGCTGTAGCGGCGCTGGCGGCAGGCGCTTATCCCGGTTACATCGTTCACCCTGTGCCCGGGACTAAGCGCCACCGCCGCCTTGCTACATCACACATGCGTTTGCGTCGTCCCGTTTCGGTTATTCCTTTTAACTAATGCGTCTTTGCACGTCTGCCGGGCCGTGATAACGCCGCCCCGGCGGTCTGCTAAACCTGTTACGTTTCCCGCCTTTTACGGATAAACCCTGCCCCGGAGAGGTGGGGGGATTTCCCGGTCATCAAGCCTCATCCTCGATGAAGATTGCCTGTTAACCATCCCTGCACGCTGGTCTGTCATGTTGCGCACTATTGCGGTGCAGGGCGACATGAATGGGAAAAGCAGGTCTGGCAGTCGTCGGGGATTACCTCTTTAGAGGTAACAGGAAACGCTTTTTTATCCGACTGTTAGAAAAATTTTCAAAGATATTTTGCAAACTGAATAAACCTGGTCTGCATCTTGCAATTCCCTCTTATGCAGGCTGGTGAGTAGCGACCAGCCAGACACCTTGACGTAGCGACGGAGGCAAGATGAACTTAAGACGGCTGAAATACTTTGTGAAAATCGTCGATATCGGTAGCCTGACACAGGCAGCAGAAGTGCTGCATATTGCTCAGCCTGCATTGAGCCAGCAGGTTGCTACGCTGGAAGGCGAGCTGGAACAGCAGCTTCTGAACCGGACCAAACGCGGCGTCACACCGACCGAAGCCGGTAAACTGCTTTACAGCCATGCACGCGTCATTCTGCGGCAGTGTGAGCTGGCCCAGTCTGCGGTGATGAATGCCGGTCAGGTGGTGGAGGGGCAGGTGTCAATCGGGCTGGCACCGGGCACGGCGGCATCCGCGTTAACTATGCCGCTTCTGCAAACCGTACGGGAACAGTACCCGGATATCATGATTTACCTGCATGAAAACAGCAGCAGTGCGTTGAATGACAACATCATCAGCGGGCAACTGGATATGGCGGTGCTGTATGACCGCGCCCCCACGGCGGGCATCAACAGCGTGCCCCTGCTGAAAGAAGATCTCTATCTGGTCGGCGCAACCGCCTGCCCTGGCGCCAACGTCGATCTGGCCGAGGTAGCCCAGATGAGCCTGTTTCTGCCGCGTGATTACAGCGCCGTGCGCCAGCGGGTTGATGAGGCTTTCTCACTGCGCCGCCTGAGCGCGCGCATTATTGGCGAGATCGAATCGCTTTCGACGCTCACCGCCGCAATATCCAGCGGGATGGGCGTGACCGTGTTGCCTGAATCGGCGGCCAGAGCGCTGGTTGGTTCAACCCAGGCCTGGATGGCGCGGATCACCAGCCCGACCATCAGCCTGCCGCTGTCACTGAATCTTTCGCACCGCTTGCCATTATCGCCACCCGCACAGGCCGTTAAAAATATTCTGCTGTCGCTGCTCAACAAGCCACTGACTGAAAAACGCGAACTCACGCTGGTCAGCTAAACACAACGTTCTGTTTATCCCTCTCAAGCAGGGCGCGTAAAACCGCGCCGCTGCCTTTTCTCCTCTTCCAGGCTGTCCTCTCTGTGCGTCCTGCCGCCTTCTATATGCTTCAAACGCATAAATAAATCTTTTTTATTATTTCAGGTTATCGATAAGCGTTTTTATTATCGAATGATCAGATTGCGTAAAGAGAGGTAAATATTTTGAATTTCCAGCAACTTAAAATTATTCGCGAAGCCGCGCGGCGGGAGTTCAACCTCACGGAGGTCGCCAGCACGCTGTTTACCTCGCAATCAGGCGTCAGCCGTCATATTCGCGATCTGGAGGATGAGCTTGGCGTCGAAATTTTTGTCCGCCGTGGCAAGCGCCTGCTTGGTATGACGGAGCCGGGCAAGGCGCTGCTTACCATCGCCGAACGCATTCTCGATGAAGCCGGTAAAGTGCGTCGCCTGGCCGATGTCTTCACGAACGAATCCAGCGGCATTCTCTCTATCGCCACCACACACACGCAGGCCCGGTACAGCCTGCCGCCGGTCATCAAGTCCTTTCGCCAGCTTTATCCTAATGTCCGGCTTGAACTTAATCAGGGATCGCCGCAGGAAATTGTGAATATGCTACTGGCCGGTGAGGTGGATGTCGGGATTGCCAGTGAAATGCTGGCGAATAATAACAGCCTGGCCGCGTTTCCCTGGTTCAGCTGGCATCATGCACTGTTGGTCCCGCGCGATCATGAACTGGCACAACAGCAGCCGGTCTCACTGAATGCTCTCAGTCAGCATCCGTTAATTACCTACCGGCAGGGCATTACCGGCCGCTCCCGGGTGGACAGCGCGTTTCAGCGCGCCGGCTTAAAGCCGGATATCGTGCTCAGCGCTCAGGATTCCGATGTGGTGCGCACCTATGTCAAACTCGGGCTGGGCGTCGGTATTCTGGCCGATCAGGCCTGTGAAAAAGAGCCGGGCGGAGAGCTGGTCCGGCTGGATGCCACTCACCTGTTCGACGCCAACACCGTCTGGCTGGGCCTGAAACGGGGACAACTGCAGCGCAATTACGTCTGGCAGTTCCTTGAGCTGTGTAACGCGAATCTGTCGCTTGAAGAAATTAAAGCGCAGGCGCTCTCTACGGCAGGCGATGATGAGCCCGTAATCGACTTTCAAATCTGACTCCGCGTTGCGCCCTGACGGCATAAAATTTTTTTTCGGCCGTCATTCGCCATAGCGAACGCTTTCTGGCTGCCAATAACAACATCCTGCGCTTCCCCCAACCGATAAAGTGAAGAGAACTGAAAAAGGGGGATGCGATGTCACGTATACAACTGAAAGATCACACACTACTGCGCCAGCAGGCGCTGTTTGCCGGTGAATGGCAACACGGTTATCAGGGCGCAACGCTCGCCGTTAACGATCCGGCTACGGGCGAAACGCTGGCTAGCGTACCGGCGTTAGGTCGCCAGGAAACGGAGGCGGCAATTGCCTGTGCCGAATCGGTCCGCCATGCATGGGCGACAACCCCCAATGCCACCCGTGCGGCGCTGCTGGAAAAATGGCATCAGCTTATTCTTGATAACGCTGACGATCTGGCCATCATCATGACGGCCGAACAGGGCAAGCCGCTGGCGGAGGCGCGCGGTGAAGTGCTCTACGGTGCCAGTTTTGTGAAATGGTTTGCGGAAGAAGCGCGTCGGATTTATGGCGACACCATTCCCGCCCCAACGACCGACCGGCGCATTATTGTCCTGAAACAACCGGTTGGCGTCGCGGCAGCGATTACGCCCTGGAATTTCCCCATCGCAATGATTACCCGCAAAGTCGCACCGGCACTGGCGGCAGGCTGCCCGATTATCGTTAAACCGTCTGACCTGACGCCGCTGTCTGCACTGGCACTGGCCGTGCTGGCCGAGCGCGCGGGTTTCCCGGCAGGCGTTTTACAGATGCTCACCGGCATGCCGACAGACATCGGCGCCGCGCTGACCGAAAGCCGTCTGGTGCGTAAAATCTCGTTCACCGGCTCAACGCGCGTGGGCCAGCTGCTGATGAAGCAGTGCGCTGACAGCATTAAACGCCTGAGTCTGGAGCTGGGCGGCAACGCGCCGCTTATTGTCTTTGACGACGCGGATATTGAGATTGCCGTCGCGGGCGTGATGACCAGCAAATTCCGTAATGCGGGACAAACCTGTGTGTGTGCCAACCGTATTCTGGTGCAGCGTAACATCTATGAACGCTTTGCCGCCCGACTGCTGGACGCGGTGGCGACCCTGAAGGTCGGAGATGGTTTTGCCCCTGGCAGCACTATCGGGCCGTTGATCAATACCTCCGCGGTGGAGAAGGTCAACGGGCACATTGATGATGCGCTGCAAAAAGGCGCAACCCTGTTGACCGGTGGCATCAGCAACGGCCCCGGTACGTGGGTGCAGCCCACCGTGCTGGGACAGGTCACGAGTGAGATGCGCATCGCGCAGGAAGAAACCTTTGGACCGGTGGCTCCGCTGTTTATCTTTGATGATGAAGAACAGGCGCTGGCGATGGCAAATGACACACCCTTTGGCCTCGGCGCTTACTTCTTTACTGAAAATATCCGTCGAGCCTGGCGCGTGGCGGAAGCGCTGGAGTTTGGCATGGTCGGTTTTAATACCGGCGTCATTTCGCTGGAAGTCGCGCCGTTTGGCGGCGTGAAATTATCCGGGATAGGTCGCGAAGGGTCGCGATATGGCATTGATGAATATCTGGAGCAAAAAACATTTCACATGGGCAGCCTCTAATTTAACTTTTAATTTCTGATATTCCTCGCCAGCATGAACGTTATGCTGGCGTTTTTTTTGTGCGCCAGATCGACGTTTTATCCGTATTCTCCTTTTTAGTGCAAGTTTCATGCGCATTGCACCAAAGCAATGCGGCTTTTTTGTGAACTAAATCATCTGTTTAACCCTTCGGCAATTCCGCAATAAATCCTTCACGAATACGGCACAAAAATTTTTTTGGGCGGTTTTAAACGCATTTTTATTTTTTTAACGGCTGGCATACTTTCTGCATTACCTAATAAAGCGTGCCGAAAAGCATTGCCAGAAATTAATTCATCCAGCGTGTGATGGGTGTAACAAATAAGGATTCTTTCATGTTGAGTTTCGACCCGGAAAGCGTGCAACTCCCGCCTGGTCACTATATTGGCGGAAAACATGTACAGACCCAGGGCGACGCTTTTGCCGTTAAACGCCCGTCTGATGGCAAGGTGTTTGCCACGCTGCGCGAAGCCCAGGCAGAGGATGTTGACCATGCCGTCATGACGGCACATCAGGCATTGAAAACCAGCGGCTGGTCAGGATGTGCACCGCGTGAACGTGGTCGGGTATTGCGCCGCTGGGCAGACTTAATCGAACAGGATCCCCTGCTGGCGCAGCTTGAAGCCCTTGGCTCAACCCGTCCGATTACCGATGTCGTGCAACATGAAATTCCCTTTACTGCCGAAGCCATTCGCTTCTATGCCGAGTGCGCCGACAAATACAGCGGCGATCTGTTTCCGACACGCGACAGTAGCCTGGGCATGTTGATTGCGGAGCCCTATGGCGTTATCGGGGCGATCACGCCGTGGAACTTCCCGCTGTCCATGGCTTCATGGAAATGCGGACCTGCGCTGGCCGCAGGCAATGCGGTAGTGCTAAAACCCTCAGAGCTGACGCCGCTGTCCACCGTGCGTATGGCCGAGCTGGCGGTACAGGCCGGGTTACCGGCGGGCATTCTGAATATTGTGCAGGGCAGCGGTGCGGTGACCGGCAGCGCCCTGGTCAGGCATCCCCTGGTGCGCAAAGTCTCCTTTACCGGCTCCACTGTGACAGGCGCGCGCATTATGAGTGATGCGGCCCAGTTTGGCATGAAGCCCGTCACGCTGGAGTTAGGCGGCAAAAGCCCCCAACTGGTGTTTGATGATGCGGGCGAGATTGAGGTGCTGGCACAACGTATTCTGCGTGGCTTTACCGCCAACGGCGGCCAGGCCTGCGTTGCCGGGACGCGCCTGATTGTGCAGCGCGGTATTGCCGATGCGCTGACGGAACGGCTGGCGGCGCTGTGTCGTGAGGTCCGGCCTGGCGTGACCTGGCAGGAGACCAGCCGCTATGCCCCGCTGATTGATGCGCGTCAGGGCAACAAAGTGCAGTCCGTGATTGAGGCGGCGAAAGCCCTGGGCGCAGACGTGCTGGTGGGCGGTGACCGCTTCGCGGATACCGACGAGGGCTGGTTCTGGCAACCTACGCTGCTGACGCAGGTGAAACAGGATAATCCGGCAGTGCAGCAGGAAATCTTCGGGCCTGTGCTGACAATTCAGACGTTCGACAGCGAAGACGAAGGGCTGGGGCTGGCGGCACATGAGACCTATGGCCTGTGCGCCGGGGTGCACACGCTGAGCCTGCCACGTGCGATGCGTGCGATACGGGGAATCGCTTCCGGCACGGTATGGGTCAACCGCTACGGGCGGTCCGGCGATTTCATTATTCCTACCGGAGGGTTCATGGGGTCCGGTATCGGCAAAGATTTGGGTCGTCAGGCGTTCCAGGCCTGCCAGCGCCAGAAAAGCGTCCTTATCGATTTTTAAGCACCTAACCAGACAATAACGAGGTTAATGTAATGGCACTGTTTAAACCCAAATTCATCACGTTTGATTGCTATGGCACGCTGATCTTTTTTGATATGGCCGGTGCGGCAAAACGCTGTTTTCACGATCGCGTTGACGCGAAAGACATGGCGGCCTTTGTGACCGACTTTTCAAGCTACCGCCTGGACGAAGTGCTGGGCGCGTGGAAACCCTATTACGATGTGGTCAGCAATGCGATTCAGCGCACCTGTAAAAAGTGGGGCGTGACATGGACGCAGGCAGACAGCGATTACATTTACACCGACTGCGCCACCTGGGGACCGCATCCGGATGTACCTGCCGGGTTAGCTAAAGTGGCGGAAGCCTTCCCGTTGGTGCTGCTGACCAATTCAATGAAGGATCTGATTCCGCACCATATTCCTCGTCTGGGTGCGCCCATCCACATGACGATTACCGCAGAAGAAGCGGGCGCGTATAAACCGCAGATGAAAGGCTTTGAATACATGCTGGAGAAACTGGACTGCCGTCCGGATGAAATTCTGCATGTCTCCTCCAGTTTCCGCTATGACCTGATGACGGCGCACGATCTTGGCATTAAACACAAGGTCTGGGTCAACCGTGGCCACGAACCGGCTAACCCCTATTACCAATACACCGAAATCAAAGACATTGGCGGCCTGCCCGGCGTCGTGGGTCTGTGAGGACAGCGTCATGAAACTGGAATCGTACTGGCAGGCGACCGCACCGGCGTTTCGCGCGGCCGCCAGCGGTCCGTTACCCGCCCATGCGGATGTGGTGGTGATCGGGGCGGGCTTTACCGGTGTTTCGGCGGCCTTATCGCTGGCGCGCAGTGGGATCAATGTGGTGGTGCTGGACAGCGGGGAGGTGATGAGTCAGGCCTCCGCCCGTAATGGCGGTCACTGCAACACCGGCGTGGCACAAAACTTTGCTTCACTGGTGGCCAGCCAGGGGCTTGAGCAGGCCAGTCGGTTCTATAAGGCATTCGATGATGCCGTGACCTATGTCGGGCAGTTGATTAAAGACGAGCAGATTGACTGTGACTTTCGTCTGTGCGGCAAGCTCAAACTGGCCAGTAAGGCGTCGCACTTCTCCGGCCTGCGTGAGGCCTGGGAACTGATGCGCCGTACGGTGGATCCGGAGGTGGAGCTGCTCAGTCAGTCAGAGATTGCGCAGGAGATCGACGGCGGCGATTTCCATGGCGGCCTGCTACAGCATCACGGCGGCCAGATGCACATGGGCAAATTTGGCGTCGGCCTGGCCGAAGTCGCGGCCCGCAGTGGGGCAAAAATTTATACGCACCATCACGTTACGAAGCTGGAACGGCTTGACGGCTACCGCCATCGGGTGGTGACCAGCAAAGGTGACATTCTGGCCGATAAAGTGCTGATGGCGACGGGCTGTTCGAGTGACGGTCCGTTCCCGTGGTTCCAGCGCCGTATTGTGCCGGTAGGCAGCTTTATCGTGGTGACCGAGCCGCTGGATACGGCGCTGCTTACCGGCTTGCTGCCGCATAAACGTAACTATGTGACCTCCATGAACATCGGCAACTACTTCCGGACCACCGCGGACAGCCGTCTGGTGTTCGGTGGCCGGGCACGCTTCGCCATCAGTAACCCAACGTCGGACTCCCGCAGCGGGGACATCCTGCACGCCGCTATGGCCAGTATGTTCCCCAGACTGCGCCATACGCAGATCGACTACTGCTGGGGCGGCATGGTGGATATGAGCGCCGATCGCCTGCCGCACGCAGGCGAACAGGACGGTGTGTTTTACTCGCTGGGTTACAGCGGGCATGGCACGCAGATGTCGGTATGGATGGGCCGGGTCATGGCCGATCTGTTGAGTGAGAAATCCCGCGATAACCCCTGGCAGCGCGAGACATGGCCTGCACTGCCGGGTTATCACGGAAAACCGTGGTTCCTGCCTCTCGCCGGGCTCTACTACAAAGCAAAGGATCGCCTTTCATAACTTCACATTGTTTTTCAGGCCGCCGGGGCATTGTCGGGTCGAAACATCATGACCGGATCATCGCCTTCGCGGTGCGCGCCACACAGCATGTGCCGTCTGATTAACGCAGGGAATTTCACCGTTCGCTTGAAAATGTAATGAGGGTGTACAGATGAGTAAAATTGATAATAAAGAATCTGACGTAACCAATCCTGCTCTGACGCGGATGATCACTGAAGGTACGCTGTCCCGCCGCAGTCTGATGAAATTGCTTTCAGCCGGGGCCGCGATGAGCACCGGGCTGATCGGCTTCCCTGGCATGGCGCTGGCAGAGGAGAAACCGAATCAGGGCGGCAAAATCCGTGTGGGCATGTCCAATGCGTCGGCGACTGACACGCTGGACCCGGCGAAAGGCAATAACAGCGCCGACTTTACGCGCCAGTTTATGTTCTACAGCGGTCTGACAGAGGTGGATAAAACCCTGACGGTGAAACCTGCGCTGGCGGAATCCATCGACTCTGACGATGGCGTCACCTGGAGCATTAAGCTGCGTAAAGGCGTGACCTTCCATGATGGTAAGCCGTTTACGTCCAAAGACGTGGTTTATTCACTGAGCCGCCATAAAGATCCGGCCGTCGCGTCCAGCGCTTTCAAGCTGGCTGAGCAGTTCAAAACCATCAACGCCGTCAACGACAATGAAGTGCAGCTTATTCTGGTGGCACCTAACTTTGACGTTCCTTACATGCTCGCAACGTCGCCCTTCCTGATCGTGCAGGACGGCACCAAAGATTTCAGCAAAGGTATCGGCACAGGGCCGTTTGTCTGCAAAAGCTTTACGCCTGGCGTCAGTACGCTTGGCACGAAAAATCCCAACTATTTTAAACCGGGGCTGCCGCATCTGGACCAGGTGGAGCTGCTCGGCGTGACCGATCAGGCGGCCCGCGTCAATGCTCTGTTATCAGGCGATATTCAGGTGGCTTCAGGGCTGAAAGCCTCGGACAGTATGCGCATCAGCCGTACACCGGATCATGCGGTGCTTGAAACCAAGGGCGGCATGTACACCAACCTGATTATCCGCACCGACATTAAACCCGGCAGTAATCCGGATTTCGTGCTGGCGATGAAATATCTGCAACCCCGAGAGATCGTGGTGAAAACCGTGTTGCAGGGCTTTGGCGACGTCAGCAACGACACGCCGGTGCCGCCGTGGCACCCGCTGTACAACGCCGATCTCAAACCCCGTCCGTTGGATCCGGAAAAAGCGAAGTTTTATATCAACAAAGCCGGCATGAGCGGGCAAACCATTGAGATTGTGACAACGCCGCCGCTGGAAGGCGCAACCGAAGGCGCGCAGCTGATTCAGCAGGTAGGTCGCAATGTCGGACTGAACGTCAACGTGCGTCGTGTGCCGTATGAAGGCTACTGGGGCACCCACTGGATGAAAGATCCCATTGGTTACGGCTCCATCAACCCGCGGCCAACACTGGATATGCTGTTCTCACAGTTTTATCTCTCCAGCGCACCGAATAACGAATGCGGCTGGAAAAATGAACAGTTCGATCAGCTGGTGATTGCGGCGCGTGGCGAACGTGATAAAGCCAAACGCAAGCAGATGTACGGCGATATGCAAACCCTGATCTATGACCACTGCGGCACGCTGATTCCTGCCTTTATCAGCTCGATGGATGGTTACAGCAAAAAGCTGAAAGGGCTGGAAGCTTGGCCGTCAGGCATGTTGATGGGCTATCGCTTCCACGAGTTTGCCTGGCTGTCTGCCTGATCACGCGTCTGTAAGAGGAGTTCGCCGATGAACCGATACATGATGTTCCTGATTGCCCGGCGCATGGGCGCCGGCATCCTGACCTTGCTTATCGTCTCAGCGGTGGTGTTCTTTATCACCAGCCTGCTGCCGGGCGATGCGGCGCAAATGATCCTGGGGCAAAACGCCACACCCGAAACCGTGGCGGCCCTGCGTCAGCAACTGGGCTTAGATCAGCCGCTGCTGGTGCGCTATTTCACCTGGCTCGGCGGCATGCTGACAGGGAATTTTGGCACCTCATTTGCCAGTCATCTGCCGGTGGCACAGCTGGTGGCACAGCGGCTTCCGGCCACGTTTGAACTGGCGGCGACCACCACCGCCATCTGCGTGCCGCTTGCGCTGATTATCGGTATTGCCGCTGCGATGAACCGCGGCTCGAAGCTGGATCGCGCGCTGGTGATTGGCACTATGGCTACGGTAGCCGTACCGGAATTTCTGGTAGCGACCGTAGCGGTGCTGATCTTCGCCGTGAAGCTGCACTGGGTCTCGGCTATGTCACTGGGCAGTCCCAACATGGATTTCGCCAGCTATATAAAAGCCTATGCATTGCCGGTCATCACGCTATGTTGCGGCCTGGTCGCCCAGATGGCGCGCATGACGCGTGCGGCCATCATTAACCAGCTCGACAGCCCGTATCTGGAAATGGCGTTGCTGAAAGGCGTTTCCCCGATGCGCGCCGTGTTGCGTCATGCCTTACCTAACGCCGTTGGCCCGATTGCAAACGCGATTTCCCTCAGCCTTTCTTATCTGTTTGGTGGCGTCATCATCATTGAAACCATCTTCAGCTATCCCGGTCTGGCCAGCCAGATGGTGGATGCGGTCAGTAACCGCGATCTGCCCGTCGTGCAGCTCTGCGTCATGCTGTTTGCCGGCTGTTATCTGTTGCTGCTGCTGGCTGCGGATATTGTCACTATCGCCTTTAACCCGAAATGGAGGAGCTGATGAAACTTCTGCTTCCCTGGCGCATTTTTCAGTCACTGTCGTTATCAGGTCGCCTGGGCCTGATCGTGACCCTGTTCTGGCTGGTCATCGCGCTGTTTGGCACCTGGTGGGCACCGCACAGCCTCGACGATATTGGTTCCGGGCCGCTGATGGGCGGATTCACCCCCGAAAACCTGTTGGGCACCGATTATCTGGGGCGGGATATGCTCACGCGCATTATGTACGGCGCGAAATTCTCGCTGGGCCTGGCACTCGGCGCGGCCATTCTGGCCAGCCTGATTGGGACGATGCTGGCCTTAATCGCGGCGGTCACCGGACGCTGGTTGGAAGAGCTGCTGGGTCGCATTAACGACGCGATGCTGGTGCTGCCGGGTAAAATTCTGGCGCTGATGATTGTGGCGGTATTTGGTTCTTCACTGCCGATGCTGCTGATCACGGCGGTGTTCACCTACTGGCCGGGCGCCTTCCGCATTGCGTTTGCGCTGGCCAGTAGTTTGCGCAATATGGATTACGTCCGCGCCTCCCGGCTGCGGGGCGAAAGCCGCTGGTACATCGCCATCCACGATATTCTGCCGAACATGGTTCATCCGGTGCTGGCCGATTTTGGTCTGCGCTTTGTGTACATCGTCCTGCTGCTGAGCGGCCTGAGCTTCCTGGGGTTGGGCGTCCAGCCGCCGTATGCCGACTGGGGCACCTTAGTCCGCGAAAATATTCAGGGGCTGTTTGACGGTTCGCCGGCGGTGTTGATGCCCGCCCTGGCGATTGCCAGTCTTACTATCGCCGTAAACCTGTTTATTGACAGTCTGCAAAGCATGCGTCCGCTGACGCTGGCAAAGGAGGGGGCATGAACGTGACACCACATACGGCGATGCCTGTGATTTCGGTGGATAAGCTGCGCGTAACGGCGCACAACGACAATGGCGATGAGCTGGATATCGTCTCCGATATTCGCTTCACCGTGCAGAAGGGGGAAGTCCTGGCGCTGATTGGTGAATCCGGCTCGGGGAAAACCACCATCGCAATGGCGCTGATGGGCTATGCCCGCCACGGTTGTAAGATCGCCGAGGGAAATATCCACGTCGCGGGCACCAACGTCATGGCACTGACGCCTGCCGAACTTCGCTTTTTCCGCGGAAATAAGGTCGCCTATATTGCGCAAAGTGCGGCGGCCTCGTTTAACCCCGGCATGAAAATTATCGACCAGGTGATCGAGCCAGTGGTGATTCACGGCACGATGACGCGCAAGGCGGCAAAAGCCAAAGCGCTGGGCCTGTTTCGGGAGCTGGCGCTGCCGAATCCGGACACCATTGGCGATCGCTTTCCGCATCAGGTTTCAGGCGGACAGCTGCAGCGCTTAATGACGGCCATGGCGCTGATTAGCGATCCGGAGGTGGTGATTCTTGATGAGCCCACTACCGCGCTGGATGTCACCACGCAGGTCGAAGTGCTCAAAGCCTTCCGCCGCGTGGTCAAACAGCGTGGCGTGACGGCGATTTATGTCAGCCACGATCTGGCCGTCGTTGCACAAATGGCCGACCGTATTCTGGTTTTGCTGCAGGGAAAAATTGCCGAATACGGCACCACGGCCCATCTGATAGGCGCACCGCAGTCGGACTATACGCGCCTGCTGATGGCGGCGGCGCAACAGAAAGAACGCCCCAGCAACTGGTGCCCGGCAAAGGCGAATGAGCTGCCGCTGCTGGAAGTACGCGACCTGTCTGCGGGTTACGGACCCAAAGGCAGTGATGGCTTGCCCAAAGTGCGCATTCTGGAAAACATCAATCTTACGCTCTGGAAAGGCCAAGCCATCGGCATTATCGGTGAGTCCGGCTCGGGCAAAACCACGCTGGCTCATGCTATCGCCGGCCTGAACCCGGCCTGTCAGGGGCAAATCCTGTTTAACGGTCACATGGTGGCCGGTCAGATGCAAAAGCGCACGGATAACGAACTGCGTCGTATTCAGTATGTTTTCCAGATGGCGGATACGGCGCTCAATCCTGCACACAGTGTGGAACAAATTCTGTTACGCCCGCTGACGCTGTTTCATGGGCTGAGCGGCATCGCCCGGCAGAACCGGCTGTATCAACTGCTGGATTTGGTCAGGCTGCCACGTACCGTGCTCTCGCGCCGTCCCTGGTCGCTGTCCGGTGGACAAAAGCAGCGCGTGAACCTGGCGCGCGCGCTGGCGGCAGAGCCGGATGTCATTCTGTGCGATGAGGTAACCTCGGCGCTCGATACCGTGGTGGCCTCGGCGGTACTGGATCTGATCAGTGAGCTGCGCCGTGAACTGGGGCTGTCTGTCATCTTTATCAGCCACGATATGCACGCCGTCAGAGCGGTGTGCGATGAGATCGTCGTCATGCGCAATGGCGCTATCGTCACCCAACTGGCGCGGGAAAATTACGAGCAGCCGACCCGCGAGCTCTATTTTGAACGCCTGAAACGTGCCGTGCCTGAACTCCGTCAGGGCTGGCTCGACGAGCACGAAGAGATCCTGAAAGCCGAATAACCGGTAAACAAGCGCCCCCTATTCCGGGGCAGGGCAGCACGCCATTGCCATGTTGCCCCAACACACGACGAGGTTGTGACGACATGCCCGCACCGATTCGATATGTACAGGACAGCCCGGATTTCCCGAATGCTGCTGATGTGGTGGTGATAGGTGCCGGTATCGCCGGTGCAGCCGCAACCTGGTATCTGGCAAAGCAGGGCCTGAAAGTGGTGCTGATAGAAAAAGGCCTGGTCGGGGCCGAACAGTCCAGCCGCAACTGGGGCTGGTGCCGCCAGCAGAATCGCGACGAGCGTGAACTGCCACTGGTGATTGAAGCCCTGCGCGGCTGGGAACAACTGAGCCAGGAAACCGGGGAAGAACTGGGGTTTCGCCGCAGCGGCCTGGTGTATGCCACCCGCAATGAAGCGGATATTGCCGCCTGGGATAAGTGGGGACAGATGGCGAAGCAGTACGGCGTACGCAGCGATATTCTGAATGCCCGGCAGGCTAAAGCGATGACGCCGGGCAGTTCCACTGACTGGCTGGGCGGCGTATCAGCGCCTACGGACGGTGCTGCTGAGCCGCGACTCGCCGCCCCCGGCATTGTCATAGGGGCGCAGAAAAACGGGGCGCAGGTTTTCCAGCAGTGTGCCGTGCGCGGGCTGGATATCACGGCGGGCTGTGTCAGCGGCGTCGTTACGGAACGCGGCCTGATCAAGACCAGCCGTGTGATCTGTGCTGCCGGGGCATGGACCTCAATGTTTTGCCGTCGTCACGGACTCGATCTGCCGCTTGGCAATGTGATTGGCACCGCGTTTCGCACTCAGCCCATTCGGCAGGCCATTACCGTGCCGTTTTATACCGAACGTTTCGCCTGTCGCCCACAACTGGACGGCAGCTATACGGTTTCCGTCTCCGGCCGCGGCAGACTGGAGCCCGGCGCGCAGGGGCTGCGCTATCTGAAGCAGTTTTATCCCACATTCAAAAGTCGTCGTAAAAACCTTACCCTGAACCTGGGGATTAAACCGTTTTTCCATGGGCCTGAAGCCATGGGCCGCTGGGATCTGGATAGCGTTTCGCCGTTTGAGCGTATGCGTATTCTCGATCCGGTCGCCGATCGCTCGGTGGTGGAAAACGGCCTGGCAGCGATGCGCCGGGAGTTTCCTGCCCTGGCCAACCTGAAGGTTGCTCAGGCCTGGGGCGGCATGATTGACAGCACCCCGGATGCGATTCCGGTCATCTCCACCGTGGCAAAACTGCCCGGTCTGGTGCTGTCGGCGGGCTTCAGCGCCCACGGTTTTGGCATTGGCCCCGGTGCGGGCCGCCTTGCCGCCGAGCTGGCAACTGACGCCACGCCGGTTGTCGATCCGACACCTTATCGCTACAGCCGTTTCACTGACGGCAGCGCACTTGATGCACCTGGCATGATGTAAGGAAAGCAAAATGACATTTCATATTCGTACCATGACCTCAGACGATATCCCGCAGGTTCACGCCATGAGCCAGGCACTTAACTGGCCGCACCGTCGCGAGGACTGGGCGATCGGCATCCAGCTTGGCGAAGGCGTAGTGCTCGAAGAGCAGGGCGAGGTCATCGGCAGCGCGATTCTGTGGCGCTGGGGTGACGAGGCCGCCACCATTGGCCTGGTCATTGTGGCCAATCAGCATCAGGGCCGGGGACTGGGCAAGCAGCTGATGCTGGCGCTGCTGGAAAAAGTCCCCGGCTATAACGTACGTCTGCACGCCACCGACATGGGCAAGGGCCTTTACGAGAAACTGGGTTTTGTGGCCTGCGGCAACATTCTCCAGTACCAAACGCCATCGCTGAGCAGCGTGCCGGCCGTGCCCATCCCGGCGGGGTTAACTCTGTCTGCCGCAACCGCCGACGACCAGGACAGGCTGGTGCAGATGGACCAGGCGGCGCATGGGCTGTACCGCCCTGAACTTATTGCGCATCTTATTAACGATAACCAGACCGTTATTTTGCAGGACGACGCACAACAGGCGCGCGGGTTTGCCAGCCTGCGCCGTTTTGGCCGCGGCTGGGTGATCGGACCGGTGATCGCGGACAGTTTACCGGTGGCACAGGCACTGACCGCCGCGTTAATGCAGGGCCTGAAAGGGGAATATCTGCGCATGGACACCGACGCCGCGCTGCCGATGGCCAGCTGGCTTGAAAGTCTTGGACTGGCCAATGTGGATGCCCCGGTCACCATGGTACGTGGCCAGGTGTGGACACCACAGGGCATGCAGGCGTTTGGCTTAATGACCCAGGCGATGGCCTGATGCATATCGTGTACAAATCGGAGCCCCAGCGTGGCCTTTACTGGCAGCGCTGGCTGGCGGCGCATGCGCCGGATATCCACTTACATCTCTGGCCCGAAACGGGTGAGCCGGAGCAGGTAGAGGCGGTGATCGCGTGGGTGCCGCCGGACGATGTGACCCGCCGGTTTCCCAACCTGAAAATTCTGTTTTCTGTCGGTGCCGGGGCGGAACAGTTCGATCTGTCCGCGCTTCCTGCGCACCTGCCGTTAGTGAGGATGATTGAACCCGGGCTGACGCAGGGCATGGTGGAATACATTACCTTCGCCGTGCTGGGACTGCATCGCGATATGCCGCGCTATTTCCAGCAACAGCGTGTGCAGCAGTGGCAGGCGCATTCAGCCGTGCCCGCCAGCGAACGGCGCGTAGGGATCATGGGACTCGGCGAACTGGGGCGCGCCGCACTGACCCAGCTTCAGACATTAGGCTTTGACTGCGGCGGCTGGAGCCGGACGCCCCATCAGATACCGGGCGCAGCCTGCTGGCACGGTGACGCGCAGCTGCCCGCGTTTCTGGCACGCAGCGACATTCTGGTGTGCCTGTTACCACTGACGCCCAGCACAGAGGGCCTGCTCAATGCCAGACTGTTCAGCCAGTTGCCCGCCGGGGCCGCGCTGGTGCAGGCCGGACGCGGACCGCAGCTTAACGAACAGGATTTGCTGACCGCGCTGGACAGCGGTCAGTTACGGGCCGCTGTGATTGACGTAACGGAGCCGGAACCGCTCCCTGCCGGTCATGCGTTCTGGACCCATCCCGCCATCTGGCTCACGCCCCATATTGCCAGTCGCACACAAAACGACAGCGCGGTGAGCGCACTGGTGGCCAACCTGCGGCGTTTTCAGCGCGGTGAGCCGCTGCACGGCGTTATCGATCGTTCACGAGGATATTAAGATGGATCATTTAGTGGCGTTGCGCCGGGATCTGCACCGTAACCCGGAGCTGGGATTTCAGGAGCAGCGTACCAGCGACATTGTTGCCCGCTTTTTACACGATCTGGGCATTGAAGTGCATCGTGGCATCGGTAAAACCGGCGTCGTGGGCATACTGAAGAAAGGCACAAATTCGCGCATGATTGGGTTGCGTGCCGATATGGATGCGCTTCCTGTGCAGGATAAAGGCGAGGTCGCCTGGACCAGCCTGCAACAAAACCGCAGCCACGCCTGTGGTCATGATGGCCACACGACCATGTTGCTGGGCGCAGCGGAGAAACTGGCGCGTGACGTTGCGTTTGACGGTACGGTGTGTTTTATCTTTCAACCGGCAGAAGAGGGGCTGGCGGGCGCGAAGGCTATGATCGACGATGGCCTGTTTGAACGCTTTCCCTGCGATGCCGTGTATGCGCTGCATAACTGGCCCGAGCTGCCGCTTGGGGAGATTCAAACCCGTCCGGGGCCGATTATGGCGGCAGCCGACCGTTTTGATATCACCATCAAAGGCGCAGGCGGGCATGCTGCCCAGCCTCATCTGACCCATGACACGCTGCTGGCGCTGAGCGAGCTGGTGGTCCAGCTCAACACGCTGGTGCCACGGGCACTCGATCCCTGCGAACCGGCTCTGCTGACCGTGACGCGCATGCAGGGCGGTTTCTCCCACAATATGATCCCTGCGGAAGCCAACATCACCGGTACGGTGCGCACCTTTAATCCCGCGGCGCAGGACATCATCGAATCACGCCTGCGGCAGATGGCAGAACACATCGCGGCCGCGCACGGCTTACAGGCTGAGGTGAACTATCTGCGCTATTACCCGGCCACGATCAACAGTGATGCGGAAGCGACTCAGGCACTCGCCGCCCTGCAGGCCGCAGGTATGCAGGCACGCCTCGCGGCTCAGCCCGCGCTTACCTCAGAAGATTTTGCTTTTATGTTGCAGGCCAAACCCGGCGCCTATCTGTGGATCGGCTCCGCGCCCTGCAAGCCGCTGCACCATGCGGCCTATGACTTTAACGACGCGTTGATACCGCATGGAATACGGGCATTTATCACGCTGGCCTGCCACGGGCTGGGGGCAACATTTCCTTGCTGAAACCTGTGGGATTTTAACACTTAATGCCGCTACTGGCGGAATTACGGCACCGTCATCGCTCAACAGATTGCGATACTTAAGCCAACCGAACACGACGTGGATGAGGTAGAGAAATGCAGAATGTCCTGGCAGAACAGCAAACTTATTCGGATAACAGCCTGTTGCTGGATGTCCGAGAACACCATGTGCCGCGTGGCATCGTTACCGCACATCCGCTGGTGATCGAACGCGCGAAAGGCAGCGAAGTATGGGATGTGGAAGGGAACCGCTATCTGGATTTCGTGGGCGGCATCGGCGTACTGAACGTCGGTCATAACCATCCTGCGGTCGTTAATGCCGTGACCCGTCAGCTCGGCCTGGTGTCGCATGCCTGTTTTCAGGTTGTGGCCTATCCTGGCTATATCGAACTGGCACAGCGCCTCAATAAGCTGGTCGGCGGTGAAGATCATTATAAAAGTGTTTTCTTCACCAGCGGCGCAGAAGCCGTCGAGAATGCGGTAAAAATTGCGCGTGCTTATACGCAACGTCCCGGCATTATCGCCTTTGACGGGGCGTTCCACGGTCGTACCTTGCTGGGTGTCACGCTGACCGGCATGTCTGCGCCGTACAAACAGAATTTCGGTCCGTTCCCGAGTGATGTGTATCGTCTGCCGTTCCCGAATCCGTTGCACGGTGTCACGGAGGCCGACTGTCTGAAGGCGCTGGAGCAGCTGTTTGCGGTGCAGATTCTGCCGGAGCGCGTGGCCGCCATTATCATTGAACCGGTGCAGGGCGATGGCGGCTTCTTACCGGCCGGTCCTGCGTTTATGCAGGCCCTGCGCCGCATTACCACCCAGCACGGCATTGTGTTGATCTGTGATGAAATCCAGAGCGGCTTTGGCCGTACCGGCACCATGTTTGCCTTCCAGCAACTTGGCATCAAACCGGATTTGGTCACGACGGCGAAGAGTCTGGCGGGCGGGTTGCCGATTTCGGGCGTGGTAGGTAAAGCCGAGATCATGGACAGCCCGGCGCCGGGCGGACTGGGCGGGACCTATGGCGGTAACGCGCTGGCCTGTGCGGCGGCCCTCGCGGTACTGGATATCTTTGAGCAGGAAAATTTGCTGGCGCGTTCTTGTCAGTTAGGTGAGCAACTGAATCAGCGTCTGCGTCAGCTGGCAGACAAGTATGCCTGTATTGGCGATGTGCGCGGCGTAGGTTTTATGCAGGCCGTTGAGATTCTGGATGTGGACACACACAAACCCGACAGTGCACTGACGCAAAAGATCCTCGACTGCGCCTGTCAGGAAGGGTTGCTGCTGATTAAATGTGGCTTGCATCGCAATACCATACGTTTCCTTGCACCGTTAGTGACCACCGATTCGCAACTTGAAGAGGCGCTGCATATTTTCGATATCGCGCTGGCGCGGGCAACCGGTCGTTTGTAACAGCACTGGCCCTCATTGACAAGGCAGCCACCCGGGATGCGGTCCACCAGGCCGCAACCGGGTGTCACGCTGGCGCATTTTTTGCAAAGCGTGATAAGCCCGGGATTTTTTGTGTTACAAAAAAGTAGCGCAGTTGTTATTTTAAAAGGCGTATTTTAAGGAGTAATAAAAGTGCGCTTTGCGCGAGTACACAGCGTATTTCTGGGTAGTCACGAACGTCCAGTACAGCGGTAAACAATGAGGGGTGCTATGAACGGCTTAATGAAACTCGATCGCATCGATATCAATATTCTGGTGCAACTACAAAAAGATGGCCGTATCAGCAACGTTAATCTCGCCGATGCCGTCGGGCTTTCCCCGAGCCCTTGCCTGCAACGCGTCAAGCGCCTGGAACAGGCGGGATTCATCACGGGCTATGAAGCGCACGTTAATCTCACCAAAATTACCGATTCCGTCACCGTCTTTACCGAAGTCACGCTTAACGGACACCGCCGCGAAGACTTTATGAAGTTTGAAGCTGCGATGCGTGATGTCGATGAGCTGATGGAGTGCCATCTGATTACCGGCGGTTACGATTACCTTCTGCGCTTTATCACCCGCAGTATTGAGCACTACCAGGACGTGATTGAGAAGATGCTCGATGCCCAAATCGGCATTGATAAATACTTCAGCTACATCGTGATCAAATCCCCGGTCATGAAAAGCAGTGTGCCCCTGCGCTCACTGATCGGCAAACATAACGCGATGGAATACGGAAGCCAGTAGCCCGCGCAGTAAGAACGCTTTTTCGCGATGACAGGTACGAATGCAACATCGCCTGGGCGCGAAACCCATCACTGACCGTTGATATTTTTTTGATCGACTACCCTTTAAGTCTGCACGGACTAAGAGGGGAAGGCGACCATGAGTACCAAAACCAGTGATTTTTTTGTCCAGCGTCTCAAGGCGTGGGGCGTTACGCGCATTTATGGCTATCCGGGCGATGGCATCAACGGTGTTTTAGGGGCCATTCAGCGTGCCAACGAACAGGGTGACGGCATTGAATTTATCCAGGTCCGTCACGAAGAAATGGCCGCCTTTATGGCCGCCGGACATGCCAAATTTACCGGCGAGCTTGGCGTTTGTCTGTCAACGGGCGGCCCGGGTGCGACACATCTTCTGACCGGGCTCTACGATGCCAAAATGGATCACGCACCGGTTCTCGCCATTGCCGGGCAGGCGGAAGCGACCGCTCGCGGTGCCAGTTATCAGCAGGAAATGAACCTTGACCGGATTTTTTCCGACGTGGCTAATTTTGTGCAGGAAGCCTCCGCGCCTGCGCAGGTCCGCCATCTGATTGACCGTGGCGTTCGTATTGCCATTGCACAGAATGGCGTGGCGGTGGTGATCGTCCCGAAAGATATTCAGGACGAAGCCTGGCAGGCGCCTCCGCACCTTCACGGGTTTACCCATTCTGGCAGCGGCTATCAGCGCCCCAAAGTTGTCCCTTACGACCATGATCTGCAACGTGCTGCGGAGGTGCTGAACAGCGGGAAAAAGGTCGCCATTCTTATTGGTTCTGGTGCCCGCGATGCGGCGACAGAAGTGGTGAAAGCGGCTAATCTGTTGGGCGCGGGCGTGGCAAAAGCGTTATTAGGTAAAGATGTGCTGCCGGATGATGCCCCTTTTGTAACCGGCGCTATTGGTTTACTTGGCACGGGGCCCTCCTGGGAAATGATGCAACACTGCGACACGCTGCTGATGATCGGTAGCGGCTTTCCCTGGACGGAATTTCTGCCGAAAGAAGGTCAGGCACGCGCAGTACAGATTGATATCGATCCTGCCATGCTGGGCCTGCGTTATCCTTGTGAAGTGAATCTGCACGGCGATGCCGCAGAAACGTTGCGTGCTTTGTTACCTTTGCTGGAGCACAAAACCGATCGTCGCTGGCAGGAGGATATTGCACGTCAGGTACAAGACTGGTGGACACTGATGGAAACGCGAGCGCATGCTCCTGCCAATCCCGTTAATCCGCAGCGTGTGGTATGGGAAATGTCGCCGCAACTGCCGGACGATGCCATTGTGACCTCCGATTCCGGCTCCTGTGCCAACTGGTTTGCGCGTGACTATCGTGTAAAACAGGGCCAGCGCGCCTCACTGTCCGGCGGCCTGGCCTGTATGGGGGCGGCGGTGCCCTACGCGATTGCGGCCAAATTTGCCCATCCGCACAAGCCGGTTGTGGCGCTGGTGGGAGACGGGGCGATGCAGATGAATAATATGGCTGAGCTGATCACCATTCAGAAATACTGGCAACAATGGGCCGATCCGCGCCTGATTGTTTGTGTATTCAATAATCAGGACCTCAATCAGGTGACCTGGGAACAGCGCGTGATGGAGGGTAATCCGCGCTTCGAAGCAACCCAGCAACTGCCGAACGTTAACTATGCTGAGTTCGCTGAATCCCTGGGATTGACAGGGATCTATGTGGATAATCCGGATGCGCTCGCAGGTGCATGGCAACGGGCGCTCAGCGCTGACCGGCCTGTACTGCTGGAGGTAAAAACCGATCCGGAAGTCGCACCTCTGCCGCCACATATCACGTTCAGTCAGGCCAAATCCTTTATGGCCTCCATGGTTAAAGGGGATCGTGGCGCGGTCCAGATTCTCAGTGACACGGCCAGCCAACTTTTTCATAAAAAGCAATAGCGGGTAAATTTTCACTCGCCCTGCGGCAAGACTCTGCTTGCTGCCGGCCATACGGATGTCCGGCAGCCCTTTGCTAAACCGATAACAGGAGCCTGATCATGGGAACAAACACACAACCGGTGTGGCTGATTTCTGGATGTTCAACGGGATTTGGCCGTGAACTGGCGCAGCAGACCATCGCCCGCGGATTCCGGGTGGTCGTAACTGCACGCCATCGATCAGCGATCGCCGATCTGGTTGACGGCCATCCGAACGCGATTGCGGTTGAACTGGATGTGACGCAACAACACAGTATTGATAAGGCGGTCAACAAAGCGCTTGAAACGTTCGGCACCCTTGACGTACTGGTCAATAATGCGGGTTACGGTTACCAAAGTTCCGTCGAAGAAGGGGAAGACAAGGCCATACGCGCGCAGTTTGATGCCAACGTTTTCGGTCTGTTTGCTCTGACGCGTGCGGTACTGCCGGCTATGCGCACCGCGCGACGGGGCCACATTATGAATATCACCTCCGTGGCAGGATTTATCGGCTTTGCCAGCTCAGGTTATTATGCTGCCAGTAAGCACGCCGTAGAGGGCTGGTCTGACTCGCTCGCCCAGGAGGTGGGTCCGTTAGGGATTCACGTGACCTGTATTGAACCCGGCCCGTTTCGTACCGACTGGGCAGGACGTTCCCTGCATCAGACCCCGAGCACCTTACCGGATTATGCCGAAACCGCTGCCGCCAGGATGAAGGCGACGGCGGCGTACAGCGGCACGCAGAAAGGTGACCCTGTTCGTGCGGCGAGCGCGATGATCGCCATTGCTGAACACCCTGAACCGCCGCGCCACGTGGTGATGGGAGCATGGGGTTATGAGGCGGTAACGGAAAAACTCAAAGCGCGACTGGCACAGGTAGAAGCCTGGAAACAGACATCATTATCAACCGATTTTCCTGATTAAACAGCCGGATAAGCCCTGACCGCTCTATGGCATGGATGCCCTATGGCGTTGAGCGGTTTACTCTCAGACCTGTCCGGTGTCCTGCGCTTCACAGACAAATTCACCTTCGCTTCACTAAGTCGTCACCTCTCTGTCATCTGATCCCGTCACGCTGTAGCCATCCCGCAGTCCACCGGCTGCGAAATCCCCCCTTACGCTGTGAGGATTTATTTGTGATGGAGTTATCCAGACATCCGACCACTGTGTATCAGGCCGTTGCGGCGCAACTGGAGCAGGCTGTTCAGGAGCGTTATCGTAGTGGTGACTACCTTCCTTCGGAGCAACAGCTGGCCGATCACTATGCCGTTAACCGCCACACCTTACGTCGGGCGGTTGATGAACTGGTGAATAAAGGGTTGCTGCAGCGTCGCCACGGCGTCGGCATTTTGGTGTTAATGCGCCCGTATGATTATCCGCTCCATGCGCAGGCCCGCTTCAGCCAGAACTTACTGGAACAGGGCAGCGATCCCACCAGTGAGCGCCTGCTGGCCGTATTGCGTCCTGCCAGTACAGACGTCGCGGCCGCATTAGGCGTGAGCGAAGGCGACAACGTCATTCATCTGCGCACGCTGCGCCGGGTCAATGGCCTGCCGGTGTGCCTGATTAATCACTTCCTGCCCGACCTCAGTTGGTGGCCGCAGCTACAACGCTTTACCAGCGGCTCGCTCCACGACTTCCTGCGGCAGCACACCGGCAAGCAGCTGGTGCGCACGCAAACGCGCATCAGCACCCGTCGGGCTCAGGCCAAAGAGTGCAAGCAGCTGGAGATCGCACTGCATTCCCCCTTGTTGTGCGTGCGCACCCTGAATAAAACCACCGATGGTGCGATGGCGGAGTACTCCGTCAGCCTGACGCGTGGCGACATGATTGAACTCACTCTGGAGCACGAATGAAACAGCAAACGGCACGCCAGCACTGGCTTTCGGTGTTGGCCCACAGCAGCGCCGCCGAGCTTGACGCGCTCTGGCAGCCGCTCAACCTTACGCCGGCCTTTACGCTGATCCGACCGGCTGAAATTGGCCTGACACGGTTGCAGGCCCGCATGGGCGCGACGGGCAAACGTTTTGTGATGGGCGATGCCACCGTCACGCGCGCGGTCGTCCGGCTAAACGATGGCACCCTGGGCTACAGCTACCTGCTGGGCCGGGATAAAGCCCACGCCGAACGCTGTGCCCTGATGGATGCGCTGTTGCAGCAGACGGGCACCGCCGAGCTGTTACAGGAAAAGATTATTACCCCACTGGCGGCCTTACGCGACGAGCAGCGTCAGCTGCGTGCACGTGAAATCGCCAGTAGCAAAGTGGACTTCTTTACGCTGGTACGCGGAGACAATGAATGACTTTACTGGCAAGTTTTCATCACCCGGTTGCGGATGCGCAGCATGCTTTTCGCCGCATTCTGAAAGCCATGAGCGAACCTGGCGTTATGGTATCGCTGCCGCTGCAACAGGGCTGGGGCGCACTTTCTCCCGCCGCCACTGCCGTGCTGCTGACCCTGGTCGATCAGGAAAGCCCCTTATGGCTGGACCCACAGGTCGATAATCAGACGCTGCGCGATAACCTGCGTTTTCATACCGGCGCACCGATTACCGACAGCAGTGATGCGGCATTTGCGTTAAGTCACGCGACCGCTCAGCCTAACCCGGCCGACTTTTCCGCGGGCGACAACCTGGCACCTGAGAAAAGCACCACGCTGATTATTGAGGTGCCTGCGCTGAACGGCGGCCTGGCATTACGGTTGACAGGGCCGGGGCTGCGCGAAGCACGCGCCATTGCGCCACAACTGCCGGAAAGCGTGATCGACTACCTGCGTGCCCGCCCGCATCCGTTTCCTCAGGGTGTGGATCTCATCTTTACCTGTGGCGAAGCGATGATGGCGGTGCCACGGACAACCCACGTTGAGGTGTGCTCATGTACGTAGCCGTGAAAGGGGGCGAAAAAGCCATTGCTAACGCCCATCACCTGCAGGCGGATGTGCGGCGCGGCGATCGCGCGGTGCCTGAATTATCCTGCGACCAGGTCGCGCAGCAGCTCGGTCTGGCGGTAGATCGGGTGATGACGGAAGGTGGCATTTACGATCCCGCGCTGGCGGCGCTGGCGATTAAGCAGGCCAGCGGCGATCTGGTGGAGGCCATTTTCCTGCTGCGTGCCTATCGCACAACCCTGCCGCGGCTGGCGCAAAGCACGCCGTTAGCTACCGGTAGCATGCGAATCGAGCGACGCATCTCGGCGGTGTATAAGGATTTACCCGGCGGTCAGGTACTCGGGCCGACCTACGACTATAGCCACCGTCTGCTGGACTTTACGTTGATCGCAAATGGCGAAACACCGCCGCCGCCGCGTAGTGAGCAGGCGCTGCCGGAACACTGTCCGCATATGTTCAGCATGATGAGCGAGGAAGGCTTTGCGGAGGCAGAACACGACGATGGCAGCGAACCCACGGATATCACCCGTGAGCCGATGGGCTTTCCCGCCTCGCGCGCGGCACGTCTTCAGCAACTGGTGCGAGGCGACGAAGGGTTTCTGCTGTCGCTGGGCTATTCCACGCAGCGTGGCTATGGCCGCACGCACCCCTTTGCCGGTGAAATCCGTACCGGATACGTCAGCGTCAGCATTTGTCCCGAAGAGCTGGGTTTTGAACTGGAGATCGGGGAAATGCTGCTGACCGAATGCGAAATGGTCAACGGTTTCACGCACAACGGCGAAAGCGCCCCGCACTTTACGCGGGGTTATGGCCTGGTCTTTGGCCGGGCTGAACGTAAAGCCATGTCCATGGCGCTGGTGGATCGGGCGCTACAGACGCGTGAACACCATGAACGCATTACCAGCCCGGCGCAGGACGAGGAGTTTGTGCTGTCCCATGCGGATAACGTCGAAGCCGCAGGTTTTGTGTCCCACTTAAAACTGCCGCACTACGTCGATTTCCAGGCGGAACTGGAACTGCTGAAACGTCTGCGCCAGGACTATCAGGAGCAGCAAAATGGCTGAACTCAGCGGCTATAACAACGGCTATCTTGACGAACAAACCAAACGTACGATCCGACGCGCCATCCTGAAAGCCGTGGCGATTCCCGGCTATCAGGTGCCGTTTGCCGGATGTGAAATGCCGATGCCTTATGGCTGGGGCACCGGCGGCATTCAAATTACCGCCAGCGTGATTGGCGACAAAGACGTTCTGAAAGTTATCGACCAGGGCGCGGACGATACCACCAATGCGGTCTCGATCCGCCGTTTCTTTCAGCGCGTCAGCGGTGCGGCGACGACCGAGCGCACAGTGGACGCCACGCTGATCCAGACGCGCCACCGTATTCCGGAAACGCCGCTGCAAGAAGATCAGATCCTGATTTTCCAGGTGCCGATTCCCGAGCCGCTGCGCTTTATTGAGCCTCGCGAAACGGAAACCCGCACCATGCATGCGCTGGAAGAGTACGGCATCATGCAGGTCAAACTGTACGAAGACATCGCCCGTTTTGGTCACATCGCCACCACCTATGCCTATCCGGTAAAGGTCAACGATCGCTATGTGATGGATCCGTCGCCGATCCCCAAATTCGATAACCCCAAGATGCACATGATGCCCGCGCTCCAGCTGTTTGGTGCCGGTCGTGAAAAACGCATCTATGCCTTGCCGCCCTATACCAAAGTTGAAAGCCTCGATTTTGACGATCATCCCTTCACCGTGCAGCAGTGGGACGAACCCTGTGCGCTCTGTGGTTCGCGCCACAGCTATCTGGATGAGGTGGTGATGGACGACCAGGGCACGCGCATGTTTGTGTGCTCCGATACCGATTTTTGCCACCAGCAGCAGGAACAACACCATGCACAGTGAACAACCGCTGCTCGCGGTGAACAACCTTACGCATCTGTATGCGCCAGGAAAAGGCTTTGAAGACGTCAGTTTTGATCTCTATCCGGGCGAGGTTCTGGGTATCGTCGGGGAATCCGGATCGGGCAAAACCACCCTGTTGCGTAGCCTGTCAGCGCGGCTGGCACCGCAGGCAGGCGCGATTCACTATCTGCAACGCGATCTGTATCAAATGAGCGAAAGCGACCGTCGCCGCTTACTGCGCACGGCGTGGGGCGTGGTCCACCAGCACCCGCTGGAAGGTTTGCGCCCTCAGGTCACGGCGGGCGGCAATATCGGCGAGCGCCTGATGGCCGTCGGTCACCGCCATTACGGCGAGATCCGCGCGCAAGCCAGCCACTGGCTGCAGGCGGTGGAAATCGCAGCTAACCGCATCGATGATCTGCCGACAACCTTTTCCGGCGGCATGCAGCAGCGTCTGCAAATCGCCCGCAATCTGGTCACCCAGCCGAAGCTGGTGTTTATGGATGAACCGACCGGCGGCCTGGACGTCTCGGTGCAGGCACGGTTACTGGATCTGCTGCGTACGCTGGTGCGGGAACTCAATCTGGCGGTGGTAATTGTGACGCACGATCTGGGCGTGGCGCGCCTGCTGGCGCATCGCCTGCTGGTGATGAAGCAGGGCCGGGTGGTGGAAAGTGGCTTAACTGACCGCGTGCTGGATGACCCGCATCATCCTTACACGCAACTGCTGGTTTCATCGGTGCTCAACTAATGGCGACGGCGACTATGAAAACGCAACTGCGCGTAGAAAATTTGTGCAAAACCTTTGTGTTGCACAATCAAAACGGGGCGGCGCTGCCGGTATTACAGGATGCCTGCCTGGACGTCAGTCAGGGCGAATGCGTGGTACTGCACGGGCATTCCGGCAGCGGGAAATCCACCCTGCTGCGTGCCCTGTACGGTAACTATCAGGCCAACAGCGGCCACATCTGGGTACAGCATCAGGGCGAGTGGGTGGATATGGCGCAGGCACCGGCCCGTCAGATTATTGCCATTCGTCGCGATACTATCGGCTGGGTCAGTCAGTTTCTGCGCGTCATCCCGCGCGTGCCGACGCTGGAGATCGTGATGCAGCCGTTGCTGGAGCGCGGTGTGGAACGCGGCTTCTGTGAAGCCCGCGCGAAAGAGCTGCTGACGCGACTTAACGTCCCGCAGCGCCTCTGGTCTCTGGCCCCCTCAACCTTTTCGGGAGGCGAGCAGCAGCGCGTCAATATCGCCCGCGGCTTTATCGCGGACTATCCGGTGTTGTTACTGGACGAACCCACGGCGTCACTCGACAGTGTCAACAGTGCCGCGGTCGTGGGCCTGATTGAGCAGGCGCGTGAACGCGGCGCGGCAATCGTGGGGATCTTTCATGATGAAGCGGTGCGGGAACGTGTGGCCGATCGCCTGCACGTCATGCAGCCCTTCAAAACAGGGGCAGAAGCATGATCATTAATAACGTAAAGCTGGTGCTGGAAAATGAGGTTGTTGCCGGTTCGCTGGAGTTTCGCGAAGACCGTATTACCAACTTTAGCGAAACGAACAGCCAGCTGGCCAGTGCGCTGGATGGCGAAGGCGCGTATCTGCTGCCGGGCCTGGTGGAGTTGCATACCGATAACCTGGACAAATTTTTCACCCCACGGCCTAAAGTCGACTGGCCGGCGCACTCGGCGATGAGCAGCCACGATGCGCTGATGGTGGCCAGCGGCATCACCACCGTGCTGGATGCTATCGGCGTGGGGGATGTGCGTGATGGCGGCCACCGACTGGAAAATCTCAGTAAAATGATTGGCGCGATTCGTGACAGCAACCAAAAGGGGCTTAATCGCGCGGAGCATTTACTGCATCTGCGTTGTGAGCTGCCGCATCATACAACGCTGCCGCTGTTTGAAGCCTTGCTGTCCTCACCTGAGCTGTCGCTGGTGTCGCTGATGGATCACTCACCGGGCCAACGTCAGTATGCGTCGCTGGAAAAGTACCGGGAATACTACCAGGGAAAATACCAGCTGAATGACGAGCAGATGGATGCGTTTGAGCGCGAGCAACTGGAACTGGCCGAGGCCTGGTCACAGCCTAATCGTCTGGCGATTGCCGCGCTGTGCCGCGATCACGGCATCGCGATCGCCAGTCATGACGATGCGACTGTTGACCATGTCGAAGAGTCGCACGCCGTGGGCAGTGCGATTGCCGAGTTTCCCACCACGCTGGAGGCGGCAAAAGCTTCACGCTACCGCAACATGCAGGTGTTAATGGGCGCGCCCAACATTGTTCGCGGCGGTTCGCATTCCGGCAACGTGGCCGCCTGGGAGCTGGCCGCTCACGGCATGCTGGATATCCTGTCGTCGGACTACTATCCCGCCAGCCTGCTGGATGCGGCGTTCCGCCTGGCCGCCGATGAGCGCAATACGCTCTCTTTGCCTCAGGCCATTGCGCTGGTGACGTGCAATCCGGCACGTGCGCTGGGGCTGGAAGATCGTGGCGTGATCAGCGAAGGCTGCCGCGCCGACCTGGTCCTGGCGCATACTCAACATGGCCATCCCCATATTCGCCATGTCTGGTGTAAAGGTCGGCAGGTGTACTGATGGCCCGGCTCATCTGGCTTATCGGCCCGTCCGGTTCAGGCAAAGACAGCCTGCTGGACCGGCTGCGCGAGGCACCGCCTGAGGGCTTGCTGATTGCTCATCGCTATATTACGCGCCCCCATGATGTAGGGGGCGAAAACCATATCGCCCTGACGGAAGCGGAATTTATCCGGCGCGATGCGCTGGGGTTATTTGCCGTCAGCTGGCAGGCGCACGGTTTTTATTATGGCGTGGGCAGTGAAATCGACCACTGGCTGGCGTGCGGGCAAAACGTGCTGGTCAACGGATCGCGCCAGCATCTGGAACACGTCCGGGCACGTTACGGCACGCGACTGTTACCGCTATGCCTTGAGGTGTCGTCTGCGGTACTGGCCGCACGGTTACGCCAGCGTGGCCGTGAGAGCGAAGCGGCGATCGCCCAACGGCTGGCACGGGCTGACCGGCATCAGCCAGAAGGCTGCCTGCGGCTGAATAACGATGGCGCACTCGAAGAGACCGTACAACAGTTACGTCAGCTGCTGGAGGGCGCCTCATGAAACTGACCCTGCTCGGTACGGGCGGCGTAACCGGGGCACCCGTGTTCGGTTGTGACTGTGGCGCCTGTTTGCGCGCCCGTCAGTTTGCCCGTTATCGCCGCGCGCCTACAGGCGCGTTAATCGAAGCCGGACGTGAACGTATTTTACTGGATGCGGGCTTACCCTTGCTGGCAGAACGGTTTCAGCCTGAGGATATCAACCGGATTCTGCTGACGCACTATCATATGGATCATGTGCAGGGCTTATTTACCCTGCGATGGGGCAAAGGGAAACCGATTCCCGTCTGGGGGCCGCCGGATGAAAAGGGCTGTGACGACTTGTTTAAACATCCCGGCTTACTGGATTTCCGGTCCGCGTTAACCCCCTTCGTGGCCCAGTCATTTGGCGACCTGCGGGTGACACCTTTACCGCTGCAGCATTCACGGCTTACGCATGGCTATCTGTTTGACTGGCACGGTGCCCGGCTGGCCTGGCTGTGTGATACCTGCGGTCTGCCGCCGGATACAGCGGATTTCCTTCGTGGACAAACGCTGGACCACCTGGTGGTGGACTGCAACGATCCCCCCGGTCAGGGCGGGCGTAACCATAACGATGTGACCGCGGCCCTGACCATCATCGAGGCACTGAAACCCCACCAGGCCTGGCTGATTCATCTGAGTCACGATATGGACAACTGGCTGGCCGAGCATCCGCTACCGGCCTCGGTGCAGGCGGCGCATGACGGCCTGTCGCTGTCTCTGGACGCCGTTTTGCCTGTCATCGTTTAATCACATAACCGTAATACAGCTTTCATCCCCGGTGTTCTTAATATAGCGGTCTCTCGTCAGGTTCCTGCTGCGTGAGCAGGGCCTGCTGTCCCTGCTGCCAGCAAAGGCACTGAGCAAACAGGTACGGGCCAGACAGGGTAATGAAGCCCCGGATTCAGCGTCGGGTGCACAGAACGTTAACTGGAACAACGGAGAACATCATGGCACAGGCACTGCTGAAAACGGTGGTCGATAACGTCACGTCGTTGACCCACTCCGGCGGGCAAAAAGTGTTATCTGTTCAGGGATTGAGCAAAGCCTACGGTAGCAACAAGGTCCTCGATAATGTCAGTTTCGATTTGCATGCGGGTGAATTAGTGGCGGTGATTGGTCGCTCTGGCGCAGGCAAATCGACATTGCTGCATATGCTGAACGGCACCATTTCGGCCTCGCAGGGCGCAATCATCAGCCTGCATCACGGCGAAGCCGATCGCAATGTGGTCAACCTCAGTAGCCGCCAGATGCGCGAATGGCGTGCGCAGTGCGGCATGATTTTTCAGGATTTCTGCCTGGTGCCGCGTCTTGACGTGCTGACCAACGTGCTGCTGGGTCGTCTCAGCCAGACGTCGACGCTGAAATCGTTTTTCAAAGTCTTCTCTGACGCCGACCGCGCCCGCGCGATTCAACTGCTGGAGTGGATGAACATGCTACCGCAGGCGTTACAGCGTGCCGAAAACCTTTCAGGTGGACAAATGCAGCGCGTGGCGATCTGTCGGGCGCTGATGCAAAACCCCAAAATTCTGCTGGCCGACGAACCGGTTGCCTCTCTCGATCCCAAAAATACCACCCGCATTATGGACGTTCTGCGCCAGGTGAGTGAACAGGGCATCAGCGTGATGGTTAACCTCCACTCGATCGAGCTGGTGAAAAGTTACTGCACCCGCGTCATCGGGATTCAACGCGGTGTGGTGCTCTTTGACGGCCATCCTTCTGACCTGACCGACGGCCTGCTGCATCAGCTGTACGGCGATGAATTCAACCAGATCCACTAACTATCACAGCAAGAGAACAAGGCTAATGAAAATCAAAGCTTTCGCGTTATTGACTACGGCACTGCTTACCTTTGGCGTTAATGCAGCGGATGCACCTAAAGAACTGAATCTGGGCATTTTGGGCGGTCAGAACGCCACCCAGCAGATTGGTGATAACCAGTGTGTGAAATCCTTCTTTGATAAAGAACTGCACGTGGATACCAAAATCCGCAACTCGTCCGACTATTCCGGCGTAATTCAGGGCCTGCTGGGTGGCAAAGTGGATCTGGTGCTGAGCATGTCGCCGTCGTCTTACGCCTCGGTGTATATTCAGGACCCGAAAGCCGTCGATTTAGTCGGCATTGTCGTGGATGACAAAGATCAGTCTCGCGGTTATCACTCTGTCGTGATTGTGAAAGCTGACAGTCCTTACAAAAAGCTGGAAGATCTGAAAGGCAAATCGTTTGGGATGGCCGATCCGGATTCCACGTCAGGCTTCCTGGTACCCAATCAGGCCTTTAAAAAGCTGTTTGGCGGCAACATCGACAACAAATACAACAATTTCTTTTCCAGCGTAACCTTCTCCGGTGGTCATGAGCAGGACATCCTGGGCGTACTGAATAATCAGTTCGACGGCGCCGTCACCTGGACCTCCATGGTGGGGGATTACAATAAGGGCTACACCTCCGGTGCGTTTGGCCGCCTGATCCGTATGGATCATCCTGACCTGATGAAACAGATCCGCATCATCTGGCAGTCACCGTTAATTCCTAACGGGCCTATCCTCGTGAGCAATAAACTGCCCGCCGACTTCAAAGCGAAAGTGATTGCTGCCATCAAAAAACTGGATAAAGACGACCACGCCTGTTTCACCAAAGCCGTAGGCGGCCAGCAGCACATTGGCAAAACCTCTGTGGCTGACTTCCAGAACATCATCGACATGAAGCGCGAGCTGATGAAAGGCGCGCGCGGCTAACGGTACAGCCGTTGGCGTTGAGCCAGCGAGCCGCCCGCTGGGGTGCGGGCGGCCCGTTATCACAGACAGATTTCCCTTTCTCTGCTGACTTTGCCACACATCAATCTGAGAACACCGCCGTGACCGACTTCGAACGCTATTATCAACGCATCCGCCGCCAACAGAAGCGTGACTCGCTCGTCTGGTCACTGGTGCTGGTGGGGCTTTACCTGGCGGCGGCGAATATGGCCGAGTTCAATCTCGTGACCATCTGGCAATCCTTACCGCACTTTTTTGATTACCTGCACGAGATCATGCCCGTATTGCATCTGCCGGTGTTATTTGCGGATGGCAAGACAGAAGGATCGCTGGCTTACTGGGGCTATCGTCTGAATATCCAACTGCCGTTGATATGGGAAACATTGCAGCTGGCGCTGGCCTCCACGCTGATTGCGGTGGTGATAGCGGGCGTGCTGGCCTTCTTTGCGGCCGATAACACACAAACGCCAGCCAGTCTGCGCATGGCGATTCGCGCTTTTGTCGCCTTTCTACGCACCATGCCGGAACTGGCCTGGGCGGTAATGTTTGTGATGGCATTTGGCATCGGAGCGATTCCCGGCTTTCTGGCGCTGGCGCTGCACACCATTGGCAGCCTGACCAAACTGTTTTATGAAGCCATTGAGTCCGCCTCGGATAAACCGGTGCGCGGGCTGGCGGCCTGCGGTGCCAGCAAACTGCAACGGATGCGCTATGCCTTCTGGCCGCAGGTGAAGCCGGTTTTTCTGTCATACAGCTTTATGCGCCTGGAAGTTAATTTCCGTTCGTCGACCATCCTGGGGCTGGTGGGGGCGGGCGGCATTGGTCAGGAGTTAATGACCAATATTAAACTGGATCGCTTTGATCAGGTCAGCATGACGCTGCTGCTGATTTTGATTGTGGTCTCGCTACTGGACACCGTTTCTGGCCGCCTGCGCCGTCGCGTTGTGGAGGAATAACCATGGTTACGCTTGCGCCCGATATCAGCGCGATGAAACAGCAGCATCCCGCGCTGTTTGCTGCACAAAACCGCTATCTGCGTCGCCTTGCCATGCTGGCCCTGGCGCTGGTGCTCTATTATGTCTTTTTCTTTATGGTGTTTGGCATCGAATGGAACCGCCTGCTTACAGGATGCCAGCAACTGGGCCGCTATTTTCTGCGCATGTTTGTCTGGCAGGACTTCGTGAACTGGCCGTTTGGCTACTATTTCTCTCAGGTCGGCATTACGCTGGCGATTGTGTTTGCCGGCACGCTGACCGCCACGCTGCTGGCGCTGCCGCTCTCGTTTCTGGCGGCGCGTAATGTGATGCATGACAAGGTTGCCCGTCCCATTGCGTTTGTTGTGCGTCGCCTGTTCGATATGCTGCGCGGCATTGATATGGCGATCTGGGGCCTGATTTTTGTTCGCGCGGTCGGCATGGGGCCGCTGGCCGGGGTGCTGGCGATTATCCTGCAGGACATTGGTCTGTTAGGTAAGCTCTATTCCGAAGGCCACGAAGCGGTTGAGCGTTCACCCAGTCGCGGCCTGGGCGCGCTGGGCGCCAACAGCCTGCAGAAGCACCGGTTTGGTATTTTCACCCAGTCCTTCCCACAGTTTCTGGCACTGAGCCTGTATCAGATCGAGTCCAATACCCGCTCAGCGGCGGTGCTTGGCTTTGTCGGCGCGGGCGGTGTCGGCCTGGTGTACGCGGAGAACATGCGCCTGTGGAACTGGGATGTGGTGATGTTCCTGACGATTATTCTGGTTGTCGTGGTCATGGTGATGGATGCCATCTCCAGCCGCCTGCGTAAACGTTATATCATCGGGAAGCCGGTGCCGTTGTGGCAGCCTGGCGGGCACGATTAAGCCGCGCGCTGCGCTGCCAGGCGCGCTGAAGCGCCTGCACCAGTTGCGCTGCCTGCCAGGGTTTCGCCAGTCGTTCACACAACGGCAACGTGACGGGCTGGTGACGCAGATCCTGGCCGCTGATGAGCAATGTAGCCAACTGCGGCCACTTTTGCTGTGCCTGACGAATCACCTCCGCACCGTTAATCTCACCCAGCAGCATCAAATCGCTGATCAGCAAATCGATATCCGGCGTCTGGTGCAGCAGCGCCAGCGCCGCTTCGCCCGTGTCACACTCCAGCGTCAGGTAACCCAGTTGGTGCAGATGTTCACACAGGGTTTGCCGCACAGCCGGTTCATCATCCAGCACCAGAACTAACCGGTCCTGCGCGGCATCCGGCTGCGCCGGGTGCGAGGCGACGGATCGGACCGCCGGGACATCGGGCGCGCGGGGCAGCAACAGCCGTACGGTGGTGCCCTGGCCCGGCGCGGTTTCCAGCTCTACCTGTCCGCCCGACTGACGAACAAAACCGTAGACCATCGACAGGCCCAGGCCGCTACCGGTACCGGTTGTTTTGGTGGTAAAGAAGGGTTCAAACACCTGCGCACGCACTTCTTCTGACATGCCGCAACCGTGATCGATGACCTCAATGGTGACCCGGTCTCGCTTTTCACCGCGCTCAGTGCGGCGCTGGTTCCAGATACGCAGACGGATCTCGCCGCTTTGTCCGGCCATCGCATCTCTGGCATTCACCACCAGATTTATGACCGCATTCTCTAACTGACTGGCATCAATCCAGGCAGGCCAGCCGGGCCGTTGGGCATCAATAATCAGGTGTTGACCGGGCAACAGCGAATGTTGCAGCAGCCCCTGCAGGTTTTCCACTAACGACACGACCGACACCGCATGCGGATTCAGGGTTTGCTTACGCGAAAAGGCCAGCAGTCGCTGGGTCAACAGAGCTGCCCGATCCGCCGCCTGGCGGGCGCGTTCTATCCGGCTCGCAAGAGGGCCGGGCGGCAGTTGCCCCTCGGTTAACGCCAGGCTGCCGATAATGACGGCCAGCAGATTGTTGAAATCATGCGCGATGCCGCCGGTCAGCTGACCTACCGCTTTCATTTTCTGGCTGTGTACCAGCGCTTCTTCCAGCACCTTCCGTGAGGTGCGCTCCAGCACCGTATTCACGCTACCGCGCCGGGGGACCGGGCTGAAGCGCAGTTCTACGGTGCGGCCATCGGCCAGCCTGACTTCCTGTGGTTCCGCCAGATCGTGCAGGTGTATATCAAGCTGCGCCAGCAGATGCTGGTAGTGCAGTCCCCGCTGCAAATCCCGCGGTGCGATGCCCAGAAGCTGCGGATACTGATCGTTCCACACCACCAATTCGCCGCTGTTATCAAACAGGGCAAAGCCATCACGCATTGCCAGAAAGGTGGATTCAAGTTGGGTACTTTTCTCTTTTAGCAGACGCGACGTATGGGCCAGCGAGGCGGTATTACGGGCAAACACATTGAAGGCGCGCGCCAGCTCGCCCAGTTCATCCCGGCGCTGAAGGCCCGGCACGCTGACATTGTGTTCCCCCTGGGCCAGCCGGGTCATTGCGGCGGCAATGGCAGTCAGGCTGGACCCCAGGTTGCGGTAGATGTAGTACCCGGTATAGACGGTGATGGCGAGTGCCAACAGGGCAGAAAGCAGGATAAAGCCACTGACCGAATCCCGTTGTCGGTGAGTGGCAATGTTACGCTGATCACTTTGCCGGGCTACCTGCTGAACGTACGCGGTAATGTCATCATTCAGCGCGGCTACGAGCGCCTTGATACGGTAGGTGGCATAGGCGATGGACAGATCGCTCTGTTCCAGCGCTGCCGCCAACGGGATCAGGCTGCGTTGGGTTTCCAGTAACTGCTGCACGTTGTCACCCAACGCCCCCGATGCGACCACGTTGCGCCATTGCGTCATCACCTGCTGCAACTGATCAATGACCGCGGTCGAGGAGGGCGTACGAATCGCAATATCCAGTAGCCTGCCGGTCTGCTGGCGCAACGCGAAATCGGGTGCGCCGGTTCCGTTGCGGTGTGCCAGGTCATTAATGCGTTCCAGCAGCAGCTGTGACTGCCATAACCCGCTGAGCACAAGATTGCGCTGCAAATGACGTTCATGGCCCTTACGCAGCAACAGACTCACAGACTGCTCAAGCATCAGACTGCGTGCACGCAGTCGGGCCACGCGTTCAGGCTCGCGTGCAGCCAGCGGCGTACTGGCCAGCAGGGCGAGTGAATGTTGCAGGGCCTGCTGATTCTGCTGCAGTCGTCGCGATTCGCTCTGATATTCCAGCGCGCCCACGACCTGAGATAACCGCACGGCGGTGATGGCGACATTCGCGGTATTGCGCGCCAGCGCCAGGCTGCCGTTCATATCGGCCAGCGTCTGAGCCTGAGCCTGTTCCTGAAGGCTTCCGGCATGGCGAAAGCTGGTAATGGCTACCACGCTCACCATCAGGGTGACGCACACAACTAATAAATGCGACAGCAACAGGCGACCGCGCGCCCCGACCTGCCACGGCAAACTGCGTTGCATCAATACGCTCTCCGGCCATGCGACGATAGGGCGAGTATAAAAGTGAGTGCGAAGCGGAATATGACAAATATGAATGGCCGCTGACATTATCCATTTATCTTCTCCTGCTTAACTCGCGGCTATCCATAATCAGCAGGAGCGGGGCGATGACAGCTAAGCCGATACTTGAAATGCGTCAGATCACCCGGCGTTTTGGCCACTTCTACGCACTGAAAGGCGTTGACCTGACCGTTTATCCTGGCGAGGTGCATGCGCTGATGGGGGAGAATGGCGCGGGCAAAAGCACCCTGATGAAGATCCTGGCGGGGGCCTATACCGCCACCAGCGGCGAGGTGTTGATCAACGGCGAGCCGTATCCGCTTAAAGGACCGAAAGCGGCATTAGCGGCCGGGATTACGCTGATCTATCAGGAAATCAACCTTGCTCCGAATCTCACCGTGGCAGAAAACATCTTTCTGGGAAGCGAAATCACCCGTGCTGGCATGGTCAGGCGTCACCAGATGGCCCGTGAAGCGCAGCAGGTTATTAACCACTTAGGCGCGCAGTTCAGCGCAACGGACAAAGTCAGCAGGCTGAGCATTGCCGAGCAGCAACAGGTGGAGATTGCGCGCGCCCTGCATCGCAACAGCCGTATTCTGGTGATGGATGAGCCCACCGCCGCCTTATCCAGCCGCGAAACTGAACAACTCTTTGCCCTGATCAAACGGCTGCGCAGCCAGGGAATGGCGATTATCTATATCAGTCATCGCATGGCGGAAGTGTATGAGCTGTCGGATCGCGTCAGCGTACTGCGCGACGGGCAGTACGTCGGCAGTCTGACGCGCGACAACCTTAACGCCAGCGAGCTGGTGCGCATGATGGTGGGACGCCCACTCAGCGATCTGTTCAATAAAGACCGCACCATTCCTCGCGGCGAGGTGCGTCTGGCTCTGCACAACCTGTCCGATGGCGGCAAGGTACAGCCCTGTAGCCTTAACGTGCGGGCAGGCGAAATTGTTGGCCTGGCCGGCCTGGTTGGTGCGGGACGCAGCGAACTGGCCCAGCTGATTTTTGGCGTGCACCGGCTTCAGCAGGGTGAAATCTGGGTGGACGGCCAGAAGGTAGAGATTCACTCCCCAAGAGAAGCGATTGCGCACGGCATTGGCTTCCTGACCGAGAACCGCAAAGAACAGGGATTATTCCTCGAAATGGCTGCACAGGAAAACATCGTGATGGCCACGCTGGAACGGGATGCGCAGTACGGCATGCTGAACCGCCGTCAAGCCAGAAAGATCGCCAGCGAGGCGATTGCCGCGCTCAATATCCGGGTTCCCCACGCGCTGGTGCGGGCAGGAGGCCTGTCCGGTGGCAACCAACAGAAGCTGCTGATTTCCCGCTGGATTGCCATTGGTCCGCGCATTCTCATCCTGGATGAGCCGACGCGCGGCGTGGACGTCGGGGCCAAAAGCGAGATTTACCGCATGATGCAGGATATGGCGCGACAGGGCGTAGCCATTCTGATGATCTCCAGTGAATTACCGGAAGTGGTCGGCATGAGTGACCGGGTTTATGTGATGCATGAAGGCACTATCGCAGGGGAACTGGCAGGTAACGAGATCGGTCAGGAAAACATCATGACGCTGGCAACTGGTGCGTATAGCGCATCACCGCTTGAAGTATGAGGATAAAACCATGACACAAACGGCACGGATTCATCCACCCACGGTCAGACGAGCCCTGATGGGCGACATCATGCAGACCGTCGGCATTTTACCCATTTTGATTTTAATCGTGGCGGTCTTCGGCGTTGTCACACCCAATTTCTTTACCGAAGCCAATTTACTGAATATTACGCGCCAGGCGTCCATCAACATTGTACTGGCCGCAGGCATGACGTTTGTCATTCTTACCGGCGGTATCGATTTATCTGTCGGCTCAATGCTGGGCACGACGGCGGTGGTGGCGTTGCTCACTTCGCTGGATCCGATGCTGGCCTCGCTCACGATTCCGATGGCGCTGGGAGCCGGGCTGGCGATGGGCCTGTTTAACGGCATTCTGGTGGCCTGGGCCGGGCTTCCGCCGTTTATCGTGACGCTGGGCACCTATACCGCACTGCGCGGAGCCGCCTATCTGCTGGCGAACGGCACCACGGTCATCAACGCCGATATCAATTTCGAGTGGATAGGCAATGGCTATCTGGGGCCGGTACCGTGGCTGATTGTTATTGCGTTCGCGGTGATTGCGCTTTGCTGGTTCATCCTGCGCCGCACCACGCTGGGCGTTCACATCTACGCCGTAGGCGGCAATATCCAGGCAGCCCGTCTGACTGGGATCAAAGTCGGGCTGGTACTGCTGTTCGTTTACGGGATGAGCGGCTTACTGTCCGGCCTGGGCGGACTGATGAGCGCTTCACGTCTCTACAGCGCCAACGGCAATCTGGGCATGGGTTACGAGCTGGATGCCATTGCGGCGGTCATTCTGGGCGGCACCAGTTTTGTGGGGGGAATCGGCACCATTACCGGCACGCTGATTGGCGCACTGATTATTGCCACGCTGAACAACGGCATGACATTGATGGGCGTTTCTTATTTCTGGCAGCTGGTGATTAAAGGTGCCGTGATCATCATCGCCGTGCTGATCGACAAATATCGCACGCGTCATCATGTGGGCTGATGTCCCCTATGCAGAGAGTACACAACGCGCCATTCAGCAGTTGGCCGATAAATAACAGCAGGAGAAGATCTATGCGTTTTAATCCGATTGTAACCGGGTTGCTGGCGGCAACGCTGCTCAGCGCCGGTATGGCTCAGGCAAAAGAACTGAAATCGATTGGCGTGACGGTGGGCGATCTGGCTAACCCGTTCTTCGTGCAAATCTCCAAGGGCGCAGAGATGAAGGCGCGCCAGCTGGCTGGCGATAACGTCAAGGTGACGCTGGTGTCGAGTGGCTACGATCTTGGACAGCAGGTAGGGCAGATAGATAACTTCATCGCCGCTAAAGTCGACATGATTATCCTGAATGCCGCGGACTCAAAAGGGATCGCGCCCGCAGTGAAACGCGCACGGGATGCCGGGATTGTGGTGGTGGCTGTCGACGTCGCCGCCGACGGTGCCAACGCGACGATCACCTCGGATAACACTCAGGCCGGTGAAATGGCCTGTAAATATATCGCTGACCGTCTGAAAGACAAAGGCAACGTCGTCATTATCAACGGGCCGCCGGTCTCGGCGGTGCAAAACCGCGTGGAAGGCTGTATGACGGCGCTGAAACGCCATCCTGACATCAAACTGCTTTCTTCTAATCAGAACGCCAAAGGCAGCCGTGAAGGCGGCCTGGAAGTGATGACCGGCCTGCTGTCGGCCAACCCGAAAATTGATGCCGTGTTCGCGATTAACGATCCAACCGCAATTGGCGCGGATTTAGCGGCGAAACAGGCACAGCGTAACGAGTTCTTTATTGTCGGAGTGGACGGTTCACCGGACGGCGAAGAAGCGCTGAAGCGTAAGAACTCGCTCTTTGCCGCCACGCCCGCTCAGGATCCTCAGGTGATGGCCGCGAAAGCCGTCGAAATCGGTTACGACATCCTGCAGGGAAAACCCGCACCGGATAAACCCGTGCTGATCCCGGTGAAGCTGATCGACCGTAATAATGTCGGCAGCTACAAAGGCTGGACCGTGAAATAAACCAGCAGGCGGCATCACAGGGTGCCGCCTTAACGGGAGAGCGGAAGATGAAACGCGCCGACGTGAACAGACAGTTGCAATATACGCGAGACTTTTTCACCCGTCAGGACGTCCCTCTGCCGTCCTGGGCCGATTACGGTCTCCGGCAGTGGCGTCAGCAACAGGAGGACATCACTGAAATCGTTGCCTTACGCCTGGGCTGGGATCTGACCAGTTTTGGTGGCGACGATTTTCTGCAAACCGGCCTGACGTTATTCACACTCCGCAACGGCTCGCCGCACGGAACGCCCTGGCACAAACCTTATGCAGAAAAAGTGATGCACGTGCGTGAAGGGCAGGTAACGCCGATGCATTACCATCCGCGCAAGATGGAAGACATTATTAATCGCGGCGGCGGCAACCTGATTGTCGAGCTGTATAACCGTGAAGGCCATGACAAAGCCGCCACGCCGGTGACGGTTTCCCTGGACGGCATCCGGCAAACCCATTCGGCGGGTTCGCAGATCAGGCTTTCCCCTGGTGAAAGTGTCACGCTCGTCGCGGGCGTCTGGCACAGCTTCTGGGGCGAAAACGGCTTTGGTGACGTTCTGGTGGGGGAAGTCTCCATGCCCAACGATGATGACAACGACAACGTCTTCCTGACGCCGCTGGCGCGTTTCAATGACCTTGACGAGGATGAAGAACCCCAGAGGCTGCTTTGTAACGACTATTCCCGCTGGCTCACCTTGAGGAGTGAATGATGGCTTTGATTTCTCTGGCACAGGGGCTGGCGCATGCCCAGCAACAGGGTTATGCGCTGGGCGCGTTTAATGTCCTGGACAGCCATTTCCTGCGTGCGCTGTTTGATGCGGCAGAGCGACAGCGCTCGCCGTTTATTATCAACATTGCCGAAGTGCATTTTAAGTACGTCACGCTTGATCAGATTACTGAGGCGATCCGTTTTGAAGCCGCGAAGCATACTGTTCCGGTGGTGCTGAACCTGGATCATGGCTTGCACTTTGAGGCGGTAATGCAGGCGATTCGTCTCGGGTTCACCTCGGTGATGTTTGACGGTTCGACCCTGAGCTATGAAGAGAACATTCGCCAGACGCGGGAAGTGGTTCGCGCCGCACATGCCGTCGGCGTTTCCGTTGAGGCAGAGCTGGGCGCAGTCGGGGGTGATGAAGGCGGCGCACTGTTTGGGGAAGCGGACAGCGAGAAATTTACCGATCCGCGACTGGCCGCTGAATTTGTGCGCGAAACCGGCATTGATACGCTGGCGGTCGCCATTGGTAATGCGCACGGCAAATACAAAGGGGAACCCAAACTGGATTTTGACCGGCTGGCGGCGATTCGTCAGCAAACCGGTGTACCGCTGGTGCTGCACGGCGGGTCGGGCATCAGCGACGCGGATTTCCGTCGGGCAATCTCACTCGGTATCCACAAAATTAACTTTTACACCGGCATGTCTCAGGCGGCCCTTGACGCGGTGGAACGCAGCCTGGCCTCGCGCAATACCCGTTATGATGAGTTCGCAGAGTTACTGATGGCGGTGGAAAAGGCGATTTGTGAAACCGTTATGCAGCAGATGAACATTTTCGGCAGCGCAGGCCAGGCGTAAATGGCAACGCGAAGCGGCATTCTGGCCGCAGGTGTCATGCTGGTGGATTATGTGCATCGCATCAGCCACTGGCCGGAACAGGGCTGGCTGACCGAAATACAGCACAGCGAAAAGGCCGCAGGTGGCGCGCCGCTCAATGTTCTGCTCACGCTGTCGCGCATGCAGTGCACACTGCCGCTGGCGGCGATTGGCCTGCTCGGCAATGACGCCGATGGCGATTTTCTGCTGGCTATGATGAAAGCGGCGCAGATTGACTACCGGTTAGTGCAGCGCACCGACGACAAGCCTACAGCGATGACCCAGGTGATGACGACACCGGACGGACAACGGACTTTTTTCTTTTCACCCGGTGCCAACAGCTTACTGGACAGACCGCACTTCGCCGCCGTCGATGACGCACAGCGCATCTTTCATCTGGGGTATTTGCTGCTGCTGGAAACGCTGGATAGCGTGGACAGCGAATTTGGTACCCGCAGCGCCCGGTTGCTGGCACACATGCAGCAGCGGGGCTATTTCACGTCCCTGGATCTGGCTTCCCGCGCGGGCGATTACCGCCCTCAGGTGCTGCCCGCCTTACGCTGGCTGGATTATCTGGTGATTAATGAACTGGAAGCGCAGGCGTTGTCAGGCGTGCTGTTACGTGATGGCCGCGGCATTCAGCCGCCCGCCGCTTTTGCCCGTGCCGCGCAGTGGCTGGCGGAGCAGGGCGTGCGTCAGCGTGTTGTTATCCATGCGCCCGAGGGCGCATGGGGACGTGAAGCGGACGGCGAAGGTGCCTGGCAGCCCGCCTGGCAGCTGGCACCCGACGCCATTGTGGGCAGCGTCGGAGCGGGTGATGCGTTTTGTGCGGGCGTGCTGTTTGCCAGCCATGAAGGCGAGGATATGGTCTCGACGCTGAAACTGGCCCATACCTGCGCCTGTTTTAATCTGCGTGCCGCCAATGCGACAGACGGCATTCGCCCCTTGCGCGACATGCGTGAATGGATGGCTCAGGCGGTTTGTGTGGAAAGTCCCAGCCCTTCAGGTTTGACCACATCGGCAGAAAAAACATAGCCCAGCCCGCGGATAGTGCGGATCAGGCCGGGCTGATGCGGATTGGCTTCAATTTTACGGCGTAACCGCATGATCAGCACATCGATCGTGCGGTCAAAGACATCCATCGTCTCGCTGTGGGTCAGTTCTAATAACTGATCGCGCGTCAGGACCTTGCGTGCATGCCGTACCATGGCGCGTAACAAAGTATATTCCCCCTGCGTCAGGGGAACCGTTTCGCGTTGAGGGTTGAGTAACTGGCAGCGCGCTTCATCAAGCACCCAGCCATTGAAGCGCCAGCCTGACTGCGCGTCATCACTGGTTGCGGCACGTCCGCTGCGTCTGAGGGCGGCGCGTGCGCGGGCCACGACCACGCGGGGATTGAATGGTTTAGCAATATAGTCGTCCGCGCCCATCTCCAGACCCACGACCATCTCCGATTCCGATCCCATGCCGGTCAGCATGATTACGAGGATATCAGGCCGTTGACGCTGCAACTGCTGGAGCACCAGCAATCCATTGGTATCAGGCAACATCATATCCAACATTACCAGCGCGATGTCCGGGTGAGCACTGACCATCGCCAGCGCCTCTTTACCCTGATGACAACGATAAACCCGTAAAGCATGTTCACTGAGCGCGTCCTGCAACAGATCGCAGACCGCAGGATCATCATCCACCACCAGAACTGCTGGCTTCATTGTGTGACCTCAATGTTACTAAAGAGTTAATTTCGAGTTTACACATTCCCCTTTTGCCTGCAGGTTAATGCGGCTGAAACGTGACCAGCGTCGCCTCACAAAGTGTTGAAGCGTGCGTCAGCACCCTTTTTTTGCCTTTTCGGCATCGAAAGGAAAACGTTTGCGCATTTAGGGGGCAATGCACCATAATCGCGCCCTGATTCGGTTCAGAATTCTCTTAAGGCTCGTTTGCGCTTATCCAGGTAATCGATTGCGTGTCGGACTGGCACAGCAATTGCTTAAGCCTTAGCAATTGCTCACATGACAAAGGAAAGCAACCCCGGTTTTTAGCAGGCCTGCAACGGCGCGGGCCAGCCGTCGGCATTACCACAAACAGCATGATAATAACTTTGGCAAGAGAGCACGTACCTGAGTGACGTCTCTATCATCGAGAGATAATGATGTTAGAAAAACTATTTAAATTAAAAGCGCACAACACAACGGTTCGCACCGAAATCATCGCCGGGATCACGACCTTTCTGGCAATGGCTTATATCCTGTTCGTTAACCCCAGTATTTTAGGGGCGACCGGCATGGACAAAGGTGCGGTCTTCGTCGCGACCTGTCTGGCGGCAGCAATTGGTTCTGTGTTGATGGGACTGATTGCCAACTATCCTATCGCCCTGGCACCGGGAATGGGCCTGAATGCGTTCTTCACGTATACCGTTGTGCTGCACATGGGCTACACCTGGCAGATTGCGCTGGGCGCGGTATTCCTGTCTGCGGTTATCTTCTTTGCGTTATCAATCTTTAAAATTCGCGAATGGATTATCAAAAGCATTCCGTTGCCGTTGCGTGCGGGGATTGCCGCCGGTATTGGTCTGTTCCTGGCGATTATTGCGCTGGAAGGGGCGGGAATCGTCGTCGACAATCCGGCCACGCTGGTAGGAATTGGTGATTTGACCAAGCCTGGACCACTGCTGGCGATGTTAGGTTTTATCATCATCGTCGTACTGGAGGCGCGCCGTGTGACGGGCGCGGTTTTGATTGGCATTCTGATCATTACCTTTATCTCCATGGGAATTGGCCTGACGCCGTTTGGCGGCGTATTTTCTGCCCCGCCGTCCATCGCCCCGACGTTTATGCATCTGGATATCGCGGGTGCGTTTAACGTGGGTCTGATTAGCGTGATTTTTGCGTTCCTGTTTGTCGACGTGTTTGATAACACGGGAACGCTGCTGGGCGTGACCAAACGTGCCGGACTGGCTGACGAAGAGGGCAACGTGCCTAAAATGGGGCGCGCGCTTGTGGCGGACAGTGCGGCGGCGCTGTTTGGTTCTCTGCTGGGAACGTCCACGACCACCAGCTATGTCGAATCGGCTGCAGGCGTCAGCGCCGGTGGCCGTACCGGATTAACGGCTGTGGTAGTGGCGGTGCTGTTTTTACTGGCGCTGTTCTTTTCACCCCTGGCTTCCAGCGTGCCGGTTTACGCCACGGCACCCGCACTGCTCTTTGTGGCTGTGCTGATGACCTCAGGCCTGGCCGAGATCGACTGGAAAGACATTACTACTGCGGCTCCTGTTACGGTGACGGCCCTGACCATGCCATTAACGTATTCCATTGCAAACGGTATCGCTTTCGGCTTTATCACCTGGACCGTGGTGAAACTGCTGAGTGGACGGACGAAAGAAATTAATGCGGCGCTGATTATTCTTTCCCTGCTGTTTGTCATTAAGCTCGGCTGGTTGAGTGCATAATTAACTTCACCGTTACAGCATAGTTAATATGCTGTAACGGTTTTAGCGTTATATTTCGCGTCGATGCATCACCATGCTGATTCAGCTTTTTTCAATCGTTGTGCATTCTCTTCCAAAATGAATATGAACTGCCTTTTCTTCACGCCTTTCACCTCTTACTCTTCGACAACACCTTCTGAATAAGGCGGCACGCTGGTTTTATTTTGCGTTCTTATTCAATCAGGTAATGTTTATTGTGCGGGACTTTGCTTCAATAACGTCGAAGCAGGTCGTGAATAACGTTAACGGATGCATGTAATCCGCCTGTCAGGGACCGATAATGGGCAACCTTTGTATAAAACGGGATCGCGGAAAGCCAAACGTAATCGACCGTCATTGCGGGACGGGAGGCAAAACAATGGAAAATTTTGAAAAGCGCTTTGAGCGACTGGAGCAAGACAGCCATCAGATGAAAATTGATCTGGCGCTGTTCAGTGGGCGCGCGACGGCATTTGCGACGAAAACCGATCTTGAAATACTGCGCTCAGAGCAAACGCTGTTTCACGTTGAAATGCTTCAGCGATTCACTAGCCTGGAAGAAAATGTAGAACACGTCGGGAGTCAGTTTGCCGGTATTGAGAACAGGCAGGATCGTATTGACAGCAAAATTTTTGAAATCAATAAGGTATTAGTCGACGTTACTAACCGGTTTAACAGCATTGACGCCAGCTTCTCGGTTGTCATAGCGAAATTTGATGATACTGACAGCCGATTTGATGGGACAGATAAGCGGCTGGACGGACTTGGCTGTCGGTTCGAGGGTATGGACAAGCGGTTCGACGGACTCGACTGTCGACTTGATGGCGTGGACAAGCGGTTCGACGGACTCGACTGTCGGCTTGATGGCGTGGATAAGCGGCTGGACGGACTCGACAGTCGGCTTGATGGCGTGGACAAGCGGTTCGACGGACTCGACAGTCGGCTTGATGGCGTGGATAAGCGGTTCGACGGACTCGACAGTCGGCTTGATGGCGTGGATAAGCGGCTGGACGGACTCGACAGTCGGCTTGATGGCGTGGATAAGCGACTGGACGGACTCGACAGTCGGCTTGATGGTGTGGATAAGCGGCTGGACGGACTCGACAGTCGGCTTGATGGCGTGGATAAGCGGCTGGACGGACTCGACTGTCGGCTCGATGGCGTGGATAAGCGGCTAGACGGAATCGACTATCGCCTTGATGGCATTGATAAACGACTCGACGGAATGGATCGTCGCTTCGACAAGGTGGATCAGCGATTCGACAAGGTGGATGAGCAATTCGATAAGCTGGATGCGCGATTTGAAAGCCTGAATAATCGCCTTATCTGGACATTTATGGTCCCGGCTATTCTGGCTGTGTTTGCCTGGTTTATAAATACTGCCGTACTGAACGCAGCCTGATTCAGCAGAAACGGAGAAGGGATGACGGCATTAATGTGAAAGAGACTCACCCTTAATACCGTCTTTGATTTTACTCTTTAACGGAACGGGGGTTCGTTAAACGTTCGCAGTTTACGCGAATGTAACTTGTCACCCTCAGCCCGTAACAGCTCTACCGCCTGAATCCCAATCTGCAGGTGTTCAGAGATGGCGCCGTCGTAAAAGCGATTCGCCTGACCGGGCAGCTTAATTTCGCCGTGTAACGGTTTATCGGAAACACAGAGTAACGTGCCATAAGGCACCCGGAAGCGGTAACCCTGGGCGGCAATGGTGGCACTTTCCATATCCACCGCCACGGCGCGGCTGAGATTAAAGCGCAGGGCCGAAGCCGAGTAACGTAGCTCCCAGTTACGGTCATCGGTGGTGACAACAGTACCGGTGCGCAGGCGCTCTTTGACTTCTTCGCCGGGCATACCGCTGACCGATTTGGTGGCATCGTAGAGGGCACGCTGAACTTCGGCGATGCTGGGAATCGGGATATCCGGTGGCAGCACGCTGTCCAGTACATGATCGTCACGCAAATACGCATGGGCCAGCACGTAATCCCCAATACGCTGACTTTCGCGCAGACCGCCGCAGTGACCTATCATCAGCCAGGCATGAGGGCGAATGACGGCAAGGTGATCGCAGATGGTTTTGGCATTAGAAGGACCCACACCGATATTGATCAGCGTGATGCCGCGACGATGCGGTGACGTCAGATGCCAGGCAGGCATCTGATGTTTTTTCCAGGCCAGATCGGACAGCATCGCGTCATTGTTTTCCGTGTCAGCCGTCAGGATGACATCTCCGGCGCACACCAGGCTGTCAAACGGGGTTGACGGATCGCGTACCTGTTCGATGGCCCAGCGGACGAATTCATCCACATAACGCGTGTAGTTGGTAAACAACACGAACGGCTGAAAATACTCCACAGCCGTGCCGGTATAGTGGCGCAGGCGTGCCAGCGAAAAGTCGGTGCGCAGCGCATCAAAGTGGGAAAGGGGAAAGGTGGCGTCAGCATGAAACAAGCCATCTGCCGTTTCATCCCCAATCTGCGAGAGTTCAGTCGTGGGAAAATGACGGGCTATGCCGGCGCTCATGGTCCGGTCCAGCGACAGGTCAGAGCCGTCTATTACATACGGGTAGGGAATCTCCTGCTGTGACGGGCCGACTTCGATGTCCACGTCGTACTCTTTTTCCAGCATCGCCAGCTGTTCTGAAATGTAATGACGAAGCAAAGCGGGGCGGGTGACGGTGGTGCTGTAACTGCCTGTATGTGTAAAACGGCCCCATGCACGCGTGCGATTCTGTTGCGGTCCGTCTCCCTGCCAGGTAATGCGTAATTCAGGATAAACAAACAGGCCTTGCTCACGCGCGGCGGGGTCCGGCAGCACGCCTTCTTCCGTGTAGGCCTTGATGGACGCACGAAGCGCATCGACGGCGTCATTGTAAAGTTGCTCAAGCGCATCGAGTGCCTGTTCGCGTGTCAGCTTTTTCCGTTGGGCTGGCATAACTTCTCCTTTCAGGTTCTTACCACAATGCTCCTCAGCTTAGCGGTTTTAACAACGGATTGGGTGAAGAATCTATGATCACGCGCATTTTGCGGCTGCCTGTTATGGGCGAGGCTAGTGGGCATCATGCTGCACTGAGTAAAAAACGGATTAACCCGACAGCATCAGGATGTGCAGGGCAGCAATGGCTTTCGCTAAGGCAAGAGGGTGGACCGGAGCATGGCAGCACCGATTCGGCGCGACTAAAGGCGAGAGCAGAAAAGTGTGTAACGATGATTTAACAGGAATGCAAAACGTTTTGCATATTTCACTTTACGCTACCATCATTAGAGTTCTTTCCCGACATGTTCATATTTGGTACTCCTTTGCAAAATCCCGGCGTAGCAGTGGTGCAGGCGATTAAGCGCACGGCGTGGTATCCGAAACGTCGCGCTTACCGCACGCTGTACTGGCGTGAAATTTCGCCTCTTGCAGTTCCTATCTTTTTTGAAAATGCCTGTGTGCTACTGATGGGCGTGTTAAGTACCTTCCTGGTGAGCTGGCTGGGCAAAGAAGCCATGGCCGGCGTCGGGCTGGCAGACAGCTTCAACATGGTCGTCATCTCCTTTTTTGCCGCCATCGACCTGGGAACCACGGTAGTGGTCGCGTTTAGCCTGGCCAGACGCAATGGTAAACGGGCCCGCGCCGCAACACGGCAGTCGCTGGCAATGATGACGGTATTAGCCCTGGTGCTGGTTATCGCCATTGAGTTCTGGGGGCATCTGATTATTGACGCCATCGCAGGCGCAGCAGAACCGAAAGTGAAAGCGCTGGCACTCAGCTATCTGCAGGTTTCCGCATGGAGTTATCCGGCGGCGGCCATTACGCTGATTGGTAGCGGTGCGCTGCGTGGGGCAGGGAACACGAAAATACCGATGCTGATTAACGGTGGGATGAATATCCTTAACATCGTTATCAGCAGTGTGCTGATTTATGGCTGTTTTTCGTGGAAGGGGCTGGGCTTTGTGGGGGCCGGATTAGGGCTGACAATTACCCGCTACATTGGCGCAATAGCGGTCATCTACGTGTTAATGATTGGCTTCAACGCCTCACTGAGAATTTCGCTGTCCAGCTATTTCAGGCGCTGGAACAGCAGTATTTTATTTGAAGTCTTAAGCATCGGTGTGCCGGCCAGTATTGAATCCGTGCTGTTTAACGGCGGGAAGTTACTGACACAGGTCTTTGTGGCGGGCATGGGCACCAACGAAATTGCCGGCAATTTTATCGCGTTTTCAATCGCCTCACTGATTAACCTGCCTGGTAATGCGCTGGGATCGGCGTCGACCATTATTACGGGAAAACGCTTAGGTAAATACCAGGTTTTTCAGGCAGAGCGGCAAATCAAGCACGTCTATATGTTGGCTACAATCTGTCTGACAGGCGTTGCTGCGCTGACCATACCGCTGGCGGGGCTGCTGGCACGCTTCTACACCAGCGATCCGGAAGTGATTAGCGTCACCAAACACCTTATCTGGCTGAATGCCCTGTTTATGCCGATTTGGGCCGCCTCCTGGGTGCTCCCCGCCGGCCTGAAGGGCGCGCGTGATGCCCGTTATACGATGTATGTATCGATGTTCAGTATGTGGTGCGCAAGGGTTGTTATTGGTTATCTGCTGGGCATTGAACTCGGTATGGGCGTGATTGGTGTCTGGCTGGGCATGTTCCTTGACTGGACGGTGCGCGGCGGATTTTTCTGGTGGCGGCTGAAAAGCGGGAAATGGCTTAATAACTACCGCAAGATGCTCGCCAGGGCAGAATCCACCTGAATACCTTCAGCCACCCGTTTGTGAGAGGGGATGATGCGTGGCAGCTTCGCGCCGCGCATCATCACAGCCTGTTTTAATACTGCCACGCTTTTCATTTACCTGCCTCTACACAGGTTTCGTCATTCGTCAGGACGGTTCTGTGCCCACTTTTCCCGCAAAGCGGACGAAGTGCGTTCGAATCCAGGGCCGCGCGTATCGCCTTCGGGTAGGAATACTCTTAAATTTAACGCCATTGCTTCGTTTAACTCTTTGATTAATATGTGTTATTGATTTTGTTTCAGAAAGACCAGGTGGCCAAATTTGACTTAATTGCTCTTTTCAACTTACGCATCGCGTTTGAGCTGACGGTTTTCTCAGCGTTCAGGGCCATCCGGCACCTTAAAATATTCATCTGGCTTAAGCTTTTATACTAAAGGATAGGGGCGCTGAGACCATAGATGAGTATCAGACGTACGAAATGTGCAGGTTTCACCGTATTGTCATCTGTTTGAGTTAGTAAAAAACATAAATACTATTACTTAGTTACGTAACTGGGAGCTGTATTGAATTTTTCAAGGCAATATGTAAAGCTGTGTAAGATGTTAATAAATGGAAAAGAACTTTACACAGGCGAGCAGGATGTACAGGCTCGTGCGGTAGCTATGGTGCTGCATATTTTTTTGTAACCCATTGATTTATTGCTATTTGTGTGAGATCGACTGGAATTTAAGCAGGATGTTACCATTCTCCCCACACGAATAACGATTAACCAGCCCCGTTAAGTTTAACGATTACCTAACAAAAATCGTGTCTTACCAAAACATAATCTGGCTGCTTTAATACCGTTTGCTTTTAGGAATGGGTCAGTTTGCTGAATGTATTTTGTGAAATTCAGCCGACCCGCTTCTCCGGTCATCAGGTTTTATGAACTGTGCCTATACTGTTCATGCTCATCGTATAAAATTTACACTCAATCAACGCTCCTATTCAGGCAACTTGTATTGTTAATCAATAACTTGGCGTCATCTGGCGTCCAGTTGACGTTGTGCAACAATACGACGCGCTGACCACCGGCCAAAGGCCACTTTTTTGGGTATTAATGGAACTAAATATGAAAAAAATGGTGAACTTTCGAATTGCATTAAGCCTGATGTTTGTTTTTGCTGTTGCAGGCTGTAAAACACCGCCAAAAATGACAGATGACACAATGGTCACCAATACCGTTGATGGCACTACCCTGATTCACCGTCATGCCGTAGCTGCGCCTGCACAGTTCACCGCCGTCAATGAGAGTTACCGTGCCCTGTATCCTGCCTCTGTGATGACACGCCCGGATTTTGGCGGCAAGGTCGTGGAAACGCTGAAAACGGGTGAAACCTATACCGTTGTGGGTCAGGTAGAGAATAACTGGCTGGCACTGGGCGAAGAAGCTGACGCGGTTTCACCACCCGCAACTGACGCGAAAGCCACCGACAGTAAGGGCGCCGCGCCTCAGGCACCGACTAATGCGGTCAAAGTCATTGGCTATGTGCCTTTCCGTGCAGTGGTAAAAAGCGATTTATACGACCAAACCATCAAAGCCGATCAGCCTAAGCGTCGTGCGCGTGCCGCCGCGAAGAAAAAGACCTGCGTCTCTGTTGATGGCAACAGCCAGGCCTGCCAGAACAGCAATAACGGTACCTGGATCATTAACTAAGTCAGGGGCAGGGAGGGGCAGATATGGCACATACCCACTTGCGCGCTGGCCTGAAAAAATGGCTCTGGCCCTTCCTGCTACTTCTGCTGACCGCATGCAGTAGCAGTAAGCCCGATATCGCGCGCTACAACCTGAATTTTCAGGCGCATCCCCCCATCAACGCCGGCGCGCCGCTCAAAGTGCGCGTCATGCTGTTGACGTCGGATGCCGAGTTTATGTCCGCTGATTTCTTCACATTACAGAATCAACCCGCGACAGCATTAGGCAATACGCTGCTTAACAGTCAGCAGTTTTTCCTGATGTCCGGTCAGCTCAGTAAAACGCTGAGTGCGAAAAGCCTGCCTGAGGCACGGTTTATCGGCATCATGGCGGAATATCAAAAGCTGGATGGCAAAGTGTGGCGGCTGGCGCTGCCTTTCCCGGACAGCGACAGCAGTTCATTCTGGCAGTTCTGGAAAAGCAATGATGGTGAGCTAAACGCCAACATTATCGTTGACGATGCCGGTATGCGTCCCATTAAGCAATAACACCGTCTTCAAAGGATGATTATGAACAGAGCCGAAAAGGTTGTTTGGGCGGAAGGGATGTTTTTGCGTCCTCACCATTTCCAGCAGGCAGAAAATTTTCTGCAAAGCTCGCTGCGTGAATGGGGCCAGTCGCAACGTCCTTACATTTGGGGATTTTTCGATCTCGAATTTGATGAAGCGCTGTTACGGCAGGGCAAGCTGGCGCTCAATGCCGCCAGTGGATGTCTGCCGGATGGGACGTTTTTTGCTTTCAGCCAGCCCCAGCAAGGTCCAGCCCCCTTAGACGTGCCCGCGAATATTGACCGGGCGAAAGTGGTGCTGGCCATCCCCGCGCGGCGTAATGGCCGCGAAGCGGTAACGTTTGAAGATGCGCCAGATTCTCTGGCGCGCTACCTCGCCTGGGAAGCGGAAGTCGAAGATGACAACGCGCAGGCTGTTGGCACCGCCACCGTCCAGTTTGGCAAGCTTCGCCTGCGGTTAATGCTGGAGCAGGATCTGACCGCAGAGTGGACGGCCATGGGCGTGGCGCAGATTGTTGAAAAACGCAGTGACAACCACATTCGTTTAGACAATGACTATATCCCTCCTACCTTAACGCTTGCAGGCAGTCGTCCGCTTCAGAGCATGATGACGGATTTGCACGGTATGATTCAGCAGCGCAGCCAGCAACTGAGCCAGCGCGCGCCAGGTACCGGGCGTTTTAACAGTGCAGATATGGTGGATTTCATGCTGCTGGCGCTCCTTAATCGCCAGTTGGGGCTGCACGCTCATCTGCAGCACCTGCCGTTACTGCATCCTGAAACGCTCTACAGCCACTGGTTACAACTGGCCGCGGAACTGGCAACCTGGACGCAGGCCCGTACGCCTGACGCGCTTCCCCTTTACGATCACGATGATCTGCAAGGTTGCTTTTCGCGCCTCACCCTGTTGCTGCGTCAGGGGCTGTCGCAGGTCATGGAAGAGAGCGCCATTCAACTGCCACTGACGCAGCGTTCACACGGCCTGAACGTCGCCACCGTGCCAGACAACAGCATGGTGCGTGAATTTGGCTTTGTGCTGGCCGTCAAGGCAAGCGTTCCCGCCGATGCACTCAAAACCCATTTCCCGGCACAGATGAAGGTCGCGCCTGTGACCAAAATTCGCGATCTCGTGCAGTTGCAGCTTCCGGGGCTGGCTCTGAGAGCCATGCCTGGCGCGCCCCCGCAAATCCCCTGGCACGCCGGATACAGCTATTTTGAGTTGGATAAAAACAGCGAGCTTTGGCAGGAGATGGAACGATCGGGTGCCTTCGCGCTGCACCTTGCCGGTGAGTTTCCGGGCCTGAACATGGAGTTCTGGGCCATTCGCAGTCAGTCAGAATAATTCAAACTGAGCAGGCATGATGCAGGAACAAAACAAACCGAACAGTGATGCTTTTCAGCAGGAGTTAAGTCTGAGCCATCAGAACACGCTGGTGGCCGCAGCTAATCCGCTGATCAACGCCATTCCCCAGATTCGTCACTCGGTATCGCATGACGATCCCGCCCGTTTACGCCAGCAACTTATCGAACAGATTCGTCGTTTCGAGCTGGCCTGTCAGCAGTCGGGTCTGAGCTACGAAGTGATCGTTGGCGCACGTTACTGCCTGTGTACGGCGCTGGACGAAGCCGCTGCGCTGACGCCCTGGGGCAGCCGCGGTGTGTGGACCAGTAATGGCTTGCTGGTAACTTTTCATAATGAAACCTGGGGTGGCGAAAAGTTTTTCCAGCTGCTGGCTAAACTGTCACAAAATCCGCGACAGCATATTCTGTTACTGGAGCTAATTTATTTCTGTCTGGTGCTGGGGTTCGAAGGGCGCTACCGCGTACTCGACAACGGGCGTTCACAACTGGACACCATTAAACAGCGCCTGCTGCAGATGATCCGAAGCGTCAGGGGAAGTTTTGCCGCTGCGCTTTCGCCGCATCCTACCGATCAACCGGTGTTGCGTAAACTGTGGCGACCGATGATTCCGCTGTGGGCCTGCGCCGCGCTGGCGGGCCTGGCGGCCTGCCTGTTCTACATTGTGCTTAACTGGCGGCTGGGGGATTACACCTCGCCGGTGCTGGCCAAAATTTATCAGACGACGCTGCCCGAAGTGCAGATTCGAAATCCGGCACCGCCGCCGCCGCCGTCACTGAACCTGAAGTCCTTCCTCAAACCAGAAATCGATGAAGGCCTGGTCGCGGTGCGTGACGAGGCCGATCAGAGCGTGGTGACGCTGAAAGGAGACGGCTTATTCGCCTCTGGATCAACGGAAGTTCGTGGGCGTTATGATGCGGTGATTCAGCGCATTGCCGAGGCCATGAACAACGTCAGCGGGAAAATCCTGGTCGTGGGATACAGCGATAACGTACCGATTCGCAGTGCACGTTTTGCATCGAATTACGAGCTGTCGCTGGCTCGCGCTCAGTCCGTTCAGAACCTGTTGCAAAAACAGCTGGCCAATCCGTCACGTGTCAAAGCGGAAGGGCGGGGCGAAACGCACCCGCTGGTGCCTAATAACAGTGCAGAGAACCGCGCCCGCAACCGTCGTGTTGAAATCACGCTGCAGGTCGCACCTGACACGACGAAAGCTGAACTTAACGGCCTGGCAAGAGGGAACTAATCCATGCTGAATGTCCTGTTTTCGATACTGACCAGCCGCCTGGCGTGGGGCTTCGTCGGTATCACAGCGTTATCATTTATCATTTGGGTCATCGGCCCGGTGTTCTCGATAGTGGATTCCCGGCCGCTGGAGTCTGAACAGAACCGCATGATCAGTATTGCGCTGCTGTATGTGGTCTGGGGCCTGAGTCAGGCGATTCCACGTCTGTATAACTACTGGCTGAACCGCAAACTGATGTCCAGTCTGGAGACCAGCAAACCTGACGCACCTGAGGAAGAGCGCAAACGCCTGACCAGTGAGGATCAGGTGCTTGCCAGCCGCTTCTCTGAAGCGACAGAAATGCTGAAAAAGGCGCATTTTCAGCGCCAGAGCAGCAAAGGCGCCCCTTTCTGGGCGCAGCGCTTCAGCCATCAGTACCTGTACCAACTGCCGTGGTACATGATTATCGGTGCGCCTGGCGCGGGTAAAACGACGGCGCTGGTGAATTCCGGTTTGCAGTTTCCGCTGGCCGATAAATTTGGCAAAGCGGCCTTACGCGGTATTGGCGGAACACGAAACTGCGACTGGTGGTTTACAAATGAAGCTGTCCTGCTGGATACCGCAGGACGCTATACCACGCAGGAAAGTCAGCAGGAGCGTGATGCCAGTGAATGGCACCATTTTCTGGCGCTGCTGCGCAAATACCGTGGCCGTCAGCCTGTAAACGGCGTCATTGTGACACTGAGCGTGGCTGATCTGTTGTCGCAGTCGCCCGACGCCATGCGTAATCAGGCGATGGCGCTGCGTCAGCGCCTGATGGAACTTCACGATCAACTGGGCATTCGCTTTCCGGTTTATGTGCTGGTCACTAAAGCTGACCTGTTAAAGGGTTTCCGCAGTTATTTTGCCAGCCTGGATAAAACACAGCGCGAACAGATTTGGGGATTTACCTTCCCATGGGCGAAAGCCTCGACAGCGGATTTCGAACTGAGCAGCCAGTTCCAGCAGGAATATGCTCTGTTGCAACAGCGGCTGGATGCCGGGCTGGCGGATGTTCTGCTGGCGGAAAGTGATGCGCAGGCGCGGGCAGAAAGTTATCTGTTCCCACAAGAATTTGCCGCGCTGCGCCCACAGTTGGCTGAAGCGCTGGATATTCTCTTTGCCCGTTCTGATTTCGAAACGCAGTTTGCGCCGCGCGGGATCTATTTCGCCAGCGGCACCCAGGAAGGGCTGCCATTTGACCGTGTGATGGGCGAACTGACACGTGCACTGCACTTGCCGGGCCAGCAGCAGGGCGAGTCAGGTAGCTGGGACAAGGTGGATAAAGAGGCCCCGATTCCGCAGAACAAAGGCCAGAGTTTCTTCCTGAAAGGGGTGCTGGAAAACGTCATCTTTCAGGAGTCGGGCCTGGCGGGCAGCAATCGCTGGTGGGAACTCCGTAATCGCGTAGGGCTCTGGTCGGGCTACCTGGCCTTGCTTATCCTGGTGCTGATTGCGGGGACATTGTGGCTGATCAGCTACAACAAAAATAAAACTTATCTGCAGGAGATGGCGGCCAAAACGCCGCAGGTCGAGCAACTGGGTGACAAACTGCAAAAAGAGGTGAACGGTAACCTGTTTGCGCTGGTCCCTTATCTCAACACGCTGTTGCACCTGCCGGAAAGCGCGTCTTTTTCCCTGGAGCATCCGCCGCTGACGCGTCGCATGGGGCTGTATCGGGGTACCGAAGTGAGTGACGCCACGCAGGCGTTATACGATCGTGCACTTAAACAACTGTTGATGCCACAAGTGGCGCAAAATATTACCCGCTGGTTACGCAATGACAACGGCAGCGATGCCGATTACAGCTATGAAGCCCTGAAGGCTTATCAGATGCTGTATCAGCCAAAGCACTATGACGGTAAGTTTCTTCAGGCGTGGATGATGTTAAATATCTCCCGTGAACTGCCTCAGGATGTGACGCAGGCGGAGGTGAAACAGCTGGCGTGGCACCTGCAGCAGTTGCTGGAAACACAGATCCAGTCCTCACCCTATGCGAAGGATGACGCGCTGGTAAAGCGCGAGCAGGCGCTGATTAGTCAGATGCCGCTGTCACAGCGCGTTTACGGACGCCTGAAACGCCTGCTGGAACGCGATAGTGCATTGTCACCCGTGACCCTGGCTGCACTGGGTGGGCCGCAAAGCGAACTGGTGTTCTCACGTAAAAGCGGTAAATCCGTGAATGAAGGTGTGTCCGGACTTTTCACGCCCGACGGCTACTGGAACCACGTTGATAAAGAGATCGCCCCCGTTACGGATGCCCTCTATAAGGATGATATCTGGGTGCTGGGCGGCGAAACGGCCCATGAAGACAGCAAACAAACCGATATGGCGGTGCGTCAGCTGTATATTCAGGACTATATTCGCCAGTGGGAGCAGTTTCTCAGCGATATCCAGCTCAACAGCAGTGCCGATTTAACGCAGCGTATTAATACCGCACGTCTGTTATCCAGTAACCATTCCCCGCTGCGGCAACTGGTTATTAATTTGAGTAAACAGCTCACGCTGACGCGGGCACAACCTGACGACAAGAGCGCGAAAAATGCCGCAGCCGCATCAGATAACAGTGCCACGCGCACGTTACAGGCACTGTTTACCTCGCCGCGCTCGAATGGTGAACAGGGTGCGGTGCAGCAAACGCCTGAACAAGCGGTAACGGCCCATTTCGCACCGATTATCGAACTGGCACAGCCATTGCAGCAGGGCAGCAAAGTGCTGGCCGTGGATGATTTCCTGAAGCAGATTGACGATCTCTATCGTTACCTCACGGCCGTACAGGACGCGGCGAACAGCGGAATGCCACCGCCCTCCAGTGATGCGATCAGCCGTCTGCAGGCCAGCGCGGGCCGTTTGCCTGGCTCGCTGCAAAATATGGTCTCCGGTATGGCTGTCGGTGCCAGCAGTGATGCACAGCGTCGCGATATGGATAACGTCCGCAAGCGCATTACCATGGAAGTTGGCAGTTTCTGTCGCCAGGCGATTGCCGGCCGCTATCCTTTAGTGCGCAACGCGCGAAGTGAAGTCACGCCTGACGACCTGGCGCGCATGTTTGCGCCAGGCAGCGGACTGATGGACAGCTTCTTCCGGGACAATCTGGCCAGTAAAGTGGATACCACCCGCGCGGCATGGCGTTTCACGCCGGGCATTGATGGTAAAACGTTACCGGGGGGCGAAGCGCTGCTGCGTCCGTTCCAGCAGGCTCAGTCGATTCGCGATGCGTTTTTTGCCAATGGTGCCACCACGCCTTCTTTCCGCGTGACGTTGCGCACGGTAAAAATGGACAACGACATTCTTAATATGACGCTGGACGTGGACGGGCAAATCTTACGCTACAGTCATGGTCCACAGGCGGTGCAGTTAGTCAGCTGGCCCGGTCCGGGGGGAACCAGTCAGGTGCGCATGCAACTGGGCCTGACGAATGGCACGACCTCCACGCTGACCACCAGCGGGCCATGGGCGCTTAATCGCTTCTTTGACCGCGCACAGGTCACCTCGGTCGGCGGACTGACGCGCGAAGCCAGCTTTAATGTGGACGGACATAATGTGACGTTGTCCTTTACGCCGGGCAGCATCAGGAACCCCTTCCAGCTCCCTGCATTTAGCTGTCCCTGAAACAGGATCTGACTATGACTCAATACGCAGCACCTGGCTGGTACGGCAAACTGCCCAGTTCGGGTGATTTCGTAAAACGACGTTTCCCCGATACCCTGCAGCGCCAGTGGTCGAACTGGTTTCAGGTAGGATTGCATCACTGGCAAACCAGTGCGGAAGGCGAGCATTCCGCGTCACGGGCCTTTCTTAAAGCACCCGTGTGGAATTTTGTCATACCGCCCATGTTAGGTACGCAACTGATTCAGATGGGCTGCCTGACCGCCGCCCGCGACAGCGTCGGGCGACATTATCCGCTCTGCGCGTTGCGCTACTTTACGCCAACGGAATGGGCCCCGTTACTGCTGGCCCGCGCCGGTGACTGGTATCACCAGATGGGCAATACCTTATTGCGGGCGGTTCAGGAGGGGGGCACGCCCGAGCAGTTTGATCAGGCGTTGTTAAGTATTCCCCTTCCACAGCCTCAGGAAGGCGAAGCCTCATCGGATATCTTATCGGTGATCGGCAGCGGGGAGAATAATGCCTCCACCCTGAGCTGGAATTTGCCATCACAGAGTTTTGATCCCCAGTTTCAAAGCAGTTTTTGGTGGACCAATCAGAGCGACGGTTTTCCGCTTTATACCCATGTCCACAGCGGCAACCTGACAGCGCAGTTATTTTCGCTGTTATTCGATCCGGCGGGCGGTGCAAAGCCCGGGCGAAATGGACTTTATCCTCCTATGTTTGAATCCTGAGGCGAAACGGATGAGTATTGATATTGACACGTTGCTGATACCGGTAAGCCACGATAATCCCTGCGGGGATAACCTGGAATACGATGCGGATTTTCAGGCGATGGAACAGGCCAGCGTAGGCAAAGCCGAGCAGCAGTTCGGCAATACCATCATTCCGGCCGAACCGGCTGACTGGAACAAGGTCGAAAAGCTGGCACTGGATTTAATGAGCCGCAGCAAAGATTTACGCGTCATGCTCACGCTGACGCACGCCTGGACTCGTCTCAAAGGGTTGCCCGGCTATGCACAGGGGTTGCAACTGATTGAGCAGGCCATGTCGCAGTACTGGGAAACCTTATGGCCACGTCTGGAAGAAGATGGCCAGCCCGATCCCTTTTACCGCATCAATGCCCTGGCCGTGCTGGGCGACCAGTCAGCCCTGGCGGGCGCGGTGCGCCAGTCGTGGTTGCTGCGTTATGCTTCCGACGGGATTACGCTTCGCGATGCCGCTGCATTATGTGACGGCAGTAAAACGGAAGTGCCAGACTACCCTGGCGGCCTGCCGCGTCTTAATGATGAACTGGCGCGAGGCGAGCAACCCGGCGTTGCGGCCATTCAGGACATTGGCGAACGTTTGCAGCGCATTCGTAGCCTGGTGACTGAAAAGCTGGATGAAACGGCCTTACCGGATATGAGTCAGCTTCAGCGCAGCTTCGCCATGCTGAATGAGCGTTGCCAGGCCACCGATATCGGCGCGTTACAGTCTCTGGCAGCGGCCGTACAGTCTGCACCGGAAACCGAAAACCCAACCGCGCCCAGGGCCGCGTCGCGCGCCGCTACAGACTGGCGCAGTGCTCAACTTAACTCGCGTGCTGAAGCGCAGTTAATGCTGGAAAAAGTGAAACAGTACTTTACGCAGCACGAGCCCAGCCATCCGGCACCGTTGATGATTGACCGTGTACAGCGCCTGATCGAACTCGACTTTATGGACATCATTCGCGACCTTGCGCCGGATGGTGTACATCAGTTAGAAAACATTTTTGGACGCCGCGACTAAGCTATCAGTGAAGTCTTAACGCAGCGAGACCTGCGCGCCTCCTGCGAGCCAGTAACCGCGCATTATTTATGGAGAGAACCATGCCAACAATGAAGTCCAGTGGGCAGAAATTTATCGCCCGCAATCGCGCGCCACGCGTTCAGATTGAATATGACGTGGAAGTTTATGGTGCAGAACGAAAAATTCAGTTGCCCTTCATCATGGGCGTACTGGCCGATTTAGCCGGTAAGCCGCTGGAGCCGCAGGCCAGCGTTGACGACCGCAAATTCCTGGAAATCGACATCGATAACTTCGATGAGCGCATGAAAGCCATGAAGCCACGCGCTGCATTCCAGGTCGACAATACGCTGAACGGCGACGGCAAACTGAATATTGACCTGACTTTTGAAAGCATGGACGATTTCTCCCCGGATGCCATTGCCCGTAAAGTCGAACCACTTAACAGCCTGCTGGAAGCACGTACTCAGCTTTCAAATCTGCTGACCTATATGGATGGCAAAAATGGCGCTGAAGAGCTTATCGGCAAAATTCTTCAGGATCCGACCCTGCTGCAGGCGCTGACGCATGTGCCTAAGCAGGCGGATGCCGCAGAAGGGAAGGAGGAGCAATAATGAATCAGACTTCTCAACAACCCCAGTCACAGGGCGATGCCAGTTTTAGTCAGGACGAGTTTAGTGCCTTACTGAACAAAGAGTTTCGTCCAAAGAGTGATCAGGCGCGCGAAGCGGTAGAAAGCGCGGTGAAAACGCTGGCACAGCAGGCGCTGGAAAATACGGTGACCGTTTCCAGCGATGCTTACCGCACCATTCAGGCACTGATTGCTGAGATTGATGAAAAGCTGTCTCAGCAGGTCAATCAGATTATTCACCATGAAGAGTTTCAGAAGCTGGAAAGCGCCTGGCGCGGTCTGAGCTATCTGGTGAATAACACGGAAACCGATGAGATGCTGAAGATTCGTTTCATGAGCATCTCTAAACAGGAGCTGGGCCGCACGCTCAAGCGCTATAAAGGCGTGGGCTGGGATCAAAGTCCGCTGTTTAAGAAAATCTATGAACAGGAATACGGCCAGTTCGGTGGCGAGCCGTTCGGTTGCCTGGTCGGCGATTACTACTTCGACCACAGCCCGCAGGACGTTGAGCTGCTGGGCGAGATGGCCCGCATCGGTGCGGCCGCGCACTGCCCGTTTATCACCGGTACCGCGCCAGGCGTTATGCAGATGGAATCCTGGCAGGAGCTGGCGAATCCACGCGATCTGACCAAAATCTTCCAGAATACCGAATATGCTGCCTGGCGCAGCCTGCGCGAATCGGAAGATGCGCGTTACCTGGGCCTGGTAATGCCGCGCTTCCTGTCTCGTCTGCCTTACGGCATTCGTACCAATCCGGTTGACAGCTTCGATTTTGAAGAGCAGACCGATGGCTCGGATCACAGCAACTACAGCTGGACCAACGCGGCTTATGCGATGGCGGCCAACATCAACCGTTCATTTAAAGAGTACGGCTGGTGTACCTCCATCCGTGGCGTGGAATCAGGTGGCGCAGTGGAAAACCTGCCCTGCCATACGTTCCCCAGCGATGACGGCGGCGTGGACATGAAGTGCCCGACCGAGATCGCCATCAGCGATCGTCGTGAAGCCGAACTGGCGAAAAATGGCTTTATGCCGCTGGTCCACCGTAAAAACTCTGACTTCGCCGCGTTTATTGGCGCACAGTCGCTGCAAAAACCGGCGGAATACCACGATGCGGACGCCACCGCGAATGCTCGTCTGGCTGCCCGTTTGCCGTACCTGTTCGCCTGCTGCCGTTTCGCTCACTACCTGAAGTGCATTGTGCGCGACAAGATTGGTTCATTCCGTGAGCGTGACGATATGGAACGCTGGCTGAATGACTGGATAATGAACTATGTCGATGGTGACCCGGCTAACTCTTCACAGGAAACCAAATCACGCAAGCCACTAGCTGCGGCGGAGGTGAATGTGGAAGAGCAGGAAGACAACCCTGGCTACTATGCAGCGAAATTCTTCCTGCGCCCGCATTATCAGCTGGAAGGATTAACAGTGTCGCTGCGTCTGGTATCGAAGCTCCCTTCGCTGAAGTCGAACGAGAATTAAATTTTTTTGCAATGTAAAGCACGTCCAGGTGGCGTGCTTTTCAGACGATTAAGCATGACTTTTTTCACTTCCAAAATTCTGTTTCCCGTAAAATAAACCTTTTCTGAAAATACTGGCTCCGGTAGAAGGTCTACGGGTTTCGAGCGGGCTATAAAGGTATAATGGCAGGCTGCCCAATCAGATATTTTGCTGTTCCAGGTCGGCCAGATAAATAATTAGCTTAACTGTTCTGTTATCGCTGTGAGAATGGATAGGGGTTAAGTCATCAGCCTGCAACAGAATGAACGACATAATTAAATTTAGCGTATATACGACGGATGCCTTGTGTGCGTCAGCATTCATTTGACATACCGATACGGCAAAAAAAATCTCCTGCTGTGGCAGTTTATTGTAGTGGGACCCTTCGGGAAGCCTGTAGCACTCCCGAAGTCGAGGCAAAAGTAAAATATGGACTGTTTTATTCAGCCCCATGCTTTTCTCTTTGCCATATAGATGCTTTTTCGAAAGCGACAACTTTTTCCATAACGAAGAGTAAATATTATGGCTATTGATATGTATTTGAAGGTAGACGGCATTACGGGTGAATCTAAAGATTCTAACCATACCGGCTGGATTGATATTACCTCTTTCTCCTGGGGCGCTAATCAGCCGGGTAATATGAGCGTGGGCGGCGGTGGCGGTGCTGGTAAAGTTAACTTCAACGACCTGCACATTAATGCCAAAATCGACAAAGCGGTAACTGCATTGCTGAAAAACTGTGCCAGCGGTAAGCACGTTTCTAAGGTTGAAGTGTCAGTTTGTAAAGCGGGCGGCACGCAAATCGAATACACCCGAATTACCCTGGAAGATGTGCTGGTAACCAACGTTCAGTTCGTGGGTTCAGAGCACGATGACACCCTGGGCGTAACTTATGCATTCCAGGCTGCGAAAGTGAAACAGCAGTACTGGGAGCAGAGCTCTTCTGGTGGTAAAGGTGCAGAAACCAGCGCGGGCTGGAACATCAAAGAGAATAAAGAAGCGTAAGAAAAAACGCCTCCTTATCGGGAGGCGTTTCTCGCTAAGTGGTTTTTTCTTTTTATGCGTTAGGCTCCCAGCCAATTTACAAGGATTTCTCTGGATCAGATTCATTGGGTGGAGATAGTAAATGAGTATTACAGGGTCAGTTGGTATAGGTGGCCGTAATAATTACGGCGATGTAAAAACGGTACAACGGCTTTTACAAAATAATGGTTTTCCCCAGCTTCGTGATGACGGCAGAATTGGGCCAAAAACTATCGAAGCTATCAAAAGTTACCAATCACGTTTTATGTCACGGCCAGATGGTTTGGTTGATGTTCATGGAAAGACATGGAGTGCACTCTCTCGCTCAGGTAATAGTACCGGTAAAATTTTACCACCTGGGAAAGTCGATGATCCAAATGTTAATTCTGGCCGTCTTACCGTTAATGCGGGACAAATTACATTTGATGCCGAAGGTAATGACAACATTCATAGTCCTTATTTCAGTAGGCATATACATTGGCCAGGATATAACTCAGGTGTAACCATCGGAAGAGGTTACGACATGGGCGGAAGAAGTTCAGGTGAAATTTATTCTGATCTTTTGATGGTGGGGGTTGAGCAAGAGCAGGCAAGGCGTCTTTCTTTAGGCTCTACAAAAAAAGGAAGTGCGGCACATGCCTGGGTTAAAAAACACAGGGATGAATGCGGCATCATATCACGTGAGTCGCAGGCAAGACTCTTTGAGATCATTTACCCAATCTATGTAAGTCGTGCTAAATCTTCCTATCTATCTAAAACTGCCAGTCATCACGAAAGAACGGATTGGGATAAGCTGAAGCCTGCAATTAAAGATATTATTGTGGATTTAGTTTATCAAGGTGCAGGTTCGACGATAAATATGCAGGCGGCTATGCATAATGACATCGATAAATTGGCAGATTTTATTGATAGCTCAGCATATCTCCAAAAGTTTGAAAAGGGTCGTCATCGTGCTCGTTATCTCAGAAGTAGACGATAAATAAGAGGTTACATGAAAAAGATATTGCTTTCTACTTTGTTCGTAGTTGGTATGCAAGTGCTTAATCCGGTTTATGCTTTAAGTGATTGCTCACAAGGAAATAATGATCAAGAGGTTTACTCCTGTGCAGAAAAGAATAAATCTGAAACAGAAGTGATGTTGAATAAAGAATATAAAGCGGCTAAATCAAGGGTTCAGGAGCTTTATAAAGGCAATGATGAGGAGCTTAATAAGTACATAAGCACGTTAACTGAAGCACAACGGGCATGGTTAAAGTACAGAGAAAATGATTGTGAACTTGCCTCTTTTGCAGCGGATAAAGGTAGTGACGCGAGTCTTTCTTATATCAATATCTGCATGTATGAGCACAATGAACAAAGAATTAAAAAGTTAAAAATGATACCTTATCATTAATTATATTATAACAATCAATTCCTCTGGGGTGCATTTTTATTTTCAGCTGTCGTCAAGTGAATATAGCATAGGATAAGTGATGTCTTTTTAAAAGATCTGACCTTATTAATGCTTAAAAATGGAACGTAAATGTATGCACCTCTTTTTGGCAAGGCAGTGTTGGACGTTTTAGCTCGTATTAAAAATTTTACAGAGGCACTCTTGCAGTTTTTCGATGAGCTCGTTCGTAATTGGCCTGTTATGTTTATGTAATTTAGTATGCTGACATTATTAATGCCATTTATTTTGGCGGGGAGCTTTAGTTGGTATTCGCTTTTTTAAGTTAAATTTTTATTTTAATGGTTTCGCAATTCTTAATGCTGGGACAAGCAGTGATAGTTACAGGCGCACCCGTAGATAGAGCAGCAATGCGCATATCGGATTGACTCACGACTGCGTTGCCTGGCTCAATGAGGCACGTGCTAAAGCATTATCAGAGATGCCCTGCCATGAATTTTTACAGGGTGGATATCCGCAACGCGAGGTTTGCGTTTATCTTTTCTTATCATCCACTAAGCCTCTATATCCCGCCTTTCTCCCCGAGAGACGCGCGATATAGATGTCGAACAGCTAACCGCAGGAATCCGTGATGCGCTTTACGATAATAACCGCTAAACCCGGCCATCAACCGCCGCAAACCAGTTTCGATTTTCTTCCTCCCGGCGGCACAATTGGTCGTGGCGTGGATAACAATCTGGTACTGCCCGACGACGATCGCACGATTTCCCGCCTGCAGGCGATTGTGCATATCACTGCTGAAGGTGAATGCCGCCTGACGAATCGCGGTAACGTGACGCGCGTGCTGTTAAACGATATCCCACTGGAGCGGGGACGCCAGGTGGAATTGCAGGACGGCGACGTGCTGGGTATTGATGACTACCGCCTGCTGGTTAACGATCTTAACGGTGAACAGCAACCACAGCCGTCGCCTGTCGTGATGGCTGCACCAGCTAAAGCGCCGGTCATGAACGATGCGCCACCGGTCGCTGCACCAGTAACTGCCACAGCAAGCACGGCGGCCATTCCGAGTGAAATCTGGGACAGCCTGGCAAAAGAGTTTTCCATTTCGGATGATTTGTCGAAGCGTAAAACGCCGGCCCCCGATATGCCAGATGCCAATCCGTTAACTTCGACGGCGGCGAACCGTAATCCGGAAGATCCGCTGGCACAGTTGATCAGCGATAAGCCGCTGGATATCGGGCAACAGCCTAAAACCAGCAGTCTGTTTGATGAAGGCGATGCGCTCTTTGCGCAGGAAAGCATCTTTGATGATCGTACGCCGAGCACCTTATCAGCCCAGCAAAATGCTCAGGGACAGCCGAAAGTCGAGGCGCCATCGGGCGATCTGGATCCCCTGAATCTGTTTGGCAGTCAGAATACGCCCGACCCACGTCATCATGACGATCCCCTTGGATTAATGATGAGCGGCGCGGTACCACTGGCGCAACCTGAGGTGCCGGTTACACAACCTGAAGCACGGCCAGCCCCGCAGAAACCGGCCCCGCAAACGCCTGAGCCTGCTCCCGAACCGCGTGACAGCGCGCCGGTTGAGCTGGCCGAGTTAAGCAGCTCACCGCTGTTTGATCACACTGAAACGCAGCCCACTCACGATCCCGTATTCGAAACCGAGCCGGAGCCTGCGCCGCCTGAAGGGGCGCAGAGTCCCATTGATTATGGTGGCATTACGTTACCGACGCCGCAGGCGGTTCAGCGTGCACCTTCGCCGACGCCAAAAGGACGACTGCGTATTGATCCGGTTGCCTCGCACAACAATAACGGTGGGGCAGAGCAGACGACAGGAAACAGCAGTAGCGGTGATGCGTTGAAAGGTGAATTGCTGGATGCGCTGCTCGAAGGCATGGGTCTGCAGGATCTGCAACCAACCCCGCAATTCGACCGTGAGCAGATGCGGCAATTTGGCCAGATGCTGAGCATGTTTTCACAGGGAACGGTTGCGCTGCTCTCGTCGCGCTCAATTTTGAAACGCGGCGTGAAGGCGGATATGACGGTGATTCTCGACGACGCGAATAACCCGTTTAAACTGTTGCCCTCGGGCAAAACCGTGCTGATGCAGATGTTTGGAAGCCGCATGCCAGGCTTTATGCCACCACGTCAGGCGGTACGCGATGCGCTGATTGATTTGCAGGCCCATCAGTTGGGTATGATTGCCGGTATTCGTGCGATTATCGCCTCCATGCTGCAATCGTTTAATCCCGATCAGCTGGAAGAAGAGGCGCGTCAGAACGGATCAATCTCACGCATTGGTCTGCTCGGTAATCGCAAAGCCGCGCTGTGGGAACATTTTGTTCAGCGCTATGGCGAAACCGCCGGTGAAATCGAAGATGACTTCCATACCTTGTTTGGCGAAGCCTTCTTGCACGCGTACGACATGGAAGTAAATCAGTATAAAGACTCACAAACCCACACGGATGACGCATGAATATCTCTACTGCTTCCACGTCGAATCAGGGCGACCGCGCCACCAATCAGGATCAAACCGGTGAGCGCATCGGTGAACGTTCGGCCTGCTTTGTGGTGTGCGATGGTGTGGCAGGGTTTCCTGGCGGTGATGTGGCAGCGAAAATTGCGCGCAGCAGCCTGATGGAAGCCTTCGATGGCAATGCGCACCTGGATGCGCAAACTATCCGCGATTACGTCAATTATGCCAACGACGCAATCCGGCAACAGCAAAAAGCCAACAGTCAGCACAGTCGCATGGGCACCACGCTGGTGAGTTTGTTTATCGACAGAGACTATGAGCTGGCTTACTGGGCACACGCAGGCGACAGCCGCCTGTATCTGTTTCGCCGCGGCTATCTCTATCATGTCACCACCGATCACAGCCTGGTGCAGCAAATGAAAGATGCCGGTCATCAGACCGAAGGCATCAACAGTAACCTGCTTTATTTCGCCCTCGGCATGGGCGATGAACAGCGTGATGCCAGCTATAGCGACGTGGTGCCTATTGAAGACGGCGACGCCTTTCTGCTGTGCACGGACGGCTTCTGGCATGGCGTCACGCTGGAACAAATGCAGCAATCGTTGCATATGGTGAACACGCCAGAAGAGTGGCTGACCCTGATGCAACAAATTATCAAAAACAGCCAACCGCAGGGTGGTCAGCAGGACAACTTCAGCGCCATGGCTGTCTGGGTAGGTTCCCCGGAAGACACCACTTTATTGCACTCGCTGTCAGATGCGGCGCAGTTTTTCCCTCTTCGAGATTGAGAACGCCAACATGAAATATGGATTAGTGGGCCTGGCTGCAATGCTGTTGAGTACCCATGCCTTTGCTGAGAACTATCGCATTGTGCAGTCGCCAACTCAGAAACTGGATGTCTGGATTGATGATGTTAAAGATAACCAGCTCGCAAGCTGGTGTAAGAGCACGGTGAACCTGCGCATTGTGACGCACGGGGATAAAGATCCTTCAGTATTAAATGATTTTCTGCCGCGTGTCGCCGGATTAATGGGCTCGCAATGTAAGCCGCTGCAACAACTGCACTGGACATTAACCGATACCGAAGGTGCCCAACTGGGTAACGGCAGTGCGGCAAAAGCGCAGCAGTGGAAAGTGGTTATCACACCGCCGGCAACCTCACAGCCTGCTTCAGCTGCCACTGCACAGCAGCAGGCAGCGGTGACGCAGACGCAACCCGCCGCGCCGGTCGTGCTGAATTCTCCACCCGCCGATACCACGCCATGGCTGCAGTTCAGTTTGCTGGATGGCTGTCATTTCCGGACCTGGTGGCATCAGCCCGCGCAGTCAAGTGCCGTTTTCGTGCCCGCTAAGCAGGGCGTGACCTGTGGCAAAGATGGCTGGCTGAGCGGTCACAGTACCTTAACGGAAGTGGGCAAGGGCCAGAGCAAACCCGTCTCTGTCAGCTTCTTACAGGGTTTCCCGGTGGCGGGCCTGAGCGACAAACAACAGCTTGATGAGCTGACGATTACCACGGTCAACAGCGAGCGCATGGTGCTGAGCGATGAAAAATCGCCAGACAGCTGGCTGGTGCTGCCGTTCAGCCCACAACTCAACGGCTGGCAGGCGGTGAATCAGGTCGTTGTGGCGATGCCTGCCAGCGAAGCCGCAGATGAAAATGCCCTGCGGGCGCGCCTGCAGGAAGTGCGGAAAACCTGGTCACCCTGGCTGAGCAGCCCTGCCTCAATCAAAGTGCAGTTGGTGGAAAAACTCCATCCGGAACTGAAAGATCCGGCCGCCGCCGTCTATCGCACCATCAACTAAGGCATAAGGAGTTTGAATGGATTCTTTACAACAGCGTCTGGCTAACGCCTCTCTGGCAGAAAACCTGGCCAGCATTACCGCGCAAATCCAGGCAAACCCTGCGGATGCCGATTTACGGGCTGCCTTCGTCCAGCTGTTGTGCCTTGCCGGTAACTGGAAGCGGGCACAGACACAACTGAAATCCTGGCTGGCGATGCTGCCGCAGGCGCAGCCCACCGTTACCTTGCTGCAACAGGCAATTGCGGGCGAAGTATTACGTGAGGCTGTCCTGCGCGGCGAGGCCGATCCACAACTGCCTGGCAGTGCCTGGCCCTGGTGCAATCTGATGCTGGCCGCGTTGAAAGCCGATACCGCCGGGGATAGCGTAGCAGGGGCGACACTGCGTGCTCAGGCGCTGGACAGCGCAGAAGCGAGTGCCGGTCGTGCCGTTGCGCAGGAGGGCGAAAGCCCGTTCGCCTGGCTGATGGACGGCGACAGTCGCTTCGGACCGATCTGTGAAGCGATTGCTAATGGTCGCTATTACTGGATCCCGTTTGCGGCGATCGCGGAAATGGAATTCCAGGCACCAGCAAGCGTGACGGATCTGGTCTGGCGTCATACGCGTTTGCAACTGGTGGATGGCAGTGAGCAAATCTGTCAGATCCCGGTTCGTTATCCTCTTCAGGAAGGCGCGGACGAACGCTTCCTGCGTGCCAGTATCACAGAATGGCAGGCACTGGACGGTGACGAAGGGCAGTTCATTGGGCACGGACAAAAAATGTGGCTCAGTGACGAGGCAGACTTTCCCTTACTGACGCTGCAACAGATGATTTTCAACGAAACTGAGTTACCTCATGAGTCGTAACGACAATTCATCCGGTGACGGCTATTCACAGCTGCATGGCGGCTATCGTTCGCGTAAAAATCGCGACACGCTGACCGCGCGCGATAAGCTTCAGTCATCGCTGCTGGACAGACTGACGGATGATGCACCCGAGAAAGCGACAGAATCGGGCAACAGTTCGGTGATTACCCACAGCACGCTGCGACGCAATGTACTGCGCGATCTTCAGTGGCTGTTCAACACCATTAACAACGAAGCACAGCACGATCTTAGCGGGTTGAATGAGGTACAGCGCTCTGTGCTGAACTTTGGCGTCGCGCCGCTGGCCGGACAGAATATTTCTGACATTGAGTGGCAGGATATGCAGCGGAAAATGACCGATGCCATCCTGCATTTCGAACCGCGTATTATACCGCAGGGCCTGCAGGTGCGCTGTGTCAGCGATCTGACCTCCCTCAGCCTGCACAACGTTTTGTCGATCGAGATTAAAGGCCGGTTATGGTGCGTACCTTACCCGCTGGAGTTTCTGTTCCGCACTCAGGTGGATTTAGAGAGCGGCCATTTTGAACTACAGGATGCAGGTTAATCATGGACAGCAAGCTGCTCGATTATTACAACCGTGAACTGGCCTATCTGCGTGAGATGGGCGCGGAATTTGCTGCGCAGTATCCGAAAGTCGCCGGACGGCTCGGGATGCGCGGCATTGACGTTGCCGATCCCTATGTCGAGCGGCTGATGGAAGGTTTTGCTTTCCTGACCTCCCGTGTGCAGCTAAAGATGGATGCGGAGTTTCCGCGCTTTTCGCAGCGCATGCTGGAAATGGTGGCGCCCGGCTATCTGTCTCCCACGCCGTCCATGGCCATCGCGCAACTGACGCCGGACAGCCGGAAAGGTGATATCAGCAATGGTTTTTTAGTGCCGCGCGGCACGATGATGGAAAGCCAGAACCTGAAAAAAACCGGTGTCACCTGTAGCTACAGCACGGCACATGATGTGATGCTGCAGCCGCTGCGCATCAGCGATGTCTCCCTGGGGGGCGTACCGGCGGATATTCCGCTGGGAGAACTGAAGGCACGCGGATCGTCCGGGGCGTCCAGTGCACTGCGCATCCGTATGACCTGCGAAGGCATTTCCTCGCTGAGCCAGCTCAGTCTGGACGACATTATGTTTTTCCTCAGCGGCCCGGATATTCAGGCGCTCAAGCTGATGGAGCTGCTGATGCAGCATCGTAGCGGCATTATTTTGCAGTCTGTGGAAGCGAAACCGCAGCGCCAGTCGCTGCCAGACGATGCGCTGGAGCAGGAAGGCTTTTCGCCGGATCAGGCGCTGCTGCCGGATGACCTGCGTAATTTCGATGGCTATCGTCTGCTACAGGAATATTTCGCTTTCCCGGCACGTTTCCAGTTTGTCAGCCTGCGCCAGCTCGCGCCGTTTTTGCGCCGCTGCGACAACACGCAGTCTTTTGACATCGTTATCCTGCTGGATAAAGCCGATGCCGCGCTGGAAAGCGTGGTCGACAATACGCACCTGGCGCTGCACTGCACGCCGGTGATCAACCTGTTCCCGAAAACGGCTGAGCGACTCAAAGTCAGTGACAGCCAGCATGAATATCATCTGGTGGTCGATAACATCCGCCCACTGGACTATGAAATTCATTCGGTGAAGCGGCTGTTTGCCTCGGTGGAAGGGCAGCGTGAAGAGCAGATTTTCCGTCCCTTCTGGAGCACCTTCAGCCACGATGGCGGCGATTACGGCGCCTATTTCTCGCTGCGTCGCGAACAGCGCACACTGTCCGAACATGCACTGCGCTATGGCACCCGCACAGGCTATATCGGCTCTGAAGTATTTTTGTCGTTGGTCGATCAAAACCACACGCCGTGGAACAGCGATATCCGTTACCTGTCTGCCGAGGTGATGTGTACCAGCCGCGATCTGCCGTTAATGCTGTTACAGCAGGAGCAGGGCAACTTTGTCATGCCCGACTCAATTCCGGTCGGGCAGCTTACCTTATGCAAAGGGCCCACGCCGCCACGTCCCGCGCTGGCAGAAGGGCTGTCAGCCTGGCGGTTAATCAGTCATCTGCAGATGAACTATCTCAGCCTGATGGACAGCAGTGAGGGGGAAGGCGCGGCGGCCTTGCGCCAGATGTTGAGTCTGTATGCGAGCCTGGCGGAAACGCCGCTAACGCGCCAGATCGACGGCATACGGCACTGCAACCTGAAAGCCGTGCACCGTCGCGTACCGGAACCGGGCCCGGTGGTCTTTGCGCGCGGCGTGAGCATCGCGCTGGAAGTCGATGAACAGGCTTTTTCAGGTGCCAGTCCGTGGCTGTTTGGCAGCGTACTGGAGCGCGTCTTCTCTCGCCTCGTGGCGCTGAACAGCTTTACCGAATTCACCCTGAGCAGCCAGCAGCGCGGCGAAGTGGGCTACTGGCCACCGCGCATGGGTAAAAAGGCGCTGCTATGAGTGAAACGGCGCACATCATTCCCTTACAGCGGGCCGTTCGCCTGTCTGATGACTTCTGGCAGGCGGTCATGGCCGCCCCCTGGCGCTATGACCTGTTTCAGCTGTTGCGTAAGCTGGATGCCCAGAGCGGTCAGCGTTATGCCTTAGGTAAAGCGCCGCTGCCAAAATTTGAAGCCGTGCGCATCGGACAAACCCCTTCGCTGGCCTTTGCACCGTCCACCGTGTCACAGGTTAAACCGCGCGAGCAGGACGACCGTTATGACGTGGCCATCTACAGCTTTGGCTTGTTCGGCCCTAACGGCCCGTTACCGACGCACTTAACGGAATACGTTCGTGGCCGCATCGATCACCATCAGGATCACAGCCTGAGCGCCTTTGCCGATCTGTTCCACCATCGCGCCACCTTGCTGTTTTACCGGGCCTGGGCGAATGCTCAGCCCACCAGCTCGCTGGATCGCCGTGATGACCGACGCTTTCAGGATTACCTGGCCTGCGTGGCAGGCATTGGCTTACCGGCTCAGCAACAAGCCAGTTCGCTCAGCCTGCATGCGCGCCTGATGCTGTCCGGCCACCTCAGCCGTCACGGTCATGATGCCGAAGGCCTGGTGCGGATTCTGCGTCATTACTTTGGTGTGCCGGTGATGTTGCAGCAGAACGTGCCGCAATGGTTAGCGCTGGACAGCCGCGATCAGGCGCGGTTGTCAGCAGGACGCCACATGCCGCGGCTGGGTGAGTCCGCTTTCCTTGGCGTAGCCGTGCGTGATGTGCAGCATCGCTTCCGCCTGCGCATCGGGCCACTCAGTGCCGAGCAGTATGAACGTTTTTTACCCAATGCTCAGGGCGCGTGCGAAGTGCGCGACTGGGTACGTCACTATTTAGGGATTGAGATGCAGTGGGATCTCAGCCTGATCCTGGCGGCCGACGCCGTGAAAGGGGTAACCCTGGGCGGTGAGGCGCGGCTGGGCTATACCAGTTGGCTTGGACAGCAACCGCAGCCCATAGATCGTGAAGATTTTGCTTTTGAGGTTGAGGCCATGCCGTAACGGCGCAACCGCTTTCCCCGATATTTAGCCGCTTCTTTCATTAAAGAGAACCGATATGTCAGAAATCAGCCGTGCCGTACTATTTGGCAAACTGGATACGCTGTTATTTACCTCGCTTGAGAGTGCGACCGCCTTCTGCAAACTGCGTGGCAACCCCTACGTGGAGCTGGTGCACTGGCTGCATCAGCTCATGCAGCAGCAGGATGGCGATCTTCAGCAGGTGATTAAGCACTTTTCACTGGATGAAAACGCGCTGACGCGGGATATCGTCGCTGCCCTGGACCGCCTGCCGCGCGGCGCCAGTGCGGTCTCCGATCTCGCAGAACACATCGACAGCGCCGTTGAACGCGCCTGGGTTTATGCGTCGCTGAAATATGGCGCGAACCGCATTCGCGGCGGGCATCTTCTCATCGGGATGTTGAAAACCTTTAATCTGGCCAGCGTGCTGAAAGGCATCTCGCCGCAGTTTTCGCGCATCAATGCAGATGCGTTACTGGCGCAGTTTGATACCTTGCTGGCGAACAGCAAGGAGGTTCAGCAGGCTGTTGTGCCGCCTGCCGGTGAGGCCGCCGCGCCAGCGGCAGCGGGCACCAGTACGCTGTCGCAGTATGCACAGGATCTGACGGCCCGCGCACGGGACGGAAAAATCGATCCGGTCGCAGGCCGTGATGAAGAGATCCGCCAGATGGTGGATATTCTGATGCGCCGCCGCCAGAACAACCCGTTACTCACCGGTGAAGCCGGCGTGGGAAAAACGGCGGTGGTAGAAGGGCTGGCGCTGCGCATCGCGGCCGGTGACGTACCTGCACCGCTGCGCGACGTACAGCTGTGGCTGCTGGATATCGGTATGCTACAGGCTGGTGCGGGCATGAAAGGCGAATTTGAAGCGCGCTTACAGGCGTTGATCAACGAGGTGCAATCCAGTCCCACGCCGATTGTGCTGTTTATTGATGAAATTCATACACTGGTAGGCGCGGGTGGACAACAGGGCACAGGCGATGCCGCCAACCTGTTAAAACCCGCCCTGGCCCGTGGCCAGCTGCGCACGATTGGCGCAACCACCTGGGCCGAATACAAAAAATACATTGAGAAAGATCCCGCGTTAACCCGCCGTTTCCAGACCGTGCAGGTGCAGGAGCCGGATGAAGCGAAAGCGATCCTGATGCTGCGCAGCACCGTCAGTGCTCTGGAGAAACATCACCAGGTACTGCTCCTGGATGAAGCCGTCAGCGCCGCCGTAAAGCTGTCTCACCGCTACATTCCTGCCCGTCAGTTGCCGGATAAAGCCGTGGCGTTACTGGATACCGCCTGCGCCCGCGTGGCCGTCAGCCAGGGCGCTCAGCCGCCTGCGCTGGAAGATTGTCTGCACCGCCTGGCGGCGCTGGACATTGAAGCAGACATTGCGGAACGCGAAGCGAAAGTCGGGCTGGGCGATAAAACCCGTCAGGCCGCCATTGCTGCGCAACGCAGCGCACTGGAGGCCGAGCGTGATGCGCTGGACGCCCGCTGGCAGCAGGAGCGCGAACTGGTCGAAGAGTTGATTGCACTCCGTGCCCGCTGCGTGACGGAAGGAGAAGCCTCGCTGCGTGAGGCGCTGGATCACACCCGGCAGAAGCTGCAGGCGGTACAGGGTGAAGCGCCCCTGCTGTTTGCCGCCGTGGATGCCAGTGTGGTCGCAGCGGTGGTATCTGACTGGACCGGTATCCCACTGGGCCGCATGGTGAAGAACGAAATCGACGCTGTGCTGAATCTGGCCGATACGCTGAACCAGCGCGTGATTGGTCAGCGCCACGGTCTGGATCTGATTGCCAAACGCGTCCGCACCTCGCGCGCCCGTCTGGATAATCCCAACAAACCGGTCGGTGTGTTTATGCTCTGCGGCCCGTCGGGCGTGGGCAAAACCGAAACCGCGCTGGCGCTGGCTGAGTCGCTTTACGGTGGTGAACAAAACATAATCACCATCAACATGAGCGAGTTCCAGGAAGCGCACACCGTATCAACCCTGAAAGGTGCGCCTCCGGGCTACGTCGGTTACGGGGAAGGGGGCGTACTGACGGAAGCCGTCCGCCGTCGCCCTTACAGCGTGGTACTGCTGGATGAGATTGAAAAAGCCCATCCTGACGTGCATGAGTTGTTCTTCCAGGTGTTTGATAAGGGCTGGATGGAAGACGGGGAAGGCCGTCACATCGATTTCCGTAATACCATCATTATTCTGACCTCCAACGTCGGTACAGAACTGATCAGCGCTCTGTGCGCCGATCCGGAACTGATGCCGGAGCCAGAGGCTCTCAGCACCGCGTTACGTAAACCGTTGCTGGAGGTTTTCCCGCCTGCGCTGTTGGGCCGTCTGCTGGTGGTACCGTATTATCCGCTGAGTGATGAGATGCTGGCGGAGATTGTTAAACTTCAGCTGGGACGCATTGTCCGTCGGCTGGAAGAGAATCACGGTATTGAGGCCGTTATTGACGATTCGGTGGTCAGCCAGATCGTGCAGCGTTGTACGGAAGTGGAGTCTGGCGGTCGCATGGTCGACGCCATCCTGACCAATACCCTGTTGCCGCAAATGAGCCAGATACTGCTCAGCGCCCATGCCCGTGACGAACGTTATCGTCGTGTGCAGGTCAGCTGTGAGCAGGGCGAGTTTGTTTGCCAGTTTGCTGTCTAAAGCCGTTCGTTATCAGAGAGCGTTCGAATATGTCGGAACACGATAATCACCAGACTGTACCCAATGCGCTACCGATTGGTTACCGGTTCAATGAGTTTGAAATCAAGGAAGTCATCGGCGGCGGTGGCTTTGGCATCGTCTATCGCGCGTGGGATCACCAGCTGGAACGCGATATCGCCATCAAGGAGTTTATGCCGTCCTCACTGGCTGTGCGCAGCGACGATCTGAATCTGGTACTGCGCAGTGAACGGTTCAGCAAGACGTTCCATGCCGGCCTGAACAGTTTTATTCAGGAAGCCCGTCTGCTGGCGCGTTTTAACCATCCTAATCTGCTGCATGTACTGCGCTTTTGGGTGCAAAACGACACCGCCTACATGGGCACGGTGTTTTACAGCGGGACCACACTGTCAGCCCTGCGTGAGCGCAATCCGCAGCTGATCGATGAGAACTGGATTCGTCGCCTGCTGCCGCCCCTGCTGGGTGCGATTAAGACCATCCATGATGCGGGTTATCTGCATCGGGATATCTCGCTGGATAACATCCAGATTCAGAGTAACGGCGATCCGGTGCTACTGGATTTCGGCTCCGCGCGCAAAACCATCGGTAACCTTTCGGATGAAAGCGAAACCATGCTGCGTCCGGGTTATGCGCCGATTGAGCAATACAGCGACAACGATGAAAGTGAACAGGGCGCGTGGACCGATATCTATGCGCTGGGTGCCGTACTGCACACGCTAATCACTGGCGCACCGCCGCCGGTGAGCGTGGTACGCAGTATTGAAGATAATTATCAACCGCTGGTTCAGCGTGCGCCGGCCGGCTACAGCCAGACCTTGCTGGCGGCAGTCGATCGTGCGCTGGCCCTGAAACCGGAAGATCGTCCGCAAAGCATTGACGCCTTTGCGGCCTCCCTGGTGCTGCCAGAAAAAGCGCCCGAACCGCTGCCGGAAGTGAAAAACACCGGGCCGGGCACGATGCTGGTGCCGGTAGAAGAAAACGACGAGGCCGCTGCACCGGCCACACCGCTGAAGAAACTGATGCGTAACCGCTTTGCGTTACCGGGCCTGGTCGCGGCGGGCGTGCTGGTGGGCGTGTGTGCAGGTTTACTGATGGCGGGCGGCGACAAACAGGACGCTGAACCGGCTGACGTTGCGCAGACGGAAACGGCCCCGGCAGCTTCCTCCGCATCGCAGGCACCGACGGAGCCCTCTGTTACACCGGCTCAAACCCAGACGGCGCCAGCACAAACGCAGACTGCCCAGGCCCAACCGGAAAAAGCGCAGGAGCCGGTGGCACCGCCACCTGCGCCCGTCGCGCAGGTGTATATCAAATTACAGCCCGGCGAGCGCGTTGAGGTGAACGGCCAGCCGCAGGCGGTTGTACCGGCAGCCAATGGTTTTGCCGCACTGCAACTGGCACCAGGCAATTACACGTTTTCAGTGACAGGTCAAAGCGGCGAACGCGAACAGACGTTGACGATTAATCAGGAAGGCGTCTGGTTACTTGATCCTCATATTTAACAGGTATGTCTATGTTTTCACGTATTACTGTACAACTTCCCGCGCAGGGACTGCTGTTCCGTCGTCTGAGCGGCCGCGAGGCGCTGTCTGAAGCGTTCGTGCTGGAAGCGGAGCTGCTTTCCACGGACGCGCGCATTGACCGCCAGTCGCTGCTGGGTAAACCGGTCACCTTCACGCTGCCGACGGACGGCCTGATGAGCGCGCTGAACCCGCGCTATATCAACGGCAAAATAACCCGGATTGGGGTACGCAGCGAGGAGCTGGGCGGTGTGCGCTATGCGGTCTACGGGCTGACGGTGGAGCCGGACCTGTGGCCGATGAAGCGCGACCGCAACCTGCGCATCTTCCAGAGCCAGACGGTGCCGCAGATTGTGCAGACGCTGCTGAAGGAGTATGCGGTAAACGTGGAGACGCGCCTGGCGGGCAGCTACCGGGTGTGGGAATACTGCGTGCAGTATCAGGAGAGCAGCTTCGACTTCATCAGCCGGCTGATGGAGCTGGAGGGCATTTACTACTTCTTCCGCCACGAGGCGGACAAACACACGCTGGTGCTGTGCGACGCGCCGGACCAGCATCAGCCGTTCCCGGGCTACGAGACAATCGCGTACCACGTGACGCCGTCGGGCGGCAGCGTGACGGAGGAGGGCGTGAGCCAGTGGGCGCTGGCGGAGAGCGTGACGCCGGGCATCTACAGCACCGACGACTACGACTTCCGCAAGCCAAACGCGTGGATGCTGCAGGCGCGCCAGAATCCGGTGTCGCCGACGCCGGGCTCAGTGGACGTGTACGACTGGCCTGGCCACTTTGTCGAGCACGGTCACGGCGAATACTACGCGCGCGTCCGCCAGGAGGTGTGGCAGGCAGAGCACCACGAGGTGAGCGGAAGCGGAACGGCGACGGGTATCGCGCCGGGCTACACCTTTGCGCTGCTGAACGCGCCGCACTTCAGCGACAACGGCAAATACCTGGTGACGTCGGCGTACTATGACTTTGAAGAGAACAGCTACGCCAGCGGCGACGTGGGTGCCACGCGCCACAACATCGACTTCACGGTGCTGCCTGCCGCGGTGACCTTCCGTGCGCGCCCGGAAACACCGTGGCCGAAGACGCACGGCCCGCAGACGGCCAGGGTGGTGGGGCCGAAGGGCGAGAGCATCTGGACGGACAAATACGGCCGGGTGAAGGTGAAGTTTCACTGGGACCGTCTGGCGAAGGGTGACGACACGAGTTCATGCTGGGTGCGCGTGTCGAGCGCCTGGGCAGGCCAGGGGTTTGGCGGGGTGCAGATCCCGCGCGTCAACGATGAAGTGGTGGTGGATTTCATCAACGGCGATCCCGACCGTCCATTGATTATCGGCCGGGTTTACAATGAGGCCAGTATGCCGCCGTGGGCACTGCCCGCTGCCGCCACACAGATGGGCTTTCTGAGCCGTTCGAAAGACGGTACGGCGGATACCGCTAACGCATTGCGCTTTGAGGATAAGGCGGGTGAGGAGCATTTGTGGATCCAGGCGCAGAAGAATATGGATACGCATGTTAAAAATGATGCCAGCCATTCCGTTGCCAATAATCACAGCCATTATGCAGGCGGAAATGAACTCTATCGGGTTGAAACCAACCGCGTACATGGCGTTAAAGGTGGTGAAGAGCGTTTAACCGGACAAGGAAAAATCGACAACGTTGTTGAAACCTACGTTCTTGGGTCAGGGACCAGGTTACGCCTTGAATGCGGCGAAAGCGCGATTGAACTTAATGCTAATGGTCATATTAATATTGTCGGTAAGGGTTTTAATCTGTTTGTGAGCGGTGATGGTCACATCACCACATCTGGCGGAAAACTTAATTTAAATACATCGGGTGCGAAGCCAGGCACGGGGGCTCCTGGGCCTGGCCATAAAGGCAATATTACTCAGGCTGTGGAGAGTCTTTTTCCCCCAAAGCAAAAGGGGCAGGCGGCCCCGGCGGCACCTAAAAGTAATCATCAAAAATCCTCTGGAGGGGGCGGACGGGTCAAAAATCAATCAGCGCCCGTTGCTCAGAAAGCACAGTCATCACAGTCCAATAAACTTGATGACAAGATTGTTCGTTCAATTATGAAGTCAGAAGGCGCTACAGGTGAACAAGGCGGCATACCAGAGATGTATGGATTCCGAAAAGGTTTCGGTCCTGCTTATGATGATATCGCGGCAGCGAGAAAGACTTATGGTCAGGGGAGTGAACAAGAGTTCAACATTGTCTCAAAATATATGAACGAGTCAGCCAGAAAGGCGGGAGCGCTCAATTTTACCGATCCCAGTAAACAGGCTGCTGTTATGTCTTTGGCTCACATGAGAGGTGTTGGTGGTTCTCAGGCAATACTGAATTCAATGAGTACAGGAAAAATCGTGAAATCCTCAACTCTGACTAATGACAGTATAAACTATATTGAAAAGATGAGTCCTTCTGATTTCCAGAATGATCTTTTAAGTGCACGTTTGAATTATGACAAAGCGATATATGGTTCAACAACTACTGTAAAAAATGGTGTCGCTCATAACTGGTGGGATTATTATTCGGGCGGTCTGACCAAGCGATACACTAAAGAAGCCGCAGAGTTCCTTAAATTTTCAGGTGAATGAAGATGAAATATAAAGTTAAATTTTTATGCTTCACATTTTTAATGTTAATTTCTTTATGCTTTGCAAACATCGCTAGCGCAGCAATTGATTTGAAAAGTTATAATGATATTAATAAAGTGTCAGGGGTTTTTGAAAATAACGATATAGTGGCAAAGTTGAAATCTTTGCTTAAATCAAACTATGATACTTTTAGCGGAAATTTTGATGTTTTCGGCGCTCCACATCTTACCCGCGATGGCGGACTTTTTGTTGAGGGGTGGCCTAAAGACTTATACCTTGAGCAGGCTTCGGCGTTTGTTATTCAACCAGATGGAAAAGTTTATGCCGCTTGGGTGCAACCAGACGATAATTATATTAGTTATGTAAGCGATGCGTCGAATGAAAAAAGTATACAACCAGATATAGAGCAATGGGCGAAAAGATTTAAGGAGTTGAAATTTAATGCTCATGCTCAAATGAAAGAAGGATCTGAAAACCATAATGAGACTTTCGAAACGGATAAGTTCAAAATAACAATTTCTTTCCTCTGTTCTTCTGCTAACCCCAATTGTAACGATGTTGAATACACAGGTGTAAGAAAATCTGATGGTGCCGTTATGACCTTAAAGGGTAAGGCGGTGAGAAGTGAGTGCAGTAAAGACGTTTGTCCTGCCTTAAGTTATAAATTTAAAAATCACGACACAACTTACATTCTCAATAAGCCAATCAATAACTTAACTGTCATAGTTAATAATAAAGTTGTCTTAAGTCAGGACGGTAAGTGGAGTAACTGATAAGCATATATATTAGCGTATCAACTGAATCTTTTTATATTGGGTGGACAAAATTTGCCTGCAGGTATAGCACTTTGGATCACCCTTATATGCATGATGCTTAGTCAGTGACGTAATGAAAAATACATGAGGTAGGCTATTTTTCAAGGGTAATTCAATAATTGTTGAAAGAGATGTGCCAGAATGCTAATTCGGTCTGAATATTTAAAATTAAGCTTACCCATAAAAAATGGTTACGTTGATAAACGAACGTTGAAATAAAGAAGATTATGATGGTTTTAATATTATGATTCTTCTGTCACTTCCTAATGTCTTTTCAGTTGCTGGTTTTGTGCAAACCTCGATAGTATAGCCTAAAAGAAAAGTATAATTTCAACCATGCTGATAATGATTTCAAAGCCAATGATGTTGTGCGACTGCCGTCTTATTCTTTCCCCTAATAAAACGTGCTCTCTTAAAGGTGTTTTTGTTGTCCCAGGTGACAGACGTTATGCTTATACAGAATAAGAAGGCTACTATTGTTTAATGTATCTAAGTCGAGGCGTTAATGAAGTTAAAGAATAGAGCGAGAAAGACAGGTTGACTCAAGCCCACAAAGGCATCGCGCCGCAGTAATATAAATATACTTCGTTTATTTTTATTGAATATTTCATTTGTAAAGTCCTGAGTCTGCATAATGAGAATTATTAAATTACTCCTTATTTATCGGGTTAGTGTTAGTAAGATATCATGAAGGCAATTTTTGCAGCCTGTCTTTTTTTAACGTTGTATTCATGTCATCTGCCTGCTACGGCGTTTTTTTCGGGGCAATGGGGCGGACAGGAGAAAAATAATGACGGCACATTGTACTCAACGTTAACACTTAAACTGGAACAAAATGGTAACCAAGTTGTTGGAACTTATTGCTATATTACAAGAAATGGGAAGAAAATAGATTGTCCTGAAGATGGAAATAAAAATATCACTGGCACAGCAAAAGGTAATCAGGCCAAGGTCTTTTTTAACACATGTTTAGGTAGAGGAAAAGGAAGTGCGAATCTGATTCGTGAAGGTAATACAGTTGCATGGTTGTTGAATGAAAGCGCTTCGGAAGACGTTGTATATGCGCCTCTGAAATATACTTTGATCAAAGTAAATAGCAGTTATGCAGAAGCGCAAATGAAGACGTTTTCTACACCAGGCTTTACCGTTGTTCTGTTAAACCGCTGCGGGGAATTTTTCAGTGTTTGCGACAGGGTTAAGTACATCGACTTCAGAAATAATGATGAAAACCAAATTATCCTTTCAGGGAAAACCATTAATTCGGAACAGCAGAGAAAAGTCGTAGGGATGATTTTTACAAATGCAGATTTTCAATATCTTATCAACTTTAACTCATTGACATTGAAAGTGATTAAAGCGGGAAAGGTTTTAGTTGCTCAGAAGGGGAAATGGCAATGATGCATTATATAGAAGTCTGTCTTTATTAATATACCAGGCATAATTGAATTTTAAAGATGAGAAGCGAAAATCATAGCGTAAAGAATAATTTGTAGTAGTAACTCTTGAAAAATATTGATGGCAAAATGATGCCAACACCACTTTCATTTGATACTCTTCTGCCTTTACCCTGATAAAAACATCATGTTCATAAATCGTCTTTTCGGCAGCTTTTTGTTTATGGCTGTCCTTATGTTGGTATCGTGCATTGCCAGGGCTGAATCCACTGCAGAAACCGTAGCTCCCGCTTTAAACGAGGGTGATTTTTCCGTTCTGCTCAACGACTACGCTTTCACCCCTGGTGACGCATGGAACAATCAGAGCTTCGTCCGTGCGGGCAAAGCCTTGAGCTCGGTTGTGGCCGGAGAAATGGTCATTGATGAACAGCGATACAACTATTTCCAACACAGCTATGACGGCTTTGCGTTGTTCAGCGCAACGGCGGTGGGAAACGCCAGCCATACCATTCTGGCGGAGATTCTTGTGGACGCTGCCAGCGTGCCGACGGCTCGCAATATTGTGGTGGGCGATAGCGTGGAACAGGTCCGGCAAGCCTATGGCCCAGGCAAAGAAAGTGACAGCGATAATCAACACTGGCTTATCTACAAGCTGGGTGAGAAACAGTTGATGTTCGAAATTGACCAGCAAAAGGTCAGCCATATCATGTTGAATACCACTATGAGTGCCAGGCTGCATGACATCAGCGCAGACCAGGCTGTCAGCGCGGCAACAGAAGCCATTCATAGTTATCACCTGACAACACTCAGCGATCAATGTCTCAGGTATGATGTTGACGACAGCAGTGATAAAAGTTTCTTTATCATTACGGTTCGCGAAGACAACCATGACGTCAGTTGTGGCGGCGATCCGGATATCTCTCCTCGTCTTTTCGACATTAAAGTGGCGCGTGACAACACTCAAATACTTACTAACGCCGATGATGCCGATGGCACATATCGAAGCCTGAATACGTCAGCCACACCCAATCAATAAACGGACACCCTATGAATTATCAGTTCAATGAAGGCGCATTTGCGCTGTTTCCTGCTGCGTGGCAGGACACCACCATGAATATTTTGCGGGATGAGGCCAGTGGGCTGGCATTCGTTGTGAGTCGTGGTGTCATTCCTGAAGGTAGCGATGCGGAGACGGAGTTCCAGCGTCAATGGGATACATTACGCAGTCAGATGGGCGCTATTCAGCAAACAGCGTTTGTACGGGTTATGGCTGGGATTGATAGCGCGCTACAGGCGCTGGAAGTTGAAACCGCCTTCGAACGCAATGGACAAGCTGTGTGGCAGCGGCAGTTGGCTACTCAGGTTCCTGACAGCAACATTTTCATGATTTTTACCCTTTCCGCGATGCGTCCTTTCAATGAAGAAGATGGAGAGCGCTGGAAGAGTTTTAAACACAGTCTGAGTCTGAACAATCCACGGAAAGCATAAGCTATGGATAACCATGCGGCCCGCGTGGGCGATGAGATCATTCACTCCAGCATTTTTGCTGATATCACCAGTATTGTCGCTGAGGGCGCAGCCTACGCCGTGATCGGTGCGGCGGTGGGCGCGGCGGCAACCGCCGCCGCGCCCCTGTTAGGTGCAGGGATGGCCGCGGCCGGTGTGGCCGCTATTGGTTCCAGCTGCCTGCTCAGTGGTATTCTGGGCGGCGTACTGGCCAATGCCGTTGGCCTCTCAGAGGACATCACTAAAGTAGCCGATGGGCTGGGAAACATGCTGTTCCCTCCTTCGCCCGCTGGTGTGATTGCCAGCGGATCAGAAAATGTTCTGGTGAACGGTCTTCTCGCGGCACGTGCGGCGGGCATGCTCGTATCTGGAGAAACTCCACCGCCGGAACCGCAGTCACCCAAAAGCTTTGCCGATTACGGCGGCATGTTGCTCGCTGCAGCCAGCCAGTTTGGCAGTGCGATGTGGCAGCCTACGGTTGCGTCTGCCGATGCCGGAACGTCTCCGCTGGAGCAGGACAAAGTTGTCTGCGAAAAACACGGCGCGCCGCAATATCTGGCCCAGGGTTCTAAGCAGGTTTTTATTAACGGGCAGCCAGCCGTTCGCGCCAAAGACAAAACCACCTGTGAAGCCACGGTAAGTGACGACGTTTCACCCAATGTCATCATTGGCGGTGAAACCGTGACGGTAAGAGAGATCAAAAGCGGTAAAGTACCAGGGCTGGCTTTAGCGATGATCGGCCTGTCCCTGATCCGCGGTCGACCCAGTCAGATTCTGAAAAACATGCCCTGTGCACTCGCCGGTGCGGCCGGGGGGATGATGGCCGATATGGCGATTAATGCGGCCTTTTCGTCGCTGTTTCCGGTTCATGCCTCGACTGGCGTCAAAGTCCTCAATGATGATGCCGAACGTGATTTCTCCCTTCCTGGCCGTTTTCCGCTCAGTTTCCAACGTAGTTACAACAGCCTGACGCAGCGCAGCGGATTATTTGGTCTGGGCTGGGCAACGGTGTTCGACAGCTATTTAGTGCTGGATGGCGCACAGGCAACCTGGTTTGATGACAACGGGCGCGAGCTGCGCTTTGCGGTGCCGGGGGATAAAGAGGTGCTTTACAGCATCAGTGAAGGACTGATGGTGCGCCGTAATGAAATGGGCGATATCGCTATTGCCGATGATGATGGTGCGGTTTGGCGGCTCTATAAACCTACAGCGGCGAATCCTCAGGTACTGCGTCTGGCTTCGCTGAGCGACGAATACGGTAACGCGCTGGAGATGGGCTGGGATGAGCAGGCGCGTCTTGTGCGTATTCATGATGCACCGCTGGCCATCGACGTCACACTGCATTACGGCAACAACCAGCACCCTCAGCGCCCGACCTCCGCCAGTCACTTTGATGGTGAACAGCACTGGCCGCTAGCGCACTGGGATTATACAGAACAGGGCCAGCTTGCCAGCGTCACCGATGCGGCTGGCATTACCTCGCGCCGTTTCCGTTATAACGACGATGGGTTAATGATCTGGCATCAGCTGCCAGGCGGACTGGAAAGTGAATATCGCTGGCAGAAACTGGATCACTGGCGTGTGGTCGAGAACCGCACCAATACCGGTGATGGCTGCCATATGCACTACGATCTGGAAGCAGGCATTACGCGGGTGTCGACCTATGACGGTCAACAGCGCGAACACCACTGGAATGCTGCGGGCCTTATCACCTGTTTCATTGATGAACGGGGCGAGAAGTGGCGTTATGAGTGGAATGAAAACGAACTCATGACGCGCCGCATCGATCCGCTGGGCAATGCGGTGAGCTTCACCTATGACGATCTTGGTAACCGTGTTGAAGAGAAAGATGCGGACGGCGGTGTGCAGGCAGTGCAATGGCTGTCCCACCGTTCTCTGCCAACGGTCGTTGCAGGCGCAGACGGCTCCACAACGAAATACTATTACGATCCCCATCATGGCCTTGAGCGTGTGGTCGATGCGCTCGGGCAAAGTACCGTTTATAAGCGGGATGAGTTTGGGCTGGTTATCGAAGAAATCGATGCGGCAGGCAACAGCTATCGTCGGGAGTTCAACGATGCAGGCCAGGTCATCCGTGAAACAGACTGCTCAGGGCTGACGACGCGCTACCGCTATCATCCGCTGGGCTGGCTCAGTTGTGTGACGGCGCCGGATGGTGAAGAAACCCGTTATCACTATGATGCAGCAGGCCGTCCTGTTTTGCTGGAGCGGGCAGAGGGCTGGGAAGAGCGGTTGCGCTGGAGTGACAACGGCCTGCCGCTGGCCCATGAGTCAGCGGATGGCAAACGCAGTGAATTCCGCTATGACAACGTCGGGCGCTTAATCGCGAACCGCAATGCCCAGGGTGAGACGGTTCAACGCAGCTGGGACAGCCGTAGCCGGTTAACGGCGCTGCAAAACGAGAACGGCGAGCAGTATCAGTTCGAATGGGGCGCAGATTCACTGCTGCTGGCCCAGACTGGACTGGACGGCGTGGCCACGCGTTATGAGTATGATGCTGCGGGCCGCACGTTAGCACGCACTTTTGCCGCCGGGCATCCTCAGGCGATTACCCATCGCTATCACTGGAGTCGAGCCGGACAACTGCTGGCGCGCACGACACCGGAAGGTCAGACGCGCTATCACTACCGTGGTGGTGGTCAGCTAAGTAAAGTGTCACAGCATCTGCCACTGTCTGACACCGAGTGGAGCCAGCAGGCTGAGCAGGAGATTACGTTTACCTATGATGCGCTGGGCCGCATCGTGAGTGAACAGGGGGAGCAGGGCACACTGGCCTGGGAGTACGATGCGCTGGGTAATTGCACAGCCCTAACCCTGCCGGATGGCCGCAACCTGAAGCAGCTTTACTACGGTAGCGGTCATTTACTGAGCATCGCACTCGACAACCTGCCGGTGACCGAGTTTACCCGTGACACATTGCATCGGGAACTCAGCCGCACGCAGGGCGGTCTGACCACGCGCAGTGAATACGATCGTCTTGGCAGACTGCGCCGCCGTGACGTTTTCAGGGGGGAAGCCCAGCGACCTGCACCGCGCGTCTGGTCCCGCCGACGCGACTTCGATTACGGCAACAACCTGATCCGTGAAGAGCGCGACGATAATCCGTTCAGCCAGACATTATGGCACTACGATAACGCTGGTCGTTTGTTGTCCCAGGAAGGCGCGCAGCCTGGTAATGAACACTGGCGCTGGGACGGTGCAGGTAACCCGCTGGATCGCCATGCCGCTTCCCACGTCATGCATAACCGCGTGACCGAACTGAACGGGATTCGCTGGCAGTACGATATCCATGGCCGCAC
>NZ_SOAJ01000001.1:744928-1649270 GCF_004364735.1 Pantoea sp. PNA 14-12 | reverse complement strand
GGTTCTTCTGTACTGGCACAGGCTAACCAGGTGCCACAGACCATGCTGTCTCTGCTGCGTTAATCGCCGCACAGCCCGTCTGATTAAAAGCGCCCTCAGAAATGAGGGCGTTTTTTTTGCCAAATCAGTTAAAAAAATTTAAGTAATGTATAAAGTTTGTCCCCCGTTCGACGATAACAATAATGAAGGCGATAAAGCCGCAGCCCAAATCTGAACCCTATCATCATGAAGGATAATTATTATGGCAGTCATTAATACCAATACCCTGTCGCTGGTTACTCAGAACAACCTGACCAAATCTCAGTCATCACTGGGTACGGCGATTGAGCGCCTGTCTTCTGGCCTGCGTATCAACAGCGCAAAAGACGACGCAGCCGGCGAAGCTATCGCTAACCGCTTCAGCTCTAACATCAACGGCCTGACCGTTGCAGCCCGTAACGCCAACGACGGTATCTCTCTGTCGCAGACGGCTGAAGGCGCCCTGACTGAAGTGAACAACAACCTGCAGCGTGTACGTGACCTGACCGTTCAGGCGCAGAACAGCTCTAACTCAGCGTCTGACATTGACTCAATCCAGGCGGAAGTTAACCAGCGCATGGAAGAGATCAACCGCGTTACTCAGCAGACTGACTTTAACGGTATTAAAGTGTTGAATACCGGTTCAGGTTCTCAGACGTATAACTTCCAGGTTGGCGCAAAAGACGGCGAAACCATCGGTATCACCATCAGTGCAAGCAACGGTTTCAACCTGTTCAATACCTCTGGTGCGACTGCTCAGACAACCGGTCAGACTATCAATGGCAACGCGCGTACTACCGCGGCTGAAGGTTTTGACGTGATGAGCGGGACCGTAACAAGCGGTGGCACCACCGATGGTTCACCTCTGGCGGACATCGATGCGGCCATCAAAGCGGTCGACAACCAGCGCAGCCTGCTGGGTGCGTCTCAGAACCGTTTTGAATCCACCATCAGCAACCTGAACAACACCGTGACCAACCTGACCGCTGCCCGCAGCCGTATTCAGGATGCGGACTACGCGACGGAAGTGTCAAACATGTCCCGCGCGCAGATCCTGCAGCAGGCCGGTTCTTCTGTACTGGCACAGGCCAACCAGGTGCCACAGACCATGCTGTCTCTGCTGCGTTAATCGCCGCACAGCCCGTCAGATTAAAAACGCTCTCAGAAATGAGGGCGTTTTTTCTTAATCGGTCTAATTAGCCCGCTTTGCTATAGCTTTTCCCGCCCTAAATTAATACCCAAAAATTTACAATAGTCTGAAACAGGTAAGGTACTTACGTGCAGGATAGTGCTATGCACAACCAGAGGATGTCAGATGAACAGGCTTTTAATAAGCATTGACCGAGTTGAGCAGTTTTCTCTTCACGTGAATGAGGCGCTCGATATCATTGATGTTTTTTTACCCTGGGGATGGCAGGTGGATATTGTCACCAGTACCTATGGTAAAACGCTGTCGTTTGAACTGGAAAAGTACAAATCCAACCCGGCTTTCCGCATTATCAGTGATAAGCAAGGCACGCTCGCTGATGCTTATAGCCTCATCTGGGTCTATAAGGGTTTTATTGCACAAAAATTGTTACCCGTGCTGGAAACGTTAACAGGCACGGCCCCGGTTATTTTCCGCCACTTTTATGATTATCATGACATTTATATGCCGTGGGGCGCTGAGCTGGAAAATCAGCTCGCCTCCCTGTCATTGAGTTTGTCGCCTGTGGTATCAGAACGTTTGCTGCAAAACGGACTGCTATCCAGTCAGATCGCTGTTTTGCCGTTTACCGTTCCTTCCGCATTCAGTTGCTATCCATCTCGTAATGCCCGCACTGCGCTCAAACGCATACTTTATTACGCCCCGGATATTTCCGCAGAAATGTATGAGCTGCAACAGCAACTGAAAAGTCAGTCCATTACGCTGGAATGGTTCGACTGTAGCCAGCCTGTGAGTCGGATTGAGCCTGAGTGGCTGGATAACTACGATATGGTCATGGGTGGCGATGAAATTGTGGCCAAGGCATTAATACTGGGTATTCCGGTATTTTTAGCGTCTACAACCGGCGTGGAAGGTTATCTGAACGCGCATAACCTTCAGGAGTTTGAACAATCGCATTTTACCGTGGTGAATCTGCAGTTTTGCCCGGAGACGGAGGAGTGGATCGCCGCACTCAAACGGGGTTTCAGTGAAGCCGTGGCATGGACCCGGGCGAACCAGGGCCGCTTTGGCGATAAATGGACGATGCCTGCTGCGATCCAGACTATCCTCAGCCAGCTCCCTGCGCCCAAACGCTGGTCCATGGATGACCCGGCGCAACATGCGTTACGCTTTCACAGACAGTCCGTCCTGTCCTGGGCCGATAAAAATTACTCCATTGAACAGTGGCTGAAAGACAGGTCAATTACCGAAGCCCGACGCGCAGCGTTACAGTCATTTATTCAGTCTGTGCCCGAAAGTGGCGACATCGGGATCGTGATCATTGATGAAAACGGCGATGCCGCAGCCTGTGAACGTTCCCTTGCCGCCGTCAGGCAGCAAACATTGCCGCCCGCGACGGTCATGTTACTGAGCGATGTCGACATTGCGTTAAATGAGGGGACGATAAGCGCCTGTGCCTCAGGCTGGGTCGCTGAACTTAACGAGGTCGTTTATCACGAAACCGGGCCAGCTGCGCTGTTGCTGGTGATGGCAGGGGATGAGCTTTTGCCTGACGCGTTGCTGTTGCTGGCAGAGCAGCGTTTGCGACGCCCGGAAACGGCTGTGTGGTATGTCGATGAAACCTTTAATGATGATATGAATGAGCCGGGAGCGATTCTTCGTCCCGATCCCAATATCGATCTGTTAAGAAGTACGCCTTACGTAGGCCGCACGTTGCTGTTTGACCGCCGGAAAGTGCAGGCGGCGGGGAAGGGCGAGGATGCCGTCAATCCTATGATCATGTATGAATGGCTGTGGCGTTGCATTGAAAATCAGGGACCGGGCGCGCTTGGACATGTGTCAGATGTCGTAGTCAGAGGCCAAAAAGAGAACGGGCGCTGGCATGAAGCGCAGTCCTGTGAAGCCGGCTATCGGCGCGTTGTCGAGGCGCATTTACAGCGTTTAGGGATAAAAGTGTCACTTGATGCCGGCGTGAATCCCGGTTTTGCACGGGTGCGCTATCAGTGGGACACGCAGCCTCTCATTTCCATTATCGTCCCCACGCGTGACCATGCCGCCTTACTCCGTGCCTGCATCGATACGTTGATGGAGAAAACGCGTTATCCCTATTATGAATTACTGATCGTCGACAATCAGTCCGTGGATGCGCAGGCCTGTACCTTTCTCAACGATCTCGACAAACTCAATATCGAACAGATTAAGGTACTGCGTTACGACGCGCCGTTTAATTTCGCCGCCATGCATAATCGCGCCGCAGAGCAGGCGAAGGGCGATGTCTTGTTGTTCCTGGATAACGACTGCCAGATTACGCAACCTGACTGGCTGGATGCGCTACTGGAGCATGCACTGCGGCCAGAGGTCGCATTAGTCGGGGCGCGCCTTGAATACCACGATGGCCGGGTTCAGCACGGCGGTTATCTGCTGGGGGTACAGAACGGCGTTGACAGTCCGTGGGAGGGGATGCAGGAACATGCCAGAGGTTTCCAGAGCTACCTGCAAACGGAGCACAATCTTGCTGCAGTGAGTGGGTCCTGCATGATGGTCCGTAAAGACGTGTTCTTTAGTCTGGGTGGCTTTGCTGAGAACGATTTCTCGCTTTACTTCGCGGATGTCGATTTGGGGTTACGTGCGCAGCAACAAGGTTACTTAAACGTCTGGACGCCGTGGTCGCGTGTTCGCCATATGGGCGGTGCAACGCGGTTGATGCCAGAAAAGTTCAACGTACAGGAAAGGCCGTTTCAGCATGACTATAGTCGGCTTCGCCAGCAGTGGCGCGCCACGCTGTTAAAAGATCCCAGTAACCATCCGCTGATGCAGCGGGCAGGTAAACCGTTTACGCTGGGTGCAGGGACGGCGCGTTTTCAGCAGCCGCTGCCGGGCAGGCCACTGCCTGTCGTGCTCGCACACCATGTCGACTGGCAGGGATGTGGCAATCACCGCATCCTGCAACCGTTCAAGGCCATGGAAAGTCAGTTGCTGCTTGAGGGCGGACTGACTCAGCAAATTCCCGGCGTAATGGAAGTCGCACTTCTACAGCCTGATATTATTGTGCTGGAGTCGCTGAGTGGCGGCCGTTTCCCGTCGGTCATGGCGCAATATCGCGACGTTTGCGATGCCAAAATTGTGGTTGAGTACGACGACTACCTGCTCAACGTACCGGTAAAAAATGGCAACCGTAACCAGTTCCCTAAACAGATTGTCAAAAATCTTCGCAAAGTAATGGAGTGCGCGGACTGGGTGGTTGTGTCAACCGCACCGTTAGCGGATGCCTACAGCCGTTTCCATCATGATATCCGCATTGCACAGAACCGTCTCGCAGAAGGTCAGTGGGGCCATTTGACCAGCCAGCGCGGCGTGGGGCGTAAAGTGCGTATCGGCTGGGCGGGCGGCAGTACGCATGCCGGTGACCTGCAAATTTTGCTGCCGCTTATCAAGGAGCTGGAAGACAAGGTTGAATGGGTTTTCATGGGAATGAAACCGCGGGGCGTGCACTGTGAGTTCCACACTGGCGTGCCGTTTGATATGTACCCAGAAAAGCTGGCCAGCCTGAACCTGGATCTGGCGCTGGTGCCGCTCGAAGTCAACCAGTTCAATGAATGCAAAAGTAATTTGCGGTTACTGGAGATCGGCACCTGTGGCGTGCCGATCATTGCCACCAGTATCGAACCCTATCGTTGTGGCCTGCCCGTCACGCTCGTTGAAAACCGCTTTAAAGACTGGATGAGCGCTATACGCGCGCACCTTGCGGATATGGATGCCACTCGTCGTCTGGGCGATCAACTTCGCGCGGCGGTCCATCAGGACTGGTACCTGAGGGAGCAGGGATTAAACGAATGGCAGAGAGGTTGGCTTTCTGCCTGAGACAGTGGCGGCGCGTCGTCCTGATGATGACGCCGTCGTTACATGACCGGACATAACGTCTCCATAGAGACACACAACGTTCAGGCAACGCCAGCTTTTCATTGTCGCGCCTGTAGAAAAAGAGGCTGTTATGCGTGGGTTCACCTTTCCTTACTTACTTCTGGCACCGGATTACATCGAATCTTCATCCGGCGTTCAGGTTATCCATCAGCTCTGTCACATGATTAATGAACAGGGCGGTAAAGCCTGGATGGTTAATTGCCGCGTGAATCCAGAATGGAATACGCCGGTGATAAACAGTGAAGACTGGAAAGTTATTCAAAACAGCGGGCAACCCTGGATTGCCATTTACCCTGAAATCGTATCGGGTAATCCTCTTTCCGCGCCCGTATGTGTTCGCTATATGCTGAACCGGGAAGGCGTGATCATGAATAACCGGATCCATGAAGGACCGGATGATTTATTTTTCTGGTACCGCAATGAGTTTGCTGAAAAAGCCGTTGACCCACAAATATTGGGAATCGAATCCTTTGATCTGCAATTATTTTGTGACGACAACCCGCAGAAAGACCTGAATATCCTCTACCTGAATCGTGTGCCTGAGTCGGTCGTTGATTTCAGCCAGCTACCCTCGGATACCAAAATCTTGTCCATGGCAAACCCATTGACGCTGAAAGAACTTGCCGTTGTGCTCAAGCGTACGCGCGTATTTTATTCGTATGAGTCCTCGGGCACCTGCGCAATGGCGATTTTATGCGGAAGTCCTGTAGTTGCGTTAACCGCACCGGGTTATGAAAAGTATGCCATTACGCAGGAAACCGTGCGTGACAACGGTGGCGCTGGATTTTGCTGGGAAAACACCCAGGAAGCTATTGATACCGAGCGCCAGAATTTATGGAAGATGCGAGACTATTTTCTGGTCCGACGCGCGCGAAGTCAGCAACAGTTTGAAAACTTCGTTACGTTGACACAAGAAAAGGCCGAACAACGTGCCGCGCAGGATAAGCGACACGCTTTGAATGACTGGCTGTATAAGCGGCAACTTCCGGCTCCTGCTGAAGAGGTGCAGAGTCCTTCATCACTGCCACTCCTCAGAATGCTGATTGCCGTCCAGCCAGGCAGCGAAGCGGACAGGACCTCGACGCTGAATGCCTTATTGCCTCAGTTAGATCAGGTAACAGGATGCGCCGTTTTACTGGCGACGCCGCAGGAAACGTGCCACGTTTCTGACGATCGTGTCTTTCAGACTCGGTCTGATGTGTGGCTGAATGAAATGAATTGTCATCTGGAGCAGAACGTTTACGACTGGATATACGTCGTTCCTGCCGGGTGTCAGTTTACAGCGGAAAGTTTACGACTCCTTGCTGAGGCCTTGCACAGCAGAACGGGATGCGCCTTTGTTTACGCGGATGAAGGCCTCTCTGACAAGGAAGGGAAAATTCATCCTCATTTTAAACCTGCATTTTGCCCGGACCTTTTTCTGAGTCAGCCTTCACTCTACCTTAAGCGCGGGATCTTCGCGCGAAACGCCTTGATGGCTATCGGCGGGTTTAATGCTGATTTATCCGCGTGCTATGAGCTGGATGCGATTACGCGACTGTTAGCTACGCGCGATAGCAACGTGTTTGGTCATGTTTCAGAGGTCTTTACCGTGACGCCTCTGAACAGCTGTGTGGCACAGGATCTGCAGCAGGAACATGCTGTGTTGCAATCTTATCTTCAGCAGCAGGGCTTCAGCCGGGGTGTAGTGGAGCACCAGCCGGGTAAGCCGTGGCGGTTAAAATACAGCACGGAGCCGGTTATTTCGCTCAGCATCATACTTGTCGCTGGCACAGATATCCATCAACTGCAGTGTTGCATCACTACGTTATTTGAACAAACCCATCAACCGGTATGCCAGTTGATTGTTATTGTGACGCCGGCGACCTCTGAGGCCATCACGGCCTGGCTGACGACAAATTTGTCAACAGCGTCGGTTAACATCAACATCCTGAAAAGTCATGGCAGCCAAACCCAGGAAGCGGCGATTAATGAGGCAATAGGGCAGGCAGAAGGCGAGTTTCTGCTGTTGTTGGATCCCCGTGTTTTATTTGTCAGCCGCGGCTGGCTGGAGGCGCTGGCATGTCATGCCCTTCGGCATGATGTTGTCTGCGTCGCGCCTCATATTATCAACCTGGACAGTCAGATCTTATGTGCCGGAGAAATTCTTGGGGTCAGGGGCCTGGCCTTCCCTGTTGGTTATGCCGAAAGATGGGGCAATGCAGGCTACCTGTCACGCTATCAAAGCGACTGTAGTTATTCGACGTTGGCCACAGACTGTCTGTTAATCAGAAAAGACAGATGGCTGGAGGTCGGTGGATTTGATACGGCTTATACACAACCTCTGCTGGCCAGACTGGACCTGAATCTGCGACTGGTTCAGCAGGGCGGTCGGGCAATATGCACACCTTACAGCGTTGTAGCAAAACAGGAAGCCGTGACGGACTTTCCGCCACAATATGCGTTGTCGCCTTCACAGGAACTTGACCGTTTCTATCACGCCTGGCTCCCTGTTCTGGCAGATGATCCGGCTTATAATAAAAATTTAAGCCTGAACAGAACCCTTTTTACCGCAGACAGCACGTTAGTCACGGGCTGGAGCCCGCTCAAACCTGGCGAAACACGCACCGTCATTTTTATCGCGCAGGATCAGAATGATACTGGCGTGCAGCGATTTACCACCGCGCTGGACAGGCTGACGAATGCCGGTGGCGTCAAAAGCGTGCTTCTTGAACAGATACCCTCCGCGCCAGAATTATTGCGGCATCATCCTGACGAGCTCGTTATCAGCGGCGAACTGTCGGATCTCGCCTGCCAGACAATCAGGCAACTCAAAAACGCCATAACCTGCCGTGTTCATTATCTTATTCAGGACGATCCGAATGCGCGGAAATATAAAAAATTAATTGAAGATAATGTTATCGATAACTGGCTAACGTACAGCGATGCACTGGCCAATTGGCTCAAAAAGCGCCATAAACCTGTCGTTATTCTTCCCAATGTTTTAGTGCAACCCTGTCAGGATAGGGTTAAGCAGAAAAAAGACAAATGCCGTGTCGTGTGTTTCACATACGATCTCAGGAAGAAAGATTGTGAATTACTGACTCCAGCGATAACGGCAAGTGCGGAAAAGCTTGACTGGATTGTCATTGGACATTGTCCGCCGGAATGGCTGCCTTATATCAGGGAAACGTACCGTTTTCAGACTGAGGCCCGCCTGGTCGCGCAGTTGCTGCATTGTGACGCCGATATCGCCGTGCTTCCGCGCTGCAACAATGATGAAAACCGTTACAAAGATAACAACGTACTCATGCAGTTAGCGGTAATGGGGATACCGGCGATGTATAGCGATCATCCTACATTCGGTGAGTCCGTTCCCGGCTGGAGAGTAAAACATAACCCGAACGCCTGGAAAGAGGCTATCGCAACGCTTTGTGCTGATACGTCGCTGAGTGACACGCTCAGTCAGCAGTTGAAAGAAAAAGCGTATAACGAGGTAAACCAGGACGCGCTTATGACACTTTTCGGCCGGATACAGGCGTTATCTGAAGCCACTCAGGCATAAAGGACGTGCAGAGACAACGCGCCAGATAAAAGCCCTGTACGCATTCAACAATTATTTAAGGTCAGGAAGTTATCCGATGAAGATAAACAAACCCTCATCAAATGTGCTGGTGACAAGTCCTCTTCTGCCGCCCCTGGAAGAGTTCCTGCCTTATCTAGAACGTATCTGGGACAGTAAACAGCTCACAAATGGTGGTCCGTATCACCAGGAGCTGGAACGGGCCCTTGCCGATTATCTCGGTGTCGAGCACCTCAGTTTGTTCGCGAACGGTACCCTGGCGCTGGTGACGGCGCTACAGGCGCTCAGAATAACGGGGGAGGTGATTACCACTCCCTATTCTTTCGTCGCGACATCCCATTCCTTATTATGGAACGGCATAAAACCCATATTCGTCGATATTGATCCTGTTACCTGCAATATCGATCCTGAAAAAATCGAATCCGCCATTACGCCTACCACCAGTGCAATTTTACCCGTTCACTGCTATGGCATTCCCTGCGATGTCGACCGCATTCAACGTATTGCCGACAACTACGGTCTGAAAGTCATCTACGATGCCGCGCACTGTTTTGGTGTTAAACAAAAAAACGTCAGTATCCTGAATCACGGCGATCTTTCTGTTTTAAGCTTCCATGCGACAAAGGTATTTAACACGTTTGAAGGCGGCGCCATTATCTGCCCGAATGAAAAAATCAAACGACGTATTGATTATTTAAAGAATTTTGGCTTTGCCGATGAAACCACGGTGGTTGCGCCGGGTATCAATGGCAAAATGAATGAAGTTCAGGCGGCATTTGGATTACTCCAACTGAAGCATGTGGATTCAGCGCTGGCTAAGCGTAAAGTCATCTACGAAAAATATCAGCAGGCATTAGGGCATATACACGGACTTACGCTACTACCGCTCGTTGATGAAACCGACTGGAACTATGCATATTGCCCGGTCTTTGTTCACGCGGGATTATTCCCGATGACGCGTGATGAACTGTATCATCACTTCAAAAGCCAAAATATTTATGTCAGACGGTATTTTTATCCGCTCATCTCCGATTTCCCGATGTATAAAGGCTATGAATCATCGGCTCCTTCAAATTTGCCGGTGGCCAGTCAAATTTCTCAGCAGGTGTTGTGTTTACCGGTGCATCCGAACCTGGCGGAAGCGGATCAGGATGAGATTATTAACATTATTATGCGTGCCAGCAATGTGAATGCTGCGTAAGCCTTCAATCCGGATCTTTATAAGCCCGTCAGGCAAAAGGGAACATGCTTTTGCCTGACGCTGCACATCTCACATGCTTTCCATCTGCACGATCTTGCTTTCTTAACCGTTTCTCATCTCAAAAATCGTTGCTGACAGCGGTATATCGAAAAAGAAACGGGAAGGGCACAGACGACGGATACAGGTAATGAGAACAATTCTGCCCGGCTGATACGCGAGAGCCGGGCTGATGCAAAAAAAAATCAGGCAGGAATCGCGTACAATACCAGTTCAAAAGCATGAACAGGATGATGGGCGCGGAGATAAAATCGATACCCGGGCATAATGCTTTTGATATAAGCAGGAATCTTTATAAGATCATCCGGTTTATGATAAGCGCTGATTGCCAACAGTGGGTAACAGCGTTGAATACTATTTTTCGCCCCCTCCAGCGCAGAAAGCTCAGCGCCTTCAATATCCATTTTGATAAATGTCACCTTACTGTCCGCAATAACGCTATCGAGTGTGGTTAATGCGATACTGTTAGTCGTGACCTTTTCAGTAATTTTTGAATCCAACGCTTTTCCTGAGTCGAAATACAGCGTTGTCTCTTCACTCCATACGCCTGCCTGGTGGCATTCACAATACGCTTTATCCGCTGTAGCGGCACACAGCAACGGATAATTGACGTTGTCAGGTTCGAAGGCAAAGATTTTTTTCGGCGAAGGGAGTCCGCGGGTGGCCAGTGCGGCTTCGAAAGCATTCACGCTGTCACCATTATAAGCGCCACAGTCAACAAAAACCTCGGACTTACTCAACGCGACAATGTCGGTTGGGAAGTAATGGTTCTCATCATACACTGTTTTAATATAGTCAGGGCGTGCGCTAATACGCTGATTCATGAATGCGATAAACGTCTCGCGAGATTTATCATCACCAAGACTTTCATATAAGGAATGCAGGGCGTCAGCATGGGTCTGACAAAAATCATAGGAAATAATATCTTCGGTGTTTACGCCCGTAAAAGAGGGGTCATAGACCAGCACTTCAGATTGAACGTCTGATAATGAATTCAAAAACGCCGGATCCACATACTGTAGTGCAATAATAAAATTATATTTTTTATTGGTGTTGAGCAAACTTTCCAGAGGCACAACAGTCAGTTCGTTTAACGTTTGACCAGGAGAAAAATACATTTCATTGACCGCTACATAATCGATATGCAAGTGATTACGCGCCATATATTCACTGGTCTTGGTAGCCAGACAGCCTGCGCCAATGAGGACTACCGGATTACGGTTTTGGTACATTTTCTCCAGCGTAACGAGAAAATGGTTATTTTTCTCGACTATTTCACTAAGAAAACTCATGAGGAACTCCGTTATATTTTATCTTTTTATTGTTTAAAGGGTACATTTTTGCTGACTTGTTGCACTTTTCGCGGCACTTTCAAGAAAGTGAAGCCCGCGAGCCGCAACGTCTGAACCCATCACGTAATCGTTAGGTTCCCCTCTCAATGCAGAGGCAATGTCAGCATAATAATTGGCAAATGCTTCAATAAAGCCAGCAGGGTGACCCGCTTTAAAACGGCAGTAACGTGCATCAGCAGCAACAATGTTGTCATTGGCTGTGCGATCGATAACAGAACGACTGCCTTGCAAACCGCTGACATACAGGAATTCAGGATCCATCTGGAGCCATTCTGCGCTGCCCTGACTTCCCATGACGCGAATCCGCAGGCCATTTCGGTATCCCAGAGCGGCTTTGCCATACCAGTAATTACACGTCATACCGCTTTGATAACGCGATAAGATATGTACGGTGTCGATAACGCCGGGAATTTTGGCGTACGTATCATTGATCGCATAAATATCGACGGCGTGATCCCCGGTGATAAATTCAATAAGCTGGTGAACATGAACGCCAAGATCGAGCGAAACGGTTGGAATGACGGCATCCTGCTGCCGCCATCTCTGCGGTTTTGGCACATCGCCATGCTGATTATGGCGTGCAAAACCTTCCTGAGGCATTTCAACCATGACCTGCTGAATGGCCCCGAAATCGCCGCGCTGTACGCGCTTTTGCAGTTCGCGCACCATGGGATAGCCACTGTAATTGTAAGTGACAAACAATTTTGCCTGATGTTGGTGCTCGCTGTTCATGATGTGCAAAGCGCTTTGATGGCTTTCAACCATCGCCTTTTCGCAAATTACAGCCAGACCGTTTTCGAAACAGGCGGTGATAATTTCATGATGGTCAGGGGTGGGTGTTAACACCGCAACTGCATCAAGATGATGGCGCTCCTGCAAAATAAACGCCTGAATACTCTCGTAAATACGTTCAGGATGAATATTCCAGCTCTCACCGGTGTGACGATTCTGCTCAGGATTGCGGCTAAAACAGCCCGCCACAAGCGTAAAATCCCCGTCGAGCTGTGAGGCAATTTTATGGGTAAGACCAATAGCCGAATTCGCGCCACCGCCAATAAAACCAAGTTGTAGTCGTTTTTTCATATCGGTTTCCTAGTACTTACCAAGCGTAAAAAAATTTTTTAACTGTGGTGTGAAGCGGGCCAGTTCATCACGTTGGTGGAATTCAGCAAAAATAAGCGCGGCGCGATCGTGAGGCGCGCGCTGGATTCTCTCGCCTGTTTTCTTAAGTGGCAGAAAAGAAAGGATATTGGCCGGTAATGCTGCGAAGCTGACGGAGGTAAAGGTTTGTTCCTGATCAACAGACACAGTATGGCGAGCGATTAATCTGACATGTTCGGGACGCCGACTGGCTGGCGTAAAAGGCGTGCCGGTAAAGGCATGGGTGAACCAGAGTGAATAAGGCGTGTCTGTAGAATATTCAATGAGTTGATTATACAGGTCACCCGGGCATCGGCGTGTCATTTCTATCAGAGAAAAGCTTTTACCATCCGAGATAAACTGAGTGTGCAGTAAACCATCACAAAGCCCGAGCTCATCAACGAGTGCCTGTATACAGTCGCTGACCTGGTCTTTTATCGACGCAGGAAGATTGAGGCTGAGGCTACTACTGTTTACCTGCCAGGGGTAAACGGTACAAAATTCATCGACAAAATATTCGACCGCCACTTTTCCATTCACGATAAAAGCGGAGTGGCTGTGTAAATCGCCAGCTATCCAGCGCTCTATAAGCGCCTGGCCACAGGATGATGCCGCACAGGCATCTCGCCAGGCGGCGGAGATGTGTTCGCGCTCAGCCACCAGTGAAATCCCTAATCCGCTGTAGGAATCGACAGGTTTTATCATCAACGGTAACGGAAGTTGCGCCGCCTCTTCAGGACAGCTCACGGCCACAGGGACTGGATAACCCTTATCCTGTGCCCACTGGCGGAAGACGTCTTTTTTAAAAATAATTTCTGCTACATCAGGGCGATCAAAACCGCGTAAGCCCATTGCCTCAGCGACACTGGCACCCGTAAGGTAAGACACATCGGTAACACCAGGCAGAAGTGATGTAATATTGAGTGATTTCGCCAGGGTCAGTACGTCCTGTACGTTGGCATAATTCAGGCAAAAAGAGTGGGCCGCGAGTTGATGACCCGGATCCTGCGGTTTGCCGCTGCATACGGCTGTTTCATAACCGGAATGCTTAAGTGCCATCAAAAGAGGCATGGCAGCAAAACCGGCATCCAGCATAAGTGCTTTTTTATTACTGCTCATTATGATTTGCCTGAGGTGGTGCAGCTAACACATTGTTTAGCTGGCAAAGTTTTTTCCTGGTATGGATGGGGTGCCAGGCGCGCTTTTATAGCAGATTGTAATCCCGGCAGGCCGAACTGATGCCGTAAATAAAGCCCTTTTTAGTGTGTATTTAACGCAAACGGGGACAGGCAGGCTCGTCAGGAACCGCGCTTCTTTCTGGCGGCAACGTGAATGTTTTATGCAGAGTCATAATGACCGGAATGGCAGAGACAGGCAGACGCCACAAAGCGATATAACGCTGTATTAATACAGTAAAGCAACATCGCAGTATTGATTGCATTGCCGCCGTGACTGAATGGTACTGTTTTGTGTGCTGACAAGCCTGATCGATAAGATGCATCTTCAGGCTTACAGCAAAGGCTCAGAGGTTTTGATAGCCGGATTTCAGGCTACGATAATAAGTGGAACGCAGTAAGGCTTCTGAGAGTTGTTCACGCGGTTGTGAAGAAAAGAAGTGATAGTTAATTTTACAGGCCAGAGAAAGCCCTGTTTCGCGCATCATGAAATAATGCTGTTCGCCACTGCCTACCTCTGGAGCAATATAGTTTTTAAGCAAATCGTTGCCGCCAAGATCGAAGTTCTTATTCTCTTTAAATAAATCAAAAAAGATTGCACTAAAGAAAATGCTTAAATGTTTGTTATTGGGGTGGCTTACCGTGCTGTAGCAATGTTTATCTTTTAACAGGGCGTCCCGATAAAAGTCTGAATAATCAAACGCCACCTTACCTTCTTTGAACAACCGCTGGTAGCGATTAGCGTCGTCCATGATCATGTTATGCTGCCTGGCCTCGTCGTAACTGACATTGTGGTACGCAGCAACGGCATCCGCACAGGCATGTGCGGTCAAATAGAGATGCAAAAAACGGTAATCAACATACACCATTAAATCGGGCACGGCAGCAGAATAATACCCTAGCTGCGGTGCTGATACGCTTGATTCCATTGTGGGTAATATGCGGATATCGAAATACTCGGTCAGTTTCGCGGTTGACAGCAAACCCCAGCGTTCAGAATGATACTGCATATAAATATGATCGCAGCTTTCAAGTTCGTGCATCAGATTGATAATGTCTCGCTGAGCATCAAGTTTATACAGAGGTGTATTAACAACGTGTGTTATTGCGCCACGATGAAGCTCAGAATAATTACTTAATAACTGACCAACGACTTCGAGCTGACAGTTACCAATCGTTGCTACTTTCATTACATTATCTCCTTATAAAGTATTCGCGTAGGGAAAGGGGGTCGCCAGGTGATTCAGACAGAGGCGAAGTTTATCCTGCCAGTCTGAGGGGGGGATGCCCATGGTGCTGAGAGCGTCGCTGTTCATCACACTGCGCGCCGGCCGAATCGCCGCAGACGGATAGTGCGAGCTGATAATGCCATGCACGACCACGTCCTGTTGCGCCGCGACAAAGATTGTCTGAGCGAATTCGCACCAGCTGACGGCAACGTCGCCACAATAATGGTAAAGACCATGCTTTTCGGGCATGTCGGCGAGCGTGATCATGGCCTGGGCTAAATCACCCGCGTAGGTCGGACAACCATACTGATCGTTCACCACATGTAACTCGGAACGTGTCTGCGCCAGACGAAGCATGGTACTGACGAAGTTATTACCGTATTCGCTGAACATCCATGAAGTACGGATCACGATCGCCTCGGGCAGGACCTCAAAGACGCGCTTTTCACCTTCCCACTTACTCAGGCCGTAAAAATTAATCGGGCAGGGCGGATCCTGTTCGGTATAGGGCGTTCTTTTCACCCCGTCGAAAACATAATCTGTGGAAATATGAATGAAACGCGCCCCGATCATTTTGGCGGCCTGAGCCAGATTTTCAGGGCCAATCGCATTGATCTTTAAGGCACGTGTCCGGTCGGTTTCTGCTTTATCAACGGCGGTATAAGCCGCTGCATTCATAATGACATCGGGCTTAAATTTTTTAACCACGCGCACAACGGCAACGCGATCGGTAATATCCAGTTCCGCCGAACCACACGCCAGCGTAATCCAGTCGGCGGGAAAACGATCCAGTAAACAGCGCCCCAACTGACCATAAGCACCTGTAAGTAAAACGCGCATTACACCAACTCCTGCAATGAGAGTCCTTGTTGATTTTTCACCGATAATATCGGCTGTTCGACAGACCATTGAATCGCAACATCAGGGGCATTCCACATCAGGCAGGCTTCATCCTTAGGATTGTCATAGTGAGGACAGGTATATTCAAAATCAGCAATGTCCGGGCGCGAGACGAATGGATGCAAGTGCATCAAGAGTGAAAGGGGAAGAGAGAGCATGGGCTTGTCATAGACCGGCAGCAGTTGCTCAGAGACGCCACAGGTCACCGGATGCAGTCGGGAACCGGTTCCGCCTGCCAGTACTATGCCTTTCATCATTCGCTTCCTTCATAACTCGTCTGCGCGTGCAGCGTGATGGTGAAAGAATACGAGTGTTCGAGTGAAAGTAATGGCACGAATAACCGACAAAAAAGCGGGTAAAGTCAAGGATAAGTCCGTCCCCGCATCCATAGCGGCTAATGAAATAAATCAGCATAAGCGAAGCGGGCACATTTTATCGCGCAGTAATGCAAATCGCGTCAACCAGAAGGAAGTGATTGTGGATTAGAGTTTTCGGCGCGATAAAAGTTGGATAAACGTTACAGTTCATACAGATGGTGCCGATAACACTCTTCAGGATAAGTTTAATTTGGCTACAACTTCGCGTGTTCTGGGGTGGTTATGCGCTTCAACTATGACCTGCTACCGGGTGAACGGCTTTCCTTCGAGGAGATCGCCCGGCGCTATGCACAGCAATACCCTGATGAGAAAGAATTAACAGCGCGAGCGCTGCTGAGTCCTTCGACCAGCTTTCGGACGCTAAAGATTCGTGCTGTCTTCGCACAGGAAGAGAGCAACAGTCCGCTGGAAGACCTGTTATTTATTGCGAACGACAATGAACGTAAAAATTACCTGCGCCGTTTTGAGTATTACCTGAAGCAGCAGGCTCCTTTTCACTATTTCCGCCGGGGAGAGCAGGACAAAGCGGAGAATTTGTGGAAAGTGATTGGCCAAAGCTACGTATATGCCATGATCGATCCCCATTCAGCACAGGCGCAGAACCTGATCAACAGCCGGGGATACAAACTGGTGCTGATGCGAGAAGACGGCGACGATGCCTGGTGGCAGTTGTTTAACATGCACTCCAATCCGTGCTTTCCGCAATCACAGCGTATCCAGTTTATTGTGGTACTGAGTACACCCGGACATAAAACACCCGCCGCAGTGATGCCTGGTACTGAAGTCGGGCGGCGGGTAAAGGCTAAAGTGCTGCAGCGAGCCAGCCAGGCCGAATTTATGGCCGCCGTGAAAGCCCGTTATGGTGCCTGTGTCATTACCGGCACCAGTCTGATCGATCAGCATCCGTGGCCATGGGTGGAAGCCTGCCATATTGATACGCGAGAGAATGATGAAGGTTTTCTGGCGGATAACAGTGTGGATAACGGATTATTCCTGCGCAGCGATTTACAGCGACTTTTTGTTAACCGAATGATTAGTATTGATGGTGATTCCGGCAAGGTCCGTTTTAATGGGGATGAAAAAACCCGCGAAAGCATTAGCCCTTTTTATCAGGAAATGGAAGGGCAGGTTTGTGCTTTATGGGACAGCGTGCCCTCCGCCACTCGTCAACGTTTACTGTCATTAGGTTAGCCTGTTGAGACAGAGCGGAATCTTCCGCTCTGAAACATCACAAATTTGAAATAACCTCGGTTTATCCCGCCTATTCTGCCAATCGAAAGTCCTACAGAATTGCATAATCATGCCGATAACTTCATTAACGCAGGGTAGTCAACGTGAACGATCTCTATACCGCCGAAGGCGTGATGGACAAACATTCGCTCTGGCAGCGCTACGTCCCACTGGTGCGTCATGAAGCACTGCGCTTGCAGGTTCGCCTGCCTGCCAGTGTGGAACTTGACGATCTGCTGCAAGCCGGGGGCATTGGTCTGTTGAATGCGGTGGAGCGCTACGACGCGCTTCAGGGTACCGCCTTTACCACGTATGCAGTCCAGCGCATTCGTGGCGCAATGCTTGATGAGCTTCGCAGCCGGGACTGGGCGCCACGCAGCGTCAGACGTAATGCACGTGAGGTAGCCGGAGCCATGCATCAGGTTGAGCAGATGCTGGGTCGGGCCGCTTCCGAGCTGGAAGTTGCGCAACAGTTGAATGTTTCGATAGAAGAGTACCGGCAGATTCTGTTGGATACCAACAACAGTCAGCTCTTTTCATACGACGAGTATCGGGAAGAACACGGTGACAGTGCGGAGCTGGTGACGGAAGGGCACGAAGAGGCCAATCCACTTCATCAGTTAATGGAAGGGAGTCTGCGTGAACGCGTCATAGAAGCGATCGAGGCGTTGCCTGAGCGCGAGAAAATGGTGCTGACACTGTACTACCAGGAAGAACTGAATCTTAAAGAGATTGGCGCGGTACTTGATGTCGGGGAATCCCGGGTCAGCCAACTGCACAGTCAGGCGATTAAACGCTTGCGTGCCCGACTTACGGGAGCGCGCTAGAAGGCTCAGTTCCTGGAGATCTATAAATATAAGAAATCGGGGACTCAACAGTGGGAGCCAAAACCAAAGCCAGACCTTTAAGTCGCTATCTTAAAGACTATAAACACAGCCAAACCAATTGTTCACACTGTGGCAAAGTACTAGACCGAATGGCGCTGGTTTTTCGTGGCCAGATCATCAATAAAGAGGCCATCGCACGGATGGACCAAATGATTGATGAGCCACTCTGGCTAAAACTGCAGCCAGAATTAACGGCACTTTGTCGTTTTTGCAGCGATATTTTTTGTAATACACATCCTAACTATTTTGACATTATGGCGTTTAAACAATATCTGTTCGAGCAGACGGAAATGAGCCCAAGCACGATTCGTGAGTATGTGGTTCGGTTACGTCGGCTTGACGATATGCTGAAGGCGCGAAATTTTCCGGCAGAAAAACTGAAAGGCAATAGCTGGCATCAATGCCTGGAAAAAGATTTACCCGATGCAGGCAACAATAATTATCGAATTGCGCTGCGCAAATACGACCAGTTCTTAGGCTGGCAGCAACGTTAAGGGAAAAATGCCGGGCACAGGATGCACGGTCAGTCGATTTCCCGCCCCACGTTTCTTCTCACCATCGGAAGAAACGTGGGGATGTTGTGCATTCCCGTCTTCCACGTTCCTGACCTCAATTCAGGATGATCCTTTCTTCATCTTCTGTAACACTGTAATGATAACTGCTCTGTGCCTGACTGGAGGCCGCATTGTCTTTACATCTTATTCATCAGTTTCCCCGTATTGAACTTCTGGGTGCGCCCACGCCTCTGGAATTTTTGCCCCGTCTGTCGGACTTCTTAGGTCGTGACATTTTTATCAAACGCGACGATGTAACGCCGCTGGCGCTGGGCGGCAACAAACTGCGCAAGCTGGAGTTCCTGGCGGCCGATGCGCTGCGTGAGGGGGCCGATGTGCTGCTCACCGCCGGTGCGATCCAGTCTAACCACGTGCGTCAGACCGCTGCGGTCGCCGCCAAACTTGGGCTGAAATGCGTGGCATTACTCGAAAACCCCATCGCGACCCAGAGCGAGAATTATCTCACTAACGGTAACCGGCTGCTGCTGGAACTGATGGACGTTGACGTGGTGATGGTTGAGGCACTGACCGATCCTGCCGCACAACTGGCGGAACAGGCGGAACGCCTTGAGGCGCAGGGTTTTCGACCCTATACCCTGCCTGTTGGCGGATCAAACGCGCTAGGCGCGCTGGGTTATGTAGAGTGCGCCCAGGAGATCGTGCATCAAAGTGAAGGCGTGGTGGATTTTGCTGCGGTAGTCGTCGCGTCTGGCAGTGCCGGAACGCATGCGGGGCTGGCCATTGGGCTGGAACACCTCATGCCGCAAACCGAGCTGGTGGGCGTGACCGTATCGCGTCAGCGTGATGAACAGCTGCCGAAAGTGGACGCTATTCGTCAGGCGCTGGCATCGCAGTTGTCGGTAGAGGCAAAGGCCCCGGTGACGCTGTGGGATGACTACTTTGGGCCACGCTATGGCGAGCCAAATGAAGAGGGCACAGAGGCGATCAAGCTGCTGGCCCGGCTGGAAGGCCTCCTGCTCGACCCGGTTTATACTGGCAAAGCGATGGCGGGGTTAATTGATGGGATCAGTCAGAATCGTTTCCGCCGCGAAGGACCGCTCCTGTTTGTGCATACCGGCGGTGCGCCCGCGTTATTTGCTTATCACCCTTCGGTCTGAGACGTCGCGAAAAAAAGGTTTATAATCCGGCCGTTATTTTGCTGTCTCAGGTAAATAACGCCCATAATGACAGAGCGGCAAACGGGGTTTAGCCGCTCAACAGCACACTCACGAATAATAAATGGGGTACACATGGCTTTCTCACAGATTCGTCGCCAGCTGGTGACGGGAATGATGGCGGTTGCGCTGGTTGCTGGCGTTAGTGTTAAAACCTTTGCCGCAGAAGATTTGCTGCAGCAAGTGAAAAGTAAAGGCGAACTGCGTGTGGGCCTGGAAGGCACTTATCCGCCTTTCAGTTTCCAGGATGAAAAAGGCAAGCTGACCGGATTTGAGGTGGAGTTCGCCCAGGACCTGGCGAAACACATGGGTGTGAAAGCCGTGCTGAAACCGACAAAATGGGATGGCATGCTGGCCGCGCTGGATTCCAAACGTATCGATGTGGTGATTAATCAGGTCACCATTTCCGATGAGCGTAAAAAGAAATATGACTTCTCCACGCCGTACACCATTTCGGGCGTGCAGGCGCTGACGCTGAAGAAAAATGCCGGCAGCATCACCCGCCCCGAAGATCTGGCAGGTAAAAAAGTGGGTGTCGGTCTGGGCACCAACTACGAGCAGTGGTTACGTGCAAACGTGAAAGGTGTCGATGTTCGTACCTATGATGACGATCCTACCAAATACCAGGATCTGCGTTCAGGTCGCGTTGATGCGATTCTGGTGGACCGTCTGGCGGCACTGGATCTGGTGAAGAAAACCGGTGACACGATGGCCGTTGCTGGCCCTGCGTTCTCGCGTCTTGAAGCGGGCGTTGCACTGCGTAAAGGTAACGAAGATTTACTGAAAGCCATTAACCAGGCGATTGCAGAGATGCAGAAAGACGGCACGCTCAAAAAGCTGTCTGAGAAATGGTTTGGCGCGGACGTTACGCAATAATGCAGGAAAGTTTACAACTGGTGCTGGAGTCAGCACCATTCCTTCTTAAAGGCGCGCTGTTTACGCTTCAGCTCAGTATTGGCGGGATGTTTTTTGGGCTGATACTGGGCTTTGTGCTGGCGCTGATGCGCTTGTCGCGCTTCTGGCCCATCAGCTGGCTGGCACGTATCTACGTGTCGATTTTTCGTGGCACGCCGCTTATCGCTCAGTTGTTTATGATCTACTACGGTCTGCCCCAGTTTGGCATTGAGCTGGATCCAATTCCTTCCGCGATGATTGGCCTGTCGCTGAATACAGCAGCCTATGCATCGGAATCGCTTCGTGGTGCCATTGCGGCGATTGAGCGCGGACAGTGGGAAGCGGCGGCCAGCATTGGCATGACGCCGTGGCAAACGCTGCGCAGGGTTATTTTGCCTCAGGCTGCCCGTACCGCCTTACCGCCATTGGGTAACAGCTTCATCAGCCTGGTCAAAGATACCTCACTGGCGGCGACCATTCAGGTACCGGAGTTATTTCGTCAGGCCCAGTTGATTACCTCACGTACGCTGGAGGTATTTACGATGTATCTGGCGGCCTCGGTTATCTACTGGATCATGGCTACCGTGCTGTCTGCCTTACAGAACCGGCTCGAAGCACACGTTAACCGTCAGGATCAGGAGGCGAAATGAGTGCGATTGAAGTGCGCCAACTGGTGAAACAGTTTAACGGCCAAACGGTACTGCACGGCATCGATCTGGATGTTGCGCCGGGTGAAATTGTGGCGATTATCGGCCCGAGCGGATCCGGTAAAACGACGCTGTTGCGCAGCATCAACCTGCTTGAAGTGCCTGAGGCCGGGCGCATCAAAGTCGGCGATATTACGATTGACGCCAGTCTGGGGATCAATAAGCAGAAAGAACAGGTGCGCCAACTCCGTCAGCAGGTGGGGTTTGTGTTTCAGAACTTCAATTTGTTTCCGCATCGCTCGGTGCTGGAAAATATTATTGAGGGGCCGGTCATCGTCAAAGGCGAAACCAAAGCGGACGCGGTCGCGCGGGCGCGTGGTCTGCTTGAAAAAGTGGGATTGCAGGGTAAAGAAGACAGCTATCCACGTCGTCTTTCCGGCGGACAGCAACAACGTGTTGCCATTGCCCGCGCGCTTGCCATGCGGCCTGAAGTCATTTTGTTTGATGAACCGACCTCGGCGCTGGATCCCGAGCTGGTGGGCGAAGTGTTGAATACGATCCGGGCGCTGGCGCAGGAAAAGCGCACGATGGTGATTGTGACCCATGAGATGAGCTTTGCCCGTGATGTCGCTGACCGGGCGATTTTCATGGATCAGGGCCGCGTGGTAGAACAGGGCCCGGCCAAAGCGTTGTTCAGCGCTCCTCAGCAGGCGCGTACCCAACAGTTTCTGGATAAATTTCTTAATCAATAATCCCCAAAATGCCGCCCGACACGGGCGGCGTTTTATTTATTTTTTTCCTGCCTGCGCGCTCAGTTTCTTCTGAAAATTTACGGCTGGTCTTTCCTTAACCTGTTGTTATCGCTTCGGTTATACTGAATGATATTTCAATGACGTAACAGAGTGTAAATTTTAAGACCTCCCCGATTGAGGTGACAGTGAAAATATTAATAATTCTTCACAAATTCATCGCGCTGTCGGGACGTTATAATGACTCACCCCAGGAAGGAAATCCTCTGGATCAATACCCTCAAAGGAGGGTGCATTTTACTTGTCGTACTGCATCACGCCATCATCACCACGTTCGCACCCTCGCTTCATCATCTGACCGCGGGTCTGCTACCGGCACAAGGATGGGTGGCGTTTAATACCTGGCTCTCGCCGTTGCGTATGCCCGCTTTCTTCTTTGTGTCTGGGTTGCTGGCCGCTAACGCGGTCGTGAAGAAAAGCTGGCAGGAAGTGTTTACGAAAAAATTCAGCAATATTGTTTACCTCTACCTGCTGTGGGGCGTGATTCAGTGGCTGAGTATCCACTACATTTCCACCCATTTAGGCGAACGGCTGTCCAGTAGCAAAAATGCCGCCTATGCGGATTCGCCTCTTGAGTTTATTAAGCTGCTGATGCTGTCGATGACCAGCCTGTGGTACCTGTACGCGCTGGCAGGGTTTTTCCTGGTGACTAAGCTTTTCCATCAACAGAAAAGGGTTCTGCTGGCGGCGGCGATAGCGGCGAACTACGCTGCGCAGTTTAACCTGATCCCCGGATGGGGCCCGGCCAGCGTGGCGCAGAACTCTCTGTATTTCCTGCTGGGCGTATTTTTCAGCGCGAGGCTAATTGAACTGAGCGCCCTCAAGGGACGTCACTGGCTGTGGCTTGGCGCGATTGCACTTGTCGGCATCGCCCATCATGCAGGTGGCATCTATAAAAACCCGTTTTACAGCCTGCTGACGATCGTGTTTGGCATCGTGCTGTGTCGTTTTCTCAACGCGCATTTCAGAATGACCTGGCTGAACGCTATCGGTCGAAATACATTACAAATCTATGTGTTACACCGCATTTTTATCGAACTGCTCGGACTGAGCGCTATCACACTGGCCCTGAATTTCGGCTGGTTCGGCAATGCTGGCTTTAGCTGGGCCTGGGCGCTGCTGATGCCGGTGACCGGTGTGGCGGTATGCACACTGCTGTCGCTGCTGGTCTGGTCGTTACTTAATCGCGGGCCGGGACGTATGCTGTTTCTCCATCCACGCCTGGTCAGTCAACGTCAGCCCGAAACGCAAACCTTATCCTGAAGATCCGGGCCAGCGCGCTGGCCCCTTTTTTCATCCGCCAGATCACTTCTCCGTTGCCCGTCATGCCCGTCATGCCCGCGAGCCCGGAGCCAGGTCAGCGCACGCCTGACCGTGAATCCATTTTTTATCGGGTAAACGGGATAAAAGCGCCTACGTCAGTCCGTACGGTACGCCTGTTGAAAGCAGGGCAGAGCCTCGGTTTATGTCATAAGGATAACCAGACAGGAAAGGAAAAGGCGTCTGAATAACGCGCTTGCCGGGCGCAGTGTCAATAAATCCCTTTAAGTGTAAAGTACGGTCCGAAACGCACCGCAACGCGGGTATTTAAGACTTTCGCTACATTCAGCAGAAAGAACATACGGAATACTTTTCGCACAAGAGAAGGCGATGTGAATTGCCGTTTCACCGCAGCGGAAATGTGCCGATGATGAGCAAAGAAAAAGAAGAAATTGCCTGGATTAATACACTCAAAGGCCTGTGTATCCTGCTGGTTATTCTGTATCACACGGTATTACCCGGCTTTGATAATACGGTAACACATCTGACCGCGGGCCTGCTCCCGGCTGAACTGTGGGTCCGGTTTAACCTGCTACTGTCGCCGCTGCGCATGCCCGCCTTTTTCTTTGTATCGGGTCTGCTGGCCAGTCATGCCATTCTTCACCGGCCCTGGCAGTCTGTCGCCACCAGCCGCATTATGAATCTGTTTTACCTTTATCTGTTATGGGGCGTCATTCAGTGGGGATCCATTTCCGGCATCGCGACGGAAATTACCGGACAGCGTATTTCGCAAAATCTTAATGCGGCCTATGCCGGTTCGTTTTCAGAATTTCTCAGACTGACCTTTCTCGCCATGAGTACCGCCTGGTATTTATATGGTCTGGCACTCTATTTCCTGTGCGCCAAATGGTTTCAACATTACAAAATCCCGCTGCTTATCGTAGCCGCTGTGCTGAACTATCTGGCGGTCGAAAAGAGTATCCCGTTCTGGGGACCGCAAAGTCTGGCGCAGTATTTTATCTTTTTTGTATTGGGCGCATTTTGGTGGGCACCCATGCTACGACTGAGCGAAGGGCGACGGGAGAACAGGTTGCCGTGGCTGTTACTGGGACTGCTGGCTGTACTACAGGGCCTGCTTGATTTGAACAGCCGTCTTTTTCTCTGTCTGATTGCCATTCTGGCCAGCGTGGCCGCCTGCCGATGGTTAAGCCAGCTGGGCTGTATGGCCTGGCTGAACTGGACAGGCCGCCATACCTTACCCCTTTACATTATTCACCGTATTTTCATTGAATATTTCGGGATGACGGCGATTTTATATGCGCAACGTCACCAGCTTTTTGAGCTGACAGGCTTTTCATGGCTTTGGGCCTGTCTCTATCCTCCGGTGATGGTTACGATCTGCGCCTTGTGCTCCATGGCGGTCTGGTCATTGCTGAATCGGGGACCGGGACGCGCGCTGTTTCGCTTGCCACATCTGATGAAACGGCCTTCTATTCCGGCAGCCTGACCGTTGTACGCATGTCAGCCACCTGTCTCTGCGGCGCGTCCGGATTGCGTATGCGGGGGATGTGCGCGCAGAGACCATCTGATAGCGCGAATCCCTTCGCACTTCTCCACTGCTGAGGCGCTCAACGGCCGCGGGTTTTTCATCCGTCATAAAAAAAGGTTCATGCCAGGCATGAACCTTGATCACAACCAGAATGAAACGCGCCGACAGTTAACCGATCGTCATCAGGCTGGCGTTACCGCCCGCGGCGGCGGTGTTGACGCTCAAAGAGCGTTCAATCAGCAGGCGTTCCAGTAACAGGTTGGTTTCACCGCGGGCAAATCCCTGTACCGAGACAATCGCACCTTCACGCGCCGCAATCTGCTCGCACAGGCTGCGGAGCTGGTCGGCATCACCATGATAAATCACGGCATCAAACTGCGCGGTCAGCGGATCCTTCGCCAGGGTAATACGGCTCTTCACCGCTGCCGGTAAGGTATTAAGCAGCGTACGATGCAGGTCATCATCCGGCCACAGGGCCTGACTGCCGACGCTGGTTACCGCAGCCAGCTGAATCAGCGCATCGTCGTTGTTATCTGCCAGACAGAGCACCTGTTCGCGCGGGAGTAACAGGAAGGTGTTGCGCTCTCCTGTTGGGCCCGGCAGCAGACGAACCGTACCGGCCTGCGCCAGCTGTTCATAATGCTGACACAGCGCAGACAGCTGTGGCTTATCTTTTGCCCAGTCGGTCAGTGCCTGATGCGGCGCTAACAGGCGTTGACGCTGACTGTTGTCTGCGGGACGTTCCGCATCCTGACGGGCGAGGGTGGTGCTCAGCGCCTCATCCGGGCGGTGAGCCAGCAGACGATAAAGATACAGTGGGCCGCCCGCTTTTGGACCGGTACCTGAGAGGCCTTCGCCCCCAAAGGGTTGCACACCGACGACCGCGCCGACCATGTTGCGGTTAACATACAGGTTACCCACTTTGGCACTGGCGGTGACCTGCGTGATGGTTTCGTCGATGCGCGTATGAACACCCAGGGTCAGGCCATAACCTGTGGCGTTAATCTGCTCAACGATCTGCGGCAGGTTGCTGCGGGTAAAACGCACCACGTGCAGGACAGGACCAAACACTTCCTGGGTCAGATCGCTGACCTTATCCAGCTCAATCAGCGTTGGTTTCACAAAGGTGCCTGTGGCCCATTCTTTGCTGTCATGTGGGTTATCCTGTGCCGTCTGGTAGACCTTAAAGCCTTTATTACGCATGGCCTGAATATGGCGTTCGATGTTGGCTTTGGCTTCCTGATCAATCACCGGACCGATGTCGGTGGACAGGCGTTCCGGGTTGCCCATGCGGCATTCCGCCATCGCGCCACGCAGCATTTTTAACGTGTGGTCTGCGACGTCTTCCTGCACGCAGAGCAGACGCAGGGCGGAGCAGCGTTGTCCCGCGCTGTCAAAGGCCGATGCCACGATGTCGACAACCACCTGTTCGGTCAGCGCGGAGGAGTCCACAATCATGGCATTCATTCCGCCCGTTTCCGCAATCAGCGGTGTCGGACGGCCCTGCGGATCGAGTCTGCCCGCCAGATTGCGTTGCAGCAGCGTGGCAACGGCGGTAGAGCCGGTAAACATGACGCCGCGCACCCGTTCGTCGCCGGTGAGCTGTGCCCCCACGGTTTCGCCCTGACCCGGCAGCAGTTGCAGTACACCGGCGGGCACGCCAGCGCTCAGTAAAATATTGACGGCCTGTGCGGCAATTAACGGCGTTTGCTCGGCGGGTTTCGCCAGCACGCTGTTACCTGCCGCCAGAGCCGCGGCGATTTGGCCGGTAAAAATGGCCAGCGGGAAGTTCCACGGGCTGATGCAGACTACCGGGCCAAGCGGGCGGTGGGTTTCGTTATCGAAATCATGGCGCACAATGCCGGCATAGTAATAAAGGAAATCGACCGCTTCACGCACCTCGGCAATGGCGTTGTTATAGGTTTTTCCGGCTTCACGCACCAGAAGACCCAGCAGTTGCTGTAGCTGGCTTTCCATCAGCTGTGCGGCGCGCTCCAGAATGGCGGCACGCTCCTGCGGCGGCGTGGCAAACCAGATAGGGCCGGCATTAACGGCGGCCTCAATGGCCAGGGAAACCTCCTGTTCGGATGCCTGGCGCACGGTGCCCACCACATCCGCAGGGACGGCCGGATTGAGCACTGGCTCGCTTTCCCCTCCCGTTAAAGGGCCGTCGATAAGCGGTTGCGCCACATATGTTTCGGTAGCACCGCTCAGCAGCGCGCTGGACAGCGACGCAAGACGATGTTCATTCGCCATATCAAGACCGGCGGAGTTTACGCGGTCCTCGCCATACAGGTCACGTGGTAAGGGAATTTTCGGGTGCGGCAGGCCCAGTGTCCCTTCGCTGAGGCCCAGTTTTTCAACTTCGGCAACCGGATCGGCGACCAGTTCGTCGATGGGCAGGGACGTATCGGCGATGCGGTTAACGAAGGAGGTATTCGCGCCGTTCTCCAGTAAGCGTCGCACCAGATAGGCGAGCAGCGTTTCATGCGTACCGACCGGGGCATAAATACGGCAGGGACGATTAAGTTTACCGTCTGCAACCTTGCCGACCACCTGTTCATACAGCGGTTCACCCATGCCGTGCAGGCACTGGAACTCGTACTGACCCGGATAGTAGTTATTGCCTGCCAGCTGATAAATGGCGGCCAGGGTGTGCGCATTGTGCGTGGCAAACTGCGGATAGATCAGGTTCGGCACCGCCAGCAGCTTGCGCGCGCAGGCCAGGTACGAAATGTCGGTATACACTTTGCGCGTGTACACCGGATAGCCCTCCAGGCCTTCCATCTGGGCGCGTTTAATTTCGCTGTCCCAGTAAGCGCCTTTCACCAGACGAATCATCAAACGGCGGCGGCTACGTTGCGCCAGGTCGATCAGCTCATCAATAACAAACGGACAGCGCTTCATATAGGCCTGAATGACAAAGCCGATACCGTTCCAGCCCTCCAGTTCAGGCTCAAAACACAGCCTTTCGAGCAGATCAAGAGAGAGTTCCAGGCGGTCGGCTTCTTCTGCATCAATATTAATGCCGATGTCGTAAGAGCGGGCCAGTAGCGTCAGCGACTTAAGCAGCGGATACAGCTCATCCATCACCCGGTCGTACTGGGCACGGCTGTAGCGCGGGTGCAGGGCAGAGAGCTTAATTGAAATGCCCGGGCCTTCATAAATGCCGCGGCCATTGGAGGCTTTGCCAATCGCATGAATCGCCTGCTGATACGAAACCAGATAGGCTTTCGCATCGCTGGCGGTCAGGGCGGCTTCGCCCAGCATATCGTAAGAGTAACGGAAACCTTTCTCTTCAAGCTTACGGGCGTTAGCCAGTGCTTCGGCGATGGTTTCACCCGTCACGAACTGTTCACCCATCAGGCGCATCGCCATATCCACGCCTTTACGGATCAGCGGTTCACCACTCTTGCCAATGATCCGGTTGAGCGAGCGCGACAGATTCGCTTCGTTATGCGTTGAGACCAGGCGGCCGGTAAATAACAGGCCCCAGGTGGCGGCGTTAACAAACATGGACGGACTGCGGCCCAGATGCGACTGCCAGTTGCCGTTACTGATCTTGTCACGGATAAGCGCATCGCGCGTCGGCTTATCCGGAATACGCAGCAACGCTTCCGCCAGGCACATCAGCGCCACGCCTTCCTGTGAAGATAATGAAAACTCCTGAAGCAGACTTTGCACCATACCGGCGCGTCCGGTTGCCCCTTTTTGGTGCCTGAGCTTCTCGGCCAGGGTAAAGGCGAGCTGCCGGGTTTTTTCAGCCAGCGGAGCGGGAAGGCGGGCTTGCTCCAGCAACATGGGAACGGCATCGGTTTCCGGTCTACGCCAGGCGGCCGTCACGGCCGAACGGGCTACCGACTGCGGCAGGATGTGCTCTGCGAAGTCAAGGAACGGCTGAACCATCTCGTCCGCAGCGACCTCATCAGAAGCCGATTCGTTGAGCTGCAGGGGAATCTCTTCCACTGTTTCACCGGCTTCTAACTGCACAAGATAGTTAAAGATCGCTTGTTTAATCAGCCAGTGCGGCGTGCGATCCATTTTCTGTGCCGCCAGTTTAATGCGACTGCGGGTGGCTTCATCCAGCTTCACCCCCATGGTCGTTGTTCCCATGATTTCTGTTCCTTAAAACGTTTTTTACCAGAGCAAGGGCTGCACTATCACTCATGTTGCAACTTTGTGCAACCGTGTTAAATGTGACCTTGCTTCCACACTTTACCGCTGCTTTTGCCATTAACATTTAAAAGCGGCACAAATCTTGCTGCAAGAAACTCGCCAATGTTGCAACCCCCTTCAATTTAAACAGGGTTGTGGTGGTAAAGGTGCAACTTAAGTGTGAGCGGGCGCAACCTGTGAACATTTAAAACAGGGAGAGAGGTGAAACTGATGTAACGGATGTGTTAAATGCATTGTGTAGAACGTGCCTTTACGGCAGGATACCGCGCCTTAAGGGAAACGGGACTTTTATCGATGCGGTAATACGCTGACGCTACCCCGTTCCGGTGGCGCAGGAAAAGATTTCTCTTAAGAGATCGGATAATAACGGAGAAACACATGACAGTAAGTACACCCATGCTGGTGACCTTTTTAATTTATATCCTCGGGATGGTGCTCATCGGTTTTATTGCCTGGCGCTCAACCAAAAACTTTGATGACTACATTCTGGGCGGTCGCAGCCTGGGCAGTGTGGTTACCGCGCTGTCAGCGGGTGCCTCTGACATGAGCGGCTGGCTGCTGATGGGCTTACCCGGTGCCATTTTTCTCTCCGGCATTTCAGAAAGCTGGATCGCCATTGGCCTGATTATCGGTGCCTGGCTTAACTGGAAAATTGTCGCGGGTCGTTTACGCGTCCAGACAGAACATCATGATAACGCCTTAACCTTGCCCGACTTTTTCACCAGCCGCTTTGAAGATCGCAGCAAAATTCTGCGTGTGATCTCTGCGGTCGTCATCCTGATGTTTTTCACCATTTACTGTGCTTCCGGTGTGGTTGCTGGTGCGCGCCTGTTTGAAAGCACCTTTGGAATGGACTACGCCACGGCCTTATGGGCCGGTGCGGCGGCGACCATTCTCTATACGCTGGTGGGCGGATTCCTGGCGGTAAGCTGGACAGATACGGTTCAGGCCAGCCTGATGATCTTCGCCCTGATTCTGACGCCGCTTATCGTCATCATGGCCGTCGGCGGTTTAAGCGATTCGCTCGCAGTCATTCAGGCTAAAAGCACGGAAAACCTGGATATGTTCAAAGGACTGAATGTGGTTGCGGTCCTGTCGCTACTGGGCTGGGGATTAGGTTATTTTGGCCAGCCCCATATTCTGGCCCGCTTTATGGCGGCGGATTCACACCGGTCAATTCGTACCGCGCGCCGTATTGGTATGGCCTGGATGATTTTGTGTCTGGCCGGCGCCGTCGCGGTTGGCTTCTTTGGTATCGCCTATTTCCAGAACAACCCGGGCGAGGCCGCTGGTGTAACTCAAAACGGCGAGCGTGTCTTCATTGAGCTGGCACGTATTCTGTTTAACCCCTGGATTGCCGGGATTCTGCTGTCAGCCATTTTAGCGGCCGTCATGTCGACACTCAGTTGCCAACTGCTGGTGTGCTCCAGCGCCCTGACCGAAGACCTGTATAAAGGCTTTTTGCGCAAAAATGCCAGCCAGAAAGAACTGGTCTGGGTCGGTCGCCTGATGGTGCTGCTGGTCGCGCTGATTGCCATCGCGCTGGCCGCCAACCCTGAAAACCGGGTATTAGGCCTGGTCAGCTATGCATGGGCGGGCTTTGGTGCGGCGTTCGGGCCGGTTGTGCTGTTCGGCGTGTGCTGGAAACGTATGAACCGCAATGGCGCATTAGCGGGCATGGTTGTCGGTGCGGTGACCGTGGTGGTCTGGAAGCAGTATGGCTGGCTCGGTCTGTACGAAATCATCCCGGGCTTTATCCTGGCCAGTCTCGCCATCGTCGTCTTTAGCCTGGCGAGTCGCGCACCGTCAACCCAGGCGATGGCACGTTTCGATGCCGCTGAGGCCGAGTTCCAGACGAAGTAATCGCCTTCTTTTTTCCACCGCCTGCCCCCGTGAGGGCAGGCTTTTTTTTGCCCGTTATCTGGCACAGACAGTTACGAAATTATTTCGTTGTGGAACTTGTATTTTTTTGAGTGGTAATGATAATCGGTATCGTTCGTTTTTACGTAACTTTACGCGTCGTTGACGCCGGTTAACATTCAAGAGGTTGGCGATGTTTGTTCCGTTTCTCATTATGCTGCGCGAAGGGCTTGAAGCCGCGTTGATCGTCAGCCTGATCGCCAGTTATCTGAAGCGCACTCAGCGCACTCAGTGGTTTCCTGCGATGTGGGCGGGCGTCTTTATCGCCGCCGCACTCTGCCTTGGGCTGGGTATCTTTATCAACCAGACCACGGGTGAGTTTCCGCAGAAACAGCAAGAGCTGTTTGAAGGTATCGTGGCGGTAATCGCGGTCGTTATCCTGACCTCGATGGTGTTCTGGATGCGCCGGGTCGCGCGCAATATCAAACGGGAACTTGAACACGCCGTCGACGAGGCATTGCATAAATCGGCCGGCGGCGGCCTGGCGCTGGTGATGATGGTGTTTCTGGCCGTCGCACGCGAAGGGCTGGAATCAGTGTTCTTTCTGCTGGCCGCGTTCACACAGGATGTCGGTTATGCGCCGCCGTTGGGTGCGGTGTTGGGGCTGGCCACGGCGGTGGTGCTGGGCATGCTGATCTACTGGGGCGGCCTGCGTCTGAACATGGCGCACTTTTTCCGCTGGACCAGTATTTTCATTCTGCTGGTGGCAGCAGGCCTGGCGGCAGGGGCTATTCGCGCTTTTCATGAGGCAGGGCTGTGGAACCATTTTCAGCAGGTGGCCTTTGATATGAGCCCGATCTTGTCCACGCATTCGCTGTTTGGCACAGTGCTGGAAGGCATGCTTGGCTATCAGGAAGCGCCCAGCGTCAGTGAAGTCGCTGTCTGGCTGCTCTATCTGATCCCCGCTTTATTATTGTTTGTTATGCCTGCACGCGCTGATACCTCAGCAGCTGCGCGCTAACGCGTTTACCCGGCGCGTCAGCCGCGCCTCTGACTGAACAGGGAAAAAATATGATGATGCGTTTTAACCGTAATGCGGTACTGGCTTCTCTGCTGGCGTTTTCTGGCTCTTCACTGGCTGCAGCCATTCCGCAGGTCAGCGTCACTGTGACGGACAAACAGTGTGAGCCCATGTCAGTTACGGTACAGGCCGGTAAAACTCAGTTTCTGATTAAAAATAACAGCCAAAAAGCGCTGGAATGGGAAATTCTCAAAGGCGTGATGGTGGTCGAAGAGCGCGAAAATATTGCGCCGGGCTTTAGCCAGAAACTGACGGCCAACCTGGAAGCCGGGGAATATGACATGACCTGTGGCCTGCTGACGAACCCGAAAGGCAAACTGATCGTGCAGGGCACCGGGAGCAAAAGTGCGCAACAAGGCAAACCCGAACTGATGCAACTGGCGGGCCCCATTAATGCCTATAAAGCCTATGTCACTGAGGAAGTGAGTCAGCTGGTATCCGGCACGCAGGCGTTTACGGATGCGGTGAAAGCCGGTGATGTGGCTAAAGCCAAAGCGTTATTTGCGCCCACCCGTCAGCACTACGAGCGCATTGAGCCGATCGCGGAGCTGTTTTCTGACCTTGATGGTCGTATTGATGCCCGCGAAGATGATTACGAGAAAAAAGCCGACGATCCGAAATTTACCGGCTTCCATCGTCTCGAAAAAGCCCTGTTTGCAGATAACACGACGAAAGACATGGCAGGCTATGCCGACCAGTTAAATCACGATGTGCATGACCTGCAACAACGCGTGAGTGAACTGGCATTTCCTCCGGCGAAAGTGGTGGGCGGAGCCGCCGGGCTGATTGAAGAGGTGGCAGCGACCAAAATCTCTGGCGAAGAGGATCGCTACAGCCGCACGGATCTGTGGGATTTCCGCGCGAATGTGGATGGCGCACAAAAAATTGTCACACTTTTACGTCCGGTACTGCAGCAGGCGAACCCACAGCTTTTAGCAAAAATAGACGCTAACTTCAGTAAAGTGGATGCGATTCTGGATAAATACCGCACGCAGCAAGGTTATGAATCCTATGAAAAACTGACCCAGGCTGACCGCACGGCGCTGAAAGGGCCGATCACCGCTCTGGCGGAAGATCTTTCCCTACTGCGTGGCACACTGGGCCTGAACTAATCATGGACAAGGATCAGGAATTACAGCAGCCTGCGCGGCGGCGTTTATTAAAAGGGCTGGGCATGCTGGGCGGCGCGGCTGCGGTAGGCGCGGGCTGTCCGTTTCATGCCGGGGCTGCTGAGCAGCCCGACAGTTTTGCACCGGGCACGGTTACGCCGAACGCGCGTCAGCAACGACAGCCTTTCTATGGCGTGCATCAGGCGGGCATTATTACCCCACAGCAGGCCGCCATGATGCTGGTGGCGTTTGATGTGCTGACCAACGACAGGCGTGAGCTGCAGCGGTTGTTTCAACTGCTGACACAGCGCATTGCGTTTTTAACGGCGGGCGGCAAGGCCCCCGCCGTGGTCAACCCACAGCTGCCACCGATGGATTCCGGTATCCTGGGGGCCGAGATTGCCCCCGATAATCTGACCATCACGGTGTCAGTCGGTAACGCGCTGTTTGACGGGCGGTTCGGTCTGGCTGCGCTCAAACCCGCGAAACTGCAGCCGATGACCCGGTTCCCTAATGATTCGCTGGATGCCAGTCAGTGCCATGGCGATCTGCTGTTGCAGATTTGCGCCAATACCCAGGACACGGTGATCCACGCGCTGCGCGATATCATCAAACATACGCCGGATCTGCTGGGCGTACGCTGGCGGCGGGAAGGGTTTATCTCCGATCATGCCGCGCGCAGCGCGGGCAAAGAAACGCCCATTAACTTGCTGGGCTTTAAAGACGGCACGGCAAATCCGGACACGCACAATTACGCCTTGATGGATAAGCTGCTCTGGGTCACCGCGGATCAGCACGAGCCAGCCTGGGCGCGGAATGGCAGCTATCAGGCGGTAAGGTTGATTCGTTTCCACGTGGAAATGTGGGATCGCACACCGTTGGGCGAACAGCAGACCATTTTCGGTCGCGAAAAGCTGAGCGGCGCGCCGCTGGGTATGAAAAATGAACATGACGTTCCCGATTACCGTAACGATCCGGATGGCCAGATAATTGCGTTGGATGCGCATATTCGTCTGGCAAACCCCCGTACGCCCGCCACGGAAAGCAGCCTGATGCTGCGCCGGGGATACAGTTATTCGTCCGGTGTTTCCGCTTCAGGTCAACTGGAGATGGGATTACTCTTCGTCTGCTATCAGCATGATTTGGAATTGGGTTTCCTTACCGTCCAGAACCGCTTAAATGGCGAAGCGCTGGAAGAGTATATACGTCCGTTTGGCGGCGGTTACTTTTTTGTCTTGCCCGGCGTGGTGAATGAAAACCATTATTTAGGCCAGTCCTTACTGGAAAGTTGATTAAATTTTAGGCGCGGCATTCTGGGCCTGACAGCGCAGCGTGCCATGTTTTCATATTGCCGTTTTTTTCCCCGTACGGCTTTTTTATCGCCCCGTTTAACACGCTTTTTAACGTGACGTAAAATATACTAACTCTCTGTAATAAATACGTAATTTAATTTAAGTAAGGTCTTCGTTAACGGTCGGTTGAATATTTATTTTTCATGAAAGTGAAAATACTGTTGCAAAATACCAATAAGATGGTTCACTTTACTATGAAAGCGTAATCGGGCGTGTTGATGTCTCACACTGGAGTTCGCGCATGGATAGATGTTTTTACAGCCGTTCAGCAGTAAACAATATCGCACTCACCCGTGAGGGACGTTCTTCCTCAACCGCTTTTACATCTCAATGTGTTTTCTCTCTTCAACTTCACTCCTTTTTTACCGGTATACGGTCAGGCTGTTTTGCTGCCGGATATCAATCGTCATGGCCTGTCACGGCTCTAAAGGAAGCCAACTGAAACCTCTAAAGCGTTCACGTAATCGCAACGGGCGTATTGCCTGAAGCGGGAAATGAAACCAACTGTAAGGTGCCACTATGGGAAGACAGAAAGCAGTGATCAAAGCGCGTCGAGAAGCAAGACGAGTGCTTCGTAATGACTCACGCAGTCATCGTCAGCGTGAAGAAGAATCGGTCACTTCGCTGGTGCAAATGGGTGGGCTTGATGCAATTGGCATGGCACGCGATGTGCGTGACCGGGCGCCGATTGAAGCCCGAAATGAAGCTCAGGCGCATTATCTTAACGCCATAGAAACAAAACAGCTTATCTTCGCCACGGGCGAAGCGGGCTGCGGCAAAACCTGGATTAGTGCTGCGAAAGCAGCAGAGGCCCTGATTCATAAGGATATCGACAGGATTATCGTTACGCGCCCGGTGCTACAGGCGGATGAGGATCTGGGATTCCTTCCCGGTGATATCTCAGAGAAATTCGCCCCCTATTTCCGCCCGGTTTACGACATTCTGGTTAAACGTCTTGGCGCATCCTTTATGCAATATTGTCTGCGTCCGGAAATCGGCAAAGTGGAAATTGCGCCTTTTGCCTATATGCGCGGCCGCACCTTTGAAAATGCGGTAGTGATTCTGGACGAAGCGCAGAACGTGACGGCTGCGCAGATGAAAATGTTCCTGACCCGCCTTGGCGAAAATGTCACGGTGATTGTTAACGGCGATATTACCCAGTGCGATTTGCCCGCTGGGGTGCCTTCCGGTCTCGCAGACGCGCTGGCGCGTTTCGAAGAGGACGAGATGGTTGGCATTGTCCGTTTCGGCAAAGAGGATTGTGTGCGTTCCGCGCTGTGTCAGCGCACTCTGCACGCGTACAGCTAGCGTTCGATTGAGTCATGTAGCGACCAAACCCGGCTCCGGCCGGGTTTTTTTGTGTCTCAGACCCGCCGTCTGGCGCGATCATTCACCGCTGCCGATCTGCCAGATAAAGGTCGGATCGCGCCGGTTCACTTCCCAGTCGCCGACATTTCGACTCTTGTAGATCACCGGATTGTGGGACGCGATGGTTCGGGCATTGCGCCAGTGCCTGTCCAGCGCGTTTATCACCCGCGTATCTGACGCGCCCAGCGCATTAAATAACTCGCTGGCCGCGCGGGTAATCCATTCAACGGCGACGACCTGCGCTTTGGCGGCCTCCACTTCGGCCTGCACGTTGGCGGCGTGAATCAGGCTTTCTGCTTGCCCTTGTTGGTGCGCATCAAACGCAAGCTGGAGCGACGGCGTAGCCTGCTGCACGGCGGCATCTGTCGCCCAGACCCAACTGCTTATCTGGCCGACAACCTGCAACACCTGCACATCCTGTTTGACCTGGCGGGCATTACCGTGGCTGTAAATGCGTTTTCGTTGTGCAACGCTCCGGGACACATCCCGCACAATAGCGCGACCAATGCCGGCCAGGGTCGCGAGTAAGACATGCTGATAAAAAGCCGTCTGATAGCGAAAGCGTTCACTAAAGTCATACACATGCGCAGGCTCCACGTGCGCCTCGCGAAAGCGCGTAGTGCCGCTACCGGTCAGGCGTTGCCCAAATCCATCCCAGTCATCGTCCCGCTCAACGCTGTCCTGATGAGTGCTCACCACCGCAATCACGTCGCGCTGGTTGTCGGTGCGCTTAGCGTACACATCAATCCAGTCGGCATAGAGTGTGCCGGTGCTGTAAAACTTTTCGCCCGTCAGTTGCCAACCGTGCCCGGTAGGGGAAACGGTGGTATTCACGTCTCCCAGCCTGACGCTGCCCGTTTCACTCCAGCCACTGCCGACGATGTCGCCATCAACAAAGCGGCGAAACCAGCGTTGACGGTCTTCGCTGTCAGGTTGATTGAGGCGATCCTCGACAAAGGCCATATGGGCACGCAGAGCCTGAGGCAGATTGGAATCCGCTTCTGCCAGCTCGGTGAGCAAACGAAAAAGCTGCGGCAGCGAGGCTCCCAGGCCGCCATTAGCCGTTGGGATACGCAGCGTGCCAAAGCCCGCCGCCTTAAGCCAGTTTATCGGCTCATGCAACAGTGTCCGGTCGCGTTCGCGTGCAGCGGCCCCGTCGGCGATGCGGGCAAAAACAGGACGAAAGCGTTCTGCCAGACGGGTGTAATCAGGTTCAGACATGGTGTTCTCCTTGAGCTGACGGGTCATCAATATCGTGGCGCGTCGGTTCAAAGCGCACCACAAGCAGGAAAATGATGGGGATGAGAGCGGCCAGTGACACGATCCAGAACAGGTTGGTGCCATAAGCCGCCTGCAATATCGGCAGAATGAACAGCGCCAGTGCGCTTCCTGCGCCAGAGATCGAACGGCTAAACCCGACGCCGGTGGCGCGAATAGATGTGGGATAGGCGAGGGCGGGATAGATCATTAACTGCGCACCGGGTCCGAACCCTTCGGCAAACAGCCACACTCCCAGCAGCAGAATGGCAAAGACCACACCGTAAGTGGCTTCAGGATGCCCGATCAAGGCCAGTGAAATCAGGGCGATAAACTGTAGCGCAAACCCCGCGATGGCCACATGACGAGAGGGAAATTTCCAGGCCAGTCGCATGCCCAGCAGGCCGCCGGTAAAGGCGAACAGCGCATTAAGTCCCAGTGAGGCGGCAATGGTTTCGAACACGCCCGCGCCCAGAAACTGCGCCAGAATCGAGGGCAGGAAAAATGCGATAGCCGTATATTCAAAAGCGATACAGGCGTTCATCACCGCTGCCACGATAGTGCGTTCGCGATATGGCTTCTGGAACAGCACGCGGAAACTGACCGCCGGTGCGACAGGCTCGATGGCAGAGGACTTATCTTCATGTGCCTGGATGCCATAGGACTCGCGCAGAATACGGACGGCACCGCGTAAATCTCCCTGATTAGCCGCCCATAAAGGCGATTCGTTCATAAACTTGCTGCGCACGGCAATAATCAGCAGGGCAGGCACGGCACCAAACAACAGCGATGCCCGCCACAGCCAGTCAATGTGCTGGGCTGGCAACAGGAAGTAGAGGGCGAAGATGATGAAAAAGCAGACCGACGAGGCGGCATACCACATCGGGCACCAGGCCGCCAGTCGCGCAGCTTTGTTGCCTTTACCCGAAAACTTCGAGAATTCGGCCAGATAGGCCATGGCCACAGGCAAATCCATTCCCACACCAATGCCCATCAAAAAGCGCGCCCCGATCAGTACCCAGACATTCGGAGCCAGACCGGCAGCGAGGGCAGAAACGACGAAAAAAAGCATGTCTGCCATAAACACCGAATAGCGACCGTATTTATCGGTCAGCCAGCCGCCAGCCAGGTTGCCCACAATGGTGCCGATCATAATGGAGGAGGTGACCAGCCCGGTTAAGGTTGGCGTTAAGCTAAACGTCTTAACGACATCATCGATGCCGTAGGACAGCGTCGTGAGGTCATAGGCATCCAGAAAAACGCCCCCCAGCGCCAGAAACACGATCCAGCGCGCATAGCTGTTTTTGTCACTTTGCGTATTGATCAGTCGGGCCACATCGTTGACGGAGCGAACCGGTGTGGAAGGCGGCGAGGGGATCGCCACATCATCATCGATATTGAGAGTGCTCATGTTATCCTCGTTATTGTCTGTACAGGTGCTGCCTTTATAAGCAGTGCATACGCAGTAAACAAACAAGAAAAAGTGATAAGGAATGCTTTAATTTCAATAAGTTATTTTTTATTCTCAGGCATGAAAAATACCGGAAACGTGGGCACGCTTCCGGTATGGGTTGGGTGAATCAGGCTAACGAAGCCGTCTCGTTATGTTATGAGGCTTCAGCAGGGACGATCAGGCCCGCTGACGAGGGCGTGCGTCGGTAGCTGGCACCAGGATGAGGATGAGTAAGGCGATCGCCCAGCCCAAAAAGCTTCTCCCGTAACGTGCCGGGCTGGTAATCCTGCTTATATACGCCGCGTTTTTGCAGTTCCGGCACCAGCAGGTTCACGACGTCAGCAAAGGTTTCATGGGTAACGGCATAAGCCAGATTAAAACCGTCAACGTCTGTTTCCTCCACCCAGCTCTGTAGTTCATCTGCCACGGTTTCGGTGCTGCCCACCAGCAACGGCCCAAAGCCGCCAATGCCTACCCAGTCGGCCATGTTTTGCACCGTCCATTCACGCTGCGGATCGGCGGTCGAGAAGCTCTCTACAACAGACTGAATCGCATCGGTATGAAGATGTTTAAACACCTGATCAGGTTGATACTGACTAAAGTCAATGCCGGTCCAGCCGGAAATCAGGGCAAGGGCACCTTCGTGGCTGACATAACGTTTGTAATCCTGCCATTTGGCCTGGGCCAGCTTATCGGTCTCGCCCACGATCACGGTTTGCATATTGAAAATGAGAATGCTGCGCGGATCGCGTCCGGCCTCCTCTGCGCGCCGACGAATATCGGCCACGGTTTTCCTGAGCAGCACCTTAGACGGCGCGGCAACAAACACGCACTCGGCATGTTGCGCGGCAAAAGCTTTACCGCGGCTGGAGGCACCCGCCTGATATAACACCGGCGTGCGCTGTGGTGACGGCTCACACAGGTGAATGCCCGGCACCTGGAAAAAGGTGCCCTGATGGTTGATCGGATGGACTTTGTTCGGATCGCTGAAGATATGGCGCTCCCGGTCGCGGATAACGGCGTCGTCTTCCCAGCTGCCTTCCAGCAGTTTATAAACCACCTGCAAATACTCATCTGCATAATCGTAACGGGCATCATGACGGGTTTGCGTGGCCTGGCCCAGATTGCGTGCGCCGCTTTCCAGATAGGAGGTGACGATGTTCCAGCCAATCCGCCCTTTGGTAAGATGGTCCAGCGTCGACATCCTGCGCGCAAACGGATAAGGATGCTCAAACGAAAGCGAGGCGGTCAGGCCGAAACCGAGATGCTGAGTGACCATCGCCATTGGGGTGATCAGCGCCAGCGGATCGTTAACCGGCACCTGAGAGGCACTGCGAAGGGCGGCATCATTGTTGCCGTTAAAGACATCATAAATGCCCAGTACATCGGCGATAAACAGGCCGTCAAATTTACCGCGCTCCAGCAGCACGGCTAAGTCTGTCCAGTATTCCAGGTCTTTGTACTGCCAGGAGCGATCGCGCGGATGCGCCCAAAGGCCGGGTGACTGATGACCCACGCAATTCATATCAAAGGCATTTAAGCGGATTTCACGTTGTTTAGGCATAGCAGGCTCCTGAGCGGATGCGGCACGCCGGTGCCGCCCACTTTTTAGGGGGATAATAAACAGGTAAGTGATTAGTCAGTCAGTGAAAGGGGACATCGCTCGTTTAGCGTAGCGGTTGTGAGATTCAGCAGTTGACGGGCAACCGCTTCCGCATGCATTGCCACCTGCGGCAGGCCCATCAGTTCACCAAACCGACCGCGGGCCGCGGGACCGACCACATACAGATGGGAATTGCTGTGGCCCTGTGCCGTTCGCGTCTGCGACAGGGCATTGACATCAATGCCAAGCGCTAAAGGATCGGGCCGGATGACGCCGTCATCACACAACTGGCGTAGCAGGGCATCATGTTGTACCAGTTTCCCGTGCGCCGGGCCGGTGGTCACGATCACCTTATCCACCTCCCGCGTCACGACTTCGCCCGAGCGAGTTTGCAGATGCAGCCGTACCGCAGAATAGCTGGACTCTGCCGCCGTCAGCCGCGCCGCCATCACCTGCAACGATCCGTTTTCCTGCCGCGCGTTCAGCACCTGGCCTGCCTGTGGCGCAATGCGGTAGCGGTGCACATCCCACCACGGCCGCAGGTGGCGCAGAAAGCGCCGTTGCTCATTCAGTGGCAGGCTCTGCCAGAGGGTCTGGCCCTGCCGACGAACCTCATCAAAGACGACCTGCCACGGAAGCCCGCGCGCCGCCGCCAGACGCATGTCCTGGCGGATGCGCCGTAACCAGCAGCGCACACCCGCTGGCCTGGCAAGGTGCCCTTCAAGCGACCAACTGAGGTCATGCTGACTGATATTGGGCCGGGGAAGTTGTCCACGGCGTGAAAACACGGTGACAGGGCCGCGGTGCCCCTGGCGATCCAGCGTGGCCACCATATCCGCCATCGTTAAGCCGCTGCCCACAATGGCGATGCGCTCCTCCGGACCGACAGAGGCGAGGGCTTTCTCCTGCCAGGGATCGGCGATGATGGCGGGATGGTCAGCCAGTGCGGTTAACGCGCCAGGCAACGACGGCGCGGGATGACTGACGGCCAGGACCACAATGTCGGCGGCAAGGTGTTTGCCGGCGGCGGTGCTGACCGTGCCGTCCCGGAAAGCCACAGCGCGATCCTGCAGATGCGCCAGAACGACAGGCGACTCACGTTGTGCCGCCTCGAACTGTGCATTGACCCAACGGGCAAACTGCCTGCGCTGAGGATAGACATGACCATCGTGCCAGCGCGCGGCGGGATCGCTGACATATGCATCAGAGGCGCGATACCAGCGATCAAAGCTGCCTTCTTCCTCTCCCGCCAGCTGCATGCGTGACGCGGGTACATTAAGGCGGTGAGCCGGATCGGCCGTCGAGTAGGCAACGCCCTGCGCCAGCTGCGACCGGGGTTCGATGAGCGTGACACGCAGTCCGGCCTGGCCCAGACGACCCAGATGCACGGCCAGCGCTGTCCCGCTAAATCCACCGCCCACGATGACAATATGCTGCTCTGACATAAACCGCCTCATTTGTTAGCTGGCACTGGCGCTTTTTTCGGGACGACGATCGCCACCGATAGTTTCACCAAAGGGACCTGTATTCACGCTGCGCTGTGCTTTCCCGGCGTGCGTCGACAGCGGCAGCAGTGGCATCAGTAACTCGGCTACCCGGTGCGCTTCTTCCAGATGCGGATAGCCCGACAGAATAAAGTTATCAATCCCCAGCGCCTGGTATTCCCGAATCCGCGCAGCCACCTGCTGAGGGTTGCCGACCAGTGCAGTGCCCGCGCCGCCGCGCACCAGTCCGACGCCTGCCCATAAATTGGGGCCGATGCGTAAGCCTTCGCGTGAACCGCCGTGCAGTGCACTCATGCGCGCCTGGCCCGTCGAATCCATACGGGCAAAGATCTTCTGAGCGGATGCGATGGTTTCATCATCCAGATAAGCTATCAGTTTATCGGCTGCTGCCCAGGCTTCCTCTTCGGTTTCACGCACAATAACGTGCAGTCGAATGCCGTAGGACAACGCCCGGCCACGTTCCTGCGCCCGCTGGCGCACAACGTCCAGTTTGGCGGCAACCTGCTCAACGGGTTCGCCCCAGGTGAGATAAGTATCGACCTGACTGGCGGCCACGTCGACCGCATCGTCCGACGAACCACCAAAGTAGAGCGGTGGACCGTCGGCCTGCACAGGCGGAAACAGAATTTCAGCGCCCTCCACACGAATATGTTCACCGTGGAAGTCCACTTTCTCGCCTTTCAGCAAACGGGAATAGACCTCCAGGAACTCCCGCGTGACCTGATAGCGTTCGGCATGACTCAGGAAAATACCGTCGCCTTTATTTTCCACCGGATCGCCACCCGTCACCACATTGATCAGTAAGCGCCCGTCTGACAGACGGTCCAGCGTTGCCGCCATGCGCGCCGCCAGGCTCGGCGGCTGCAACCCCGGCCTGACCGCCACCAGATAACGCAGCTGTTTAGTGATGGGGGCCAGAGCCGCCGCCACCAGCCAGGAATCTTCACAACTTTTACCCGTGGGGATCAGTACGCCGTAGAAACCCAGATTGTCTGCCGCCAGGGCGACCTGTTGCAGATAGGGCAGATCGACCGCTCTTCCGCCCTGGGTGGTCCCCAGATAACGTCCGTCACCGTGGGTGGGTAAAAACCAGAACAGATTAATGTTTTTCTCAGAGGCTTCAGGCATTAGCAGATTCCTTTATAACGATATTTGAAATTGGCAAATGAAAAGCAATCTTTCAGTTATAAAGCCATTAGCAGAATACGTGCCAACTGTGTCTGGTCATTTTTTCCTTTGAATTTATAGCGTTATGATTTCAGCTTTCAGGTACGCGCTGTTGCACATGCAGCAGGCGTTGAACTTCAGTGCTGCATTTGCAGCACAGGGGCTCAGCCCGTGGCTCGTTTCCCTTCACGCTTAGCGTTATCGTGAGCGCTCAGTCACTTTGCAGGTATTCGCTATGGAACACGCTGGTCCCGATTTAATTGACCCGGCTTCTCTGGCCTTCAAAAGTATCCTGGATCGCCTGGCACCCACGGATGCCACGGTGTTAATCATTGGCGAAACCGGCACCGGTAAAGAGGTGATGGCGCGCTATCTGCATCACCACAGCCCGCGCCGCCGCGCGCCCTTTGTCGCCGTGAACTGCGGCGCACTGACGGAAAGTCTTGCCGAGTCAGAACTGTTTGGGCATGAGAAGGGCGCGTTTACCGGTGCCACGGAACGTCATCGTGGCTGGTTCGAGGCGGCGCAGGGCGGCACGCTGCTGCTGGATGAGATCGGTGAACTCAGTTTGCCGCTCCAGGTAAAACTGTTGCGCGTATTGCAGGAGAGAGAGATTACCCGGGTAGGTTCATCTCAGGCTATAAAGGTAAATGTTCGGGTGCTTGCCGCCACGAACCGCGACCTGACCGGTGCGATTGCCGAACGGCGCTTCCGCGAGGATCTTTATTACCGGCTGAATGTGGCCAGCGTGGCGCTGCCGCCTCTGCGCGAGCGCCGTGAGGATATACCGGTGCTGGCCGCGTATTTTCTGCAACACTATGCGCGCCGACTGGGCCGACCTCAGCTGCGTCTGAGTGAGGAGGCGATCGCGACGTTAAGCCGGTACGCCTGGCCGGGCAATATTCGGGAGCTGGAAAACACATTACATAATGCTGTTCTGCTCAGCCAGGAAACACTCATTGGCCCCGGGCATCTGCGTCTGGGCCACGTGACTGAGGCTGAACCGGTGCCTGAACAGGATGTGATTGATCAGTTTATCCGGCAGCAACTGCAGCACAGTGAAACGCCCCTGTATCCCAGAATTATTGAATCCTTAGTGCGCAATGCCTATGCGCTGAGTCAGGGAAATCAGCTCCAGGCGGCAGCGCTGTTGGGGATCAGCCGTCACAGCCTGCGCACCCATCTGGGCCACTGCGGCATCATTAAGCCGCGCCGCAGCAGCGCCATCGCGCCATCGCGTGTTTTGACAGACTCTGTGGTGCAGGAGCGCGAGTTGCGTATTGGTTACCAGAAGTTCGGCAATCTTGGCATTCTCAAAGCCCGTCAGCATCTTGAGCAGCAGCTGGTGGGCCAGAATGTCCGCGTGTTGTGGAGTGAATTTCCTGCGGGGCCACAGTTGCTGCATGCTCTGCGCGATCAGGAAATTGACTTTGGTACGACAGGCGAAGTTCCGCCCCTGTTTGCCCAGGCCGATCAGGGCACCATGGTCTATGTGGCCTGGGAACCGCCTGCGCCGCAAAGTGTTGCCCTGATGGTCGCCAGACACAGCGCCATCACGACGATTGCCGATCTCAAAGGCAAGCGCATTGCGGTGAATAAAGGTTCTAACGTCCATTTTTTGCTGCTGCAGATCCTCGATGAAGCAGGCCTGACGCTGGACGACGTGCGTATCGTGTATGCCCCACCGAAATATCCGTTAACCGCCAGCGACCTGAATGCGGTCGATGCCTGGATGATGTGGGACCCTTTACTGAGTGAGGCCGAACGTGGCGATCAACTGCGCGTCATTGCCGATGGCGTGGGCCGGGTCAGCAACCATCAGTTCTATCTGGCGGATCGCCAGTTTGCTACGCATTCACCCGATTTACTGCGCCTGTTGATGACCGCGCTGGAGCAGACTGGCCAGTATATCGATGCCCATCCGGCCGAGGCTGCCGGGTTACTGGCAAAGGAGTTGGGCATGTCCGACAGCGCATTACGTCAGGCGCTGGCGCGGCGTAGTCATCGAACTCAGGCGATGAACTTAGCGATTATTCGCGAGCAGCAGAGAATCGCCGATCGTTTCTATGCGCTCGGTCTGTTTCCCCGCGCCATCAACGTCCGGGACAGAGTCTGGCCGCAATGACGTTTTATGACTAAGGACAGAACTTATACGCATTAAGCCCTCAGGCACGGATTTGTTATGTTGCGCTGACAACACCTTCGTTCAGGACAAAAAAAATGAGAAAAATAGTGATAAGCGCACTGATTGCGCTCGCTCAACTTGGCACCTTCGTGACAGCACAGGCGGAAGACAAACCCCAGGTCGTGAATATCGGTTTCCAGAAAGCGAATATTTTTGCGCTGCTGAAATACCGTGGCACGCTCGACAGCGAATTTAAAAAGCAGGGCATTGATGTGCGCTGGGTGGAGTTCCCGGCAGGCCCGCAGATGCTGGAAGGGCTTAACGTAGGCAGTATCGATCTGGCGGCCACCGGCGATGCGCCACCTGTCTTCGCGCAGGCGGCACAGGCCGATCTGGTCTACCTTGGCCACTCGCCGGCCAACCCGCAGACCGAGGCCATTGTGGTGCCGGCCGATTCCACGATCAAAAGTGTCAAGGATCTGAAAGGCAAGCGCGTGGCGCTGAACAAAGGATCGGATGTTAATTATCTGCTGGTGACTGCGCTGGAGCAGGCGGGGCTGATGTATAAAGATATTACGCCGGTTTATCTTCCGCCTGCCGATGCCCAGGCCGCCTTCCAGCGCGGTGCTGTCGACGCCTGGGTTATCTGGGATCCGTATCTGGCCGAAGTCGAAACCACGGCCCATGCGCGCCTGCTGAAAAATGCCGAAGGCTTAGTGCCGCATTACACCTTTTTCCTGGCCAGCCGCAAATTTGCTGATGGTCATCCCGAGACGGCGAAACAGGTGCTGAACGCGCTGAGTCAGCTGAGCACCTGGGCAAACAGTCATCAGGCTGACGCCGCAAAAATCCTTTCCGGCTCCACGGGGTTGCCTGTACCCATCTGGCAGCGCGCGCTGGCCCGCATGCCGTTTGGGGCGGAACGTATGACGCCCAACGTGTTTAACGAACAGCAGGCGCTGGCCGATAAATTTACCCAGATCGGTCTGTTGCCGGTGAAGGTGAATGTCAGCAGCGCGACGTGGGCACGGGATAAGCAGTAACGCGTGAGCGCGAGTGCTTTAAGGGCCTGCGGGCGAACCGGCAGGCCTTTTTTATTGGGTGCGACAGAGGACGATAAAGAGGGATTCACTCGCTGCGCTCGCCCTTTGGGTGGCCTGGCGGTCATGCAAAACGGCGTTGCCGTTTTGTCGCCCCCCGGTCGGGGGTGCTCATCCCCCCTCTCAGGAGAATATGCAAAAAAAAAAGTCCAGAGGTGAGTCTGGACGCTTCTTCAAATCTGGCGGTGAGAGGGGGATTCACTCGCTGCGCTCGCCCTTCGGGTGGCCTGGCGGCCATGCAAAACGGCGTTGCCGTTTTGTCGCCCCCCGGTCGGGGGTTCTCCTCCCCCTCTCAGGAGAACATGCAAAAAAAAGTCCAGAGGTGAGTCTGGACGCTTCTTCAAATCTGGCGGTGAGAGGGGGATTCACTCGCTGCGCTCGCCCTTCGGGTGGCCTGTCGGCCATGCAAAACGGCGTTGCCGTTTTGTCGTTCCCCGGTCGGGGGTTCTCATCCCCCTCTCAGGAGAATATGCAAAAAAAAGCCCAGAGGTGAGTCTGGACGCTTCTTCAAATCTGGCGGTGAGAGGGGGATTCACTCGCTGCGCTCGCCCTTCGGGTGGCCTGGCGGCCATGCAAAACGGCGTTGCCGTTTTGTCGCCCCCGGTCGGGGGTTCTCATCCCCCTCTCAGGAGAACAGGCAAAAAAAAAGTCCAGAGGTTAGTCTGGACTCTTCTTTGAATGTGGCGGTGAGAGGGGGATTCGAACCCCCGATACGTTGCCGTATACACACTTTCCAGGCGTGCTCCTTCAGCCACTCGGACACCTCACCGCAAATTGTTGCTGACCGCGCTGGGTCAACGGGGCGCTACTATAGGGAGTCGACCTGAAACGGTCAAGCACTATTTTTTTCTTTTTTTCTATTCGCTTAAGCTCTGAACGAATCGCGTTAAGGCTGCGCAAAATCGGGTTTTTTAATCACAAAACGCCCGTTTTTACGCAGTGTAAAGTCCGCTCAGCGGCAGGCGGTTACTGGGCGGTTTTAACCCGACTGGCAAAACTCTTGCGCAGCTTTTGCAGTTTAGGGGGAATCACCGCCATGCAATAGCCGTTTCGCTGGCCGGCACCTTCCCAGTAGTCCTGATGATAACCTTCTGCCGGATACCAGGCCTTTAATGGCTCAATGGTTGTGACAATCGGTTTATCATGATCCTGCTGAGCGCGTGCAATCGCGGCACGGGCTTCAGCTTCCTGCTCGGGTGTTTCGGGGAAAATGGCGGAGCGATACTGAGTGCCGATGTCGTTGCCCTGGCGATTAAGCTGTGTTGGATCATGCGTGGCAAAGCTGATGTCCAGCAAATCGCCATAGCTGACCTTCTCAGGATCAAAGCCAATGCGAATGGCTTCTGCATGACCGGTGGCGCCACTGCAGACCTGCTCATAGGTCGGATTAGGGCGCTCGCCGCCGGTGTAACCGCTTTCGACTGACTCAACGCCAATCACGTCTTTAAAAACCGCTTCTGTACACCAGAAACAGCCGCCTGCGATTACTGCATATTCGATTGCCATAAATGTTACTCCTGTCTGGTCTGAAGGAAAGAGGTGGGGATGACGTCAGGCATTTTCAACATCTCTGAAGACGTCAGCGTAAAGAGAGCCGCGTTAAACGCCGTCTGATGTGGGGCCTTTTTGTCACACGATGCGTTTAGCGTAGCAGGGAACAGGGCAAGCGGTGGGCACCCTGTCGGGAAGGTTTAAGCAGCGACAGGGAATGTAGCGCTTAATGTTTCCTTAACACAGGGCAGCGATACTGAGGTGGATTCTACAGGAGACGCTATGAAAACCACGACTGTTACCGCCACCTCTTTCGTATCACGCCCATTCAGCGAGTACGTTGCCGTTATTCTTGCCGTCAGCGCTGTCATCAGCTTTCTGGCCTGCTGGTTTGTGAACTGAATCAGTCCACCGCGAAAAGGACCCTGGCCAGGCAACCTGAACGGTCAGGGCGATTTTCCAGCAGAAACTGTCCATGATGTAACTGCACAATCCGACTGACGATACTCAGGCCCAGCCCAATGCCACCATAGCGCGTATCCATGCGGACAAAGGCTTTGCTTAACTCGCCGCGCCTGCTTTCATCAATGCCGTCACCTTCGTCTTCCACAATCAGCGCCGGGCCTGGTGTGTTTTCAAGCCGCACGGTGATATTACTTTCAGATGGGCTGTAACGGTGGGCGTTTTCCACCAGATTGCGCAGAAGCATTCGTAACAGGATCGCATCGCCTTTCACCCTGAAGCTGTGCTCAACATCAAGGGTTAACGTTTGATGACGCACGGCAAGCATCGCACTCAACTCCGCTTCCATAGGCACAATCACTTCATCGATGAGGGCAACCTGCTGGTAGCTGCCCGAGGTAAACTGCTGGCCGGCACGGGTCAGCTGCAGCAACTGGGCGACATTTCCTGTCATCTGATCCAGACGATGTAATAAAGGTTGCGTATCGACGGCCTGATTTCGTTGTAGCAACTCAAGATGTAAGCGTAAACCTGCCAGCGGCGTTCGCAGCTCATGGGCCACATCGGCCGTAAACAGGCGTTCACGTTCCAGACTGTCTGTCAGACGTGCGACAAGGCGATTCACAGAGTGCGTAACAGCGTCAATCTCCTGCACCGATCCGGAAAAGGTGATAGGTTCCAGGTTTACCTCGCTCCGGTTCTCCAGTTCACGCTGCAACTGATAGAGCGGGCGGGTAATCCAGCGTACCGCCTGATAGCACAGGAGCAGCGTCAGCGTAATCATCACCAGACTGGGCAGGGCAAGACTCATCACGGCTTCGCGGACTTCTTTATGCACATGCCGGTCCATGTTGCGGTTCTGCAGATGCGCCTCAACTAAAAATTGCACCTGTTCCTGACTTTCATGCCAGAGCCAGGCCACGCTGATGAGCTGGAAAAACAGCATAATGAGGCCAATCGTGAGAAGCAGCCGAAAACGCATGGTCGTCCCGGTGCGGTCAGTATTCATGTCTCGGGCATCTCGTTATCAGTTTGGGAGGGGGACAGGGCATAGCCGAAGCCGCGAACCGTTCTGATCATGCTTTTGCCGATCTTGTCACGCAGGTTGTGGATATGCACTTCCAGCGTATTGGTCGAAGGCTCGTTATCAAAATTGTAGATATCCTGATACAGCAATTCGCGGTGCACCGGATGGCCCGCTTTGAGCATCAGGCGAGACAGAATCGAAAACTCTTTAGGGGTGAGATCAAGCAAGGCGTTATCCAGATGGATCTGGCGATGTGTCATATCCAGCGACAGGTTGCCCACCTCCACGCGCGTATCCCCCTGGTTAACATGACGTCTGATAAGGGCACGAATCCTTGCCAGCAGTTCATCCAGCGCGAAAGGCTTGATCAGATAGTCATCGGCACCTGCATCCAGCCCGGCGATGCGCTCATCAATCGTGTCACGCGCGGTAAGAATCAATACAGGCTGCATCTGCTTCTGACGGCGAAGACGCTGCAGAAAGTGCAGTCCATCCTCATCCGGCAGGCCGACATCCAGCACGATCAAACTGTAAAGCCCGCTGGCAAGATGAGCTTCCGCGGAACGGACCGTTGAAACCGCATCGCAGACATAGCCCGTGCCTTCCAGCGCCAGAACAAGACCTTGCAGCAGCAGAGCATCGTCTTCAACAATTAATATTTTCATAAGCGCTTAACAGGATACCTCTTTTGTATCAGTACCGATGACCGGACACAGCAATAGCGGGTCGCTCTTGCGCGAACTCACCTTGACAACCTTGTCCGGCAAGTGGATAAGGCAGGCCGTCCCGGTTTCGTCGGCTGTGCCTGCTTTGGGCAAACATGCCGGGATTGTTGCTGACATGACGAATGTTGTCACTCAAATTAGCTCAGCGGAAACGTTAATTAAAGATGAGATAAAGGGCTGCAAATCAGCCCCTTTTCGTCTCGCCCGGCATAATGCCTTAACCCGTAATAAGACGTTTTATCAAATGCGAAAGGGCAACATGACGGACTGACTATTAATATAAAGTCGGAATAATAAAAAATGTTATTTTATCCGGGTTGAATCATTAGTGAATGTCTCCATTATTATTGGCTAATACATTCGCATTAACGCGCAACAATGAAAGTCAGACGGTAATAAGTGAACAGTATGGATAAGAAAGATTAGGAAAACCTTAAACAGGACCATTTATTACATTTTTATTTCTTTTTTGCAGGCGCAAAATAAGTCGGCGTGAGCAGGCCGGTAATCGCCGTTATTGCCAGCAGCAGAATTAAGCGTGACGGCTGGCACAGGAAATGCATATTTCTGGCAGAATGCAGGATTGCGTCTACACTTTATGGGGCGACAACGACAGTCAGTGAGTTTTTCAGCACTTAACGCGTATGTTTTTGGAGAAAGAGTTACCGAATTGCAGGGTTTTACCGCGCAGTCTCCTTACTTCATTCGGCCTTGCGCCGACCTCTTGCTGAACGCTCTCTGCTGCGATGTCCTGATGATGAACCCGTTTACAGGAGAAGACACGTGACCCAGACGGCAGAAAGTAATGCCTCGTTTCCGTCATTGAGCGGCGGTCTGTATGCCTTCTTTTTTGATGTTGATGGCACGCTGGCAGCGATACAGCCCCAGCCGGATGCCGCTTTCATTCCAGAACAGGTTGTAGCAGAGCTGCAACGCCTCTCTTCTTTATGCCACGGCGCGCTGGCGCTGGTATCAGGTCGTCCTGTTGAGCAACTGGATGCGCTTGCGGCACCGTTGCACGCGCCGGCTGCCGGCGTGCATGGCGCTGAACGTCGTGACGCGGAGGGCAAGGTGCACCGCGTGTCACTGCCCGAAGAGACTGAACGTCAGCTAAAACAGATGCTGGAAGCCGAAATGGCCCACTGGCCAGATACGCAGCTTGAAGCGAAAGGGATGGCGTTTGCCCTCCATTATCGTCGGGCGATGGCACATGAGCAGGACATATTGCACCTTGCGCAGGCCGCCGTCGAACGTTTCTCGGGTCTGACGTTGCAGCCCGGAAAGTGTGTGGTTGAAATTAAACCGACCGGCATTGATAAAGGCGCGGCTGTACAGGCATTTATGCAGGAAGCCCCGTTCGCGGGACGTATTCCGGTGTTCATCGGTGACGATCTGACCGATGAGAAAGGCTTTGCCGCCGTCAATGCCATGCACGGGATTTCCGTGAAAGTGGGAGAAGGCGAAAGCCAGGCACGTTATCGTTTACATGACGTTACGGATGTCTATGCTTGGCTGGAAAGAACACGATTACAATTAGAGCAAGATAACGTTGGTAAGGAGTTTAGGTTATGAGTCGTTTAGTTGTTGTATCTAACCGTATCGCCATGCCAAATGGGAACAAAACCAGCGCGGGCGGCCTTGCCGTTGGCATCCTGGATGCGCTGAAAAGCACGGGTGGACTGTGGTTTGGCTGGAACGGTGAGATAAGTGAATTTTCGGGTGAGGAAGAAAACCCGGTATCGGTAACGGAGCATGATGGTATTGAATATGCCTCCTTCCCGCTGAGCCAGAACGAGTACGATCTCTATTATTGTCAGTTTTCTAATACCGTTATCTGGCCTGCTTTCCATTACCGCTTAGACCTGGTGCAGTTCCAGCGTGAAGCCTGGGAAGGATACTGCGAAGTTAATGATGCCGTCGCGCAGCGGCTGAAACCGCTGATCAAGCCTGACGACATTCTGTGGATTCATGACTACCACTTCCTGCCGTTTGCCGCCGCGCTGCGCCGGGCAGGCATCAACAACCGCATCGGTTTCTTCCTGCATATTCCTTTCCCGACGCCCGAAATTTTCAATGCGCTGCCGCCGCACAGAGAACTGCTGGAAATGTTGTGCGAATACGATCTGTTAGGATTCCAGACGGAATCTGATCGCGTCGCCTTCCTCGACAGTGTGAGCCAGCTGACGCAGTTGCAGAATAAAGGTGACAAAAAACATCGCGCCTATGGCAATACCTTTATGACGGAGGTGTACCCGATAGGGATTGAACCTGACAGCATTAAGGAGATGGCTGAAGGGCCATTGCCACCCAAAATGGCGGCGATGAAGAAGGAGCTGGGCGATGTGCGCAATATCATTGCCTGCGAACGTCTGGATTACTCGAAAGGCTTGCCGGAACGCTTCCTGGCGTATGAAGCGCTGCTGGAAAACTACCCGCAGCATCACGGCAAGATTCGTTACTCGCAGATTGCGCCAACGTCTCGTGGCGATGTGCAGGCCTATCAGGATATTCGTCATCAGTTAGAAACCGAGGCAGGGCGCATCAACGGGAAATACGGCACCCTGGGCTGGACGCCACTCTATTATCTTAACCAGCACTTTGACCGTCGTTTATTGATGAAAATTTTCCGTTTAACGGATGTCGGCTTAGTGACGCCGTTGCGTGACGGGATGAACCTGGTGGCGAAGGAGTACGTGGCGGCGCAGGACCCGGACGATCCGGGTGTGCTGGTACTGTCCCGTTTTGCCGGTGCGGCTAACGAGCTGACGTCCGCGCTCATCGTGAACCCTTATGACCGCGATGAAGTGGCCGCGGCGCTGGATAAAGCGATTACCATGCCCCGTACCGAGCGTATCTCACGCTATAACGATATGATGGCGGTACTGCGTAAAAACGACATCACCGCATGGCGCGAAAACTTCCTGCGTGATCTTGAGAAGATTGCCCCGCGGAGTGCCGATCACGGCATGGCAAACAAGGTTGCCACCTTTCCGAAACTCGCCTGACAGCAGAGCAAGCCAGGGAAGGCTTGCTGTGCGTTACATCCCGCCGCTTTTGCATACACGCTGTTGCTAATGATTGTCCCCTAACTCAAAAGCGCTTTTGCGTCGCCAGGCGTCCGTCTGACGGCAAAGTGGCGTAAAAATGTGCAATTAACACCACCATTCACTTTCTTTACCTGTTTAAGCTAAAGTTCTCTTCATTCCTGCCGATAGTTAAAATGCATAAAACTCTCCTGCCTGCAATTCATTCATATCCTTAATGTAACTCCTTGTTACATCGGTGTACGCTCTCTAAACGGGTTGCTTTCAGCCTTTACGACGGATTGTCAGAAAGCGCGTAATCAGAATTGTCGGCCTTCTGCCCCTGTTTTCCCTTCTTTTTGTCTTATCACCTAACTGACTAATTTAAATACAAATAATGCGCGCCATGGGTAGCATATTCCACTGGTTTTATGGTTTTGGCTGGTTCTAAATAGGGTGCAAATTCCATTCATTGAGATAAACAGGAATTCTGCCTGCCTTACAGAATCATCCCTGATTTTTGTAGCCAATTAAGTCCAGCTCAGGACAAATCCCTGTAAAAAAAACGTCAAATTGCGCAAAAAACAGACAGTGAGGAAGGGATAATAAAGCGTTACTGAAGAAAATAGAGGTAAAAGTGTGACCTGCGTCACACTTTATCTAAAATTTCACCGAACTGTCGTTGTATGTAAGGATCATCCGATATAGATTTGCCTTGTTTTCGGATTAGTCTTAAAAAAAGCAAGCAAGCCTCAGGGAAGAAGGTTATCGACTTAAGAATAAGGTGGACTGAAAAGATTGACTTCTGACCGGACAGACAGGGTCGCAAAAAGAAGCAGAACTCAGAACCATTGCTTTTTATGTTTAATTATTTTGCCATCTTTAGATTTACCAACCAGCAGCTCGATACGCAGAGATGTCATCTGCGGTAAGTTACGTCGCGTCTCTCAGGATGGAAAAATGGGTACATCTGAATTACTAAAACATATTTACGATATCAACTTGTCATATTTACTGCTCGCGCAGCGATTAATTAACCAGGAAAAAGCTTCTGCGATGTTTCGCCTCGGGATCGATGAAAAGATGGCTGACGCATTGTCTGAATTAACCTTACCTGAAATGGTGAAATTAGCTGAGACCAACCAACTTGTGTGTCAGTTTCGTTTCACCGATAGCACCGTTATTAATCGCCTGACGCAGGAATCACGTGTGGATGATTTACAACAAATCCATACTGGGATTCTTTTATCCAGCCGTTTATTACGCAGTGCGTCGAAAGACGCCGCGCCTACTAAAAAGAGGGCGGTATAATGGGTGAGAAAAGTATTGTTCAGGAAGCGCGTGATATTCAGCTCGCTATGGAGCTGATCACACTGGGTGCGCGCTTACAAATGCTGGAGAGCGAGACGCAGCTGAGCCGCGGTCGCTTGATCAAACTCTATAAAGAGTTGCGTGGCAGTCCACCCCCTAAAGGTATGTTGCCATTCTCGACTGACTGGTTCATGACCTGGGAACAGAACATTCATGCCTCAATGTTCTGTAATGCCTGGACGTTTTTACTGAAAACCGGTTTGAGCAAAGGGATTGATGCGGTGATTAAAGCCTACCGCCTTTATCTCGAGCAGTGCCCGCAATCGGACGAGGGCCCGCTGTTGGCGCTAACACGCGCCTGGACCCTGGTGCGATTCGTTGAAAGCGGTATGCTGGAATTATCAGATTGTAAATGCTGCAGCGGCAGCTTTATTAATCATGCACATCAGCCTGTTGGCAGCTTTGTCTGCAGCCTGTGCCAGCCACCATCACGTGCCGTAAAAAGACGTAAACTTTCTGCAGATACTGCCGATATCTTTCCACAACTGCTGGATGAACAGGTTAAACACGCCGTTTAAATTTGTTCGCAATGTGGAAGTCATCCAGCAGCGGTTAATCCCGCTGCTTTTTTTTTGCCTCCACAGGGTGAACATCTCCGGTTTCTCTGGCTTAACGTCGACCAACACGTTACGGACGTAAGGATTTTTCTGTGCTGATAATTTTAGGTTACATCGTTGTATTAGGTTCCGTGTTGGGCGGATACGCTTTAGTGGGCGGCCATCTTGGCGCGCTTTACCAGCCTGCAGAACTGCTGATGATCGCCGGGGCGGGCGTCGGCGCGTTTCTGGTGGGCAACAACGGTAAATCGATCAAGAAGACCCTCAAAGCTCTGCCGCTGCTGTTCCGCGGCTCGAAATACAACAAAGCGGTGTACATGGATCTCATGGCATTGCTTTACCGGCTGATGGCGAAATCTCGCCAGCAAGGCATGTTATCGCTTGAGCGTGATATTGAAGATCCCGCCCAGAGTGAAATTTTTGCTAATTATCCCCGCATCTTAGCCGATAAACAGTTAGTCGACTTCATCACCGATTATTTACGCCTGATGGTGAGCGGCAACATGAATGCTTTCGAAATCGAAGCATTGATGGATGAAGAGATTGAAACCTATGAACACGAGTGTGAAGTGCCGGCACAAAGTATCGCTGCCGTCGGCGATGGCCTGCCCGCTTTCGGTATCGTTGCGGCGGTAATGGGCGTGGTTCATGCCCTGGCGTCAGCTGACCGTCCAGCCGCCGAGCTGGGTGCACTGGTGGCACATGCCATGGTGGGAACGTTCCTCGGGATTTTACTGGCATACGGTTTTATTTCGCCTCTGGCGTCGGTATTACGTCAGAAGTGTGCTGAAACGACCAAGATGATGCAGTGCGTGAAAGTGACATTGCTTTCCAGCCTGAACGGTTATGCACCGCAGATCGCCGTCGAGTTTGGTCGTAAAACGCTTTATTCAGCTGAGCGTCCATCGTTCAGCGAACTGGAAGAACACGTTCGCAACGCGAAGAACCCGGCTAAACAGACTTCGGATCAGACCTCATGAAACATGGCAATCGCCCAATTGTGCTGATTAGAAAGCGCAAACATAAAAAACATGAAGGAGGACATGGCTCATGGAAAATCGCCTATGCCGACTTTATGACGGCGATGATGGCATTTTTTATGGTGATGTGGCTGCTGTCGATCGCCAGCCCACAACAGCTTATCCAGATAGCAGAATATTTTCAGACGCCCTTAAAAGTGGCGCTGACGGGTGGACAGAGAAGTAGCGACAGTAGCAGCCCGATCCCAGGCGGAGGAGACGATGCTACGAAGAAAGAAGGTGAAGTCAAAAAGGTTGTGGATATGGATGCGCAGAAACGCAAGCTGGATGAAATTCGCCTCAACCGCCTGCGTGAAAAGCTCGACCAGTTAATCGAAGCTGATCCGCGCCTGAAAGCGCTGCGTCCGCACCTGATTATTAATATGGTTGATGAAGGGCTGCGTATTCAGATCATCGACAGCCAGAACCGCCCGATGTTCAAGACCGGCAGTGCAGAAGTTGAACCTTATATGCGTGATATTTTGCGCGCGATTGCCCCGATTTTGAATGACATCCCTAACCGTATCAGTATCGCGGGCCATACGGATGACATTCAGTATGCGACCGGTGATAAAGGGTACAGCAACTGGGAATTGTCAGCGGACCGTGCCAATGCGTCACGTCGTGAACTGGTGATTGGTGGGCTGGATGGTGGAAAGATTCTGCGTATCGTCGGCATGGCGGATACCATGAAACTGAAAAATCGCGGCGGCGATGATGCCGTTAACCGTCGTATCAGTTTGCTGGTGTTGAACCATGATACCGAAGCCGCGATTGAGAAAGAGAACGCAGAAAGTGACGCGGTTCAGATTAGCGATCCCTCTGCCTTAGAAAAAGTGACCGCGCCGTCAGCACCCGGCAGTAATGCGGCTGATAAAACATCTTCCAAACCTGCAACTGCCACGTCGGCGGATGCAGTGAAAACAGCGAACTCCGCACCGTCAGCCGCATCGACGAGCGCAGAGAAAGCCGCGACCGCCGCCTCGTCAGCGTCATCGACGAGCGCGGTGAAAACAGCAGCCTCCGCATCGTCAGCCTCACCGGCGGTCGCGGCGAAAACAGCGACCTCCGCGACGTCAACCTCTTCGGTTCGTGCGGTAACAACAATAACGCCTGCACCGTCAGCCCTACCGGCGGATGCAACGAAAACAACCTCCGCACCGCCAGCGTCTTCGGCAGGTGCGGTGAATACAGCAGCCCCCTCACAGCCGAGGTGATTCCCGTGAGCATGGACATCAGCGATTTTTACCAGACGTTTTTTGATGAAGCCGATGAGCTGTTAGCGGATATGGAGCAACACCTGTTGGGACTCGATCCCCAGGAGCCAGACTCTGAACAGCTTAACGCCATCTTCCGCGCCGCCCACTCGATTAAAGGCGGAGCCGGAACCTTTGGTTTTACGGTTTTACAGGAAACAACCCACATCCTGGAAAACATTCTGGATGGTGCTCGTCGCGGCGAGATGCAGCTCAGCACCGACATCATCAATCTGTTTTTGGAAACTAAAGATATTATGCAGGAACAGCTAGATGCTTATAAAACCGCGCAAGAGCCTAACGCGGAAAGCTTCAAGTATATCTGTGAAGCATTACGCCAGCTGGCGTTAGAGGCGAAAGGTCAGCCGGTTGAAGCACCGGTTGTGGTTGCGCTTGAAACGCCTGTCAGTCAGGCAGAATCCGCCTCCACTGATGCTGAAGGTGTTCACCTCCAGTTGGTCGACCTGAAAGAAAAAGATATCGACCTGATGCTGGAAGAGCTGGGTAATCTTGGCACGCTCAGCAACGTGAAGAAAGGCAGCAATACGCTTGAGTGCCACATTACCGGCGTAGGCAAAGACGACATTATTGCTGTGCTGTGTTTCGTTATTGATGAAGCGCAGATTCGCTTCCCGGGTGCTGACGCTGCCGCGGCGGTAGCCGAAAGCGTGGATGCGCCTGCGGTTGCCGATGTTCAGACTGCGACCGTGACCGAATTGCCGGTTGCCGCAGTGAAACGCGAAAGCAAACGCGCTGCCGCGCCCGCGAAGACCAGCGAATCAAGCAGCATCCGTGTTGCGGTTGAGAAGGTCGATCAGCTGATTAACCTGGTGGGTGAACTGGTGATTACCCAGTCAATGCTGGCACAACGTTCAGGTGAACTGGACCCGGTCGCGCACGGCGAACTGTTGAACAGCATGGGGCAGCTTGAGCGTAATGCGCGTGACCTGCAAGAATCTGTGATGTCGATTCGTATGATGCCTATGGAGTACGTCTTCAGTCGCTTCCCACGTCTGGTGCGTGATTTGGCCAGCAAGCTGGGCAAAGAAGTTGAACTGACGTTACTGGGTAGCTCGACGGAACTCGATAAGAGTCTGATCGAACGTATCATCGATCCGTTAACGCACCTGGTGCGTAACAGTCTTGACCACGGCATCGAAACCCCGGAAAAACGTATTGCGGCAGGTAAGGTTGCCACAGGTAATCTGACGCTGTCAGCAGAACACCAGGGCGGCAACATCTGTATCGAAGTGTCAGATGACGGTGCGGGCCTTAACCGCGAACGTATCCTGGCAAAAGCTCTGTCATCGGGACTGCCGGTGCATGAAAACATGAGCGATGAAGAAGTCGGCATGTTGATTTTCGCGCCAGGTTTCTCAACGGCAGAGCAGGTCACCGACGTATCTGGCCGCGGTGTGGGCATGGACGTGGTGAAACGTAACATTCAGGAAATGGGTGGCCATGTTGAAATTGCCTCAAAACAAGGCAAAGGCACCACCATCCGTATTCTGCTGCCGCTGACGCTGGCGATTCTGGACGGCATGTCAGTGCGCGTAGCGAACGAAGTCTTTATTCTGCCGCTGAATGCGGTGATGGAATCGTTACAGCCGCGTGCTGAAGAGCTGAAACCCCTGGCGGGCGGCGAATGTGTTCTGGAAGTGCGCGGCGAATACCTGCCACTGGTTGAACTGTGGAACGTCTTTGACGTGAAAGAGGCGAAAACCGAAGCGACGCAGGGCATTGTGGTGATTCTGCAGAGCGCGGGCAAGCGTTACGCTTTGCTGGTGGACCAGTTAATCGGTCAGCACCAGGTTGTGGTCAAAAACCTGGAAAGCAACTATCGCAAAGTTCCAGGTATTTCAGCCGCCACCATCCTTGGCGATGGCAGCGTGGCGCTGATTGTAGACGTTTCGGCGTTGCAATCACTTAACCGTGAAAAACGTGTGGCCGGCGCTGCCGCCTGATTGATAACGAAAGGGTAAATAACATGAGTGGAATGGCAACCGTGACAAAAATTGCTGGCGAAACCGTTGGACAGGAGTTCCTGGTCTTCACGCTGGGTGATGAAGAGTACGGCATCGATATTCTGAAGGTTCAGGAAATTCGTGGTTACGATCAGGTAACCCGCATTGCCAACACGCCTGATTTTATTCGCGGCGTGACAAACCTGCGCGGCGTTATCGTGCCAATTATCGATTTGCGCGTGAAGTTTTCACAGCCAGACGTTGAGTACAACGAAAATACCGTGGTGATCGTGCTGAATCTCGAAAACCGCGTCGTCGGTATCGTGGTTGACGGTGTGTCGGATGTCCTGTCGCTGACGCAGGAACAGATCCGTCCTTCACCTGAGTTCGCTGTGACTATGTCAACAGAGTACCTGACAGGTCTGGGTGCACTGGGCGAGCGCATGTTGATTCTGGTCGACATCGAAAAGCTGCTGAGCAGCGAAGAGATGGCGCTGGTCGACAACCTGCGTACCGCGTAATCGTTAAACACGGGCCAGCCAACGCTGGCCCGTGTTGTTATTCTGCACGCCGAACCTGTCATCACCGCCTTTCCTTCACCCGTCGACCTTTCAAAAAACACGCTGTCTGTGATCCTGCTCCAGGATTAGCATATTGCTCTGGTTTCAATAATTACAAAAGTCATTTGAACCCCTTTTTAAAAGCGGAATGGCTAAAACATCCTGCGTTGCCGCCGATACAGCCCCTGCACGTTACTTATTTAGTCGGGGAAAAAGATGTTAAAACGGATAAAAGTGGTGACCAGTCTGATTACGGTACTGATGCTTTTCGGTGCCCTGCAACTGCTGTCAGGCAGCCTGTTTTGGTCAGCGCTCAATAATGATAAAGCGGCGTTTGCCTTGTCGCAGATTTCAACACGCAACGTGGCGGCCATGACGGATGCCTATATGGCTCTGAACCAGTCACGTACTACGCTCAACCGCGCCATGTTGCGGTTACAAACCAGTCTGGCATCGCAAATGAACGGCGGTCAGCTGGACAGCCTGACGGACAAAGCCATTAGCGAAGCCAATAAAGGTGAGCAGTATCTTGCCGAGTTTAATGCCATTCCGGAAACGCCAGGCGCGGATACCGAAATGCGCGATCAGTTACAAAACCATTTTGCCGCCTATCTGACCGGTCTGCGCGGGATGATCGCCAGCCTGAAAGCCAAAGATCTGGAAGGCATGTTCAAACAGAACATTGAACAGAAGCAACAGGCCATGCAGGCCACCTATACGGCCTGGCGTCTTAAGCAGAGCGAGCTGTCTTCCCACGGTGCAGAACAAAACCAGCAAGCCTTTACTCAGATGATGTGGTTGCTGGGCATGGTCGGCGCTCTGGTGGTCGTGGTGATCATTGGTTGCTGGTTTGGCCTGCGCCAGGTGCTGATTTATCCTCTGCAACGTCTGCTGGTGGATATCCGCACGATTGCCTCCGGTGATCTGACGCAGCCAGTGAAGGTAGAAGGCCGTAATGAGATGAGCCAACTGGCCGCCGGGATCCGTGAGATGCAACAATCTCTGGTGACAACGGTGGGTGAAGTCCGCAGCGGTTGCGATGCGATCTTTACGGGTGCCAGCGAAATCGCCGCGGGCAATAACGATTTGTCCGCACGCACGGAAGAGCAGGCGGCCTCGCTTGAGCAGACCGCCGCCAGCATGGAGCAACTGACCGCCACGGTGAAACAAAATGCGGATAATGCGCGTCAGGCTTCACAACTCGCCCATACCGCATCTGAAACCGCCTTGCAGGGTGGCAAAGTTGTGGATGGCGTCGTCAGCACAATGAAAGAAATTGCAGACAGTTCTAAGAAAATCGCTGACATTATCAGTGTGATCGATGGTATTGCTTTCCAGACGAATATCCTGGCGTTGAACGCCGCCGTCGAAGCGGCGCGTGCAGGCGAGCAGGGCCGTGGCTTCGCGGTTGTCGCCGGCGAAGTACGTAGCCTGGCGCAGCGCAGTGCGCAGGCTGCCAAAGAGATTAAAGGGCTGATTGAAGATTCTGTTGCCCGCGTTGACAGTGGTTCGCAGCAGGTCGAGAGCGCGGGCAGCACCATGAATAATATTGTGGGTGCCGTCACCCGCGTGACCGACATCATGGGTGAAATTGCCTCGGCATCGGATGAACAAAGCCGCGGTATCGATCAGGTGGGGCAGGCGGTGACAGAAATGGATCGCGTGACGCAACAGAACGCCTCGCTGGTGGAAGAATCTGCCGCCGCCGCCGCCGCGCTGGAGCAACAGGCGAGCTCACTGTCCCAGGCCGTTTCCGTCTTCAAAATCTCCCGTACTTAAGCGTTCTGACAGTTTTTACTGCCAGCGTGATGATCAATTCACGCTGTCAGTAAAGTTCCGCCTGCGCGGGCCGATAAACAGAATCGAATTGCTAATGAATGAGGTTTCTATGTTTAGTCGAGTACGCGTTGTCACCGGCCTCCTGTGTGTACTGGGGCTTTTTGCCTTGCTGCAGGTTTTCTCGGGTGGGGTATTTTTCAAAACGGTTACGGAAGATAAAGAAAACTTTGCTTATAACCAGCGTCTTAGCACCTTGCAACGCGCCATGGGAACGTCATGGGTTGCGCTTGTCCAGGCACGTAATACCTTAAACCGTGCGGGCATTCGTTATTTGCAGGATGGGCAGATGGCAGGTTCGGGAGCCACCGTAAAAGAGCTGGTGGCGCTGGCTGACAGTGAGCTGAAACAGGCTGAAAAGGGCTATGAATTATTCAATGCCAACCTGTCAGAGAAAGGAAAAAGTGCGGCTAACGTGCTGACGCTACAGGCCAATTACAAACAATTCCACGATGGTCTGGCGGAACTGATTGTGTTTCTGGGCAACGGCAACTTTAAAGGGTTTGTTGATCAGCCGACACAAAGTTATCAGGACAAATTCCAAAAAGATTATGACGACTGGCTTAACTACAACCTGGTACTGAGCCAGAAAGGCATCGATGCCAATAATGCCGCTTATCAGCGCATGATTATGCTGGTTGCGGGGACGCTGGTCGTTACGCTGCTGGTGATCGTGCTGGTGTGGAATCTTATGCGCAGCCTGCTGATTCGCCCGTTAAAACAGAGTATCGATCATATCCAGCATATCGCACGGGGTGACCTGACGCAGCCTATCGCCATTACCGTACGTAATGAAATTGGCGATTTGCTGACGTCTCTGCAGGAGATGCAACGTGAACTGGTCCGTACGGTCAGCACCGTCCGTGATGGGGCCGATGCGATCTATACCGGCGCCAGCGAAATTGCCGTAGGGAATAACGATCTGTCGTCGCGAACAGAGCAGCAGGCGGCTTCGCTGGAGCAAACCGCTGCCAGCATGGAACAGCTTACCGCGACCGTGAAGCAAAATGCTGAAAATGCCCGTCAGGCGTCGACGCTGGCGCTGAATGCCTCTGAAACCGCACAGCAGGGCGGCAAAGTGGTGGACGGTGTCGTGACCACGATGAAAGAAATTGCGGGCAGTTCCAGAAAAATTGCCGATATCACCAGCGTGATTGATGGCATTGCTTTCCAGACCAATATCCTGGCACTGAATGCGGCCGTGGAAGCGGCACGCGCGGGTGAGCAGGGCCGTGGCTTTGCGGTGGTTGCCGGTGAGGTGCGCAATCTGGCACAGCGCAGTGCACAGGCGGCGAAAGAGATTAAAGGGCTGATTGAGGACTCCGTCAGTCGCGTGAATACCGGTTCAGTCCTGGTTGAAAGCGCAGGCGATACCATGAACGAAATCGTCAGCGCCGTCACACGCGTCACCGACATCATGGGAGAGATTGCCTCTGCTTCAGACGAACAGAGCCGTGGCATCGACCAGGTTGGCCTGGCCGTGACCGAGATGGATCGCGTGACACAGCAGAACGCCTCGCTGGTTGAAGAGTCGGCCGCCGCCGCTGCGGCACTGGAAGATCAGGCCAGCAACTTAAAACAAGCGGTTTCTGTCTTCAATATTGGTAAAGAAATTGTCACGCAGGCCGTTAACAAGACAACGGCGGCAAAAAGTTTACGTTTAGAAAGTCCGTCAGAGGGCATTCGCCAACCCTCATCACGCAGTGATGAGAACTGGGAAACCTTCTAATTGCCTGGATGGCCCAACCGCTGATGTGCGGTTGGGCATAGCAGCAGACGTTTAACAGGTGTAGTTCAGGCCAGGTGCAAAGATGAAGAAATCGACGTTATTAGATCAACCAGAGGCGACAACGCTGCTCTCACAGATGGTGCAGCGGCTGCCCCTCTCCGATACCCATTTTCGCCGTATCAGCCAGCTCATCTATCAGCGCGCGGGTATCGTGCTGGCCGATCATAAGCGCGAGATGGTTTACAACCGTCTGGTACGTCGTCTGCGCACGCTGAATATTGATGATTTTGGTCGCTACCTGGCCCTGCTGGAGAACGATCCTAACAGTGCTGAGTGGCAGGCGTTTATCAACGCTCTGACCACTAACCTGACCGCTTTTTTCCGCGAGGCGCACCATTTTCCTATCCTGGCGGAACATGCACGTAAACGTCAGGGCAATTTCAGCGTCTGGAGCACGGCCGCCTCAACGGGCGAAGAACCTTACTCTATCGCGATTACCCTGGCCGAAACGCTGGGAACCGGACCCGGTAAATTCCAGGTCCATGCCAGTGATATCGATACCCAGGTTCTGGAAAAAGCCGTGGCGGGCGTTTACCGCCAGGAAGAATTACGGACGCTGTCGCCTGCACAGCTACAACGTTTCTTTTTACGGGGTACGGGCCCGCATGCTGGCATGGTGCGTGTGCGCCCCGAACTGGCGAATATGGTGAATTTCAGTCAGCTGAATTTGCTGGCCAACGACTGGAACCTGCCGGGTCCGTTCGATGCCATTTTCTGCCGTAACGTAATGATCTATTTCGATAAAGAAACACAAGAAAAAATTCTACGTCGTTTTGTTCCACTGCTTAAGCCTGGCGGCATCCTGTTCGCCGGACACTCAGAAAACTTTAGCCAGATTAGTAAAGAGTTCTGGCTGCGTGGGCAAACCGTTTATGGACTGACGAAGGAAAGATGATGAGCAAAATTACCGTGATGTGCGTAGATGACTCTGCGCTGATGCGGCAACTGATGACAGAAATCATCAACAGTCATCCTGATATGGAAATGGTGGCGACGGCCCCGGATCCATTAGTGGCCCGCGATTTAATTAAACAGTTTAATCCGCAGGTGTTGACGCTGGATGTTGAAATGCCGCGCATGGATGGACTGGATTTTCTTGAAAAACTGATGCGTCTTCGCCCGATGCCGGTCGTGATGGTGTCATCACTGACGGGACAGGGTTCAGAAATCACGCTGCGTGCGCTTGAGCTCGGTGCGGTGGATTTCGTGACCAAACCACAGTTAGGCATTCGTGAAGGTATGCTGGCTTACAGCCAGATGATTGGCGATAAAATTCGCGCGGCTGCCCGGGCACGTCTGCATGTGCGCACCACCATGCCTGCCCCGGTCACGCTGAAAGCCGGTCCGCTGCTGAGTAGTGAAAAGCTGATTGCGATTGGTTCATCGACGGGCGGTACAGAAGCCATCCGCCACGTATTGCAGCCGCTACCGGCCACCAGCCCTGCGCTGCTGATTACGCAACATATGCCACCGGGATTTACCCGTTCGTTTGCCGAGCGGCTAAACAAGCTCTGCCAGATTACGGTGAAAGAGGCCGAAGATGGTGAGCGTATTCTTCCTGGCCATGCTTATATCGCGCCCGGCGCGATGCACATGGAGCTGGGTCGCAGTGGTGCGAACTATGTCGTGAAGCTGAACGACGGTCCGCCAGTTAACCGTCATAAACCGTCAGTCGATGTGTTGTTTAAATCGGTGGCGATCAACGCCGGGCGAAATGCCGTTGGCGTGATCCTGACCGGTATGGGTAACGATGGGGCAGCAGGCATGCTGGAAATGCATCGTGCCGGCGCCTGGACCATCGCGCAAAATGAAGCAAGTTGTGTCGTTTTTGGCATGCCACGCGAGGCGATAGCCAGCGGCGGTGTGAGCGAAGTAGTGGATTTAAGCAACATCAGCCAGCACATGCTGGCGAAAATTAGCGCCGGACAGGCATTGCGTATTTAACAGGCCCGTCCTGCCGGGCGAGATAACACAGGAGTAGATATGGCTGACAAAAATATGCGCTTTTTAGTGGTGGACGACTTCAATACGATGCGTCGTATTGTCCGTAACCTGCTGAAAGAGCTGGGCTTCAATAACGTAGAAGAAGCGGAAGACGGCGTCGATGCGTTAACCAAACTCAAGGCAGGTGGTTTCGATTTCGTTATCTCCGACTGGAACATGCCTAACATGGATGGCCTGCAACTGCTGCAGACCATTCGCGCAGATGCGGCCATGGCCAGTCTGCCTGTGTTGATGGTGACGGCTGAAGCGAAAAAAGAAAACATCATTGCTGCCGCTCAGGCGGGTGCAAGCGGCTATGTCGTTAAGCCGTTTACGGCCGCCACGCTTGAAGAGAAGCTGGGCAAAATTTTTGAAAAACTGGGTATGTAAGGAGATGTGATGAGCGACCTTCCGAAATCAGCTGAGCAAGCCGCGGCACAAGATATCATTTCCCGCATCGGTTCACTGACACGCATGCTGCGTGATAGTTTGCGTGAGCTGGGGCTGGATCAGGCCATTGCAGAAGCTGCTGAAGCCATTCCTGACGCCCGTGATCGTCTGGACTATGTAGTGCAAAAGACCGCTCAGGCGGCCGACCGGGCGCTGAACAGCGTCGAAGCAGCGCAACCGCACCAGGACAAAATGGAAGCGGGAGCGATTGCGCTTAAAGGACGCTGGGATGCATGGTTTGAGAATCCTATTGAACTTGCCGATGCGCGCGAGCTGGTGACGGATACGCGTCAGTATTTAGGGGAAGTGCCTGAGCACACCTCTTTTACTAACAAGCAGTTGCTCGACATCATGATGGCGCAGGATTTCCAGGATCTCACCGGTCAGGTGATCAAACGCATGATGGATGTGATTCAGGAGATCGAGCGCCAGCTGTTAATGGTGCTGCTGGAAAACATGCCAGAAGTGAGCGCCGAAAAACGTCAGGTTGGCACTACGCTGCTTAACGGTCCTCAGGTTAACGCTGCCGCCCCTGGCATTGTTGCGAACCAGGATCAGGTAGATGACCTGCTGGACAGCCTCGGTTTCTAATCACCTGGCTGTCTCGCCATCGCGAAATTGCGATGGTCCCTTCTGAAAAGTGGCCTGCTCACCGCGGGCCACTCCGCTTTTCTCTTTTGCTATCCGTGAAAGAGCATGTGTTTTTCACGTTTTATCCACGCTTTAACCAAACTCAAATTTGGCATTCTATGCTCAGAATTCCTGCCAACCGAGGTTTGTGGTGTCAGAAAACAGTGATGAGGACAAAACAGAATCGCCCACGGCCCACCGACTTGAAAAAGCGCGTGAAGAGGGCCAGATTCCGCGTTCGCGCGAGTTAACCTCACTATTGATGCTGTTGGCAGGCATCATGATTTTATGGGTTGGCGGGACGGCAATGGCCCATCGACTGGCGGCAATGGTGTCAACCGGACTCAGTTTCGACCACGGCATGGTGACCGATGACAAAATTATCATCGCCCACGTCGGTAATCTGATCATGCAGGCCATTGCCGCGCTTCTGCCGCTTCTGGGCGGGCTGGTTCTGGTGGCCATTGCCTCACCGATGCTGCTGGGCGGCGTGGTCATCAGCGGCAAATCCATCAAAGTGGATTTTAGCAAGCTGAACCCGTTGCCAGGCTTCAAACGCATGTTCGCCGCGCAGGCCTGGACGGAGCTGTTTAAAGGCATTCTGAAAACCATTCTGGTGGGCTGCGTGGCAGGCTGGTACATCTGGACGCACTGGCCCGATATGCTTCGGCTGATTGCCGAGTCGCCGACCACAGCCCTGATCCATGGCATGGACATGATCGCTATCTGTTGTGCGCTGGTCATGCTCGGCCTGATCCCCATGGTGGGATACGACGTTTTCTGGCAGCTTTACAGCCACTTTAAAAAATTGCGGATGTCACGCCAGGAAATTCGCGATGAGCACAAGCAGCAGGAAGGTGACCCGCACGTTAAAGGGCGCATTCGTCAGCAGATGCGTGCGGCAGCCCGTCGTCGCATGATGGCCGATGTGCCCAAGGCCGACGTGATCGTTACCAACCCAACACACTATTCGGTTGCGCTGCAATATAACGAGAAGAAAATGAGTGCGCCCAAGGTTATTGCCAAAGGCGCTGGCGAGATCGCCTTACGCATTCGTGAACTGGGCGCAGAACACCGCATTCCGGTTCTGGAAGCACCGCCGCTGGCGCGTGCGTTATACCGTCATACCGAAATCGGACAACACATTCCTGGCGCCCTTTATGCGGCCGTCGCGGAAGTGTTGGCCTGGGTCTGGCAGCTTCGCCGCTGGAAGCGCGAAGGTGGCCTGGTGCCCGTAAAACCTAAAGACCTGCCGGTCCCGGCAGAGATGGACTTTGCAGGAGAGAGCAAAAACGATGGCTAATCTGGCCGCTAAACTACGCCTTCCAGGCAACTTCAAAGACATGCAATGGCAGGTCCTTGCGGGTCCGGTGCTGATCATCATGATTTTGTCGATGATGGTTCTGCCCTTACCGCCGTTTATCCTTGATCTGCTGTTTACCTTTAACATTGCCTTGTCGATTATGGTGCTGCTGGTCGCCATGTTTACCCAGCGCACGCTGGAGTTTGCGGCCTTTCCCACCATTCTGCTGTTTTCGACCCTGCTGCGCCTGTCGCTGAACGTAGCCTCTACGCGTATTATTTTGCTGGAAGGGCATACCGGTGCCGCGGCGGCGGGACGGGTGGTGGAAGCCTTTGGCCACTTCCTGGTTGGCGGAAACTTCGCCATCGGGATCGTGGTGTTTATCATCCTGGTGATCATCAACTTTATGGTTATCACCAAAGGTGCGGGCCGTATCGCCGAAGTGGGTGCGCGCTTTGTGCTTGACGGGATGCCGGGTAAGCAGATGGCTATCGACGCCGACCTGAATGCGGGTCTGATTGGCGAAGATGAAGCGAAGCGTCGTCGCGCCGAAGTGACTCAGGAAGCGGACTTTTACGGTTCGATGGACGGTGCCAGTAAGTTTGTACGCGGGGATGCCATCGCCGGTATTTTGATCATGGTCATTAACGTGATCGGTGGTTTACTGGTGGGGATCGTTCAGCATGGTATGGATGCGGGCCACGCGGCAGAAACCTATACGCTGTTAACCATCGGTGACGGTCTGGTCGCACAGATCCCTGCGCTGGTCATCTCTACCGCGGCGGGTGTTATCGTGACGCGCGTGGCAACCGACCAGGACGTCGGCGAGCAGATGGTCGGGCAGCTGTTCAAAGATCCGCGCGTCCTCATGCTGAGTGCCGGCGTAATCGGTTTGCTGGGGCTTGTGCCTGGCATGCCTAACTTTGTGTTCCTGCTGTTTACGGCGGCCTTACTGGGGCTGGCGTGGTGGTTACGTGGCCGCGAGATGCAGCCGAAGAAGAATGTCGAATCGCCGAGCAGCATCGCAAAATCCATGGAAACGCCTGCCTCTGCCGAAGCCTCCTGGACTGATGTGCAGCTTGAAGACACGCTGGGCATGGAAGTGGGTTACCGCCTGATTCCGATGGTCGATCACAACCAGAACGGTGAGTTGCTTGGTCGTATCCGCAGTATCCGTAAAAAAGTGGCGCAGGATGTTGGCTTTCTGCCGCCGGTGGTGCATATCCGTGACAACATGGAATTGCCACCCGCGCGCTACCGCATTTTAATGAAAGGCGTGGAGATTGGCAGCGGTGATGCCTATCCCGGACGCTGGATGGCGATTAACCCCGGCACAGCCGCGGGTACCTTGCCGGGTGAAGCAACCGTCGATCCTGCCTTTGGCCTGGCGGCGGTGTGGATTGACGGTGCGCTCAAAGAGCAGGCCCAGATTCAGGGCTTTACCGTAGTAGAAGCCAGTACCGTTGTGGCGACGCACCTTAATCATCTGATTGGCCAGTACGCCAGTGAGTTGTTTGGCCGTCAGGAAGCGCAGCAACTGCTGGACCGCGTCTCCTCAGAGATGCCGAAACTGACCGAAGATTTAGTGCCTGGCGTGATTACGCTGACAACGCTGCACAAAGTCCTGCAGAACCTGCTGATTGAGCGCGTTTCGATTCGTGATATGCGCACCATTATTGAAACCCTGGCAGAGCATGCGCCGGTTCAAAGCGATCCGCAGGAACTCACCAGCGTGGTGCGCGTGGCGCTGGGCAGAGCGATTACGCAGCAGTGGTTCCCGGGCACGGGTGAAGTGCAGGTGATTGGCCTGGATGCGACACTGGAGCGCCTGCTGCTGCAGGCCTTGCAGGGCGGTGGCGGACTTGAGCCAGGCCTGGCCGATCGGCTGTTAGCCCAGACGCAGGAGGCCCTGCAACGGCAGGAAATGATGGGCGCGCCGCCTGTCCTGCTGGTCAATCATCCGTTACGCGCCTTACTGGCACGCTTCCTGCGCCGTAACATGCCGCAGCTGGTGGTGCTGTCCAATATGGAATTAAGCGATAACCGTCAGATTCGCATGACCGCAACCATCGGTGGCAAACAATGAGATCGCTAATGCTGTTTTCGCTGCTGCTTCCGCTGTTTGCTCAGGCCGCTGACGGTGCCTGGAGCGCCAGCGCGGCGGGTCCACTGATGGCGAACCGGGGAAGCTGGCAGTCGTCGCAGCCGCTGACCCCGCCAGGTCAGGTCAGTGGGGCGATCACCGTGGTGAACTGGCGTTATCAGTTTACCCAACCGGTGCCTTCCGGTTTACAGGTCCGGCTCTGTGCAGAACAGCGTTGTACCGAACTGGACGGTGCCAGCGGCAGCACACGCGGTCTGGCTGAGGTCGCCGCCGGTGAAACGTTACATATGGTGTTTGGCTTCGCCGGTGGCGGAAGTTTGCCGCCGGGGCTGAAGGTCGTCAGCACAGCGGTGACGGTCAACTACCACTAAGCCTTTTTCGCCCTGTTCATGGCAGACTGACAAGCATCATCAAGAGACTGATGCTGTCGGTCTGCCCGATCACTCCCGATGTCATAACGCGGTTCAGGCTACGCGTCTTTTTGCAGCAGAAAGCGGTAAAGCCATCCCCCCGCAACGCCACCCGCTATCGGTACCAGCCAGAAAACCCACAGCTGCTGTAACGCCCAGCCTCCCTGAAAAACAGCCATTGCGGTACTGCGTGCCGGATTCACCGAGGTATTGGTTACCGGGATACTGATTAAGTGAATGAGCGTTAATGCCAGACCAATCGCAATGGGAGCGAAACCCGCCGGCGCGCGTTTATCCGTCGCACCCTGAATAACCATCAGGAAGAACGCGCTGAGTACGAGTTCAGTGATGACGGCCGCACAGAGGGAATAGCCGCCTGGCGAGTGCGCCGCAAAGCCGTTGGCAGCGAAACCCTTATCTGCCATCGTAAAGTCAGCCTGACCACTGACGATCAGATACAGCACGCCCGCCGCCGCAATACCGCCAGCCATCTGTGCCACGATGTAGGGCAAGATGGTCTTGCTGTCGATGCGGCCACCGGCCCATAAGCCCAGGGTGACGGCGGGATTAAAGTGACCGCCCGAAATGTGGCCTACCGCAAAGGCCATTGTCAGTACGGCGAGGCCAAATGCCAGAGACACGCCCACAAACCCAATCCCGGTTTGGGGAAAATTCGCGGCGAGCAGGGCGCTGCCGCAGCCTCCGAATACCAGCCAGAAGGTGCCGAACAGCTCGGCAACCGCTTTTCTTAACATCAACTTATTCTTCCTTTCTCGTTAACACGTTAAACCTGATAAAACGCGGGCTTATAGTAGAGCGCGGGAATAAGAAAAGAATCTTGTCCCGACAGGACCTTGATATACGCGACATCAGGGTTGCCTGAGCGGGTTTGCACGGCGCGTGCTGCGATCATCTCTGGTGCTGAAATACGAATTAACGTCTTTGTATCGTGGAGACAGGGAGGGCAATGTCAAAGATGACGCTACACGAAGGAAAATTGTGCGGGTGACGGGCAGAGCGGGAAGGGCGAGGTTGAGGCAGGCGCTGAGAACAGTCAGCTCTCAGCGCCTTAACAGATTACATGCGATCGACCGTTTTGATCCCCAGCGTATCCAGACCCAGTTTCAGGGTTTTTGCGGTCAGTGCCGCAATCTGTAAACGGCTCAGGCGCGTCACGTCGTCCTCTGCGGCCAGAATCGGACAGTGCTCGTAGAAGCCGGAGAACAGGCCCGCCAGATCGTACAAATAGGCACACATCACATGCGGTGTGCCATCGCGTGCCACCTGGGTAATGACCTCTTCAAACTGCAGCAAACGCGTTGCCAGCAGGGCTTCACGGTCATCCGTCAGCACGATTTCTGCCTGAATCGCATCGGCGTCGATACCGGCTTTACGGAACACGGACAGCACGCGCGTATAAGCATATTGCATGTAAGGCGCCGTATTGCCCTCAAACGCCAGCATATTATCCCAGTCAAAAATGTAATCAGTGGTGCGGCTTTTTGACAGATCGGCATATTTCACGGCGCTGATGCCGACGACTTCCGCGAGTGTGCTGACTTCCTCTTCCGTCATGTCCGGGTTTTTCTCGCGTACCAGCGTGTACGCGCGTTCATAGGCTTCATCCAGCAAATCTGACAGCTTAATGGTGCCGCCACTGCGGGTTTTAAACGGACGGCCATCTTTACCCAACATCATACCGAACGCATGATGTTCAAGTGGAACGGACGCAGGCACATAGCCGGCTTTACGGACAATGGTCCACGCCTGCTGTAAATGCTGATGCTGACGTGAGTCGATGTAGTAAATTACGCGGTCCGCATGCAGGGTTTCATAGCGATACCTGGCACAGGCAATATCGGTGGTGGTGTAAAGATAGCCGCCATCCTTTTTCTGGATGATCACGCCCATCGGCTCACCTTCTTTGTTCTGGAATTCTTCCAGGAATACCACGGTGGCGCCTTCACTCTCGACGGCCAGACCTTTGGCTTTCAGATCGGCCACAATTTCCGGCAGCATGTCGTTATAGAGGCTCTCACCCATCACATCATCACGCGTCAGGGTGACGTTCAGACGGTTGTAGATATGCTGGTTTTGCGTCATGGTGATATCAACCAGCTTTTTCCACATCTGACGGCAGTAGTCGTCACCGCCTTGCAACTTCACGACATAGCCGCGCGCACGCTCTGCAAACTCAGGATCTTCATCGTAAGTGCGCTTGGCTTCACGGTAAAAACCTTCTAAATCCGCCAGCGCCATCTCCGCGTGGTTTTCATTTTGCTGTTTTTCAAGAAACGCAATCAGCATGCCGAACTGCGTGCCCCAGTCGCCCACATGGTTCGCGCGGATCACGTTGTGACCCAGAAACTCGAGGGTGCGCACCGCGGCGTCGCCAATGATAGTGGAACGCACATGGCCGACGTGCATCTCTTTCGCCACGTTGGGGGCAGAGTAGTCCACGACGATTGTCTGTGGTTCGACCGGGTTCACGCCAAGGCGCGGATGATTCAGCGCCTGCCGGGCATGGTCGGCCAGCCACTGACGATCCAGGAAAATGTTGATAAAGCCCGGCCCCGCGATCTCCACTTTGCTGGCAATGCCAGTGAGGTCCAGATGTTGAATCACGGTTTCAGCTAATTGTCGTGGCGCCTGGCCCAGTTTTTTCGCCACGGCCATGATGCCGTTAGCCTGATAATCACCAAACTGAACTTTAGCCGACTGACGAACCTGAGGTTCACAATCGGAGGGAGCACCAGCCAGCACCATTGCCTGACTGACTTTTGCGGAAAGAAGCGCCTGAATATTCACCGGGTTACCTTACATATGCAGAGAAAAGCACGCTATTTGGGCAGCGGGCTGTCGTCATGATTCTGCCGGGTGCAATGACCACAGGTCCTGGCCCGGCAAAAGGAAAAAATGAGGGAAAAAGTATACGTGAATTGTCAGCGTGAGTCAGTAGCGCGATAAAGGCAGGGAAACAGAGCCGAAGATGTTTCCCGCAGAGATTAGCGACGACGCGCGCGGCGCGCGTTTTTAACACTTTTGTCTGCACGTACCTTCCAGTGGCGCGCAAGGGCAAACCCCATCAGTGCAATTAAGATGGCAACTACGATGAGCATCGTCATAAAAACTTTCCTTATAATAGTGTTAATGCAAATTTAATAGAAAGCTATGCAGGCTGCAATCATGCCACTGTTAAGTAAGACTTATCTTATTGTGTTAATGATAACCATACAAAACAGTAACTTAAGTTACTTTTGTCAACAAAAAGGTGGATCTAACCAGAAGATTAATCTGAATTAAAAGCGTTAATTTTTTGCTTTTCTCGTAAAACGCCAGCCAAATAAGATGAATCTTACCCTTTTGTTCATTACGATAGTTCAGTAACAATGAGTTACAGCATTCCCTGGTCATAAAAAAGTGAGGAGACAGCTTACGGTGAGCATGATATTTCCACCCGAACTGGACGATTTACAGGCCGATTTAGCGGCTTTCGAAGAACGGTTACAAAATTTTTCACAGCGTCTGGGGTTAAACTCTACAGACCTCGACGTCGATCATGTGGCCGTGCGGTGTCATCAGAATGCGACGGCCGAACGCTGGCAAAAAGGGTTTTTGCAACTCGGGGAGCAGTTCTCGGCGGCGATGATTAACGGACGACCGGTATGTTTATTTAAGCTGCACCAACCGTTAATGATTGCCGGCTGGGCGATAGACGTCGTTGAGCTGCCCTGGCCGGGTGAAAAACGTTACCGCCACGAGCGCTGGGAACATATTGAGGTGGTATTACGAGGCGAGCCTGAAACACTGGGCATGCGTGCCATGGCGCTGCTGTCCGATCAGGCACTCACACAGCCGGGTATTTCATTCAAAACCAGCTCACCGAAAGGGGAAAACGAGCGTCTGCCGAATCCTACGCTGGCAGTGACCGATGGGGAAACCACGATTAAGTTTCACCCATGGCGACTGGACGAGATTGTGGCCAGTGAACAGCGCTAGCCCCGGGCTTCAACCGCGCGTCTGAGCCGTCTGACGGCTTCTTCCAGCAAGGCGCGGGGACAACCGAAATTGATCCGTACAAAGCCGTCATCACCAAAGTCGCGCCCTGGCGAGAAGCCAAGCCCGTGTTTTTCAAAGTACAGCGCCGGGCTGGCAACCTGGAGTTCACGCGCATCGATCCAGCCCAGATAACTGCCTTCCGGAGAGGTCATTTTGAGGCCGGGCAGCGCATTGACTTCGGAAACCAGCCAGTCCCGGTTGCCGCGCAGATAATCAAGCTGGGCATCAAGCCAGTCATCACAGGCCCGCCAGGCGACTTCCGCCGCAACCAGGGCCAGAATATCGACTGAGGGCACAATGCCCTGGCGCACGGCGGTGAATCGCGCCCGTAGTTCAGGATCCGGGATCACAGCGACGGAAGCGCCCAGCCCGGCAATATTGAAGGTTTTGGATGGCGAAAGCAGCGTAATGCTCCGTTGGGCCGCATCATCACTCAGGGAGGCAAAGGGGATATGTTGCAGCCCCGGCGTTAACAGTAAATCGCAATGAATTTCGTCAGAGCAGACGATTAAATCATGGTGCTGCGCAAAGGCCAGCTGCGCTTCAAGTTCTTCCCGGCGGTAAACCGTGCCGCCAGGATTCTGCGGATTGCAAAGCATCAGCAACGTTTTGTCCTGCATGTGGCCGTCTGCTGCAGTGAGATCCATGACCCAGCGGCCTTCCTGCAACGTCAGAGGCAGATTCAACTGATCTCGTTCAGCCAGCTTCGCGGCTGAACGGAAAGGGGGATAAATGGGATGCGGCGCGACGGTACCCTGGTGCGGCGCGGTAAACGCCCGCACGGCCAGATTTAACCCGCAGACTACGCCGGGCAACACGACCACCCATTCCGGTTTAACTTCCCAGCGATAGCGTGATTTACAGCGGGCAATCAGCGCATCGATAAATCCCTGAGGCTTATCGCCATAGCCGAAAACACCATGATCAACGCGGGCTTTAATGGCCTCAATGATGGGGGTAGGCGATCGGAAATCCGTATCCGCTACCCACAACGGCAGAATATCCTGGCCCGCATATTTGTGCCATTTAAGGCTATCACTGTGACGGCGGTCTATCCGTTGGTCAAAATTGAATGTCATAGTTAGTTTTCCACGTAAACTGTTCTAAGGGATAAGCATACCTGACGAATTTGGCGTGAACAGGACGTCATGTAAAGGAGAAGAGAATGACCACACTGGAAATTTGTTGCTATGGGGTGGATTGTGCCTTAACCGCTCAACAGGCGGGGGCCGATCGAATTGAACTCTGTGCGGCACCGCGTGAAGGCGGCCTGACACCTTCTGCTGGCATGCTGGAAGTCGCCCGTCGTGACATTTCTGTTCCGGTGCATCCTATTGTCCGCCCGCGCGGCGGAGATTTTTGCTATTCCAGCCGGGAGTTCGAGGCAATGAAATCGGATGTCGCGCGGATTCGCGAACTGGGCTTTCCGGGCGTAGTGTTAGGGATGCTGGATGAAGATGCCCATATTCATGTGGGGCAGATGCGGCAGATCATGGCGCTGTGCGACGGCATGGCGGTGACCTTCCATCGCGCCTTCGATCTCTGCCACCGGCCAAAACGTTCGCTCGATGTTTTAACCGATTTTGGCGTGAAACGTATCCTCACTTCCGGGCAGCAGCAGAGTGCGGAAAACGGAATTGCATTATTGAGGGAACTTAATGAATACAGCAGCGGTCCTATCATTATGGCAGGTGCTGGCGTTCGTTTAAGTAACCTGCAAAAGTTTCTTGATGCAGATATTCGTGAGGTACACAGCTCGGCAAGCCACCTGGTGGCATCACCGATGCGTTACCGCAAAGCGGGTGTTTCCATGTGTTCCGAAGCCGAAATTGATGAGTTCAGCCGTTACTGCGTCGATGGTGATGTTGTAGAGGCAATGAAAAGTGTCATGCAAATGAATACCGCCCGGGTGGCCTGACTCATAACCAGTTTTGCCGCGCAGCACGCCGATTGATGACGTGATGTTTGCAAGTACCAAACCCCAGCACATTTGCTGGGGTATTTTTTATCCAAAACAATAGGTTAATGTCAAATGGGTGCTCATGGGGACCCTTTGCTTGTGAAAATAAACCGTAAAAGCACTGAAATCAACGACAATTTGAAGACTACGATTTCCTGTTCGGAAAAAAAGCCCGACTCATTAGCCGGGCAATCAGAGTTTCAAGTATTCAATTCCTAGCATAAATTGACTGATGGATTTGCCTGCTCTCGGCACGCTGCTTGTCAATGTAATCTGCGAGGTCTGCAATATGAATCATCCTTGGTGCTTTCTGACTGTCGCCGGTTCTAAATGTTGGAATTGGAAGTTTATTATCTGCTGCCTTTCGCTCTGCGGTGAAAGCCTTCATTCCAAAATACTTCTCGCATACCTGACTAAGCGGTACAGCAGCAGTTTCGTATTCAGCCATCAGTAAAAACATTGTGTTCATGCATCACCTCTACTTTGACACCCGCTGCGCTAATAGCTGATAGCGCTTTGCTCATATATTTAGTTTCCCCTTCAGCTACCGCGTAAGCTCTGATCGCATTAACTTCGCTAGCGTCATCAATGTTGGGTCTGCAAACGGCCGGTAACCTTATCATCTTTTCTCTTTTTGATATTGGATAGCCCTCAGCAATGAATTCTGCCAACGGTATGCCGAACCCCGCCGCACTACGTTCACATGTTTCCAGCTTGGGTGAATTGCTTTTCATTACATCCTGAAGCGTTGATTTTGAAATTGACGCACGCTCTGCGAACTGACTCAAGTAAAGCCCCTGGCGGCGGCACAACTTGCGTACTGCCAGGCTAAGAGAAAATTTATATTTCATGGTTCCTCTTTAGCGTTATTACGCTCGATTTCTTCCAACAGTAATTTCGCCATGCAGTGCACAATATTTTCACGTGGCCAGAACTCCATGAGGCGTTTCAGGTGCCGAGGATCCCGCGCTAACTGATCGTTCTGTGCGATCATTACTTCGGTGGCGGTGACGTGTCTCATTGCATAATCTCCGCTTTGGCTAAGGCGCTCTTAAGCACCTGCATAAATTCTTTACGGGATGACACGCGCCACTCCCAGATATTGTCGTCACGCTGAATCCAGTTGGCGGGCGACGCCACAAAGCTGGCCGCCTCAGCCAACACAGTGCTGCGCTGCTGCTCTTTTTCGAACGCTTCCAACAGGAGTGTCAAAAGCTCTGCCTGTGGCGCTGGCAGGCTTTCCAGTAGATTTAGCGCGCTTTGCTTTAGGTGACTTACGTTCGTCATTGGCTCTAACCTCAATCACTTTTACTGGTACCGGACGTGGTGCATTTATGCCGTTACGGATGTTGGCGCGGCGGCGCATTCCCCAGACGATCAGCGCTGTGTGATCGCAACCATCGTCGGGCTCAAACCGCCTGGCATATTTAAGGCCGATGAAATCGTGGCTCATATCTATTTCCTTAACCGGCCCCGAAGGGCCGACGAGTTATGCGGCGTATTCGGGTTTCATGTCGGCCAGAGTGACGCTGTACTGTTCTTCCAGTTCTGCGCCCAGATGACGTTTGTTGCTGGTGTACAGGCGTTCCAGCGCGGCGAATGCATCACTGGCACCATCAGCGCCGGGTTTAGGCAGTTCGTTAATCGCCTGGTTGAGTTTTTCGATCGCGGTCAGCAGGTAGAACCGGGCAACGGCACGATTTTTAATTCGACAAACAGCGCGGTACCGAGGCTGGATTTTGCTTTATCGATCTCACCGCGCAGGGTCTGTACGACTGCCGGAGCATCTGCATTGATGATGGCCAGACGAAATTTTTCGGCTAAGTCCACTGTGTTAGTCGCAGGCTGAGTATCGGCCTGCGCTGGCTCTGCTGCGGCTGCGGAATTTTCCGGTGATGCTGCCGAAGAAAGACCGGCCAGATTTACGCGTGATTCTGGCGCGTCGAATACTTCACGCTCCTGACGTTCTTCCGTTTCGTCTGGCGTGTACACACCTAAAATCACATCCGGGCAATAGAGACGCGCCCAGCGTTTGGTTGCGAGGTAGGCCAGTTGCTGGCGGGGATCACTGGCCCACAATGTTGAGTTACGCACCTGCGCCTGTGACAGCAAAATAGTCAGTTCGCGGGGCTCGTTTTCATTTTTGAGCGTCGCCCAGACCTTTACCCCAATGCCCGCCTCATCTTTCAGGCTCCAGGCCGGAGCAATATATTTGTTGCCCTTGGAACTGGTTTTTTCTTCAAAGCGGCCAATGACGTTTTCCCACGGGCCAAACCAATCGAAGTGAAGGCGGTCTTTTGTTGGCGACATGGTATTGATCACTGCGTTAACCAGTTGAGCCTCATAGCCCAGGGTGCCGCTAACGATATGGGTTTTCTGGGCAACGGCGAACGGGTCAAGGCCCCAACGCGCGGCTTGCATGACAACTGCCATGCATGCTTCTGGTTTGCCCCTGAAATGTGCCGGCACACATTCCCCGCTGGCCGCCATAACGGTGGCCAGTGACTGCATGCGATTAAATAAATCGCCGTTGGTCAGAATCGAAATGTTGTCGATTTTCTGATTCTTGTTTTCTGAGGCTACGATTTCGGTAGTCATAATCTGGTTTCCTTAAACGGGGCGCAGCATTTCAAGACGGCGCAAATCAAAATCATTCAGTTCATCGGTGTAATCGTCGGTAATCGGGGCAGGCCAGATGCCGGTGTCATACGCGCGGGCAATAGCTGACATGGTGCGGTGATATTCGAGCGAGCCCAGTTCAAGCAAATCCTGTGACGCCTCAATAACCGCTACCCAGTGGTAGCCAGGGTCTTTGTTGACGAAGATCCAAAAGAACTGATCGAAGCCAGCAACCTCGGAATACATCGCCGCGCTGAGGTGGTAATCGCGCTCTGTGATTTCGCGGTGCAGGCGGGGCGTAAATAGCCCTGCTTAATGCGGCCCATGCTGGTGGTTTTCAGGTCAGCAGCAATGCGTATTCCGTCGATTTCCAGTTCAATATCTGGACGTACGCGCACCTCTAAACCGGTTTCGTCATCCATACCGAAGTAACTAACCTCGTTAACACGTGACGGGTGGTTAAGTAGGTTTGCGACTGATGGGTGACGCAGCAGTGCAGTGCGTATATCTGTCGCCAGGCTCATCTGTGATGAAGTCAGAATGGTTTTGTGGCAATTGTCGTTCAGCCATTTTTGCTCAAACTCGTCTGCGAAGATTGCATCAGGTTTCACGGCACGAATGGCCTCCTGTAATTCTTCCTTTTTGCCGGTGAGTTTCAGTTGTTCGGCTTTCGGCTTATCCGCGTTAAATTCACGGATGAATGCCTTGAGTGAATCGGTGTTAGTGAATGCGCCTGCGGGGATACCGGGGAAAATAGCGAATTCCTGTTCCAGCTTTTCTGGTTCAAGCGCCAGCGTATGTACTAGGGTGCCGAACGTCAGCACGTCGGTGACTTCACGCTGAATTACGCCAGTGACGTGGCGGCCGTGGAAATACATCAGGCTGATCCGGGCATCTTTAACCATGCTGCTGCTGATACCGCTGGCGGCATGGTATGCCTCGTTTGGAATATTTTCATAAAGGCCAGGCTCAAACACAGCAGGGAATGTTTCAGCTATATCAGCGATTTCCGGCACCACTTCCGTTTTTTCACTCTCATTTGAGGTGGTTTCTGCTGGCTCTGCTGTTACCGGTTCTGCTACTGGCGCATGAGTTTCCACCTGTGGCGCGGCGGTTTCACCCAGCAGGGCAGTGACATCAAATATGCCGTTACCCATATTTTTAATAGGCTCGTCAGCCACTGGCACCGCCGTTGTTGCAGGGGCAGGCTCTGGCTCAGGTGTTATGGCATTATTTGTGCTGTGAGCAGCCGCAAGCGTTTCCTGTGACGGATTGGCGTGGTCTGTTTCGGCCAGGGTTGAATTGATGTAGTACTGCAACTGCCCCGGGGTAAGGTGAATGTCTTCCGGCGCAGAGCGGATTAAAGCAAAGATAGCCGCGCGTGAGTTATCAAGGATGCCGGGCGTGTTGCTCAGGGCGCGATTCCATGCTGCACAGGGATCATTACGTTCGGCGACCATTTCCTTCGCCCTACGGAAAATCGGCGTAGGGATTTCGTAAATGTCAAAATCAGACGGGAACAGGGCGCAGGCAATTTCGATACCCAGCGTTTGCAGGGTATGTTCATAGTCAGGATTGCGATCAGTTTTGATACCGCCGCCCGCCGTGGCACCGCTGGCGGTTTTCTCTGTCACAGTGGAGGTGGTCACGGTTTGAGATTTGCCAGTGATACGGGCAGCCCATTTCGCCGTAACGTCACTGCGGCGACTGTGATTACCCTAGGCGCGGGCAGAGGCATCATTGTGCGCATCCAGCCATTCGCCAGTGAATTTCAGCAGGTCAGAAACCTGCGGAACGGCGGTACCGGGCACCCACACGGATTTAGCCGCTTCAACCCATTCTGCAACCGTTAGCCGGTAGGCGTGTTGCAACTGCATCACTTTGGTATTGCGGGCCACCAGCAGCAGGTTTTGCGGATAGGATTCGTCGGTATCCATCGCCAGCGCAGTTACCGCGGCTAAATCCACTTTGGTGTATTCGCGTTGAGTGCCAAAAATCCACGCACCGATAACAGCCTGTTCAACGGTCAAATCTTCCAGGGCAATAATGCCGTCCAGCGTGGTTTCAGTTTCAACGACAGGATCAACCGTTGCTGGTGCAGCGGGTTCAGCAGTGGTTGAGCCTTCGGCGCCAGGGTTTTTTTCCCAGTTCATTTTGTCGCTGGCAAGCTGGTAGCGCTCACACCATGAGGAATCGAGCACACCCTCTGGCGGCAGATCGTCAACCACATGGAAATTGGTCACAGCAGGAGAAAAGAAATCTTCCTCACTGAGTCCGGCATCTTCCATAGCGTTGGCGGCATCGCGAGTGACGCGGTTTTTACTGGCGCGCGTTTCCCAGAAAACGTGGTCTTTCTGGCCTGCTTTTTTCTTGGCGCGCAGATATACGAAGAAAGGTTTAAGTGCAGTCATGGCCGGTTCCTCAGTGTCTTACAGCGGCAGAGATAATTGCGGACATAACGACAGCAGCCGGATTTTCATCAGAGGCGATTTGTACTGCATCAACGTCCAGGCCAGTTTTCCATGCGAACAGGGTACGCAGGGCGCAGTTAGGGCAGTGCTCATCGCTAATACGGCCAGCGGCATTAAAAGCAGTTGTGATGTCATCAGCTTTACTCACGCTGATATAACCAATAATTTCACCGGCAACAGAAATAGAATCAACACGGTGATTTTCATTAGCAATTACGCTGGCGGGTTCTAATTCAACGGCAAAGTTAAGCGCCATAATTAATCTTCCTTTTCTGATTTCAGAATGTGGATTTACCTGACGCATGCGCCACGGGATATATTTGTGCTGAGATTTAATTAACTTGCGGTTGCCCGCGATTATTTAAAACAACTTCAATTTTTTCACTGGTAATGCGGACACTTTTAAAAACAGACCGTGCATAAAGCCCTTTATCGACGTTGGCAGACGCCAGCCATGATTTACCGTTGTAGCGGATCAGCGTGCCCGGAAGCACATCACGGCGGGGCAATAAAGCGGTACCGTACATGGTGATCTCCTTAACCTTGACCGTGAAAACATGAAACGTGTTGCAAACGGTCTGGCGGAAATTCAGGACGATGCGCCGCAGCAGGTAGAGCAGGTTGCCGAAATTTTTAACACGCTCTTTGGTCAGTTGCGTGCGGCTTTCCCGGCTGCCATGGCAAATCTGCGCACCCAGGAGGAATTAAACGAATTCCGGCGCCAGTGGCTTTTGTCATTTCGCGAGAACGGGATCACCACAATGGCGCAGGTCAACGCTGGCATGCGGGCAGCCCGTAAACAGGAAAAACCCTTCCTGCCGTCGCCTGGCCAGTTCGTCGCCTGGTGCCGTGAGGGCAAAGGCGCATTGGGGATTACCGCCGCTGAGGTGCTTAAAGAGTTCTGGCACTGGCGCAGGACGGTTTTCCGGTACCCCACCAGCGAACAATACCCATGGTCACAGGCGGTTATGTATCACATCTGCCTGGAACTACGCCGCCGCAGCAATGAGCGTCAGCTTACCGAACCTGAACTGCTGGCCGAGGCTAAAAAGCTGATTCAGTATTGGGATGACCGCGTTACTGAGGGCAAGCCTGTGCCACCCGTTCGCAAGGCTTTATCAGCACCAGCACAGGACAGCGGCCCAACGCCTGCCGCGATTCTTAAGGCTGAATATCTGCGCCGAAAAGGGATGGTGTGATATGGCTCAAATGCATCTGGTTAAAACCTCTGCCACAACCATGATGGTGGCCAACGCTGAAGCCGCCGAAGTGCTGGCGCGCATCAAAACCGGTGCCTAGCTGAGTTGCGACGTGCGTCAGGCGCGTAATTACAATTTCCACAAACGCTTTTTTGCACTGCTGAATCTGGGCTTTGAGTACTGGACGCCCACGGCTGGCGCTGTGCTGGAATCCGAGAAATCGTTACTGCGCCAGTACGTGGATTACCTCAGTACGCTGACCGGCCAGCAAAGCGTGTTAAGTGAAACCCTGGACGAATTTCTGTCGCGTACAGGAGCCAATCGCGCTGAGGGTGTGGCGCTGGTTAAGTCGTTCGAAGCATTCCGCAAATGGGCGGTAATGACGGCCGGCTTTTACGACGAATATATTTTGCCCGATGGCACTCAGCGCCGCGAAGCCAAATCAATTTCGTTCGCCAACATGAAAGAGCACGAATTTCAGGAGGTTTACAAAGCGGTTCTTAATGTCCTCTGGTATCAAATCCTGTTTCGTAAATTCGACAGCCAGCAGGCAGCAGAGAACGCTGCCGCGCAGCTACAGGAGTTTGCCGCATGACAAATATCCGCAAGGAAGCGCGTGGCCGCAATTGCCTGGTGAGAATTCCCAGCATATGTAATCACAATCCTGAAACCACAGTACTGGCGCATTATCGCCTTTCCGATTCATGCGGTACCGGAATTAAACCGCCAGACATACAAGGCGCTTTCGCATGTAACGCCTGTCACGATGCCATAGACGGCAGAATTAAAACTGATTTTACCCGCGATAAACTCCGCCTGTATCACGCAGAGGGCGTTTTTCGCACACAGCAATTGCTTATCGATGAGCCGTTAATATTTTCATAATAATTATCTGGGGTGAGGCTATGCGTGATATTCAACAGGTTCTTGAGCGCCGGGGGGCGTGGTCATGCTCTGGCGGCGATAACGTAGGATACGCGCCAATAGCGGCGGGCTTTAAGGGGGTATTTCCGTCGAAGCAACGTAGCCGCGCCTCATGCACTGACAAAGACGGAATTACTATCGATCGCTGCATGGCACGGCTCATGAAAAATAATTTCGATATGTATGATCTGCTGGTGGATTACTACATCTACCGTAAAACTTTTATGCAGCTTGCCCGGTTACATGGCTGCTCTGATACGTATATTGGCAAACAGTTGCAGAAAGCAGAGGGTGTTGTGGAGGGCATGCTTTTAATGTTGGATATTCAACTGGAAATGGATCCTCACGTAGAGCATGATGGTTTTGCAAAGAAAGCGTCTTAATTTCTGCATTTCCAAAATTCTTAAAGAGATTATTAAGCTATGAAAAAAACAATACTCATTGCAATTTTATTAATTTCTGGGTGTGCTTCTTCGACTGGAAAACCAGTTGAAGTTGTAAATGCTGACCGTTCTGCTGGAATAGTGACTGTTGGGTTTGTCAAATCTGATAGTCTCCCTCTCAGTGATGATGGAAGCGGTGCAAGATGGGGTGATGCTGTAGGTATAGCAGCTAAAGTTTGCTCTAAGTGGGGTTACAAAAGTGCAGAAGAATTAACGCCCCATGCAAGGATTGAAGGCATGAGAAATGGATATGGAATGTTGCTTAATGGCAGTATTACAAAACAGTATCAATGCGTTGGTGATTAGAAGTTAAAGAAAAAGTTTACGATCGTAAAAAACAGATATTCTGCTAAGGGTGGTCACTACGCCACACAGCTTATAAGCCTCGCCTCTGTGCGGGGCTTTTTTATTTCCTTTCCCGCTACTCACAGCTTCCGTCAACTCACGGAGGTATTCACATGGGCAAAACTATGCCAGACAAAATAGCGTCAACCCTGTATTACGGTACATCTGGCGGGTTAATTGTAGGCGGCTGGGGCGGCTGGTTTGAATGGTTCCACGGTCTTGACTGGAATTTTATCGGCTTATCCAGCGGCGTGCTGCTGGGTATCGCAACATTCGCAGTCAACGTTTATTACAAACGCCGCGATGATGCCCGCAAAGAGGCGTCTCACCAGTTTGATATTGAGCAGGATCGTTTACGCACAGAGGCAATCCAGAATCTGGCGCAGCGGTCATCGAAATTAACTTCCAGCGATTCGCCAGCAGTAATCGCCGCGCTTAACACAACAATCAAAAGCGTGGACGGTAAAAATGGCGATGTCACCCAGTCTTAAAAAGACCCTGAGCGCGGCAATGGTAGCCCTGATAGCTGGTGGCGCCACTGCCCCCGTTCTGATGGATCAGTTTCAGCAGGAAAAAGAGGGTTCACGCCTCATTGCATACGCCGACAACGGAGGCATCTGGACGATATGCGGCGGCGTGACGCGTGTTAATGGCAAGCCGGTTGTAAAGGGCATGCGTCTGAACGCTGACCAGTGCCGTGCTATCGACAGAGCAGAATAGGCCAAAGCGTTAGCCTGGGTAGATAAAAACGTACACGTTCCACTGACCGAACCGCAGAAGGTTGGCATAGCGTCATTCTGTCCGTGGAATATCGGCCCCGGTAAATGCCTGCCATCAACGTTCTACCGGAAATTAAACAGCGGTGATCGTAAAGGCGCATGCGCTGAAATTAAGCGCTGGATATTCGACGGCGGGAAAGATTGCCGCATTCGCTCTAATGGCTGTTACGGACAGGTTATCCGCCGTGACCAGGAATCAGAGCTTACCTGCTGGGGGCTGGATCTATGACGTGGCTTAAAGCGAATGTGAGCCTGGTAGCGGCAATTCTGCTGGTGGTGTTAATAGCTGGCCTGATACTTGCCACCAGCCATTACCGAAACAGCGCGGTGAAGTTTAAAGAGCAGCGCGACGGCTGGAAAACTCAGGCAGAGCAGCAGCAGGAGACAATTAACGATATGCAGCGTCGCCAGCGTTCAGTTGCTGCGCTTGATGCCAAATACACAAAGGAACTTAACGATGCTAAAGCAACTATCAATCAGCTTAAGCTTGATGTTGATTCTGGCAAGCGCAGGTTGCGACTCAACGCCACCTGTAAGCCAGCCACGACCGGCCCCGCCAGCGCCACCGGCATGGCTGATGCTGCCACCCCCAGACTTACAGACTCCGCTCAACGGGATTATTTCACCCTCAGAGATAGAATCGAAATAGCAGGGAAGCAGATAGCGGGATTACAGCAGTACATCACTGAGCAATGTCAATGAACGCTAATGTTTTAGTGGTTTTTTCCGATAACGAATTTTTACGTTAAGGAGAGAATCATGAGCGAGAATTACAGTAAGGGCCAGAAAAAGACGATCTTTAGTTTGAGTGTCATAACCGTGGCGCTGTCTTTTTTCTGGTTTGCTAAAGAAAACTGGGAATTAGAAAAACACTTCGTTAGCCTTCAGGGATGGCCTTGGTTCGTAAGGCTAAACGTTGAGCCTTTAGTAACTTTTTTTGCAAGTTCGATCCCTGTAGTGACGCTCTATTGGCCCTTCAAAGCACGCTACACCTCTACAAGGCTTAAGGATTCAATTGTTGTTGATATGCATAACAGTAAGCGCATTGAAATAGGAGAGGACAAATACAAGTTTATTGCTCATCTCGGGACTAACTCTCCGACCTCTGTGCACCTTATAGTTAGGTATGACCCAAACACTCAGTTGAGTGGTGTTGCAAATGACGTTGGTTTTTTTAATGAAGTTAAGGACGTTACGAAATATCGTCTTACCAATGAAGATAAATCACCGGACCGCGATGACGTTATCATTTTGCAGAACAGATACGGTAGATACGCCCTTCTTAAAATTACGGAAATTTCGAGTTCAACAGGCGATACTCAAGGGCAAATAATCAAAGTGGATTACGTGATTAATAGTGAACATGCTATTGATTTTTCATAAAGACTGATTCTTATGATGGCGGTGGCAAGCGATTACAAAGCTGTCACCGCACTTCTTATCGCGCGCGTCTTTTCGCGCACGTGCGCGCGGTAAAGAGGGAAATGCGGTTATCGTTTTTTTTTTGAAAAAAATCACTGCACCATAAATTCAGGAAAACCCAGAAAACGGGCGTTTCGATTTGTTTTGAGGCTATGCATTTTTGGGCCTGTTTTATGCACCGTTTATGCAGTGTCGTTTTGTGGCTTTCGCCTGGATAACTGAGGAAAACGCAGGTTTCACGGTGACATTTCAATTTGGCATGCTGGCGAAGTGCGCATTAGACCTATTATGTTAAAAGCGGTCTGTTTTCGTGAAATTATCCTCTGCACCCGCTGCCGTTCTGCCTGACTGTCAGGTGTTGGCCTGCTGTGATATAACTGGCGAAACATTACTCTGGGATTAGAAAAATGAAAAAATTAATTGGTGTTTTGTTCGTTATGGCGTTGGCCGGTTGTGGAACGACACAATCAGACCACAGCCAAACGAACTACAAACCGTTACCAGCCTCAGCGCCTGCATCGGAGAGAATCGCGCAGATTCAACAGAAGTGTGAATCCGAGAACCATTTTGAGGGCAATAAGCAAGAAGTTAATATGTGGCTGTGTGAGTATACCAACGCCGTTCTGTCTCAGTTTTATGATGTCAATTCCTACGCCGGTAAGTATTGCAATGTACGAATTAAGCAACCCGAAGGGCAGATGCCTGTTTCAATAAAATCTGAGGGTGGCGATCCTGGACTTTGTTCAGCGGTTATCGGTGTTATCAAAGAAACGATCAAGGCTGGCATATTCCCTAAAATGCCAAAAGTTCTCGGTGGCGAGGTAGCGTCGAGATTCGCGCCGAATTGATCTAAACCAGAAACGACAACCCGCTACGGCGGGTTTTTTTATGTCTGAAAATTGAGGTGAACCGATGGAACAAAGTAAACCAAACGGCGGCCGCGGTCGCCCACGTAGAACCAAAATCGAAACACCTGGCGCAGACGAGAACACCAGTCAGCCGACAATTCAGGAGCAGGTGAGCGAGATCGTCGCCAGTACCACCCCAGCGCCTCACAGTGAAACTATGGCGGAGCAGGTAGCGGTAGAAGCTGAAAAGGGAAACGTAATTAACATGTACCACGCTGCAAAACCAAAAATTGGCGATAAGTGGGCTGGCATGGTGCTGAATAAGCATGGCTGGGCGGCCATTGATTCAGAGGAGTAATAACCATGGCAGCAGGTGGAGTTGGTTCATCCGTTGGCGGGGCTGCTGGAGATAATGGCAGTGGTGGGGGAAGTAATGGTTACGGCGGCCGCACTGGTGGATTGTTTGGCGGCTCAGTCTCCGGTGTAGGTTTTAATCGTGGTGGTGGCTATTCGTGGAGTAACGATAAGGCGCTTAATAACACATTGCTAGATGGGCCTTTTGCTGGAAGTTCAGTCACTGCCAAAGGCGGCTGGACAATGGGAACCTCGCCAAATGGCAATAACGGTGGGAGTAACAGCGGCAACGGGGGGAATAGCGGCAGCAATGCTGGCAGTGCCTGGGGGCAATACAGCTTTGCTGATCTACAGCGCATGGCTAGCCAGGCACAGCAGGCGTTAACGAATCCACGGCTTAACGGGTTTAATCGAGTTATCCAGCAAGCCTCTTTGAACAACATTCAGCAGGAGATTAACCGTAGGGGGCCAGAGCAGGCAGCACAGCAAACATCCCAACAGGCAGCCGCAGCAGAAGCCGCGCGACAGGCAGAGGCAGCCCGCATTGCTGAACAGCAGCGCCAGCAGCGTATCCAGGCCGAAACAGCACAGCGCCAGAGCCTGCAACAGCAACTTGGCAGCACTGACAGCATCGAGGCCACCGGCGTTGGCAACAGCCAGGGCGGTAACGTGGTATTCACTACCGCACCCGCCAACGGGCTTGAAGTATTGATCAAGCGCGCCACGCCATACACTCGCCAGACTGATTACGCAGACAACGGCGATCTGCTGGCTGACGTAGTCAACGATGATTTTGATCGCATCTGGCTGGCACTCCAGGAGATTAACGCCAGCTTTTCGAGCTCAATCAGTAAACCCGTTGGCGGTAACTGGGATGCGCAGGGACTCAGGCTAACCGGCCTCGCTGATGGTTCTCAGCCGCAGGATGCCGTTACTTACAATCAGCTTTTTACGGTTAACGGATCGGCGGGACAGAGTGCCACGGCGGCCGCTGGCAGCGCCACGGTAGCAAAAAACAGTGAAAGCAATGCGGCCAGCAGTCAGCAGGCGGCAGCCTCAAGTGCAAGCGCAGCATCTGTTTCAGCAGGTAATTCCAGCGACAGCGCAAATCTGGCTCAGAATTGGGCGGCTAATCCGGTAGGCACTGAGGTGACTGGAGGGAAATTTTCAGCCCTGCATTACGCATCAAAAGCCAGTGACAGCGCAGCCAGTGCATCGAATTCAGCAGCCAATGCGTCAACGTCAGCTACTAACGCCTCTAATTCAGCAGGCGCGGCGGCGCAATCAGCAACAAGCGCTAAATCTGATGCTGACCGCGCGCAGTCAGCAAACCCAGAGAACCAACTTAAAAAAGCCAGCAACCTTAGTGATGTAGCCGACAAAGCAGCCGCCTGGGCGAACATTGTAAAATTTGGTACCGACGCAAGTTCAGCGGCTGTCGGTAACGACCCTCGCATTCTCGACTCATTCAAGGGAGCAGATGTTACCGGTACGCCATGGAGTCAGTTAACTTTGACAGGTGGCTGGTCAGTGGCTGGAAGAGCGGTGTTTAGGAAAATATTGGGGCTGACATTTATCGATCTGCATGCGGCAGGCGGAAACACTGGAGACGGAACAATTTTGGCAACGCTTCCAACCGGCTACCGACCGCCAGCTTCTATCCATGCTGTGCCATTTGCGGTCGGGGCATCCGCAAACATACCGCCTCGCTTAGTTATCAGCAATGACGGAACAATCAGAATTTACAACACAGGCGGAAATGCAGATATGCACCTGACAATCAACTTCTGTATTCAGTAATGAGGATTAGTAATGGTTAGCAACAATGAAATGAACATGCAAGATCAGCCCCACACAATTAGCGTAATTGCACCGAAGCTGAATGAACTTGATGCGCAGGGCTTCTATCTTTTTGACTATGTTGACGGGGGACATCCAGATAACTGGACTGCTGATCTCGTTGGCGATGGTTTTTATAAGGCTCAGTATCAGAACGCTACTGTTAACAAAGAAACGGGGGAATGGTCTAACGGCAAATGGGTGAAACCTACACCCCACCAGCGCCAGTCGACAACGCACCCACTGAGGAAACAAAAATCCTGCAAATGCTCTCTGACATATTTTCAGAAGTGAAGGCTAACCCGGCTTTAGCGGATACGGTCATTTCTAAAATCAAGGAGAGCATAGGATCCACATCGCAATAATTTCGAGTTTGTAAGTCCGTAAGAAATTACTCTTTCCGACCAAATGCTTAACTAATTTCTTAATCGCAGATGTTCAGAAAATGACAAAACCCGGCACATTAGCCGGGTGGATCATTTTGTTATGTAGGGTCTGTAAGCTCAAGTTCGAATGTCCCTCCTTTTTTGGGCATAACTTGATCGACCATTTTTACAAATTTATTCCAGCCGTAACCATTTGCTATGGCCAGGCGCTGAATCATGACTATAGAATGTAAGTGCTGAGATAACATTGGATTGCCTACGTCATTAGTGAGCCATTGGTGTAGTTTATTCTTCCTGGCACCTGAATCGTTTTTGGGCGATTTTTTTTCAAGCTCATCAAGGATTCCATCCCCTAGTCGCTCATAAACCAAGTCTCTGGTGTAATGAGCAACCACGCTAAACCGGTTTTTACTCATACCAGCCCATGGCCATCCGCGAAGTTTATAAATATTTTCGTAAAATTCATCAGGAAATTTTTTTGCCCATGCAGCAAGTTCTTTACTGATTATTTTGTCTAAATAAGCCTGTAGCGCGTCACGTGGGCGGATTTCTTGATAACCAGTAACCTCATCTACAAGAGCAACTATACCAACTCTGGCAAATGCCCTGATTAACATATTTGCAAAGGCAAGGTAACGCTCTTCCTGAGGCGTAGTAAGTATTTTGTTATCGTTAGCCACAAGAATTGCTTCACACAACTCTTGAAGTACAGTTGCTTCGAAACCATCACTTGGCACCCCCACTTTTGGGGAGCCCCCAATGAACTTAATGGGGTTTTCAATGGCCATGGCTAAGTCACTGTTTTCATTATAAGTAAGCATTCTATGACCAGTGATCCTCGCAACCCCTTGGCCACGTCCTTTCATACCAATTGCAGCCGTAAGTCCTCTTCCTGTTATTACTCTTCTACCATCATCAAGCACGAAACAAGGAATCTCAACTTCAGCAATTTTGAGGATTCCTTTGTGAGTTACTTTCGGAAGAGACTTTGCAATTGCTCCCATTCTGGCTATTTCAGATCTTCTTTCTGGAGTTAGATTCTTAGCTCTTGCTTTACCGCCTGCAGATTTCTTCTTTTCTTCTGACATAGCCAATCTCCACGATAAGTTGAATAAAATATAAACATGCATGCCTGTTATGGCAAGCAGAAAAATAAATTTTGCTTGCTATATGAGGTATGTGTTGCTGCTTATCTAACTACTCGCGACATCATACAGGTGGCTATGGATGCGCTTGAGGGGATGTGGCCGTATGGTCATCACTATATGAAAGCAGGTGTAATGCTTGGGGATTTTTACAGCCAGGGTGTGGCGCAACTAAACATTTTTGATGAGTACCGACCACAGCCAAACAGTGAAACGCTAATGCGTGTTGTTGATGGCCTAACTCAGAGTGGTAAAAACAGTTTGTTTTTTGCAGGTCAGGGGATTGAGAAATCATGGGCGATGAAGCGCGAGATGCTTTCGCCGGCATACACAACAAAATACGCGGATCTTCCAAAAGTAAAGTGACCTGATCACTTTACTTTTGGAAGCAAACTTGATGGGGAAAAAATGACCTCAAAAGTGAGTTAAAATATTAATTGCAAATTGTATCAATATCATCTATTTTCTTTAAAAAACCATCAAAGAAAAATGTAAAAATGTTTAATTTTGTCGTTAAGGTTTTAAGTAAAATATTAAGTTTTGATGCTCTGGCGCTTGTCATTGGTTTTTTTAGTGTTATTTTTGTTGTTTTGACAAAGAAAGAAGCTAATGAGTTCGTTAAGACTAATGCAGATATAATTTTTACTATTTCCCTCACGTTTATATCAGTGTCCACCTTTTTATATTTCATAATCAGATATCTTAATAAAGATGTTGGCGGAAAAAAACTTAAGAAAGATGTCAACGCCTTTAATGAATATAGGGATTTCGTAAATAAAGCAAAGATTGAATTGTTAGAGGCAAGAATCAAGAGGCTTGAAAATAATGATTCATCGGAAAAAAAATTAAACCTGACTGATGAGGAAAGGGCGGACTTTATTGAGAAGGCTAAGAAGAGAATAGTTGGTAATACTATTCGACTTGCCGAAGATAGTCTTAAACAGGATATTGAAAAATACAAGAAAAACACCGAGATTTCTAAAGCTCAATCAGAAATGATATTCAGATTGGAAAATGAAATTGAAAGATTGAACAGGCGTGGCGGCGCTAATCTAGGTATTGGCTCTACTATTGCTATCTCTGGGATAGTTGTTCTTGCAGTGTTTCTTTATGATTCTCAATACGATGGTTTTAAAGGGGTGAGTTTTATAATACATCTTTTGCCTAAATTTTCATTTGTTCTGATTGTTGAGTTGTTCGCATATTTTTTTCTAAGGCTATATAAAAACGGGTTTGAAGAAATAAAATACTTTCAAAATGAAATCACAAATATTGAGATGAAAACAATGGCTTTGAAGTATGCATTAGAATATAAAAATGAAGATATGATAAAAGAATTATCATTGAATCTAATGCAAACAGAAAGAAACTTTGTGTTGGAGAAGGGGCAAACAACTGTATCTTTAGAGAAAGATAAAATTAAAAATGAATCTGATTCTAAGTTAACGAACATTTTATCTGAATTGATGAAGCTAAAGCAAAAATGAAAATCTAAAATGCGACTTGCTTTTAATTTTTGTTAGTTTGACTGTAAAAGGTTAGTTCTGTGTTAGTAAGATAGTGGATTATCGCGGGGTTTTAAACCTTAGGGAATATTTTAGAGAAAAAGTAAGTCCTCGTTCATCTCATTTTATTACTTTAAGCTAGTACTTAATTTATAATTATTTATTTTTTTGAGGTATTCGAATCTGTCATGCAAAGACCGAGGAAAAAGTTCTGTGTAAACCTGCCAGAGAGTAGAAAGCGACCTGTGGCCAGTTACCTGCGCAACTTCTTCAATAGTAAAACCAGCCTCAAATAAACGGCTTGCTCCTTCTCTGCGCATGTCGTGATATCTCAAATCCTCGATACCTAACTTGTCCCGTTCTTGAGCAAAAGTGTTTGATATATGTTTTGCGTTAAAAGGAAAAATTCTTGCATCAATTCTGAGTTGATTCTGAACAAATTTCCATGCATCACCTAAGAGCGCTACTTTCATGTGGTTACCATCTTTCTTACGAGGATCTTTTCTGTCACGAACTAATACAGCCTTCTGCTTATCATCAATGTCTTCCCATCTGATTCTAGTAACTTCACCTATACGCATACATGTGAGAATTGAAAACAAAAAAAGGCCAGAGAAGGGTTTTTTTTTGTATGAAGAGTCCTCTCTCTTTTTAAGAGCCTCAATTAGCTTATCGGTTTCATCGTTCGAGGGGCGCCGGCTTCTTTTCTGAGATGATCCAATCAAACGTATTTTGTTTAACTGGTATTTTGCATAACCAAAATCATCCAAGTTGACATCTACATCGAACATTGGTTTAGCTACATGAAGTACAGAACCAATGAATACGATATCGTTACGGATTGTCGCTGGCCCAGCCCCTTGCGATGCACGAAACTGCGCATGTTCAATGTAAGTTTTCTGAGTTAACAAGGAAATGGGAATGGTGGCTATCTCGCAACGTCTGATTAAACGCAGCGTTTCATCTTTAGTTTTGCCATACTTAATGTGTGGGTGGCTCATGTAGAGGTCCATAAGCTCACCAAACGTCATAGAAGAAGGCTTCATTTTAGCTGGCAATCCGTTAGCTTCTAAGTCAGCAACTCGTTATAGTCCCCATGATTTTGCTAAGGCCAACTTCGGAAAAGTGTTACTTTCACGGTAAAAATATTTACCACCTTTTTTAACACCGACAGAACAGCGATAGCGTATTTCACCAGTTGATGTTTTACGCTTCTCAATCGAATAGAAGGCCATGGTATACCCTTAAAGTTAAGTCCCCATGGGGTGCTGGAAGGGGACCTCGGTGATAATAAATAGAAAATAATACTGTATTAATGTACAGTAATTTGCAATTTTAAATGCACTATTTCGATATAACAATTTGATATTATTTGATTTATTTATTTTTTAAATTTTTGCTCCACAGCACATTTGCTGGGGTATTTTTTGTCCGGTATTCCGCTATAGTGGATGATGAAACAACGCATTGTGTGCATTCTGTGTCGCCGTTTGCCGTCAACGCGGCTTTGCTTTCCCTGTTCTGTTCCCCCGTTTGCGGGTCATCAGCTTAACCCTAATCGACATTGATGTCAGAGGCCCTGCCATGCGATGCATTCTGCTTTCCGCTGTTCTCACCGTGATGGGATGCCATGCGCCCTTAACCTTTGCCGCGTGCAAATCAAACAGTAAAGCGGTCTCTGACAGTAATAACTGGATTCTGCTGGGCGGCAGTGCGAAAGGGGCGGTACGTCAGGTTGTCGCAGGGGAGTTTGGCAAAGACGTCAATTCGCAAAAGCGGGTGCTGGGGCAGTTTGATCCCTGTGGCGACCTGCTGGTGGCGGATATCAGTTATGACAAAAATGAGCGTAACGTCATTCTGAGCATGGAACAACATCTGGTGCGTGTGCAGGAAGGTTGGGTGGCCGAATATGCGTATCTGGTAAAAGTACTGAAACAGGGAAAGGAAGTGGTGGTGGATAACCGACAAGGCACCATCAACTGGCACAAGGGAAAAAACGGCAATATTATCAGCGCCTCAGACAAATTCATCAGCATGGGCAAATCGGGATTCACGGACACCACGTACCGCTACGATAAACACTATCGTTTGCTGAAAAGCATTGCACGCGGAACCGATCCCGTCAGCAACGGGGAATACCGTTACGCGTGGAGTCCGCAGGGCCTCGTCACCCGCACCACCTCTGCCCGGCGAAAAGACACCTATACCTATGACGATAAAGGGCGGGAGCTGCGCCTGAACGGCACGGCATCAACCGACGTCAGCACTCTGCGCACCGTGGATGAATGCCAGTTCTGGGATGACAAGGGCAACTGCACCCTGAGTTACCTGAATGAAACCGAAGTTTTTGAGAAAGGCACGGTGCAGCGTCACCTCAGTGCGGTTTATAAGTATCAGTACTGGGACAAACCCACTGAGGCGACAGAATAGCCCCTATTTTACCGTTTTACTGAACGCATCCAGGCCCAGCAGCGCATGGGCGATTTGTTCCGGTGCCAGGTTAGGATTGAGGTTTTTCAGCGTATCGCCCTCGCTGTTCGCCAGCGCGCCGATTTTTACCAGATCTTCCCAGCTCACCCCGTCCAGATGCATCTCTTTTAACGTGGTCGGCATATTGATCGAACGGTAGAAGCGGATGTAGCGGGCAATTTCTTCATCGGGACGCTGCTCAAGCACCATCTGAGTTAACGTACCGTAGGCCACTTTTTCACCGTGAGTAAGATGGTGGATATCGCCGTCAATCGCGGTGAATCCGTTATGAATCGCGTGCGCACCTGCCAGACCGGCGTTTTCAAAGCCTAAACCGGACAGCAATGTATTGGCTTCCACTACCGCTTCTACCGCTGGCGTGACGCGTTTTTCCGAGACGGCGATATAGGCACTGTAGCCCCACGTCAGCAGCGTCTCTTCACAGGCCCGGGCAATGGCAAGACCGGCAATAGTCGGATCGCCATTGACCATCGATTTCGCATGGCTACGGGCCACCGCCTGGGCTTCCACCCAGGTCGCCAGACCATCGGCGATGCCGGACGCGAACAGGCGGGCGGGCGCGGCGGCGCACACGGCGGTATCAATTAACACCAGATCGGGATTTTTACTGTAGAAACGGTAGCTTTCAAAAACGCCACTGTCGGAATAGATAACAGACAGCGCGCTACAGGGCGCATCGGTTGAGGCAATGGTGGGCACAATCACTACCGGCTGTTTGAGTTCATCGGCCACGGCTTTTACCGTATCCAGCGTTTTGCCGCCACCCAAACCAATCACCACGTTACAGCCCTGCTGCTGCGCATGCTGACTTAACCGGGTAATTTCATTACTGGAGGCTTCGCCATTGAACTGCTGACGGCTGAGGGTAATGCCTGCTTTTTCCAGCGTAGACTGCGCCCGCTCACCAATCAGCCCCCAGACGACATCGTCAGCCACCACGAAAGCGTGATTGCCCAATTCCGTGACATACTCTCCCAGTTCATCGAGCACGCCCGCACCCTGTACATATTTGCGAGGCGAAGAGAAAATAAATTTACTCATGATCGTAGCTCCTGGTTTTTCAATTGAGACCGTTACCGGCCCGCTAATAACGCCACTAAAAAGCGTAGCAGTTAATCGCGCCAGGCTGTCTGTACAGCGTGAAAAACGCTTGTTATTGTTAAGCACTTCTAATCAGGAGTACGCCTGTGACGACTTCATTCCTCGCTTTTCTGTTTGCGATCATCATTTTGACCCTGACGCCGGGGTTCGATACGGCATTAATTTTGCGATCGGCGGCGGCACAGGGCTGGCGACGAGCCAGTGCGACCGCGCTGGGCGTGGCGACGGGCTGTCTGTCGTGGGGCATTGCGGTCGGGCTGGGGCTGGGGGCGCTGCTGCTGGCATCGGAAACGGCGTATAACCTGCTGAAGTGGGCTGGCGCAGCCTATCTGCTCTGGCTGGGCGTCAGGTTACTGTGGCATCCGCGTCGCCAGAATGCAGCGCTGCCCGCCGAAACGCCGTCGCAGCAAACGCATCTGGCCTGCTTTCTGCGTGGGTTACTGGGGAATCTGTTGAATCCTAAAGTGGGCGTTTTCTACGTAACATTTTTACCGCAGTTTATCCCTCAGGGCGGTTCGGTCCCGGTCTGGTGCACCCTGATGGCCCTGACACATATGGTGACTGGATTGATCTGGAGCAGCGTGCTGATTGGCAGCAGTCACTATTTTGCGGCACAGCTCAGGAAGCCACGCGTGTTAATAATCATGGATCGTTTGACGGGCTGCGTCTTTATTGGCTTCGCGGCGAAACTGGCGCTGTCTCGCCGCTGAGCATTACGGCTTTGTGGCGACCAGCACCGCACGCAGCGGTGCGGGATAACCTTCAACGGTTTTGCTGCTGTCCGCAGGATCAAGGAATTCCGCCAGCGATTCGCTGGTCATCCAGTCGGTCCGGCGCTGTTCATCTGTGGTCGTAACGGCAAAGTCCACAATGCGCACATCGACAAAGCCGCATTTCTCCAGCCAGCTTTTCAGCGCCTCGGCGGAGGGGATAAAGTAGACGTTGCGCATCTGAGCATAGCGTTCGCCCGGCACCAGCACCTGATTCACATCGCCTTCAATCACCAGCGTTTCCAGGACCAGTTCGCCGCCGCTCACTAACTGATTTTTCAGCTGCATCAGATGATCCAGCGGCGAACGGCGGTGATAAAGCACGCCCATGGAAAACACGGTATCGAACGCCTGAAGCACCGGCAGCTGTTCGATGCCGAGCGGCAGCAGGTGGGCGCGGCGGTCGTCATTTAACAGCTTGCGGACGGCTTCGAACTGGCACAGAAACAGCTGCATGGGATCGATACCGACCACAAGGTGCGCGCCTGCCCCGATCATGCGCCACATATGGTAGCCACTGCCACAGCCCACATCCAGTACAGTGCGTCCGGCTAACGAGGAGATGTGTGGCAGCACGCGATCCCATTTCCAGTCTGAGCGCCATTCCGTATTAATTTCGGTGCCGTAAAGCGAATAGGGGCCTTTGCGCCAGGGCATCAGATTACGCAGCAGTTTCTCAATGCCCTGACGGTGCCGATCGCTGATATCGTCCCGATCGGCGCTGACGCTGTGCAGCAGGTCCAGCCGCTGAGGTTCCAGCTGGGGTAAATATTCCAGCGACTTGTACCAGTCACGGAAGTGCCCGTGCAGATTTTCACGCTGCCACTCGCTGATTTGCGCAGGCAGCACCTCCAGCCATTTTGCCAGGGGACCCACGGCGATTTGCTGATAAAAACGGCCAAAGTCGATCATTTTAATGCCACCAACGAACCAAAATTAAAACACTGAAACCACAGCTCAGCATGAGAAAAACCGGCCTGTTTCAGGCGCGCCTTGTGCGTTTCTACGCTATCGGTGAGCATCACATTTTCCAGCATGCTGCGTTTCTGGCTGATTTCCAGTTCGCTGTAGCCGTTGGCGCGCTTAAAGTCATGATGCATGTTGAACAACAGTTCACCGACGTCACGATCTTCAAAGCTGAACTTCTCAGAGAGCACCAACGCGCCGCCGGGATTCAGCCCCTGCCAGATTTTGGTCAGCAACGTCAGGCGGGCTGGCGGTTCAAGAAACTGCAGGGTGAAATTGAGCACCACCAGTGACGCGTTCTCAATGGCGATATCGCAGATATCCGCTTCGACGACCGTAACCGGCGTAGCCGCCCGAAACGCATCGATATGACGGCGGCAGCGCTCCACCATGGCCGGCGAATTATCCACAGCAATAATCTGACAGCCGGGCACGTGAATATTGCGGCGCACCGAGAGCGTGGCAGCGCCTAGTGAACAGCCCAGGTCAAATACCTGGCTGTTGGGCTGGACGAAACGTTCTGCCAGCATGCCAATCATCGAAATGATGTTGGAATAGCCCGGCACTGAGCGCTGAATCATGTCGGGAAACACTTCAGCCACGCGCTCGTCAAACGTCCAGTCGCCCAGTTTTTCAATGGGCGCAGAAAAGAGTTGATCGCGATCAGACATAACGAAAATCCGAAGAGACGGCGGAAAGTGCGCTATTCTGGCAGAAACTGCCGCGGCCTGCACCCTTTACGCCGTTAACATTAACGCAAGCTGAGCAAGAGTGGCCAGGGCAGGTAAATCAGGTTAAAAATTACCATACCGGACAGCGAGAATAACGTCAGCATCATGCCATATTTGCGTTTGCTCATGACATCGCTGCGCAGGCCCTGTGCATGCAACACCCGGCCAATGAAAAACAGGATGCCGGTCAGGTGCACCATCCAGATATTCGCGCCGTTCATCTCCAGCACAATCAGCAATAATAACCCCAGCGGGATCGTTTCAATGGCATTGCCGTGAATCCGGATGGCCATGTGTAAATCGTGATGACCGCCATCGCCATAAGCCACATGATGCTGTCGCCGTAAGCGCACAACATTCAGGGTAAATTTCATGATCAGTAAGGCCCCGATCACCACATATAACGCGCTTATCATTATTGATTCCTTATTTTTACTTTTGCCAGAGGTGTGATGCTGCCGGTCGCTATCAGAATAGCGAATCCTGTTGCGGCCAGTCCGGCCCGGGACCGATGCTGGCATCAATTTTTTGCAGTTCAGGCCACAAGGCCTGCACCAGCGGAAAGACCTGGCCCATGTCGGGCGTGTGAATGAAGACCAGCGGTTCACTTTGCGTATGCCATTCAGCCAGTTTCGTCAGCCAGATGCGAAACAGCGGCAGGCTTTCTTCAAGACTATCGCTGCCGACAAAGCGGATCATCGGGCGCGGTCCTGTTAACAGCGCATGCGGCGGGACGCGCGGCTTTTGCTGGCGGGCGTGCAGCGCCGCCGCGCTTTGTGACGTTGAGGCGTGAACCGGACGGCTGTCCAGCACCACACGATTGACGCCGCGCTGGAGCAGGCCACGATTCAGCGCGCGCTCAGCCTCACCTTTCGCGAAAAAAGCGGCATGCCGCACTTCCACGCCATAGGAAAAAGAGGCAGGCAGACTATCCAGAAAACGCCACAGATCGCTGAGTTGGGCGGGAGAAAAGCTGGCAGGCAACTGGAGCCAGTACTGACCGATGCGATCGGCAAGCGGATGCATCAGGCGAAAAAAGTCGGTCAGTAAGTCATCGGTGTTTTGCAGTGCTGCCTGATGGCTGATTGTGCTGGGGAATTTAAAACAGAAGCGAAACTGATCGTGCGTCATATCCCGCCAGCGCAACACGGTTTCGGGATCCGGCAGTGCATACAGCGTGGTATTGCCCTCAACGGTCTGGAAATAACGCGCGTAGTCCGCCAGGGTTTCAATTCCCCAGCGTTTCCAGTGTGCGTGGTGCCATTGCGGCAAACCGATACGAAGTGTCACGCCTGACTCCTGTCGTTGAGTGTGATGGTAATTATCCTGTAAGGCAGTATATTGACGCAACCCGGTGAAAAGGGAACAGGAAATGCCGTGCTTTAGCGTGGCTCCACTTATCCTGTCAGCCTTTTTCCATTATAATAGCGGCCTTTTTTGCGACAGCACCTGATAAGGTTACGCGGCCTGGTGCTGTCTGCTGCAGCGGCGAAGTTAAAAGGATAGTGTTATGCGTACAGAGTATTGTGGACAGCTCAATCTGTCTCATGTGGGTCAGCAAGTTACGCTTTGCGGCTGGGTCAATCGCCGTCGCGATCTGGGAAGCCTCATCTTTATCGATATGCGCGACCGTGAAGGCATCGCCCAGGTGTTTTTCGATGCCGATCATCAAGAAGCGTTCCAGCTGGCATCTGAACTGCGTAACGAATTCTGTATCCAGATCACCGGTACCGTCCGTGCCCGTGACGAAAAGAACCGAAACAGCGACATGGCGACCGGCGACGTGGAAGTGTTCGCCCACGCGCTGACCATCATCAACCGTGCTGACCCTCTGCCGCTGGATTCTAACCAGACCAACAGCGAAGAAGCGCGTCTGACGTATCGCTATCTGGACCTGCGTCGTCCGGAGATGGCGCAGCGTTTGAAAACCCGTGCGAAAATCACCAGCTTTGTGCGTCGCTTTATGGATAACGAAGGCTTTCTGGATATTGAAACGCCGATGCTGACTAAAGCAACGCCAGAAGGCGCGCGCGACTATCTGGTGCCCAGCCGTGTGCACAAAGGGAAGTTCTATGCGCTGCCGCAGTCACCGCAGTTGTTCAAGCAGCTGCTGATGATGTCCGGCTTCGACCGCTATTATCAGATCGTTAAGTGCTTCCGTGATGAAGACCTGCGTGCTGATCGTCAGCCAGAGTTTACCCAGATCGACGTTGAAACCTCCTTCATGACCGCCGAACAGGTGCGTGAGAAGATGGAGCGTCTGATTCGTGAGCTGTGGATGGACATCAAAGGGGTGGATCTGGGGGCGTTTCCACAGATGACCTTTGCCGAAGCCATGCATCGCTTTGGTTCGGACAAGCCTGACCTGCGCAACCCGATGGAGCTGGTGGACGTAGGCGATCTGCTGAAAAGCGTCGAATTCCAGGTCTTCGCGGGTCCCGCTAATGACCCGAAAGGCCGCGTAGCTGCGCTGCGCGTGCCCGGCGGTGCGGCGCTGACGCGTAAGCAAATCGACGAATACGGCAAGTTTGTTGAAATCTACGGGGCCAAAGGGCTGGCGTGGATGAAGATTAACGAACGTGCCAACGGCTTCGAGGGCGTGCAGAGTCCGGTGGCCAAGTTCCTCAGTGCCGACATCGTGGAAGCGATACTGAACCGCACGGGCGCACAGGATGGCGACCTGATCTTCTTCGGTGCCGATCGCGCGAAAGTCGTGGCGGATGCGCTGGGTGCGCTGCGCCTGAAAGTCGGCCGCGATTTGCGGATCACCGACGAAAACGCCTGGGCACCGCTGTGGGTAATCGACTTCCCGATGTTTGAGGAAGATGAAGAGGGCGGTCTGGCTGCGATGCACCATCCGTTCACCTCACCGAAAGACATGACCGCAGAGGCGCTGGCCAGCGATCCGGTTCAGGCGGTGGCAAATGCCTACGACATGGTGATTAACGGCTACGAAGTGGGCGGCGGTTCCGTGCGTATTCACAACAGCAAAATGCAGCAGACGGTGTTCAGTATCCTCGGGATCACCGAAGAGGAGCAGCGCCTGAAGTTTGGCTTCCTGCTTGACGCGCTGAAATACGGTACACCACCGCACGCGGGCCTGGCATTTGGTCTGGATCGTCTGACGATGCTGCTGACCGGCACCGATAACATTCGCGATGTTATCGCATTCCCGAAAACCACCGCCGCCGCGTGCATGATGACCGAAGCACCGAGCGAAGCCAATCCTGCCGCGTTGCTGGATCTGGGCATTCTGGTGGCGCCGAAGAAAGAAAAGTCAGAGAACAAGTAATGGGCAATAAACATCCGGTATCGGTGCTGGTGGTGATTTTTGCGCAAGATACTGGCCGGGTGTTAATGCTGCAGCGACGTGATGATGCCAGCTTCTGGCAGTCGGTCACAGGCAGCCTGGAAGTCGGGGAAACCCCGCGCCAGGCGGCCGAGCGTGAGGTGTCAGAGGAGCTGTCCATCAACATTGCGGACGAAAAGCTAGTGCTGGAAGACTGTCACAAACAGATCGAGTTTGAAATTTTCCCGCACTATCGCCACCGTTACGCACCGGGCATCACGCATAACCGGGAACACTGGTTCAGGCTGGCGTTACCCGCAGAGCGCGACCTGCTGCTCACCGAGCATCTTGCCGCGCGCTGGCTTGAGCCCGCCGCTGCTGCTGCCCTGACCAAGTCCTGGAGTAACCGCCAGGCGATTGAGGAATTTATCTGAATGCCTGCCGTAACGCGTTTTTCAGACGGCAGTAACGTTAAATTTCACGAATTCGACGAAGCTCATCCTTCGTTCCCTAAACCGGGTGCCGGTGATAAACCGGCGCCATTAAAATTGAAGAGTCGGGCATCATCGGTATCGCGAAGCCGCGACCGTCAGTGCAGTGCAACCGGAACGTTTATAACGACGTGAGGATGGCAGGCACTGTCGGGAGGCGGATCGTAAGTCAGATAGCCCGTGCGATTGTTAAGATCGGAGAATATGCAAGATGGCTGGACATAGTAAATGGGCGAATACCAAGCACCGCAAGGCTGCTCAGGATGCCAAGCGCGGTAAAATCTTTACCAAAATCATTCGCGAGCTGGTGACCGCCGCGAAACTGGGTGGGGGCGATCCCGGTTCTAACCCACGTTTACGTGCTGCCATGGACAAAGCGCTGTCTAATAACATGACACGCGATACCATGAACCGTGCGATTGCACGCGGCGTGGGCGGCGAAGATGATTCCAACATGGAAACCATCATCTATGAAGGTTACGGTCCGGGGGGATCGGCCATCATGATCGAGTGTCTGAGTGATAACCGAAACCGTACGGTGGGTGAAGTGCGTCATGCGTTCACCAAAACCGGCGGCAACCTGGGAACCGATGGCTCCGTTTCTTACCTGTTCAGCAAAAAAGGCGTGATTTCTTACGCGCCAGGTCAGGATGAAGATGCGGTGATGGAAGCCGCGCTGGAAGCCGGTGCAGAGGACGTGGTGGCGTATGATGATGGCGCTATCGATGTCTTCACCGCCTGGGAAGAGATGGGCTCCGTGCGCGATGCGCTGGAAGCCGCCGGTCTGAAAGCGGATACGGCGGAAGTTGCGATGATTCCGTCAACCAAAGCGGAAATGGATGCGGAAACCGCACCGAAACTGCTGCGTCTGATCGATATGCTGGAAGACTGCGACGACGTGCAGGAGGTTTATCACAACGGTGAGATCTCCGATGAGGTGGCGGAAACGCTGTAATGCTGTACCGCTTTCATCGCTGGCTGGAGACGCGTCATGTCTATTATCCTGGGGATTGACCCCGGTTCACGCGTCACCGGTTACGGGGTGATTCGTCAGACCGGCCGCCAGCTCACCTATCTGGGCAGCGGCTGTATCCGCACCAATACGACAGAATTGCCGGCGCGCCTGAAGCTGATCTATGCTGGCGTTTGCGAAATTATCACGCAGTTTTCGCCTGATTTTTTCGCCATTGAGCAGGTGTTTATGGCGAAGAACGCCGACTCGGCGCTGAAGCTTGGCCAGGCGCGCGGTGCCGCCATCGTCGCGGCGGTAAACCATGACCTGCCGGTGTTCGAATATGCCGCACGTCAGGTGAAGCAGACGGTTGTCGGAACCGGCGGGGCAGAAAAAAGTCAGGTTCAGCATATGGTCAAATCTTTACTGAAGCTTGCAGCCAGTCCGCAGGCTGATGCCGCCGATGCGCTGGCTATCGCGATTACGCACTGCCATGTTGCACAGAATGCCGCGCGCATGAGTGAGAACACGCTGGTGCTGACCCGCGGCCGGCTGCGGCAGCGCTAACGGTAATCCTCGCAGTATGCCCGTCAGGCTGGATATTCATCCAGCCTTTTTTATGGTATAAATTCCGCCACATACGTTGAATAAGGAAGGCATCAGGTGATAGGTCGTTTACGGGGAACCATTCTGGAAAAGCAGCCACCGCTGGTCCTGCTGGAGGCGCATGGCGTTGGTTATGAAGTCCATATGCCAATGACCTGTTTTTATGAACTGCCTGAGCTTAATCACGAAGCGATAATCTTTACGCAATTTGTGGTTCGTGAAGACGCGCAACTGCTGTTCGGCTTTAACAGCAAACAGGAACGTGCCCTGTTTCGCGAACTGATAAAAGTCAACGGCGTTGGGCCGAAACTGGCGCTCGCTATTCTGTCGGGCATGTCCGCTCAGCAGTTTGTCACGGCGGTGGAAAAAGAAGAGATTGCCGCGCTGGTCAAACTGCCGGGTGTGGGCAAGAAAACCGCCGAGCGTCTGGTTGTCGAGATGAAGGATCGCTTTAAAGGGATGCATGGCGATCTGTTTGGCGGTGACTCGGCCTTTACGCTGACCACGCCGGGCCCGGAACCCGAAACCAACGACGCCGAAGCGGAAGCGGTTGCAGCGCTGGTGTCCCTGGGTTATAAACCGCAGGAAGCGAGCCGCATGATCAGCAAAGTGGGTCGCCCTGACGCGGATTGTGAAACATTAATTCGCGAAGCGCTCCGCGCCGCTATTTGAGGTAATTCATGATTGAAGCCGATCGCCTGATCTCCGCCGCCAGCGTTAGCGAAGAAGAGAGCCTCGACCGCGCCATCCGGCCTAAGATGCTGACCGAGTATGTCGGCCAGCCGCAGGTGCGGGAGCAAATGGAAATTTTTATCAAAGCGGCCCAACTGCGTGGCGATGCGCTGGACCATTTGCTGATTTTTGGCCCACCCGGGCTGGGAAAAACCACCCTGGCGAACATTGTGGCTAATGAGATGGGCGTCAATCTGCGCACCACCTCCGGTCCGGTGCTGGAGAAAGCGGGCGATTTGGCGGCGATGCTGACCAACCTTGAGCCGCATGATGTGCTGTTTATTGATGAGATTCACCGCCTGTCACCGGTCGTTGAAGAAGTGCTGTATCCGGCGATGGAAGACTATCAGCTGGATATCATGATTGGCGAGGGTCCGGCAGCGCGCTCGATTAAGCTTGATCTGCCGCCGTTTACGCTGATTGGTGCCACTACGCGCGCGGGCTCACTGACGTCGCCCCTGCGCGATCGTTTTGGTATCGTGCAGCGGCTGGAATTCTATCAGGTGAAAGATTTGCAGCATATCGTCGGGCGCAGTGCCGCCTGTCTGGGCCTGGCGCTGAGCGAGGAGGGAGCCCTTGAAATCGCCCGTCGCTCTCGCGGCACGCCGCGTATTGCTAACCGACTGTTACGCCGGGTGCGTGATTTTGCAGAAGTGCGGGCAAACGGTAACTTAAGCGGCGAAGTCTCAGTGACCGCGCTGGACATGCTTAACGTTGACAGCGAAGGTTTCGACTATATGGATCGTAAACTGCTGCTGGCGATTATTGATAAATTCACCGGCGGGCCGGTGGGTCTGGATAACCTTGCGGCGGCGATTGGTGAAGAGCGGGAAACGATTGAAGATGTCATCGAGCCCTTCCTGATTCAGCAGGGCTTTATTCAACGCACACCGCGCGGCCGGATGGCCACGCAGCATGCTTACCGTCATTTCGGTATCACCAAAGAGGCGTAATCACAGCGCCGGTTTGCGCACCATACTGACGATAAACAGTATGGCTGCGCACAGCACCACAGACGGCCCCGCAGGCGTGTCATAAAACGCCGAGAAGGTTAACCCGCCGGTCACTGCCATTACCCCGATCAGCACCGCAATTGCGGCCATCATTTCCGGTGAACGTGCAAAGCGTCGCGCCGTCGCAGCCGGGATAATCAGCAGCGAGGTGATGATCAGCGCCCCGACAAATTTCATCGCCACGCCAATAGTCAGCGCGGTCACCAGCATCAGGATTAACCGGGTGCGTTGAATATTCACCCCATCGACCTGCGCCAGTTCGGGGCTGATGGTCATCGACAGCAACGCGCGCCACTGCCAGGCCATGACCGCTAAAACACAACCTACGCCCGCAGCCATTGCCCCGAGATCGGCAGGGGTGACCGCCAGCAAATCGCCGAACAGGTAGGCCATCAAATCGACCCGCACATTCGACATCAGGCTGACGACCACCAGTCCCAGTGACAGCGCACTGTGCGCCATAATGCCCAGCAAGGTATCAATGGCCAGATGCGGTCGGCGTTCCAGCCAGACCAGCCCCAGCGCCAGACAAACCGTGACCAGAATCACGGCATAATAAGGATTTACATCCAGCATTAAACCAAACGCAACGCCCAGCAGTGAGGCATGCGCCAGCGTGTCGCCAAAGTAAGACATCTTGCGCCAGACGACAAACGAACCCAGAGGACCGGCAGCCAGCGCCAGCATGACGCCGCCCAGCCAGCCCGGTAGCAATAATTCAATCATAGTGGACCCGGTCCCTTGCGAAGTACGATACGTCCCTTTAAGTCGTGACGATGATTATGGTGATGACGATAGATAGCCAGTTCCTGCGCGCCGCGTGGCCCAAACATGGCAATAAATTCCGGATGCTGGGAGACAGCCTCGGGCGTGCCGGAACAGCAGATATGATGATTGAGGCACAGTACTTCGTCTGTCTTGGCCATGACCAGATGCAAATCATGAGAGACCATCAATACCGCACAGTTCAGCTCATGACGAAGCTGGTTAATCAAATCATAGAGCGCGACCTGACCATTGACGTCCACGCCCTGTGTCGGCTCATCCAGCACCAGCAACTGTGGCTGATTAAGCAGCGCACGCGCAAGCAGGACGCGCTGCATTTCGCCGCCGGACAGTTTCTGCAGGGGAGAGGTCAGCAGGTGACCGGCCTGAACGCGTTTGAGCGCAGGCAGAATGTCCTGATGACGTGCACCACGTGACAAACGCATAAAACGCTCGACGGTGACCGGTAACGTCGGATCGATGTGCAGTTTCTGGGGCACATAACCAATACGCAGGTTCGCACTGCGATGCACCTGACCGGATGAGGGCGCGAGCAGGCCGAGTACCACGCGCACCAGCGTCGATTTACCCGCGCCATTGGGACCCAGCAGCGTCAAAATTTTACCAGGATGAAGCGCCAGGCTCACGCCAGACAGGACGGTGCGTTGAGCAAACTGGATGGAGACATTTTCAAGTGTGACAAGTGATGGCATAAGATTTACAGGTTGCGCAGAATTTCGAATGTTATAATATCACATCCAATCTGTTGATGACGAAGGAATGACGCATTATGTTACATAATAAAAAAGGGGTGGGTTTTACCCTGGCTGCGCTTGCTTTTGCTACCGCCGTTGCTTTGCCCGCTCATGCCAATGTGGTGGCCTCCATTAAGCCTGTTGGCTTCATTGCCTCTGCGATTGCGGACGGGGTAACACCGGTGGAGGTCTTGCTACCTGATGGCGCATCCGAACATGATTATGCCCTGCGTCCGTCTGATGTAAAACGCTTACAAAACGCGGACTTAGTGGTCTGGGTGGGACCAGAAATGGAAGCGTTTATGACCAAATCAGCCGCCGCCCTGCCAGAAAAAAAGAATCTTGAGATAGTACAAATTCCCGGCGTAAAAACGATGTTGCTGCGGGGCGGTGAAGACGATGATCACGATGACCATGAGGCAGCAGAGCACGATCACGATGCAGAGCATCATCACCATCACGGTGAGTTTAATATGCACTTGTGGATGTCACCTGAAATCGCGCAAAAAACCGCGGTTGCAATCCATGAAAAATTATTGGAACTTATGCCGCAGGATAAAGCCAAACTTGACGCCAACCTGCAGCATTTTGAGGCAGAATTAGCGGACACAGATAAGCGCATTATCTCACAGCTTGCCCCCGTTAAAGATAAAGGGTATTTCGTTTTTCACGACGCTTACACGTACTTTGAAAAACACTACGGTCTCTCGCCCACCGGGCATTTTACCGTTAACCCAGAAATTCAACCGGGTGCACAGCGCTTACATCAAATTCGAACACAGTTGGTTGAGAAAAAGGCCGTTTGCGTCTTTGCTGAGCCACAATTCAGGCCGGCGGTCATCGATGCTGTTGCCCGTGGAACGCAGGTGCGTAAAGGCACGCTCGATCCACTGGGCACAGACATCAGCTTAGGAAAAGACAGCTATGTGAAATTCCTCTCACAGCTGTCGAGCCAGTATGAGACCTGCCTGAAAGGAGCATAGAGGAATAGTTTAACGTGCAGCAGATAGCCCGCTCTGTCGCCCTCGCATTTAATAATTTGCCGCGCCCCCACCGCGTTATGCTGGGATCGTTAACCGTTGTTACTCTGGCCGTCGCAGTCTGGCGGCCTTATGTTTACCATCCGAATGATGATGTTACGCCCATCGTCAAAGCCATTGAGTTAGACAAAAACGAGTTTCGCACACTGCTTCCTGAAGCCAGTGAACCTATCGATCAAACCACGCCCGAACCCGATGAAGAACTGCCTTCAGACGACGTCGATCAGGATGTCGCCGATACGGCAGGCACGCACGATTACACCGTCTCCTCAGGCGACACGCTCAGCAGCGCACTGAACCAGTATGGCATCGACATGAGCGACATTAATGCGCTGGTGGCCAGCGATAAAGATCTGCGTAATTTGCAGGTCGGTCAGCAGCTCAGCTGGACGCTCAATGATGCCGGCGCACTGGATACCTTTACCTGGGAAATCTCGCGTCGTGAAACCCGCACCTATACGCGCACCGATAAAGGTGGCTTTAGCATGCAGTCGCAGATGCAAAAGGGTGAATGGCGCAACAGTGTGATTCAGGGCGAAGTCCGCGGCAGCTTTGCCGCCAGCGCTATGCGTGCCGGTTTAAGCAGTGCAGAGGCCAGCAGCGTGATCAAAGCCATGCAGTGGCAGATGGATTTTCGTAAGTTACGCGCGGGCGATAAATTCAGCGTGCTGATGTCGCGCGAAATGCTGGAAGGCAAGAGCGCGCAAAGCCAGCTACTGGGTGTGCGTTTGCGCAGCGGCGGCAAAGATTATTACGCGTTCCGGGCCGAAGACGGCAAATATTACGACCGCAGCGGTGCGGGCCTGGCGCGGGGCTTTATGCGTTTCCCCACCGTGAAACAGTACCGTGTCTCGTCGAACTTTAATCCGCGCCGTCTTAATCCGGTGACGGGCCGAATTGCACCGCACAAAGGTGTCGATTTCGCGCTGCCGGTTGGTACGCCTGTGCTGGCTGTGGGCGATGGCGAAGTCGTGGTGGCCAAAAACGGCGGTGCCGCCGGTAACTATGTGGCCATCCGTCACGGCCGTCAGTATATGACGCGTTACATGCACCTCAAAAAAGTGCTGGTGAAACCGGGGCAAAAGGTAAAGCGTGGCGATCGCATTGCGCTCTCCGGCAATACCGGCCGTTCAACCGGACCGCATCTGCATTTTGAGATCTGGATTAATAATCAGGCTGTTAATCCCCTGACGGCCAAACTGCCTCGCATGGAAGGTCTGACGGGCAAAGATCGTTCGCAGTATCTTGCTCAGGTCAAAGGCTGGTTACCGCAGTTGGGGATGAAGTAAATACTTTGATAACGTCGACGGCATGGCCGTCGACTTTTTTATCTCTGGCGCAGGATGATTGCAAATTTACTCGTCGCCACTATCATTAGCCCGTCATTGATTGAGGCGAGTGCATGGAAACCCGTAAAAAAAATAACATTGAATTTATTCCCGTTTTTGAACGTTCTTTTTTAAAGCCAAAATACTGGGGCAGCTGGCTGGCCATTGGCGCGCTGGCGGGTATTGCATTGATGCCGCCTCGCGTGCGCGATCCGCTTCTGGGAGGGCTCGGCAAGTTTGCTGGTAAGCTGGCGAAGGGCGCGCGTCGCCGTGCGCTCATCAATCTCTATTACTGCCTGCCTGAATTAAGCGAATCTCAGCGTGACGCGATCGTCGATCAGATGTTTGCCACCGCACCGCAAGCCATGGCCATGATGGCCGAGCTGGGTATGCGCGATCCGGCACAGATCCGCCAGCGGGTTGAGTGGCACGGTCGGGAAATTATTGATCAACTGCAGGCCGACAAGCAGAACGTGATTTTTCTGGTGCCGCATGGCTGGGCTGTGGACATTCCGGCCATGCTGCTGGCCTCAGAGGGACAGATGATGGCCGCGATGTTCCATAACCAGAGCGATCCGCTGGTGGACTATGTCTGGAACCGTGTCCGCCGTCGTTTTGGTGGTCGTATGCATGCGCGCAACGATGGCATTAAGCCGTTTATCAGTTCGGTCCGTCAGGGCTACTGGGGCTATTATCTGCCTGACCAGGATCACGGGCCGGAACACAGTGAGTTTGTCGACTTCTTTGCCACTTACAAAGCTACCTTACCCGCCGTTGGCCGGTTGATGAAAGTCTGTCGCGCCCGCGTCGTGCCGCTGTTTCCGGTGTATAACGGAGAAAGGCATAAGCTGGAAATTTACGTTCGTCCGCCGATGGATGACTTACTCGAAGCGGATGACCGTCAACTGGCGCGCCGGATGAATGAAGAGGTAGAAGTGTTTGTGCGTCCGCATCCGGAACAATATACCTGGATACTGAAACTGCTTAAAACCCGAAAAGCGGGTGATGTCGAACCCTACTCGCGAGACGAGCTTTATCCTCGTAAATAAAGAAAGGCCGCATGGCGGCCTTTCTGATTTAGACGGGCGTTACTTTGGCGTGACGCCTGCGTTCCCGCAGAAACATCAGCACCAGGCCAAACCACAGGACACCACTGATAAAGTTGATCAGGCTAAACCAGATCACCCCACCGCTAAAATAGAAGTGCTTCGCCAGCTCAATGCCGGTAGCCAGTGTCAAAATGCTGATCATGCCCAGCATGGCCGCGACGCTGCCTTTACCTTCATCGCTGGCATAGAGCGTCAGCCGGTAAAGTCCGGCATTCACCATCCCGCCGCCGAACGCGTACAGGCTTAATCCTGCGGTAATCAACAAATAGCTGTGTGTGTTTATCAGCGTGGCAAATAAAGCAAGGCTTAACCCGAGTAATATGGGCCAGGCGGCAAATTTCACGGGTTGCTCAATCGGCATCCGGCCAACCAGTTTGCTCAGGGTCAGGTTACCGGCAATCATTGCCATAAATACCGGCAGCTGGAGCAGGGCGTACTCCATTCGTGAAAGTCCTTCATCACGCATCAGAATGACCGGGGACAGGGCCACCCAGGTCAGAATGGGAATGAAAACCAGTCCGATGGCAAAGGACCCAAACATCACCTGACGATCTTTTATCAGTCGGCCATAATTGCGCGCCAGCACCGGCAGCGCAATGGACTGGTGACGATCGCCGGCGGTTTCAGGCATGACCCGCCAGAGTACGATAAACGCCACGGCGCTGCAGGCGGCAAACAGCCAGAACATACTGCGCCAGCTTCCGACCGTGAGCCAGGCGGCGCCGGCCAGAGGCCCGGCGAGCGGTGCCAGCAGGGCGACATTCGCCATCAGTGCCATAATGCGCACGGCCAGTGCTTCCTCGAACGCTTCCTGAATGGCTGCATAGCCGACCGCACCAATAAAACACAGGCTAATTCCCTGCAGGAAACGCAAACTGACGAACTGCTCAATGTCGCTGACCCAGGTGGTCAGAATACAGGCGGCAGCAAAAAACAGAATGCCGGACAGCAGCACGGGCCTGCGGCCATATTTATCGGACAACGGGCCAAGCAGCCATTGTAAAACCACGCCACCCAGTAAATAGGCCGTGAGAGAGGTGGAAACCCACTGATCGCCTACGTCGAATTCGGCGGTGACCAGCAACATGCCGGGTTGGATCATATCGTGAGCAATATAGGTGGCGAACTCATAAAGCACCATCGCCAGCGGAAACAGCATCACGCGTCCGGTCAACTGGCGGATGGGTTGATAACGGGCCATCTGGCCTCCTTATGAAAAAACAAAAAACGCGACTGCAAGGCAGCCGCGTTTAAATGGTAATACAGATGTGTATGAAAAGCGGTATTAATCGACGCGCAGCACCCGGCCGGTGTTAGTCGTGCCGGTTGCCCCCATCACATCCCCTTGCGTGACGACTACTAAATCACCGGAGACGAGGAAGCCTTTGTCACGCAGCAGATTAACGGCGTCATGGGCGGTGGCCACGCCTTCGTTATCGCTGTCGAAAAACACGGGCGTCACGCCGCGATACAGCGCGGTGATATTCAGCGTACGTTCGTGGCGCGACATGGCAAAGATCGGCAAACCTGATGTGATACGTGAGGTCATCAATGGCGTACGACCGGATTCCGTCATGGTAATAATGGCGGTCACGCCCTGCAGGTGGTTCGCCGTGTACATGGCTGACATGGCGATCGCTTCTTCGATATTATCGAACTGCACATCCAGACGGTGTTTAGAGACATTCACGCTTGGGATTTTCTCGGCACCCAGACAGACTTTTGCCATGGCGGCAACGGTCTCCGCCGGATACTGACCGGCAGCGGTTTCGGCTGACAGCATTACCGCATCGGTGCCGTCCAGCACGGCGTTGGCGACGTCCATGACTTCAGCGCGCGTCGGCATAGGATTGGTGATCATTGATTCCATCATCTGTGTCGCGGTGATGATGGTACGGTTCAACTGGCGCGCACGGCGTATAAGGGCTTTCTGAATCCCGACCAGTTCCGGATCGCCAATTTCCACGCCCAGGTCGCCACGGGCAACCATCACCACGTCAGAGGCCAGAATGATGTCATCCATGGCTTCCTGCGAGGCGACCGCTTCGGCACGTTCTACTTTCGCGACCATTAACGCGTCACAGCCCGCATCGCGCGCCAGACGGCGGGCATAGTGCATGTCCTCACCACAACGCGGGAAGGACACCGCCAGATAGTCCACGTTGATTTTGGCGGCCGTGATAATATCGGCTTTGTCTTTCTCCGTCAGGGCTTCAGCCGACAGGCCTCCGCCCAGTTTGTTGATGCCTTTATTGTTAGAAAGCGGGCCACCTACTGTTACTTCGGTAAACACTTTGACGCCCTGAACCTCCAGCACCTTCAGCTGTACGCGACCATCATCCAGCAGCAGGATATCGCCGGGTACCACATCCTCGGGCAGACCTTTATAGTCAATGCCGACGCGTTCTTTATCGCCTTCGCCTTTGCCCAGCGCCGCATCAAGCAGGAACCGGTCGCCCACGTTCAGGAAGACTTTACCTTCTTTAAAGGTGGATACACGAATTTTAGGGCCTTGCAAATCGCCCAGAATGGCCACATGTCGACCGAGTTTTGCCGCAATCTGACGCACTTTATCGGCACGCATCTGGTGATCTTCGGGCGTACCGTGTGAAAAGTTAAGACGCACAACGTTGGCACCAGCAGCAATGATTTTTTCGAGATTGTTGTCGCGGTCAGTGGCTGGGCCGAGAGTGGTTACGATCTTGGTTCTTCTTAAACGTCGGGACATAGAGATTCCTTTGAATTTTGGAACTGAGCTGAATCGTTACTTTTTAAGGTATTAGCCCGTCAGATACTGATTACCACACAGAGGTATTATTATACATTCGAGTGTGTCAGAACTGTGGCACTGGGCCCGGAAGACGTCCAGTAAAGGCGCTTTTGTCAGATACAATACTGAGACTCACCGAGGAAGTCATCCCCCCTTCGACGCTAGCGCCAGCTTAATTGACCAGACGCAAGTGACGCAGCCATTCTGCGTGTCACAACGCGGCAGGATGAACAGCCCGTTCATCTGTATCGTAGTTACAGCAGGGCCGCGCGTAACAGACCAGGCTGTTGCGGTCGTTCGTTTGCCGGTGGGGAAGGCATCGTCTGTTGTTTGGCCCACGAAGCCGGTGTAACAGCGAAAAGCGTAAAGCGGCAAGTGTTGCACCTGCGCATTATCCCGACCAGATAGGGAGTAAATATCTGTTAGAATGGATAAATGCTGAGATGAAAGGCAATGCTGCCGGGGTGACCCTGTAGAATCAGCCGCGGGGCAAGGTCTGATAAGTCGGCTGGCCCTTTTTTTGCCATAATCAGCGTCGCACTGGCTGCAGCCAGACAATTTTTGACACAGAAAAATAAGCGAAAGCGCACGGGTCAACCTACCACAGACGCGAATTACGCGCAGAGTAAGTAGGGTGACGCCGCGGGCTGGTTTACCTGGCCTGGGGAAAAAAGTACATTGTGCTGAAAGTAAATAACAACATGGACCCGGTGCTCAGGATGCATCGCCACCGGGACTATCCTGCAACGAGGAGAGGAAAATGGCGGTAACACAAATAGCCCAGGCATGCGATCTGGTAATTTTCGGCGCCAAAGGCGATCTCGCCCGTCGTAAACTGTTGCCCTCGCTGTATCAGTTAGAGAAAGCGGGTCAGATTCATGAAGAAACCCGGATTATCGGCGTTGGCCGTGCAGAGTGGGATAAAGCTGAATACACCAAAGTGGTGCGTGAGGCGTTAGAAACCTTCATGAAGGAAAAGATTGACGAAGCGCTCTGGGATAAGCTCAGTAACCGTCTCGATTTCTGTAACCTTGATGTTAACGATACCTCGCATTTCCCAAGACTGGGTAAGATGCTGGATCAGAAAAACCGCACCACGATTAACTATTTCGCCATGCCGCCCAGCACCTTCGGGGCCATTTGTCAGGGCCTCGGCATGGCCAAGCTCAATGCGAAACCGGCGCGCGTGGTGATGGAAAAACCGCTCGGCACGTCGCTGGAAACGTCAAAAGAAATCAACGACAGCGTAGGCGAGTATTTCGATGAGAGTCAGGTGTTCCGTATTGACCACTATCTGGGGAAAGAAACGGTTCTGAACCTGCTTGCGCTGCGTTTCGCAAACTCCATCTTCGTGAACAACTGGGATAACCGCACCATCGACCACGTGCAGATTACCGTGGCTGAAGAGGTGGGCATTGAAGGCCGTTGGGGTTACTTCGATAAAGCCGGGCAGATGCGCGATATGATCCAGAACCACCTGTTACAGGTGCTGACCATGATTGCAATGTCTCCGCCTTCCGATCTCAGTGCCGACAGCATTCGTGATGAGAAAGTGAAAGTGCTGCGTTCGCTGCGTCCTATCGATCAGACGAATGTCCGTGAGAAAACGGTGCGGGGTCAGTACACCGCCGGCTTTGTGCAGGGCAAAAAAGTTCCCGGCTACCTGGAAGAAGAGGGCGCCAACAAAACCAGCTCTACGGAAACCTTTGTGGCCATTCGCGTCGATATCGACAACTGGCGCTGGGCGGGCGTGCCCTTCTATCTGCGCACCGGTAAGCGTTTGCCGACCAAGTGTTCTGAAGTCGTGGTGTACTTCAAAAACCCGGAGATGAACCTGTTTAAAGACTCTTACTCCGAGTTACCGCAGAACAAACTGACCATCCGTCTGCAACCGGATGAAGGGGTGGACATTGAGATCCTGAATAAGGTGCCGGGTCTGGATCACAAACACAAACTGCAGACGACCAAGCTGGATCTGAGCTACTCAGAAACCTTTAACCAGTCTCATCTGGCGGATGCGTACGAGCGTTTACTGCTGGAATCGATGCGCGGCATTCAGGCACTGTTCGTGCGCCGTGACGAGGTGGAAGCCGCCTGGACATACGTTGACTCCATCATCAACGCCTGGGCCGCAGATGGTGATTCCTCCAAACCTTATCAGGCCGGCACCTGGGGACCGGTGGCGTCCGTCGCGATGATCACGCGAGACGGTCGTTCCTGGAATGAATTCGAATAATCCCTTCCCAGCCCGCATAATGCGGGCTTTTTTTTGCACCACCTCTCAAAAATGAACTGCTGTTTTAAAAATTTTATCCGTTGATGGACGGTGAAACGGAGAATCCTGTATGGTAGTCGTGCTGTTAACCGGACTGGCGCTGTAAAGGCTTCGGCGCAGTGATCACAATGTTATTTACCAGGGGAAGTGATGAAAAACTGGAAAACGAGTGCAGAACAGATTCTGAAAACCGGACCGGTCGTGCCGGTAATCGTGGTTAACAAGCTGGAACATGCGGTTCCCATGGCTCAGGCGCTGGTCGCCGGCGGCGTCAGGGTGCTGGAAGTGACCTTACGCACGCCCGTGGCGATGGATGCCTTACGCGCCATTATCAAACAGGTGCCAGAGGCTATTGTCGGTGCGGGAACGGTGCTGAACACACAGCAGCTCCAGGAAGTGACGGAAGCGGGCGCACAGTTTGTAATCAGCCCTGGTATCACCGAGTCCTTACTCAAGGCCGCCGTTGAAGGGCCAGTTCCGCTTATTCCCGGCATCAGCACGGTGTCAGAATTAATGACCGGCATGGATTACGGTCTGCGAGAGTTTAAATTTTTCCCGGCCGAAGCCAACGGCGGGGTAAAAGCGCTACAGGCCATCGGTGGGCCTTTCCCTCAGGTGCGTTTCTGTCCGACGGGCGGTATCTCACCAGCGAATTACCGTGATTATCTGGCGCTGAAAAGCGTACTTTGTATCGGCGGCTCCTGGCTGGTGCCGAACGAGGCGCTGGAAGCAGGGGACTGGCAGCGTATTACGCAACTGGCCAGCGAGGCCGTCGCGGGGGCCCGCTAACGGGCAGACGGTGAGCCCACAGGCTCACCGCACTCACTTAACCCTGAACGCTGACGGCAGCCGCACTGGCTACCGCGCGCGCAACAGCCTCTTCCGTTGTCTCGGCGCAGGCCAGAGCAACACCTAAACGACGCTGACCTTCAATTTCGGGCTTGCCAAACAGGCGCAACTGCAAACCCGCCCCCAGTGCTGCTTCTACATTCGCAAACCGGACATTCTGGCTGGTTAACTGCGGCAGAATAACGGCTGAAGCAGAAGGGCCGTACTGGCGAATGGCCCCTACAGGCAGCCCCAGGAACGCGCGGACATGCAGGGCGAATTCTGACAGATCCTGCGAGATCAGCGTCACCATGCCGGTGTCGTGCGGACGCGGAGAGACTTCACTGAATACCACTTCATCGCCGCATACAAACAGCTCCACACCAAATAATCCATAGCCACCCAGTGCGTTGACCACGGTTTCCGAGATATGCTGGGCACGCTGTAGCGCCAGGTCGCTCATCTGCTGCGGCTGCCATGACTCACGGTAATCGCCGTCTTCCTGACGATGACCGATAGGGGCGCAGAAATGAATGCCGTCAACGGCCCTGATGGTCAGCAGGGTGATTTCAAAATCAAACTTCACCACGCCTTCAACGATAACGCGTCCCGCCCCGGCGCGACCGCCTTGTTGCGCATAATCCCAGGCCTTATCCAGCTGGCTGGTATCGCGAATAAAACTCTGGCCTTTGCCGGATGAACTCATAACGGGTTTGACGATGCAGGGAAAACCAATCCCGGCGGCGGCGACGACAAAATTTTCTTTGCTGTCGGCAAAGCGGTAGGTTGAAGTGGGCAGTGCCAGCTCCTCTGCGGCCAGACGACGAATGCCTTCGCGGTTCATGGTGAGGCGGGCAGCGCGGGCAGTGGGCACGACGCGCTGACCTTGCTGCTCCAGCTCCAGCAGTTTCTCTGTTGCGATGGCTTCAATCTCAGGCACCACGAAGTCTGGTTTCTCTTGGGCAATAACGGCGGCCAGTGCGTCGCCGTCCAGCATATTTATCACATGGCTACGGTGCGCTACATGCATCGCAGGCGCATTGGCGTAGCGGTCAACCGCAATCACTTCCACACCCAGACGCTGACATTCCAGCGCGACTTCTTTGCCCAGTTCTCCTGAGCCTAACAGCATGACGCGCGTGGCAGCAGGGCGTAGCGCAGTTCCGAGAGTCGTCATCATTTCACCTAAGCAGTCAACCAGTCAAAATTCGCGCGCAGTATAAACGAAAACGTTTGCGTTCTCACCCCTTGCACACATTTCATCTCGTTTGCGCTACTTTTCCTGCTCTGACGTTTCCTGACATCTTTTTGGTAATGATGATGTTTCTGGATGGTAACGGGAGTAAATAATGAATAACTGGCTGCAACAGATTCAATCAGTACTGGCAAAAAAGAGCGGTGACGGCAAATCCGGCGGCGGGCTGAGTGAGATGCTGGCCCCCGGTGCGCTGGGTGGCCTGGCGGGATTGCTGGTGGCCAGTAAATCATCACGCAAGCTGTTAACTAAATATGGCGGCAAAGCCTTAATCATCGGCGGCGGGGCAGCAGCGGGCGCGGTGTTGTGGAACAAATACAAACAGCGGGTGCGTGAAACCCATCAGGACGAACCGGGTTTTGGTGAGTTACAGACGCCGGTTGATCAGCGCGCAGAACGACTGGTCACGGCCTTGGTGTTTGCCGCCAAAAGCGACGGGCATATTGATGACCGTGAACGTGCGACGATTGAGCAGAACATTCATCAGGCAGGCTATGGTCAGGATGCGGAGAAACTGATCCAGCAGGCCATGCAGCGGCCGCTGGACCCCGAATGGCTGGCAGCGGATGTTAAAAATGAAGAAGAAGCACTGGAACTCTATTTTCTCAGCTGTGCCGCCATTGATGTCGACCATTTTATGGAGCGCAGCTACCTGTCGGCACTGGGCGACGCGCTAAAAATTCCGCAGGATGTCCGAAAAGGTATCCAGCAGGATATTGATCAGCAGAAGGCCAGTTAACCCATGTCCGGGCCCGTAACAGGGCCCTGAACACGCTCATACTCACTATCCCTGACTTGGCATCTGAAGACATTAGTGCCACCCTTAATGTTGATGATGTTCAGCAGGATGGATGATATGAAAGCACCTGACGCGAAAAAAATACCTTACGAGATGTCGCTGCATGGCGAGACGCGGGTCGATAACTACTACTGGTTGCGTGATGACAAACGCGAAAACAGCGATGTGCTGGACTACCTGCGTGCTGAGAACAACTATGGTCAGAAAATCATGGCGTCACAGGAGCCATTACAAAACCGTATTCTCCACGAGATCATTGACCGACTGCCGCCTCAGGACCATTCCGTTCCCTACGTAAAAAATGGCTACCGCTACCAAAGCCGTTATGAAAGTGGTAATGAATATGCCGCCTATTACCGGCAGCCTGCCAGTTATCAGGAAACTGATGAATGGACGTTGCTGCTGGATGCCAATCAGCGGGCTTCACACAGTGATTTTTATACTATGGGCGCGCTGCATATCAGCCCGGACAATCAGGTCATGGCCCTGGCTGAAGATTTCCTTTCCCGCCGCCAGTACGGCATTCGCTTTCGCAATCTGGAAAACGGGAGCTGGTATCCTGAGGTGCTGAATGATGCCTCTTCCAGCTTTGCCTGGGCGAATGATTCACGCACGCTCTACTATGTGCGCAAGCATCCGCAAACGTTGCTGTCTTACCAGCTCTGGCGGCATGAACTGGGCACGCCACAAAGCGATGACCAGCTGGTTTATGAAGAAAAGGATGATACCTTTCACCTCAGCATTCATAAAACCACCTCAAAACAGTTCATCCTGATCGTACTGGACAGTACCAATACCAGTGAAATTCAGCTGCTGGACGCCGATTTGCCGGATGCCCTCCCACAGGTCTTTCTGCCACGGCGACGCGATCACGAGTACAGCCTCGATCACTATGACTATACGTTTTTTATACGCTCAAACCGTGAAGGCAAAAATTTTGGCCTGTACCGCACGCGTTACCTCGACGAATCGCGTTGGGAAACCGTGATCCCCGCGCGTGACCATGTGGTGATGGAAGACTTTCAGCTCTTCCGTGGCTGGCTGGTTGTCGAGGAACGCCAGCGCGGCCTTACCAGCCTGCGGCAAATGAACTGGCACACGGGCGAAACCAGCGGTATCGCATTTGACGATCCTACGTACGTGACCTGGCTGGCTTACAACCCCACGCCACGCACCAGTAAACTGCGCTATGGCTACTCCTCCATGACCACGCCTGCCACGCTGTTCGAACTGGATATGGACACGGGTGAACGCCGTATTTTAAAGCAGAGCAGCGTCAAAGACTTCAATCCGGATGAGTACAAAAGCGAACATCACTGGATTACCGTGACTGACGGCACCGAAGTGCCGGTCTCGCTGGTCTATAACCGCAAGTATTATCAGAAGGGACAGAACCCGATGCTGGTTTACGGTTATGGTGCCTATGGCAGCAGCATGGATGCGGACTTTAGCGTCAGCCGGCTGAGTTTGCTGGATCGCGGTTTTGTCTATGCACTTGTGCATGTGCGTGGCGGCGGTGAGCTGGGGCAACAATGGTATGACGGCGGTCGCCTGCTTAACAAGATGAACAGTTTTACCGATTTTATTGACGTTACCCATGAACTGGTGGCAAGGGGTTTCGGGCACCCGGACCGGCTTTATGCCATGGGCGGCAGTGCGGGCGGACTGCTGATGGGGGCGGTCATCAATCTCGCACCGACGCTGTATCACGGCGTCGTTGCGCAGGTGCCGTTTGTCGATGTGTTAACCACCATGCTTGATGAATCAATTCCGCTGACCACGGGCGAGTATGACGAATGGGGCAACCCAAATGAGGCGAAGTATTACCACGCTATTCGTCAGTACAGCCCGTACGACAATATTGACGCCCGGCCCTGTCCTCATCTGCTGGTTACCACAGGCCTGCACGATTCACAGGTGCAGTACTGGGAACCGGCGAAATGGGTCGCAAAACTGCGTGAACATAAAACGGATGACACACTGCTCCTGCTCTGTACCGATATGGACTCAGGGCACGGGGGCAAGTCAGGGCGTTATAAAGCCTACGAAGGCGTCGCGCTGGAGCTGACCTTTATCATTGCACTGGCCCAGGGGAGTCTGCCCCCGCCTGACCTCAGGGAAGCTGACTGAGATATTTACGCAGCGCCTGTCGCAATGGCGGGCGCAAATCTTTGACGTTCTCCAGCATCCATTTCAGATAACCCGGATCTTTGCGGGCAATAACGGCCAGCGCCTGGCCGCGATACTTACCAAACGGCAGTACATCATCGCGCTGGGCGGCAGGCTGAGAGCGCTGGCTCATTTCAGCGGCGCTCCAGCCAGACAGGTCCATAATGCGGATCAACAGGGCCGCCGTAACATAGCAGTCGTAAAGTGCGCGGTGAGCATGTAAATCTGCGGGCGGCGTCACTTCCAGCTTCAGACTGTGCCGCAGCGCCTGATTCCCGTATTTGATGCCTGGCCACAGCTGGCGTGCCAGCGTCATGGTGCAGATCCAGTCGCCGGCCATCTCAGGCAACATCCGGCGGTCGAAGCTGGCATTGTGCGCGACATAATATGCACTGCCGTGGTAGCGCGTAATGGCATCTTCAATCGGCGGCTTACCCATCACCATCGCTTCAGTGATGCGATGAACGGCCATCGCCTGGCGGCTGATAGGGCGGTCGGGTGAAACCAAATCGCTCATGGGATTGACGATCTGGCCGTCAATCACATCCACGGATGCCACTTCGACAACGCCGCCTTGCAGCCCGCAGGTTTCTGTATCAATGACACGTAACATTATTTCTGTTTAGGCTCGTAGGGCAGGCGGGACAGATTCAGAGAGGCCTGGCGATAGTGCATCAAGCGCTGACGAAACCAGTCGCGCAGGGCTTCGGGTTGTTCACTGGCCACCATTTCAGCCACCACAGGCATGTTATAGCGTTCTTTAAATGCAACGCCTGCCGCCGCCAGATCAACGTTGACTTTGTCTTTCTCTTCCTGCGACAGCAAGGCAAGGTTATGACTCATGATATTCTCCTGATATGCGTGCGCAAAAGTAATGTTTTCCTCCGCCATACGCAAGGTAAAGGATAGCATTGCTGGCCTCGACAGTTAAATTGCAGCGGCGTATTCTTGCGCCACGTTTATGGCCTTACCAGGCGTTAACAGGATGATGTTATGAAGAAAACATTACTTTCGCATGGCGCAATGATCGCGTTTGCGACCTCGACACTGGCTTTTAGTCCGTTCGCGCTGGCGCACGCGCATCTTACGTCCTCTGTCCCCGCCGCAAAAGCCGAAATATCGCCCGCGCCGCAGCAGATAACCCTGAATTTTACGGAAGATGTTGAGCCCGCGTTCAGCGGCGTTGAGGTGGTGGATGCTCAGCATAAAACGATTGCGGGCAAGATCAGCCGCGATAAAGCCCGGCATAACCAGTTACGGGTTAACTTCGCTCAGCCGCTGACTCAGGGCGCGTATCAGGTAAACTGGCATGTGCTGTCCGTGGACGGGCATAAAACAAACGGAAATTATACGTTCACCGTGAAGTAATCCTGTGACGACACTGTGGGTGGTGCTGCGGGCACTGCATTTTACGGCGGTTATAGTACTGGTCGGCAGCCATTTTTGTACGACGCTGCTGGCGCCCGTTTCGTTACGGGCGGCGCTGATATCGCGCCTGTCACGCCTGATGACAGGCAGTGCAATCCTGGCACTCCTGACTGCGCTGTGTATGCTGGCCGCGCAGACGGCATTGATGAGTGGCGACTGGCACAACCTGGCCGTGCCGGACGTATGGATGGCGGTGCTGTCTACACACTGGGGCGCGGTGTGGCAATGGCAACTCCTCTTTTCGTTGTGCAGCGTAGCCGCTATCCTGATGCGTGACCCGCAGCGGCAGTGGATCGGGTGGCTGACCAGTCTGCTACAGTGTGGTTGTCTGGCGCTCATCGGCCATGCCGCGATGAGAGAGGGGCTGGCTGGCATCGCGCAACAAGGTAATCACGTTGTACATCTGATCGCCGCATCTTTTTGGACGGGTGGCCTGGTGCCGTTACTGGTGTTGATGCAGATGGCACGGAACATTGCCTTCCGAACCACCGCAATCCGCACGATGATGCGTTTTTCCCGCTACGGGCATCTGGCTGTGGCCCTGACGCTGGTCACCGGACTGGTAAACAGCCTGCTGATTGCAGGCTGGCCGGGTGACTGGTCGCTTAACCGTTATGTTGTACTGTTGCTCTGTAAAGTCGCGCTGGTGGGCCTTATGGTGATGATTGCGCTCTGGAACCGCTACCGATTAGTTCCGCGTTTTCATGTCGCTGGCCTGGGCGCACAGCAGCAGTTTATTCGCATGACTCAGCTGGAAATTGTGCTGGCATGCGGCGTAGTGGGGTTGGTGAGTGTGTTTGCTACGCTGTCGCCAACCTGAAATGACCGACATTCAAGAAAGGAACGTTATGTTGCTGAAAAAAGCGATCTCTGCATTGCTGTTATTCACACTGGCTGGCCAGGCGCTGGCGGCACAAATTATCACCGTCAGCCGCTTCGAAATTGGCAAAGAGAAGTGGCCCTTTAACCGGGAAGAGGTGATGTTAACCTGCGAGAAAGACGGCGCGCTGTTTGCGATTAACCCCAGCACGCTGATGCAGTATCCCCTCAACGACAAAGCGGATGCGCAGTTCAAGGCCGGTCAGGTTAAAGCGCAGCCGATCAGCGTGATTCAGGCCCCGGATAAAGCCCATCCGGGTCAGATGATGAGTCTGCAGCCCATCGTCGATCGTGCTCAGGCGCTGTGCGCGAAATAACACGCGATACAGCAGGGTTGTCGGCAAAATTGTTTAGCCGATCACAAACCTGCCGGTTTTTTGCACAGCTCCGCTGCGCTGGCTGGAAAATCTCCTGTCTTGGCCTACGCTTTACAGGCAAGGCGAAAGCCTGAACGAATGCCAACTTTTAGCGCACGGCTCCTTGAGAGCCCTTTCCCTGGACCGAATACCTGGAATAGTGTTCGGTCTTTTTTTATACCCGACGCGTCTTAATATCTATCCCGGTCGCCAATAAGCCGGAACGCACCAGGCACTGTCATCTTCCCGCCCTTGATCTCCCCCTGTAATCCCGCCACATTAGCGTTTCGCATTCTGATTTTCGTTACGGAGAGAAGCATGTCGTCTGAACAGCAAATCGCCTTACTGAAACGCATTGATGACCGCTACCGGATGCTGACCGGCAGCGGGTTATACTGTCCTGAGCACGTAGCCGATCGTTACCGCTGGCTCCACGAGGATGCGCCGTACAGTATTCTCGCGCATAACCGTGAGGCCGATCCGGTTTTTGTCTATGCCAACCGCTGTGCGCTGGATTGTTTTCACTACAGCCTGGCGGAGATGCTGCAACTGCCCTCACGGCTCAGCGCCGGGCCTGCCGACAGGGCGGAGCGGCAGCGTTTGCTGGACAGCGTGAGGCGCAATGGCATCGCCACAGGTTATAGTGGCCCGCGCGTCAATAAACAGGGTGAGACCTTCACCATCTACGAGGGTGAAGTCTGGCAGTCAGAAGAACACGAAGCGGACTGGGGGCAGGCCGCCTTGTTCTGGCCTCGTCCCCGTCAGTCCAGAAAGTAAAACAACGTTGTGCCACGTCATACCTTACCTGCGATGACGTGGCGCAATGGCGTGCGTTACACGCGGAAGGCTTCTACCATGCCGCGCAGCGCATGGGCCTGCTCGGACAGAGATTGTGAAGCCGAAGACGATTCTTCCACCAGTGCCGCGTTATTCTGCGTTACGCTGTCCATCTGACTCACCGCGACGCTGACCTGTGAAATGCCCTGCATCTGTTCGGCGGAGGCAAGGGAAATTTCATCCATCGCACTCGCGAGGTCGCCCACCATGCTGACAATTTTCAGGATACTTTCACCCGTGCCGTTGGCCACTTTGACGCCGCTTCCCACTTGCTCCACCGCCTGCTCAATCAGGGATTTTATCTCTTTTGCGGCAGTGGCGCTGCGCTGGGCCAGCGTGCGGACTTCGCCTGCCACGACCGCAAAACCGCGTCCCTGTTCACCCGCCCGCGCGGCTTCAACGGCGGCATTCAGCGCAAGAATATTGGTCTGAAAAGCAATGCCTTCTATCACGCCGGTGATATCGCGAATTTTGGCGGCGCTCAGGGAAATATCGTTCATGGTTTCTGACATGCGGTGGACATCACTCTCACCGCTGCGGGCCAGCTCTGCCGTTTCACGCGCCGTCGAGGCCGTAGTTTGAGCACCGGCGGTATTACTTTTTACCGTCGCAGTTAACTGCTCCATGCTGGCCGCCGTTTCCTGCAAGGCAGCAGCCTGCTGTTCAGTACGCGAGGAGAGTTCGGTATTTCCCTGGGCGATTTCCTCTGCCGCCAGGGCAACATTGCCCGACGTTTGTTTAATTTCTGAGACCAGCCCGCGCAGCTTCGCCTGCATACCATCCAGGGACGCAAGCAGGCTGGTGGTGTCATGGCGACGCAGCGAAACGCTGGATGTCAGGTCACCTGCCGCAATTGCAGCGGCCAGCGCCTGCGCCTGGGCGGGCTCACCGCCCAGTTGACGCATCAGCACACGCGTAATCACATAGCCGGTTGCTACCGAGAACAGGACAGAAAGCACGGCTAACAGCACCAGCGTTACCGACGCCCGGCTGGTGGACTGGCTGTTAACTTCTACGGCGTTACGGCTGCTATACATCAGAATATCGGTGGCTTTATTAAGAGCATCCAGCATATTTCGCTGCAGTGGACGCAGGGTCGTCATGAGATAGCGCGTCGCTTCTGTTTGCTCATTTTTTAGTCCCAGTTGCCCGGCCGTCACGAAGGACGCCATCATCGGTGCTTCAAGTTCCCTGATATGATTCAGGGCAGCCTGTTCTTCTGCTGTAGACTGAGTCTGCATCATGGTTTCAAGCGTCTCGCGGTTTTGAATGAACAATGCTTTCTGCGTATTAAGGCGCTGTAACTCTGGCTGCATTTCTTTGTCGTCGGTGAGCAGGGCCAGGTTTCGCACGGCTATCGCCAGATCGCGCAGTCCGCCACGCATATCCAGAATAAGTTGGTATTTTCTCATTTTGCTGTTCACGACATCGTCCATGCCTGTTTTGGCATGATGCAGGGAGGTCAGAGAAACGGCAGTACAGAGGATCAAAAGGAGAATGAGCAGGCCGAAACCCGTCGCAAGCCGTGTAGAGATTTTCATAGTAAGATTCCTGATAAGGAGCGGTTTCGTTCTCTATCGGCATCAGAAGCATAAATAATTAATGGAAAATGCAAAATTTACATAAATATCGTTAATATTTTATTTTGCATCATTGAAAATGATCTTAATCAATAAATGGTCAGATAAAAGGATTTCATTGCGAAGAAGGGGGTAAATGATGAAAAAACAAAGAATTTATTTATGTATTACATCGGGAAAACATGTGTTTTTGAGGTGATAGATAAATATAAATGGTGATTCCCCCCTAACCCTGATGCGCCGCACAGCCTGGGCCGAATCCGGACCCGAAAAACGTTAAGCTCAGCACGTTTTTGCGATGCGTAAGGGGCACGCGCTTGTCTTTTTGCTGAAGCATGAGGGGCGATTATCCCGAGCCCGCACAGGGCCGCGACCGTCATGCGTGTCCCTGGATCACTGAAAATATGTGAGGCAGGTAACAATATTGACGAAAATTTTAAGTTTATCAGACACTCCCTTACCCTGATTTCTTCACCATAGCGACTCCATTCACAGCATGGGATAGCACAATGCGGAAATCATTAGCAGTGGCCTGGATGTTTTTGATTGTCTCGTTTGGTTCTGCCGCACAAAGCCTGGTACACAGCAGGCACGATCCGACGCATCTCGTCGGACTGAAAACGTACAGTAGCCTTGCCGATACGCCGGAATCACCGGATGAGCATGTGAGGGAAAAGCAGCATGATGTAGGCAATGCATTATGATGTGAGGATAAAAATGGCTCGCCCCGGCGAGCCATATTGGTATTACAGGGCAGGTTTGGGAGCCAGCACTTTTTTGCCCAGTCTGATGCCCGGTTTCTCAACATACTGGTACAGCAAAGAGGCCAGGCCATATGTCAGCGGCAGAGATACGGCACAGACAATCAGGAAACGCGTGACATCACTCTGGTAAGCAATATCCGTTTGTTTCAGCAACAGCGCGATAGCCGGAATCACAATCAACAGATGCAGCAAATACACGGAAAAAGAGACATCGCCCAGCCATGTACTCAGGCGGTTGTTTAATACCTTACGTGGAAGCTGAATGAGCCGCGCCATCAGACTGTTTTCCTGATACTGCCACAGCACCGCCGCCATGCCGATAATCATCAAGGCTTCCATCACCACCTGAAGTTTGATCGCGCCTAACCCGATAAACACACTGACCAGCGGGCCAGCAAGGGCAAAGACCACATAGAGCAGGGACTTGCGCCGTACGGCCTCCGCCAGCAGCATGCCCGAAATAAACATATTGAGTTTAATCAGAATCATGGACGGCATTTCAAAGGCTTCGTAATAGTCAGGCAGCAGATAACGGCCGGCACAGCTCAGCGCCATGATGCACAGCAATGCCGGGGCATAACCGAAGCGCATAACCGCCAGCATGATAAAGGGAAACAGCAGATAAAACTGCATTTCCAGCCCGATACTCCAGTCGGGCAGCGTGGTGTTAAAGCCATAGGCGGGCAGGACGCCAAACAGAAAAGAGAAATGCGTCACGACATTCATGAGTGACTGATCGGCATAGCGTGAGGCATCGGTCGCTGTGCCCGAATAAACATGTGCGATCGTGTCGCGCATCTCGCCAAACCAGGGGCCAGAGATGAGCGCGACCGCCAGCAGCAGATAGTAAAGCGGGGCGATGCGAAAAAAACGCCGTAGCCAGAATTTCTTGATGGTTTCCGGGCTTTGCCATGGCTCTTTTTCCTGACGTTCGACATAGTTTTTTGCCATCAGGTAGCCCGAAAGCAGGATAAACAGATCCACACCAATCCCCGGAGAAGAGAGTAAAGTGATATGGCAATGGATAAGCAAGCTTATGTGTCCCAGCAGTACCCAAAGAGAAGCAATCCCCCGTAACCCTTCCAGTTCCGTGGACCATCCTCGCGTTGCAGACATGGTAAAACCTCGTTAATCAATTATTTATACTGGATCCAAAGGCATCACTAAGCCCTAACAGTCGGATCAAGTCCACCTGCAATGATAAAAGTAAGAGGATTCTGACATTATGATGAATAATCGATCTGCGTGATAATACACACACCTTTGAGTGGCTCAGAAGTGACTGTCGATGACAAAGGTCAACCCCTTTCTCTGACGGGCCTGCCACTGCGGATAAGAGGGACGTATTTTCATAAACAGCAGGGCAGGACGGCATTGCAGACGTACGGGTAAAGGGCGGAAAGGGGACGTCTGCGTCCCCTGTTCTCAGGCCAGTTTCAGCATAACCATGCCCAGCAACAGCAGAGCCAGGCCCGCCCAGCCTTTGCGGTTCAGGCGCTGACCAAAGAGAATGCCGCCTGCAGCAACGGTGGCGACGAGACCAAACCCGCCCCAGAGCGCGTAAGCCACGGAAAGATCGATACCTTTCACGGCCTGCGACAGCGCACTGAATGCCAGCAGCACACAGCCCAACGACGCGATGCCGGGCAGGGGCTTTTTAAAACCGTTGCTGTACTTGAGCATGATATTGGCGGCAATTTCCAGCAGGACAGCCAGTGCCAGCCAGGCAAAATGAATCAGATCAGGCAGGGTCATGATCGGCCTCCTTCTTGCTGCCGGTTTTCATCAGCAGAATGCCGACAATCAAGGTGACCAGACCGCAGATTTTCAGCGGCGATACGGTTTCATCAAACAGATGCACGCTAAACAGCGTGATCAGCATAATGCCGATACCTTCCCAGAGGGCATAAGCGACCCCCAGTGCGATACGTTTGATGGCAAAACTCAGGAAGATATACGAACAGGCAATCATGCCCAGCATAATCAGATAGCCGCTCTGGCTTTGATTCAGGCTGGACCATTTCATGGTCAGGGTACCCATGATTTCCGCAACAATAGCGAGTGCTAATAATCCCCATGCGCGCATGGTTTTTTCTCCACAACTAGCGTCGTAATTAACCCACCGTGATGCCACGGCAGAAAGGAATAAACGAGCGGAAAGGGGACTAAAGCGCGCTGCGCCAGTGCTGATCGAGGGCGTTAACGCTGAGTAATGCGAGGAACGAAAGGGCGGTAAAACGGGGAATGAACATCCTGCTCATAATTTCACAATGCATCCACGTTATTGCTTCTCTTCAGTGGACGGGTAAAGCCTCCGATAATGAACACCCACACTTTATACCACTACTGGCGTTAAAAGCACAGCGCGATATTGTAAGTTGAATTGACATAAATCTGAGCAATCATGCTTATTATTCTGATTAATGCAGGTGATAAGTGCAGAAAAAAGAAATAAGCCGGACAGTTGTCCGGCTTAAGGTCAGGGAGGCGATCAGGTTGACCGCTCAGGTGCCTTACGCACTGGTGCATCGCCTGCAACATAGTAGTCTGCGGTACTGCGCGGCAGCGGTTGACGACCACGGATGCAGTCGGCGATTTTTTCACCGATCATGATGGTGGTCGCATTCAGGTTGCCCGTAATAATTAAGGGCATTATGGATGCATCGACCACGCGCAAACCTTCCAGTCCATGTACGCGGCCTTCGCCATCAACCACCGCCATCTCGTCGTTACCCATCTTACAGGTTCCGCAAGGATGGTAAGCCGTTTCGCCATGGTTACGCACGAATTCATCCAGCTCCTCGTCCGTCTGGCATTCAATGCCCGGGCTGATCTCACGGCCACGGTATTTATCCAGCGCGGGCTGATTGATGATTTCACGTGTGATACGAATCGCATCGCGGAACTCATGCCAGTCCTGTTCATGCGACATATAGTTGAACAGAATTGCGGGATGGCGACGCGGATCGCGGGACTTCAGGCGCACATGTCCGCGGCTGGGTGAACGCATTGAGCCTACGTGACACTGAAAACCGTGCGCATCGACCGCATTCGAGCCGTTGTAGTTAATCGCTACCGGCAGGAAGTGGTACTGAATATTCGGCCAGGTAAACTCTTCACGGCTGCGAATAAAGCCACCCGCTTCGAACTGGTTACTGGCACCCACGCCCGTGCCGTTAAACAGCCACTCTGCGCCGATCTTCGGCTGATTCCACCACTTCAGTGCGGGATACAGAGAGACGGGCTCCTTGCATTCATACTGCAGGTACATTTCAAGGTGATCCTGCAGGTTCTCACCTACGCCCGGCAGGTCATGGACGACTGGGATGTCAAACTGCTGTAACAGTTCGGACGATCCCACACCCGAGCGCTGTAAGATTTGTGGCGAAGCAATGGCACCCGCACACAGCAGCACTTCGCGTCGCGCATGAACGGTGTGCAGCGTATTACTGTCACCGATCATATATTCCACGCCAATTGCACGCTTGCCTTCAAACAAAATACGGTCAGTGGTGGCATGGGTCACGATTTTCAGGTTCGGTCGGCGTTTCGCCTGGTCAAGATAACCGCGCGCGGTGCTGGAACGTCGGCCTTCTGGCGTGACGAAGCGGTCCATCGGCCCAAAGCCTTCCTGCTGATAACCATTCAGGTCATCTGTGCGCGGATAGCCGGCCTGAACGCCTGCCTGAATCATTGCTTCAAACAGCACGTTGTTGCCTTTCTTCGGCGTGGTCACGCTGACCGGACCATCGCCGCCGTGGTAGTCATTGGCACCGGTATCGCGCGTTTCTGACTTGCGATAGTAGGGCAGACAGTCCAGATAGCTCCAGTTTTCCAGGCCGGGCATGCTTGCCCAGTTGTCCAGATCCATCGCGTTACCCCGGATATAACACATGCCGTTGATCAGCGAAGAACCGCCCAGGCCTTTACCCCGACCACACTCCATGCGGCGGTTGTTCATATACGGCTCAGGCTCAGTTTCATACGCCCAGTTATACCGTTTTCCCTGTAAAGGGTACGCCAGGGCCGCTGGCATCTGCGTCCGAAAATCGAAACGATAATCAGGCCCACCCGCTTCCAGCAGCAGTACATTCACGCTACTGTCTTCAGTCAGTCGGGTGGCCAACACATTCCCTGCGGATCCGGCTCCAATGATAATGTAATCAAATTCCATTCGTCGCTCCTCAGGTAAGGGGATTAAAAGACAGACTGAAAGCGCGTCAGCTCAACCTGAACCGACTTCACCTGGGTGTAATTCTGCAGCGTCATCAAGCCGTTTTCACGACCGACGCCAGAATGCTTGTAACCGCCGACAGGCATTTCAGCGGCAGATTCACCCCAGGTGTTAATCCAGCAGATGCCCGCTTCAATCTGATGAATGACGCGGTGCGCACGATTCAGATCCCGGGTCACCAGACCCGCGGCCAGACCATATTCGGTATCGTTAGCGCGACGTATCACTTCCTCTTCCGAGGTGTAACTCAGGATCGACATCACCGGCCCGAAAATTTCCTCACGGACAATTTTCATGTCGTCGCGGCAGTCGCTGAATACGGTTGGTGCCACCCACGCGCCCTGATCAAACCCGTCACCGGTTAAGCGTTTACCGCCACACAGCAGACGGGCACCTTCTGCAATACCGGACTCAATAAAGCGCATCACGTTGTCACGGTGGCTGAAGCTGACCAGCGGACCAAAGTTCGTCTCGGGATCGCGCAGATCGCCCGCTTTGATACGGGCAACACGTTCTACGATTTTGGCTTCGAACGCAGACTGCAATGCGGCCGGGACAAAAACGCGGGTACCGTTGGTACATACCTGGCCGGAACTGTAGAAGTTAGCCATCATGGCGATGTCGGCGGCCAGATCGAGATCGGCGTCATCAAAGATGATCAGCGGGGATTTGCCGCCCAGCTCCATGGTGACGTCCTTCAGGGTCGATCCTGCCGCATTTGCCATGACTTTTTTGCCGCTGACGACACCGCCGGTAAATGACACTTTATCGATACCCGGATGCTCGGTAAGCAGTTGACCGGTAACCGCGCCGGTACCGGGCAGCACGTTGAAAACGCCGTCCGGCACACCGGCTTCGGTGTAAATCTCAGCCAGTTTCAGGGCCGTCAGCGGTGTGACCTCGCTGGGTTTGAAAATCATGGCATTGCCTGCGGCGAGGGCCGGGGCAGATTTCCACAGGGCAATCTGAATCGGGTAATTCCACGCGCCAATACCGGCGACCACGCCTAAGGGTTCACGGCGGGTATACACAAACGCGGTATCACGCAGAGGAATTTGCTGGCCTTCCAGCGCAGGGATCAGCCCAGCGTAATACTCCAGCACATCGGCACCGGTAACGATGTCGACGCTGGCGGTTTCACTGAACGGCTTACCGGTATCAAGCATTTCCAGTTCAGCCAGCTCATCATTGCGCTCGCGCAGAATATCTACGGCCCGACGCAGAATGCGTGAGCGTTCCATGGCGGTCATGGCTGCCCAGATTTTTTGCCCTTTTCTGGCCGCCGCCACAGCGCGATCGACATCCTCGCGCCCGGCAATCTGGACATCAGCCAGTACTTCGCCGTTGACCGGATTAATCGTCTGGAAGGTTTCTCCAGACGTCGCGGCAACATAAGTACCATTGATGTAGAGGTGTTGTTCGGTGAATCGGGACATAATTTCTCCTGGTTCCGTTACGCGTGTTCGCCTGCTAACTGCTGGCGAATAAATTGAGTGGTCAGTGTCCGTGCTGTCGTCGGGTCAAAGGGCTTGCCGCTTAATGCTGCGCGTAGCCACAGGCCATCAATCATGGCGGCCAGCCCGTGAGCGGCAAGCCTGGCCCTGTCCCTGGGCAACTGGCGGCGAAACTCCACGGCCAGCGATGAAAAAAGACGGCGATGACTGACCCGTTCCAGACGTTGAAGCTGAGGCTGGTGCATACTGCTTGACCAAAAGTCCAGCCAGGCTTTCATCACTGCGCGTTCGACCTGACTTTCGTCGAAGTTTCCTTCAACGATTGCGCGCAGTCGTTCTTCGGCGGGGGCGTTGGCTAACGGCTGCAGGCGACGGGCAACTGCCTCACGTAGTTGCCGGGTGACGTCGCGCATCGTGGCTTCCAGCAATCCGTTCTTGTCCTTGAAATAGTGGCTGATGATGCCAGTTGACACGCCCGCGCGTCGGGCAATCTGAGCAATGGTGGCATCATTAATACCTACGTCATTTATCGTTGCCAGCGTCGCATCGATCAGCTGTCGACGTCGTATTGGCTGCATCCCTACCTTTGGCATTGCGTTCGCTCCCACCCAAAATCAGTCCCCTATTTAATCTTTTTTTGATTGGATGTTCAATATAAATAGAAACCTTGTTAGGATGCTGTGTCTTAAAAGTTGAGTAAGTGAAGCGGTAAGTGTGGCAGATTCGTTAGTTTTGACCAGAATGTAACGGCAGGAAACGAAGCGTAAAAAACACTTACCCCTCGGGACACCGGATGTTTTTACCGGTTTGAACTCTTGCAAAATTGATAAGCCAACAACCAGAGGTAAACGATGATGAGTCCACCAGCGAGTGAAAAAGACAGAATCAACCCCGTGGTGTTCTACACCTCCGCAGGATTGATTCTGACCTTTTCACTCATCACTATTTTATTCAGCAGCGAAGCCGCCAACTGGATACTGAGGGCGGTAAACTGGGTGTCCGAAGCGTTTGGCTGGTATTACATGTTGGCCGCCACGCTTTATATCGTGTTCGTTGTGTATATCGCCTGTTCCCGTTTTGGCTCCATTAAACTCGGGCCTGAGCAGTCGAAACCGGAATTCAGCATACTGAGCTGGTCGGCAATGCTGTTTGCCGCCGGTATCGGGATAGACCTGATGTTTTTCTCGGTGGCGGAACCGGTTTCGCAGTATATGCAGCCGCCGGAAGGGACAGGGCAAACGCTTGAAGCGGCCCGTCAGGCGATGGTCTGGACCCTGTTCCACTATGGCTTAACCGGCTGGTCAATGTACGCCCTGATGGGGATTGCCCTTGGCTATTTCAGCTACCGCTACAATCTGCCCTTAACCATCCGTTCCGCCCTGTATCCCATTTTTGGTAAACGCATTAACGGTCCCATCGGCCACAGCGTAGACATTGCCGCGGTAATTGGGACGATCTTTGGTATCGCTACCACGCTGGGAATTGGTGTGGTGCAGTTAAACTATGGGCTGAAGGTCCTGTTCGATATTCCGGAAGGATTAACGGCACAGACGGCATTGATTATTCTGTCGGTGATCATTGCCACCATTTCCGTGACGTCGGGCGTTGACAAAGGCATTCGTATTTTATCGGAACTGAATGTGGCGCTGGCTCTCGGCCTGATTCTGTTCGTCCTGTTCGCTGGCAATACCGGCTTCCTGCTTAACGCACTGGTGCTCAACGTAGGGGATTACATCAATCGCTTTATGGGCATGACGCTGAATACGTTTGCCTTTGACCGGCCAACAGAGTGGATGAACAGCTGGACCCTGTTTTTCTGGGCCTGGTGGGTGGCCTGGTCGCCGTTCGTGGGCCTGTTTCTGGCACGTATCTCCCGTGGCCGTACCATTCGTGAGTTTGTGCTCGGTACGCTGGTGATTCCTTTTACCTTTACGCTGCTGTGGCTGTCGGTCTTTGGTAACGCGGCCCTGTATGAAATCCTTCATGGCGATGCGGGTTTTGCACAGGAAGTGATGGGCCATGCGGAACGCGGTTTCTACAGTCTTTTGGCGCAGTACCCGGCCTTCAAGCTGAGTGCTTCCGTCGCGACCATTACCGGTATGTTGTTCTATGTGACCTCGGCGGATTCCGGTTCGCTGGTGCTGGGTAATTTCACCTCCAAACTGAAAGACATCAACAGTGATGCGCCGAACTGGCTGCGTATATTCTGGTCAGTCGCCATCGGCGTCCTGACGCTGAGTATGTTGATGACCAACGGCATTACGGCGCTGCAAAATACCACGGTCATCATGGGGCTGCCGTTCAGTTTCGTCATCTTCTTCGTGATGGCAGGGCTGTATAAATCGCTCAAGGTGGAAGATTATCGCCGCGTGAGTGCGACGCGGGATACGGCGCCTTATCTGGCACATGCTACTGACCGTCTGACCTGGAAAAAACGGCTGTCGCGCCTGATGAACTATCCTGGCTCGCGCTACACCCTGAAAATGATGGATGACACGATCTTTCCCGCCATGGAGGACGTGGCAAAAGAGCTGGAGCTGCGTGGCGCGCGCGTCACGCTGGACCGCGTGGCCGCCGACGGGGAGCATCCTCTGGGTTATCTGGACCTGCGCGTACAACTGGGCGAGGAGCAGGATTTCCTCTATCAGGTCTGGCCACAGCAGTATTCCATTCCGGGCTTTACCTACCGCGCGCGCAGCGGGAAATCTACCTATTACCGGCTGGAGACGTTCCTGCTGGAGGGCAGTCAGGGTAATGACCTGATGGATTACAGCAAAGAGCAGGTGATCATCGATATACTCGATCAGTATGAGCGCCACTTGAACTTTATTCATCTGCATCGAGAGGCACCGGGCAGCAACATTACGTTCCCCAGCGCCTGATCCCACAGCCCGTTAGCCGCCAGGTTAACGGGTTTTTTATAGCTGACGGAAAACCCGGCCGCGTAAACATGGTCCACAGCCAGTCAGGTTTTGCCGGAGGCCTACGATACATCCGGGGACAGGGAAATGTGTCATCACTGCCGTCCACGTGACAACGGGAGTTTACTGTCGGAATTGTCCCGACCTAAAGCGGGGCAAATTCAACTATCTTTAAACTTTACAGGACACCAATGACTGTTGTGGACAGGGAGTCGTATGCGAAAAATTCTTAGAACATTTCTGCCGCTTTACACCACCACGTTGTTGATGCTGTTGGGCTCAGGGTTACTCACTACCTACGTGTCACTGCGTCTGGCCCATGATAAGGTTAATGGTGCGCTGATTGGGGCCATCATTGCGGCAAACTATATTGGCCTGGTGATCGGTGGCAAGGTGGGTCACAACCTGATTGCGCGCGTCGGTCATATTCGTGCCTATGTAGCCTGTGCCGGCATTATCACGGCGTCAGTGATCGGACACGGGCTGACAGATTTTATCCCCCTCTGGGTTTTCCTGCGCCTGATCATCGGGCTGTGCATGATGTGCCAGTACATGGTGCTGGAAAGCTGGCTTAACGACCAGGCGGAATCGTCACAGCGTGGGCTAATCTTTGGCTTCTATATGGTGGCGACCTACCTTGGCTTAAGTAGCGGTCAGGTGGTGCTGACCTTACAAAGTGACTTTGGTCTTCAGACGTTGTTAATCGTGGCGCTCTGTTTTGCCCTCTGTCTGGTGCCGATTGCGCTGACGACGCGCACGCATGTTCGCGCGATGTCACCTGCGCCGATGGAACTGGGCTACTTTCTTCGCACCATTCCTAAATTGCTCAGCACCACCTTATTAACCGGTATGGTCGTCGGCGCCTTTTATGGCCTGGCGCCGGTGTATGCCAGCAGCAAGGGATTCAGCGATGCGCAGACCGGTATTTTTATGAGCCTGACGATCTTTGCCGGGCTGGTATCGCAGTTTCCTTTAAGCTGGCTGTCCGACCGTTACGATCGTCAGCGGCTGCTGTTTTATATTGCGGCGCTGCTGGCGCTGGCCTGTTTGCCGCTGGTGTTGCTGCCCAGGCTGTCATTTCACTGGGTGCTCGGCATCGCCTTTCTTGCCAGCATGGTGCAGTTTGCCCTCTATCCTTTGCAGGTGGCGCTGGCAAACGATCAGGTGGCGGCGGAGCAGCGCGTTTCACTGACGGCCTGTCTGCTGATGGCGTTTGGTATCGGAGCCAGTATCGGCCCGTTGCTGGTGGGCTCGCTGATGCAGCCTTTCGGCAGTAACATGCTTTATCTGTTCTTCACGGTGTGCACCCTGTTGATTGCTGTGCTGAGCTATGTGAAGAAAGCGCCGCTTCCGTTACCGACTACCGAGGTACCTTTGCCCCACGTGGTGTTACCGGACAGCCTGGCTACCTCGCCTTTAGGCGCGGCGCTTAACCCGGTGCTGGAAGACGAGGCGATTCAGGCGGCGATGGTCACCAGTGATGAGGAGGGCGCAGAGGACGAGGGTGAGAATGAGGACGAAGGCGACGTGACCCAGGCGCGCGACGATGAAAGCCGCAGCAGGGCCACGTCAGGTTCCACATCTTCTGACGGATAAGCGTTACGGGCGATGAAAATCCTCGACAAGCAGCATGGGTTTTGCCACGCTGAAAGCCGTTACCGCAAGGGGGAATGTCATGCTAGAACTGCGCCCAAACTGTGAACGTTGTGATATCGATCTGCCTGCGGCATCGCGTGATGCGCGCATCTGTTCGTTCGAATGTACCTTCTGCGCGACCTGCGCTGAGCAGCATCTGCAGGGGCATTGTCCCAACTGCGGGGGAGAATTAGTGCGACGTCCCATCCGGCCCGCCGCCAAATTGCTGACCCATCCGTCGAAAGCGCGCACCGCCTGAGTTATCGCCGGGCATCGCCCCAGAATGCGCCGGCGCGATGCCTGCCGCTTGTGCAGGTCCGTCCGCGCTGAACGACGGTTCTGGCGCTGCTATCAGCAAAACAGCGCCGCATGCGTGACAGTGTCACTTGCAGGATGTGACGGCTTAACGGAACAGCCGACCGTCGCGCACCAGTTCGCGCGGATAGCTGTTTTTAATCCGGCTACCAACCCGTTTTGCCAGCCCCAGCGGCTGAGCCTGATAGGTCACAATCATCTCATCAACGGTGGGCGGGTTTTCAGGGTAGATATCGCGACCGCGAAACCACGCTTCCGCTTCCGCCTCATTCAGTTCCACTGTCTGCGCTGGACGTGGTGACGCCAGCGCGACAACGGCCTCATGTTGCCAGCGATAACCCTTCGCAAAGGTTTCAGCCAGTTTCAGGCCAATCCGCGAGAAACGGACCTGCCCTAACAGCGGAACGATGTCGGCGGGAAACAGCCAAATTTCTTTATCGCGTTGCCACAGTTGCAGGCGCTCATCCCACTGAAGCGCCACCTTCGCGGCCGCCTGAACAATATCGTTTTCCAGTTTGCGGTTTACGGGGGTAAACGGAAGCTTGCCGACTTTGTATGTCGGCGCAGGCAGCCGCTCAACAGAGGCGATTTTGCGTAACCGCGCGACAAAGAAGCCTTCACTGTCAAACAGCTGAGGAAAGACGTGCAGGTAACCTTCGGGCGTGGCTGCCTGTTCTGCGCCTGGAAACAGCGTCGTCAGCGGCGCAACCTCGACGGCTGCGGGGTAGCGCGCCAGCAGCCAGGCCACAACCTGTTGGTTTTCGATCGGATTGAGTGTGCAGGTGGAATACACCAGCGTACCGCCAGGCTTCAGGGCATGAAACGCGCTGTCAATCAGATCGCGTTGGGTATGGGCGATATCGTGGGTGCTGGCAAGCGACCAGTTTTTCAGCGCATCCGCATCTTTACGTATCACGCCTTCGCCAGAGCAGGGCGCATCCAGCAGGATCGCATCGAACTGTTCCGGCAGCGCAGGCCCAAAGACGCGGGCGTCAAAGTGAGTCAGCGCGGTATTGGTCACGCCACAGCGGGTAATGTTCGCGTGCAGCACTTTTACCCGGCTGGAAGAGAACTCATTAGCAAGGACAATTCCCTGGTTGTGCATTCGGGCAGCAATCTGTGTTGTTTTCGAGCCGGGGGCGGCCGCCATATCCATGACATGCTGTGCATCGGGACAGGCATCAAACAGCGCCGTCACCGGCAGCATCGAGCTGGCTTCCTGAATATAAAACAGGCCACTCAGATGCTCTGCCACGCTACCCAACGGTAAACTTTCATCCTCCCGGCTGATCCAGAAGCCGTCTTCACACCACGGCACCGGCGTAAGCTGCCAGCCGTAGTGAGCCGTTTGGGCCAGAAACGCGCTGACGCTGATTTTTAACGTATTGACCCGGAGGCTGCGGCGTAACGGCTGCTGGCTAATGTCGATAAACTGCTGCAGGCTGGCCTCATCGGGCAGGCTCTGGCGCATAAGGTCAAGGAAATCGGCAGGAAAACGTGAAGCGGCGTCGGACACGGATAAGTTCTCTTTGAGGCAAAGGCGGGAGTGTAACACGCGGAAAGAAAACGGGCAGCCTGGCTGCCCGTTTTGGAAGGATTAAGGTTGGTTCGGGTCAGGAATGGCCGTACCCCAGTTACGCCACTCTTTCGGCGGTTCGTCCTGCAGCAGGAAGTGCTTGTTCGCATTCGCCTGCGGGGCCAGCGGGACCGTCGGTGGCGTAGCAAACTGAATGCCACCGCGGATAAATTGCTGGAAGGTACCGGTTTTCACCACACCGCCAATCAGCCCAAAGTCCAGGTTATAGCCGGAGGCGAGCCAGAACACCGAGTTATTACGTACCAGATGCTGATATTTCTTACTGATGCGCAGGGCGATTTGCACGCGATCCGCCATATTACCCAACGAGGTGCCGGTCACGGTACCGACTTCGACGCCCCGGAACAGGACCGGCGTCCCTAATGACAGAGAACCCGCTTCGGTGGCATCCACATAGATGTTCAGGCCGTTGAGGTAACGCGAGTCGGTGATGGTGCTTTCCTGCAGCTCAAAGGTCCGCGCGCCGCGTCCTTTACCCGGGTCAACGTTAACGTAAGGCTGCAGGATCGTCTCCAGATGATTCACCCCGGCGGCCGAAATCTCGGGCGACACCACGGAGAAACGACTGTCAACGCGCGCGAAGTTCTGCACGTATTCCGGGTAAAGTACGGCTTTGGCCACCACCTGATTATTGTCATCACTCAGCGACAGCGATTCGATCTGACCCACGTTAATGCCCAGATAGCGAATCGGCATGCCCGCGGACAGTTTGCTGGCATCATAGGTGTGCAGGGTAATCTGGCTGCCCACCGCGCGAGCTGCCGTTTCGGACGGATAAAGCACGCGTTTTACGCCTTTATCCACTTTCGCCCCGGTCAGGTTGTCAAAGCTGATCGCGCCTTTTAAAGCCCGGTTCAGCGGGGAGGCCTGCACCGTTAATCCGCTGCCGTTAAGCTGCACGCGTGCGCCGCCTTCCGCCCAGAAGACACTTTCGTTGGTGAGGAGCTTACGGTATTCCGGTTTGATATGAACGGCAATATCAAACGCATCCGCGCGCGGTGTGACTTTCGTGATTTCGCCCACCTGGAACTTGCGGTACAGCACGACAGATCCCGCCTGAACATCCGGCAGACTTTTCGCGGTCAGCATCAGCGTGGTCGACGGACCGTCACCCACAATACCTTCCTCCGCACGTTCCGCATCCGCAAACAGCGGATAGGCGGCTTTTGGCGCGCCGCGCTTGCCGGGATCCAGACGAATACCGCCATCGACCCATTCACGTGCGCTGGCTCCCAGCACCTGCATGCCGTCCAGACCGAATTTCACATCAAGACGACTGTTCACGATGAATTTACTGTCGCTGTGCACCAGTTGCCGGTGGTCAGGATTGATTGCCACAACAAAATTCACCCCATTTTCATCCAGATCGCGCGAGATGACCTGGCCGATTTTCATACCGTATAACATCAGCGGTTGCCCCGCATCGATGCCATAGCTCTCCGGCGCGCTGAGTTTTACGGTGAGCACATTGGGTTGCTGCAGCAGCGTTTTGTCAGGCGCAACCACGGTAAAATGCTGTACGGGTGGACCGTCGCCGGGCACCAGTTCAAAGGTATTGCCGGTCAGCAGACTGCTCAGGCTGGTGTCAGTCAGGCTGAGTTTCGGACTGTGCATTTCAATGCGTGTGCCTTCGCGCATCAGGCCGACCACAGACGGATCAACCGTCATCTCGCCGGTGACTTTGCCGCCGTCCTGCAGATTCAGTTTGGTGAGCGTACCGACTTCCAGACCCTGGTACATCAGCGGCGTTCGGTTAGCCGACAGGTTATCGCCGTTGGGCAGATCGAGGCTAATCAGCACACCGCGCTGGCTGTGAGCCAGATCAGGATAGAGGGTGTAATTCTGGTCGCTCTTTGCGGCTTCCGCGCCTTCGGGCGAGTCAAAGGCAATCGCGCCATTGACCAGTGCCGCCAGGCTTTCCAGCTGCACTTTGGCACCGCTCAGGCTGACATCGGCGTTCAGGCCGGACACGTTCCAGAAACGGCTGTTGGTTTTCACCAGGTTGACGAAGCGACGTTCGATAAGCACGTCAATTGACACGCCGTTGTTTTGACCGTTGATACTGTAGTCGTACACGCGGCCTACCGGAATTTTGCGGTAATAGACCAGTGAGCCGGTATTCAGCGAGCCCAGATCCGGTGCATGAAGGTGAATCATCAGCTCGCCGGTATTAACACGGTATTTCGGTTGCGTATCCAGGGCGGTGAAGGTGTCGCTCTCTTTACCATCGCCCGGCATCATGCCGATGTAGTTACCGCCGACCAGCGCATCAAGGCCGGAAACCCCGGCCAGCGAGGCTTTCGGTGTCACCAGCCAGAATTGCGTATTCTCACGCAGCGCATCACGCATATCACTTTTGATGCTGGCTTTGATCTGGATCTTGCGATAGTCGTCGCTCAGGTTGATGCCCTGCACGGTACCGACTTCCACGCCCTGATAGCGCACAGGCGTGCGCCCGGGCACAATCCCATCTGCCGTCTGGAAATTAATGGTGATTGTGGTGCCGCGCTCCTGAAAATTCGTCCATAGCAGCCAGCCCGCAATCAGCATGGCGATAACGGGCAGCAGCCAAAAAGGGGAAATTTTACGCTTATTACGCAGCGTAGCATTAGTCGGTGTAGTCGGCGTTTCCTGTTGCATGTGCATCCCAGAGCAGGCGGCTATCCAGCCACTCAACGGCCATAATGGTCAGGATCACAGCCGCGCCAAAGTAAAACGCGGCAGGTCCCATGGTAAAAGCCAGTAACTGGTCACGATTGACCAGTGACATGGTTAACGAAATGACAAACAGATCCAGCATAGACCAGCGACCGACCCAGGTTACAAAACGCAGGAGACGGATGCGGGTTTTCAGGCCTTGCTCGCAGCGAAAATGAATGCTGAGAAGCAGCGCCAGCATGACCAGAACCTTGGTAAAGGGCACTAAGATACTGGCGATAAAGACGATGGCGGCGACCGGAATATTACCGGATGCCAGGGAAAGAATGCCGGAGAAGATCGTGTCTTCCCGCCGCGAGCCATTGAGGTACACCACCGAAATGGGCAGCAGATTGGCCGGGATCAGCAGCACAATGGAGGCGATGAGCGCAGCCCAGGATTTTTGCAGGCTGTGACGGCGACGGAAGTCGAGCGGTGTATGGCAGCGGGGGCAACGGCCTCGTGCGTCGGGAACATCGGTATAATGGCAGTTGAGACAAACCTGCAGATCCTCCCGTCGCGTCACCTGAGGCTGTTGCGGATAAAAGTGTTCCCATAGCTGCTCAATATTGAGATGAATCAGCGTCATCACGCTCAGGACGGTCAGGGCAATGTAGGCTACCAGACCGTAGCCCATTTCGAGATCGGCGTATTCCTGAACTTTAATCGACGCCACCGCGATGCCAATCAGGAAAATGTCCAGCATGACCCACTCTTTCAGCTTCTCCAGCATCAGCAGAACCGGGCGCAGATTCATGCCCAAACGCTGGCCCAGCGCCAGGTAGCCAATGCCGGCCACAAGCGTGACGGGCGCACCGATAGTGCAGAACGCCACCATGGAGGCCGTTAACACGTTGCCCTGTAGCGTCATCTGCACAATGCCTTCCAGCAGGCTGGCGTTAATGCGCATACCCAGCAGCCGGATATCAATCAACGGCATGCTGAAGGCGAACGGCATCAGGACCAGCATGGTGGCCGCCATCGCCAGCAGACGCGTCATCGACCAGTCATAGCCGCTGACAATTTGTGCATTACAACGGGGGCAATGTGCCGACTGATGCGATTTCACATCTGGTAAGGAAAAAAGGGTATCGCATTGCGGACAACGCTGATAACGTGCGTGGGGCAATGTCTCGCTAATCGCGTGAATTTTCATAAAGAGTGCAGGGTTCGCTTATTGTTATTTACGCAAAGGGTTGTTAAGACATTGCTGTGTACCTGTTTCGGGTATCACGCTTCGATCCACAGAATATTAAGGTTATAGTAACTAACGCTATGATTCACCTTATGGCTATGGATTTTTAGTGCTTATTTTTAACTGGCGGAGTGGTTAGCCGCCCGGATGTCACTGGTAACGGTTGAATAATGAACAAAACTGCCTTTTACGCCGATTTAGATCGCGATATGCGCGCCTTGCTGGCGGGAGAAACGGCGTTCCTCGCCGCGATGGGTAACTTTAGCGCGCTGTTGTATGAACGTCTCGAAGGCGTGAACTGGGCAGGCTTCTACCTGCTGACGGAAGCAGACACACTGGTGCTTGGCCCGTTCCAGGGTAAAATTGCCTGTGTGCGCATCCCCGTGGGTAAAGGTGTCTGTGGTACAGCGCTGGCGCAAAATCAGGTCCAGCGTGTAGATGATGTGCATGCGTTTCCGGGGCACATCGCCTGCGATGCGGCCAGTAATGCTGAAATTGTGATTCCTCTGAAAGTAAACGGTCACGTTGTGGGCGTGCTGGATATCGACAGTGTGGAATACAATCGCTTTGATAGTGATGATGAAAAAGGGCTGGTAGCCTTGACTGACGGGCTTTGCGACGTGCTCGCGAACACGGACTTAGAAAAATATTTGCAGCTGACGCGTAGCTAATCGACTGGATTGCATGGCATTTAGCGATGTTGTCATTATAATGTCGCCTGTTCATGCCTGCTCTGGTCGGCAAACCCGTAGTAATCAGGAAATTTCATGGAAAATCAACCTAAGTTGAATAGCAGTAAAGAAGTCATTAGCTTTCTGGCGGAGCGCTTTCCGCACTGCTTTAGCGCTGAAGGTGAAGCGCGTCCGCTCAAAATCGGTATCTTTCAGGATCTGGTCGAGCGCGTTCAGGGCGAAATGAACCTGAGCAAAACACAGTTACGTTCAGCATTACGTCTTTATACCTCCAGCTGGCGCTATCTGTACGGTATTAAAGCGGGTGCGACCCGCGTGGATCTCGACGGCAATCCGTGCGGTGTTCTCGATGAGCAGCACGTTGAGCATGCCCGCAAGCAGCTGGAAGACGCGAAAGCGCGTGTTCAGGCGCAACGCGATCAGCAGCGGGCCGCGCGTCGTGAAGCCGGTGAGGGCGAAGAAGGGGCCAGCGCGCCACGTCGTCCACGCAAACCTGCTCCGCGTAAATCCGCAGAGGGTGACGCCGCGCGTAAGCCGCGTCCGCAGTCTGCTGAGCGTCCTACTGCATCGCAGCATCGCAAACCGGCACCCCGTCCGGAGCAGCAGCAGGCTAAACCCATCACTGATACCTCAACTTTGCAACCCGGCCAGAGTATTAAAGTTAAAGCAGGCAAAAGTGCAATGGACGCAACCGTTCTGGAAGTTTCTAAAGACGGCGTCCGGGTACAGCTCGCTTCCGGCATGGCAATGATTGTGCGCGCAGAACACCTGCAGTTCTGAAACGGAGGCTGACCCCGGCATGAACACCTTGTTAAAAGTTGGATTGATCGCGGGCCTGCTGTTGTCAGGCCCTTCCTTTGCCGCCGAGAACATCACTCGTGCCGATCAAATTCCTCAGTTGCATGAAGATCCCCAGGATCCTACCGTCAGCGAGCGCGTCACCTCACGGTTCACGCGTTCTCACTATCGTCAGTTCGATCTGGACGGGGCGTTTTCCGCCAAAATTTTTGACCGCTACCTCAACATGCTCGACTACAGCCACAACGTGCTGCTGGCGTCGGATGTAGCACAGTTTGCCAGCAAGAAAACGCAGCTGGGTGACGAACTGCGTAGCGGTAAGCTGGATATTTTTTACGATCTTTATAATCTGGCCCAGAAACGCCGCTTCGAACGCTATCAGTACGCGCTCACGGTCCTGGCTCGCCCGATGAACTTTACCGGTAATGACACCATCGATATTGACCGTTCCAAAGCGCCCTGGCCGAAAGACCAGAACGAATTAAATGCGCTGTGGGATGCCAAGGTGAAATACGATGAGTTGAGCCTGAAGCTGGCCGGAAAAGACGAAAAAGAAATTCGTGACGTGCTGACCAAACGCTATAACTTCGCCATCCGTCGCCTGGCACAGAGCAACAGCGAAGATGTGTTCCAGCTGGCAATGAATGCATTTGCCCACGAAATCGATCCGCACACCAACTATCTGTCGCCGCGCAATACCGAGCAGTTCAATACTGAAATGAGCCTGTCGCTCGAAGGGATTGGCGCCGTACTGCAGATGGATGACGATTATACCGTGATCAATTCTATGGTCGCAGGTGGCCCGGCGGCGAAAAGTAAAGCCATCACCGTTGGCGATCGTATTGTCGGCGTCGGTGAGCCAGGCAAGCCAATGGAAGATGTGATTGGCTGGCGTCTGGATGATGTCGTCGCCAAAATTAAAGGACCGAAAGGCAGTAAGGTTCGCCTTGAAATCCTGCCTGCCGGTAAAGGTACTAAAACCCGCATTGTGACACTGACGCGTGAGAAAATCCGTCTGGAAGATCGCGCCGTTAAGATGAGTATTCACAATGTGGGCAAACAGAAAGTCGGCGTACTGGATATTCCGGGCTTCTACGTGGGCCTGACCGATGATGTCAAAGTGCAGTTGCAGAAACTGCAAAAGCAGAATGTCGACAGCATCGTGATTGATCTGCGGACCAACGGCGGTGGCGCACTGACCGAGGCGGTCTCACTGTCTGGCCTGTTTATCCCAAGTGGCCCCGTGGTGCAGGTGCGCGACAATAACGGTCGCATCCGTCAGGACAGCGATAACGACGGCATTGTGTACTATAAAGGGCCGCTGGTGGTGCTGGTTGACCGCTTCAGTGCGTCTGCCTCTGAAATCTTTGCGGCGGCAATGCAGGACTATGGGCGTGCGCTGATTGTTGGCGAGCCGACCTTTGGTAAAGGCACCGTTCAGCAGTATCGCTCGCTGAACCGCATTTACGATCAGATGCTGCGTCCGGAATGGCCTGCGCTGGGATCGGTTCAGTACACGATTCAGAAGTTCTACCGTATTAACGGTGGCAGTACACAGCGTAAAGGCGTCACCCCCGATCTGCTGATGCCTACCGGCGTTGAAGCGGCAGAGACAGGCGAGAAGTTTGAAGATAACGCCTTACCGTGGGACAGCATCACGGCTGCCACCTACGCGAAAACCGGGGATGTGAAAGCGCTGGTGCCGCAGTTGACGAAAGAACATGATGAACGTATCGCGAAAGATCGTGAGTTCCAGTACATCATGAAGGACATTGCCCGCTTTAATGCCATGAAGGACAAGCGCAATATCGTGTCGCTCAATCTTGCTCAACGCGAGAAAGAGAACCACGAAGACGATGCGCTGCGTCTGGAACGCATTAATGCGCGCTATCAGGCCGAAGGCAAAAAGCCGCTGAAGAGCCTGGATGACCTGCCTAAGGATTACAAAGAACCCGATCCTTATCTGGATGAAACCGTCAAGATTGCCAACGATCTGGCGCAGCTGGAAAAGACGCTTCCCGACGCGTCCGCAGCGAAAAGCAACTGATACGTTCTGGTTTAATAAAAAGCACCGCACTGCGGTGCTTTTTTTATGATAAGTCTGGCAAGGATGCGTTACGTTAATGTGTTGTACTGCGCGCATTCAGTAGGGTTGCGGTAAAGGTTATGTCATATTGTAAAGTTATGTCTTTTTAGGCACTTAAACGTTAAGGTCGCTTGAAAACCCGCACAATGCTCATAGGATATGTATCCGCGCATGAGCGCATGAACTACTGAGGATGATTAACCGTTATGATGCGTATTGCTCTTTTCCTGCTGACCAACCTGGCAGTGATGTTGGTATTCGGGCTGATTCTCAGCCTGACAGGAATTCAGTCAAGCAGTGTTCAGGGCCTGATGATTATGGCAGGTCTGTTTGGCTTCGGCGGTGCGTTTGTCTCACTGCTGATGTCGAAGTGGATGGCGTTGCGTTCGGTCGGCGGTGAAGTGATTGAACAACCACGCAACGAAACCGAGCGCTGGTTGTTAGAGACCATTAGCCAGCAGGCCCGGCAGGTCGGTATTGCGATGCCGCAGGTCGCGATTTACCACGCGCCTGACATCAACGCCTTTGCCACCGGTGCCCGCCGTAATGCGTCACTGGTGGCTGTATCGACCGGGCTGCTGCAAAACATGAGCCGCGACGAGGCTGAAGCGGTGCTGGCGCACGAAGTCGCGCATATTGCCAACGGCGATATGATCACCATGACCCTGATTCAGGGCGTCGTGAACACCTTCGTGATTTTCGTTTCGCGTATTCTGGCGCAGATTGCGGCAGGCTTCATGTCTGGTAACCGCGATGGGGAAGAAAGCAGCAACGGTAATCCGCTGGTATACTTTGCCGTTTCTATGGTGCTGGAACTGGTGTTTGGTATCCTTGCCAGCATCATTACCATGTGGTTCTCTCGTCACCGTGAGTTCCATGCGGATGCCGGTTCAGCGAAACTGGTGGGCCGTGAGAAGATGATTGCGGCACTGCAGCGCCTGAAAACCAGCTACGAGCCGCAGGAGCCCAGCAGCATGATGGCGTTTTGTATCAACGGTAAAGGGAAGTCATTCAGCGAGCTGTTTATGTCGCATCCCCCGTTAGATAAACGTATTGAAGCGCTGCGTAGCGGCGAATACCTGAAGTAACCCGGCAAAAAGGCGACTGAGAAGTCGCCTTTTTTTATCACTGTACGCGCGGTGTTTTTATGCGCGACAGACTGAGCAGGGCCGCTGCGGTTGAGAATCCAGCCGCCAGTAACAGCGCCGCATGGGTGCCGTCATTGCCCAGCCAGTTGAACATCAGCGCTACCAGTGCGGCACCGCTGCTCTGACCCAGCAACCGTGCCGTGCCCAGCATACCGCTGGCACCACCGCTGCGTTGACGCGGAGCGGAGGTAATAATGGTGTGGTTATTCGGGGACTGAAACAGGCCAAAGCCCGCCCCGCACAGCATCATGCGCCAGATAATGTCCATGTCGTCTGGCTTCGCAGGTAAGTGAGCCAGCAGAAAAAGCCCGATGGCAAACAGGGCCAGCCCTAATCCCCCGAGTAAGCCCGCATGCACTCGTTCAATTAAACGTCCCGCGACCGGCGAGAGCAGCATGGTGGCCAGCGGCCACGGCGTAAGCAATAAACCGGTTTCGACCTCTGTACGCCCCAGCACGCTTTGCAGGTAGAAGGGCAGTGATACCATCGCCAGCATCTGTGCGCAGAAAGAGCAGACGGAGGTGCACATCGACAGGGCAAAAATAGGGATGCGCAGCAAATCAACTGGCAGCAACGGCACGGCCATCGTCAGCTGGCGTCGGATAAAAAAGTAGCCCACCACAATCAGCGTGATAAGTTCTCCTGCGATAAGCCAGATCGATTGTCCCTGGGCAAAGCCACCCAGCGCCGAAATAAGCAGGCCGAAAAAGAGCGCATTCATTACCGCACTGGTGACATCAAACTTCTGTGTTTTGGCCCGTTGCGGGTTATCCGGCAGATAACGTAACGCCAGCCAGAGCGTGACAACGCCCAGTGGCAGGTTGATCAGGAACAACCAGCGCCAGCTGGCAAATGAGAGGATGGCTGCCGCAACCGTGGGGCCGGCTGCCGTCGAGATCGCCACCAGCAGGGCGTTGATCGCGATGCCGCGGCCCAGATAACGTGGGGGATAAATGATACGAATCAGAGCGGTGTTAACGCTCATGATCGCCGCACCCCCCAGGCCCTGAAGCACCCGGCCCAGCGTAAGCAGGGGAAGGGAGGGCGAAAGGGCGCAAAACACCGACGTGATGGCAAACACCACCAGCCCTGCCTGGTACACGCGGCGGTAGCCGACGATATCGCCTAAAAAGGACAACGACAGTAGCGAGGCGACAATGGCAATCTGATAAGCATTAATCACCCAGACTGACTGGGCCGGACTGGCCTGTAGCTCACGTGAGATGGTTGGCAGCGCGACATTGGCAATCGATCCATCCAGTACCGCCATGATAAGGCCGATGGCGATCGTCAGAATAGCCCAGTAGCGTTGGGGTACTGCGAGTCCGCCGTCAGAAGAGGAAAGTGACATAGAGGCTAATATTAAAGAGTGTGAATATCATCATGCTAATCAATTGGCCGCCAAATTGCATCGTACCCACGGAAAAAATATATTTTAGAGATGTTTCAAACCCGGAAGATTGCCGGGATCGGCGCTGTCACTCTATACTGCAACTCTGTTCCAGTTTTTTTGAAACACGTATTCAGGGTGACAAATGGCCGCTGACGAAAAGGATAAACAGCCGGATGCCGTCTCTTCGGTGCAAAAAGTATTCGGGATTTTGCAGGCGTTAAGCGAAGAGCGCGATCACGGTATTACCGAGCTGGCACAACGGCTGATGATGTCCAAAAGTACGGTCTACCGATTCCTGCAAACCATGAAAGCATTAGGTTATGTCGCGCAGGAAGGGGAAAGTGAGAAATATTCGCTGACCTTGAAACTGTTTGAGGTGGGATCCAACGCGTTGCAGCATAGCGATCTTATCCGCAGCGCCGATGTACACATGCGCGAGTTATCGCGTCTGACCAAAGAGACAACCCATCTGGGCGCGCTGGATGATGACAGCGTGGTCTATGTGCATAAAATTGACTCGCTGTATAACCTGCGTATGGCCTCACGTATTGGTCACCGCAATCCACTGCACTCCACCGCACTGGGAAAAGTGTTGTTGGCCTGGCGCAGTCGGGAGGAGGTGAATGCCATTCTGGAGCGTATGACGTTCACTATTAACACCGCTAACACCTTACCGGACGCAGGCGCGTTACGCGAAGCACTGGGTCAGGTCAGGGCGCAGGGTTATGGTGAGGATAACGAAGAACAGGAAGTGGGCGTGCGCTGCATCGCCGTGCCCGTTTTTGATCGCTTTGGTGTTGCCGTCGCCGGACTGAGCCTTTCCTTTCCCACGCTGCGCTTTTCTGCCGCGAACAAGCAACAGTATGTGACGCTGTTACGTGAAGCGGGCCAACGTCTTTCGTCAGAGCTGGGCTATACCGGCAATGACGGGGGTTAAAAAAAAGCGGGCCAGTTGGCCCGCTCCTCCGTTATCCGTTGTCGACCACTTCGCTACTTTTCTTTAGCAGCGGGCAATCCGTCACGCCCACCACGCCGCTGTCTGTATGCAGATATTGCGCGGTCACCATCCCTCTGGCGGTCAGATAGTTACATTTCAGCCCCAGTCCCGCGGCATTCTTGTTGCTGCCCGCCAGCACGCCGTAACCCGTGAACAGCATAGCCAGCCAGAGGATGCCGATAACGATAATCGCCCGAATGAAGAGTTTCATTGTATCTCCTTATGATACCCACGCAGCGTTCCAGTGACTGCTGCTTAACATGATGTACAGGATTAGCATGCCTCGCTTTCAGGCAGGATGCGATCAGAGATAACTGAAAGCGCAGAAAGCGCTATATCGCTGACGTCACCATTATCTTTTGCGGCGGCGCGGAGTAGAATAGACGGTCGTTCTTTTTTTGTGATTTCATCAGGTATCTTGAGGCAGTTATGAATGAGTTAGCCGCGAATGCGGGACCGGTAATCAGTTACGGCGTTTTTCTGCTGGCGCTGATTGTGGCATTAATGCTGTGGTTTTACGTTAATCGCGCCAGCGTTCGGGCGAACGAACAGGTTGCGTTATTGACGTCATTGTTAGAAGAGCAAAAGAAACAGAATGCACTGCTGCGGCGGATGATTGAGGCGCAGAATGGTGCAGATGAGCCGTCCCCCGAAGCGCCGTCGGAAAACGACGGACTGATTCGTTTAATCCCGGAACGTTAACCCTGCATGGAGGCCGGATGGCCTGGAAAAATCCCTGGTATGACAGCAGTAAACCCCATCACACCGCTGAGGGGTTTCGTAACCCTGAGCCCGACAGCCGCCAGCAAGGTGACCTGCAGCGCTGGCGACGTGAACGCAAAGCCCAGGGATTACCCCATCCGCCTCGTCAGGGCTATGACCAGTTTATTACGCAGTGGTGGCAACCTGCCGATCTGAACGGGGAGGATGACCGTCTCTGGTGGCTGGGCCATGCGGCGCTGCTGATGCGCATAAACCAACACTATATTCTGATTGATCCCGCGCTGTCCCGGCGGGCTTCCCCTTTGCCGTTTATCGGACCTGAACGTAAAACGCCGTCTCCGCTGGCCATTGACCAGTTACCGCGGCTGGATTACGTCCTGATATCCCATAATCATTACGATCATCTGGATAAGCCCACCATCAAACAGATTGTGCGCCGCTTTCCGGACACTATTTTTCTGGTGCCGCTGGGGCTGGCGGAGTGGTGTAAACGTCATGGGGTCAAACAGGTGCATGAGCTTGACTGGTGGCAACAGAAAGTGTTTGCGGGAATACAGTTTGATGCGGTCCCTGCGCGCCACTGGAGCATGCGCACCGTTACTAATCGCAACCGAACCCTGTGGTGCGGTTGGGTAATCAGGACCGCTTCGCTGCGATTTTGGTTTTCCGGTGACAGCGGCTACAGCGACAGTCTTCTGGCGATTGCGCAGCATTATGGCCCCTTTAATCTGGCCGCTTTGCCGATAGGCGCTTATGCTCCGCGCTGGTTTATGGGGGCACAACACATGGATCCCCAGCAGGCGGTGGCGTTGTGGCGCGCGATAGGTCAGCCACTGACCCTTCCCATTCACTGGGGCGTTTTCGAACTGGCGGATGAGTCACTGGATGCGCCCCCGGCTGAACTCCAGCGAGCACTCGCGCAGAGCGGCGAGGGTCAGCAAAATTTTGCGCCCTGGAAAATTGGGGCGAGCCACAGTCTGAGCGATCTCAATCCGACCTAATCCGAAATACGGGGCCCTGTGTTTGTGAAGCGGCAAGGCCCCGGCGTATTCGCTTTTTATTTCTTTTACGCGCTCGGGGTAATTCAAACGTCAGCTGTCAAGAAAATGATTAGTGCGGAGGGGAAGTCTCAACTTTTGATTTTACTAATAATAATTTTTATATTTGTACGAAATAATAAAAGCTGTACAAGCTGAAGCCGTCCGGGTTTACCGTTCCCCTTATCCATTCCTTTATTTGGTGCATTATTGCCATATTAGTGCAATGTAATTTATTTATTGTCATACATCATGATAAAAGCAGGAAAAGTAGTACGTTATCCCATCCGGGATGCAGGAAGCCTTTATTTTATCGTGAAGTTATGACGGTCGCTGGGTTTCGGTTCGCAGCATTTTGTACCATAAAGTACATTCTCTGGGAGCTACCCTGCAATTATGCAAAAACTAACGATCGACATATTAAAAATGGCTTGCCATTATTTAGCGGATATGTGATAACAATTCGTGGGTTAAACGAGGTACAGTTCTGTTTATGTATGGCATCTTCAGTAAAGAAGTTACGAGTAAAGACGTTGACGTTGAATACCGCTTCCTTGCCGAACTTTAATCAGTGCCTCATTCAGTAATGTCTCTGTTTTATCTGTAGGTTAGCCTCCGGGCAAATAAACACTTTAAGGAATTAGTAAAATGGCAAAGATTAAAGGTCAGGTTAAGTGGTTCAACGAGTCTAAAGGCTTCGGTTTTATCACTCCAGCTGACGGTAGCAAAGACGTGTTCGTACACTTCTCTGCTATTCAGGGCAACGGCTTCAAAACGCTGGCCGAAGGCCAAAACGTTGAGTTCGAAATTCAGGACGGCCAGAAAGGCCCGGCAGCTGTTAACGTTACTGCTATCTGATTTCGCCTCAGACGGGTGCCCTGCGCCCGGTCTCAGATATTAAAGCCTTGGCCTTCTGGCCGAGGCTTTTTTTACGCTTTCGCTCGGGTTCCCTGTCGAGTACACTGCTGCGCGTCGATAGATGCCGGAGCGCCTTATGTCCTTGATTTGCCCACTTTGTCACTCTTCCCTGAACCTGACCGAACGCAGCTGGTGTTGCGAAAATCGCCATCAGTTCGATCAGGCGAAAGAGGGCTATGTCAATTTGCTGCCCGTTCAACATAAAGGCTCCCGCGAGCCGGGCGACAGCGCGGAGATGATGCAGGCGCGACGTGACTTTCTGCAGGCCGGTTACTATCAGCCCCTGCGGGACAAGGTGGTTGACGTGCTGAATCAGCATCTGCAGGTACCGGCCGCTCAGATCCTGGATACAGGCTGTGGGGAAGGGTACTACACCGGTGCGCTGGCGGATAACTTTGCGCCAGCGGGCAAGGTCTTTGGCCTGGACGTGGCCAAAATGGCCATTCGGCTCGCGGCGAAGCGCTATCCGCAGGTCCTGTTCTGTGTCGCCTCCAGTCAGCGTCTGCCGTTTGCGGACCATTCCCTTGATGCAGTGGTTCGCATCTATGCGCCCTGTAATGAAGCGGAGCTTAATCGCGTCATCAAACCCGGTGGATACCTGTTAACGGTTACGCCGGGCCCGCACCATCTGGCGCAGTTCAAAGCGCTGATCTATCGCGATGTTCAGCTGCACGCACCGGAAGGGAAAGTGTATCAGGGCTTTCAGCAACGTGCCCGGCATGCGTTAACCTATCCGATGGCCCTTACCGGACAGGCCGCCACCACGTTATTGCAGATGACGCCCTTTGCCTGGCGCGCGCGGCCGGACGTCTGGCAGACGTTAGCCGAAAGCACACAGTTTCAGTGCGAAGCGGATTTTGTGATAACCCTGTGGCAACGCGACTAACGTGCCTCGACCAGGGTTTGATAAATCCGTTCAAGATCGTCAAGCTGCTGCACGGCGATCAGTAAGCGCCGCTGTTCAAGCTGGATGACTAAAATGCCGTCTTCAGACAGATTCATGCTCTGGATACGGGAATAGGCGATCCAGATACCCGCGAAGAACAATCCCTCCCGTTTCATGACCAGCGTGGGGCGGCGGAGCCAGAACAGCCAGAAGGACAAAAAGCACAGCATCATCAAGAGTGTGGTGGTCAGCACGGGTCCCTGATGCGTGACGTTGTTCCAGAGCAGGATGACCAGTAAACCAATAAAAATCAGGCTGTCGGCTTTATGACGGCGCTGCAGCGGCACACGTAACAACGTCGGGCCTTTACGTCGTGGCAGAATCGCCTCGTCGTAGATCGCAAACACCAGCAGAGCAGCGATGCAGAGAGCGATGATGATGTCCGTCAATGACATGGGGCTTCCTTTCGAGCTTCAGTGGATGTTACCGCCAAAAAAATCGGGAGCCTTGCTCCCGATTGCGTCAGGATTACAGCCCAAGCAGGCCGATCCAGTAGCCGAAGATACCGATAGCAAAGAAACCAACGATGATCCACAGGGCATTGACCTTACGCCGCAGCAGCCACATACAGGCAAAGGTCAACAGGAGCGGGACGATGCCGGGCATTAACTGATCCAGAATCGACTGGACGGTAGTGACTGTGGTCTTGCCGGTCTGGTCGGTAATGCGTGACACCACCAGCGGAATATTGACGTGCGTCCACTTATTGACCAGCGCGCCCATGACAAACAGCCCAAGGATAGAGGCACCTTCGGTCAGTTTTTGCAGGAAGCCACCGCCCATATCGCTGACGATATCAATCCCTTTACGGTAACCGTAGGCCACACCGTAATAACGGGTGAGCAGACGGGCCAGGTTAAACAGGATGAAGAACAGCAATGGACCGAGCAAACTGCCGCTCATTGCGATGCCCGCACCCAGGGCGGCAAACACCGGACGAACCGTTCCCCAGAAAATCGGGTCACCTACGCCAGCCAGCGGCCCCATCAGGCCCACTTTGATGCCGTTTATTGCACCATCATCAATTGCGGCACCATTGGCGCGCTGCTCTTCCATCGCCATGGTCACGCCCAGGACCGGGGCCGCAACATAAGGATGTGTGTTAAAGAACTCAAGGTGACGTTTTATCGCCTGCTTGCGGTCATCGTTGTTTTTAGGATAGAGACGGCGAATCACCGGCACCATAGAAAAACAGAATCCCAGCGCCTGCATACGTTCGAAGTTCCAGGAACCCTGGAACAGGTTTGAGCGTACAAAAACAGCACGGACATCGCCTGGCGTCAGTTTCTTTTCGACTTTTGTTATATCAACCATGTTGTCACCTGTTCCTTAATCGAGTTCGTTGTCAAGATCGTTAGCTGACGGCGAGGCCGCAGGCGCACCGGCGGTACGGTTATATTTCGGACTGAGCTGGATATAAAGCACGGCCATCACCACGCCAATCACCCCCAGCGCAACCAGGTTGAAACTGGTGAAAGCCGCCGTCACGAAACCGAGATAGAAGAACGGCATCAGGTAACCGGCCCGCATCATATTGATGACCATGGCGTAACCCACCACCACAATCATGCCGCCCGCAATGTTGAGTCCGTTCGTCACGACTTCAGGAATCGAACTGAGCAGAGAGTGCACCGCGTCCGTGCCAACCGAAATCGCAACGATCAACGCCGGAATGGCGATGCGCATGGCCTGAAGCAGCAGGGCGGAGACATGGATCCACGAAATGGCCGTAAGATTGCCTTTCTCTGCGGCTTTGTCCGCCGCATGCTGGAATGCCACGGTCAACGTGCGCACGATAATGGTCAGCACCTGGCCGGCGGCGGCGAGCGGAATAGCCAGCGCGATACCGGCGCCGACGCTTTGCCCGCCTGCAATGACCAGAATGGTGGAGATAATGGACGCCAGCGCCGCATCAGGGGCGACCGCCGCGCCAATGTTCATCCAGCCCAGAGCAATCATCTCCAGCGTTCCGCCGATGATGATGCCTGTCTTCATGTCCCCCAGTACGATCCCAATCAGGGTACAGGCCACCAGAGGGCGGTGAAACTGGAACTCATCCAGGATGGATCCCATACCGGCAATACAGGCGATAATAAAGATCAAAATAATTTGAAGTGTGGTTATTTCCATCATACTTCGTGTCCTCTACAGGATAGAAAAGAGTGCTGGCCCGTTAAGCGCCTACTTTGGCTATCAGATCCATCATTTTCAGTTTGGGATCACCTGAAACCTTGCGTACCTCAAGCTCGATATTGCGCTCATTGAGCTTTTGGAACGCGGCGATATCTTTCTCATCAACGGACACGGCATTGTTGACCTGCGTTTTGCCCTGCCGGAAGGCCATGCCGCCAATGTTGACGCTTTTGATATCGACGCTCTGTTCCACAACCCGCAAGACATCGGTGGGATTGGTGAACAGCAGCATGACGCGCTCACGGGCATATTTGGGGTTATTCCAGACGCGCACCATTTTATCGACGCCAACCACGTGCGCGGTCACGCCCGGCGGCGCGACCTGGGTTAAAAGTGTCTTGCGCACATTGTCGTTTGCCACCTCATCACTGACGACAATGATGCGGCTGACATTGGTCTCTTTGGTCCAGCGTGTGGCGACCTGGCCATGAATCAGGCGGTCATCAATACGGGCCAGGCAGATAATCATGTGTTCGTCAGGCGAGAGGGGTCTGACAGCGGCAGGGGTGGGAGGTGGAGTCGGTGCGGCAGCAACGGGCGCGGGTTTGACTTCAGGTTGGGCTTTCAGCGCTTTGACGCCTTCACGGCCAGTTTCAACCGCAATCGCCACCAGCTCATCGAAGGTTGGATTGTCATCCCGCGCCATCAAGGTTTCCACTAACATGGGAATATTCACCCCGGCCACGACCTCATAGCTGTCGTGATCCACGACCAGCCGACTTGCCGCATTAAAAGGACTTCCGCCCCAGGTATCTACCAGAAAAAGCACCCCCTTTGAGGTATCCAGTTCGGTCAGCTTTGCCTGATATTTTTCAATCAGCGTTTCTGCATTTTCGCCCGGTACAAAATCAATCCATTTGACGTTTTCCTGTTCGCCTAAAAGCATCTCTGCCGTTTTAAGCAGCTGTTCTGCTGCCCAGCCGTGTGTACCAATGATCAGAGCAATGGTCACGTGCTACCTCCGTTCGCTTGTTGATTCCATAAGGTGAGGAACCGTTAAGAATTATCGCGTTAACAATGCTGACTTCTTTATTGAGCCTGCCGGCCCGATATCCACATTGCAGGGATAACCAACTCACTACGTGCATGCCGGATTTATTTTAGTGACCGAAAAAATAAATTTTGTGATGTCGGTTGGCTATTTACAGCATAAAAGCGTGAAATTACGTTTTAATGGCGCATAAACGAAGTGATGACAGAATGTAAAAATAAGAAAATTTTTTGACCTTGTTGACCGAACTGATACATTAGCGATCTGTTAATTATTCAGGAGTAATGGGCATCAGCCCACCCTTATGGACCGTCACCGACGTTGCTTAACCTTGTCTTTGCGCTCCTCAGCGCGTCAATTTACGCCAGACCGCGTTTTCTTTGCTTTTACACCTTGCTCATCGTCACGTCATCAGACGCTGGTACGTTTTAGCGTAATCACATCCTTTTTCAGGAGTCACTAATGGAATTTCTGTTCGACCCCTCAATCTGGGCGGGATTGCTCACGCTCATCGTGCTCGAGATTGTGCTCGGCATTGATAACCTGGTATTTATTGCCATCCTGGCCGATAAGTTACCGCCGAAGCAGCGCGATAAAGCGCGTTTGATTGGCCTCTCGCTGGCGCTGGTTATGCGTCTGGGCCTGCTGTCGCTGATCTCCTGGATGGTCACACTGACGCGGCCGCTGTTTAGCGTGGGCGGGTTTAGTTTCGCCGGACGCGATCTTATTTTGCTGGCGGGCGGTATCTTCCTGCTCTTTAAAGCCACGATGGAACTGCATGAGCGGCTGGAAAACCGTCAGCTGGAAAACAGCGGCAACCGCAGCTATGCCAGCTTCTGGGCCGTTGTGGCACAGATCGTCATACTTGATGCGGTCTTCTCACTGGATGCGGTGATTACGGCCGTGGGGATGGTGAATAACCTGCCGGTCATGATGACGGCGGTAGTGATCGCCATGATTGTGATGTTGCTGGCCTCTAAACCGTTAACAAAATTTGTTAACGCCCATCCTACGGTCGTTGTCCTGTGTCTCAGTTTCCTGCTGATGATCGGTCTGTCGCTGGTGGCGGAAGGGTTTGGCTTCCATATTCCTAAAGGCTATCTGTATGCGGCGATTGGTTTCTCGATCCTGATCGAGCTGTTTAACCAGATTGCGCGTCGCAACTTTCTTCGCCATCAGTCGCATCGTCCTATGCGTGAGCGTACCGCTGAGGCCATTTTGCGCCTGATGGGGGGCCGCAACCGGGTACAGACGGCCTCGGCCAGCACTGAAGAGCAGGCGATAGCCGTCGCGATCCCACAGGAAGCCTTTAAGGATGAAGAGCGCTATATGATTAACGGCGTACTGACGCTGGCTTCCCGTTCAATTCGCAGCATCATGACGCCGCGTGGCGATATCTCCTGGGTGGATGCCAGTCGTCCGGTAGACGAGATTCGTATCCAGTTGCTGGACACACCGCACAGTCTGTTCCCGGTCTGTCGGGGAGAACTGGACGAGATTATCGGCGTTGTCAGGGCCAAAGAGCTGCTGGTCGCACTGGATCATGGTGTGGATGTTGCCACCTTTGCGGCAAACACGCCGATTATCGTGGTGCCGGAAACGCTCGATCCGATTAACCTGCTGGGCGTACTGCGTCGTGCCAAAGGGAGCTTTGTGATCGTCACCAACGAGTTTGGTGTGGTACAGGGCCTGATTACCCCGCTGGATGTGCTGGAAGCGATAGCAGGTGAATTCCCGGATGAAGACGAAACGCCGGATATCATCATGGACGGCGACGGCTGGTTAGTGAAGGGGGGAACCGATCTCCACTCGCTCCAGCAGCTGCTTGATTTTCATGAGCTGGTGAAACCGGACGACGATCATGCGTCACTGGCAGGGTTGCTGATTGCTCAGAAAGGACAATTACCGAAGCCGGGTGACGTCATTGATATCGCGCCGCTTCACTTCCAAATTATTGAAGCGACAGAATACCGCATTGATCTGGTTCGTGTGACGCGCGATCCGCAGCATGACGAGGACGAAGAAGGTTAACCTCCCCGGAAAACGCAAAACGCATCACACTGTGATGCGTTTTTTTTGCCCCAGGCATGGCACTACAGGTCGCTGGTCAGTTGATGTTGCCGTAGCCACGCGGGGAAATCCTCCAGCGGCATGGGGCGGGCAAAATAGTAGCCCTGCAGGTGATCCACGCCGCGGTCGCGCAGATAGTCAGCCTGCTCCGGGGTTTCCACGCCTTCCGCCACCAGGCTGATATTCAGCCGTTGCGCCAGTGAGATCACCATATCCGTTACGGTCGCGTTAATCGCATCCGTGCCAATCGAGGCGGTGAAGATTTTATCCAGCTTCAGCACGTCCGGTTGCAGGTCCTTCAGGTAAGACAGTGAACTGTGGCCTGTGCCAAAATCATCAATTGCCAGCCGTACGCCAATCTCATGCAGTTGTGAAATGACCGTTTGATCGACCACCGGCAGCGCATCACGTTCGGTAAGCTCGACGACCAGCTTTGGCACCGGATTGGCAGGCCACCAGATAGTTTGCAGATCTTCCAGAATGGCGCGGTCACGAAAATGACTGGCGGCGACGTTCACAGCAATGTGAAAATCCGGGCTGTGAGGCAGATCCGGCAAGGCTTCGACAACGCGATTTAACACGAAACGGGTTAAAGGTTTAATCAGATTCTGGCGCTCAGTCAGCGGAATAAACACATCGGGCGGGATCCAGCCCTGGCGCGGGTTATGCCAGCGCAGCAGGATTTCAATGCCGTCACACTGACCGTTTCGGGCATTGATGAGCGGCTGGCAGTAAACAATAAACTCCCTGGCGGTGATGCCATAGCTGATTTGCCAGCTCAGACTCATGCGGTTGGCGGTTGCCAGCCACATGACATAGCCTATTAACAAACTCAGCATTAGCGCCAGCGGCAACTGAGAAGGCAACGAGGCCAGTGCCAGACGGGATGGGGAAGGGCCATAAAGCGTTACCGTGTAGGGATAACGCAGTGACGCTTCATTATAGGTGACTTCATCTTCCGAAGGGACCGCCGACTCAATAAGCGGATTGCCGTATTCCAGGCTCTTGCCGTTAACGTTAAAGATGGCGCGTTCCACCCAGGGCGACTGCGGTTCCAGCAGATAACTGCTCATCAGTTCAATGTTGATGGCCTGCAGGATGCCTGAGCGGTTATCCAGCGTTGTTGGCGTCCAGAGTAATAAGACCGGCGAACCTTTAAGCAGATAGTCATCTGTAGACAGGATCATGCGCTTATCGTTAAGCGCCAGTTCAGGGTAGGTCTGACTAAAGGTGATATCCCGTGAGCCGAAAATACTGGAGCAGTACAGTAAGTCATCGTTCACCAGCAGAATCGCCCGCACGGTTTGTAAGGACGCAATCTTTTCGATTAAGGGAAAACGCGCGTCCTCACAGGGCATGCCCACTAAACCCAGCGTGTTATTGGCTGCCACATCCAGCGGAGAAAACATGCGATCAAAACGCGTAATCGCGTTATCGGCAAAGCTAATTGCACGCTGCTGAATCCGTGATTTTTCTTCGAAATAGCGCAAAGCCAGCGTTAACGTAAGAACAATAGAAGCAATCACCACAGCAATAAGCAAACGCTTACGTCTGTACTGTCCAACATATTGCTGGGCCATGAACATCAAGAATCACCTTCCCAAAACCAGAAAAATAGATATAGCTGGGTTGTTATCGGCACGGCCTGGAGCAAATTTAGGACCGGTGCGTAAAATGAAAGGCTGTGAAGAACTCGCTAAAGCGACTGTCGGGTCGCTTTAGCGTCGTTAATATTTATATCAGGCAGGACTTGCTAATGCACTGTTTAACGGGCGCAATTTAAAAATAAACAGACTGAATGATTAGTCACATTGAACTTTTATCGCCAGTCCGCCCCGTGATGTCTCGCGGTATTTCGCGTTCATGTCTTTGCCGGTCTCGTACATGGTTTCAATGACCTTATCCAGTGAGACGCGCGGTTCGCTGGTACGGCGCAGGGCCATACGTGCCGCGTTGATCGCTTTCACCGAGGCGATTGCGTTACGTTCAATACAGGGCACCTGAACCTGGCCGGCAACCGGATCGCAGGTCAAACCCAGATTATGTTCCATCCCGATTTCGGCGGCCACGCACACCTGCTCAGGGCTGGCGCCCAGCAGTTCGGCCAGACCTGCCGCAGCCATTGAGCAGGCAACGCCGACTTCCCCCTGACAACCGACTTCCGCGCCGGAAATAGAGGCATTCATTTTATACAAAATGCCAATGGCACCGGAGGCGAGGAAATAGCGAATAAAAATGTCGGGCGTGACGGGTTCAATGAAGTGATCATAGTAAGCCAGGACGGCGGGGACGATACCGCAGGCTCCGTTGGTCGGTGCGGTCACCACCCGACCGCCCGCCGCGTTCTCTTCATTAACCGCCAACGCAAACATGTTGATCCAGTCAATCACCACCATCGGATCGTTAGAGTGTTTGGCTGAGGAGATCAGCAAACGCCGCAGTGACGCCGCCCGGCGCGGTACCCGTAACGGCCCGGGCAGCACACCTTCGGTATTCAGACCACGGTCAATACAGGCCTGCATGGTTTGCCAGATGGTCGCAAAATATGCATTGATCTCTTCACGTGAGTGCAGTGCCAGCTCGTTTTTCATCACCAGCCCGGACAGGGAAAGTCCGGTCTCGCGACAGTGGGCCAGCAGTTCTTTGGCCGAGTGGAAGGGCCAGGGTACCGTGACTTCGTCCAGGGCCGACTGACCAAAATGCTCTTCATCGACAATAAAGCCGCCGCCGACAGAGTAATAGGTTTTAGACAGCACCAGCAGGTCGCCGGAGAACGCCAGCAGGCGCAGGCCATTTTCGTGCAGGGAGAGATTTTCGCTACGGAACACCATACCGCCTTCACGCGGAAAATCGACTTCATGCGCGCCTTTGGCAAGGGGCAGGCGTTCACGTTGTTGCACATCCTTAATAAACGCGGGGATGGCGTCGATATCGACGCTGTCAGGCGATTCGCCGGCTAAGCCCATAATAATCGCTATATCCGTATGGTGACCTTTACCGGTCAGCGACAGGGAACCATAGACATCGACCGCAATGCGTGTCACCTCATGCAGCTTGCCTTGTTCAGACAACAACTCCACAAACTGTTTACCCGCTTTCATCGGACCGACCGTATGAGAGCTGGATGGGCCGATGCCCACTTTAAACATGTCAAAAACCGAAATCATGGGTGACACTCCTCACAAAAACTTGCAGACTGCCGTGGCAGTTAATGGCGCTAATAGTAAACGGCGAGGCAGGGTAAACGTGCTGCTTTTCGCATGAAATAAACTAATTAACTCCACCAGAAAAAATTATAGTGTGACATGGCGCAAAAGGCTGAATTCAGGCGCAGAAATGGGCTCGCCCTCAACTAAAATGCAATTTGCTGGCTCAGGGCACGAATAATGCCTGCTGTCATTCCCCACACCAGATAGCCCTGATAATGGGAAAGCCACACCGGGTGGCGAATGCCGGCACGATAATAGTCAAGTTCGGCGTAGCGGCTAAGACGAAGCGCTTCGGTCAGGGGCATTTCGAAGGCGCTCTGAACCTCGTCAGGATTAAGGCGCAATTCGAGGGTTGCAGGCACAATGCCGACCACCGGTGTGACCTGAAAACCTGTACTGCTGGTCACCGGAGGCAGGCAGCCGAGCACCTCAACCCGATCGGGTGCGATGCCCACTTCCTCCTGCGCTTCTCGCAGCGCTGTCGCCACCAGTGAGCTGTCGTCGTGATCCTGCATCCCGCCGGGAAAGGCCACCTGACCGGCATGTTTACGTAAGGCGTGCGAACGTTGCGTCAGCAGCAAGCCGGGCTGTTGACGGGCAACGACGGGGATTAACACAGCGGCATGTCGCCCCGACAGCGGCTGGGCGTTATGCAGCGGCTGCTGCAGGAGAAAACGGGTGCGAAAATCAGCCAGCGTCAGCGCCATTCAGGCTCCTTTTTCCAGTGCAGGCAGAATGCGACTGACCTTATCCAGCGTTTCCTGATATTCCGAGGCCATATCACTGTCGGCGACCAGGCCGCCGCCCGCAGCGCAGTAAAGATGCTGACGCTCAGCAATCAGCGTACGAATGGTGATGCTGGTATCCATTCTGCCGCAGACACTGAGATAACCAATGCTGCCGCACCAGGCATTGCGGCGGTGAGGCTCCAGTTCATCAATGATCGCCATGGCGCGAATTTTAGGCGCACCGGTAATCGAGCCGCCGGGAAAACAGGCTCGCAGCAGATCGCAGGCATGAAGATGATCCGGCAACGTGGCCTGAATAGTGCTGACCAGATGATGGACAGCCGGGAACGGCTCGACCACAAACAGTTCGGGCACGTGCACGGAGCCCGCGACGGCGACCCGACCGATATCGTTGCGCAGCAGGTCGACTATCATCAGGTTTTCTGCGCGGTCCTTCGCCGCCGTGCGCAGACTTTCAGCCTGGGCCGCATCCGCCTCAGGATCGGCCGCACGCGGACGCGTACCCTTGATGGGACGGGTGGTGATAACCTGCTGATCCAATGCCAGGAAGCGCTCGGGAGACAGGCTCAGAATGGCGCTGTCGGGCAGGCGCAAAAATGCGCTGAACGGGGCGCGATTGGCCTGGTTGAGCATACAAAATGCCCGCCATTCATCCCCCTGATAGCTGGCGCTGAAGCGCTGTGCCAGATTGACCTGATAGCAGTCACCGGCCTGAATATAGGCCTGTACCTTATTAAAACGTTCCGCGTAGTCGTCTATGCTGAGGTTTGACCGCCAGTCACTGGTAAGGGAAAACGCCGCCGCGTCACGTTCGGGCCAGTTTTCCAGCCAGGCAAGGCGCGAGGCGATATCGTCCAGGGCGACCAGGGTGAGTTTACCGAGGTGATGGTCGGCAATCAGTGCCCAGTTATAGATGCCCACGGCCATGTCTGCCGTAGTCAGATCGTGAAGGGCGGTATCGGGCAGCGTTTCAAAGCGTCGCCCCAGATCATAGCCAAACAGTCCCAGCGCTCCGCCCTGAAAGGGCAAATCGGGGTGACGCGGTGGCTTAGCGCCCAGCGCATCACACTGCTGTTGTAATAAGGAGAGCGGATCGTCAGTATGCGTTTCAACGCGATCGCCCTGCTGAATTTCTGTTATGCTGCCACGGGTTGTCAGGGTGGTAAGCGGGTCCGCCGTCAAAATATCAAAACGGTTATCACTGTGACTGGCCTGGCCGGACGAAAGCAGCATCGCCCAGGGTAAATGCGCAATGCGCGAAAAATAGTGGGTGATAGCGTCGGGCGAATAACACAGGTTATGAGTTTGAACGATCATTGAGCACGAAATTTGACATCAGTAAGGCCGTTAGACTGACATATTTTTCCCTGACTGGCACCTGTTTGTTCCCCATGAAATAATGACAGCCCTTAACAGGAGAAAATGATGATGACAGGATTACCCGCACTCTCACACGATCAGCAGCAGCGCGCCGTAGAGCGCATTCAACAGTTAATGGCCGAAGGGATGTCCAGCGGTGAAGCGATTACCGTTGTGGCACAGGAGATACGTGAAAGCCATACAGGTGAAATGATCCGGGCGCGCTTCGAAGAGGACGATGAAGGCTGACGCCCGGGGCTCGGGATCAGCGGGCCGCGATAATTTTTATTTCAACTTTATACTTCGGATTCATCAACCCGGCCTGGACCGTACAGCGAACCGGGGCGTTATCGGGGGAAACCCACGCATCCCAGGCGCGATTCATCGCGGCGAAATCCGCCTTGTCGACCAGAAAAATGGTAGCGTCAAGGATTTTGCTTTTGTCGCTGCCTACGCGCGTTAGCAGGGCATCGATCACCGCTAACGCATTAGCCGTTTGCGCCTCGGCATCAGCGTCGAGGTTTTCGGGCACACTGGTGTAATAAATGGTGTCGTTATGAATAACGGCTTCGGACATACGGTGTTCGGGATCAACGCGCGTAATGCTCATTTTCTTCTCCTGATTTTCTGAACGCCTAGCCTGACATATTCCCGGTACGATTGTCATCCCTTGCAGAAGACGGTCGCCGTCAGTCGCGCAACCGTCAGCGAAAAGTGGTATAAAGCGTCGCTTACTTGTTCAGAACAATCAGGATTAACGCATGGCCAATACGCACTATCTCTTTTGGGTAATGTTCGGGGCACTGACGCTGCTGTTTATTGTGATCGCCACGTTTGTCGGTATGTCGCGTACCGCAAAACACGGTTTTTTTACGCTTGTCGTCCTGATGGCGATACTGGTTGCGGGTGCGCTCTACATCAGCCCGTGACGATAACGGGCGGCCTGGCCCGTCAGACTGACTGAACGCATCCGGTCAGCAGACTTCATGCAGAATGCTGCCGTTTGTGATTTCCTTCAGGGCTGCAATGCTGACATAATATACAGTGTTTTCGGCCGTAATTGAGAGGGTACGTGGCAGACGATTTTGCAATTGATGGCGCGCTGGCAAAAGGCATTGCGGGCTTTAAACCGCGTGAGGCCCAGCGTGAAATGGCGCAGGCGGTCACCGAGGCGGTACAGAATCAGGGTGAACTGGTCGTCGAAGCGGGGACCGGCACCGGTAAAACCTACGCTTATCTTGCTCCGGCGCTGCGGGCGAAGAAAAAGGTGATCGTGTCAACGGGCTCAAAAGCCCTGCAGGATCAGCTCTACGCGCGCGATCTCCCCACCATTGCGAAAGCGCTTACGTTTACCGGTAAAACTGCGCTGCTTAAAGGCCGGTCCAACTATCTGTGCCTGGAGCGTATGGAGCAGCAGTCCGCGACCGGGGGCGATATGAGCGTTCAGGCTCTCACGGATTTTGTCACGCTCCGCAGCTGGGCCTCGCAAACCCCGGATGGCGATATCAGTACCTGTGCCGGCGTCACCGAAGACAGTCCGCTCTGGCCGCTGGTTACCAGCACCAACGACAACTGTCTGGGCAGCGACTGCCCCCTTTATAAAGACTGTTTTGTCGTTAAAGCACGTAAAAAAGCGATGGACGCCGATGTCGTCGTGGTCAACCACCATCTTTTCCTGGCCGATCTGGTGGTAAAAGAGGGCGGATTCGGGGAACTGATCCCTGAAGCGGACGTCATGATTTTTGATGAAGCGCACCAACTGCCGGATATCGCCAGTCAGTATTTTGGTCAGCAGCTGTCGAGTCGTCAGTTAGCCGATCTCGCCAAAGACATCATTATCGCCTACCGCACGGAAGTGCGGGACGTTCAGCAGTTGCAAAAATCCGCTGACCGTCTGGCCCAGTGTGCCCAGGACTTTCGCCTGACGCTGGGAGAACCGGGCTACCGCGGCAACCTGCGCGACCTCCTCAGCGATAACAACATCATGCGCATGTTTACGCTGCTGGATGATGCGCTGGAACTCTGTTACGACGTGATCAAACTTTCGCTTGGGCGTTCTGCCCTGCTGGATGCGGCCTTTGAGCGCGCGGCGCTCTATCGCACGCGACTGAAACGGATTCGTGCCATCAGCGAACCGGGCTTTAGCTACTGGTATGAATGTACATCGCGTCACTTTGTGCTGGCGCTGACGCCTTTGTCGGTTGCCGAACGTTTCCGCGAGGTCATGGATAACCGTAAAGCGGCCTGGATTTTTACCTCTGCCACCCTGGCTGTAGATGAAAAGATGGATCACTTTGCCGAGCGGCTGGGCGTCAGTCAGGCAAAAAACCTGATTCTCAACAGCCCGTTTGACTATGCGCGGCAGGCGCTGCTGTGTGTGCCACGCAATCTGCCTGAGCCCAATCGCCCCGGTGGCGCGCGTCAGCTGGCAAAAATGATGAAGCCGCTGATCGAGGCGAACAAAGGCCGCTGCTTCTTTTTATGTACTTCTCATCTGATGATGCGTGAGCTGGCCGCCGAGTTCCGGGCCTCCATGACATTGCCGGTGCTGGTGCAGGGCGAAACCAGCAAAGGACAGTTGCTCAAAGAGTTTATCGATAAAGGGAATGCTTTGCTGGTGGCGACCAGCAGCTTCTGGGAAGGCGTGGATGTGCGGGGAGATGCGCTGTCGCTGGTCATTATCGATAAGCTGCCGTTTACGTCGCCAGAGGACCCGCTGCTTAAGGCCCGGATGGAAGATTGCCGCATCCGCGGCGGCGATCCCTTCAGCGATGTGCAACTGCCGGATGCCGTGATTACGCTAAAACAGGGCGTGGGCCGGTTGATTCGTGATACGGACGACCGCGGCGTTCTGGTCATCTGCGACCAGCGGCTGGTGTCACGGCCCTACGGCGCACTTTTTCTGAGCAGTCTGCCGCCCACACCACGCACGCGTGATCTTGCGCAAGCTATTGCCTTTATTCATCAGCAACCTGGCGCGTAATTGTGTGCTAAGATGCGCGCCGTTTTGAATCTTCAGAGGTCGATATGTCGGTCCGAATTTTAGCGCTGGATACAGCGACAGAAGCCTGTTCTGCGGCATTGCTTAACGGGCAAGAGAGTGACGCACGTTTTGAAATTGCGCCGCGCGATCACACACAGCGCATTTTGCCGCTGGTCGCCGAGCTGCTGCAGGCTCAGCAACTGGAACTCACCGAACTCGATGTGCTGGCCTTTGGTCGCGGGCCCGGCAGTTTTACGGGCGTGCGTATCGGGATTGGTATTGCCCAGGGGCTGGCACTCGGCGCGGCGTTACCGATGACGGGTATTTCCACCCTGGCCACGCTGGCGCAGGGCGCCTGGCGTCAGCACGGTGCCTGTCGGGTACTCACCGCGATTGATGCGCGCATGGGTGAAGTGTACTGGGCAGAATATCAGCGCGATGAGGACGGTATCTGGCAAGGTGAAGCAACGGAAAGCGTGCTTACGCCCGAGGCCGCATTGGAGCGCATGCATGCGCTGAGCGGGGAGTGGTATACCGCCGGTACCGGATGGCAGGCCTGGCCGGTACTGCAGCAGGGCCATGCACTTCAGCTCAAAGACAGCGGCGTTTTGCTGCCAGCGGCTGAGGACATGTTGCCCCTGGCGGCGCGCGCCTTAGCACAGGGGCAAACCGTGTTGCCCGAACAGGCAGAGCCAACCTATCTGCGTAATGAAGTGGCATGGAAAAAACTGCCGGGCCGCTGACAGGCAACGCAACTTATTGTTATCGGGGCACTCTAAACATCAACCTTCAGGAGAATGTCTATGTCAATGTGTCGTAGAGGCGTTGCCGGTGTGATGTTAGTCTGCGCCCTGGTGTTAAGTGGTTGTGTTTCCGTACCGGATACGATTAAAGGTCACTCAGCGTTGCCCCAGCAGGATTTACTGCGGGTGATGAGCAATCCGGCCCTCTATGTCGGCCAGGAGTCGCGCTTTGGCGGTAAAGTGGTCAACGTGATTAACCGCAATGGCAAAACCCGGCTGGAAATTGCGACCCAGCCGCTGGATGACGGTGCGCGCCCAGTGCTGGGGGCCAGCTCGGTAGGGCGTATCTATGCCGACATTCCCGGTTTTGTTGACCCGACGGATGTGAAAGACCAGTACGTCACCGTTCTCGGCACGATTAAGGGAACGGAGCCTGGTAAAATCGGCGAAGCAAACTACTTGTTTGTGGTCGTTGATGTTCGGGGGTACCAGCGCTGGCATTTGACCCGTCAGATCGTGTCACCGCCAGAGCCTCTCGATCCCTGGATCTGGTATGGCCCCACGCGCCATCGTGGTGGTTACTGGGGGCCGAATCCTTACTGGGGCATGTACAACCCCGGTCCGGCTCAGGTCGAGACCATCCTCACGCAATAGTGTGACATCCGTTTTGAACAGGCCCGGTCGCGGTGCTCGCAACCGGGCTTTTTATTTGCATCATTAACCAACACGAAATTTAGTGATGGGCTTCGCAACCTCAACATGCCAATAAGAGCAAACTGGTACAATCAGTTAAAATATTGTTAACAAATACGATTGTTGAGGCGGCGATGAGTACACAACAAGATTATCGGGGTGAATCCTTGAATAAGGTTTGGCTGAAACGCTACCCGGCAGACGTCCCTGCCGAAATTAATGCTGATCGTTATACGTCTCTGGTCGATTTATTTGAGCAGGCTGTCGTGCGTTACGCCGGACAGCCCGCATTTTACAACATGGGTCAAAAAATGACCTACCGCCAACTGGACGAGAAAAGCCGGGCGTTTGCGGCATATTTGCAACACGAACTCAGGTTACAACCGGGCGCGCGCGTCGCGCTCATGATGCCGAACCTGCTGCAATACCCGGTCGCGCTGTTTGGTGTGCTCCGGGCCGGCATGGTCGTGGTTAACGTCAATCCGCTTTATACCCCGCGTGAACTGAAGCATCAGCTAAATGACAGCGGTGCCAGTGCGATCGTCATCGTGTCGAACTTTGCACATACGCTGGAAAAAGTCGTCGCTGATACGGCGGTCAAACATGTGGTGCTGACCCGGATGGGGGATCAACTGGCACCGGTAAAAGCCACGCTGGTGAATTTTGTGGTGAAGTATGTGAAGCGGCTGGTGCCCAAGTATCATTTGCCGGGGGCGATATCGTTTCGCCATGTGCTGGAAACGGGCGCGTCAATGCCGTATCGACGTCCACAGGTCAGTAATGATGATTTGGCATTCCTGCAATACACGGGCGGGACGACCGGCGTCGCGAAAGGTGCGATGCTGACGCACCGAAACATGCAGGCAAACCTTGAGCAAACCAAGGCGACGTATGGCAAGTTACTCCGCGACGGCAAAGAGTGCGTCGTGACGGCCTTGCCGCTCTACCATATCTTTGCGCTGACCGTGAACGGCTTGCTGTTCGTGGAACTGGGTGGGCAAAACGTATTGATCACCAATCCGCGCGACATTCCCGCTTTTGTGAAAGAAATGGCGAAGTATCCTTTCACGGCGATAACCGGCGTGAACACGCTGTTCAATGCCTTACTCAACGATGATAATTTTAACAAACTTGACTTCTCGACGTTACGTCTGTCCGCGGGCGGGGGGATGGCGGTGCAAAAAGCAGTGGCGGAACGTTGGGAAAAACTGACCGGGCACTATCTGCTGGAAGGCTATGGGCTGACGGAATGTTCCCCACTGGTGTCGGTTAATCCCTACGACATTAACTGCCACACCGGCAGTATTGGTTTGCCGGTTCCCTCAACGGATGTCATTATTCTGGATGAAAACGGTAATGAAGTCCCCACTGGTGAGCCCGGCGAATTATGCATTCGTGGGCCGCAGGTAATGTTGGGTTACTGGCAGCATCCGGAGGCCACGGCAGAGGTCCTGAAAAATGGCTGGCTCCACAGCGGCGATATTGTTACCGTTGATCACGAAGGATTTATCCGCATCGTTGACCGCAAAAAGGATATGATTCTGGTTTCGGGCTTCAACGTCTATCCTAATGAGATAGAAGATGTCCTGATGCAGCATCCGAAAGTGCGTGAAGCGGCAGCCATTGGTGTGCCGAGTGAGTTGTCCGGTGAAGCGGTGAAGGTTTGTGTGGTCAAGAAAGATCAGTCGCTGACCAAAGAAGAGCTGCTGGACCACTGTCGCCGTCAACTGACAGGCTACAAAGTGCCCAGGATTGTTGAGTTTCGTGAGGAACTGCCTAAAACGAATGTAGGAAAAATTCTGCGTCGTGAACTGCGCGACGAGGTGAAAACCAGCGCAAGCTGATTCGCCGTCAGGATTCAGGTTGAACGCCGGCACTGTCCGGCGTTTTTATTGCTTTTAACATGGAGCACCGCACGTTGTCAGCTGCGGTGGAAACTGAACGTGAACTATTCTCTGATCGATAACGATGATCACCTGGCCGAGGTGTGTCAAAAAGCACGCCAGCATACGGCTGTCGCCCTGGATACCGAATTTGTCCGTACCCGGACCTACTATCCTCAGCTGGGGTTAATCCAGCTGTTTGATGGCGAGCAGTTAGTCCTGATCGATCCGTTACCTGTCCGTGACTGGTCACCGTTTATTGCGCTCTTAACGGATACCCGCGTGACCAAATTTTTGCACGCCGGGGGGGAAGATCTGGAAGTGTTCCTGCACCGCTTTGGGGTACTGCCACAGCCCATGATCGATACACAGATTCTGGCGGCGTTCAGCGGTCAGCCACTTTCCTGGGGTTTTGCCTCAATGGTGGCGCATTTCACTCAGGTGGAATTAGACAAAAGTGAAGCCCGGACCGACTGGCTGGCCCGTCCGCTGACTGAGCGGCAGTGTCAGTACGCCGCAGCGGATGTGCATTACCTGCTGCCCATTGCGCATCAGCTGATGGCGCAGGTGGAGCAGGTGGGGAACGTGACGGCGGCACTGAGCGAATGTGAAAACCTGTGTCAGCGCCGTTTAGATGTGCTTGATCCCGAGGACGCATGGCGGGACATCACCAACGCCTGGCAACTGCGTCCGCGTCAACTGGCCGCGCTGCAGCGCCTGGCGGCATGGCGGCTTAACGTTGCCCGCGAAAAAGACATGGCGGTCAATTTTGTGGTGCGTGAAGAAAACCTGTGGAAAGTGGCGCGCTTTTTGCCGGGCTCGCAAGGGGAGTTAGACCATCTGGGCCTGTCCGGTCACGAGATCCGTTTTCACGGCAGGGCAATGCTGGCGCGGGTTGCTGAAGCCGCCGCGCTGGAGGACAGTGCGTTACCACCGCCGTTAGCGAATCTGGTGGATCACGTGCATTACAAACGGGCTTTTAAAGCGATTAAAGCACTGGTACAGCAGGTCAGTGAACAGAGCGGATTAAGTCAGGAACTGCTGGCATCACGTCGACAGATTAATCAGGTGTTGAGTCAGCACTGGGGATTAAAGCCACAGAACCGTGAGCCCGAACTGCTGGCAGGCTGGCGCGGTGCGCTTCTGAAACCCGGCATTAGCGAGATACTTGCCGAGATATAAAAAAATTCCCCTGCTACTGCGCAGGGGAATCTCAGGAAACCAGACGCGTCATTTCGTTACGTCTTCCGTTTCAGGTAAGGTGACGTTCAGTTCCAGAATCGAGATATCATCTCCTTTCTGATCAAGCTGAACCGTCACCATGTCCGGATCAATCTTCACGTACTTGCAAATCACGTCCAGAATGTCGCGCTTGAGTTGCGGAAGATAGTGGGGCTCACTGTCGCCCCTTCTCCGTTCTGCCACAATAATCTGCAGCCGTTCCTTGGCTATGTTGGCAGTGTTCTTCTTCCGGGATAAAAAGAAATCAAGTAATGCCATGGTTTATCCCCCGAACAGGCGTTTCAGGAAACCCTTCTTCTCTTCTTCAATAAAGCGGAAGGGGCGAACTTCACCGAGCAACCGTTCAACGGTATCGGCATAGGCTTTACCCGCATCGGACTCCGCGTCCAGAATCACGGGTTCACCCTGGTTTGAGGCACGCAGCACAGACTGGTCTTCCGGGATGACGCCGACCAGCGGTATGCGCAGGATTTCCAGCACATCTTCCATGCTCAGCATATCGCCACGGTTAACACGACCCGGGTTATAGCGGGTCAGCAGCAGATGCTCTTTAACCGGCTCCTGGCTGGTTTCCGCACGGCGTGATTTGGACGAAATGATACCGAGAATACGGTCAGAGTCGCGAACCGAAGAGACTTCCGGGTTAGTGGTGATGATGGCTTCATCGGCAAAATAGAGCGCCATTAACGCACCGGTTTCAATGCCCGCAGGGGAGTCACAAACAATAAAATCGAACTCCATCTCCGCAAGATCATTCAGGACTTTCTCGACGCCTTCGCGGGTCAGCGCGTCTTTGTCACGGGTTTGTGAGGCAGGCAAAATATACAGCTGCTCAGTGCGCTTGTCGCGGATCAGGGCCTGATTCAGCGTGGCATCACCCTGAATAACATTCACGAAATCATAAACAACCCGGCGCTCGCAGCCCATGATCAAATCAAGGTTACGCAGGCCGATATCAAAGTCGATGACAACCGTTTTCTTGCCTTTCTGCGCTAAACCGGTGGCGATGGCCGCGCTTGACGTGGTCTTACCAACGCCCCCTTTACCGGATGTAACTACAATAATGCGTGCCATAAATATTGATTTCCTTAACGAAAGAAAAGGGGCCTAATTAAGTGTCTGGATAGTCAGCGCGCCATCCTGAAGGCAAAGCCGCGCTGCTTTAGCAAAATATTCTTCGGGGATCTGATCCATAATCCAGTACTCCCCGGCGATAGAAACCAACTCTGCGGACAGGTTGGTACAAAAAATCTGGCATTCTCTGTCGCCGCTGGCGCCTGCCAGCGCCCGACCACGCATCATGCCGTAAATATGGATATTGCCGTCAGCGACCAGTTCTGCACCGGCACTGACGCTACTGGTCACAATCAAATCCGCATTACGGGCATAGATTTGCTGGCCTGAACGGACCGGTGTATTGACGATGCGTGTCTTCGCGGCCAGAGGTTCCGCAGCAACCAGTTTGAGTTCAGGTTTTGGCTCCTCACGTTTCTGGCTCTCTTTCCCCTCTGCCAGCACCGGCAGACCGGCACGGGCGATCAGCTTTTTCAACGCCTCGTCTTTGCAGCCACTGACACCGACAATACGCAGTCCCGTAGCGCTTACCGCCTGCAGCATCTGTTTCCAGTTTACGGCGGCATTGAGTGCCGCAACATTCAGCACCACTGGTGCGTTTTTCAGGAAATCGGGTGCCTGGTCAATTTTGTCCTGAAGCGCTTTGCGGATCACCTCTGGCTCATGGTGATGCAAATGAACAACAGACAAGGTAAAACTGCTTCCCTTAAATTCGATTGGCGATTGCGGCATCTGTCCCGACTCAGTCCTGTTTTACTACCCTGTGCTAAGCGATGATAAAAGCATCGTTAAAGCGCGATCGGCGAATATTCGAAGTACTGCAAGCATGTTATAGTTAGCGCTATATTCAAACAAGCCTCAGCGCGGGTTAATTCGAGTAAAAAATATGTTTTGTGTGATCTACAGAAGTCCCGTCCGTGACCAGACTTATCTTTATGTTGAAAAAAAAGACGATTTTTCGCGCGTGCCTGACGCGCTGTTGAAAGGCTTTGGTAAACCGCAATTGGCCATGGTGATTAACCTTGCCCAACGCGACAAGCTGGCCAACGCCGACATCAATAAAGTTAAGCAGGGGTTAAGCGAGCAGGGATATTATTTGCAAATTCCTCCGCCGATTGAAAGTTTGTTAAAAACCCATCTTGAGGCGGACAAAAAAGATTAACTCGGATTGTTCCGTTAATATTATTGATGTGCGGCAGTGAACGGCAAATTTATATTTTGCATCCGCGCTGAATATTAATTGTGCAGCGCCGCTGTTTTCCCCTTCCCGGTAACCTGCCGCACCGCGTTTTCCTGTACTGACGCACAAATAGCCTGGCGGGCAGGTTGACAATTCCTGCGCATCTGTCAGGTTAAATCATCGCAATGGCTACGCAGGGGAGCGCTGTGCGGTGCTGCCCTGTATGCTTTTAATCGTCGAAGACTGACCGTCCGGCATCATGAAACAGGGGATTAGCATGTATCAGCATCGTAACTGGCAAGGCGCTTTGTTAGATTATCCCGTCAGCAAAGTGGTTTGCGTGGGCAGCAACTATGCGAAACACATTAAAGAAATGGGCAGTGCGACGCCGACCGAACCGGTTATCTTTATTAAACCGGCTTCGGCCTTGTGCGATCTGCGGCAGCCTTTATCCATTCCTGATGCCTTTGGTGAAGTGCATCATGAAGTCGAGCTGGCGGTGTTGATCGGCACCACGCTAAAACAGGCCAGCGAAGCGCACGTGGCGAAAGCCATTGCCGGTTATGGTGTGGCGCTGGATTTGACGCTGCGCGATCTGCAGGCGGGCTTAAAAAAAGCCGGACAACCCTGGGAAAAAGCAAAAGCGTTTGATAACGCCTGTCCGCTGTCAGGTTTCATACCGGTCGCGGAGTTTGCGGGCGATCCCCAGAATACCGATCTGAAGCTGGTGGTAAACGGGGAAGTCCGTCAGGATGGCAATACGTCAGATATGATTCACAAAATCCTGCCGCTGATTGCCCATATGAGTCAGTATTTTACGCTACATGCTGGCGACGTCATTTTGACCGGTACGCCAGAAGGGGTGGGCCCAATGCGGTCAGGCGACACGCTGGAAGTCTCCTTTGCCGGTCACGGAATCAGTACGCGCGTGCTGTAAAACTTGCATCAGCGTGCTGATCGCTTTATAAGGTGCGGTTTACGCTAAATCTGGACAATCATCATGACTGAAACCCCTTTCTGGCAACACAAACGCCTGGCACAAATGAGCGATGAGGAATGGGAATCCTTGTGTGATGGTTGTGGTCAGTGTTGTCTAAACAAACTTCAGGACGCGGACACGGATGAAATTTATTTCACCAATGTCGCCTGTAATCAGCTCAACATCAAAACCTGCCAGTGCCGTAACTATGCGCGTCGCTTTGAATATGAAGAAGACTGTATCAAGCTGACGCGCGAAAATCTGACCACCTTTGACTGGTTACCGCGCACCTGTGCCTACCGTTTACTGGGCGAGGGCAAGCCGCTGCCTGCCTGGCATCCGCTGCTGACGGGCTCAAAAAATGCGATGCATGCGCAGCGAATTTCTGTACGTTACATTGCAGTGCGGGAAAGTGAAGTGCGCGACTGGGAAGATCATATTATCGATCGCCCTGACCGGAATGGCTAAGTCCTGACGATAAAGGCTGCCCCTGGCAGCCTTTTAACGGATTAACGACCGAATAAGTCGCGGCGTTTAGGTTTAAACGGCTGAGCAAGCAACACCAGCACACCCACCAGCAGATAAGCCGCGAAGATGCCGATCATCCACTGTGGCATGGCGAGTGATAAGAAGCGCCAGGCCTGTTCCGAACAATCGCCGCTGGCGACAAATACCGATGGCAACCATTTATCCAGCGGCAACCAGGCGGGGAAGCGGGCGGCAAAGTCACAGGTTACAAAGGGATTCGGATGCAGCAGGATCATGGTGTGTTCGTAAGAAAGGCGCAGGCCTTCCCATGCGCTGTATATCCATAACACAATCGCCACCAGTCGAACCGGCGAACGTGGCATCAGGAAGCCAAGGATGCCTGCGCCCATCACGCCAAAAAGCGCGCAACGCACGTAAATACACATGACGCAGGGTTTATAGCCCAGACCATGCTGAAACCATAATGCTGTCAGTTCCAACGCCAGAGCGGAAAGGGCCAATAATAACCAGGCACCGCGACCCCGCGAACATTGGTTTAAATATCGCAACATAGTGCATTCCCTGTAAACGTTAATGCCCCGCAGTGTAAACCAAAAGACGCGGCGCGCCATCCTGTGGTAAGAAAAAATCGTGTGCAAACCTAACCTGGCCCTGATCCAGATTAATTCTTTGTCTGTTCGCGAATGCGGCTGGCACCTTCTGCCTCATTCGGCGGATTATTCATCAACGCGCTGCTGCCCGAGGCGGTTTTCAGGGCTTAACCTAAGGCATCCTCGCACGTATGGCGCAGCACGGTAATCTGTCTTATTTTTGTGCTGAACCGCATTTTTAATCGTTGACAAGGCTATATCCGCTATAGGCGCTCTGGTATGATGAGTGCCCATTACGATCCAGAAAGCAATGAGAACACACAGTTATGGTTATTAAGGCGCAGAGTCCAGCCGGATTTGCTGAAGAGTATATTATTGAAAGCATCTGGAACAGCCGTTTTCCACCCGGATCGATCCTTCCTGCCGAACGTGAGCTTTCTGAACTGATTGGCGTAACGCGTACAACGTTACGTGAAGTGTTACAACGCCTGGCGCGAGACGGCTGGTTAACCATTCAGCATGGCAAGCCCACGCGCGTTAACGATTTCTGGGAAACGTCGGGTCTGAACATTCTGGAAACCCTGGCGCGTCTGGACCACGATAGTGTACCGGCTTTGATCGATAACCTGTTGTCGGTGCGCACCAATATTTCTTCTATTTTTATCAGCCGCGCGCTGCGCCACTATCCTGAGAAGGCGCGTGAGGTGCTGCAGGCCGTCGCGCAAACCGACGATCAGGTGGACAGTTACACGGAACTCGATTATCGGGTGTTTCGCGGCCTGGCGTTCGCCTCGGGCAATCCGATTTATGGCCTGATCCTGAATGGGTTGAAAGGACTGTATACGCGCGTTGGGCGGCACTATTTCTCCAATCCGGAAGCCCGTAAAGTCGCCCGCGAGTTTTATCTGACACTGCTCGACCTGTGTGACAAACAGCCCACTCAGGATGAAATCGTGGAGTGTGTCCGGCATTACGGACGCCAGAGTGGAGATATCTGGCATTCGATGCAAAAGAGTATGCCGAACGACTTAGGCGCTAAGCGCTAAAAAAAAACCGGACTGCGCGTCCGGTTTTTTTATGCCTGTTTTAGAGGGGAACATTGCGCGGTGGATTGCGATCCAGCAGTTCGACGCTGCCATCTTCATTCTGCTGTTCCAGAATCACATCAAAGCCCCACAGGCGGTGCACGTGCTTAAGCACCTCCCGACGGCTCTTATCGAGTGGTGCACGGCTTTGTGGCACGTAGCGCAGCGTCAGGGAACGATCACCCCGTAAGTCCACATTGTAAACCTGAATATTGGGCTCCAGATTACTCAGGTTGTACTGTGCCGAAAGCTGCTGCCGAATGGCCCGATAGCCGGACTCGTCGTGGATCGCGGCAATTTCCAGATAATTGTTGCGGTCGTCGTCCAGCACAGTGAACAGCCGGAAGTCACGCATGACCTTAGGCGACAGGAACTGACTGATAAAGCTTTCATCTTTAAATTCACGCATCGCGAAATGCAGGGTTTTCAGCCAGTCAGAACCGGCAATATCCGGGAACCAGTAGCGATCCTCTTCCGTCGGCGACTGACAAATACGTTTAATATCCTGGAACATGGCAAAGCCCAGTGCATACGGATTGATACCGCTGTACCACTGGCTGTTGTAGGGCGGTTGATAGATTACGTTGGTATGGCTGTGCAGGAACTCCATCATAAAGCGTTCTGACACTTTGCCTTCATCATAGAGGTGATTCAGGATGGTGTAATGCCAGAAGGTCGCCCAGCCTTCATTCATCACCTGAGTTTGTTTCTGCGGGTAAAAATACTGGCTCACCTTACGCACAATGCGCAGAATTTCACGCTGCCACGGCTCCAGCAGCGGCGCGTTCTTTTCCATAAAGTAGAGCAGGTTTTCCTGCGGTTCAGAAGGGTAGCGCGCCGCTTCAAAATGCGCGGCTTCTTTTTCACGCCGCGGTAAGGTGCGCCATAAGGTATTGACCTGGCTTTGCAGATACTCTTCGCGGCTTTTTTGCCTGGCCTTCTCTTCCTGCAGGGAAATTTTTTGCGGGCGCTTATAGCGGTCCACACCGTAATTCATCAGGGCGTGACATGAATCGAGCAGGCGCTCCACTTCTTCAACGCCATAGCGCTCTTCGCAGTCAGCAATGTAATTTCTGGCAAATAACAGGTAATCCACAATGGAGCTGGCATCGGTCCAGCTGCGGAAGAGGTAGTTATTTTTAAAAAAGGAATTATGCCCATAGCAGGCGTGCGCCATAACCAGCGCCTGCATGGTCATGGTGTTCTCTTCCATCAGATAGGCGATGCAGGGGTTAGAGTTAATCACGATCTCATAAGCCAGACCCTGCTGCCCATGCTTGTAACGTTGCTCAGTCTCAATAAATTTTTTGCCAAACGACCAGTGCGAATAGTTGATGGGCATACCGACGCTGGAGTAGGCGTCCATCATCTGCTCGGAGGTAATCACTTCAATTTGGTGCGGGTAGGTATCCAGACCGTAGTGTTTCGCTACGCGGTCGATTTCAGCGAGATAGACATCCAGTAACTCGAATGTCCAGTCGGGCCCGTCGCTGAGTCGTTTGCTGTCCATGATGGAATCGTCAAAGATTGTTGTCATAGCGCACCTCTGTTTTGGCGAACGGACTCACCCTGACGCGTTGTCCGTTACGATTTATTTAAGGCTCTTCCTGAGAAAGGAACCCAAAAAAACTGAGTGAACAGATCAATGATAGTTCACTGTCGCTTATCCGATCCGGGAACTCAAACGAATTCTTTGGCAGAAAAATCATTTCAGGTTTACCGCGCTGGGATTAAATAGCTCTACACACTGAATAGCTGTTACTTTTCAGCATTAAATGCTGGCTTTTTGCAGGGAGGGAGATTATGAAGGATTCTCCTGTGAAAGGCATAATTAACCAGAACTGGTGTCATTTATGCCTGATTTTTTAATAAAGGACGCATAATTCTCTGAATTTGAGGGCGTGAAATGATTTTAGTTACCTGTAGGCGCAAAAAGAGGTGAAATGGATGGATTGTGTAAAGGATGTTTCCACTTTGCGATCACTCTGAATGTTAACCGGTGAATAGTGGATTATGCTTTTTATTTTCGCGGGGGACTTATGCACGTAGTTATTCTTGGTAGTGGGGTTGTGGGCGTAACCAGCGCGTGGTATCTGGCGCGCGCCGGCCATCAGGTCACCGTGATCGATCGTCAGCCTCAACCCGCCATGGAAACCAGCGCGGCAAATGCCGGGCAGATCTCGCCAGGCTATGCGGCGCCCTGGGCTGCACCCGGTGTGCCGCTTAAGGCGATGAAATGGATGTTTCAGCGTCATGCGCCTCTGGCCATCCGGCTGGATGGCAGCCGCTTTCAGCTTGAGTGGATGTGGCATATGCTGCGTAACTGTGACATGCAGCACTACCAGCAGAATAAAAGTCGCATGGTCCGGCTTGCTGAATACAGCCGCGATTGCCTGAAGGCCCTCCGCGCCGAAACGGGCATTGCCTATGAAGGCCGACAGGGCGGCACGCTCCAGTTATTCCGTACGCAACAGCAATTCGAGAGCGCAAGCAAAGACATTGCCGTTCTGCGCGAGGCCGGCGTGCCCTATGAATTACTGGAGTCGCATCAGCTGGCCAGCGTTGAGCCTGCCCTTGCGGCGACGCAGCATAAACTTACCGGCGGTCTGCGGTTACCAAATGATGAAACCGGCGACTGCCAGCTTTTTACCCAGCGTCTGGCCAAAATGGCCGAGGAAGCCGGTGTGGTCTTCCGCTTCAATACACCCATCGATCAGCTGCTGCGCGACGGTAACCGGATTTACGGTGTGAAGTGCGGCGATGAGGTGATTAAAGCCGACAGCTACGTCGTTGCGCTGGGCTCCTGGTCCACCGCGTTGATGAAAAATATTGTGGATATCCCGGTCTACCCTCTGAAAGGCTATTCCTTAACGATTCCGGTGACGAATGCCGATGCGGCACCCGTCTCCACCATCCTGGACGAAACCTACAAAGTGGCCGTCACACGTTTTGATAACCGTATTCGAGTCGGCGGTATGGCAGAAATTGTGGGTTTTAACACCAAACTGCTTGAAGCGCGTCGCGAAACGCTGGAGATGGTGGTTACAGATCTTTATCCTGAAGGGGGTGATGTCAGCCAGGCCAGTTTCTGGACAGGCCTGCGTCCTATGACGCCAGACGGTACGCCGGTTGTCGGGGCGACGCCGCTGTCCAATCTTTATCTGAATACCGGACACGGCACACTGGGCTGGACAATGGCCTGTGGCTCCGGTCAGTTACTGGCTGATGTCATTTCCGGCACGTCGCCAGCGATTGCATCGGACGATCTCACGGTCTTCCGTTATTTGCCTGGTTTTGCGGCCAGCCGATCACCGCTTCGTAACGTTAACGCTACACGTTAAGCCTTCAGGGAGAGGAAGTATGTCACGTCCAATTGTCGCAACCATCAATCAACAGGCGTTGCGACATAACCTGGCCATTGTGCGTCGTGCGGCCCCCGCATCACGTGTCTGGTCTGTGGTGAAAGCCAATGCCTACGGCCATGGCATTGCCCGCGTGTGGGAAAGTCTGTCCAGCACCGATGGCTTCGCGTTACTGAATATGGAAGAAGCCATTCTGCTGCGGGAGCAGGGGTGGAAGAAACCCATCCTGCTGCTTGAAGGCTTTTTTCACCCTGACGATCTGACCTTAATCGATCGTTACCGTCTGACGACCAGCGTGCACAGCAACTGGCAGATTCATGCCCTGGCCAATGCGACGCTCTCGGCGCCTGTCGATATTTACCTGAAGATAAACAGCGGTATGAACCGACTGGGCTTTCGCCCTGAACAGGTAAATGGCATCTGGCATAAACTGCGTGCGCTGGAAAACGTCGGGGATATTACGTTGATGGCGCATTTCGCTGATGCCGAGAATCCCGACGGCATTGTGGCGCCGCTACAGCGAATCGCCGACGCCACCGAAGGGCTGGACAGCCCGGTCTCGCTGTCCAATTCGGCCTGTACGTTGTGGCATCCTGAGGCGCACAGGGACTGGGTGCGACCGGGGATCATTTTGTATGGTGCGTCACCCAGCGGTGACTGGCAGGACGTGGCCAGCAGTGGACTTCAACCGGTGATGACCCTGTCCAGTGAAATCATTGGTGTGCAGCAGCTTCAGGCCGGAGATGGCGTGGGTTATGGCTATCGCTACCGGGCATCCCAGCCGCAGCGAATAGGTGTTGTCGCCTGTGGCTATGCCGATGGTTATCCTCGCCATGCGCACAACGGGACGCCGGTTTTTGTTGATGGCGTGCTGACGCAGGTCGTGGGTGCGGTGTCGATGGATATGATTACCGTTGATTTAACACCCTGCCCACAGGCGGGCATTGGTTCACCTGTCGAGCTGTGGGGAAACAATGTCAAAATCGATCAGGTAGCAAAAGCGGCCGGAACGGTAGGTTATGAGCTGATGTGTGCCCTGGCCCCACGCGTTCCGGTAAACGTTATTTAATCGCTGTAATCCGGCTGTGCATATTTTTACTGCAGCGCCAGGCGAGGAACGCCAGCGCTGCACCCAGCAGCATCATCAACGCCAGCGACATTTTCTCTGCCAGTGGCAGGGCGACAATAAGCAAACTCCCCGCTGCACCGCCTGCCATCTGAATAAAACCCTGTAACGCCGATGCGACACCAGCCTGCTGTTGGTAAGGTTCCAGCGCATAGCTGGTGGCCGGGCCGACGGTGAAGGCCAGTCCGGCCACGGCCACGGCGACAGGGAACATATACAGCGCCCAGTGTGACTGCAGGCTGTCAGGCAGCAGTGTCATACCTGCCAGCAGCAGGCCAGCACCCAGTAGCATGGTCAGGCAACCCATCGCCAGGCAAAATGGCCTGCCCGCCTTACGAATCGCCTTGTTCACCACCACACTCACCAGCATGATCCAAAAGCCATTCGCGCCAAAGGCAAAGGAGAATGCCAAGGGCGACAGGCCGCCCTCGGTCATCAGAATGTGGGGCGCCAGCGAAACATACGTCAGCACCATGCCCAGTGCGCCCGCATTCGCGAAGGCAAAGGCCAGAAAGCGCGGCTGACGTAAAATGGCGGCATACTGATTAACGGGAAGCCCTTTTACACGCAGCGTATCGGCCGGACGGGTTTCCGGCAGCCAGATAATGACCATCAGCATCACGACGGCGGCATAAGTACACAGGAACCAGAAGGGCGCGCGCCAGTCAAAGGCGCTGGCCAGCAGTCCACCCAGCAACGGTGCCAGTGCGGGCACGATATTCAGTGCGCCATTCAGAAAGCCATAAGCCCGGGCTGCATCATCACCACTTAACCGGTCACGTACGCCGCTGAACGCAACGACGGCACTACAACATACCGCACAGCCCTGTACGACGCGGGCCAGCAGGAACAGCGGGAAGGAGGTGGCGGTGGCCGCAATGGCGCTGCCCGCTATGTAGAGCGTCAGTCCCAGCAGCGCAATAGGTTTACGCCCATAGTTATCGACCAGCGGGCCGCTCACCAGCTGACCCAGTCCCATTATCAGCAGGAAAAGGGGGATCGTTGTTTGTATCAGCGTCACCGGTGTTGACAGACCTTCTGCGATCTGCGGCAGCGTGGGTAAATAGAGATCGATGCCTAAAGGCGCCAGGAGCACCAGGCTTAACAGCAACAGGGTATATTTTTGCATAGAAACCAGAGGGTAAACGTACGATAAAGCGAGGGAAGAGGGTAATGATTAATAAAGCAAAAGGAAAGCGAATTACCAGCGAAATGGCGATGCCTGTCTGAAACAGGCATCGCAGGCTAAATCAGTACGCGCCGTCGCGGCGTAATACCACACCGGCTGTTTTAAACAGGATGGCAATATCCGTCCACAGCGCCCAGTTTTTGACATACCAGGAATCAAAGTAGACACGGGTATCGTAGTCAATGTCGTTACGTCCGCTCACCTGCCACAGGCCGGTCATCCCGGGCTTCGCCATCAGATAGTAATCCACGTCGCCGGCATAACGTTCCAGTTCCGCTTCGATAACCGGACGTGGGCCGACCAGGCTCATTTCACCCCGAATCACGTTCCAGAGCTGAGGTAACTCATCCAGGCTGGTTTTGCGCAGGAAGCCCCCGATGCGGGTAATGCGCGGATCATTTTTCAGCTTGAAGTCTTTGTCCCATTCGCGACGCGCTTCTTCGCTGGTCGCCAGCAGGTTTTCCAGCACCTCTTTGGAATTGGTGACCATCGAACGGAACTTCAGACATTTAAATTTCTTGCCATCCTGACCCACGCGCTCGTGACCATAAATGGCATTACCGCCATCACGCTTCACCATATAGCAAAGTAAGGCAAAAACCGGTGCCAGGAAGAGCAGCAGCAGCGAAGCTACCACAATATCAAATCCCCGTTTCAGGAAGCGTGACGAATGCTTCGCCAGGTTATTGCTGACGCGCAGAATCATCACTTCATGGCTGAAGATAAAGGACATGTCTGTGCCGTAAAGCGGTACACCGCGTAATGTTGGGATAACCGACACGGAACGGCAGTTCATTTTAGACAAGAATTTCAGCCAGCGGTCGCGCTCAGGCTGCTGTTCGTATTCCATTGCCACAATGAACTGCACATTGTCACGGTCGATGGTCTGCCAGTTAATATCGTTGGCGGAGATAACAGGCACACCATTAACGCTCTGCTGCAGCGGTGCGTCTTCAACGGAAATAAACGCCTGAACGTTATACCCGAGAATCTCCTCGCTTTGTAATGCGGCGTAAGCTTCGGTAGCGTTACGGCCCGAGCCAATGATAATGGTTTCTTTTTGCCATTGTCCGGCCCGGTTAATCGCGCTTTTCACGCCTGCACGCATTAACGGCAGCAACAGCAGGGCATAGCTCCAGCTGAACACCCAGACCATGCGGGAGAAGTCCCATTTGGAGAAGGCGATTAACGCCAGATCCAGCAGAGAGAACACGACGAGGGTTTTAACAATCTCTTTCAGTTCAAACCAAAAGGGTTTGCGGTAGGTATAGTGACGCAGGCGCATCCAGAACCAACCGGTGCAAAGCACCGACATAATAAACTGCGCAATAAAACGGTTCTCAATTTGATGGGGTGGAATAAAGGCATCAAGGTCGCCCCAAATTCCCTGCACGGTCGCAGCAGAGAGAAACAGCGCTAAATTCAGCGCAATGAGATCTGAAAAACTTAACGCAAGCTTTACAAGAATATTTTTACGAAGACCGCTCCACGAGCGAGTCGCATTGTTCATTACAATTGTACTTGCCATAAAACCTGCTCTCTTTAATGAAGTAAAAGATGGCCTGACCAGAATCAAGTACGCGTTCAGGGGTTAACGACTGAAAACCCGAAACCGGGACGTTTTCAGTTTGTTACAGTCATTAGAGCCATTAACGCTGCAAAAAACAGATTCTCTAAACGTGAGACAAGTCACGTAAAAATGCAGCACTGGAGAAGAGTATGCAGGAGATGTTTGACAGAGTTAATACGGAATAATTCTTAAAAAGTCAGGGGATAATCGCGCGGGTTTTGTTTAAGTTATTGATATGCAGAATATTGTATCAGAGATAAGCGTGATGCACGGAGATATTCAGGTCCATTTTTAGGAATTACCGCCAAACGGGCTGACTGGCGGTAATCCTCCGGGCTTACGCGGGTTTTTTTAATACCCAGCGGTCTTGTTGTTTATCGTAATGACCGATCGCTAATATCACTTCTTTACCGTCGATCCAGGCCGGTACGCTGGTTTCCTGATCCCAGCCGTCAAGCTGATAACTCAGGCCGGGATTGGTGTGGCAGGGAATACTCACCGTCACCGGGTCTTCGCTGCTGAATTCCGCATCAACAATTTCATAGCGACCAATTTTAACCACGTGACTCATGGATAACTCCCGTTTTAACTGAATGTTATAAAAGCGTAGTGCAATTCAGCTAATTAAACCGCGCTATTTAAATAAGATTATTCTTTGTCTTCATTGGGGCGCACGCCAATTTTAACAATATGATTATCTTCTTTCTCCGCTACCGTCCATGTCAGTTGATTCCATTCTATCTGGTCACCGACCACAGGTGCCCCGCCTAACATACTCATCATCAACTGACCCAGCGACTGTTGCGCGTTCGTATCTTCGTCGAGTTCAAGGCCATAAATCTGCGCGACATCATGAAGTCGCGCGTCGGCATCCAGAATAAAGTCGCCGAAGAAACGTTGATCCAGCGAGACAGGCGGCGACTGACTGAACATTTTGCCCAGCGCAGGCAGATCGCGCTCACGGCCAATCACACAAATCACGTCATTCTCTTTTAAACGCGTTGCGCCGTTGGGGTGCATTAACACGTTATCCCGAAACAGTGCGGCGATACGGGTTTCGCGTGGCATCTGTAAATCCCGCAGTGCCGCGCCCACGCACCATTTGTCGGCGCTGAGCTGATAGACGAACTGCTCCCACGGATTCTCCGGATGAATATCCAGCCCGATACGGCTAATCGGAGAGGCGGTAGGCGGAACCACCACTTTGGCTTTCTTCGCCGCAAAGCCCAGCGAGGTGCCCTGTAGCATCAGGGACACCAGCACCACGAAAAACGCAATATTAAAATAGAGCGAGGCATTTTCCAGACCGGCCATCATCGGGAAGACGGCCAGGATAATCGGCACTGCTCCGCGAAGACCGACCCAGCTGATAAAGATACGCTCCCGCGCCGTGAAGCCACGGAACGGTAACAGGCCGATAAACACCGACAGCGGACGTGCCACCAGAATTAACCACAGGGACAGAATCATCGCCGGAACAGCGATATGCCAGAGGTCGGAGGGCGTGACTAACAATCCCAGTACGATAAACATGCCGATCTGGCTGAGCCAGGCCATACCGTCAAAGGTCTGCAAAATGCCGAAACGGTTGCGGATAGGGCTGTTACCCAGTAAGAAGCCGCACAGATAGACGGCGAGGATGCCGCTGCCTTCCAGCACGGTGGTCAACGCAAAGACCAGAATGCCGCCGCTCAGTGCCAGTAAGGGATACAGGCCGGGAGCCAGATTCATGCGGTTAATCAGTTGCTGCAGGGCCCAGCCACCGCCCAGACCGAGGACAATCCCCAGACCGAACTGCTGAATCAGATGCACCACGAACATCCAGTCCAGACCGGTTCGTCCCTGCTCAATCATTTCGATCAGCGTAATGGTCAGAAACACCGCCATTGGGTCATTGCTGCCGGACTCAATTTCCAGCGTGGCACTGACACGCTCATTCAGACCTTTGTCACCGAGCAGGGAAAATACCGCTGCCGCGTCGGTGGAGCCGATAATCGCACCAATCAGGAAGCCCTGCATCATATCGAGCCTGAACAGCCAGGCCGCGACCATGCCAGTCAGGCCTGCCGTAATGATCACGCCTACGGTTGCCAGTGATAAGGCCGGTCCGAGCGCCACCTTAAAGGAGCTGGCTTTGGTGCGCATGCCGCCGTCCAGCAGGATGATTGCCAGGGCAAGGTTAGAGATCAGGTAGGCCGCCGGATAGTTATCAAATGCGATGCCGCCAATACCGTCAATGCCGGCCAGCATGCCCAGCGCCAGAAAAATCACCAGGATAGGAATGCCCAATCGGGACGAAAAGGAACTGAGCAAGATACTCGACGCAACCAGCACGGATCCAATAATGAAAAGACTATAAACAATAGTGTGGTTCAAACGCGGTCTCCTGAGATACGGCAGACAATGTTAACTAAGGGGTAGAAACATCCATGCTATGTCTGCAAGATAATGTTTTATCAATGAGTTGTCATTGTCATTTTGCAATTTATCTTAATTGCTAATGCACTGGATAATCCCAGTTAACAAGGCTAATAGGGGAGTTAGATAGCTTGCAGCAGGCAAGACCGCATTTTAAGAGGTTATAAATACAATAAAAAAAGCCGACTGGGCGTCGGCTTAGTGTCTCAGGCTTCCATTGCCTGTTTGTGAAACAGCTCACGAAACACAGGATAAATATCTTCGGGCTCCCGGATGTGCTGGATCGCAAAGTTGTCGAACATTGACTGCAGATGCTCGTATTCGCGCCATAAGGTCTGATGCGCGCGACGTGTTATCTCGATGTAGGTGTAGTAACGCACCACCGGCAACAGGTTTTTTGCCAGAATCTCGTGGCAGAGCGGTGAATCATCTGCCCAGTTGTCACCATCCGACGCCTGCGCGGCGTAGATATTCCATTGCGCGGGATCGTAGCGCTCCTTCACAACCTCATCCATCAGTTTCAGTGCGCTGGAGACGATGGTGCCGCCGGTTTCCTGCGAATAGAAAAACTCCTGCTCATCGACCTCTTTGGCCTGAGTATGATGGCGGATGTAGACCACCTCGACGTTTTTATAAGTCCGGCTGAGGAACAGATAGAGCAAAATATAAAAGCGTTTTGCCATATCTTTCGTCGCCTGATCCATCGAGCCGGAGACATCCATCAGGCAAAACATGACCGCCTGACTGGAAGGCTCGGGCCGCTTCTCGAAGTTTTTATAGCGCAGGTCAAAGGTGTCAATAAAGGGCACTCTGTCAATGCGCGCGCGCAGTTCGGCAATCTCCTTGCGCAGGCGTTCCTCTTCGAGTAACTGAGCGGGCTCTGACTTTTCTACTTCGCTGAGGGCATCCTCAAGCTCATGGAGCTGGCGGCGCTTACCTGCCGTCATCGCAGTACGTCGGGCCAGGGAATTTTGCAAAGAACGGACCACGCTGATGTTGGCGGGGACGCCATTCGAGGTAAATCCGGCACGGTGCGTTTTGTACTCATTCAACTGGCGGTGCTGATTTTTCCGCAGATTGGGCAGCGCCAGATCCTCAAACAGCAGATCCAGATATTCATCTTTGGAAATTTGAAAAACAAATTCATCCTCACCTTCACCATCCTGACTGGCATTTCCCTGACCTGAACCACTACCGCCCCCGCCTTGTGGGCGTTCAACACGGTCATTTTGCACGAAGTGATCATTGCCTGGATGAACGCGATGACGTTGACCACCCCGCCCCTGATGAAAAATGGGTTCATTGATATCATCTACGGGAATAGAGACGGATTCGCCACTGCTGACGTCGGTTACCGAGCGTTTGTTAATGGCCTCGGAAATCGACTGCTTAATCTGCGACTTGTAACGACGTAAGAAGCGCTGGCGATTAACCGCACTCTTGTTTTTACCGTTCAGTCGGCGATCGATAAAATAGGCCATGATGTTCCCCCAAACTACATTGCAAGCAGGCCGGGCTGACCCGACCTTAATATGACCGGTGCTGTCCCGCACCGGTTTGCTTACAGACTTTGATCAGGACGATTTACGCACGCGCAGATACCATTCACACAGCAGGCGAACCTGTTTGCGGGTATAGCCTTTTTCCATCATGCGATCGACAAAATCGTCGTGTTTCTTCTGCTCATCCGTAGAGGTTTTGGTGTTGAACGAGATAACCGGCAACAGCTCTTCGGTATTGGAGAACATCTTTTTCTCAATGACCGTACGGAGTTTTTCATAGCTGGTCCAGTTGGGATTTCTGCCATTATTATGCGCTCTTGCACGCAGCACAAAATTGACAATTTCATTACGGAAATCTTTAGGGTTACTAATCCCGGCAGGCTTCTCAATTTTCTCCAGCTCGGCATTCAGCGATTCACGGTCAAATAATTGTCCGGTATCCGGATCGCGATACTCCTGATCCTGAATCCAGAAATCCGCATAGGTTACATAACGGTCGAAAATATTCTGACCATATTCGGAATAGGATTCCAGATAAGCCGTTTGAATCTCTTTGCCAATAAACTCCGCATATTTAGGAATTAAATAGCCTTTGAGATGCTCAAGGTATTTTTCCGCCTGATCCTGTGGGAACTGCTCACGTTCAATCTGCTGTTCCAGCACATAGAACAGGTGCACCGGGTTGGCGGCAACTTCAGCATGGTCGAAGTTAAATACGCGTGACAGGATTTTAAAGGCGAAACGCGTTGACAGGCCATTCATGCCTTCGTCCACGCCCGCATAATCGTGGTACTCCTGCCAGGATTTCGCTTTCGGGTCGGTATCCTTCAGGCTTTCACCATCGTACACGCGCATTTTGGAGTAGATGCTCGAGTTATCGGGATCTTTCAGACGCGACAGGATAGAGAAGCGCGCCAGCGTCTCAAGCGTGCCAGGTGCACAAGGCGCAGTGGACAGCTCACTGTGATTCAGCAGCTTTTCATAAATCTTAATTTCCTCAGACACGCGCAGGCAGTAAGGCACTTTGACGATGTAAACACGGTCGAGGAAAGCCTCGTTGTTTTTATTGTTGCGGAAGGTTACCCATTCGGATTCGTTTGAGTGCGCCAGGATGATGCCGTTAAACGGCAGGGCTGAAATCCCTTCCGTACCGTTGTAGTTTCCTTCCTGCGTGGCAGTAAGCAGGGGGTGCAGAACCTTGATCGGCGCTTTAAACATCTCAACGAATTCCATGATGCCCTGGTTGGCCCGGCACAGTGCGCCAGAGTAACCGTAGGCATCAGGATCGTTTTGCGCGTGGTTTTCAAGTTTGCGAATGTCGACCTTACCGACCAACGCAGAGATATCCTGGTTGTTCTCATCGCCCGGCTCTGTCTTGGCGATGGCTAACTGCTCAAGAATCGATGGCCAGACTTTAACGACTTTAAAGCGTGTAATATCCCCGCCAAAGTCATGCAGACGTTTGGCGGCCCAGGGCGACATAATGGTGCCAAGGTAGCGACGCGGTACGCCGTACTCTTTTTCCAGAATGTTAGCGTCTTCCTGCGGGTTGAACAGGCACAGCGGATGGTCGTTGACCGGACTGCGTTCGCCGTCGGCACTGAGCACGTAGATAGGGACGCGTTGCATCAGGGATTTCAGGCGCTCAGCCAGGGAGGACTTACCGCCACCCACCGGACCCAGTAAATAGAGAATCTGCTTCTTCTCTTCAAGGCCTTGCGCTGCGTGTTTCAAATAGGACACGATCTGCTCAATCGCTTCCTCCATACCGTAAAACTCTTCGAACGCTGGGTAACGTCCCATAACCCGGTTAGAAAAGATTCTGGAAAGGCGTGGCTCCTGGGCAGTGTCGACCATTACTGGCTCACCAATAGCCATTAAGAGTCGCTCTGCTGCGTTGGCGTATGCACTGCGATCCTGTTTACAGATAGTCAGAAATTCCTGCAGTGTGAACTCTTCGTCCTTGGCAGCTTCATAACGCTGACGATAGTGATCGAATATATTCATAGCGATGCCCGTCCTTTCGTTTTTAGCACAGGTAAAGGAGCAATAATCAGTGCTCGTACAGCTCCCGGAAGATATTAATCTGTTTACTACAGCAACCCTTATGCCAACCTGATCGTTCTTATCGGGATGCACAACTTTTATGGTTACTTGGTAAGTACAAAAACTCGGGTATTAAGTTTAACTGTAGAAGGCATTCAGGAAATTTCATCATAGATTTTTGATTAGTGAGCCACATATCAATAACAAAATCATTTTGTTGCGAAACGTTTTTCCTCAGTTAACCCCCGTTCTGTGATGCCTTCAACCCGGTTATGCCACATTCTGCGGCAAACGCGGTAGATGATTTTGATATAAGGTTAATTCAGTCTGTAAAAAGCGTTAGACTCTATGTGTGATTGTTATATTTATGGAATGAATAAATTGTGAACCAATTCAAACTTAACGTGCTTATTGCACTTATCCCTTGTTATTTTCTGGGCCAGTCAGTACAAGCCGCACCCTTATCACTCGGTGCATCAGTGATTTATGCGCAGTCACCTTATCGTGGTGGACAGGACCGCTATTTGCCTGTTCCCATCATCAATTACGAAGGGGAAAAATTCTGGTTTAACACCCTGCAGGGTGGCTATTACGTGTGGAAAGACCCACAGGATCAGCTCTCTCTGTCGCTGTTGGGTTCGCCGCAGCAATACGACCCGGATGATAACGATCTGGGGGATATGAAGGGGCTGGATAAGCGCCGGATGACGTTGATGGGCGGGGTGACTTACCGGCACACGGATGACTGGGGCATCATACGGACCTCATTGTTAGGCGATGTGCTTAACAACAGCAACGGTATCGTCTGGGATTTGACCTATCTTTACCGTTTCAGCTTTGGCGACTTTACCTTTACGCCGGGAATTGGTGCATTGTGGAACAGCGCGAATCAAAACCGCTACTACTATGGCGTATCGGGTAACGAAAGCGATCGGACCGGAATTCGTCGTTATCATCCGGATGACAGCTGGTCGCCTTATGTGGAAATGAACGCCAGCTACAGCATTACCCCGCAGTGGAATGCCAGTCTTTCAGGGCGTTACACCCGCTTTGCCAGCGAAATCAAAGACAGTCCGATGGTTGATAAAAGCGGACAGTTTACGGTCTGGACAGGCGTCAGCTATACCTTCTGATGCGGCGCACCCCGGGAGTGCAGGCTGTGCGCTCTCAGGGTGCATATGCCCCCATTTAGTGCAGGAGAACCCGATGACAAAATATATCGATATTGCAGGTCAGCGTCAGATTCCGGCAATCGGTCTTGGCACCCGGTATATGGGGGAGGATCCCGCCAGCCGGCAACAGGAAATCAGTGCGCTTCAGGCAGGGCTGGATGCCGGTTTGCGGCTGGTGGATACCGCTGAAATGTATGCAGAGGGTGGCGCCGAAGAAGTGGTAGGCGATGCCCTGAAGGGACGGCGTGATGAGGCCCTGCTGGTATCGAAAGTTTATCCATGGAATGCCGGGAAACAGGATGCCATCGCCGCCTGCGAGGCCAGCCTGCGTCGTCTGCAAACGGATCGAATTGATTTGTATCTTTTGCACTGGCGCGGCAGTGTGCCACTCGACGAAACCATCAGCGCGATGCAGACTTTGCAGCAGCAGGGCAAAATTCGTGCGTGGGGTGTTTCAAACTTCGACAGCGAGGACATGGACGCCCTGTGGGCCGAAACGGGTGGCGAAAATTGTGCCACCAATCAGGTGCTTTATCATCTGGGTTCCCGCGGTATTGAATACGATTTGCTACCGCTCTGTCGCCAGCGCGCGATGCCGGTCATGGCGTATTGTCCCCTGGCACAGGCCGGTCGGTTACGCAGTCAGCTGTTTACCGACCCCGCTCTGAACGCAATTGCCCGCCAAAAAGGCATCACCGTGGCACAGCTTATGCTGGCCTGGGCGATTCGGGATGGCGATGTCCTTGCCATCCCTAAAGCCAGTTCACTGGTACATGTTCGTGAAAATGCGGCTGCGCTGGACATTACCCTGAGCGAGGAGGACTGTCTCAGACTCGACAGGGCTTTTCCGCCGCCACAACACAAACTGCCGCTGGATGTGGTCTGAACGCGCTTCAGGCCTTATTTTTCAAACGTATTGTCGTCGCCAGTCGGGCAGGCTTGTCGCCTGCACTGCGCAACGGTTTGCTGATGCGCGCGGTTTCAACACACACCATCGTTTTATAACCCTCATTTGGCATGTCCGCCATACTACACGACAGCGCCACACCAGGATTCCACGTGACAACGTCACTATGGTGATGGTGGTACACTTCAATTTGCCGTTTTCCAGCCAGATCGTTGATAACTGAACAGTCTTTTGGCGCAGTGAAGATACGATCCACGCGCTCGGTAAAGCGCTGTTTACCCTCGCTCTGACCCGGCTGGTTATCTTTGACCTTGTCGATGTAATGTTCACCCAGTCCGGTGACCTCAACGCTCGCACTGTCCGCCACGTTAAAATAGCTGTGTAGCGCAGCTGTCGATTCATAATCACCGTAGGCTTCCAGCTCAATTTCGCAATGCTGGCCCAGACGGAAGCGGGCGATAAGGGTAAAGTCATGCGGCCACAGCTTCAGCGTTTGTGGGGTACTTTCCAGCACAAATGTCAGCAGCACGCCGTCTTCGTTTTCATCATGCGCAGAGAGCGTCCATGACTGATTTCGGGCAAAGCCATGGGCAGGCTCTCCTGCCGGTCCAAACCAGGGCCAGCAAATCGGTACACCGCCGCGAATCGCCTTACCAGGCAGGAAAGGGCTCTTGTCGCTCAGCCAGATGATGGGCTTCTCACCGCTCGGTTGCCAGGCAATCAGATGCGCGCCCTGTAAGGTCACGGCCGCCCGTACACGCGGATGGCTGACAATGATAACCGGGAGTTCACCCACCTGACGTTGCGACAGATAAGGCGTGATTTGTTTAACCACGGGAAGGGAAAAGAGTTTGTCTTGCATGCCTGACTCCATAGTGAAGGGATCAAAAAAAGGGTGACCGAAGTCACCCTTATTGTCTCGTGTCTGGCTGCCTTATTTAGCAGCAACCAGCGCAATCAGGTCGAGAACTTTGTTTGAATAACCGGTTTCGTTATCGTACCAGGAAACCAGTTTAACAAAGTTGTCATTCAGCGCGATACCGGCTTTGGCATCGAATACTGAGGTCAGGACTTCGCCGTTGAAGTCGGTAGAAACAACGTCATCTTCAACGTAGCCCAGCACGTCTTTCATCTCGCCTTCAGCCGCGGCTTTGATAGCGGCACAAATTTCTTTGTAAGACGCAGCTTTTTCCAGACGAACGGTCAGGTCAACAACAGAAACGTTAGGCGTAGGTACGCGGAATGCCATACCGGTCAGTTTGCCGTTCAGTTCTGGCAGCACTTTACCTACCGCTTTAGCGGCGCCGGTAGAAGACGGGATGATGTTCTGTGATGCACCACGACCACCGCGCCAGTCTTTGTGAGACGGGCCATCAACGGTTTTCTGCGTTGCGGTAGTGGCGTGTACGGTGGTCATCAGGCCTTCAACGATACCAAATTTATCGTTGATGACTTTTGCCAGCGGGGCCAGGCAGTTAGTGGTACAAGAGGCGTTAGAAACGATGTCCTGGCCCTGGTATTTGTCGAAGTTAGCACCACGAACAAACATTGGGGTGTCATCTTTAGATGGACCGGTCAGAACCACTTTTTTCGCGCCAGCAGTGATGTGCTTACGTGCGGTTTCGTCGGTCAGGAAGATACCGGTTGCTTCAGCAACGACGTCAACGCCCACTTCGCCCCACTTCAGGTTAGCCGGATCTTTCTCAGCTGTAACACGGATTTTCTTACCGTTAACAACCAGAGCGCCGTCCTGTACTTCAACGGTGCCGTCAAAACGGCCGTGAGTAGAGTCGTACTTCAGCATGTACGCCATGTAGTCAGCGTCCAGCAGGTCGTTGATAGCAACGATTTCGATGTCAGAGCGCTGTTGAGCAGCACGGAAAACGATGCGACCGATACGGCCAAAACCGTTGATACCTACTTTGATAGTCATATATTCCACCAGCTAGTTGTTAGTGAATAAAAGGTTGGCTGTAAAATTACAAAAACCTTACCAGGCGTCAAGCGGAATCGTGTCAATTGTTGCGACAGGTCAATCCACCGAACAGGAATTATTTGACGCGCAACCGCTTGCGCGCTTCCGCGAACATCGTGCTCTGTTGAAACCTTCGCCGAATATATAGGGATATGCCAGAGAAAAGGTGATCAAAATCACAAATCCACCTTGTAAGATACGGACCGAAGGGCAGAGCACAAAAAAAGACCCGACTAATGTTGATCATTTGTTAGAATACTAGTCGATTTTTTCAGAATGACATCCCGGAATTGCTCAAATGCCTAAAGAAACCGCACCCGACGCAAAAATCGCCCAGTTAACTGAGATGCAGCGCTATGTCACGCAACAGCATGGCACGGAGCCGCCGTACAGCGGTGCGCTGCTGCATAACAAGCAGGAAGGGATTTATCACTGCCTGGTGTGCAACGCGCCCTTGTTTCTTTCAGAGACGAAATACGATTCAGGCTGTGGCTGGCCGAGTTTTTATGAGCCCGTCAGCGATGAGGCTATTCGTTATCTGGAAGATAACTCGCACGGTATGCAGCGTATTGAAATCCGTTGCGGCAACTGTGATTCTCATCTCGGCCATGTTTTCCCTGATGGGCCGCAGCCGACCGGTGAGCGTTACTGTGTGAACTCAGCCTCGCTGAACTTCACCAGTCCACAAGGCGACGAGATTAAGGGCTAACAATGAAACAGCAACTTGAAGCCATGCTTGATGCTATGACACCCGAAATTTATGAACGCCTGATGACGGCCGTTGAAACCGGAAAATGGCCGGATGGAGTGGCGCTGACGCAGCAACAGCGTGATAACAGCCTGCAGTTGGTTATGATGTGGCAGGCGCGCAATAATGATGCACCACAGCATATGACCATCGGCAAAAATGGCGAAATGGTGACCAAATCGAAAAAGCAGTTAAAAGAAGAGCTTGGTATCGAACCGGACGTCACGCGCATTCATCTGCATTAATAGCGCGGTAAGTCGCCAGTCAGCCACGCGCAGGCGGGCATCGTATGGAAGAGCAAAAAGGGCTGGCTATACGCCAGCCCTTTTTCAGATAATGACGGCGCCCTGAGCCGCCATCTGCGCCAGCGCAATGTCGCTGTCTTCTGGGTTGAGATTAACGCCACGGCAGCCTGCCGCCACGACCTCGACCTGATAACCCAGTTCAAGTGCATCCAGCACGCTGTACTTCACGCAGTAATCCGTCGCCAGGCCCAGCATGACCAGATGCGTGATATCGCGTGCGCGTAACCAACTGTCCAGTTCTGTCTTGCGTCGGTGTCCGTTGTCAAAAAAGGCGCTGTAGCTGTCTACGTCCTGATCTTGCCCTTTATGGAAAACCGCGTCGAACAGGCTGCGATCAAGGCCGGGATGAAAATCAGCCCCCGCAGAATGCTGCACGCCATGATCCGGCCACCAGATCTGTGGCAGGCCGTTGAGTTCACCGAGGGTATAGACAGGTTCGCCGGATACGGAAGCAAAACTACCGTGATCGGCTGGATGCCAGTCCTGCAGGGCTACGACGCACTCACCATTCTCATGAAAAGCACGGGCGTAGCGGTTAGCAACCTCGACCGTATGATCGCCTTCTTTGACGGCCATTGGGCCGCCGGGGCAGAAGTCGTTCTGGATGTCGATAATGATTAATGCCCGTTTCATTGCCGTTGACTCCATCTTAGTCGTCTGTCAGTTCGCCACGCAGGTTCTGCTGCATTTTGGCGCGGATCTGATCGCTGGACAGATCCTGGCTCAACAGATAGTGAAGTTTCGTCAGCGCCGCTTCAACCGTCAGATCAAAGCCGCTGATGACGCCAGCGTGCTCCAGAGCATTCCCGGTGGCGTAGCCACCCATATTGACCTTGCCAGAAATACACTGGGTCAGGTTGACGACCACAATGCCGCGTTCGCTGGCCTGCTGAAGTTCAGACAGAAACTCGGCGTTTTGCGGCGCGTTACCGACACCGTACGAGCGTAAAATCAGCGCCTTAACCGGCTGACGTAAAAAGTTACGCACGACATCTGCAGAGATGCCCGGATAAATTGTCACCACGCCAATAGGTTGCGGGGTAATGGTATGAACAATCAGCTCGCCTTTGCCCTGAGGTGCAGGCGGCGTATTAAGACGACGGATATGAATCCCGGCTTCCAGCAAGGCTGACAGGTTGGGGGATGCAAAGGCGTTGAAACCGTCCGCGTGCGCTTTAGTGGTACGGTTACCGCGATAGAGTGTGTTGTTGAAAAACAGCGTCACCTCGTTGATGGGATAATTCGCAGCGACGTAAAGGGAATTAAGCAGGTTTTGTTGGCCATCGGAACGCAGTTCGGCTAACGGAATCTGTGAGCCCGTAACGATGACCGGCTTAGCCAGATTTTCGAGCATAAACGACAGGGCAGAAGCGGTAAATGCCATGGTATCCGTGCCGTGCAGAATGACAAAACCATCATAGCGATCATAGTTCAGCCGGATATCTTCGGCGATCGACTGCCAGTCCTGCGGGGTCATGTCAGAAGAGTCAATCAGAGGCTGATACTCATGAATCGTGAAGTCAGGCATTTCCGGGCGATGGAACTCAGGCATCTTCGCCAGTTCCTGCTGCAGATGACCAGAAACCGGAATATAACCTTGAGCAGAACGTTGCATACCGATGGTACCGCCCGTGTAGGCAACGTAAATATTTTTCTTTTGCATAGGTAAACTCAGACTTGCCGTAAAACGGGCAGTATAAGGGGAACAGCAGGGAAAAGCAGCCCGACAAGCAGTCGGGCTGAGAGGTTTATCGCACTTCGCCGCAGTTCAGGCAGAAGGCATAGCGGTTTTGCGGATCGTTCAGATGGTCAAACAGGCTGGGCTGATTCTTCATCGCGTTCATCACATCGTACATGGGCGCAGGCAGCCAGGCTTTCATCGTGTCAGGCAGCACGGCCTGAACAGACGCGTTCATCTGATTCAGCATCACGTCAAGGAAGCCGGGATCTTCCTGATACCAGTCAAGCTCTGGCTGGGAAACCTTCGCCAGCTCAGCCGCTTTTTTCACCGCATCGTCAAAATCGCCCAGCGCATCGACCAGACCATTGGCTTTGGCATCGCTGCCCGTCCAGACGTGCCCCTGCGCGATGGCATCGATCTGTTCCGGTGTTTTATGGCGCGATGTCGCCACCAGTCCCACGAAGTTGTGGTAGCCGTTTTCAATGGTCAACTGCATCAGTTGCTGCACTTCCTCAGGCAGTGCTTTAGTGCTTGAGATGTCTGCCAGGGGTGAGGTCGCGACGCCATCGGTATGCACACCAATCGAGGCCAGGCTGTTCTCCAGCGTGTTAATCACGCCAAAGATGCCGATAGAGCCGGTCAGCGTGCTGGGGCTGGCAATAATGTAGCTGGCTGGCGTCGAGATCCAGTAGCCGCCCGAGGCTGCCATACCGCCCATGGAGACCACAATCGGTTTGCCTGCCGCTTTCGCTGCGGCCAGTTCCGAACGAATCGCTTCGGACGCCGTAACGCTGCCGCCCGGGCTGTTCACCCGCAAAATAATGGCCTTGATTTTGGGATCCAGTCGGGCATCGCGAATCTGCGCCGCTGTCGTATCGCCGCCCACATTACCCGGCGTTTCATCACCATCAATGATGGCACCGCTGGCAAGGATCACGGCAATGTTGCCTTTTTGCTGGCTGGCATCCTGTTTAACGTTGTAATCATAAATGCTGACGTTACGGTAATCGTTGTTTTGCTTATCGAAGCCAAATGCCTGGATAAGCGCCTGGTCCGCGTCAGCGCGTGAGCCCAGCACATCGACCAGTTTGTTATCCAGCGCATATTTTCCGGTATCGCCCTTAACGGCCTGCAGACCTGCGATAATAGCGGCAGCGCCAGGGAACAACTGCTCAGGCGTAATCTGGCGGTTAGCAGACACGGTATTCAGGTAATTTTGCCAGAGCTGGCCAATCCAGCGGCTATCTGCGTCACGCGCCGCTGGCGACATATCGTCACGCAGGAAGGGCTCAACGGCTGATTTATAGGTGCCCACGCGGAAAACGTGTGAATTGACTTTCAGCTTGTCGAGCAACGTTTTGTAGTAGAGACCGTTGGTGGCAAAGCCGTGCAAATCAACGGTGCCCTGTGGCGACAGATAGATTTTCGTCGCATAGCTGGCAAGGTAGTACTGCGCCTGGCTATAGCTATCGCCTAAGGCGTAAACAGGCTTACCGCTGTCGCGGAACTCGCGTAACGCTTTACCTACATATTGCAGAGAAGGCTGATCGCCCCCAGCAAAATCACGCAGGTCTAAAACCAGACCTTTAATATTGCTGTCACCTTTGGCCTGACGAATAGCATCTACTACATCAAACAGGGAATTTTCCTGCAGACGATCGCTACTGGTGCCTAATAACTGACGACCAATTTTGCTCAGACGGTTGCTGACGGAGGGTTTGTCGACCAGCACACCGGTCAAATCCACTTTTAGCGCACCTTGCTGTACCGGGGCGGAGGAACGGCTGCCTGAGCCGCTGATCTGAAGCCAGATCCCCACACAGACAATAATTAAGAAAACCAGAAACAGGTTGAGAATACATTCCCTGATAAAATTCAACACTCGCCAGGTCCAGCGGAACAGACCCGCAATTATTCGCCACAGTGTGCGCATCACATTCTCCATTTTGATATAGCCGGAAATAGCCACCAGGCGGGCCAGGTCTCCGTTAACGACCTCATCCTAAAGAGCAGCGAAACAAAAGTCAGCAGGAAATCACCCTGGACTGTTACAAAAAATCCACTTGTGCCAGGATTACCCGTGCTTTTACTGTCAGGAGAAAAACATGGACGCACTAGAATTACTGGTTAATCGTCGTTCGGCCTCGCGTCTGGCGGAACCGGCCCCCAGCGGTGAAGCGCTGGATAACATCCTGCGCGCGGGCATGCGCGCACCCGATCACGGCGGCCTGCAACCCTGGCGATTTATTATTGTTGAAAATGAAGGCCGCGATCGCCTGAGTCAGCTACTGGAAAAAGCGGCGCGGGACAACCAGATGGATGAGAAAGCCATCAATAAAGCCAGTCAGGCGCCGTTCCGTGCGCCCATGATCATCACCGTCGTGGCGCACTGCGAGATCAATCACAAGGTGCCGCGCTGGGAACAAATCGCCTCTGCCAGCTGTGCCGTGATGGCGATGCAGATGGCTGCTGTCGCTCAGGGCTTTAATGGCATCTGGCGGAGCGGCGTCTGGACCGACGATCCGCAGGTGCGTGAGGCGTTCGGCTGCCGTGAGCAGGACGCGATTGTGGGCTTTCTCTATCTGGGCACGCCGCAGCTTAAGTCCAGCACCACCGTGGTTCATCCCGACACGGCACCCTTCGTCCGCTATTTCTGAACCTGTCTGAACCACGCGATGCGCGGTAAACTGCGCACGTAATGAGCGAAGCGTTTCCTCGCAAATCCGGCACGCTTATCAGCAGCGTGCCGCCAGGCTACTATAGCGCTGTCTTCACTGGCAGCGCCGCGTGCTGTGTCCGGGGAAACCGGCTGCCTGCATCCGATGGCGCCAGGCCGTGATCCTGCACTGTCGTCGTGCACGGGGCAGGCGCTGCCATCATTGTTGTTCGCTGACGTTAAGGATTACCCGATTTAATGCGTTTGTTTATAGCAGAGAAACCCAGCCTCGGACGGGCCATTGCCGATGTGTTACCTAAACCGCACCGCCGCGGTGACGGATTCATTGCCTGTGGCAATGATCAGGTCGTCACCTGGTGCGTAGGGCATTTACTTGAGCAGGCGCAGCCCGATGCTTATGACGGCCGTTACGCACGCTGGTCACTGGCCGATCTGCCCATTATTCCTGAAAAGTGGCGCCTGCAGCCGCGGCCCTCTGTCGCTAAGCAGCTTAAAGTGGTTGAGGGGTTGCTGGCGCAGGCGGACGAAGTGGTTCACGCCGGTGACCCGGATCGGGAAGGCCAACTGTTAGTGGACGAAGTGCTGGATTACCTGCAACTGCCCGCCGAGAAACGCAGTAAGGTGCAGCGCTGCCTGATCAACGATCTCAATCCTCAGGCGGTCGAACGCGCAGTCAGTCGCCTGCGTGAAAACCGTGAGTTTATCCCCCTGTGTGTTTCCGCCCTGGCTCGCGCCCGGGCGGACTGGCTATATGGCATCAACATGACCCGCGCCTGGACGTTAATGGGCCGTAATGCCGGTTACGATGGCGTATTGTCGGTGGGGCGGGTGCAAACACCCGTGCTGGGGCTGGTGGTGCGCCGCGACGAAGAGATCGAAAACTTTGTGCCGAAAGACTATTTTGAAGTTAAAGCGCATATCGTGACGCCAGATGACATCCGCTTTGTTGCCAACTGGGTCCCCAGTGAAGCCTGTGAGCCCTGGCAGGATGAAGAAGGGCGCTTACTCAAGCGGAGTCTGGCAGAGCATGTGGTTGCCCGCATTACCGGTCAGCCTGCGCGTGTCACCGCATACAGTGATAAGCGCGAAAGCGACACTGCGCCACTCCCGTTTTCGCTCTCGGCACTGCAGATTGAGGCGGCAAAACGCTTTGGCCTGAGCGCGCAGGCGGTGCTGGATATCTGTCAGCGCTTGTATGAAACCCACAAACTGATTACCTATCCCCGTTCCGACAGTCGCTATTTGCCCGATGAGCATTTTGCTGGTCGTCACGCAGTGCTAAATGCCATTCAGGTTCACCAGCCCGATCTGACGCCGCCTGCGGAGTTTGATGCCGATCGTAAAAACCGCTGTTGGGACGACAAAAAAGTGGATGCGCACCATGCCATTATTCCCACAGCACGCGCCAGCGCTGTCAGGCTGAATGACAATGAACAGCAGGTTTATGGCCTGATCGCGCGTCAGTATCTGATGCAGTTCTGCCCGGATGCGATGTTTCGTAAATGCACTATTGAACTGGATATTGCGGGCGGTAAATTCGTGGCGAAGGCCCGCTTTCTGGCTGAGGCGGGCTGGCGTGCTTTGCTGGGCAGTAAAGAGCGTGATGAAGAAAATGACGGCATGCCGCTGCCGGTCGTGGCGGAAGGGGACGTCCTGCTGTGTGAGCACGGCGAGGTGCTGGCCAAGCAAACGCAGCCACCTCGCCATTTTACGGATGCCACGCTTCTGTCAGCCATGACCGGTATCGCGCGTTTTGTTCAGGATAAAGAATTAAAGAAAGTGCTTCGTGCGACCGATGGTTTAGGAACGGAAGCCACGCGCGCGGGGATCATAGAATTATTGTTCCGCCGGTCATTTTTACAGAAGAAAGGGCGCTATATTCATTCTACCGACACGGGTAAGGCGTTGATCCATTCGTTACCGGATCTGGCAGCCCGGCCGGACATGACCGCCCAGTGGGAATCGACACTGACACGGATTAGTGAAAAGGCCTGCCGTTATGATGAGTTTATGCAACCGCTGGTGCACACGCTGAGTGGGCTTATTCATCAGGCACGGCAGCAACCGTCGGGACAGGCGTTTCGTGGGTTACCGTCCACCGGACAAAAACGTCCGCAGCGCAAAGCACGGCGTAAAACTAAGGAAACCGAATAATGCGTAAAACTGCACTGCTCATGCTGGCCGCACTGATTGTCTGTGGGCCGGCCCAGGCGAATTATCATCCGTCGACAGGCGGAACTAATACGGATGTGATTGTTGATATGCCGCGGGAAGCCTGGACTCAGGGACAAAATAATCAGCAGAACTGTATGCAGTGCTGTATTTTCGAAAACCGCAATTATACCGAGGGCGCAGTCGTGAAATCAGAAGGCGTCCTGTTACAGTGCGCGCGTGACGAAAAATCGCTGGGGACGAACAACCTGATCTGGAAAATAGTGAAATAGAAAACGCGTGGTGGGCGGGCGCACCACGCGTCAGCGCTATCAGAAGCGGAAGGTTGACCAGACCGGGGCATGGTCAGAGGGTTTTTCCATGCCACGAATATCGTAGTCAATACCGCTCTCAATGCAGTGCGAGGCCAGCCCGGTGCTGGCCAGCAGCAGGTCAATGCGCAGACCGCGATTGTCATCGAACCCTTTAGAACGGTAATCGAACCAGGAAAAACGGTCACAGGTATCGGGATGATGCGCACGCCAGGTATCGACCAACCCCCAGCTTAACAGCCTGTCCATCCATTCCCGCTCTTCGGGCAGGAAAGAACACTTACCGGTACGCAGCCAGCGTTTACGGCTGTCTTCGCCAATCCCAATATCCAGGTCGGTGCTGCTGATATTCATATCGCCCATGATCAGTACGGGCTTATCCGCCGTAAGACTCTCGCTCAGATAGCTTTGCAGATCGCGGTAAAATTTTTCTTTGGCCGGAAACTTTGTCGGGTGATCGCGGCTCTCGCCCTGCGGAAAATAGCCATTTATCACGGTAATATCGCCAATCGGGCTGGGGATTTCAGCCATGATCAGGCGACGCTGCGCATCCTCGCCATCGCCCGGAAACCCCCGACGCACGGAGACCGGCTGAACCTTGGTCAACAGTGCCACACCATAATGGCCTTTCTGACCGTGATAAAACACGTTGTAGCCCAGCTTAGCCACATCCTCGAGCGGGAACATATCATCATGGACTTTCGTTTCCTGCAGACCAATGACGTCAGGCTGATGCTTCTCGACCAGTGCTTCGAGTTGATGGGGACGTGCCCGCAAGCCGTTAATATTGAATGAAATAAATTTCATGAGATAACCTTCAGCGAATGATAGGCAGGATGGTAGCGATTTTTGCCGGAAATGTCATGGCAGAGCAGGGCAATTTCAGCGAGTGGTGGACAGCACGGGCGAGAGAGCACGACCCATGGTCAGCGGGAACAGAAAACCAGAGTGGTTTCCAGAGGCGTTTTCTCAGGCGATGCCCGGCACGAACGCTGAACAAAGGCTCTTATCCTTCTCCGCGCAGAACAGTTTTATAACGGCATGACGTGCTAAAGGGAAGAGAGTGGTGGGAGAAGGATGATTCGGCGCGTTGCGCCTCACCCTACTGGCCGCGCTAATGCGCGTTGTCTCGCGGTGCCCGACGCGAACGCTGAACAAAGGTCTTATCCCTTTCCTCGCAGAACAGGCTGACTGAGTTGCATGTCGGAATGAAGTTGCTAAATACGAGATGGTGGTGGGAGAAGGATGATTCGGCGCGTTGCGCCTCACCCTACGGGCCGCGCTAATGCGCGTTGTCTCGCGGTGCTCGACGCGAACCCTGGTCGAAGGTTCTCATCCCTCTCCATGCAGAACAGGCTGACTGAGTTGCATGTCGGAATGAAGTTGCTAAATGCGAGATGGTGGTGGGAGAAGGATTCGAACCTTCGAAGTCTGTGACGGCAGATTTACAGTCTGCTCCCTTTGGCCGCTCGGGAATCCCACCGGGGATGATTTGTAGGCTCAGGCAGCAGATTCAGATGGTGGTGGGAGAAGGATTCGAACCTTCGAAGTCTGTGACGGCAGATTTACAGTCTGCTCCCTTTGGCCGCTCGGGAATCCCACCAGGGACTGAATTGTTGTGCTCTGAAGCGGGGCGCATCATACCAAATGGATTCAGACTGTAAAGCGGACTCAGGTAAATCACGAACCGTTTGCCCACTTTTTACGCGTAGCGCTGGAATGTCAGCCAGTCCAGCGCCCGTGGCGGTTAAAGAATAATCGTACGGTTGCCGTAAACAAACACACGCTGACCCAGCACTTTATCTAACGCGCGGCTCAGCACATTCTTTTCTACATCACGTCCGGCACGCATCATCTCTTCTGCTGTATAGCTGTGATCGACGTTGATGACGTCCTGCATAATGATCGGACCTTCATCCAGGTTGTCATTAACGTAGTGCGCCGTCGCACCAATGATTTTAACGCCGCGTTCATAAGCCTGGTGATAAGGGCGTGCGCCGATAAAGGCAGGCAGGAACGAGTGATGAATATTGATGATCTGATTCGGGTAGCGCTGGACGAAGCCCGGCGTCAGCACGCGCATATATTTGGCAAGCACGACATAATCTGGCTGGTAACGATCAATTTCGTCCGCCATCTTATTATCATGCTCTTCCCGCGAAAGCCCTTCATGACTGACCAACACAAACGGAATATCAAAACGCTCGACCAGCGAGCGCAGCGTTTCATGGTTACCGATGACGGCGGCTATTTCCATATCCAGCCCGCCAAATGCGCTCTTCATCAGCAGGTCGCCCAGGCAGTGGGCTTCTTTGGTGACCAGAATAACGACGCGGCGACGGCCTGCGCTGTGCAGTTCACGTACCGAGCCCTGAGGAAGGGCGCTGTCAAGATCGGCCAGTAAAGTATTGTCGTTAAAAATCCCTTCCAGCTCTGTGCGCATGAAAAAACGCCCGGTGCGATGATCAACAAACTCATTGTTTTGCACGATATTCAGTTCGTGCTTGTAACAAATATTGGTGATTTTGGCGATCAGACCTTTTGCATCGGGACAAATGGTTCGTAAAACTTTTCTTTGCATGGTTTGCGCTTGCATCTCAATCAGAGTCCTGTCAAAGCATTAAGGGTAAAACCGTTACGCAGGCAACTGCCTTAACCGCAACATTTTTTGTATTTTTTGTCGGCGCCACATGGACAGCGATCGTTGCGCCCGATGGCGGGCGTCATTCCGTCGACATAGTACCAGCGACTGTCCTCGCGAAGAAAGCGTGAACGCTCGTACATCGCCCGATTAACACCGTTTTCAGCAAAACGTGCAAAAAAAGTGACGAAAGATTCGTCTTTGTGGCGCCCCTCATCACAACGTGTGATGTTCAGGCTGAGCCATTCAGTACCCGCGAAACTTTCAGTCACTAAGTCAGCCAGCGCCGGAACGCGGCTGGTGGGATGCCAGGTGGCGACGAGGTAATCGACGTCTTGTTTGACATAAGCGCAGTAGCGGGAGCGCATAAGTTGTTCAGCTGATAAGGGAATTTCTGTTCCTTTAACAAAGGGCTGACAACATAGGCTATACTGCTTGCCGCTACAGCATGGGCAAGATTCGGACACACATTCTCCTGTTAATAACAGTGATTGTTAATGATATCGTTTACTTTATCCGACCCACGCGTGTGATGCCATGTATTGACGCCAGGACCCGAGTAAGATGAGAAAGCAAAAAATTGGATTGGCTCTGGGTTCCGGTGCCGCCAAAGGATGGGCGCATATTGGCGTTATCGAAGCGTTGGAGAGCGCAGGTATCAACATTGATGTCGTGGCAGGCTGTTCCATCGGTGCACTGGTGGGCGCAGCTTACGTCAATCATCGTCTCCCGCACATGAAAAAGTGGGTGAGTGCGTTTAGCTACTGGGATGTCATCCGTCTGATGGATCTGTCCTGGCAGCGAGGCGGACTGTTACGCGGAGAACGGGTATTCAACCATGTCCGGCAACTCATTACGCACGACGCGATTGAATCGTGCGGAAAGCCGTTTGGTGTGGTGGCAACCAATTTAAGTACCGGTCGCGAGCTGTGGCTGACCGAGGGTGAATTACATCAGGCGGTACGTGCGTCCTGCAGTATGCCAGGTTTATTACCGCCCGTCGGCTACAATGGATATTGGCTGGTGGATGGTGCGGTGGTGAATCCGGTACCGATCTCCCTGACGCGCGCGCTGGGGGCGGATGTCGTGATTGCTGTCGATCTTCAGCACGACGCGCATCTGATGCCGCAGAATGCGATGGCGCTGACGCCCCAGAGTTCAGAAGAACATGCGGCGGCTGTGGCGCTCAATCTCGACTGGCGTGGAAAACTGCGACAGCGTCTGGTCAATTTTACGCAGCGCCGGGCCTCGCAAATGCCGGGCGCCATGGAGATCATGGCCACGTCCATCCAGGTGCTGGAAAATCGCCTGAAGCGAAACCGGATGGCAGGCGATCCGCCTGATGTGCTTATCCAGCCATTTTGTCCACAAATATCCACGTTGGATTTTCATCGTGCAGAAGAAGCAATTGCGGCTGGGAAGGTTGCCGTTGAGAAACAAATGGATGAATTATTACCGCTGGTCCGTAGAAGATAATCTGGTTGTTCACGCACAGATGTTACTTCGGTCTATTCTGAAAGGCGCAACTGCGTTTTATGAACCACTATTGATTTATCGGGTACGCAGGGGGATGGAATGGAAAAACCACTGATCGGCAAAAAGATACTCATTGTCGAAGATGAGGCCGTTTTCCGTTCGCTTTTAAACCAGTTTTTAACATCAATGGGGGCCGTCACTGTTGAGGCTGAAGATGGTCTGGAAGCTATTGCGCAACTGGATAAACATGCCGTCGAACTGGTGATTTGTGACCTGGAAATGCCGCGCATGAACGGAATTCAGTTTGTCGAACATCTGCGCAGCCACGGCAATACCCTGCCCATTCTGATAATTTCCGCGACCGAAAATATGTCCGACATCGCGCAGGTTTTACGTCTGGGCGTACAGGATGTGTTGCTAAAACCCCTGAAGAATTTTGAACGTTTCCGTGAAGCGGTATACGAATGCCTCTATCCGTCGATGTTTACCTCGAAAGTCGAGGAAGATGAACAGCTGTTTCAGGACTGGGATGCATTGGTGCGCGATCCTTCCGCTGCGGCAAAATTACTGAAAGAACTGCAGCCCCCGGTCCAGCAGCGCATTGCCCATTGTCGGGTAAATTATCGCCAGTTAACCATGGCAGAGCAGCCCGGGCTGGTGCTGGATATTGCGGCGTTATCTGACAAAGATTTGGCTTTTTATTGTCTCGATGTCACCCGTGCGGGCGACAATGGCGTGCTGGCGGCTTTATTATTGCGCGCTCTGTTTAACGGATTATTACAAGAACAGTTATCAGGACAGAAACAGCGATTACCTGAGTTAAGCAGTTTACTCAGACAGGTCAATCTGCTGCTACGGCAGGCGAATTTAACCGGACAGTTCCCTCTGTTAGTTGGGTACTACCATCGCGGATTAAAAAACCTGGTGCTGGTTTCTGCTGGCCTGAATGCCACCTTACATGTTCAGGCCCATCAAATTCAACTCAGTAATGGCGTTCCGCTTGGCACTATGGGCAGTACGCATATTAACCAGATTAGCCAGCGTGCGGACGACTGGCAGTGCCATATTTGGGGCGCCGGGGGCCGTATACGACTGATGTTATCGTCTGAGCAATAAACACCGAAGGGTAATTTATACTTACCCGCAAGACAGTGCCAGAAGTTAGCTTTACACTTGGGTAATAGTCTTAAATTCTACGGATAGATGCCTTCCAGGATAAATCCGTTCGCGAGTAACTGATATACTCATTTCCGAATTTAAACCGACATATCAAGCATTAAAACTTGAACGGCCTATAAGAGAGGTATTTTGATGTCTGCCTATAAGACCAAAGTTAAAAAAGCGGTAATCCCGGTAGCAGGTTTGGGTACGCGTATGCTTCCTGCGACGAAAGCGATTCCAAAAGAAATGTTACCGCTGGTTGATAAGCCGTTAATTCAGTATGTCGTTAACGAGTGTATTGCTGCGGGTATCAATGAAATTGTGCTGGTAACCCACTCGTCTAAGAACGCCATTGAAAACCATTTTGATACCAGTTTCGAACTGGAGTCGATGCTGGAAAAACGCGTTAAGCGTCAGTTGCTGGATGAAATTCAGTCCATCTGCCCTCCACACGTGACCATCATGCAGGTCCGTCAGGGCATCGCTAAAGGCCTGGGCCACGCGGTAATGTGCGCGCACCCGCTGGTCGGCGATGAGCCTGTTGCCGTCATCCTGCCTGATGTGATCATCGACGAATATGAATCAAACCCAACCAAAGATAACCTGGCAGAAATGCTGAGCCGTTATGAAGAGTCTGGCCGCAGCCAGATCATGGTTGAGCCTGTCAGCGATGTAACCGCTTATGGTGTTGTTGACTGCAAGGGCGCAGAACTGAACCCGGGCGACAGCGCACCGATGGTCGGTGTGGTTGAGAAACCAAAAGCGTCTGAAGCGCCTTCTAATCTGGCTGTGGTGGGGCGTTATGTTCTGTCCGCAGATATCTGGCCACTGCTGGCAAAAACGCCTCCAGGTGCAGGCGGTGAAGTACAGCTCACGGATTCTATCGCCATGCTGATGGAAAAAGAGACCGTTGAAGCTTACCACCTGAAAGGGGTCAGCCATGACTGCGGTAACAAACTGGGATACATGCAGGCTTTCGTCGAATATGGTGTTCGCCATCCGGTGCTGGGCAAAGAGTTCTCTGAGTGGCTCAATAAAACCGTTAGCGATTAAAAATTTAAAACACAGGATAGCGTAATGAAAGTCACTGTATTTGGTATCGGCTATGTCGGTCTGGTTCAGGCTGCGGTGTTGGCCGAAGTCGGACATGACGTTCTCTGTATTGATGTCGATGAAAAAAAGGTTGAGAACCTCAAAAAGGGTCAGATTCCTATTTTTGAACCGGGCCTGACGCCGCTGGTTAAGTCTAACTATGAATCCGGTCGCCTGAAGTTCAGCACCGATGCTGCACTGGGCGTTAACCATGGCGTGATGCAGTTTATCGCCGTAGGCACACCGCCTGATGAAGATGGTTCGGCCGATCTGAAATATGTTACTGCCGTGGCACGCACCATTGCTCAGCATATGACCGATCATAAAGTGGTCATCGATAAATCTACCGTACCGGTTGGAACGGCTGACAGAGTCCGTGCGGTCATGACGGAAACCCTGCAGGCGCGTGATGCCAATATCAGCTTTGATGTAGTATCCAACCCCGAGTTCCTGAAAGAAGGGGCGGCGGTTGCTGACTGTATGCGTCCCGAGCGCATCGTTGTCGGCACGGATAATGATGCTGTCGTGGAACTGTTGCGTGAGCTCTATGAGCCCTTCAACCGCAACCACGATCGTATGATCCTGATGGATATTCGCAGTGCAGAGCTGACGAAGTACGCTGCCAACTGTATGCTGGCGACCAAAATCAGCTTTATGAATGAAATTTCCAATCTCGCGGAACGTTTAGGTGCGGATATCGAAAAAGTGCGCCAGGGGATTGGTTCTGACTCACGTATCGGCTATCACTTTATCTATCCTGGCTGCGGTTATGGCGGTTCCTGTTTCCCGAAAGATGTGCAGGCGCTCATTCGTACGGCGGAATCCATTGGCTATACACCACGTCTGTTAAAAGCGGTGGAAGACGTCAATGACAGCCAGAAAACTAAGCTGCCCGCCTTTATCAAACGTCATTTTGGTGACGATCTGAAAGGGAAGACGTTTGCGCTGTGGGGACTGTCGTTCAAACCGAATACCGACGATATGCGTGAAGCATCGAGCCGTGTATTGATGGAAGCGCTGTGGGAAGCAGGTGCGTCTGTACAGGCTTTCGATCCGGAAGCGATGGATGAAGCACAACGCATCTACGGTCACCGCGACGATTTGAAGCTGATGGGCACCAAAGAATCAGCATTACAGGGCGCAGATGGCCTGGTAATTTGCACTGAGTGGCAAAATTTCCGTGCCCCTGACTTCGACGTGATCAAAAATGCACTGAAACAACCCGTGATTTTTGATGGACGTAACCTGTATGATCCAGAGCGTCTCAGCAAACGCGGCTTCGTTTATTACGCTATTGGCCGCGGAGCGTCCATCCAGGCTGTGTGATTAATGAGGGATTTATGAATTTTCTGGTAACCGGCGCAGCAGGCTTTATTGGCTTCCATGTGAGCCAACGCCTGTTGGCCGCCGGTCACCAGGTTGTCGGTATTGACAACCTGAATGACTATTATGATGTCAGCCTCAAACAAGCCCGTCTTGATTTGATCGGCGACAACCCATCTTTTACGTTTGTTAAAACCGATTTGGCCGACCGTCAGGCCATTGCAGCACTTTTCGAACAGCACAAATTTCAGCGCGTTATCCACCTGGCCGCTCAGGCTGGTGTGCGCTATTCACTTGAAAACCCGCATGCGTATGTGGATGCCAATGTTATTGGGCATCTGAATATTCTTGAAGGGTGCCGTCATCATCGTGTTGAACATCTGCTCTATGCGTCGTCCAGCTCCGTTTATGGACTGAACAGTAAGCTGCCGTTCTCTACGGAAGACAGTGTCGATCATCCGGTGTCATTGTATGCCGCGACCAAAAAAGCCAATGAGCTGATGTCGCACACCTATTCGCATCTGTATCAGTTACCCACCACCGGTTTACGTTTCTTCACTGTATACGGTCCCTGGGGACGCCCCGATATGGCCTTGTTTAAATTTACCCGGGCTATGATTGCGGGTGAGGCAATTGACGTCTATAACCAGGGTAAAATGCAACGCGATTTCACCTATATCGATGATGTTGTCGAGGCCATTATTCGTCTGCAGGATCGTATTCCGCAGCCGGATGAAAGTTGGACAGTAGAGAGCGGGTCTGCCGCGTCGAGTTCAGCGCCGTATCGTATTTACAATTTAGGCAATAGTCAGCCGATGAGCCTGATTCGCTATATTGAAGCGATTGAAAAAGCATTAGGTGTAACGGCAAATAAAAATCTGATGCCAATGCAACCCGGTGACGTGTTAGCTACCAGCGCAGATACCAGCGATTTATTTAACGCTGTCGGCTTTAAACCGCAAACAGGCGTGGATGAAGGTGTCAGACGTTTTGTTGACTGGTACCGAAACTTTTATTCGGTATAAAAACAAAAAGGAAGCGACCGCTTCCTTTTTTTTCTGGTATTGGTAATCAGGTCGCTAAAATGAAGCCAGCAAAGCCTAAAGCACGCCAGGATTTACAGCAAAAAGTCGTCTAACTGCTTACCATGTTGTTCCATGGCTTTTTTGATTGCTGCTGGTGTACGTCCCTGACCGGTCCAGGTTTTGGTCTCCCCGTTTTCATCAACAAACTGATATTTGGCAGGGCGGGCAGCACGTTTGGCTTTGCCAGACGTTTTGGACTCTGACAATGCGTTGAATAACTCATTGGGATCGATTCCATCCGCTAAAAGCATATCGCGATATTGCTCAAGTTTACGCGCACGCTCTTCCGTTTCTGCTTTAGAATGTGACGCTTCATCGCGGCGTTCATTTACTACGACTTCAAACTTTTCCAGCATTTCTTCCAGTGTTTCCAAAGAACACTCTCTGGCCTGGGCACGCAGCGTGCGGATATTATTAAGATTTTTTAGTGCTTCGCTCATTGTCCTGATCTCTGAATAATGAATAGGAGAGTTGTTCTGCCCGCTAATAGTAGTGGTGGGGGGAAATAACTTCAACATTAAATTAATTTTTAGCTTTAAAAGTTCAAAGGTGAATTTATTAAATTATAAATTCCGCCAGATAAAGCGCGATGTAAGGACCAATGAAACGTTGATGTTTAACCGGCAACCTAAAAAGCCCTGACACGGTTCAATGAAAATAAAGCTTAACGCTATACTGTCTTTAATATTCATTTAGTCAAAAATAATGCGCTGCCGTTGCAGGACAGGCAATACCCGACGCTGGCTCTCGTCTGAACGTAACGGGCTGAAAATCAACACGGCATCGCCGGTCAGATATGGTAAAATCGCACTTATTTTGTTTCATCCACACCGGGATACCGTGCCAATGGCTCAACTCTATTTCTACTATTCGGCAATGAACGCGGGTAAATCAACCGCGCTTTTGCAGTCTTCCTATAATTATCAGGAGCGCGGTATGCGGACCCTGGTTTATACCGCTGAGATTGATAATCGCTTTGGTACCGGTAAAGTCAGTTCACGCATTGGCTTGTCATCACCGGCCGTTCTTTATAATGCCGAAAGCCAGCTGGATGTGGAAATTGCACAAGAGCATGCGCGCCAGCCCGTACACTGTGTGTTAGTGGATGAAAGTCAGTTTCTGACACGGGAACAGGTGAAGGCCTTGTCTGACGTGGTGGATAATCTGGATATTCCGGTGCTGTGTTATGGGTTAAGAACCGACTTTCTGGGAGAATTGTTTACCGGTAGCCAGTATCTGCTGGCCTGGGCCGATAAACTGGTGGAGCTTAAAACCGTATGTCATTGCGGACGTAAAGCGGGCATGGTGCTGCGTCTCGACAGCGAAGGCAAACCCTTCCGGGAAGGGGAGCAGGTGGTGATTGGCGGCAATGAGCGCTATATCTCGGTGTGCCGTAAGCACTATAAAAAAGCGATTGAGCAGGGCTGTTTGCAGGCTATCCACGGCGCGCAAACGCCAGTCGCGTAATCCTGTTCCTCACCTCAGGTTCACGCAGTCGCAAAAATCTTTCCTGGTGAACCTCATTCGTCTCTTTATCTTTATGGCGACCTGGGAGTCGGTCTGTTCGTGTGTGATAGCGATTGCACTATTGCACATTCACTGACAGCGGGCAAACAGCCTGCTTATCCTCAACAGCCATAAAAAACCCCCTTGTGACCGAGCCACAAGGGGGATGGCGCACCCGCACTAACGGGCTTGTTCCTGATTAGGCTTTTTTAACCTTTTTAGCGGCTTTGATATCGCTGATAGGTTGATTCAGGGGCTGTTCAACCTGGGCATAAGGCTCAACAAATTTGCGGCCGTAGTAACTGTCCAGCATGATCTGTTTCAGTTCAGCAATTAACGGATAACGTGGGTTAGCACCGGTACACTGATCGTCGAACGCATCCTCAGCCAGTTTGTCCACTTTCGCCAGAAAATCCGCTTCCTGCACGCCAGCTTCACGAATCGAGGCGGGAATACCCAGTTCCGTTTTAATTTCATCCAGCCAGACCAGCAGTTTCTCAATTTTCTGGGCAGTACGATCGCCTGTGGCGGTCAAACCAAGATGATCGGCGATTTCCGCATAGCGACGACGCGCCTGTGGACGATCATACTGACTGAATGCAGTCTGTTTGGTCGGGTTGTCATTTGCGTTATAACGAATGACGTTGGAAATCAGCAGCGAGTTAGCCAGTCCGTGGGGAATATGGAACTCGGAACCCAGTTTATGGGCCATCGAGTGACATACGCCGAGGAAGGCGTTGGCAAAGGCAATACCGGCAATGGTGGCGGCATTGTGCACACGTTCACGCGCAACCGGATTTTTGGCGCCTTCGGCATAACTGGCGGGCAGGTTCTCTTTCAGCAACTTAAGCGCCTGCAGAGCCTGACCATCAGAATACTCATTCGCCAGAACGGAAACATAGGCTTCCAGTGCATGGGTAACCGCATCCAGACCGCCAAAGGCGCAGAGTGAACGCGGCATATCCATTACGAGGTTCGCATCCACAATGGCCATATCCGGAGTCAGTGCATAATCTGCCAGCGGATATTTTTGACCGGTGGCATCATCCGTGACCACCGCAAACGGGGTCACTTCTGAACCGGTGCCGGAGGTAGTGGTGATGGCTACCATGCGGGCTTTGACGCCCATTTTCGGGAACTTATAGATACGTTTACGAATATCCATAAAGCGTAATGCCAGCTCTTCGAAGTGGGTTTCGGGATGCTCATACATCACCCACATGATTTTCGCCGCATCCATTGGCGAGCCGCCGCCCAGCGCAATGATCACATCGGGTTTAAAGCTGTGCATTTGCTCTGCGCCTTTGCGAACAATGCTCAGTGTTGGGTCTGCTTCGACCTCGAAGAACACTTCCGTTTCAATACCGTGGGATTTCAGGACGCGGGTAACCTGGTCGGCATAGCCGTTATTGAACAGGAAGCGGTCAGTCACAACAAATGCACGTTTCGCGCCGTCGGTAGCGACCTCTTCTAAGGCGACAGGCAATGACCCACGACGGAAATAGATAGATTTCGGAAGTTTATGCCACAACATATTTTCAGCTCGCTTGGCGACGGTTTTCTTATTGATCAGATGCTTAGGTCCGACGTTTTCGGAAATTGAGTTACCTCCCCAGGAGCCACAACCCAGCGTCAACGAAGGCGCGAGTTTGAAGTTATATAAATCGCCAATCCCACCCTGAGAAGCGGGGGTATTAATCAGGATACGGGCCGTTTTCATTTTGTCGCCAAAATAGTGGACACGTGCGGACTGGTTATCCTGATCCGTGTACAGGCAGGAGGTGTGGCCAATGCCGCCCATGGCGACCAGTTTTTCCGCTTTACTGACGGCGTCTTCGTAATCTTTAGCCCGGTACATCGCCAGCGTTGGCGACAGTTTTTCATGGGCAAAAGGTTCGGATTCGTCGACCCGTTCAACTTCACCAATCAGAATTTTGGTATCGGTTGGTACCGTAATGCCCGCCATCTCAGCAATTTTTACTGCGGGCTGGCCCACAATCGCGGCGTTGAGGCCGCCATTTTTCAGGATAATATTCTGAACCGCCTGAAGTTCATGGCCCTGCAGCAGGTAGCCACCATGACTGGCGAAACGTGCCCGAACGGCATCGTAGATTGCATCGACAACAATAACGGACTGCTCTGAGGCACAAATCACGCCGTTATCAAACGTTTTCGACATCAGTATGGACGCCACCGCGCGTTTAACATCTGCCGTTTCATCAATCACGACAGGTGTATTCCCGGCACCGACACCAATAGCCGGTTTGCCGGAACTGTAAGCGGCTTTCACCATGCCCGGTCCACCTGTGGCAAGGATCAGATTGATGTCCGGGTGGTGCATCAGCTGATTCGACAGCTCAACAGAGGGCGCATCGATCCAGCCGATAATGTCTTTAGGGGCGCCAGCAGCAATCGCGGCCTGCAGCACAATATCGGCGGCTTTATTGGTGGCATCTTTGGCGCGAGGATGCGGCGAGAAGATAATACCGTTGCGGGTTTTAAGGCTGATCAGAGCTTTGAAGATGGCGGTAGAGGTGGGGTTGGTGGTCGGGACGATCCCACAAATCAGGCCGATGGGTTCGGCAATCGTAATGGTGCCAAAGGTATCATCGGTTTCCAGTACGCCGCAGGTTTTATCATCCTTATAGGCGTTATAAATATATTCGGACGCAAAATGATTTTTGATGACTTTGTCTTCGACAATGCCCATGCCCGATTCTGCGACCGCCATCTTCGCTAAGGGAATACGGGCATCGGCAGCGGCCAGTGCGGCTGCGCGGAAAATAGCATCGACTTGTTGTTGAGAAAAACTGGCGAACGCTTGCTGGGCTTTTTTTACCCGTTCAACCAGTGCATTGAGTTCAGCGACATTAGTAACGGCCATTGTGATCTCCTGAGGAAGTTAAACTTTTTTAGGAAACAAGCCTGAACGGAAAGTATAGCCAGGGTAAAAACCGCTCAATCACGGGGCGTGAAAGTGCCGTTTTTCAGTTGTTTACTAAAAGAATTCTTTTTCTCCGGTGGTATCGTGGCTGACAACAAAAGAGTATCGGGTTTAGGGGACAGCAATAATGATCTAAATCAATTTAAACCACAGCTGACACCTTTCAGCCTGCGGTTCATGAGGGGGAGGGCGATGAGGTAAAAAGCGGTAACAAAAGTAACATCTGCCAGCCTTTGTGGAATGGCTGGTTTAACGCCCTAAACTGTAAGTAAATTAACAGAATAAATAACTCTCGCTTCAACTGGCGTGCGCGGCGTTTTTACCTTACATTAGGCGCGTTTTTCATCTGGGATGTGGAGTGAACCGTGAATCCTGCGCTGTTAGATCTTTCTGGCTATATCAAGTTTTTCGTAGGCCTGTTTGCACTGGTGAATCCCATTGGCATCATTCCGGTGTTTATCAGCATGACGCGTTATCAGGGCGTGGCAGAACGTAATAAAACGAATCTCACCGCAAACCTTGCTGTGGCCATTATTCTCTGGACGTCGCTGTTTTTAGGGGATGCCATTCTGCATGTGTTTGGCATCTCAATTGATTCTTTCCGTATTGCCGGGGGCATTCTGGTTGTCACGATAGCGATGTCGATGATCAGCGGAAAGCTGGGCGAAGATAAACAAAACAAGCAGGAAAAAACAGAAACCGCGATTCGCGAAAGTATTGGCGTTGTTCCGCTGGCTTTACCGCTGATGGCCGGGCCCGGCGCAATCAGCTCAACTATCGTCTGGAGTACGCGCTATCACAGTTGGTTAAATCTGCTGGGATTTACCGTGGCAGTGGCCATTTTTGCCTTCAGTTGTTGGTTACTGTTTCGTGCCGCCCCTATTATGGTCAGAGTACTGGGGCAAACGGGCATCAACGTCATCACCCGTATCATGGGGCTGCTGTTAATGGCGCTGGGCATCGAATTTGTGGTAACAGGCATTAAAGCGATTTTTCCAGGGCTGGTAAGCTGAATACCCACTTATTTTAACAAGCATAAAAAGACAGGCATCAAAAGAGTGCAATACGACACAATATTGCACTCTAAACGGGCAATTATTTGCACCGCTGTATATCCCCTCCGGGTTATCACTTTCCCTAATACTCAGTGCGCGTCCCGATAGTACGCGCCTGGCCTTCCTGTCATCAATCTCACCTTATATTCTGCTTTGACGATGCATGTTGGCATGATTAATGCTGGTAAAGGCCCATTAATGCCTTTTTAAATGGCACACCGGGAAAGAATGACGCTACAACAACGCAGTCAAAATCGGTGAATGTAATATTCTGGTTAGAATAGCATCAAATCTATGAATATTTTTATAATTCAGTAGGTTAATGTATTTTTAGGCTAAAAATTAACACTTCCACTGGGAAAAATCTCATGATAAAAGAGAAACAGATAACATTTTAACTATTTAGTTTTGGCGCCGTCATTCAGCTTCTGCTAATTTTCGGCGCATTGAGCATGTTTTCCCGAAGGTCGAAATAGCAAGATTTTTTTCTTGATGCAGACGGGATTGCAGAATAAAAACGGGCAGGTCAACAAGGTGTGGTAAATGAACGCTCAGCAATATTGGTCTTGTCTGGCACTAGGTGTGATGACTGCTTTACCCGTCTGTGCGGCCAGCGTACCCGCCGGCGTGACCTTATCGCCACAGCAGCAAATTGTCATTAATAATGGCTCCGAAGTGGCCTCGCTTGACCCGCATAAGACGGAAGGTGTGCCGGAATCCAATATTATCCTGAATCTGCTGGACGGGCTGGTTAATACAGATAATAACGGTAAGGTTGTCCCCGGTGTGGCTGAGAGCTGGGAAAATCAGCAAGGAAAAATCTGGACCTTCACGCTGCGCAACGATGCAAAATGGAGCAACGGCGAACCGGTAACGGCTAACGATTTTGTTTACAGCTGGCGACGCCTGGCCGATCCGAAAACTGCATCTCCTTACACCAGTTATCTGCAGGCGGCGCATATTGCCAATGCCGACGAGATTATTGCGGGTAAAGCGGCACCAGACCAACTGGGCGTAAAAGCGATTGACGATCACCATTTACAAGTCACTTTAACAGAGCCCGTTCCCTATCTGATTGCCATGCTGGCGCATACGGCTATGAAACCCGTGTATGCGCCCGCTATCCAGAAATGGGGCGAGGCGTGGACTCAACCCGGGCATTATGTTGGTAATGGTGCTTATACCTTAAGTGACTGGGTCGTCAACGAAAAAATTGTCCTGAAGCGCAATCCGCTTTACTGGAACAACGCGCAAACCGTGATTGAGCAGGGGACGTTTCTGCCGATCAGTTCTGAGAACAGCGACATTAACCGCTATCGCAGCGGTGGCCTGGATATGACCAACAGCGCCATCCCGCCCAATATGTTCGCGAAGCTGCGTAAGGACATCGGCGACGAAGTCAAAGTCAGCCCCTTGTTGTGTACGTTTTATTATGAAATCAACAACAAAAAGCCGCCTTTTACTGATGCGCGCGTGCGCGCGGCTATAAAGATGACGCTGGACCGCGACATTATCGCCAAAAAGATAATGGGACAGGGCCAGATTCCGGCTTACAGTTTTACACCGCCCTATACCAATGGGGCCGCGTTAGCCACACCGGAATGGATGACCTGGTCCCAGTCGCAGCGCAATGAGGCGGCAAAGAAACTGCTGGCAGAAGCGGGTTTCGACAGTAAAAATCCTTTGCGTTTTACGCTGCTCTATAACACCTCCGATCAAAATAAAACCCAGGCGATTGCTGCAGCGTCAATGTGGCAGCGCAACCTCGGGGCGCAGGTCACCTTACAAAATCAGGAATGGAAAACGCTGCTGGAAACGCGTCATCAGGCACAGTATGACGTGGTGCGGGCCACATGGTGCGCGGATTATAACGAGCCCTCTACTTTCCTGAATATGTTCCTGAGTCAGTCGTCGACCAATACCGCGTTTTATCGTAGTGCGGCTTTTGATCGGCTGATGGCAGACACGCTAAGCGTCACAAAGGATGCTGACCGCGCGGCATTGTATCAGCAGGCTGAAACACAACTCGACAAAGACTCGGCAATTGTGCCAGTTTACTACCGCGTCAGCGTGAGGCTGGTTAAACCCTGGGTTGGCGGGTTTACCGGCCACGATCCGCAGGACATGACAGATCTGAAATATTATTTCATTAAACAACACTGATAACGCGCTTATCCGGCGGCACAGCCGGGAAGGGCGTTACCGTGCTGACCACGCTACAGGGTCAATGCTCCCCAGGTGAAAACACCGGGGCCCGAATACGGGGAACACTGAGGTCGCAAACACCCTCGGTGAAAATAAAAAAACTGGAGTTAAGAATGAACAACATCACGAAGAAAACCCTGATTGCTGCCAGCGTCTTTGCAGCGATGAGTGCGCTCACAGCCAACAGCGTTATCGCCGCCACGGTCCCTGCCGGGGTTGAGCTGGCCGCGAAGCAGGAGCTGGTAAAAGGAAACGGTAGCGAGGTTCAGTCGCTGGATCCGCACAAAATTGAAGGCGTACCGGAATCGAACGTCAGCCGTGACCTGTTTGAAGGACTGGTGATCAGCGATACCAACGGCCATCCGATTCCTGGCGTGGCAGAGAGCTGGGATAATAAAGACTTTAAAGTCTGGACCTTCCATCTGCGCAAAAATGCCAAATGGTCAAACGGTGAGCCGGTGACTGCTCAGGATTTCGTTTACAGCTGGCAGCGTCTGGCCGATCCGAAAACCGCGTCTCCTTATGCCAGCTATCTGCAATACGGTCACCTGGCCAACGTTGACGATATTATCGCCGGTAAGAAACCGCCAACAGATTTGGGCGTGAAGGCGCTTGACGATCATACGCTGCAAGTGACCCTGAGCGAGCCGGTTCCGTATTTCTATAAATTACTGATTCACTCCTCAATGTCGCCGGTAAACAAAGCGGTTATTGAGAAATTCGGTGATAAGTGGACCCAGCCTGAAAATATCGTCAGCAACGGTGCCTTTAAGCTGGAATCTCACGTCATTAACGAACGTATTACCGTTGTGCGCAACCCTGATTACTGGGATAACGCGCATACCGTGCTGAACAAAGTCACCTTCCTGCCCATTTCGTCAGAAGTCAGTGATGTTAACCGTTACTTCTCTGATAACGGCAGTGACATGACCTATAACAATCTGCCGATTGAGCTGTTCAAAAAATTACAGCGTGACAACGGTAAAGAGCTGCATGTTGACCCCTATCTGTGCACCTACTATTACGAAATTAATAACCAGAAAGCGCCTTTCACCGATCCGCGCGTACGTGCCGCATTGAAACTGGGTATCGACCGCGACATTATCGTGGATAAAGTACTGGCGCAGGGCCAGAAGCCAGCCTACAGCTACACGCCACCTGCAACAGATGGTATGGAGCTGGTGAAGCCAGAGTGGTTTACCTGGTCACAGGAAAAACGTAATGCTGAAGCCAAAAAGCTGCTGGCTGAAGCCGGTTACACGGCAGACAAACCGTTAACGTTTACGCTCCTGTACAACACCTCCGATCTGCATAAAAAACTGGCCATTGCCGCCTCGTCGATTTGGGCCAAAAATCTGGGTGTGAAAGTGAAGCTGGAGAACCAGGAGTGGAAAACCTTTCTGGATACGCGTCATCAGGGCAACTTCGACGTTGCACGTGCAGGCTGGTGTGCAGACTATAACGAACCGACGTCGTTCCTGAATACCATGCTGTCTGACAGCAGTAACAACACCGCGCACTACAAGAGCCCGGCCTTCGACAAGCTGATGAAAGATGCCCTGGCCACGACCGATGATAAAGCCCGGTCGGCTGACTATGAAAAAGCTGAGCAGCAGCTGGATAAAGACTCTGCCATCGTGCCATTGTACTACTACGTGAACACCCGTCTGGTGAAACCGTATGTCGGCGGTTATACCGGTAAAGATCCGCTGGATAACGTCGCAGACAGAAACCTGTACATCATTAAGCACTAACAGAACACCAAGAACAGCGGCGGCGCCATGAGCGCCGCCTGTATTTTTTAATGCAATGTGAAGCACCAGCCTGGTAGGTACGGCAATGTTAAAATTCATTTTGCGTCGGTTACTTGAAGCCATCCCGACGCTTTTCGTCCTTATTACTATCTCCTTCTTTATGATGCGACTGGCCCCCGGCAGTCCGTTCACGGGTGAGCGTACGCTGTCGCCAGAGGTGATGGCGAATATCGAGGCGAAATATCACCTCAACGATCCCATTGGCAAGCAATATGTTGATTACCTGATTCAACTGGCCCATGGCGACTTTGGCCCCTCCTTTAAATATAAAGACTATTCGGTGAACTACCTGGTTGGTCATGCCTTTCCGGTGTCGGCCAAACTGGGCCTTGCTGCCTTTATCCTGGCCGTGGTACTGGGCGTGACGGCAGGGGTTATCGCCGCGCTGAAGCAAAACACCCTGTGGGATTACGTCGTCATGGGGGTGGCAATGACCGGCGTGGTCATACCGAGTTTTGTGGTTGCCCCGCTGTTAGTCCTGATTTTCGCCATTACGCTGAAATGGCTGCCGGGTGGCGGCTGGAACGGTGGACAGTGGAACTATATGCTGCTGCCGATGGTGGCGTTATCCCTGGCTTACATTGCCAGTATCGCGCGTATCACTCGTGGCTCGATGATTGAGGTGATGCATTCCAACTTTATCCGTACCGCGCGAGCCAAAGGGTTGCCGTTACGTCGTATCGTTTTACGTCACGCGCTCAAGCCAGCACTGTTGCCGGTTATTTCCTATATGGGACCGGCATTTGTGGGCATTATTACTGGCTCTATGGTGATTGAATCTATTTACGGACTGCCCGGTATCGGTCAGCTGTTTGTCAACGGCGCGCTTAACCGTGACTACTCGCTGGTACTGAGCCTGACGATTCTGGTGGGGCTGTTGACCATTCTGTTTAACGCGATCGTTGATGTGCTCTATGCCGTTATCGACCCGAAAATTCGCTACTGATTCTGGAGTTCGCCATGATGTTAAGTAAGAAAAATAGCGAAGCTCTTGATGCATTCAGTGAAAAACTGGAAGTCGAAGGGCGTAGCCTGTGGCAGGATGCCCGTCGCCGTTTTATTCATAACCGGGCCGCGTTAATCAGCCTGATGGTGCTGATGTTAATCACGCTGTTTGTAATTTTCGCGCCCATGTTGTCACCGTTCTCCTATTTCGATACCGACTGGGGAATGATGTCATCCCCGCCAGATACCACGTCCGGACACTGGTTTGGGACCGACTCATCGGGGCGTGATCTGCTGGTGCGCGTCGCCATTGGCGGTCGTATTTCGTTAATGGTGGGCATTGCCGCCGCGCTGATCGCCGTGGTGGTGGGAACGCTCTACGGTTCCATTGCCGGTTACCTTGGTGGAAAAACCGACTCCGTGATGATGCGTATTCTGGAAATCCTTAACTCCTTCCCGTTTATGTTTTTCGTCATTCTGTTGGTCACCTTCTTTGGCCGTAACATCCTGCTGATTTTTGCTGCTATCGGTATGGTGTCGTGGCTGGACATGGCGCGTATCGTGCGTGGACAAACTCTGAGCCTGAAGCGCAAAGAGTTTATTGAAGCGGCGCATGTCGGCGGCGTTTCGACCTGGAAAATCGTGACGCGCCATATCGTGCCTAACGTACTGGGCGTGGTGGTGGTTTACGCCTCGCTGCTGGTGCCCAGCATGATTCTGTTCGAATCATTCCTGAGCTTTCTCGGCCTGGGCACCCAGGAGCCGCTGAGTAGCTGGGGCGCGCTGTTGAGCGATGGGGCTAACTCCATGGAAGTTTCGCCGTGGCTGTTGCTGTTCCCGGCCATTTTCCTGGTGGTCACGCTGTTCTGTTTTAACTTTATTGGCGATGGCCTGCGTGATGCCCTCGACCCCAAAGATCGTTAAGGAGTTTCCCGATGACTATTCATGAATTTCAGCCTGCTCAGGCTGCACGCGCGGGAAGCGACCTGTTGCTTGAAGTGAAAGACTTACGTGTTACGTTCGGCACCCATGACGGTGATGTCACCGCCGTGAACGATCTCAATTTCTCACTGCGTGCCGGGGAAACCCTGGGCATTGTCGGTGAGTCAGGCTCGGGTAAATCGCAAACCGCGTTTGCGCTGATGGGCCTGCTGGCCAGCAATGGCCGCATTGGCGGCTCTGCGTTGTTCAACGGTAAAGAGATTCTTAATCTGCCGGAAAAACAGTTAAACCGGCTGCGCGCTGAACAAATCGCGATGATTTTTCAGGATCCCATGACATCACTGAATCCGTATATGCGGGTCGGCGAACAGTTAATGGAAGTGCTGAAACTGCACAAAGGCATGAGCAGCGCTCAGGCCTTTGAAGAGTCGGTGAAAATGCTGGACGCGGTAAAAATGCCTGAAGCCCGCAAACGCATGAAGATGTACCCACATGAGTTTTCGGGCGGGATGCGTCAGCGCGTGATGATCGCGATGGCGCTCCTGTGCCGGCCTAAGCTGCTGATTGCGGATGAACCGACGACCGCACTGGATGTTACGGTGCAGGCGCAGATTATGACGCTGCTGAATGAGCTGAAGCGCGAGTTCAATACGGCGATCATCATGATTACCCACGATCTGGGCGTTGTGGCCGGGATCTGCGATAAAGTGCTGGTGATGTATGCCGGCCGCACCATGGAATACGGTCGCGCGCGCGATGTGTTTTATCAGCCGGCTCACCCCTACTCGATTGGTCTCCTGAATGCGGTGCCAAGACTGGATGCAGAAGGTGAAAGCCTGACCACCATTCCGGGTAATCCACCAAACCTGCTGCGTCTGCCGCAGGGTTGTCCGTTCCAGCCGCGCTGTCCGCATGCCATGGATATCTGTTCCAAAGCACCGCCGCTGTTACCGTTTGCAGAAGGGCGCTTACGCGCCTGCTTTAAGCCGGTGGAGGAACTCGTATGAGCCTGGCAGAAAAAAAAGTCCTACTCGAAATTGCCGATCTGAAAGTTCATTTCGACATCAAGGATGACAAGCAGTGGTTCTGGCAGCCGCCAAAAACGCTGAAGGCCGTGGATGGCGTCAGTCTGCGTCTGTACGAAGGAGAAACGCTGGGTGTGGTGGGCGAATCCGGCTGCGGTAAATCCACGCTGGCACGAGCGATTATCGGGTTAGTAAAAGCCACGGAAGGCCGTGTCACCTGGCTTGGCCGTAACCTGCTGGGGCAGAGTGAGGAAGAGTGGCGTAAGGCGCGTAGCGATATCCAGATGATATTTCAGGATCCGCTGGCCTCGCTTAACCCGCGCATGACCATCGGCGATATTATCGCCGAGCCCTTACGCACCTATCACCCTGAGCTTTCTCGCCAGGACATCAAAGATCGCGTCAAAACGATGATGATGAAAGTGGGCTTGTTGCCTAACCTGATTAACCGGTATCCGCACGAGTTTTCAGGCGGTCAGTGTCAGCGTATCGGCATTGCGCGTGCATTGATTCTTGAGCCTAAACTGATCATCTGTGATGAACCGGTCTCTGCACTGGATGTGTCCATTCAGGCGCAGGTGGTCAACCTGCTACAGCAACTGCAGCGAGAAATGGGGCTGTCGCTGATCTTTATCGCCCACGACCTGGCGGTGGTGAAGCACATCTCGGATCGCGTACTGGTGATGTATCTGGGCCACGCGGTGGAGCTGGGCACCTACGATGAGGTGTATACCCATCCGCAGCATCCTTATACCAAAGCGCTGATGTCAGCCGTACCGATTCCCGATCCGGATCTGGAAAAAAATAAGCAGATTCAGTTGCTGGAAGGGGAGTTACCGTCGCCGATCAATCCGCCATCCGGGTGCGTTTTCCGCACCCGCTGCCCGATTGCCGGACCGGAATGCGCCAAAACGCGGCCGCTGCTCGAAGGCAGCTTTCGCCATGCGGTGTCCTGCCTGAAGGTGGATCCGCTTTAAACCAAAACGCCGGGCTGTTGCCCGGCGTTTTCGTTACGAGGTGAGGACTACTCACGCCATAAAATATGGCACAGCTTGTGATCTTTTTCCCGACACAGCAGTACGCGCGCAAACACATCGGTAATAGGTTCGCCGTCTGCTTCGCCCAGACCAATGACCACTTCAGAGAAAAAGTCGGGGTTCAAATCGAAGTCCACGTGCTCCTGCCAGTCTTCGCCCGGATCAAACAGTTCTGCGCCGCCACGCTCTTCAAACTGCAGATTGAAAAGAATAATGTCTGCAGGGTCAAGGTTGTCACCTGCCAGTTCAAGAAAAATGTCGTAGGCCTGTTCCAGCGTTTCGTCTTCTGTCAGGCGGTTGTTCAGATCCATTTTCGGTCCCGTTTATCTGAGGGCGGTTCGTAATTTCGCTCGTTTTACAGTAAAGGACTAAAGAAGTAAAACAGTCGTTCGACAATCCGCTTCCACCAGGCACGTTTTGCCCACCGTCTGGCGTCAAGCAGACGCGAACGGGCAATATAGTCGTCCTGGACGCAGGCCAAATCGCTGCCAAATCCGGCATCATCGACGGCGAGTGTGATTTCGAAATTCAGCCATAAGCTGCGCATATCGAGATTTACGGTCCCCACTAAACTCAACTGACCATCGACCAGCACGCTTTTGGTATGCAGCAGGCCATCTTCAAACTGGTAGATCTTAACGCCGGCCTCAAGCAGCTCACTAAAAAACGAGCGGCTGGCCCAGCTTACCAGCAAAGAGTCGTTGTGCCGGGGAACCACCAGACTCACATTGACGCCACGTAGCGCAGCCGTGCAGATGGCATGCAGCAGATCGTCACTGGGCACCAGATAAGGCGTGGTCATGATCAGCTGTTCGCGGGCAGAGTAGACCGCCGTAAGCAACGCCTGATGAATTAAATCCTCGGGGAAACCGGGACCGGAAGCGATCACCTGAACGGTATGACCACTTTCCTGTTCGAACGGCATAATATTGCGGTCGGGCGGTGGGGGCAGAATACGCTTGCCGGTCTCAATTTCCCAGTCACAGCTGTAAACGATCCCCATGGCGGTTGATACCGGCCCTTCCATACGCGCCATCAGATCGACCCACTGACCCACGCCCGCGTCCTGTTTAAAAAAGCGCGGGTCCACCAGATTCATGCTGCCGGTATAGGCGATATAGTTGTCAATCAACACCATTTTGCGATGCTGACGTAAATCCATACGACGCAGAAAGACACGTAGCAGGCTGACCTGTAGCGCCTCAACCACATCAATACCCGCATTACGCATCATCCCGACCCACGGGCTGCGGAAGAAGGCGACGCTCCCTGCGGAATCCAGCATAAGGCGGCAGTGAACACCGCGCCGCGACGCGGCCATCAGGGATTCGGCGACTTCATCCGCCAGTCCGCCCGGATTCCAGATATAAAACACCATCTCAATATTGTGCCGGGCCAGCTGAATATCCCTGATAAGGGCTTTCATTACATCGTCCGAACTGGTCAACAGCTGTAACTGATTCCCTTTTACCCCTGCGATGCCCTGACGGTTGTTGCACAACTGAAATAACGCCTGCGCGACATCGCTGTAATCGGTGGCAAAGATTTCGGTACGCTTTTTAAGATCATTCAGCCAGCGGGCGGTAGAGGGCCACATCGTTCGCGCGCGTTCAGCCCGGCGTTTACCCAGATGCAATTCACCAAACGACAGATAAGCAATAATGCCAACCAGTGGCAGAATAAAAATAATCAGCAGCCATGCCATTGCCGAGGTTACGGCTCGTCGCTTCATCAGAATGCGCAGGGTAATACCCGCAATCAATAACCAGTAACCAAATACCAATAACCAACTGATAAGCGTATAAAACGTCGTCATTAAGTGGACATCCTGTTCGCGCTTGAATCTGAGAAGTTTACGTGGAGATGGTAGGGAGTGAAACCCTTAATCATCGTGGTATGTCAATGCAAGATCCGATTTGGCATTAGCGCAGAGATCTCTATAATGCGTGCGCGTGAGTCAGATGTCAGAGAGGAAGTTATGAGACGAAGCAGAAACGAAGTGGCCCGCTGGAGAATGTTGCGTCAGGTGCAGCGTCGACGTTCGCGCTGGCTGGAAGGGCAGTCACGCCGCTATAAACGCATCCACGGGATTCGCCATCAACTGGCGCAACAGCAACGTCGTTCCATTCTGTTTATCACACAAAATCTCTGATGACGCAGCCGCGCGAAGCGGCTGTTAAATTACTGTCCGGTCATCAATAAGTTCACGTTAACCAACTGGACGGCTGCCGCCAGTACAATCAGCATGACGATCAGGTGCTTTTTGTTTCGCCAGCCGTGCTTTCGCCACAGATACAACGCGCCCCCCAAAAGCAGGGTGATGACCAGCAGCAGGGCCATGATAATGGCATGCATTCAGACTATCTCTGTAGAAGCGTCAGTGTTGTCGGCGGGCTCAGAAAACCCGCTTAAACGGCTTGACGCTGACGTGTTTGTAAACACCCGCCGCAATATAGGGATCGTCCGCTGCCCAGGCCTGGGCCGTTTCCAGTGACGGGAACTCTGCAATCACCGTGGAGCCGGTGAAACCGGCTACGCCAGGATCGTTACTGTCAACCGCAGGCATGGGGCCTGCAACGATCAAACGGCCTTCTTCATGCAGCAGCTTCAGACGCGCAAGGTGAGCGGGGCGCACCGCGTTGCGTTTTTCCAGAGAATCGGCGTTATCTTCAGCATAAATGACGTAAAGCACTAGGGCGCTCCCATTGACTCTATAAATTTTGCAACACGGTAAGGGATAGTTAAGTAGAGTGCAAACGAAACCTTGCGTCAATAACGTGCTGAGCATAATGGGCTAAAGGGGCTTTTTTCGCCCGGCACTAAGGTGATTATTGAAACTGATTGCTATTTGCATTTAAAATCAGGGCTTCATTTGATAACTGCGATTGTTATGACCACGCTGACTATGCCTTTACCGAAACGCACGCCTGTCGCCATGATGTTGTCCGTTGTGCTCCATGGTGCAGTCATTGCCGGTATTCTCTATGCGTCTTTTCATCAAACCCGAGAACTGCCCAAAGCATCCCAGCCAATCAGTGTGACAATGGTCGCGCCCGAGGTTCAGCCTGAACCCGCAATCACACAACCGACACCGCAACCGGACCCCCAGCCAGCCCCCGAGCCTGTGGCAGAGCCGAAACCCGCTCCGGAACCGCCTAAAGCTGAGCCAGTGCCGATTCCCAAACCGGAACCCAAACCTGAGCCAAAACCCAGACCGCGGCACCCGCCCAAACATACACAGCCAAAACGCGAAGTAAAACCGCGTGAGGAAGCGAAGCCCCAGGCCAACCCCTTTAAGCAGGATGCGCCTGCAACACAGACTAAGCCTGCGACAGCGCCGAAAGCGACACCGTCAGCAACACCTGCGCAGACGGCCTCAACCGGCCCAAAAGCGCTGAATATCAGCAAGCCAGCCTATCCGCCACGCGCGGCGGCCCTGCGAGTAGAAGGCCGTGTCAGAGTGAAATTTGATGTGGACAGTGACGGACGGGTCGACAACATTGATATTCTGTCTGCGGAACCGCGCAACATGTTTGAGCGCAGCGTCAAACAGGCCATGCGTTCGTGGCGCTATCAAAGCGGTAAGCCCGGTACCGGTCTGACGATGAATATTGTGTTTAAAATTAACGGCGGGGCCAGCCTTGAATAAGGCTTGTGAGGCGTTTCAGCAACGTGAAGTCGGCTAAGCGGGCCCGGACCCGCCCGGGTCCGGTTCAGATTCAGCCTGTCTGCGATGTCAGGCTGAACCGCACTCAGGCAGGGGCTGACTGATTATCCCGTCCCGCAGGCAGCTGACGGGGATGGCCTTCATTGTCCACCGCAACATAAATAAAGACCGCTTCGGTTGCGCAATAGGTCTGACCAATAGGCTCAGACGACACTTTCTTAATCCATACCTGCACATTGATCGTCATTGAGCTGTTGCCCGTGCGAATGCACTGTGCGTAGCAACTGACAACATCGCCGACCGCGACGGGTTTTAAAAAGGTCATACCATCCACTCTGACGGTGACGACACGGCCCTCGGCGATTTCTTTTGCCAGAATGGCACCGCCCATATCCATTTGCGACATTAACCAGCCACCGAAGATGTCGCCGTTTGCGTTAGTATCCGCAGGCATCGCGAGCGTCCGCATGACCATTTCGCCCTGGGGCAATTTATGTTTTTCGTCCATTGCGTTGTTTTCTTATGTAATGAAAGAAAGGCTGCCCGCACAGACGGGCAGCAGGTTTATTTTTGCTGTTGTTGCGGCATCTTACGCCAGATATAGAGCCCACTCAGTAAGGTAAAGAGCAGCGTCAGGCCGGTCAGCCCAAACACTTTAAAGTTAACCCAGACTGACTGAGGTAACCAAAATGCCACATAGATATTCGCCAGACCACACAATAAAAAGAAGAGGGCCCAGGCAATATTCAGATTGCGCCATACGGTGTTGGGTAACTCCAGCTCTTTTCCCAACATGGTCTGAATTAACGGCTGTTTCATAAACCACTGGCTGAACAGTAACGCCAGCGCAAACAGGCTGTAGATCACCGTGACTTTCCATTTAATAAATTCATCATTATGGAAAACCAGGGTGAGCGTGCCAAACACCGCCACCAGCACAAACGTAAAAATGGTCATTTTTTCAAGCTTGCGATAGAGCACCCAGCTTGCCACCAGCGCCAGGCCGGTCGCGACAACCAGGGCTCCTGAGGCGACGAAGATGTCGTACAACTTATAAAAAATAAAGAAAACCACAAGGGGAAGAAAGTCGAGTAACTGCTTCATAGTCATTCCAGTTAAGGCGGTATTCCCGGCCAGTGCGCCCCAAGGCGCACGGACAATCAACGTAACAGCATATAAAGCCGGTACAGGTAAATTACTAACAGGGTTGAAATCAGATTCCCGATAGCGGTGAAAATCACCGTCGACACGTTCATCGGCAGCACCACTAACGAGGTAAAGAAAAACATCACTGCCAGTTTTGCCAGCAGCCACAGAATAATGGCTGGTGCAATCAGTCTGACGTTTTTCCAGGCCATGCGCATGCTGGCGCGCATGGCGGCGATAACGCCCAGTTTTTCATTTGCCAGAATGATTGGCGACAACGAGAGCACGATGGTAAGCAGCACGCCAGGCACCACCAGAACCATAAAACCCAGTTGGGCGACCAGGGTGATCAAAAAGGTCAGCAGCAGCAGTTTCGGTAATAAAGGCGCGGATGTACCAATGGCACGCAGCGCGCTCACGCGCTGGCCAGACGATACCAGCGGAATCAGGCACAGCATACCGCCCAACAGCAGCGTATTGCCGACAAGGCCTGCAAAAGTACCCGCAGCAGACGCACGCAGCAGAACCTGCTGCTGTTCGGGTGACATGCTCTGCACCATTTCAAACAGCGAGGCACTGCTGATATCGCCTTGCTGCAGGATCGCCATTTGATCGTCACCCGGTGTGAAGGCATGTAAAAGCATCACTGTGACAAACGCGGTCAACAGTGACATCAGCACCAGGGTAATCAGTTGATGACGAAAAAAATTTCCTGTGTCACGGTATAACGATCTTGCCGTGATAGACATGTACACTCCTTGAAAGAACCGGGTTAATTAACCCGTCGATTGTACATGTTCTGGCGGCTCGCTGGCACCCGCAACCGGATAACTTTCTGTCATAACAGGTAAAGATGGGTGAAACAGTGCGGGAAGGCCATAGCGTGCCCGGGCCCGATCGCAGCCTTCATTCCCGATCCCGTTTTCGCCGGACATAGCAAACTCCCGGCAGGGCGAGGGGCGGTTCTCATAAATACTGCACGACACGCAGTGGCCGATTTCCCCTTCAAGCGCAATACAGCGCGGCGAACGATCGTTCGTCCCACGCATATTTCGCATCATCAGACTTAAAGGTTCCGTTAATTCTGTGGGAACGGGGCCGCCCGCATCGTCGGCTTCAGCCCAGTAAAACGAGACGCGGAAGTGGGCACAACAGGCACCACAGCTAATACAGGGGTTTGTAGTTTCACTCATTTGATCGCCCGCCACCTCTAAGGCATCGAACCAAAATCACAGGGGGAGATGAGCAAAGTAATGCCGCTCCATTTTTTCGGCAAGCACTATTTGTGTCCGGGATACGGGCATAAAATTGATCTGAGTCAATTCATTGTTTTTTATATCATTTTTCCGTCTTGATTTAGATGCATTTATAAAAAAAACGCGTTAAACCTGTGCGCACAAAAAAATGATTCAGTGCAGGCACCTTACTTTCTCACAGGAGTGACTATGAAACTGGCTAAATGCGCCATGCTGCTGGCGCTTGCGTTACCTCAACTGGCACTGGCCCACCAGGCAGGTGATTTTTTTATTCGCGCAGGTAGCGCCACCGTTCGACCTAACGAAGGCTCGGATAACGTACTGGGTATGGGCGGATTCAGTGCCAGTAATGATACCCAACTGGGCTTAACGTTTACCTATATGGCGACAGACAATATTGGCGTCGAGCTACTGGCGGCCACACCGTTCCGCCATAAAGTTGGCCTTGGCCCAACGGGCACGCTGGCGACGGTCCGGCAATTGCCGCCAACGCTGATGGCACAGTACTACTTCTTTGACAGCCAAAGCAAAGCGCGACCCTATGTCGGCGTCGGCATTAACTACACGACGTTTTACGATGCAACGTTTAATCAGACCGGTCGTGATGCGGGATTAAGTGATCTCAGTGTGAAAGACTCGTGGGGCATTGCCGGTCAGGTAGGGCTGGATTATCAGATTAACCGTGACTGGCTGCTGAATGCATCATTGTGGTACATGGATATTGATACGAACGTGAAATTTAAATCGGGCGATCAGCAGCAAAATATTCATATGCGTGTTGACCCCTGGGTATTCTTCTTTGGCGCAGGTTATCGCTTCTGAAGAAAAAAGGGCCACGCAATGCGTGGCCCTTTTGGGTTTAAAACGGCGTTATTTAATTTGCATGTTATTCACGACGGATCTTACCCCAGCAACGCTTCGGGTCACCTGAACGGCACGGTTAGCCATTTGCGGTGAGCTGACAAAGCCGCTGAGCTGCACTTTACCTTTAAAGGTTTCAACGTTGATTTCGGTTGATTTCAGCGACTCATCTTTTAACAATTCGGCTTTCACTTTGGTGGTAATCACGGTGTCATCAATGTAACCGCCGGTGCCTTCTTTCGTTGGCGTTGGCGCACAGGCGCTGAGTGTTAATGCAACAACAGCCGCGACCATGGCACTTGCCAGCACTTTAAACCATTTCATTGCTTCTCTCCCTGTCACAAATAGGATACGTCGTTACCATAACGGCGCCTGTTAATTGTGGTGCAGAAAATCCGAAATGGGCAAACGGACAGCGAAAAAAAACAGCGAAATCATGCCTTACCGGGCGGTAAGGCATAAGGTGAAGGCTGTTAGCGGGTGGCGGCTTTGAGATCGTGGATAAATGTTCTCAATGCGTCCAGCATGACCTCTGGCTCGGCGTGATGCTTTTCAATAATTTTCACAACAGCGGAACCTGAAATTGCACCGGCTGTGCCTGCCGCGAGAGAGTCTTTTACCTGGGAAGGTTCGGAAATGCCAAAGCCCTGTAGCGGCGGGGCTGCATGGTATTCCTTCAGGCGGGTTATCAGATGATCAAGTGGCAGGCTGGCCCGCTTTTCAGTACCCGTCACGCCCGCTCGTGATAACAGATAGGTGTAACCGCGACCGTGAGAAGCGATTTCGCGCAGAAGTTCATCGCTGGCGTTCGGTGGGCAGATGAAAATGGGCGCAATACCGTGACGCATAGCCGCCTGACGGAAAGGTGCCGATTCCTCTACGGGCACATCAGCCACGAGGACAGAGTCGACCCCCGCTTTGGCACAACGCGCATAAAAGTCATCAATACCATTGCTGAACACCAGATTGGCATACATCAGTAAACCTATCGGGAGTTCGGGATATTTTTGACGAATCGCCGCGAGCATTTCAAAACACTGTGCCGTCGTCGTTCCGCCAGCGAAGGCACGCAGTGTTGCACTTTGAATAGTAGGACCATCTGCTAAAGGATCAGAAAAGGGAATTCCCAGTTCAAGTGCGTCAGCCCCGCCTTCTACCAGCGCATCGATAATGCGTAATGACAGGGCAGGTGACGGGTCACCCAGAGTTACGAAGGGAACCAGCGCACCTTCTTTCTTCGCCGCCAGACGCGTAAACAGTCGATCATAACGTTCCATCAAATTTCTCCCTGCGCAGTCAGAATATCGTGAACGGTGAAGATATCTTTATCACCCCGCCCAGAAAGGTTCACCACAATCAGCTGCTCTTTCTCCGGCTCCGCCTTCGCCATTTTTAAAGCATGGGCCAGCGCATGGGCGGATTCAAGCGCAGGGATAATGCCTTCCGCACGACAAAGCGTTTTAAAGGCTGCCAGCGCTTCATTGTCGGTGACGGAAACATAGTCCGCGCGGCCGATGCTGTTCAGATGGGCGTGCTGAGGGCCGACTGACGGGAAATCGAGGCCGGCAGAAATCGAGTAGGACTCTTCGATTTGCCCTTCGCTGGTCTGCATCATCGGGGCTTTCATCCCGAAGTAGATGCCGACCCGGCCGTGTTTCAGCGGTGCGCCGTGCTCACCGGTTTCGATACCGTGGCCCGCTGGCTCAACGCCAATCAGTTTGACGCTCTCTTCCTCGATGAAATCGGCAAACATGCCAATCGCATTGGAGCCGCCGCCGACGCAGGCGATGACGGCGTCGGGCAGACGTCCTTCTTTTTCCAGAATCTGTTTTTTCGTCTCTTCACCGATCATGCGCTGGAACTCACGCACGATGGTCGGGAACGGGTGCGGGCCGGCCGCGGTGCCCAGCATATAGTGGGCGGTTTCATAGCTGCCCGACCAGTCACGCAGCGCCTCGTTACAGGCATCTTTCAGGGTGGCGGAACCGCTGTGAACCGGAATCACTTCGGCACCCATCAGGCGCATACGAAAGACGTTAGGTGACTGACGCTCAACATCCTTGGCGCCCATGTAGATGCGGCATTTCATGCCCAGCAGCGCACAGGCCAGGGCAGAAGCCACACCATGCTGACCGGCTCCGGTTTCCGCAATAATCTCGTTTTTGCCCATCCGTTTAGCCAGCAACGCCTGTCCCAGTACCTGGTTCGTTTTGTGCGCGCCGCCGTGCAGCAGATCTTCACGTTTCAGGTAAAGGCGGGTTTGAGTGCCTTTGGTCAGGTTACCGCACAGGGTTAAGGCTGTCGGGCGGCCGGCATAGTTTTTCAACAGGTCGGTAAATTCAGCCTGAAACTCAGGGTCTTTTTGGGCGCTGACAAAGGCTTCTTCAAGCTGCTTCAGCGCAGGCATCAGAATTTGTGGCACGTACATGCCGCCAAACTCGCCGAAATAGGGATTAAGTAAAGTCATGGATCTATCCTTTTGTGTGCCCGCCTTCAGGCGGGCCAGTCCAGTCAGTAGGCGCGAAGCGTTCGGAACACCGCCGCAATTTTGCTGGCATCTTTGATGCCTGGCGCGCTTTCTACACCGGAATTAAAATCGAGTCCTGCACAACCCAACTGTGCGGCTTCCACACAGTTATCCGCGCTCAGCCCACCGGCCAGCAGAACATTCTTCAGGTCCTGCCCGTGTAGCAGCGACCAGTCAAAGGTCTGGCCCGAACCGCCCTGACCATTATCGAAAACGTAACGGTCAATATGCGGCCAGTTACGTTCTGGCAACGCGTCGCTGATGCTGAGCGCTTTCCAGATTTGTACCTGTTCAGGCAGTGCCTGATAAAGCGCAGCCACATAAGCGTGGTCTTCATCGCCATGCAACTGCACAGCAGACAGCTGCAATGATTCCACTTTAGTGACAATGTCACTTATTGCCGCATTGCGGAACACACCCACATAGTTAAGCGGGGCACCGGCTATCACGGCACGTGCTTTCTCGGTATCCACCTGACGCGGCGAGCCCTCGGCAAAAATAATTCCGCCGTAAATAGCGCCGGCATCACAGGCCGCGCAGGCATCTTCAGGGCGCGTCAGTCCGCATACCTTGTTGCTGCCCAGGGTGACACGTCGCACCGCAGCGTGAAGATCCTCTTCTTCCATCAATGCCGAACCGATCAGGAAGCCATTTGCAAAATGACTCAGTTCACGCACATCGCGGTAATTGTTGATGCCCGATTCGCTGATAACGGTCACACCTTGCCCCAGACGCGGCGCAAGCTGACGCGTCCGGTTGAGATCAATCGACAGATCGCGCAGGTCGCGGTTATTAATGCCGACCACTTTGGCTTCCAGCGCAATAGCGCGTTCCAGCTCCTGCTCATTGCTGACTTCAGTCAAAACGCCCATCTGCAGGCTGTGTGCGATGGCGGAAAGCTGACGATACTGCTCATCATCCACGACCGACAGCATCAGCAGGATGGCGTCAGCCTGATAAAAACGCGCCAGATAAATTTGATAAGGGTCGATGATAAAGTCTTTACACAGCACCGGCTGCGTAATCGCAGCACTAACGACGGGCAAAAAGGCAAAGTCGCCCTGGAAATATTTTTCGTCGGTTAATACCGAAACGGCAGAAGCATAATGGCGATACACCCCGGCGATCATTTCGGGATCGAAATCATCGCGGATCAGCCCTTTTGAAGGCGAAGCCTTTTTGCATTCCAGAATAAAGGCAGTGCGGGTGCCCTGCAGTGCGTCATAAAAGCTACGGCTGGAAGGAACAATGCGCGGCTGGAAGCTTTCCAGCGGTTGCTGCTGCTTACGCGCTTCAACCCAGACGGCTTTGTCTTTCACGATTTTATCTAACACTGTACCCTGCATGATTATCCTCTTGATGCCAGAGCCACCACGCGCTCATAAGCCTGACCGCTACGGATGGCGTTAAGCGCACGCTGTGCATTTTCACGGAGATCTTCATTACCAAATACTTTCAGGAGCATGGCCACATTCACGGCAACCGCCTCCTCATGGGCCTGCTCGCCATTACCCTGGAGTAAACGTGTCAGAATGTCACGGTTTTCTTCGGGTGTGCCGCCTGCCAGCGCGTCTTTAGGATGGAATCCGAAACCAAAATCCTCCGGACTTAACTGATAGCGGGTGATTTCCCCTTCGCGCAGCTCGGCCACCTGTGTCACATCGTGCAGGGCAACCTCATCCATGCCGCCGCCATGTACCACGGCTGCACGCTGGTAGCCTAATACTTTCAGCGTCTGAGCAATCGGCAAGACCAGCTCAGGGCTGTACACGCCAATAACGGCTAACGGTGGGCGCGCAGGGTTGATCAGTGGCCCCAGAACGTTAAACAACGTGCGGGTCTTCAACTGCTGACGCACCGGCATAGCATGGCGAAAGCCCGTGTGGTACTGCGGTGCGAACAGGAAGCAGACATTCAGATCGTCCAGTGCGCGCCGCGCCAGCTCAGCGGGCATATCCAGGTTAATCCCGAAAGCGGCCAGCAGGTCGGATGACCCCGATTTGCTGGATACGCTGCGATTGCCATGTTTTGCCACCTTCAGACCACAGGTAGCGGCGACAAAGGCACTGGCGGTTGAAATATTAATGCTGTTACTGCCATCCCCGCCGGTGCCCACAATATCGGCGAACGCATAATCCGGACGCGGAAACGGTTTGGCATCTTCAAGTAAGGCACAGGCTGCCCCGGCGATTTCCTCCGGGTTCTCGCCCCGGACTTTCATCGCAACCAACGCCGCCGCCAGTTGGGTAGGTTCAAGCTGGCCGGTAATAATGGCGCTGAACAGCTGGTGGCTTTCTGCCTGCGTCAGACTATGCGACTGGTAAAGTTTTTCCAGAATCGGTTGCATTGCGTTCTCCCTGTTACTTCGCCAGCGCCCAGGCAAGTGTCTGTTCAAGCAGACGTGCGCCCTGAGTGGTTAAAATGGATTCAGGATGGAACTGGAATCCGCAGACCCGATCGTGTTCATGACGGACGGCCATCACCATGCCGTTGTAGCTGGCATTGACCGTTAATTCGTCTGGTGTATTGCTGCCCACCAGTGAGTGGTAACGGGCAACGGGAAGAGGATTACTCAGTCCGGTAAACATCGCCTCGCCGTCATGGATAATGGATGACGCTTTGCCATGCAAAATTTCACCGGCCTGACCGACATGGCCGCCATACGCTTCCACAATCGCCTGATGGCCCAGGCAGATCCCGATAATCGGTAACTTTCCGCGTAGCGCACGCAGCAGTTCGGGCATACAGCCCGCGTCTTTCGGCGCGCCAGGGCCGGGTGACAGCATCAGGACAGGATTGTCCATGCTCTGCAAACGTTCAATCAGCAAAGCGGCCGGTACGTTGTTGCGGTAAATCACCACGTTGTGCCCAAAGGTGCGCAGTTGATCGACAAGGTTGTAGGTAAATGAGTCGATGTTATCCAGCAGCAGGATGTCAGCCATCAGAAGATCTCCTTGCAGTGATGAGCAGTGGCGATAGCGCGCAGCACCGCGCGGGCTTTATTGCGGCTTTCATCGGCCTCGGCCTGTGGGTTAGAGTCGAGCACCACGCCCGCGCCGGCCTGTACAGTGGCCACGCCGTCTTCCACGTAGGCTGAGCGGATCACAATACAGGTATCCAAATCACCGTTGGCGGTGAAATAGCCGACAGCGCCGCCGTAAATACCGCGTCGGGTGCCTTCGGCTTCAGCGATCAGTTGCATGGCGCGAACTTTAGGCGCGCCGCTCAGCGTGCCCATATTCATGCAGGCGCGGTAGGCATGTAGCACATCCAGATCCTCACGCAATGTCCCCACCACGCGTGAGACCAGGTGCATAACAAAGGAATAACGATCAACCTTGGTCAGATCCGCAACGTAGCGGCTTCCGGGACGACAAATGCGCGCCAGGTCATTGCGTGCGAGATCGACCAGCATCAGGTGCTCGGCCAGCTCTTTATGATCGGTGCGCATTTCAAGTTCGATACGGCTGTCCAGATCGCGGTCCAGCGAGCCATCCGCATGTCGACCGCGTGGACGCGTTCCGGCAATCGGGTAAATTTCGATCTGTCGTGAGGCGGCGTCGTACTTGAGCGAGCTTTCCGGCGAGGCGCCAAAGAGCGAAAAATCCTGATCCTGCATAAAGAACATATACGGGCTGGGATTACTGCGTTTTAACGTATCGTAAGCGGCCAGCGGCGACGGGCAGGGCAGTGAGAAGCGACGTGATGGCACGACCTGGAAGATCTCACCAATACGAATAGCATCCTGCATCTTCCTCACCACATTACAGTATTCCTCATCGCTCTGGCTGGTGGTCAGCGTCATCGTTTCGACCGGCTTGACGGGCAACGCAGGTGCAGGTTGCAGCATTTGTCCGTGTAACTGCTCAATACGGCTTTGCAGACGCTGGAATTCGTGGGTGGACGGACAGAACAGGCTGGCCTGCAGGCGGGCACTGTGTGCCTGGTGATCGAGCACCAGCAGGGTTTCCGCCAGATAGAAACAGTAGTCAGGGCAGCGCTGCTCACTGCTGAGCGTCGGCAGGTCCTCAAAACCCGCGACCAGATCATAGGCAAACAGGCCGCCAACGAACACGGCTTCGCGCTCATCGGCGGGCGAGTTCACTAACTGCGGAATCACACGCAGGGCATCAAACACCGACAGGGCGCGTAAGCGAGAGTCTTCATCTTGCTGATCGTGAGTTGTCGTAAATGTTAACACCCGGCCATCAGGGCGCGATTCATTTTTGATTTCGGCGGGAAGCGCCTCGTCCAGCAGCGGCAGCAGCGCCCGACCATTATCAGACAGGGCTTGCACAGTGACGCAGTTACCCAGCGCGCTGATACGCAGGGCACTGTCGATGATCATCAGACTTTTTAAATTTTCCTTGCTGTCGATATCCGCAGATTCAAGCAGCAGCGTTGACGGGCGCGCGCCGCATAACTGATGAAAAACCGCGGCGGGATCTTCCCGATAAGGGGCGTTACCGGTAATTAACTTCACTGTAGGTTTTGCATTGAGCATGATGATTTCTCTGAATGTCGTCCAAAAAAAAGCCCGCTTGTTGGCGGGCTCAGGTATCTGCACAGGTTTACGCTAAGTGTGCACGACAACGCCGCCCGACCGGGAAACATTGCGCCACCAACCAGTGAAAAGCGTAATAACCATTTTCATAAACACATACCCGTCTGCGGTGAACTTGTGTACTAGTTAACTGGTTCGTGACAAAAATGTCAATACACTTTTTCAGTGACCCATAAAATCGTTATCATGCTGACCTGTTCCATCGCCAGCAGGAGTTGTTTTGAGCGATATCGCCCGTTTTCCGCTTTACGATCTACATAGTCATACACGGGCTTCCGATGGATTGCTATCCCCGCAGGCGCTGGTCGAGCGTGCGGTTGAAATGCGCGTAGGTGTGCTGGCCATTACCGATCATGATACCGTGGCGGGCGTCGCCGAGGCACAGCAGGCCGCATTACGTGCTTCGTTGCCAGTCAATGTCATAGCCGGCGTCGAGATTTCCACGCTGTGGGAAAATCATGAGATCCATATTGTTGGATTAAATATCGATATTCATCATCCCGTCATGACGCAGTTCCTCGCTGGTCAGTATACGACGCGACTGGAACGCGCCCAACGCATTGCTGAGCGGCTTGAAAAAGCCCAGATTCCCGATGCACTGGCGGGCGCCCTGCGTTTAGCCGAAGGGGGAATGATCACGCGGGGACATTTTGCCCGCTATCTGGTTGAGGTTGGCAAAGCGAGCACTATGGCGCAGGTATTCAAAAATTATCTGGCCCGAGGCAAAACCGGCTACGTGCCGCCGCAATGGTGTACAATTAATCAAGCCATTGATGCCATTCACCATTCTGGTGGCTGTGCGGTGCTGGCTCATCCGGGACGCTACGGATTGTCGGCAAAATGGCTGAAACGCCTGATCGCGTATTTTCGCGCTGCGGGGGGTGATGCTATCGAGGTGGCACAATGTCAGCAGGCACCCGATGAGCGTACCACGTTAGCCGGGTACGCCCGGGATAACGATCTGGCCGCATCGCAAGGTTCTGATTTTCATCAACCCTGCCCGTGGATTGAGTTAGGCCGCAAACTGTGGTTACCCGCAGCCGTAGAACCCGTCTGGGAACGCTTTCCCGCACTGGCTCCGGCTGCTGAATGCACGGAAAGGTGACAAGAGGTTTTTATGAGTCAACTGTTTCATATTCATCCGGATAATCCGCAACCGCGTCTGATTAACCAGGCTGTGGAGTACCTGAACAAAGGTGGCGTGATTGTTTATCCGACCGACTCAGGCTATGCCCTGGGATGTCGTCTGGAAGAAAAAGGCGCGATGGAGCGCATTTGCCGTATACGACAACTCGATGGCCATCATAATTTCACACTGATGTGCCGCGATTTGTCTGAGTTGTCGGTGTATTCACAGGTGGGCAACAGCGCGTTCCGCCTGATTAAAAATAACACGCCGGGCAATTACACGTTTATTCTGAAGGCGACGAAAGAAGTCCCGCGCCGTCTGATGAACGAGAAACGTAAAACCATTGGTTTACGTGTCCCGTCGAATCCAGTGGCCCTGGCGTTACTGGAAGCGCTTAATGAACCGATGATGTCGACATCCTTGATTCTGCCAGGCAATGATTTCACTGAATCTGATCCGGAAGACATTCAGCAGAGTATTGGTAAGCTGGTGGACTTAATCATTGACGGCGGCACGCTGGGACAGCAGCCTACCACCGTGATTGATTTGACCAGTGATGCCCCTGAAATTGTCCGTGAAGGCGCTGGCGACACAACGCCTTTTATGTAAGCCATTCAGGTTTTACGGGTGTCAGGAATCGTCGCCTGTAACCAGTTTTTAAACTGGCCGTAAGGGATATAGAGTGACACATCTTTCAGTATCACTTTCCCGCTACGGCCATTTTTAATTGAATCGGAATACCCGACGATCACGCCGCCGATGGTATCGTCACTATTGAAGACCCCACCGCCAGACATCCCCTGAACCACGCCAGCATTGGAAGCCATCGCGATGCACGGACTTTTATTCCAGAGGTTACGAATGGCGGTGCGTGCGAGATTCACACCTTTTGATTCAACAGGTAGCGCCGAAATATAGCTGTAACCGTACATCTTTACGTGATCGCCAATATCGGTGCTGCGGAAGTGAGCCAGCGTATCAGGCGGATTCTTGTGATAAATAATCGCAAGGTCGCAGTAAGGGTGATAAGACTTCACGCGCTGCACGGCAAATTTTGCCACATGCGCGGCAGTCAGGCTGTATTCAGGCGTCAACGGAATAGTGGTGCCCAGCGTGCCTAAACCCAGAATCGTCGGAATGCCTGTCACGCTCATATCCACGTGCTGCATTGCCGTTCGGCTGTACTCGGTATGGCCCACGGAACAACCGCTCAGCGCCAACGCAATCAACGCTGAACTTACAAAACGTTTTTTCATGGTGGTGTCTTCGCTTAAGCATGCCAGTAAAATCCCTGGTGAAGATTAAGGACATGCAAATTAAAGCTCATCGTGAGCCGTATTAACGCAGCGTTTCCCGATGCGCCAGTATTAAGATTAATAACAACCCTTTAGCGTGCTGCAATTTAATGCCCGAGTCAGAAATAACTGACACCGTACGGATTAAAATCTGCTCACTGTCCGGTCGCATAATGTGTTATCGGCAATAGATTGCAATAGTCCAATTTTTTTTAACTTTACGAGGGTAGAAAAAAAAGTCATTGCGGACTTAATGATAAAAAACAGGGTGATGACCACCTTATTATTCTTTCATTATCGGCTGATGAATAAAATTGTACAGTGATTTTTATGTTGTATAGCTTTTCCCGACGCAACCTGTTGATAATAGAGTAAACAGGGTGCATTGAAGATGCGAGGCGGGCTAACAGAGGGCTGCCGGGGCCCACAATGATTTTATTTGACTTAAGTAGCGGTATTTTGTTTTTATTTTTTTGTAAACAGCCACAAAAATAAAACTGTTTAGCGCGCCGACTGAGTGTGAGCCGTTAATGAAAAGTGTCAGGCCAGATACCTGGAGACTTAATCATTAATGCGCTACCGGTTTTGGCAGGAAATGATTTATAAGAGGGAGTAAAGACGGAAATAAAGCCAATAGCTGCGATAAGTAACATTAATTAAAATGAAGTAACCAAGTGTGACATTCAGATAATATTTTCCCCTGCTACGATTGTGTCATTTGACTTAATTACCCTAAATAAACGTGTGTGCTTATAATGATCTTCTCGCGCGATCACCAGGACGCAACGCAGCCATCTAATTCGACCAGATCTTAACCGGACCAGGCGTGAGCGCGTAGGGATCGTCACGCCCGGGACAGGTGTCGTAAGGCACGGGTCAGCAGCCAGGCCCCGTACGCCGCTTCCGGGCGGCACATTACGGGTTACAATGCCTCAGACATGCTGTATAATGGGGCCAACAGGAAAATATAACCTATTGATTTTAAAGGTTTAATTACCTAATCCATCCGACGCCTGGGAAGGCGACAATGAGGTAGCTCCATGAGCGAGAAGTTACAAAAGGTTTTAGCGCGTGCCGGTCACGGTTCGCGTCGTGAAATTGAAGCGATGATTGCGGCCGGACGCGTGAGCGTTGACGGTAAGCTTGCCACACTCGGCGATCGCATCGAAAACAATAAAGCCCTGAAAATCCGTATTGATGGCCATCTGGTATCGATTGCTGAATCTGCAACAGAAGTGTGCCGTGTGCTGGCGTATTACAAACCTGAAGGTGAACTCTGCACACGCAGCGATCCTGAAGGGCGGCCTACGGTCTTCGATCGTCTGCCGCGCCTGCGCGGTTCACGCTGGATTGCCGTTGGCCGCCTTGACGTGAATACCTGTGGACTCATGCTTTTTACAACGGATGGTGAACTGGCTAACCGCCTGATGCATCCCAGCCGGGAAGTGGAACGTGAATACGCGGTGCGCGTGTTTGGCCAGGTTGACGATGACAAAATTCGTCAGCTCAGTAAAGGTGTGCAACTGGAAGATGGTCCGGCAGCGTTCAAAACATTGCGTTTTGCGGGTGGAGAAGGCATCAACCAGTGGTACAACGTTACCCTGACTGAAGGACGCAACCGTGAAGTTCGCCGTTTATGGGAAGCCGTGGGTGTGCAGGTCAGCCGCCTGATGCGTGTCCGCTATGGCGACATCACCTTGCCAAAAGGTGTACCACGCGGTGGCTGGATGGAACTGGATCTGCCTGCGGTAAATTATCTGCGCAATCTGGTAGGAATGGATGACGAAACCGTCACCAAACTGGCGGTTGAGAAAGATCGCCGTCGTACAAAAGCCAATCAGATTCGTCGGGCCGTGAAACGCCACAGTCAGGCCAGTGGCAGACCCGCTCGTCGTAATGCCAGTAGCAAACGCAACGCAACCTGAGTGCCTGCCGGGTTGATATAAGGCTATAAAAAAGCCGCAACATCGTCTGTTGCGGCTTTTTACTTTCTGGCTGACGCTCCCGGACATCTTACCGGTGGAAGAGGGGAAACGCGCCGGTTACTAAGCCGCCCGCCATCAGCACCAGGCTAATCAAAATCCCCCATTTTATGGCAAAACGTTGATGGTCACCGATATCCACTTTGGCCAGACCGACTAACAGATAGACCGACGGCACCAGTGGACTCAGCAGATGGAAGGGTTGGCCCACAATGGAGGCTCGGGCAATTTCTTCTGCTGAAATGCCATAGCTGGCGGCCGTCTGCGCGATGACAGGCAGAATGCCAAAGTAGAAAGCATCGTTGGACATAAAAAAGGTAAACGGCAGACTGATCAGGGCGGTAAATAGCGCAAGATAAGGTCCGAAACTGTGCGGAATAAAGGCCAGCAGACTTTTCGCCATGGCGTCCACCATGCCGGTACCTGACAGTATGCCGGTAAAAATACCTGCCGCAAAAATCAAGGCAGTCACTGCCAGCACATTACTGGCGTGTGAACCGATACGGGCTTTTTGCTCTTCAAGCGAGGGGTAATTAAGCATGACGGCAATTGCAAAAGCCAGCATAAACAGAATCTGGATGGGCATGGCACCCACCACCAGAAGCACCAGCAGTACCGTGGTCAGAATAAAGTTTGGCCAGAACATTTTGGGCCGGCGATTTGCTGCGCATTCGTCTGCATCACCCAGGCCCAGTTCGATATTATTCAGATGGTCGTCGCTGATGCGCATGACGCCCAGACGTTTACGTTCCTGTAGCCCAAACACGAAGGCCAGACCGACAAGAGCAACACAGGCGATAAGGATGGCCGGTAGCATGGGAATGAATATATCCAGCGCATCAATGCGCAGCGCGGCCGCCGCGCGGGCAGTGGGGCCTCCCCACGGCGACAGGTTCATGATGCCGCTGGCCAGGTTAACCAGGCAGGTCATTGCCAGCACATTCATGCCCAGTTTCCGGTAGAGGGGAAGAAACGCGGCAATAGCAATCATGTAGGTGGTGGAACTGTCGCCATCCAGCGAGACCAGCAAGGTTAATACAGCGGTACCGACCAGCACTTTAAGCGGGTCGCCACGCACAATTTTCAGGATGAAACGCACCAGCGGATCAAACAGTCCGGCATCGATCATCAGGCCGAAATAGAGAATAGAAAACGTCAGCATCACACCCGTCGGAGCCAGCGTTTTGACCCCGTTCAGCATCATTTCCCCAAGTCCGTGATAAAACCCGCCGATAAGCGCAAAAAGCGTCGGGATAAGAATGAGCGCGATTAGCGCTGACATGCGTTTGGTCATGATCAGATACATGAAACAAACCACCATCGTAAAGCCCAGTATGGTCAGCAAAATAAGAGCCCTCTTATTGGCAAAAGTTATTCAATTATTATCAGAAAGAACATTTAATTATGGAATCGATTAGCACGGTAATGATTAACCTGTTGATTTGATTAACCACGTGCAATGGGATGATATTAAAGCTAAATATTTTTTATCATTTATTTAACATTGAAGAGTGATCCCGATCGGTTTTACGTCTCTCAACGGTAAAAATATGTGATTGAGATCAATCATGGCGGCGGCGGATGACGCCGGTTTGCAGGCAGGGTTTCTGGAAAAGGCGCGTAAAACGTTTCGCAAAATTAACATGAATGGAAAATAAAAGCGGGAAAAGCCCTGAGGACCAGCTGTGCCGGGCTGCAATAACAATAAGCGGGCATGCAGGCCGATAAACAGGGAAAAGGAAGTACAGAGGGGGCACAGCGTAAGATAAGCAGGCCGGATGCATAAGGGCAGCCAGCCTGCGGTAAAGGCTACCAGTCTATTCCCTGCTGTGCCTGGATACCGGCGTCAAAGGCATGTTTCACCGGGCGCATTTCCGTCACGGTGTCAGCCATATCCAGTAAGGTGCGATGGCAACCCCGACCCGTAAGGATGACGCTTTGGTGGGCAGGACGGCCTTGCAGAGCGGTTACCAGCTCGTCGAGTGACAGATAATCCATACTGATCATGTAGGTGATCTCATCCAGAATCACTAAATCAAGCGTGTCATCCGACAGCATGCGTCTGGCATGTTCCCAGACGGCCAGGCAGGCCGCTGTGTCGGTCTGGCGATTTTGCGTTTCCCAGGTGAAACCCGTGGCCATTACCTGAAACTCCACTCCGTGCCGGGCCAGAAGGTTGCGTTCGCCGTTGGGCCATTCTCCCTTAATGAACTGAATGGCCGCGGCACGTTTGCCATGCCCGCAGGCGCGTAGAGCCGTGCCAAACGCAGCGGTGGTTTTCCCTTTACCGTTTCCGGTAAACACCATCAAAATGCCTCTGACTTGCTGAGCGGCAGCAATGCGGGCATCCACCTGTTCTTTCAGACGCTGTTGCCGCTGTTGATGACGATCGCTGGTCATTACTCTGCGGCCCCGGGTTTTCTGCCTGGCTGCGCATCGAAGCTCATACCGGTTTTACGGCGGCTGTCATCGCCCATTAAATAGAGGTAAAGGGGCATGATATCGGCAGGCGTTTTGAGTTTACCGGCGTCTTCCTGAGGAAACGCACTGGCGCGCATTTTCGTACGCGTACCACCGGGATTAATACAGTTAACCCGCAATGCCTGATTTTTATACTCGTCGGCCAGCACCTGCATCATGCCTTCTGTGGCGAACTTTGATACCGCGTAGGCACCCCAACCCGCGCGCCCGGTACGGCCCACACTTGACGTCGTGAATACCAGTGAGCCGCTTTCGGATTTGAGCAGCAACGGCAATAGCGCCTGGGTGAGGTAAAACGTGGCATCAACATTAATTTTCATGACCTGTTGCCAGGTTTGCGGATCCAGGTCGGCCAGCGGAACAATCTCACCTAAGATACTGGCGTTATGTAACACACCATCCAGACGGGAGAATGTTTGCGCCAGTTCCTGCGCTAGCTGCGCACAGTGTGCCGGCGTGGCGTCTGAAAGATCCAATACCACCGAATGGGCAGGGCGCTTATTCAGTTGGTTTATCAACGCTTCTGTCTGCTGCAGCTTTTCAGCGCTGCGCCCCAGTAAAATCACCTCCGCGCCGAAGCGTGCGTAGGTCAGGGCCGCTTCGCGTCCAATGCCGTCAGAAGCACCCGTCACCAGGATAATGCGATGGGCAAGTAGATCATCTTTCGGTTGATAATGCATGTTGGGAACCTCCCGCAACGTCTGGGTTTTTCGCTTTATGCCCTAATTCAGGGCACGACGCAATTAGCAATAGGGACAATCTGTGCCAGATGCTGGCATTTCAGGCGACGCAGTAGCATAAACCCGTTAAACTAGGCGTTTGTCAGTAATCCTCTGTTTAATAAGGCGACATGATGGATCTTCTTTTGAGTTATGGATTGTTTTTAGCAAAAGCGGTGACGGTGGTCGTTGCCATTGCTGCCATCGTCATGATTGTTGTGCATGCCGCTCAGCGTAAACGTCACCCGGGCGGACAACTGCGATTAACGCGGTTAGATGACGATTACAACAAGATGAAAGAGGCGTTGCAGCTTGAGAAAATGAAACCGCAGGCGCAAAAACTGTGGTTAAAAAACCATAAAAAGGCCGAAAAACAGAAGGCGAAAGCAGAGAAACGCGACGCGAAGCAGGGCAATGTCGACACCGTAAAACCCACGTTGTACGTGCTTAATTTCAATGGCAGCATCGATGCCAGTGAAGTGAAATCGCTACGCGAAGAAATTTCAGCCATTCTGGCGGTTGCCCAGCCGGGCGATGAAGTGTTACTGCGTCTGGAAAGCCCGGGCGGCATGGTTCACGGTTATGGCCTGGCGGCGTCACAATTGCAGCGCCTGCGTGATGCCGGGTTGAACCTGACAGCGGCCGTGGACAAAGTGGCGGCGAGCGGCGGCTATATGATGGCCTGTGTGGCCAATACCATCGTGGCCGCGCCTTTTGCCGTCATCGGTTCCATCGGGGTTGTCGCGCAAATCCCTAACTTCAACCGTCTGTTGAAACGTAATGACATTGACGTTGAGTTACACACGGCGGGTCAGTACAAACGTACGCTGACGCTGTTTGGTGAAAACACCGAAGAAGGACGTGAAAAGTTTCAGCAGGATTTGAACGAAACCCACCTGTTGTTTAAACAGTTTGTTCATGAAATGCGTCCTTCCCTCGACATTGACCGGGTGGCAACCGGCGAGCACTGGTATGGCCGGCAGGCGCTTGGACTGGGTCTGATCGATCGCATTTCGACCAGTGACGATCTCATTATCGCGAATATGGCGAAATTCACGGTACTGGGCGTGACGTATGTGCGCCGTCGTTCAAAAATCGATCGCCTGACGCAAAGCGCAGGGCAGGTGCTTGAGCGCATTATGCTCAAATGGTGGCAGCGCAGCGACAAACGGTTTTTATGATGCATCGACCCGGCTCAGGCCGGGTTTTTTATACCAGGTGATAACGGGGTGACAGCAGAACGGCCAGGTGTTTGAACAGGTTGAACACCGCCGTGGTTTTTGCGGTCGGCAGGCCTTCCGCGTCCAAAAAGTACGGCCCTTTAAACACCAGCACGTCGCCCTGCTGGCTGACGGCAGTAGCTTCAATACCGGCGATAAAATCATCATGTTCCCTGAGCATCGCGTTAGCGATGTCTAACAGTGCCTGGGACGACACTCCCTCAGTCAGATTCTGCATATGTCTGTGCCTTTTTGACAGTCTGATAATTCTTTCTATATTACTTCCGTACTGCACTGTTCGACAAATCGTGGGCAGGGGTAAAAAAAGGGCTTTCCTCACACCAGATGCTAATTAAGTTGCGTAACAGATTTTATCAGGTACAGTGTGGGCGTTTCAGATTCCAGGGATATTGCACCGGGAAGTGCGATTAAGTCAGGCAGAAAAAGCGATTTTTATCATAAAGTTGCACTGTAAAGAATCGACTGACCAGAGATTGAGCCCCACGTCTTGAAATACCAAACAGGCGTAGCAATATTGAACCCGATGGGTTTTCAGGGCGTCCAATCCTCTCCCGTTGAGCAGGATGTATTCATTAGGTAAAGGTAAATATGGGTAAAGCACTCGTTATTGTTGAGTCCCCGGCAAAGGCTAAAACAATCAATAAATACCTCGGCAGTGGCTACGTGGTGAAATCCAGCGTGGGCCATATCCGGGATCTGCCGACCAGTGGTTCAACCGCCAAAAAAAGTGCTGAAACCCCGACAGATAAGAAAGCCAAAAAAGTTAAGAAGGATGAGAAAGCCGCACTGGTCAGTCGTATGGGCGTTGATCCCTATCACGGCTGGGAAGCGGATTATCAAATCCTGCCCAATAAAGAGAAAGTGGTAGCGGAACTCAAAGCTTTAGCCGAGAACGCCGACCATATCTATCTCGCAACCGACCTTGACCGCGAAGGGGAAGCCATTGCGTGGCACCTGCGGGAAGTGATCGGGGGTGACGATAAGCGCTTTAGCCGCGTGGTGTTCAATGAGATCACCAAAAATGCGATTCGCCAGGCGTTTGAAACGCCGGGCGAACTCAACATTGACCGCGTCAATGCACAGCAGGCACGCCGCTTTATGGACCGTGTCGTGGGGTACATGGTATCCCCGTTATTATGGAAAAAAATCGCGCGAGGCCTGTCTGCCGGTCGCGTGCAGTCTGTTGCTGTCCGGTTAGTGGTTGAGCGTGAGCGTGAAATCAAAGCTTTTGTGCCCGAAGAGTACTGGGAACTGAGCGCTAACCTGACCACGCCGAAGGGCGATGAGCTGACGATGGACGTCACTCATGCGGGCGATAAACCGTTCCGTCCGGTCAATCACGACCAGACGCACGCCGCGCTGGCTCTGCTGGAAAAAGCGCGCTTTGCGGTCACGGACCGTGAAGACAAGCCAACCAGCAGCAAACCCGGCGCGCCGTTTATTACCTCCACGTTGCAGCAGGCGGCGAGTACCCGGCTGGGCTTTGGCGTGAAAAAGACCATGATGATGGCGCAGCGCCTGTATGAAGCGGGCCATATCACCTATATGCGTACCGATTCCACGAACCTGAGCCAGGATGCGGTTTCGATGGTGCGCGGCTACATTGAAGGCCATTTTGGTAAAAAGTACCTGCCCGATGCGGCGAATACCTTCGCCAGCAAAGAGAATTCGCAGGAAGCGCATGAAGCCATCCGTCCATCAGATGTGGAAGTGCTGGCCGAGCAGCTCAAAGATATGGAAGCGGATGCGCAGAAACTGTATCAGCTTATCTGGCGTCAGTTTGTCGCCTGTCAGATGACACCGGCACAGTACGATTCGACCACGCTGACAGTCACGGCAGGGGATTACAAACTGAAGGCCAAAGGGCGTACGCTGCGCTTTGACGGCTGGACCAAAGTCATGCCTGCGCTGCGTAAGAATGATGAGGATCGTACTTTACCGCCGGTTAACGTTGGCGATGAGCTGAGCCTGCAGGACCTGTTACCCAGCCAGCACTTTACCAAGCCACCGGCCCGCTTTAGTGAAGCTTCACTGGTCCGTGAGCTGGAAAAACGCGGTATCGGCCGTCCTTCGACCTATGCGGCCATCATTTCCACTATCCAGGATCGTGGCTACGTCAGGGTGGAAAACCGCCGCTTTTACGCTGAAAAAATGGGCGAAATTGTCACCGATCGTCTGGAAGAGAACTTCCGCGAGCTGATGAATTACGACTTTACCGCTCACATGGAAAACAGCCTCGACCAGGTCGCCAACAATCAGGCGGAGTGGAAGGCGGTTCTGGATCGCTTCTTCTCCGATTTCAGCCAGCAACTGGAACAGGCTGAGAAAGATCCGGAAGAAGGCGGAATGCAGCCGAATCAGATGGTCCTGACCTCCATCGACTGCCCAACCTGCGGCCGTAAAATGGGGATTCGGACAGCCAGCACCGGTGTTTTCCTGGGGTGTTCAGGCTATGCGTTACCGCCGAAAGAGCGTTGCAAGCAAACTATCAACCTGATTCCGGAAAATGAAGTTCTGAATATTCTGGAAGGGGACGATGCCGAAACCAACGCGCTGCGTGCCCGTCGTCGTTGCCAGAAATGTGGCACAGCGATGGACAGCTATCTGATTGATAACGGACGCAAGCTGCACGTTTGCGGTAACAACCCTGAGTGCGATGGTTATGAAATCGAAGAAGGGGAGTTTCGTATCAAGGGCTACGATGGTCCGGTCGTCGAGTGCGAAAAATGTGGTTCTGAAATGCACCTGAAAATGGGGCGTTTCGGTAAATACATGGCCTGTACCAATGATGACTGTAAGAACACCCGTAAGATTTTGCGTAATGGCGATGTCGCCCCGCCGAAAGAAGATCCCGTGCCGCTGCCCGAACTGCCGTGTGAAAAATCGGATGCGTATTTTGTGTTGCGTGACGGTGCTGCCGGTGTGTTCCTGGCCGCCAATACCTTCCCCAAATCGCGTGAAACCCGCGCACCGTTGGTGGAAGAGCTGCAGCGTTTCCACGACCGTTTACCTGAGAAGTTGAAATATCTGGCCGAAGCGCCAGCAACCGATCCGGAAGGCAACAAGACGCTGGTGCGCTTTAGCCGTAAAACGAAACAGCAGTATGTGGCGTCTGAAAAAGACGGCAAAGCGACAGGCTGGTCAGCGTTTTACATTGACGGCAAGTGGCAGGAAGCGAAAAAGTAACCCTGTAAGGCCAGCATTGCTGGCCTTTTTTCCCCGCCTTATATCATTCCGTTCTACATTGATACTTAAAATGCTATAGTGGTTATAGCATTTCCGATCCCTTCTTTCTGCTCAGCACCTTTCACCCGCCTGGGCGACAGTACGCCACCCGGGGATGCGACTCTGTAACCGACCAGGATAACAACAGATATGAAATTACAGCAGTTGCGCTATATCGTAGAAGTCGTGAACCACAACCTGAATGTTTCATCGACAGCAGAAGGGCTTTACACTTCGCAGCCGGGCATCAGTAAGCAGGTCCGTATGCTGGAGGATGAGCTTGGGGTGCAGATTTTCGCCCGCAGCGGTAAGCACCTGACGCAGGTTACGCCCGCCGGTGAAGAAATCATTCGCATTGCGCGCGAAGTGCTTTCCAAAGTGGATGCCATTAAATCTGTCGCAGGTGAACATACCTGGCCGGATAAAGGCTCGTTATATGTTGCCACTACGCACACTCAGGCGCGCTATGCGCTGCCCGGCGTGATTAAGGGCTTTATCGAACGTTATCCACGTGTCTCGCTGCATATGCATCAGGGTTCACCAACGCAGATTGCCGAGGCGGTTTCTAAAGGCAACGCAGACTTTGCAATTGCCACGGAAGCGCTCCACCTCTACGACGATCTCATTATGCTACCGTGCTATCACTGGAACCGCGCTATCGTGGTCACGCCAGACCATCCGCTGGCGGGAAAAGGGCAGGTGACGATAGAGGAGCTGGCCGATTTTCCGCTGGTAACCTATACCTTCGGCTTCACCGGACGCTCCGAGCTGGATACCGCCTTTATGCGCGCGGGGTTGACGCCACGTATCGTCTTTACCGCAACGGATGCCGACGTCATTAAAACGTATGTTCGCCTGGGGCTGGGCGTAGGGGTGATTGCGAGTATGGCGGTGGATCCCGTTGCTGATCCTGACCTCGTCAGAATTGAAGCCTCTGAAATCTTCACCAACAGTACGACGAAGATTGGTTTCCGCCGCAGCACCTTCCTGCGCAGTTATATGTATGACTTCATCCAGCGCTTCGCTCCTCATCTGACGCGCGATGTCGTGGATACGGCTGTAGCGTTGCGTTCCAACGAGGACATTGAGGCCATGTTTAAAGATATCAAGCTGCCGTTTAAGTAACGGTTATCTGTCGTCGCGTATTCTCAGGCTGCTTAGTGCAGCCTTTTTTATGCAAGAATGTTAGCGCCATGTTTATATTGAGAAGTTTCATTATCTTTTTGTAAATGTAACGTCGATCACATGTTTAAAGCTTGCTGTATCTTAAATGCGAAATACGACACATTTTTGACGCGATTTCTTTGCGGGCTGCCAGGATTATTCCCATACTCCAGTTAACGCTTGATGGAGAAGCTTTTATTTAGGGGTTAGTTAACACGGTCTTTAGTAATGACTGGATCTGAAGTTAAATTAACTCAAATTTTTGTCAGGCGGGTTTTAATAGTATGGGTAATAAGTCATTAATCGTTACTTAAGTAATTTTACATTTTTGATAAATTGCGTTAATCGTTTTGTGCAATAAAAATGACTGGATTTTTGGCCTTAACGGGTTTAGGATTCCTCCTAAATCTTAATCGATGTTATCAATCGTTTTATTGAGAGTGATTATCAAAAACTATGGCTACGAGACTGACTGTTGATCCGGGCTTCCCGGCTAAAAGCACCAAGGTTAAGCGTACAGGTAACACTCGTCGCAATGCCTGGTTAACTGTGTTCGCTGCCTCAGCGCTGTTCTGGGTGGTTGTAGCATTAATGATTTGGCGCATCTGGGGTTAAGCCATGTGGGCAAACGCACTCTGCCATAAGCACACCATGACGACTCGTCAGCATCGTCTCTCTGGCTATAAAGCGAAAGAGCCGGTTGCAAAGGCGGAAAAAGTGACTATCCCCGAAAGTTGGGATCTCAACGAGCATCAGCGTAATTTCATCGAGTCCTTTCTGGACCCGAAAACAAAATAATTTTACATCGCGTTTTTCTTTCGACATTTCTTCTGTCTTTCTGACTTAATTAAGCGCTCTTCACACGTTGCATAAATGATGTCATCCCTTATCAGGATGCGAGTACGGCTTTTATTGCCCTTTCTACGCAGGAGTATTGCTATGAATATGATTAAAATGACCTGGTTTAGTGCTTATGCGTTCTCATTTACCGTGTGGATGGCAGCGCTCTGGGCAGCGCTATAATTTAAACGTGTCTCTTTCTCAATAATGCCTCGCAACATTGCGGGGCATTTTTGTTTGCGTCCGATTGTAGCAATCTGTGTTGTAATCAAAACGTTAACAAAAAAGTGGTCTATCTTTATACTAAACCTTGTTGTCTCTGAGGTTTAAAGACCATGTATTATAAAGGAGGAGCTATGTCGTCATCCCTACGCGAGCAGAGTCAGGAAACACTGCAGGTAGATAATCACAACTATCACATCTTCAGTCTACCTCGCGCTTCACAACATCTCGGTAACATTGATCGGTTGCCTAAATCCCTCAAAGTGCTGTTAGAAAACCTGTTGCGCTGGCAGGATGGCGACTCAGTCACTGAGGAAGATATTCAGGCGCTGGTTGACTGGCAAAAAACCGGCCACGCCGACAGGGAAATTGCTTACCGCCCGGCCCGTGTTTTAATGCAGGATTTCACCGGCGTACCCGCCGTTGTTGATTTAGCCGCGATGCGCGAAGCGGTGAACCGACTGGGTGGAGACGTGAATAAAGTCAACCCACTGTCCCCGGTCGATCTGGTCATTGACCACTCCGTCACCGTTGACCATTTTGGCGACGACGATGCCTTTGAAGAGAACGTGCGGCTTGAGATGGAACGCAACCATGAGCGTTACGTCTTCCTGCGCTGGGGCCAGAAAGCCTTTGACCAGTTCCGGGTGGTGCCACCGGGGACCGGGATCTGTCACCAGGTAAACCTTGAATACCTGGGGAAAGCAATCTGGCAGCAGCAGATAAACGGCGAAACCTATGCCTGGCCGGACACCTTAGTCGGGACGGATTCTCATACCACGATGATCAATGCGCTTGGCGTGCTGGGATGGGGCGTCGGCGGGATTGAAGCCGAAGCGGCGATGCTGGGGCAACCGGTGTCTATGCTGATCCCGGATGTCGTGGGCTTCAAACTCACTGGCAAACTGCGGCCGGGCATTACCGCGACCGATCTGGTGCTAACGGTGACGCAAATGTTGCGTAAGCACGGCGTGGTGGGCAAATTTGTAGAATTCTATGGTGATGGCCTGGCCGATCTGCCGCTGGCGGACCGCGCAACCATCGCCAATATGGCACCGGAATACGGCGCCACCTGCGGTTTCTTCCCTGTGGATGAAGTGACACTGAGCTATATGACCTTAACCGGACGCGATGCCGAACAGGTTGCGCTGGTAGAACATTATGCTAAACGCCAGGGAATGTGGCGTAATGCGGGCGATGAACCTGTCTTCACCAGCAGTCTTGCGCTGGACATGAATGATGTTGAATCAAGTCTGGCCGGACCAAAACGCCCACAGGATCGCGTGTCCCTGGGCGATGTCCCGGCGGCGTTCGACGCCAGCAATGAACTGGAAGTCAACCACGCGCAGAAACCTCACAAAGAAGTCACCTACACGGACAGCGACACCGGACTTTCCCATACCCTGACCGACGGCGCGGTGGCCATTGCGGCGATCACCTCGTGTACAAACACCTCAAACCCAAGTGTCCTGATGGCCGCAGGTTTACTGGCGAAAAAGGCGGTAGAGCGGGGCCTGAAACGTCAGCCGTGGGTCAAGGCATCGCTTGCCCCGGGCTCTAAAGTGGTTTCCGACTATCTGGCCGTCGCACAACTGACGCCGTTCCTCGATAAACTGGGCTTTAATCTGGTCGGTTATGGCTGTACAACCTGTATCGGTAACTCCGGTCCGCTGCCGGATGCGATCGAATCGGCGATTAAAGAGGGCGACCTCACAGTAGGGGCCGTGCTGTCGGGTAACCGTAATTTCGAAGGCCGTATTCATCCGCTGATTAAAACCAACTGGCTGGCTTCACCGCCGCTGGTGGTGGCCTATGCGCTCGCGGGGAATATGAAGATCAACCTGCAAACTGATCCGCTCGGACAGGATCGGGATGGCAAGCCGGTCTTTTTGAAAGATATCTGGCCTTCACCTGAAGAAATCGCGACAGCGGTACAGCAGGTTACCAGCGATATGTACCACAAAGAGTATGCGGAAGTCTTTGACGGTACGCCCGAATGGCAGGCGATCAAAGTCAGCGAAGCCGCGACCTATGACTGGGACGAAGGATCAACCTATATCCGTCTGTCACCGTTCTTTGATGACATGGAAAAAACGCCCAAACCGGTCGAAGACATTCGTGGTGCGCGTTTGCTGGCTATTCTGGGGGATTCGGTCACAACAGATCATATTTCACCGGCAGGCAGCATCAAAGCAGAAAGCCCGGCAGGGCGCTATCTGTTGGCGCATGGTGTCGAGCGCAATGACTTCAATTCCTATGGCTCGCGTCGTGGTAACCACGAAGTCATGATGCGCGGAACCTTTGCCAACATTCGTATCCGCAATGAAATGGTGCCGGGCGTTGAGGGTGGCTATACCAAACATTATCCGAGTGGTGAACAACTGGCCATTTACGATGCCGCGATGAAATATCAGGCCGAAGGCGTGCCGCTGGCCGTCATTGCCGGTAAAGAGTACGGGTCAGGTTCGAGTCGTGACTGGGCAGCGAAGGGACCGCGTCTGCAGGGCGTTCGCGTGGTGATCGCCGAATCGTTCGAACGTATCCACCGCTCTAATCTGATCGGTATGGGGATCTTACCGCTGGAATTCCCCCAGGGCGTAACGCGTAAAACATTAGGACTGAAAGGGGATGAGTCGATTGACGTTGAGAACCTGTCACAGCTCACGCCGGGCTGCACCGTGCCAGTGACAATCACGCGTGCCGATGGCAGCAAAGAGAAGCTGGATACCCGCTGTCGCATTGATACCGGTAATGAGCTGACCTATTACCGCAACGACGGTATTCTGCATTATGTGATTCGAAATATGCTCAACTGATACGAAAAAGCCGGGGAAACCCGGCTTTTTTATTCACTGCTTCGGCAACAGATGGCCCATTTTTTCGGCTTTGGTATCGAGATAGTGCGCATTTTTGGGATTCCGTCCCACCACCAACGGCACACGTTCAACGATGTTAATACCGGCTTCGCTCAGGATTTCAACCTTGCGCGGATTATTTGTAAGCAGGCGAACCTCGTTCACCCCAAGGAGCTTAAACATATCTGCGCAGAGCGTGAAGTCACGTTCATCAGCGGCAAAACCGAGCTGATGGTTAGCTTCAACCGTGTCATACCCTTTGTCCTGCAAAGCGTAAGCGCGAATCTTATTCAGCAGGCCGATATTGCGGCCTTCCTGGCGGTGATAAAGCAATACACCACGTCCTTCTTCGGCAATGGCATTCAGCGCAGCTTCAAGTTGAAAGCCGCAATCGCAACGCAGGCTGAACAGCGCATCACCGGTAAGGCATTCCGAATGAACGCGCGCCAGGACCGGTTCGTTATCATTGATATCGCCAAAGACCAGAGCAACGTGGTCGTGACCGGTTGCCAGTTCTTCAAAACCTACCATCAGGAAATCTCCCCATGGCGTTGGCAGTTTGGCTTCTGCCACCCGTTTAAGCTGCATGTGACTCTCCAGAACCATCAGAGGATGCACTATCATCATGATAGTGCACAGGCCGATGTGGCCCGACAAACATGCAATATTGTGCCACAACCGCGAGGTTGGCTGTTAATCTGTGTAAACGATTGTTGTGATAAAGCACGATTATCTAATCCGTAAAGGTTATGTTATTCTTTTTTAAGCTAAAGTTTTACCGGTATGACGGCTTTTCATCAGCAAAAAGGGAAAAGGGATGGTTAAAATTTTGCAACGTACCACAGCAGGGATGGTGTTACTGCTGATGATGCCATTAGCCGTGTGGCTGTCCGGCTGGCAATGGCAACCCGAGGAAAGTAACACGTTTCTGAGAGTCCTGTTCTGGATGACAGAAACGGTGACCCGGCCATGGGGCATACTGACCAGCCTGGTGTTAAGTGCCTGGGTATTATGGTGTCTTCGCTTTCGGCTTAAACCGGCATTGCTGCTGTTGCTGATCATGAATGTCACGATTCTGGCGGGCCAGTATACCAAATCATTCATTAAAGAGCGGGTGCAGGAACCCCGACCTTATGTGGTATGGCTGGAGAAAACGCACGGTCTGGATGACAAAACCTTCTATCAGTTAAACCGCACCCAGCGTGGTGAACGCGTTACCGCACTGATTGCGGATGAATCGCATATTCCGGTGTGGCTGAAAAAGCACTGGGCGTTTGAAACAGGGTTCGCCTTCCCGTCAGGTCATACCTTGTTCGCGGCGAGCTGGGCATTACTGGTCATTGGCCTGCTATGGCCGCGCCGGCATTATAAAACGATAGTGCTGGTCGGCGTTTGGGCGGTGGGCGTTATGGGAAGCCGCTTGTTACTGGGTATGCACTGGCCGCGCGATCTTGCCGTTGCCACCGTGCTGTCCTGGTTTTTGGTGGTCATCGCCACCTGGCTTGCCCAGCGCTTTTGTGGACCGCTGACGTTGCCCCCCGACGAGCAAAAGGAAGTGGCAGAACGCGACCAGGGATTGTAATTGCGCCGTTCAGCCTCATATCTTGCGACTGAACCGCGCAAAAGTGCTTCGCCTGATGCTGCAAGGAGCAGTATTTCTGCCGTAATTTTGGCATACTTTGATTCGACAACCTCACAACAGGATGCACTGTGAAATATTTGCTGATTTTTTTAGTGGTTTTGGTCATTTTTATCATTTCTGTGACCCTTGGCGCACACAACGACCAGGTTATCACCTTTAACTATCTGCTGGCGCAGGGCGATTTCCGTATCTCCACTTTACTGGCAACGTTGTTCGGCGTGGGCTTCCTGCTGGGCTGGGTCATTTGTGGGCTGTTCTGGCTGCGTGTTCGCGTCTCGCTGGCGAACGCCCAACGTAAAATTAAACGTCTGCAGGCTCAGGTTGATCAGAATGCGCCTGGCACAGGTGGTAAACCGTTGCCGCCAACCGTGCAGGAATAAGATTCCATGTTAGAACTGCTGTTTCTGTTACTGCCTGTTGCGGCGGCCTATGGCTGGTACATGGGACGCCGTAGTGCGCAGCAGGACAAGCAACAGGAATCCAACCGCTTGTCACGCGAATACGTGGCCGGCGTTAACTTTCTGCTGTCCAACCAACAGGATAAAGCGGTCGATCTGTTCCTTGATATGCTGAAGGAAGACAGCGGCACCGTTGAGGCGCATCTCACGCTGGGAAACCTGTTCCGCTCCCGCGGTGAAGTTGACCGTGCGATTCGAATCCATCAGTCGTTAATGGAAAGTGCTTCCCTGAGCTATGAGCAGCGTTTATTGGCTATCCAGCAACTGGGGCGCGATTACATGGCCGCGGGGCTTTATGACCGCGCAGAAGACATGTTTAAACAGCTCACCGATGAAACGGATTTCCGCATTGGTGCTCTGCAGCAGTTATTGCTTATTCATCAGGCGACCAGCGACTGGCTTCAGGCGATTGAGGTCGCTGAGCGCCTGGTGAAATTAGGCAAAGACAAGCAGAAGGGCGAGATCGCGCATTTCTACTGTGAACTGGCTTTGCAGGCGATGAGCAGCGACGATCTTGACCGCGCAATGACGCTGTTGAAAAAGGGCGAGGCGGCAGATCGCCAGAGCGCGCGAGTCTCCATTATGATGGGACGCATTCTGATGGAGAAAGGGGAGTACGGCAAAGCGGTTGAGCATCTGCAACGTGTATTGGATCAGGACAAAGAACTGGTCAGTGAAACGCTGCCGATGCTGGAGACCTGTTTTCAGCGACTTAATCAGCCCGACGCCTGGGCCGCCTTTCTCAAACGCTGCGTGGAAGAAAATACCGGCGCCGCCGCAGAACTTTATCTTTCCGCGATTCTGGAGCAAGAGCAGGGCGCGGAAGCCGCACAAAATTACATTAATCATCAGCTACAGCGTCATCCCAATATGCGCGTGTTTCATCGCCTGATGGAGTTTCACCTGCGTGAGGCGGAAGACGGTCGCGCCAAAGAGAGTCTGATGGTCCTGCGCGACCTGGTCGGCGAACAAATCCGGACCAAGCCGCGCTACCGTTGCCAGAAATGCGGGTTTACTGCCCATGCGCTCTACTGGCATTGTCCTTCCTGCCGCACCTGGTCATCGGTCAAACCGATTCGGGGACTCGACGGGCAATGACTGCGCACGCGATGCGCACTGTTGCCTGTCTTTCTGGTGCCTAATTTAGTTACAACATACTATAAAGTGCCTCTTCACCAGCCTGCATCAGCACCGTGCGAATATCGCCTCGCAGGATAACAGGGATTGTGATGGGAAATGCGGGCAGGTAGAATGCGTGCCGTTTGTCTAACGCGCCAGCAGGTGCCTACCGCAGAGGAAATAGCATGGCCTTATCCCCGACTTCACCCGTGTTAGTGGCGCTTGATTACCACGATTTAAACAGCGCGCTGCATTTTGTTGATCAGATAGAGCCAGGTAGCTGTCGCCTGAAAGTGGGCAAAGAAATGTTCACCTTATTTGGCCCTCAGTTGGTCAAAACGCTGCAACAACGCGGCTTTGAAATCTTCCTCGACCTGAAATTCCATGATATTCCCAATACAACGGCCCATGCTGTCGCCGCCGCCGCCGATCTTGGTGTCTGGATGGTGAATGTGCACGCCAGCGGCGGTGCGCGTATGATGAACGCCGCCCGGGAAGCGTTAGTGCCTTTTGGTCAGCAAGCGCCGTTGCTGATTGCGGTCACCGTCCTGACCAGTATGAATGCAGATGACTTGCTGGGTCTGGGTATCACGCTTTCGCCGGCAGAGCAAGCCGAGCGCCTGGCGAAGCTGACCCACGAATGTGGCCTGGATGGTGTGGTTTGTTCCGCCCACGAAGCCGCCCGATTTAAACAGGTCATTGGCAGGGACTTCACGCTGGTCACGCCAGGCATCCGGCCAGCAGGCAGCGACGCCGGCGATCAGCGTCGCGTAATGACGCCGCAGCAAGCGAAGCTCGCCGGGGTGGATTATATGGTCATTGGCCGCCCGGTTACACAGTCTGCTAACCCGGCGGCGACGCTGAAAGCCATAATCAATGATCTGGAGGCGGTAAAATGAGTCGTGACAACCCACTTGTATATTCCACAGACTCAGGCCGCATTGTGCAACCCGAACAGAAAGTGGAACGTCCTAAAGGGGACGGCATTGTCCGTATCCAGCGCCAGACCAGCGGCCGGAAAGGCAAGGGCGTTTGCCTGATAACTGGTGTGGACATGGATGACGGTGCACTGAATCTGCTGGCTGCCGAGCTAAAAAAGAAATGCGGTTGCGGCGGATCGGTGAAAGACGGTGTGATTGAAATTCAGGGCGACAAACGTGATTTACTTAAAAGCCTGCTGGAAGCCAAAGGTATGAAAGTAAAACTGGCGGGCGGTTAAATAAAAAACCGGGCGACTTGTGTAGCCCGGCTTATGGTGTAGATGCGCTGCGTAGCCGTTAATTATTTTAATTGCGGTTCTTAGTGAATCTGATGACCGATAATGCCACCTACTGCGGCGCCGCCGACTGTACCCAGCGCGCTTCCGTTGGTCAGTACTGAACCACCAATGGCACCCGCACCTGCACCAATCGCAGTATTGCGGTCACGCTTAGACCAGTTAGAACAGCCGCTTAACGCCACAACCAGGGTGGTCGCTAATACCGCAACGGTCAATTTTTTCATTGTAATTGTCATAAACTTCTCCTTTATTGTGTTTGCAGAGGCAACACACTAAGTATAGCTTTGAAATTTTTTCAGGCCGCCTGTGCCGCATTATTACCGCATCCTTTTAGTATAAAAACGCGGACACCATGGACGATCTGTTTGTAGCGGCTGAAAAGCACCAGTAGCAGGTGGACCTGCCCGACGCCTGACAGAATTCTATTCATTTTGAAGGTTTTCCGAAGAGGGATAATTCTTAATTCTCAGCACAATTTTCCATTCACAGCTATTTTCCGCTGCTTTTTAGCCATTTGCTCCATAACGTTTTTTCTGCCTGCTCCGCAAAATGTTAAGACCTTATTCAGCAGGAGAAAAAAATGCTGGAACATCTGAAACAACAGGTTCTGGAAGCCAATCTCGATCTTCCTAAACATAACCTTGTTACCTTCACCTGGGGCAATGTCAGCGCCCTCGATCGTGAGCAGGGTTTGCTGGTGATTAAGCCTTCCGGCGTCAGTTACGATGTAATGAAAGTGGATGACATGGTAGTGGTGGATCTGGCGAGCGGAGAGATTGTCGAAGGCACAAAACGTCCTTCCTCTGACACGGCTACGCACCGGGCGCTTTATCTGGCCTGGCCCGAAGTAGGTGGAATTGTCCATACGCACTCACGCCACGCCACCATCTGGGCGCAGGCCGGTCGTGCCATTCCGGCCTGGGGAACCACACACGCGGACGACTTCTACGGTGAAATTCCCTGTACCCGCGCCATGCGTGACGAGGAGATTCAACAGCAATACGAGTGGAATACGGGTGAAGTGATTATTGAAACCTTTGCACAGCGTGGGCTTTCTCCCACTGCGATTCCCGCCGTGCTGGTGAATTCACATGGCCCCTTCGCGTGGGGTAAAGATGCCCATGCGGCGGTGCACAGCGCGGTGGTGCTGGAAGAGGTGGCGTATATGGGATTGTTCAGTCAGCAGCTGACGGCCGGTCTTCCCCCCATCCAGCAAACCCTGCTCGATCTGCATTACTTGCGCAAGCATGGTGAAAATGCCTGGTACGGCCAGAAATAAGGTTGAGGGCGCAGCCTGGTCTGCGTCCTGATTTGCGCGTTACGCACGGCTTACGTGGCGTGAAAGTCTCTTCAGTACCCGTTATCGGTTGGCGCTGTTCTGCCAGCGAGTCGCGTGCTATCAAGAAATCATACTAATCAATTAAATGTCGTGCATCAGGGATCACTCTGGAATTTATCTTGTAAATCAATCTCTCATTTGGTCTGGCCTCACTCTGGATTAGGCTGATGTGGCGCAATTAGCGCATCAAAATAACAGAGGATGAGACAATGACCGTGATTAACCAACCCACATGCAGACTGTTTTCCGAAGCCGGACAAACCACGCAGTTAGTGGCTTATTACGAAGAAGGGAGACGTACCATGTGGATGATGTTACGCGCCCAACCGCGCCCCAGCTTTAATCATGAACTGATTGAAGAGATCATGAATCTCAGTTACGCGGCCCAGCGTTCTGGCTTACCCATCGACTTCTGGGTCACCGGCTCGTTAGTGCCACAAATGTTTAATGCCGGTGGTGATTTGCGCTTCTTTGTGGAGTGTATCCGTAATAATCGCCGGGAAGCGTTGCGTGCCTATGCACGCGCCTGTGTTGACTGCATTCATTCTGCCGCGCGTGGCTTTGACACCGGAGCCGTGACGCTGGCAATGATTGAGGGCAGTGCACTGGGCGGCGGTTTTGAGGCAGCGCTGGCGCATCACTTTATCCTGGCGCAAAACAACGCCCGTATGGGTTTTCCGGAGATTGCGTTTAACCTGTTTCCGGGTATGGGCGGCTATTCATTAGTCGCCCGGCGTTCGGGCATGAAGCTGGCGGAGGAGCTGATCATCGAAGGCGAATCCCACAGCGCAGAGTGGTACGAAACGCGGGGACTGGTTGACAAAGTGTTTCAGCCAGGCGACAGCTACCGTGCCACCCGGACGTTCATTGATACCTTGCGGCCCAAACTCAATGGAGTGCGCGCTATGCTGAAGGCGCGCCAGCGCGTATTGCAGCTTTCCCGCGCCGAGTTAATGGACATCACGGAAGACTGGGTCGATTACGCCTTTTCGCTTGAAGCAAAAGATATCGCCTATATGGAGCGTTTAGTCCAGTTACAAAACCGCCACACCGCATCACTGCGTAAAGCGGGTTAGGGACTTAAGCGTTTACTTGCGGGCAGGATGCTGAGCCAGCCAATGCCCAAACTGTTCGGCGGGCATTGGTTTTGCGTAGAAATAGCCTTGTCGACCATCGACGCCATTCTTCAGCACGAAGGCCTCTTCATCGGCGGTTTCTATGCCTTCGGCAATAACCTGTAAATCCAGCGCCTTGGCAACCGCAACAATCGCGCGCACCAGCGACTGGGAGACAGGGCGTTTATTCACATTGCGGATAAAACTTTGATCCAGCTTAATGGCGTTAATAGGCACTCGTGCCAGCTGTGATAACGAGGAATAACCGGTACCAAAATCATCCAGATGGACCTGGGCACCCAGCTCCTGGAACTTGTGCATTAACTTCAGCGCTTCCGCTTCGTTCTCAATCAGACAGCTCTCCGTGAGTTCGATATCGATCGGGCTTTCCGTTAAACCGGCGTCAGTCAGCGCCTGCTTCAGATCGCTGTAGATCGACTGATCCATCAACTGGCGCGCGGAGACATTGACGGCCACGCGCAGATGAATATCCTGCTGGCGCCATGCGATAATCTGTTTCAACACATTGAGCATCACCCAGCGCCCCAGCGGCACAATCAGTCCTGAATCTTCAGCATAGGGGATAAAGTCAGCAGGCGAGACCAGTCCGCGCTCGGGTGAATGCCAGCGCACCAACGCTTCGGCACTGCGTACTTTTCCGTCCGTGTCCACTTTGGGTTGGTAGTGCACCAGTAAATGGTCCTGCTCCAGCGCTTTGCGAAGATTGGTATCAAGCCACAGATATTCAAATACCCGCCGGTTCATCTCTTCAGCAAAAACGCAATATTTACCGCGATTGTTCTCTTTGGCGTGATACATCGCCGTATCGGCATTGCGGATCAGGCATTCACGATCTTCCCCGTGCAGCGGCGCGATGGCAATGCCGATGGAGCAGCCGCTGTAAACTTCGATAAGGCCAATGCGGAAGGGCTGACGTAACCGATCCAGAATGCGCGTCGCCATCGCTTCCAGCGCCGCCTGGCTGGTCTGTTCGGCCAGCACCACAAACTCATCACCGCCAAGGCGTCCCAGCGTCTGGTTCTTACTCAGACAACTCAGAATAGCCAGCGACACCGCCTGCAGCAGTTGATCGCCAAACATATGGCCATAAGCGTCATTCACTTTTTTGAAATTATCCAGGTCCAGATAGACCACACCGGTTTCACTGCCTTCCGCCCGCTCCAGCGCCTGACTGATTTGCTGATGTATCGCGTGACGGTTGGGCAGGCCGGTAATACCATCCGTATTGGCCATGACACGCAGTCGCTCCTGAGCGCGACGTTCTTCGGTAATATCCGTTCCGGAACAGATGAGGAAAATTTCATTTTTTCCGCTGCCGCTGTGAACAAACTTATTACGAAACAGAAAGAGTCGCTGTCCCTTCATCGTTTTGATCCAGCGTTCGACTTCATAAGAGTTACCATCACGGAAGAAGCCCGCAATGTTGCGACGTGACGCTGCCGCCTCCTGCTTGGTCATAAACAGCTGAAAAACATTCCGGCCAATCACATCCTGCTCATACAGGCCGGTGTACTCTTCGCTGAGTCGGTTAAAGCGCTGAATATTGCCCCGCTGGTCAAGAATGACGATAACGGAATTGGCCTCTGAAACTACCTGTTCCGCAAAGGACAGCCCCAGCGTCAGATCGCGTGCGACCGCCGATGTATCGCCCCAGGCGGATGCGGTACCGGCCCAGACAGACTGATTGATGCGCCGTCCGACAAAATGCATGGCCACCTGCTCACCATGGATTGTTAACGTCAGGTTGATACTGGAAGTAATCACTGGCATAGCTCGCAGTAAACTGCACTGGCCAGGCGTCAGCGGCACAGCAACACTCGTATTCGATGATTCATCTAAGGCAAAAAGCAGCGCATCGCTGTCCGCGCTTAACCGCCAATGAGGGCTGGTTGTACCAAACAAGGTATACAACAATGATTGCCCTTGTTCATCGGTCATGATCACTCCCTCCGGGAAGTCCATAGCTGACGTTATCTCATTATTTTAGCAACAGTATTCATCTACTGATGTCAGCACAAGATGAAAGTGTATTTATTTTACTTTCCAGAAAAAACAGGAACAAAAAACCCCGCCGAAGCGGGGCCGGCAGGCGGTTCAGCACGGACATTTACCCAGTTTTCCAGCCTGACTGGGAAAGCGGGCGTCCAGACAATAACGATGAAAGTCACGCTCGCTCATCGGCGGCAGGTCTGGATGCTGCTGCCGCATGTGCTGCAGGTATTTTTGGTAGTCCTGAACGCCCACCATCAGACGAAAGCTTTGCTGTAGCCCCTGCCAGAATGCCCGCCAGCGAAAGCCAGGGCGGACGGGAGCATGGCGTAATTCGCAGCGCACAATTTGCCACGTCCCTGTTGGCCGTGTTACACGATGAATGCTGTCAGACATGGCGAATCTCCTTCCGCAACGTGGTCGCGGACTCATGCGTGGTAGGTACCTCACTGCGCAGGGCACGACGAATCACAAAAAAAGCCGCAATGAGCATGGTGACGGCGACCAGCATAAAGAACCCGCACAGGGCCGCGTTAATCTGGTTACTGAAAACGATGGTGTGCATATCGGCGACGGTTTTCGCCGGTGCGATAATCACGCCTTCATCCAGACCTTTACGGAATTTATTGGCCTGCGCCAGAAAGCCGATGGACGGTTTTTCGTGGAAAATCTTCTGCCATCCCGCGGTCATTGAGGTAATAAACAGCCAGATCGTTGGCAGAATGGTCACCCATGCATAACGCTGCTTCTTCATTTTAAACAGCACCACGGTGCCCAGAATCAGCGCCATGGAGGCCAGCATCTGGTTACCGATGCCAAACAATGGCCATAGCGTATTGATGCCGCCCAGCGGATCAATCACGCCCTGATACACAAAGAATCCCCAGCCTGCCACCGCAACGGTCGTACCCGCAAGGTTACCCAGCCAGGAGCGGTTATTGGCCATCGACGGCACCACGGTGCCCACCAGGTCCTGCACCATAAACCGACAGGCACGCGTACCGGCATCGACGGCAGTCAGAATAAACAGGGCTTCAAACAGAATGGCAAAGTGATACCAGAAGGCCATCATGGCGCGACTGTTAACCACCTCGGTAATGATATGGGCCATACCGACGGCGAACGTCGGGGCGCCGCCAGCACGGGACAGAATGGAGGCTTCACCTACATCCCGTGCAATTCCACTTAACATCTCCGGTGTAACGACAAAGCCCCAGCCGTTGATCACCTGGGCGGCATTTTCAACGGTGGTGCCAATCAGCGCCGCCGGGGCATTCATTGCAAAATATACGCCGGGGTCCAGCACTGAGGCGCAAATCAGCGCCATTATGGCGACAAACGACTCCATCAACATCGCGCCGTAGCCAATAAAGCGAATGTGGCTTTCCCGCTCCACGAGTTTTGGCGTGGTTCCGCTGGAAACCAGCGCATGAAAGCCGGAAATCGCCCCGCAGGCAATAGTGATAAACAGGAACGGGAACAGAGCCCCTGAGAAGACCGGGCCGGTGCCGTCAATGAAGCGGGTCACGGCGGGCATCTTCATCTCTGGCATGGCGAACACGATACCTACAGCCAGACCAACGATGACGCCAATTTTCAGAAAGGTCGAGAGGTAGTCCCTCGGTGCTAACAGCAGCCACACCGGTAATACCGATGCGATAAAACCATAAATGACCAGCACCCAGGTCAGTGACGTGCCTTTCAGGGTAAAGAACGGCCCCCAGTAGGGATGCTGTGCGACATCGCCACCGTAAATAATGGCCGCCATCATCAGCACAAAACCAATCAGTGAGACTTCAGCAATTTTACCGGGGCGCAGAAAGCGCATGTAGATGCCCATAAACAGCGCGATAGGGATCGTTGCGGCAATGGTAAACAGGCCCCAGGGGCTGTTCGCCAGTGCCTTCACCACCACCAGCGCCAGCGCGGAAAGGATAATAATCATCACGCCCAGCGCACCCAGCATAGTGATGACGCCAGCGAAGGCCCCCAGCTCCTGACGGGCCATTTCGCCCAGTGAACGGCCATCGCGTCGGGTCGAGATAAACAGCACCAGGAAATCCTGAACCGCACCGGCCAGCATCACGCCGACCAGAATCCAGATCGTGCCAGGTAAAAAGCCCATCTGCGCGGCCAGAATCGGACCGACCAACGGGCCCGCACCGGCGATAGCGGCAAAATGGTGACCAAACAGCACCCATTTGTTGGTGGGGACGTAGTCCAGACCGTCGCTGAGACGTTCAGCAGGCGTCAGGCGACGATCGTCGAGTTCGAAAATGTTGCGGGCGATAAAGAGGCTGTAAAAACGATAGGCAATGCTGTAACAGGCGACTGCGGCAACCACCAGCCAGACTGCGTTGACGTGTTCGCCGCGATTAAGCGCCAGCATCGCGAACGCGCCCGCGCCAGTTAACGCCACCGCTAACCAGATCACGCCGGTTTTGACGTTCTTCATAACTCACTCCTTGTAGAGACCGAATGGAAGGCGATCGAATACAACGAGCTAACGTTAATGTAATGGAATGTAAGTGAAAGTTAATAAGGAGAGAACTGTGAAGCGCAGTGCAAATTTAGCGTGTGCGGAAGCGGTACGTCAGGAATGAGCGGGACAGGCTATCCTGTCCCGCTGGATAATACTCAGGCTGCGGGGCGAGCGACGACGCTGCGGGTTTCCATACGCACTTCGGCGATGGTCACGTCGATCACATCGGTCACGCGGTAAACCACTTCACCTTTGATCTGCACTGTGCCGCTTTCCTGGCTGCATACCAGTTCGTCACGAACGGAGTGCAGGAACGGAGCAGGGATAAACGCCACTGCGCCATTCTCCAGCAAACGCACGCGCATGCCACCACGGGAAATATCGATAATTTCCGCGCTGAATTTACGATCTGTCGCCGCAAAAGGTGACAGGTAACGGGCATAAAGCCAGTCGCCCACGTCACGCTCGGCCATGCGGTTAAGACGGCGGCGCTCGCTCATGGTGACCGTGACAGCGTCATCGGGCCGGGCGATCGACTCACCACGCACGATGGCTTTCAGCAGGCGATGGTTGATCATGTCGCCAAATTTACGAATCGGTGAGGTCCAGGTCGCATAGGCTTCCAGGCCCAGACCGAAGTGCGGGCCAGGTTCGGTGGTGATTTCCGCATACGTCTGGAAACGACGAATACGGCTGTCCAGGAACTGGGTCGGCTGGGCATCCAGCTCCCGGCGCAGCACGCGGAAACCGTCCAGCGTGGTAATCGCTGAAGGATCTGCCGTAATCCCATGTGTCGCCAGCACGGCGGCGGCCTGCTCGGCGTTGGCAGTATCGAAGCCTGCATGGACGTTATAGATCCCAAAGCCCAGCTTATCGCGCAGCACCTCGGCCGCACAGATGTTGGCCAGAATCATGGCTTCTTCAACGATTCGGTTGGCAATGCGACGCGGTTCAGCGACGATATCCAGCACTTCGCCTTTCTCGCCCAACAGGAAGCGGTAATCCGGGCGATCTTTAAACACCAGCGCATGGGCCTGGCGCCATTCGCCGCGAGACAGGCACAATTGATGCAGCAGGCGGATCTGATTCGCAATCGCGTCATTCTGCGGCTGCCACTCGCCGCTGTTTTCCAGCCAGTCAGAAACCTCGTCGTAAACCAGTTTGGCTTTCGATTCGATCCAGGCCGCGAAGAAGTGCACATCAGACAGGCTGCCATCCTGCGCCACGGTGACGCGACAGGCCAGTACCGGGCGACGCACATCAGGGCGCAGGGAGCAGACATCATCGGAAAGCTCGCGCGGCAGCATCGGAATATTAAAGCCCGGCAGGTAGTTGGTGAACGCACGTTGCGCGGCCAGCTTATCCAGCTCGCTGCCTTCAGCCACGTAAGCGGTCGGATCGGCAATGGCGACCGTCAGGCGCAGGGCATTGTCTTCCAGCGCCTCAACATAGAGCGCATCGTCCATATCTTCTGTGCTGGCGCTGTCGATGGTCACGAAATCCAGCGCGGTCAGGTCTTCACGCTGCAGGTTTTCGTCCAGCATCTCGCCAAAACCCATTTCAGGTGCCTGGCGCTCCAGATTGTGACGTGACAGTGTCACCCACCACGGCGCAAGGTGGTCGTCTGCGCTGACAATAAATTCGGTCAGTTCAGCATAAAAGCCTCGGTCACCCTTTAACGGATGACGTCGCATTTCCGCGACGGCCCAGTCGCCCTGTTGGAAATCGTGGGTCAGCCCACGTACCGGACGGCACTGAATGGCCTCTTTCAGCAGGGGATGATCGGGCACGATAGAAAGACGATCGTCTTTTTTCTGCACACGGCCTACAAAACGGCTCAGGAAAGGCTCGACCAGCGTTTCTGGTTCTGCGCTTTCACGATCTTTATCGGTGTGGATGACGGCAATAATACGGTCGCCGTGCATCACTTTCTTCATCTGCGGGGGCGGGATGAAATAACTTTTTTGTGCATCGACTTCCAGAAAGCCGAATCCCTTTTCGGTGCCTTTTACAACGCCTTCTGCACGCGGCGTTTGTGAATGGAGCTTCTCTTTAAGCTGCGCAAGCAGCGGATTATCCTGGAACATGATTTTTACGTTTCGTGGCCTAATAGCGGCTGACAGTTTTACGCGAATCGCGGTCCCGCGGCAAGGCAAAAAGCCGGACGAACCGGCTTTTTGCCTGGAGCAAAGCCTGAATCAGGCAATGCGTTGGGTGACCGTCGCCTGCGACAATTCCAGCTTAACCGGCACCGATTTCGAGGTTGGCGTACCGCTAATATCACCGTAGCTGTTCAGCGGAACCAGCGGGTTGGTTTCTGGATAATAGGCCGCCAGGTTGCCACGCGGGATGTTGTAAGGCACCAGCTTAAAGCCGCTCACGCGACGTGTTACGCCGTCATTCCACAGGGTTTCAATGTCAACATTCTGGCCTTCGCTGAAGCCTAATGCCGCCATATCGTCCGGGTTGATAAAGACGACTTCACGCTGACCGTAAACGCCGCGATAGCGGTCATCAAGGCCGTAAATCGTCGTGTTGTACTGATCGTGCGAACGCAGGGTTTGCAGCGTGAAGGGCACCTCCTGATCCAACTGCGGAAACAGCGAGTCAGGCAGCGCGGCAGGGCTGAACTCGGCCTTACCGGTCGGCGTGTTGAAGCGCAGTTCGGCGGCGGCATTACCCAGATAGAACCCACCAGGCTGATCGCATTTGCTGTTAAAGTCGGCAAAGCCAGGAATCGTGGCTGCGATGTGATCGCGAATCAGGTTGTAGTCCGCCGCCAGATCCAGCCACTTCACCTTTTCATCGCCCAGTACCGCATGCGCAATGCTGGCGACAATCGACGTTTCTGAACGTTGTGTATCCGCCAGCGGAATACCCACGCCTTCAGACGCGTGCACCATGCTGAAGGAATCTTCCACGGTAATATACTGATTGCCCGTCGCCTGCAAATCGCGCTCGGTGCGGCCCAGCGTAGGCAGAATCAGGCCCTCATGACCGGGAACCAGATGGCTGCGGTTCAGTTTGGTACTGATATGCACGGTCAGGCCACAACGTGACAGCGCTTCTTCGGTGCGCGGTGAATCCGGTGCCGCCGCCGCCAGGTTGCCACCCAGCGCGATAAGCACTTTGATTTCGTCACGCAGCATGGCATTCAGTGCTTCAACGGTGTTATGACCTGCCGCACGCGGTGGTTCAAAATTGAAGTGCTGACCCAGCGCATCCAGGAACGGTTTTGCCGGTTTCTCATCAATGCCCATGGTGCGGTTACCCTGCACATTACTGTGGCCACGAACAGGGCACAGACCCGCACCTTTTTTACCTAACTGGCCAAACAGCAGCTGCAGGTTAGTAATTTCGCGCACGGTATCGACGGAATGTTTGTGCTGAGTGATACCCATCGCCCAGGTACAGATGACCCGATCGGCGCCCTGGTAAATCGCTGCCGCTTCACGGATCTGCGCTTCAGTCAGGCCGGACTGCGCCACAATCTGCATCCAGTCGGTGTTATCCACGGCGTCAAAGTAGGCTTCAACGCCGTGCGTTTTGGCATTCAGGAACGCCTGATCGAACAGGCCGCTTTCGCCTGCCGCAATGCGCGCGCGATGCGTTTCCAGCAGGGCTTTAACCATGCCGCGCACCGCGGCCATATCGCCACCCAGGTGCGGCTGATAATAGGCCGAGCTGATGGTACCGGCTTTCGAGGTCACAATTTCCAGCGGCTTCTGCGGATCGGCGAACCGTTCCAGACCGCGTTCGCGCAGCGTATTAAAGGTCACAATTTTTGCACCGTGATCGGCAGCGTGACGCAGGCTGTGCAACATGCGTGGATGGTTAGTGCCCGGATTCTGTCCAAAAACAAAAATCGCATCCGCGTGGTCAAAATCATCCAGACGAATCGTGCCTTTACCCACGCCAATGCTGCGCTTCAGTCCCGCACCGCTGGCTTCGTGACACATGTTCGAGCAGTCAGGGAAGTTATTGGTGCCCAGCATGCGGCCAAACAGCTGATAAAGCCATGACGCTTCATTACTGGCGCGACCTGAGGTGTAAAGCTCCATCTGGTCTGGATTGTCCATCGCTTTGATGTGCTGCGCGATAAGCGCATAGGCGTCATCCCAACTGATGGGCTCGTAGTGATCGGTTTCACGGTTGTAGCGCAGGGGATGCGTCAGGCGGCCCTGATACTCCAGAAAATAATCGCTTTGAGCATAGAGCGTGGTCACGCTGTGTTTCGCAAAGAAGTCGGCATCCACAACGCGGCGTGTCGCTTCCCAGGTTACCGCTTTCGCTCCGTTTTCACAAAAGCTGAAAGTACTTTTATTGTCATCGCCCCAGGCGCAGCCCGGGCAGTCAAAGCCACGCGCCTTGTTCATACGCATGAGATTGCGCAGGTTTTTCAGGGCAGCTTTACTGTCGAAAACAAAACGTGTCGTGGCTTCCAGTGAACCCCAGCCACCCGCGGCGGCGCGGTATGGTTTAATTTGGCGCTTAAATTTCATCATAGGTGCAGGCTTATTTTTTTGTTGGACGAATGTTGCAAGGATATATCCTGATAGTGAAGATTAGTGTGCGTTCGACGACATAGCTTGTCTAATTGATTGACTTAATGGTGCGATAGGTCGCGTTTATCGTGACGGCACAACAACTGTGATGCTGTTCATATTTTACCCTTTCATAACTTCTCCGTATCAGGTGTTATCGGCACATCGCGCTAATACTTGCTGTTTATGACACAAAAAGGCGCGAAACCATGAAACACCTGACCAGCCAGATTCATGCATTTGGCAAGGCGTTGATGATGCCCATTTCGGTGATCGCGGCAGCCGGTATTTTTCTGGGGCTGGCCGCGGCCATGCAGAACCCCGCAGTGACGGGGGAAGCCTTTGCGCAAATGCAGGTGGCGCAGCTCATTATCGGTTTTATTCGCAAAGTCGCAGGGGCGCTGTTTGCCAATCTGCCCCTGTTCTTTGCCGTCGCCAGTGCGATTGGTCTGGCAAAAGCCGAGAAACCGACCGCCGCCTTTGCGGCGGTGATTGGCTATATCGCCATGAACGTGGGGATTAATGCGACGCTGGCCGCAAAAGGCATAACGGCGGCCACCACGACGCCTCAGGCGCTGCAACAGGCGGGACTGGATCAAACGACCGCCATGATGACCTCGGCGGAATATATCCAGATGCTGGGGATTTTTACCTACAACATGAGCGTGCTGGGCGGCGTGGTGGCCGGCCTGCTCACCGTAATGTTGCACAATCGTTTTTATACGCAGCAACTTCCTACAGCGATCAGCTTCTTTGGCGGCCGACGTTTTGTGCCCATTGTCACCGTTGTGGTTCTGCCGCTGGTAGGTGTATTGCTGGCGCTGATCTGGCCAACCCTCGGAGAGGGCATCGCCTGGGTGGGACAGATGATTGGCCACAGTGGTCAGTACGGTGCATTTCTGCTGGGGGCGGCTGAACGCCTGCTGATTCCCACCGGGCTGCACCATATTCTCAATGAAACGGTCCGCTTTACGCCGATTGGCGGTATGGCGGTTGTGGACGGACAGACCCTTGTCGGCGCATTGAATATTTTCAATGCCTCGCTGACACATCCTGGCCTCATCCCGGATGCCACGCTGCGAACGGCTACCCAGTTCCTGGCGCAGGGAAAAATACCGGTGATGATGTTCGGGCTGCCTGCTGCAGCACTGGCGATCTATCACACCGCACGTCCGGAGCATAAACAACGCGTGAAAGCGCTGGTGCTGGCCGGCGCGCTGACCTCCTTTACCACCGGCATCACCGAACCTCTGGAGTTCTGCTTTATTTTTGTGTCGCCCGTGCTCTATGTGTTGCATGCGTTTTTGACCGGCCTTTCATTTATGTTGATGTCAATGCTGCATCTGATGATTGGCAACGTGCAGGGCGGCATTATCGACCTGGTTGTTTTCGGTGTGCTGGGTGGCAGTAAAACCCACTGGTGGTGGACGCTGGTGCTTGGCGTGATCTACGCACCGATCTATTACTACGGGTTCCGTTTTGTCATTACCCGCATGAATGTCGAAACACCGGGACGGGAAACCGAGGAGGAAAAACCGCAGGTCGTTGATGGCAGTGAACGCACTCAGGTCATTATCAGTGGATTGGGTGGGGCTGCCAATATAGAGGACATCGATTGCTGCTTTACGCGCTTACGGGTGCGGGTAAAAGATATGAAAGAGGTCGTGGATCACACCCTGATGAGTACGGGCGCGAATGGCGTGAATCGCGTCAGTGAGCAGGATGTTCAGGTGATTTACGGTCCTCAGGTCGAAAAGATTGCGCAGGAAGTGAAGTCGACGCTTGGCGTCGGCTGACGGCGGCCTCACTGGGCGCAGCAGGTGCGCCCTCCCTGTCTGACATATTACGGCATTCCGTTCCGTTCTAAGCTCCGTTTTTATCCGTTCCCCTCACGTTCACGATTAACACAAAAATATAAGCAATGCTTTATGTTTCATTTTGTGATCTGTGCTTGAATTTTACCGGTAACACTCTATGGTAAGAGGTGGAAAGTGCAATACACGCAATTAACAGGGGGTTATTTATGGCGAAAAACAGGTTAGTTAAAGTCGTTGAAATATCGGCAATTGTTGTTTTCACACTTGTCGTGATCTATTTACTGGCGACGGGCGTACTGTCGTCAACGGGCATTGATCACGCCTGGCCTTATCCAACGAAGTAACAACGGACAACACCAGGGAAAACACCATAAAAAATAATAATTCTGCCAGCCTGACCTGAAAGAGTCCGGCCTGTTGCGCGCCCATTACGCCTTTCGTCTCGCCCCCAAAAGTATCTCCTGTCAGCCGGACACTCGGGCTGCATTACTGCACTCTGCCTGTACCGGAGTCCTGAACGCACACTGACTGGCATTCTGTTGCACCCTCGGCACATAATAGACGTTCAACTGAGCGACGTTATGGCGGGCACAAAAAATCGACATTAAGCAACTCATCTACCTCTGCAACCTCGAACGCGAACGCCATTTTGGCCGTGCCGCTGAGGCGAGTTTTGTCAGCCAGCCTACCTTATCAATGCGGTTAAAAAATCTGGAACGCGAACTGGGGTTATCCCTGATCAACCGCAGCAATAACTTTGCCGGATTCACGCCAGAAGGGGATCGGGTGCTGGCCTGGGCGCGGGAAATCGTCTCCGTTTATCAGGGGCTGAAGCTGGAAGTCGAGTCACTGAAACACGGCGTTAACGGCACATTGCGGCTGGGTGTGGTACCGCAGTGCAGCGTGTCGCTGGCCCAGCTGCTCAAAGCGGTTCAGGTGCGCTATCCACAACTCGATTACCGTATTGCCGTCCTGAGCGCCGACCAGCTGCTGGAGGCGCTGAACAGTCATACGGTCGATGTCGGGATTGGTTTTTTTGAAATGGCGACGCTGCGTGAACTGCATTTTCAGGCCGCGTTGCTGGCGGACCGTGGCGTTGAAGCGGTGTTTCATCCCGGACATTTTCAGCACTTAGGCGAGGTTGAAAGCCTGGATCTGCCAACGCTGGCCCGTCAGCCGCTGTGTCTGGCTGAACCCACGCGCTATTTTCGTCGCTATCTGGATATGGCGCTGCGGGAGATGTCGCTGATGCCGCGCGTGGTGGTAGAAAGCGCCTCCATTATGCAACTGCTGCAGTGTACGCAGGTCGGGCTGGGCGTACTGGTTTCGCCACGCGGTCATCTGCTGCCCGCGTCTTTACACGGACTGGAACAGCGACCTGTCATAATGCCAAAGATGGCGCGCCAGGCGGCCCTGGTGGTCGCTGAACCGGGTCGGGCAACGCCGCTGGCACAGCACTTCTATGACGAAGCGCGCAGTCATCTGGATCTTTAGCGCGCCTCACCACAGGCATAAAATAAACGGCTGTTCCAGTTTGCCCGCGCGATGGCCTGGATAAGCGCGAACTGATCGGCAACGGACCAGCCGGATTCTTGCAATGGCTGGAGATCGGCGGCGCAAAAACGTTCTGGCTGGCGGGTCAGCAGGGCGGTTAACGCGCTGACCGCCCGGTCAGCATCGGTCAGGTTCGCATTATCAAAGGCGCCAGCCTGGCCGCTACAGGGCGTTAACGACGGTGGACGCCAGCGATTTCCCAGCAGGCTGGCCGCTGTAGCCTCAACCCCGACGGTGAAGACCGTCTCCTCCTGATGATTCAACCTGTACCAATGCTCTAATAACGCCGGTGCGTGCGCCAGCAACCAGAGGGCGTCCTCTGGCGCAGACGATGTCTGGCATTGCGCCACAGCCTTATGCTGCGCCTCGCTGGCATAGCGGGGCTCAAGCGGTTTCAGGACTGGCTGCCAGACGCCGGGGGCATCGGTGGCTGGCGCATCCGGTGCAGGTGACATGCCGGGTATCCAGCGTACCGGCATGTTCAGCAGAGCATGAATACCGGCGATCACGCGTGCCTGGTAACAGACAAAGCCGACCAACTGATTAAGCGTGACAATATCGGCTTCGCTCAGACCTGCGGCGTGAAGGGCGCGCACACTGTCGGCAGTAATCAGAGTGGGTTGCATGGCCAGCAGTCGGGCGTACTGGGTAATTTGTGTCAGGCGGTTATTGCTCTCGCGCGACGAGTCAGGGCCAGGCAGAGGATTGAGTCTTGCAGAGTAGTGATTGCAGAGCCGCTGAATGCCCGTAACCTGCGCCACGGTCAGCGCGCTGCTTAACCGATCGTAAAGCGTCAGCGTATGGGTCAGCGTAACGTCAACCTGGTCGGGAAACAGCAGGTCAACAATCTCATTAGCAATCTGAATGACGGGTTGTCCGGCCTGCAATAACGGCTGAACAGAAGAGGTTTCCTGCGCTAACCCCAACAAGAACCGATCGTCGATATGCGCTGCTTCAGGAAAAAGCGGGGCAGCCGGAACGGTACGCGGACAGGTCTGGCTCTCGTAAAACCAGTGATCCTGGCCAGTATAGCGGCGTTGTTGCATCATCAGTCCTTTTGCAAAATCTGATGCGGCACATGCGGGACAGAGTCAGTGAACCGGTCGCAGGCCGCAGGGCTGACTTATCCTCGCCCACGGGCAGGGCACGGCAAAAGACCGATCGGTGATAATTAATAGCAATAAGGAATAACGAGGGCGCGGGCGGGGAAGGACAGGGCGAGCAGCGCTCGCCCATGAGGAAACTTATTTCAGTTCCAGTTCGTTCATCGCGGCGATGCTGAAACCGCCGTCGACGTGAACGATCTCGCCGGTGATACCACCCGCCAGATCGGAACACAGGAAGGCCGCAGAGTTACCCACGTCTTCGATGGTCACGGTACGGCGAATCGGGGTTACCGCTTCACAGTGAGCCAGCATCTTACGGAAATCTTTGATGCCTGAAGCCGCCAGCGTACGGATTGGACCGGCAGAAACGGCGTTCACACGCACACCTTCTGGTCCCATGGCATTGGCCATGTAACGTACGTTTGCTTCCAGAGACGCTTTTGCCAGGCCCATTACGTTGTAGTTAGGGATAGCGCGCTCTGCACCCAGGTAGGACAGCGTCAGCAGCGCTGAGTTGGGGTTCAGCATCGCACGGCACTCTTTTGCCATGGCAACAAAGCTGTAGGCACTGATGTCGTGCGCAATTTTGAAACCTTCGCGGGTTACGGCATTCACGTAATCGCCATCCAGCTGGTCGCCTGGGGCAAAACCAATTGAGTGAACGAAACCGTCAAATTTCGGCCAGGTTTTTGCCAGCTCAGCGAACAGGGACTGGATGCTTTCATCTTCTGCAACATCACATGGCAGTACGATGTCAGAACCCAAATCTTTGGCGAACTCTTCCACACGACCTTTCAGTTTGTCGTTTTGGTAGGTGAAAGCCAGTTCTGCGCCCTGTTTGTGCATCGCCTGTGCAATACCGTAGGCGATGGAAAGTTTACTGGCAACACCAGTAATCAGAATGCGCTTACCGGAAAGAAAACCCATAGCTGTAATCCTTATGGTCATGGTAGTTGGCGGTCGCGTTGTTTAAATAATAGACGACCGACGTTAATCGACGTGCGGATTCTAGCACGTCTGCCTTAAATCAGGAAAACTGTGCACAGTTTTCCACAAAACCCCGAAAAATCAACGCTCGCGTCGCCACGCTTCGGCCGTTAACGCTTCGCCGAAATGGCTGTTGATCAGACGTTTGGTCAGATCATGCAGCGGAGAAGCCAGCACGTCGGCCGTCCCGCCGCGTTCCACGACTTCGCCCTGATGCATGACCAACACTTTGTCGCTGATATGCTTCATCATCCCTAAATGTTGCGTCACGTAAATGTAGGCGATGCCGTGTTTTTCCTGCAGCTCCAGCATCAGGTTGACCAACTGTGAGCGCATGGTCATATCCAGTGAGGCTAGCGCTTCATCAGCAATAATCACTTTGGGTTGCAGAATTAATGCCCGCGCCAGGCCCAGACGCTGTTTTTGGCCTGGTGCCAGCATATGCGGATAATAACCGGCATGGTCGCGCAGTAATCCCACCTGACGCAGCGTGCCAATGATGCGTTTCTCGCGCGCCTCGGCGTCAAGATCGGTATTCAGGCGCAGCGGCAGCTCCAGAATCTGACTGACGCGCTGCCGGGGATTAAGCGACGTAGAAGGATCCTGGAAAATCATACGGATGCGCTGGCTACGGTAGCCATAATCCCCAAAGCTCAGCGCATGATCGTCAATAATGATTTCCCCCTCCGTTGGGGCAACGGTGCCGCTGAGCATTTTTGCCAGCGTTGATTTGCCGGAGCCATTTTCGCCGATGATCGCCAGCGTCTGCTTCTCCCGCAGCGTGAAGCTTACGGACTTCACCGCCTCGACATGCTGACGGCGAAACAGACCGGTACGATAACGAAACGTTTTGCTGAGATTGCGCACTTCCAGTAGCGTTTCCATGCTATTGGCCCTCCACGTTGAGCGGAAAATGGCAGGCATAGAGATGCGAACGGGAGCCCGTCAGCCGTGGCGTTTCCACACATTTACGCTGTGCATACGGGCAGCGCGGTCCAAGACGGCAGCCAATGGGCAGGCTTTCGAGCGATGGAATCGCGCCTGATAAGGTATTCAGGCGGCTCTTGTGAGGAAGCGGGCGGCCAAAGTCTGGCATCGCACGAATCAGCGCCTGGGTATACGGATGGTGCGGCGTGGTCATCAGGTCTTCACTCTGCGCCGTTTCCACGGTTTGTCCGCAGTACATAACGTTGATCCTGTCAGCCCAGTGACTCAGGGTACGCAGGTCATGGCTGATTAGCAGAATCGTGGTGTTGTTGTTCTGATTCAGACGGCTCAACAGGCGAAAGATCTGCGCCTGCGTCGTCGGCTCCATAGCGTTGGTCGGCTCGTCGGCAATCAGCAGGCGCGGCTGATTCGCCAGTGCGATGGCAATCATCACTTTCTGACACTCGCCCTCGGTGAGTTCGTAGGGAAAGCTGCGCATGATGTCTTTGTGATCTTTAATACCGACGCGGTGCAGCAGCTCGATGGCGCGGTTTTTTCGCCAGAACCAAAAGCGCTTCATCCACGGTCCTTTGTACGTCCAGCGCGGAATCGCCTGCATCAACTGACGGCCGACACTTTCCGAGGGATCAAGACAGGACTGCGGTTCCTGGAAAATCATCGACACATTGTGACCTACGATGCGGCGACGCTCACGCGGCGACAAACGCAGCAAATCCACGTCATCAAAGACCATACGGTCTGCGGTGACGCGCCAGTTGTCGTTGGTCACGCCACAAATCGCCTTGGCAACCAGACTTTTGCCTGAGCCCGACTCACCCACCAGACCGCGAATTTCGCCCTCAGTCAGTGATAAATTGATGCGGTCTACCGCTTTGACCGGCCCGTCAGCGGTCATAAATTCAATCGTCAGATTACGAATATCCAGTAACGGCATTATTCCACTCCTGCCTCGACGGCCCGACGAATGCCGTCACCGAGCAGATTAACCATTAACACGCTGACCATCAGCGCGGCACCGGGAAGCATGACAGTCCAGGGCGCAACATACACCAGCTCCAGCGAATCACCCAGCATCGCGCCCCACTCAGGCGAGGGCAACTGCGCGCCGAGGTCAAGAAAACCCAGTGCGGCGATATCGAGAATAGCCATCGACAGCGCGCGCGTAATTTCACTGATCAGCATAGGCAAAACGTTAGGCAAAATGGCGTGCCACAAAATATTGATGCTGGTGGCGCCATCCAGGCGAGCCGCAATGACATACTCTTTTTCCAGTTCGTCATGAACGGCGCTGTAGATTTCGCGCACCAGGCGCGGCATCAGCGCCAGCCACACGGCCAGTAATGCGTGCTCCAGGCGCGGCCCCAGAAACGCCACTACGATAATGGCCAGCAAGAGTGAGGGAATGGACAGCAGCGTATCCAGGACATGATTCAGCACCGCAGAACGCACACCGTGCGTCATGCCCGCCACAATCCCCAGCACCAGCGCCCAGAAGGTGGCAAACAGCGTGACGAGAATGGCCGATCCAACCGTGGGGGCCACGCCGTTCAGCAGGCGGCTCAGTAAATCACGCCCCAGATCGTCCGTCCCGAGAAAAAAGGAAACCTCACCGTAGCGCGACCAGGAGGGCGGTAGCAGTTGATAACCCAGAAATTGCTGGTCGATGTTGTAAGGGGCCAGAAAATGGCCGAACAGACACAGCAGCAGCAGCGTGCCAAAGCCGTACAGGCCAATCATCGCCGGCATATCGCCATAAAAATGGTGCCAGCTCTGGCGAAACGCACTGGGCAGGCGTTTTTCGGCGTAGATGTTATCGGACGGCATACCATTCCTTATGTTTCAGCGGATTCAGCGCCGCGCCAACGATGTCAGCGAGCACATTCACCACAATCACCAGTCCACCGGTCACCATTACGCCTGCTGAGATGGCCGCATAGTCCTGCTGACGGATGGCGTTAATCAGCCAGCGCCCCAGACCAGGCCAGTTAAAAACCATCTCCGTAATCATCGCCAGCGTTAACATGCTGGAGAACTGTAAACCCAGGCGCGGAATGACAGGCGGAAGGGCGTTATGCAGCACATGGCGGCGAATAACGGTAAAGCGCGAGAGCCCGCGGGTCGCCGCAGCTTTAACATAGTTTTTATCGACGACATCGCTGGTGCTGATGCGCAGTAAACGCACAATCTCAGTGGTCGGGGCCATCGCCAGCACGGTCACCGGTAAAATCAGGTGCATCAGCACGCTGATCATCATTTCATGCCGCCACGGTGAGGGGCTGAGCCAGGCATCGATTAAAGCAAAACCGGTTATTTTCTGGACCGGATAGAGCAGATCATAGCGACCGGAAACCGGCAGCCAGCCCAGCGTTAACGAGAAAAACAGGGTAAACAGCAGGGCAAGCCAGAAGACGGGGATCGAAAAACCCAGCAAGGCAAATGCGCTGATAACTTTGTCCTGCCATTTATGACGCAGGGCACCCGCACAAATCCCCAGCGGAATGCCGACGATCAAGGCAAGCGTAAAGGCCATCAGGCACAGCTCCATGGTGGCCGGAAAGACCTCGCGCAGTTGCAGGCCAATTTCCTGACCATTGGTGCTGGATACGCCAAAATCCAGTTGCAGCATACCTTTAAACCAAAACCACCAGGCATCGAACAGTGAGGCGCCTTCGAGCGGGGCATTCGGTGTGAAATAGCTCAGGCTGAAACTCACCAGCGAGAGAAAAAACAGCGTAATCACCAGTAACACTAGCCGACGCAAAATATAGATGATCACTTATCGATCCTCCCGCTCATCACGATAAACACCAGCAAAGGAAGCGTTACCAAACGGACTCAGTACCAGGCCTTTAATATCATGCCGGTAGGCTTGCAGGCGCAAAGATGAAGCCAGCGGCAGGACGGGCAGTTCCTGAGCTAAAATTTGCTGGGCTTTATCATAGTTCTCAATCCGTCCGGACAGCTGTTGCGACAGCAGAGCATTTTTCAGCGTGCTGTCAAACGCAGGCGAGCACCAGTGCGCATAGTTGGTCTGTGAGGCAATCGCCGCGCAGCTCAGCAGGGGACGAAAGAAACTGTCAGGATCGTTACTGTCGGTTGCCCAGCCTGCCAGGGTCAGGTCGTGGTTCATCGCCATCAACTGTGCTTCCTGAAAACGGCCTTCAACCGGCACGATAGTGACGTTAACGCCAATTTGTGCCAGATCGGCCTGAATCAGTTCTGCCGTTTTCAACGGCGCAGGGTTCCAGGACTGCGAGGCGGCAGGCACCACCAGACGCAGGTGAAGATCGGTCACGCCCGCCGCTGCCAGCGCAGCTCTGGCCTTTTTCGGATCGTAGGCGGTGATGCTGGCATCCGTATCGTAAGCCCAGGAGGCACGCGGCAAAATCGAGGCCGCAGTTTCTGCCGTGCCGTAATAAATCGACTCCATCAGGCGTTCATTATTAATGGCCAGCGCCAGCGCGTGACGCACTTCCGGTCTGTCGAGCGGGGGTTTTCGCGTGTTGAAGGCCAGATAGGCGATGTTCATACCGGGCCGCAATGTCATACGCAGCCGGGGATCGTCGCGCAGAATGGAAATCTGGCTGGCGGCAGGATAGGCCAGCACATCGCACTCACCGGTCAGCAGTTTCGATAACCGGCCGGTGCCGCCCGCGCCAAGATCAATCACCACCTGTTGCAGGCGCGGTACGCCTTTCCAGTAGTAGGGATTGCGGGCCAGGCGAATATATTGCCCACTGCGGTATTCACTCAGCTGAAACGGGCCGGTGCCCACAGGTAACCGATCCAGCGTTTCCTGATGACCTGTTTTGTCCAGGCTGTCTGCGTATTCCTTCGAGAGGATGGGCGCATAGTGGGTTGCCATGTGCCAGAGAAACGACGCATCAGGGCTGTTCAGGCGAATTTCGACCGTATAGTTATCGATCTTTTTCACGCTCTGCACGGCGTCAGCGAACTGCAGGCTGTCGAAATAGGGATAATAGCCGCCATTAACGTCATGCCAGGGATGTTTACGGTCAAACATGCGCGCAAAGCTAAAGACCACATCGTCGGCATTCATCGTGCGGGTAGGCGTAAAGTTTGAGGTGTGCTGAAACTGCACACCGTGACGCAAGTGAAAGCGATAGGTCGCGCCGTTATCACGCACCTCCCAGCTGTCGGCCAGGTCAGCCTGTAAACGATAGGTATAAGGATCGACATCAAGCAGGCGGTCATAGAGCTGCGCCGCCAGTGTGTCCACCGTTAAACCACTACTGGCCATCTGCGGGTTAAACGTATTTAGCGTCCCGTTGACGCAATAGACAAAGCCGCTTTGACGAATATCCGTGGCAGGTGCGGGCGCGGACCACACAGGTGCGCTCAACACGCTGAGACTCAGCAACAGCGAAGGCATTAGTTTTAACATAGAACTCAACGATTCTCGGGCATTGGGCAAAGTGTATCGCAAAGCGCGCGTGGTCCCAACTCTGCGTCATCGATTGCCGACGATTCGTACAGCAGGTGTAAACGACCCGGGCAAAAAGGCGCAGCGTTGGTGTGGAGATGAGAAAAATTCTCAATAACACTTTACAGATGCAAACAGGAATGATTATTATTCAGTTGCACTTCGACGGGGCTCTACCTAAGAAGAGCACGACATTGCTCACATTGCTTCCAGTTGCCCGCTTCGGCGGGCCCTTTTTTTACCCGCCTGAATGCATTACAGCATGCCCCGGCACGTTGTCAGCTTCTGTACGTATATAAAAGCCCGCTAATGTTGTCCGTCGCGCGCCTGAATACCGTGTTTTTTCATGATGGCACGGAGTTGATGATAGGTGACGCCCAGTAAGCTGGCCGCCCGGCGCTGATTATACTTTGCCTGTTGCAGGCTGATTTCCACCACGTCACGTTCCTGCTGATTCTGCCACTGGCGCAGATCAAGCGGAAGTGAAGGCAGGGCGGTTGGCGACTCGGTAGCAGGCAAGGGGGCGGCCCTGTCTGCGGCTTCACTGCGGCGGGCAAACGGGTTAATGATGATTTCATCCAGCGCGGTATCGCTGGTGTTATGGCGATAGACGGATCGTTCGACCACGTTTTTCAGCTCGCGCACGTTGCCCGGCCAGTGATGCTCAAGCAAGGTTTGCTGTGCGCGGGGCGTAAAGCCGGGAAACAACGGCAGTTTGAGCTCCCGACACATCTGAATGGCAAAATGGTCAGCCATGACCAGAATGTCGCTGCGGCGCTCCCGAAGCGGCGGCAACTGCACCACATCAAAGGCCAGGCGATCCAGCAGATCGGCCCGAAACTTACCGGCTTCGGCCAGCGCGGGTAAATCTTCATTAGTGGCGCAGATCAGACGCACATTAACCTGAAAAACATGGTTTCCACCCACGCGTTCCAGTTGGCCGTATTCAATTACCCGCAACAGTTTTTCCTGAACCAGCATGGGGGCTGTCGCCAGTTCATCAAGAAACAAGGTGCCACCATCCGCGCGCTCAAAGCGGCCCAGATGACGTTTTTGCGCACCGGTAAAGGCACCTGCCTCATGGCCAAAAAGCTCAGAATCAAGCAGATTCTCGTTCAGCGCCGCACAGTTAAGAGAGACAAAAGGGCCCTGCCAGCGGTCAGAAAGGTAGTGCAGACGGCTGGCAATCAGCTCCTTACCTGTCCCGCGTTCGCCCACCACCAGCACAGGCTTCTCCAGCGGCGCGAGCTTTGACACCTGCTCCAGCACTTCCAGAAAGTTATTTGATTCGCCCAGCAAATTGTCGTTGTTCACAGACATGATGAATTTCGCCACTGATTAATCAATTTAACTATATTAGGTCAGGCAAAAAAAACTGCCAGCTTATTATCGTAATTAAAATCAATAAGATAAAAATTGGCACGCATCTTGAATTAGTCCTCACCAGCAAGCTAAAACTATGACCATTAAGAGGAGCATCATTATGGGTATTTTTTCTCGTTTCGCTGACATCGTTAATGCCAACATCAATTCACTGCTGGAACGCGCAGAGGATCCGCAGAAACTGGTGCGCCTGATGATTCAGGAGATGGAAGATACGCTGGTCGAGGTGCGTTCGACGTCAGCCCGCGCGCTGGCCGAAAAGAAACAGCTGTCACGCCGTATCGAGCAGGCTGAGCTACAGCAGGCTGAATGGCAGGAAAAAGCAGAACTGGCGATTCGCAAAGATAAAGAAGATCTGGCCCGTTCTGCGCTTATCGAAAAACAGAAGCTGACCGATCTGATCGCCTCGCTCAAACGCGAAGTCGAACAGGTTGACGAAACGCTGACGCGCATGAAAGGTGAGATTGCTGAGCTGGAGAAAAAACTGAGCGAAACCCGCGCGCGCCAGCAGGCGTTGACGCTGCGCCATCAGGCCGCCTCGTCATCCCGTGATGTCCGCCGTCAGCTGGACAGTGGTAAAATTGATGAAGCCATGGCGCGTTTCGAATCGTTTGAACGCCGAATCGATCATATGGAAGCGGAAGCGGAGAGCCACGGTTTTGGTAAACCTAAAACCCTGGATCAGCAGTTTACTGAGCTGAAAGCCGATGACGAAATCAGTCAGCAACTGAATGCGCTGAAAGCCAAAATGAACCGCAGCGAATAAACCGCCGCTGACAGTAGGAAAGGATTAAGGAGAGTCAATGAGCGCACTATTTTTGGCGATACCTCTTACAATATTTGTGCTGTTCGTGGCCCCCGTCTGGCTGTGGTTACACTACAGTAACAAGCGCAGCGGCGGAGCGGAGCTGTCACAGAGTCAGATGCAGCGTCTGCAACAGGTGACCCGGGATGCTCAGCGCATGCGCGAACGCATTGATGCGTTAGAAGCGATCCTGGATGCAGAACATCCTAACTGGAGGCAGCCATGATAAGAGGCCGTAAATTATGGCGTAAGCCTGACGAAGGAAAGCTGATGGGCGTCTGTGCCGGGCTGGCTGAGTATCTGGATGTGCCGGTGCGGCTGCTGCGTATCATTGTGATGTTATCGCTGTTCTTTGGGCTGTTTGTGTTTACCGTGATCGCCTACTTTGCGCTGGGTTTTGTGCTGGACGTAAAACCTGCTGGCGTGGACAACGGTGAAGCTCAGCCCACAGCCAGCGAACTGCTTGACCAACTGGAAACCGCGCTGCAACAGGATGAGCGTAATGTTCGCGACATAGAACGTTACGTCACCTCTGAAACGTTTAGTGTGCGCAGTCGTTTCCGTCAGATTTAATTATCGTCTGCTACGGGCCAGACCGGCCCGTCTGCTGATGACCGGGAGGTATTCATGACCGTTTCGCGCGCAGCAACGTTTCGCCATCGTGCCACACCTGCATTGAAGTCAGCCGCCAGATTCATCATTATCAATGCTGTTACTTACGGGCCTGCCGGTGTGACCGGCTGGGCCGTCAAATCGGTCGCGCGCCGTCCACTGCGCATTTTGCTTGGCCTGGCGCTTGAGCCGCTATTGAAACGCGTGATGAACCGGGTAGCGTCGCGCTTCATCAGGGAAAACGATGAAAAGACTGCAAACTGAACTGATAGCATTAATGAATCGCGGCGTCGACCGCCACCTTCGCCTGGCGGTCACCGGTCTCAGCCGCAGTGGTAAAACAGCTTTTATCACCTCGCTGGTCAACCAACTTCTTTCTGTCCACAGCGGCGCTCGTTTGCCGCTGTTTTCCGTTGTGCGTGATGAACGCCTGTTAGGGGTGAAACGCGTGCCGCAACGTGACATGGGCACGGCCCGTTTCACCTATGATGAAGGGCTGGCGCAGCTTTACGGTTCACCACCTGCCTGGCCCACGCCCACGCGTGGCGTAAGTGAAATGCGCCTGGCGTTACGTTACCGTCCGCATGACTCGCTGCTGCGTCATCTGAAAGAGACCGCCACGCTCTATCTTGAAATCGTTGATTACCCCGGCGAATGGTTGCTTGATCTGCCAATGCTGGCACAGGATTACCTGACCTGGTCACGCCAGATGAACGGCTTGTTGCAGGGCGATCGCGCCCTGTGGGCGCAACCCTGGCGCGACCTGTGTCAGCGCCTCGATCCGCTGGCACCGGCTGACGAGAACCGTTTAGCCGACATTGCCGAGGCCTGGACTGACTACCTGCATCGCTGCAAAGCCGAAGGATTACACTTTATCCAGCCAGGCCGCTTCGTGCTGCCCGGCGATATGGCGGGCGCGCCCGCACTCCAGTTTTTTCCGTGGCCTACCGCTGACGATGCCCAGGCGGCGAAACTGGCGCAGGCGGACAAAGGCAGCAATTTCGCCATGCTGCAACAGCGGTTTCATTACTACTGCCAGCATGTTGTTAAAGGATTCTATAAAAACCATTTCGTACGCTTTGACCGCCAGATTGTGCTGGTGGACTGCCTGCAACCGCTTAACAGCGGCCCGCAGGCCTTTAACGATATGCGGTTAGCCCTTACGCAGCTTATGCAGAGTTTTCACTACGGTCAGCGCACGCTGTTTCGCCGTCTCTTTTCGCCGGTGATCGATAAGCTGCTGTTCGCCGCCACCAAAGCCGATCACATTACTCACGACCAGCACGGCAATATGGTGTCCCTGTTACAGCAACTGGTGCAGGATGCCTGGCAAAATGCCGCGTTTGAAGGTATCAGCATGGACTGTACTGGTCTGGCTTCGGTACAGGCGACACAGAGTGGACAGGTTGATCATCAGGGTGAAAAAATCCCCGCGTTGCGCGGGCACCGCTTAGCGGATGGCGAGGCACTGACGGTCTATCCGGGCGAAGTTCCCCCGCGCCTGCCGGGGGCGGCGTTCTGGCAACAACAGGGTTTTCAGTTTGAGCAGTTTCGCCCACAGCAACTGGATATCGATCGTCCTCTGCCGCACATCCGCATGGATGCGGCACTGGAGTTTTTACTGGGAGATAAATTGCGATGAGCGATCCGTTAAAGCCGCGTATTGATTTTGCCACGCCGCTGAACGACAAGCCGAATGACGTGTTGCGTCCGGCGCAAACCTTCGACGCGGAAGCCCGGAACGCGTTTTTAGCCGTTGCAGAAAGCGAGACGGCGGTGGAAGAGGAAAGCGCAGGGGAGCGCGCCGTCGAAGCGGCCCTGAAACCCAAACGCAGTTTGTGGCGCAACATGGTCGGTGCCGGGCTGGGCCTGTTTGGGATCAGCATCGTGGCGCAGGGCGTGCAGTGGAGCCACAACGCCTGGCTGGCGCACGACTGGTTTGCGCTGGGCAGCGGGATGGCCGGGGGACTGATCGTGGCCGCGGGTGTCGGCGCGTTAACCCGCGAGTGGCGACGACTGTATCAGCTGCGTCAGCGTGCAGAAGAGCGCGATCTGGGTCGGGAACTGCTTAACAGCCAAAGCGTGGGTAAAGGGCGGGATTTTTGCGAAAAACTGGCTCGCCAGGCCGAACTCGATCAGGCGCATCCTGCGTTACAACGCTGGCATGCTTCGCTCCATGAAACCCATAATGACGGTGAAACCGTGCGGTTGTATGCCCAACTGGTGCAGCCGGTGCTCGATCGCCAGGCCCGGCGGGAAATCAGTCGTCATGCCGCAGAATCCGCCCTGATGATTGCGGTGAGTCCGCTGGCGCTGGTCGATATGGCCTTTATTGCCTGGCGCAATATCAGGCTGGTCAACCGTATTGCCGCTATTTACGGTATTGAACTGGGCTACTTTAGCCGACTGCGCCTGTTCCGGCTGGTGCTGCTGAATATGGCATTTGCCGGCGCGTCTGAGCTGGTGCGTGAAGTGGGCATGGACTGGATGTCGCAGGATATCGCGGCGCGCCTGTCCGCCCGTGCCGCGCAGGGCATTGGCGCAGGCCTGCTGACCGCGCGTCTTGGCATTAAAGCCATGGAGCTGTGTCGGCCGTTACCCTGGCTGGAAAACGACAAACCCCGCCTGGGCGACTACCGTCGTGAATTGATCGGCCAGATAAAAGAAGCGCTGCAGAGGGGCGGAGAGAAACGCCAGTAACGGTTGTGCACTGAAACGTGAGTGCAGATGCTGTGCCTTCTGTGCTTTATCCTTTGAACGTTGAGCGAATGTCACCGTCAGGGCTCTCCCGCCATCGCTACAGCCTGCCGTTCAAAAAAAACGCGCTTGCATCAAGGCTGTCAACTTTTCCTGACAGCCCCCTTTCTGCGGCGTAGGGGTTTAGCGTATTATCGCCGGATAATAAACGGATAAGGCCCACGCAATGCGTTTAGAAGTGTTTTGTCAGGACCGAATCGGCCTGGCGCGCGAATTACTGGATCTTTTGGTGGCGCGCGGAATCGATCTTCGCGGCATCGAAGTGGCCTCATCAGGCCGCATCTATCTTAATTTCTCCACGCTTGAGTTTGAGCAGTTCAGTAATCTGATGGCAGAAATCCGTCGCACGCCGGGCGTAACGGATGTTCGCACGGTGCCCTATATGCCTTCAGAGCGTGAGCATCGGGTACTGAGCGCCTTGCTGGTTGCCATGCCCGAGCCGGTTTTTTCTGTTGATCTCAGAAGCAAGGTAGAACTGGCCAACCCGGCCGCGCAAAACCTGTTTAATCTGGATGAGAACAAGATTCGCAATGTGAATGCCGACCACCTGATCAACGGTTTTAATTTTGGCCGCTGGCTGGAAAGCGAACGTGTCCAGGCGCAGGCGCAGCATGTGGTCATTGAAGGGCGCGATTTTCTGATGGAAGCCCATCCCATCTATCTGTCGGCCGACAGCGAACAGCAGGATCAACTGGTAGGTGCGATGATAATGCTGAAGTCCACCGCCAGGATGGGGCGCCAGTTACAAAACCTGGTGGTGACGGACGAAACGGAGTTCGATCATATCGTCGCCGTGACGCCCAAAATGCGTCAGGTGGTGGAGCAGGCACGTAAACTGGCAATGCATGATGCGCCATTACTGATTATTGGTGATACCGGCACCGGTAAAGATATGCTGGCCCGTGCCTGCCATTTACGCAGTGCGCGTGGAAAAATGCCGTTTCTGGCACTTAACTGCGCTTCACTTCCCGATGATGTGGCGGAAAGTGAGCTGTTTGGTCACGCGGCGGGCGCGTATCCCAATGCGCTGGAAGGCAAAAAGGGCTTTTTCGAACAGGCCAATGGCGGCTCGGTGCTGCTGGATGAAATTGGCGAAATGTCGCCCACGATGCAGACCAAGCTGCTGCGCTTCCTGAATGACGGCACCTTCCGTCGCGTCGGGGAAGAGCATGAAGTGCATGTCAACGTGCGCGTCATTTGCGCCACGCAGAAGAATTTATTCGAACTGGTGCAGCGTGGCGAGTTCCGGGAAGACTTGTTCTATCGCCTTAACGTCCTGACGCTTAACCTGCCGCCGCTGCGCGAGCGTGTGCAGGACATCATGCCGCTGACGGAAATGTTTGTGGCGCGTTTTGCCGATGAACAGGGGATTCCCCGACCACGCCTTTCTTCGCAGCTCAACGCGTTTCTGGTGCGTTACAACTGGCCGGGCAATGTGCGTCAGTTGAAAAACGCGCTGTATCGGGCGCTGACCCAGCTCGAAGGCCACGAATTGCGCCCTCAGGACATCGTACTGCCGGAACAGGCGCTCGATGTGTCGCTGGGAGAAGAGGCGATGGAAGGGACGCTGGATCAGATTACCCGTCGCTTTGAACGTTCCATCCTCACGCGTTTGTATCTTTCTTATCCCAGTACGCGAAAACTGGCAAAACGGCTTGGCGTTTCGCACACGGCGATTGCCAATAAGTTGCGGGAATACGGGTTAGGGCAGAAACGCGGGGACAGCGACGGCGAATAACAACACAGCGGATAAGCGGGCGCTTATCCGCTGTGTCCCGTCTTATTTCAGTGCGGCAAGCGCAGCATCATAATCCGGCTCGGTGGTGATCTCATTCACCAGCTGGCTGTACAGCACGTTGTCATGCTCATCCAGCACGATGACGGCACGCGCGGTCAGGCCCTGCAGGGCACCGTCAGCAATTTCCACCCCGTAATCCTGTTTGAACTCGCCACCGCGCAGCGTGGACAGCGTGACCACGTTATTCAGGTTATCTGCGCCGCAAAAGCGCGACTGAGCAAACGGCAGATCGGCTGAAATGCATAACACCACGGTATTATTCAGTTCGCCCGCCAGTTGGTTAAATTTACGTACCGAAGACGCACACACGCCAGTATCGACGCTGGGAAAAATATTCAGAATCTTGCGTTTTCCTGCATACTCAGAGAGTGAGACATTCGCGAGGTTTTTGGCCACCAGCGTAAAAGGTTTAGCGCTATCGCCGGGCTGCGGAAACTGGCCAGCAACCGCTACCGGGTTGCCCTGAAAGTGAACAGTCTGAGACATACGAATTCCTTCTAATGATGTTATCTGACAAAAAAATAGGGCATCAGTACAGATATAGCCTTTGTTTATGACATAAATTTTAAGGGTTTACGAGTGTAATTGTTGCCTGAATTTAAATGACAGTGATGAATCGCTGACAACAAGGAGCGCTAATGAGGACGGTAAAATGTTATCCCGAAGCCTGGCCGTTGCATACGCCGTTTGTCATCGCGCGCGGCAGCCGCACTGAAGCCAAAGTCGTGGTGGTGGAAATTGAAGAAAACGGAGTAAAAGGCACGGGAGAAGCCACGCCTTATACGCGCTATGGCGAAAGCGAAGCGCTGGTGCTGGAGCACATCGCGACGGTGATGCCCCAGCTTCAGCAGGGCCTGACCCGCGAGGCACTGCAAACGCTGTTGCCCGCAGGGGCCGCCCGGAACGCCATTGACTGCGCGCTGTGGGATCTGGCCGCCCGGCAGCAGCACCGCACGCTGGAACAGGTCGTCGGCATTGCACCGATCGCGTCAGTGGTCACCGCACAAACGGTCAGCATTGATACACCAGAGGCGATGGCCAGCAGTGCCCAGGCACTGTGGCAGCATGGCGCAACGCTGCTCAAAATTAAAATGGACAACAACTTTATCACCGAGCGCCTGATGGCGATCCGTGCGGCGGTGCCCGACGCCACGTTAATCGTGGATGCGAATGAGTCATGGCACGCCGAAGGGCTGGCGGCACGCTGCCAGCTGTTAGCCGATCTGGAAATCGCTATGCTGGAACAGCCGTTACCGGCTGGAGAAGACGAGGCGCTGGCAAATTTTATTCACCCTTTACCCATCTGTGCCGATGAGAGTTGCCACACGCGGGAAAGCCTGCCCGCGCTGCATGGGCGCTACGACATGGTGAATATCAAGCTTGATAAAGCCGGTGGACTGACGGAAGCGCTGGCGCTGGCACAGGCTGCGCGCGATCAGGGCTTTACGATGATGTTGGGCTGCATGATCTGTACGTCCCGGGCGATTCGCGCCGCCTTGCCGCTGGTACCTATGGTGCGCTTTGCCGATTTGGATGGTGCCACCTGGCTGGCTGTCGATGTCGAGCCCGCCCTGAAGGTACAGAACGGAGCATTAATCACGGCTGCCAGCGCAGCAGATTAACCATCACCTCCAGCCACGTTTCCGTCGCCTCATCTACCGCAATGACGGGCATCTCTGCGGTCACGCACGGCAGACTCAGGTCGTGACACCAACTGCCAAAGGAGCCGGGCGTGGCATAGCCCACGCTGCTGACGCGCGGCAAACCCGTCTGCGCGGCCAGCCAGGCACCGACCTCGGCGTGATGCGGATCGTCGATACAGGCCAGCGGCTCATGCCAGGAAACCACCCAGGCCGGTTTTAGCTGATGAATCAGGCTGCATAACGCCTGGGTTTCCGGCTCTGAGGCGGGATGTGCCCCTGTCGAAAGCGTCACATCCCGCGCGTCTGCCGCGCTGTTCCAGCGGTACACCGTTTCACCTGACTGCCAGTTAGCCGCCGGGAAGTTACGGTTCAGGTCAACGCCATTAGCATTCGCCCGCAGCCCCAGCTGGCAGCCGTCGGGATTGACCGCCAGAACAACGTGATGACGGCGCAGGCCGTCAGACAGGGTGCGCAGCGCCGCAGAAAGGGCCGCAATCGCGGCGTTTTCATCACCGTGCGTGCCAGCCAGAATCAGTCCACTGTTGCTGTCAGTCTGATTAGCGGGAAACCAGAGCAGCGGGGCACCCAGAACGGAACGCCCGTATTGCTGCCAGGAAATAGCCAGTTTTCCGCGCTGTGAGCGGGGATGCATTGACGGCATAGTGACATTCTCCAGAGGGTTTTCTTAAAAGTAGCGGAAAAGCCGCCGGGGGAAAATAGCTATTTATCAATCAGCAATTTGCGATAAAGTGGCCGGTAACAGGCTGACTCAGTGAGACGCTGATGCAGCACTTCTTTATCGTAAAGGGGTGAACATGATTATTCGCTTTTCTCCAACGCTAACCGCCCTGAGTCTGCTTAGCGCCACCTTACCCGTTTTTGCCGCAGAGGTGCCCGCAGGCGCGCAGCTCGCCGCAAAACAAGAGATTGTCCGTCACATCAAAGATGAGCCTGCGTCACTTGACCCGGCTAAAGCCGTGGGACTGCCCGAAATCCAGGTGATGCGCGATCTCTACGAAGGGCTCACCAGCCAGGATGCTCACGGGAAAATTGTGCCGGGCGTGGCACAAAGCTGGAGCAGCAGTGATAACAAAGTCTGGATTTTCACCCTACGCAATAATGCACGCTGGTCTGATGGCGAGCCCGTCACTGCACAGGATTTTGTCTACAGCTGGCAGCGCGTAGTGGATCCTAAAACCAGTTCGTCTCAGGCCTCTTTTGTCGCGCTCAGTGGTTTAAGTGAGGCGGACGCTATCACTAAAGGGACGACAACACCGGACAAACTGGGCGTCACCGCGCTGGATAAACACCGCCTGAAAGTGACGCTCTCGCGCCCGGTGCCCTGGTTTCCGGCCATGGTGTCTAATGTGGCTTTCTATCCCGTCCCGCAACGCGTGATTGAGAAAGAGGGCGATCAGTGGACACAGCCCGGCAAGCTGGTCGGAAACGGCGCTTACCAACTTGACAGCCGAGTGGTTAACGAAAAAATCGTACTGGTGCGTAATCCCCGCTACTGGGATAACGCGCACGCCGTGTTAACTAAAGTGACCTTTTTGCCCATCAACGAAGAATCCAGCGCCACCAAGCGCTACCGCGCGGGCGATGTGGACATTACCGAATCGTTTCCTAAAAACATGTATGCCCTGCTGAAAAAGACGCTGCCGGGGCAGGTTTATACGCCGGATCAACTCGGAACCTACTATTACGCGTTTAATACGCAGCAGGGCCCTACGGCCGATGCGCGCGTACGCAAAGCGCTGTCATGGAGTATCGATCGCCAGGTTATCGCGGACAACGTCTTGGGCACGGGTGAAAAACCGGCCTGGCACTTTACACCAGATGTGACCGCCGGATTTACACCGCTGCCTGCCTTGCAGCAACAGCATAATCAACAAGAGATGGACGCGCAGGCCAGAGCGTTGCTGGCGGCGGCAGGATACGGGCCGGCGAAACCCCTGAAGCTGACGCTGCTGTATAATACGTCTGAAAGCCACCAGAAGATTGCCATTGCGGTTGCATCCATGTGGAAGAAGAATCTTGGCGTGGACGTGAAGCTGGAAAATCAGGAGTGGAAAACCTATATCGACAGCCGTAACTCTGGACGCTTTGACGTCATCCGCGCCTCCTGGGTGGGGGACTACAATGAGCCGTCGACCTTTTTAACTCTGCTGACATCCGGCAACAGCAGTAATATTCCGCGCTTCAAAAATGCCGAATATGATGCCGTGATCGCTAAGGCGAGCATGGAAACCAGTGACCAGGCCCGCAATGCAGATTACAACCGGGCCGAACAAATCATTGCGGAACAGGCCCCCATCGCGCCCATTTACCAGTACACCAATGGCCGCCTGATCAAGCCGTGGGTGAAAGGCTATCCGATCACCAACCCGGAAGATGTCGCCTACAGCCGTGAACTGTGGATTGAGAAACACTGATCTAAAGCGGTCTGCCACGGGCCGCCTTCTGACATCTTTGTACACAGGCTCAGGATTGCAACTCAACACCGCCACGCTAGACTGTATCGTATTGATTTTGATAGCGGGGTAACGGTGTGGACGGTGTGAAAGGAAAATCGCTTCAGGTAACAGATGCCATCATTTCCTGCCAGTTGGATGGAAAGGGGGGCATGATACCGATTGATGAAACCCAGGTGCTGCACGATGAGCATCCCTGCTGGCTGCATCTCAATTATACTCATCCCCGCAGTGCTGAATGGCTGCAATCCACGCCTCAGATCCCGGATGCCGTGCGTGATGCGCTGGCCGGTGAAAGCATGCGGCCTCGCGTGTCCCGGTTGGGGGACGGTTTTATGATTGTCCTGCGCAGCGTGAACCATAACAGCGATGCGCGCCCTGACCAGTTAGTGGCAATGCGGGTGTTTATTAACGATCAGCTCATTGTGTCCACCCGGCGACGTAAAGTGTTTGCCGTGGATGAAGTGCTGACCGATCTCGAAAATGGTAACGGCCCGGTCAACTGTGGCAGCTGGCTGGTCGAGGTCTGCGATGCGTTAACCGGTCACACCAGCGAATTTATCGAAGATCTGCATGACAAAATCATTGAGCTCGAAGATGCCTTACTGGACCAACGCATTCCCCCGCGGGGTGAACTGGGCCTGCTGCGCAAACAGCTGATTGTGATGCGCCGTTACATGGCTCCACAGCGTGATGTTTTTGCCCGGCTCGCCAGTGAGAAACTGCCCTGGATGGACGACAGTGAGCGCCGCCGCATGCAGGAGATTGCCGACCGGCTGGGGCGCGGCCTGGACGATCTGGACGCGGGCGTAGCCAGAACGGCCGTGCTGGCCGATGAAGTCGCCTCGGTAATGGCCGAATCCATGAATCGCCGCACCTATACGATGTCGCTGATGGCGATGATTTTTCTGCCCGCTACCTTTTTAACCGGGCTGTTTGGTGTCAACCTGGGCGGCATTCCCGGCGGCGGATGGCGCTACGGCTTCAGCGTGTTCTGTATTTTACTGGTCATACTGGCGTTAGGCGTGGCGGGGTATTTACGTAAGCGGCGTTGGCTTTGACAGACAAAGCCTGCGAATTGCCTTAGTGACAGAGGGCTTAACAGAAGTAAAGCTGATCGACATCAATACCTGCCGGAGGCAACTGACGCAAACTCTCTCCCGCAGGTGAATGCAACGTCAAGCGATGGGCGTTGCGCTCCATATTGTCTTACTTCCTTTTTTTGAATAACTGCATAGTACAGTTGATTCGACCTACGCCGGCCTTGTTGCCGGCTTTTTTTTTACCTGCTGGCTGAAAGGCCTAATCTTTCCTAAGCTTAATGTTCATTCGCTACAGAGGAGCACGGTATGAAGGCGATACATAACAGCGAGCCGATTCCAACCGATCCGCCCCCCATTCCTCAGCCGCAACCCGATCCGCCACCGGATCCGGAGTTTCCGCCGATAATGGACCCGCCGCCTCACCGCAACGTATAAAAAAAGGGCATGCGTTTACGCGCATGCCCTTTACCTTTAATGTATTCAGCAGCGTTATTTAATCTCTAAAACATCAAGGCGTTCACTGACATCGGGTGCATCGTCTTCATCGCTGCGCCAGCCAACCGGATTCACCGGCAGGGTTTCGCGATCGAAAGCGAGATCGCCGCCATCCACCACCGCATCCCCGTGCTGAATGCCTTTGAAATCAAACAGATTCACGTCGGCCATGTGTGACGGCACGACATTCTGCATCGCGCTGAACATGGTTTCAATCCGACCCGGATAGCGTTTATCCCAGTCGCGCAGCATATCTGCCACCACCTGACGCTGCAGGTTAGGCTGCGAACCACACAGGTTACACGGGATAATCGGGAACTGACGCGCTTCGGAGAAACGAATGATATCTTTCTCGCGGCAGTAGGCCAGTGGACGAATGACAATGTGTTTCCCGTCATCGCTCATCAGCTTCGGTGGCATGCCTTTCATCTTGCCGCCGTAGAACATATTTAAAAACAGCGTTTGCAGGATGTCATCGCGATGGTGGCCCAGCGCAATTTTGGTACAGCCCAGCTCTGTGGCTGTGCGGTACAAAATGCCACGACGCAGACGCGAGCACAGCGAGCAGGTGGTTTTGCCCTCTGGAATCTTCTCTTTAACGATAGAGTAGGTGTCTTCCTCGACAATTTTGTACTCAACACCTTGCGCCTCAAGATATTCCGGCAGGATATGCCCCGGAAAACCGGGTTGCTTCTGATCAAGATTGACTGCCACCAGACTGAAACTCACTGGCGCGCTCTTCTGCAGGCTACGCAGGATCTCCAGCATGGTATAGCTGTCTTTACCACCGGACAGGCAAACCATGATGCGGTCGCCTTCTTCGATCATATTAAAATCGGCAATGGCCTCGCCTACGTGACGACGCAAACGCTTCTGGAGCTTGTTGAGGTTGTATTGTTCTTTCTTGTTAATTTCTTGATTTTGCAGCATTACGTCGCTTCTCAATAATCAAAGGGGCACATTTGAGCCTGTTGCCGTGCCCCGCTGATTTGCTTTTATGACAGGTTATCACCCGCCGAAGATTGTCAGCAGGCAAAGTATGCCGCGTATGGTACGGATTACGCGTGCAATTTCCAATATCAATTATCGTTAAGCATAAACCTGATGGTGACTGACCACGATATTTTGCCTTCCGTCTTATTTTTGCCAACTGCACTGGCAAGAGAGATAAGATGAAAAGCAGAGAATAAACACGGTCAGATAAAGGCGTTATTCACGCCGACAATAAGCCGCAATGAAAGCAGAAATGAAGATCTCATGGTGAGGGTAAGGATATGTCTACTGTCGGGTGGGATTTATCCCGCCCGACAAGAACGTGCATCTACGCTTTTATCGTGCGGAAGCGGCACAACGCAGCATCCATGTCCTACATCATCTCCAGCGACTGCACGCCCTTTACTTCCATGATTTTGTCATACAGATGCGCATCGCTGGATTTCCGGGAGAGGGTAACCTGAACGCTTAATTCACATAAACCGCTTTCCTCGTCCCGGTTAATGACCGAAATATTGCCATAGCGGATGCCTTCGCGTTGCATGACCAACAGCACCAGCGGCACGCTTTTCGCCTTGAGATAAACAATTAACGTATGGTGTTTACCAATCAGTAAATGACTCAAACGGCGGAAAACCTCGAGCACCACCAGAGCCAGCACGGTGCCGTAAATGCCGATTTCATACATGCCGCTCCCGATGACCAGGCCGATTGCGGCGGTAACCCAAAGCCCGGCTGCCGTCGTCAGGCCTTTAACCACCTGTTTCTGGATCAGAATCGTTCCGGCACCCAGAAAACCCATGCCGCTGACAACCTGTGCCGCGACGCGGCTGGGATCGAGTGCAACGTGATCCTTCATCAACATGTCGGCAAAGCCATATTTAGACACCAGCATAAACATCGCACTGCCAATCCCGACCAGAATATGAGTACGTAATCCGGCTTCTTTGGCACGCATCTGACGTTCCAGGCCAATCAGACCGCCCAGAATGCCCGCCAGCGCGATACGAATCAGCATATCCATTAACATTCTTTTTCTCCGTTCGACATCATGGTTAAACTATATTCCGCCACGTGACTATGTGATAACAGGATAATTCTGCTTGTAATAGGTCAGGATATTTTTTGTAAAAAGCTATTTCTTCTCTCGACCCCGTGTCAGGGCTGACATATTCTTGCTTAGCCTTTAACTCACCTTCCCGGAGTCTGATTGATGAAAGCCGCGACTTTTCTGCTGGCTGGTGCCGCGTTGTTATTGTCTGCCTGCAGCAGTAACAGCGATGACAACGAGCCGCCACAACAAGCCACCGCCGCCCACGTTCAGCCACGTGTGGTTATGTCTGCAATGGCGGAGGCCAGTTGTACCAATGCAGGGGGAACGCTGGCGTTTTCAAATCAACTGGACGGCTCGTGCATCGGCATGTGTCAGTTAGTCAACGGACGCCGCTGCAGCGAGCAGGCATTGCTCGGCGGTAACTGCGCCCGCTAAACGCGGAGGCCGGCTGTGACCGGCCTGCGTTATCAGGCCGTCACCCGGTTCGGACAGTCTTCGCAACGATGAAGCCGGCTGAGGTTTTCCAGCGTGGTTTCTGAAATCGCCGTCAGAGCTTCAGCGGTCAAAAAAGCCTGATGGCCTGTGAACAGCACGTTGTGGCAGGCTGACAGGCGGCGGAAAATATCATCCTGAATGACATCATTCGATTTATCTTCAAAGAACAAATCCCGCTCATTCTCATAAACGTCCATGCCTAACGCGCCAATTTTTTGCTGCTTAAGTGCATCAATGGCGGCCTGAGAATCAATTAACCCACCCCGACTGGTATTAATAATCATGACGCCATCGCGCATCTGCGCAAACGCGTTAGCATTAAGCAGATGATGATTTTCCGGCGTTAACGGGCAATGCAGTGTAATCACATGCGACTCGGCAAACAGGGTTTTCAGATCGACATATTCCGCGCCCAGCGATAACGCCTGTTCCGAAGGATAGGGATCGAAGGCCAGTAAACGCATGCCAAATCCTTTTAAGATGCGCAGGGTGGCTATGCCTATTTTGCCGGTGCCAATAATGCCGGCGGTTTTGTTATGCATATTAAAACCGGTCAGGCCGTCCAGCGAAAAATTCGCATCGCGGGTGCGTTGATAGGCGCGATGAATACGGCGATTCAATGTCATCATCAGGCCGACGGCATGTTCAGCGACGGCTTCCGGGGAATAGGCGGGCACGCGAACCACTTCCAGACCCAGTTCAGCCGCGGCTTTCAGATCGACATTATTAAATCCGGCGCAGCGCAGGGCGATAAATTTCACACCTAATTCCGCCAGTTCCTCCAGCACCGGGCGGCTACCGTCGTCATTCACAAAAAGGCAAACCGCATCACAGTCTACGGCGGTCTTGGCCGTGCTTTCGCTCAGCAAAAAATCATAAAAGACCAGATCGAAACCATACTGTTTATTGACCTGTTCAAAATATTTCTGGTCGTAGTGTTTAGTACTGTATACGGCGATTTTCATCGTGGTGCTCCTGGAAAAGGGATGCAACAAGGATAACGTTTTCTCTTACTTTTTGCTGACACCTCTTTAACCTTACCGGTCAAACCTTCACCTTCGGCGTGTTACGTGCCATCATTACGCCCAGGATATTGAAAAAAAAGGAGTCTTGTTTTCATGCCACGGAGTTTCCGTCGACGCCTGGCCGCGATTCTGGCGCTGATTTTATTGCTGCTGGGATTACTGCTGACTCTTACACAGTGGCTGCCGCGTCTGGTGGGCCTCTGGCTACCTGCAGGCACGCGCGTCGAACTGGAAAACAGCCCACGCTGGCATGACGGGCAACTCATTTTTCCGTCTCTTCATTATTTAGCCGGTGACTGTCGTCTGGCGAGCGTCAAAAACGCGGTGCTGGGCAGGCAACAGTCGCGCTGGACGCTCAACGCACAACAGGTCACGTTGCAAAGCGAATGCCTGCAACAGCTGCCCGAATCACAAACCGCCTCAACCGCACCGAAAACGCTGGCAGAGTGGCAGGCCATGCTGCCGGGCGCAGATATTCACATTGATAAGCTGACGATCTCGCCCTGGCAGGACTATGCCGGTGGCCTGGATTTGACCCTCAATAAAGCCAGCCAGCAGCTGCATTACCGGGGCGATAATTTACAGCTTGAGGCCACGCTGGAAGGTCAGCAGCTGATGGTCAGACAATTGACGATCACCCATCCGGCGCTTCCCGAGCCGCTCAGCCTCAAAGGTCATTTTGAACTGCCGCAATACGCTAACGGCCTGCCGGTTAACGGCGAGATCGCGGGCGCGCTGGCCCTGGACGGGTTTCCGCAACCGCTAAAAGCGGCACTGAGCTGGCAGCATGAAAGCGGCCTGCTGAACATCACCACAGCGGATGCTGCCCGTCCCTTGCTGCGTCTTCCGTGGCAGGCCAGCCGTGACCGCATCACTATTCAGAAAGGTGAATATTACTGGCCACTCACGGCGCAGCCCTTGTCGGGCTTTGTGACGCTGACGCTGGATAACTGGCAGGCCGGGCTGGATGCCACAACGGTCACTGGTCGCCTTAACCTGCTGACGCAGGGACGGGGCGGCAAAGGCAATGTCGTTCTGGGCATAGGTCCGGGTCATCTCAGCCTGACGCAAAGCCAGCTGCCGTTACAACTGACCGGCGACAGTAAATTTGCTGCCATGCAGCTGTTCGGCAGTATTCCTGGGCAACTGACCGGATCATTACTGAATCCCGAACTGATTGTTAAACCCAACGCACTGTTGCGTCTGCGCGGGCGTTTACTTTCAACGCTGAACGTGGATGAAGCGCGCTGGCCGCTGGCGGGGGTGCGCTTATCGTCCCGGGGCATTTCTGGACGCCTGCAGGCCATTCTGCGCGCGCACGATCCCAGCTTTGGCCGCTTCACCCTGCATCTGGACGGCGGGGCCCGTGACTTCTGGCCGGATACGGGTGAATGGCGCTGGCGCTACTGGGGAGAAGGCGAGATGCATCCGTTACAGGCGAAATGGGATGTCAGGGGAACCGGTGGCTGGCGCGGCACGCTTATCCATCTTGATACCTTGTCGACCGGTTTTAACCAGCTGCAATACGGCAGTGTGCGGGTGGAAAAGCCGCGTTTAACCCTGACTGCCCCGGTGAACTGGCAGCGAGAGGCGGACAAGCCTTCCTTTGACGGAAAATTTCAGATGCAGGCCGGTCAGACACACTTCAGCTACGGGGGCTGGCTGGCTCACTCGACGCTGGATTTTGCCGCCCGCGGGCGCGATCCTGGTCATTTTGTCTGGGGCGGCGAACTGAAAGCCGGCAAGGTCGGCCCGGTACGGGTTAACGGGCGCTGGGATGGCGAGCGCCTGCGCGGTCAGGCCTGGTGGCCCACGCAGTCGCTGACGGTTTTTCAGCCGTTGCTCAGCCCCGATCTGAAAATGAAAATTCGCGCGGGCGAACTGCGCGCTCAGGTGGCGTTTTCTGCCGCCGCTCAGCAGGGTTTTCACGCGGGCGGACACTGGACGGTGAAAAACGGCAGCGTCTGGACGCCAGACAGCCAGATTAACGGCATCGATTTCTCGCTGCCATTCCGTCTGCAAAACCAACAGTGGCATTTTGGCTTACGTGGACCGGTTTCATTGCGCATCGCAGAAATCAAGAATCAGTTTGCCCTGCAGAATATTCAGGCTGACTTACAAGGCGCCTGGCCATGGCGGGAAAACGATCCGCTCTGGTTGCAGGATGTCAGCATGGATCTGCTGGGCGGGAAAATTACGATGCCGTCTCTGCGGATGCCACAGCACAGCCCGGCGCGTGTGTCGCTTCGGGATATCAGCCTGAGTAAACTCGTCAGCGCGATTAAACCCAGGCAGTTCGCGATGTCGGGCAGGGTGAATGGCGAATTACCGCTGTGGATCACGAATGCGCGCTGGATCATCGAAAATGGCTGGATTGCCAACAGCGGGCCGCTGACCTTCCGGATGGATAAAGACATGGCCGATGCCATCACCGCAAATAATATTGCGGCAGGCGCCGCGATGGACTGGCTGCGCTATATGGAGATTTCGCGTTCCTGGGCCACGCTGAATCTGGATAATCTGGGCGAACTGACCATGGTCGCGCAGGTGCAGGGCACCAGCCGTTTCAGCAACCGCAACCAGACCGTAAATTTAAACTATCGTCATCAGGAAAACCTGTTCCAGTTGTGGCGCAGCCTGCGCTTTGGCGATAATTTGCAATCCTGGGTGGAGGAAAATGCCACTCTGCCGTCGAAAAAGGAACCCTCACCATGAGCCTCAGGGCCTTACTGCTGCTGATAGCCGGACTCCCGCTGACGGGCTGTGTACCGCGCATCGAAGTTGCCGCGCCAAAAGATCCGATTACCATCAACATGAATGTGAAAATCGAGCATGAGATCCACATTAAAGTGGACAAGGATGTGGAAGCGTTATTGAAAAATCAGAGCGACCTGTTTTGAGGAGAGTCCGCATGAAACGCATCGGCATCACATGCTTACTGGCCCTTACGATGAGCCTGCCCGCCTGGGCATTGACGCTGGATGAAGCCCGTCAGTCAGGCCGGGTGGGAGAAACACTGTCAGGATATATTGCGCCGCGCGCAGATGACAGCGACACGCTGGCACTGGTTAAACGCATTAATGACGGTCGTGCTGCACAGTATCAACGTCTGGCAGAGCAGAACAACCTGACAACGGATGAGGTGGCCAGAATCGCCGGACAGAAGCTGGTAAACCGTGCCGCAGCGGGGGAATATGTACGCGGCATCAACGGACAGTGGCTCAGGAAATAGCCGGGCGACAACGTTGTACGGCAGGCATAAAAAAACCGGGCTCAGCCCGGTTTTCCAGATAAGATCGGCGAATCAGGCCGCAACGATGTGTTTGATCGCGTCTTTTGCTTCGGCGGTGGCTTTTGTCGCGACTTCCGGGCCATAGGCAATGCCTTCGGCAAACACAAACTCGACATCAGTGATACCGATAAAGCCCAGGAACAGCTTGACGTAAGGAGTCAGCAGGTCAGAAGCGGTATCTTTATGAATGCCACCACGGCTGGACAGAATCACGGCGCGCTTGCCTTTGACAAGGCCTTCCGGGCCGGCTTCGGTATAACGGAAGGTCACGCCAGCACGGGCGATCAGGTCGAAATAGTTCTTCAACTGCGTAGGAATGTTGAAGTTGTACATTGGGGCAGCAATCACCACCACATCATGTGCCTGCAGCTCTGCAATCAGCGCATCAGACAGTGACAAGGCTTCCTGCTGACGCGGAGACAGCGGCGCATCGGAAGGACGCAGCGCGCCCACTAACTCACCATCCAGCACCGGTACCGGGTTTTCTGCCAGGTCACGCACGGTCACCTGATCGCCTTTGGCCTTTGCCTGCTCAGCATAGAAGTCAGCCAGCTGACCAGATTGTGAATAGCCTGCAAGAATGCTTGATTTCAGAACTAATACTTTGCTCATCGTAGTTTCCTGTCTGTTACGCGGAAGGCTTCCCGCTCAATGGCTTACACTTTACAAACATTGAACGGAGCGGGAAAGCGCAATATTTCGAGAGCTATATTCGAATTAATTGAACAACCCGTCATGCGCGAGGTCCGCGCGGCAAACGGGAATGTGCTATGATAGGCGCAATTATTATCGTTAATCAGCGGGTTATCTTAGCACTGTACGCTGAGTCCACACCGCCTGAGTAAGGTACGTCATTACTATGTCTTCTCCGGTTTCATCTCCCTTAACGCCGCTTTGGTCGCGGCTTGATGCCCTGATGCTGCGCGACCGGCAGCGGCTGCAACGCCGGTTGCACGGTGCCAGAAAAGTGAAAAATCCTGATGCCCAACACGGTATTGCCGCCGAACTGGAGCAGGATATTCTCGCGGCTGAGCAGCGCGTGGCTCAGCGTATTGCCGCCACACCGCGCATCACGTTCCCGGATAATCTTCCGGTCAGTCAGAAACAGCAGGATATCGCGGATGCGATTCGCGCTCATCAGGTCGTGATCGTGGCAGGTGAAACCGGGTCGGGAAAAACCACCCAGTTGCCCAAAATTTGCCTGGCGCTGGGACGCGGTATCACCGGTTTAATTGGCCATACGCAACCTCGTCGTCTTGCGGCGCGCACCGTCGCGAACCGCATTGCCGAAGAGCTGGAAACGTCGCTGGGCGGCTGCGTCGGCTACAAAGTGCGCTTTAATGATCAGGTCGGTGAAACCACGCAGATTAAGCTGATGACCGACGGGATTCTGCTGGCGGAGATCCAGCAGGATCGCCTGTTGATGCAGTATGACACCATCATCATCGATGAAGCGCACGAACGCAGCCTGAATATCGACTTTCTGCTGGGCTATTTGCGTGAGCTGCTGCCGCGCCGTCCCGATCTTAAAGTCATTATCACCTCGGCGACTATCGATCCACAGCGCTTCTCCCGCCACTTTAACAACGCGCCGGTGATTGAAGTATCGGGCCGGACTTATCCGGTGGAAGTCCGTTATCGTCCGGTCGTCGAAGAGGCGGACGATGTGGAACGCGATCAGCTTCAGGCGATCTTTGATGCGGTTGATGAGCTGAGCCGGGAGGGCCGGGGCGATATTCTGATCTTCATGAGCGGCGAGCGGGAGATTCGCGATACCGCCGATGCGCTGATGAAGCGCGATTTGCCGCATACCGAAGTGCTGCCGCTGTATGCGCGTCTGTCGAACAGTGAGCAAAATCGGGTATTTCAGTCACACAGCGGGCGACGTATCGTGCTGGCGACGAACGTTGCCGAAACCTCGCTCACCGTGCCGGGCATCAAGTACGTCATCGATCCGGGCACGGCGCGCATCAGCCGCTACAGCTACCGCACCAAAGTTCAGCGTCTGCCGATAGAGCCCATTTCTCAGGCTTCCGCGAATCAGCGTAAAGGACGTTGCGGCCGCGTATCGGAAGGGATCTGTATCCGGTTGTATTCTGAAGCGGATTTCCTGAGCCGTCCGGCCTTTACCGATCCCGAAATTCTGCGCACCAATCTGGCCTCAGTCATTCTGCAGATGACCGCGCTGGGACTGGGCGATATTGCGGCGTTCCCGTTTGTGGAAGCGCCGGATAAACGCCATATTCAGGACGGCGTCAGATTGCTGGAGGAGCTGGGCGCGCTGACCCTGAGCGAAGAAGGCCATTATAAACTTAGCGGCTCGGGCCGCCAGCTGGCGCAACTGCCTGTGGATCCGCGCCTGGCACGCATGGTGCTGGCTGCCCGGCAGTACGGCTGTGTGCGCGAAGTGATGATTATCGCGGCAGGTTTGTCGATACAGGATCCGCGCGAACGCCCGGCAGAGAAGAAGCAGGCCTCCGATGAAAAACACCGGCGTTTTGCTGACAAAGAGTCTGATTTTATGGCCTTTGTTAACCTGTGGAACTACCTGGGCGAGCAGCAAAAAGCGCTGTCCGGCAATGTCTTCCGTCGCCAGTGTAAAGCCGATTTCCTTAACTACCTGCGCGTACGGGAATGGCAGGATATCTATACCCAACTGCGTCAGGTGGTCCGTGAACTTGGTATTCCGGTGAACAGCGAACCGGCGGAGTATCGCGAGATCCACTGCGCGTTACTGACCGGTTTACTGTCGCATATCGGCCAGAAAGATGCGGAAAAGCAGGAGTTTACCGGTGCACGCAATGCGCGCTTTGCCATTTTTCCGGGCTCAGGTTTATTCAAAAAACCGCCCAAGTGGACAATGGTGGCGGAGCTGGTGGAAACCAGCCGACTCTGGGGCCGTATTGCCGCGCGTATCGATCCGGAATGGATAGAACCGCTGGCACAGCATCTGATCAAACGTAGCTACAGTGAACCGCACTGGGAGAAATCGCAGGGCGCCGTCATGGCCAGTGAGAAAGTCACCTTGTACGGCTTGCCGATTGTGGCCGCGCGCAAGGTCAACTATGGCGCGATCGATCCTACGCTGAGTCGCGAATTGTTTATTCGCCACGCGCTGGTGGAAGGCGACTGGCAAACGCGCCACGCATTTTTCCGTGCTAATCAGAAGCTGCGCAGTGAAGTGGAAGACCTGGAACATAAATCGCGTCGCCGCGACATTCTGGTAGATGACGAAACCTTGTTTGCCTTTTACGACCAACGTGTAGGGAAAGAGGTGGTTTCCGCACGCCACTTTGACAGCTGGTGGAAACAGGTCAGCAAAACCACCCCGGAACTGCTCAATTTTGATAAGCAGATGCTGATCAAAGCGGGCGCCGATACGGTCAGCCAGCTCGACTATCCCAATGTCTGGCATCAGGGAAATCTCAAACTCAGGTTGAGTTATCAGTTTGAACCCGGTGCGGATGCCGATGGCGTGACGGTCCATATTCCGCTTCCGCTGCTGAACCAGGTCGATGAAGCCGGCTTTGAGTGGCAGATTCCCGGTGTACGGCGTGAACTGATTATTGCGCTGATTAAATCGTTACCGAAGCCGCTGCGTCGTCATCTGGTGCCCGCGCCAAACTATGCCGAGGCGTTTTTAGGCCGCGTGACCGCAATGGAAATGCCGCTGCTTGATGCCCTGTCGCGCGAGTTCCGCCGGATGACGGGCGTGACGCTGGAGCGGGACGACTGGCAATGGGAACAGGTGCCCGATCATCTGAAAATGACCTTCCGGGTGGTAGACGAACACAACCGTAAGCTGCAGGAAGGTAAAGATCTCGCGGCGCTGAAAGTGCTGCTTAAAGGCAAGGTGCAGGAAACGCTGTCCAACGTGGCGGATGATGGTCTGGAACAGCGCGGTTTACACCTCTGGAGCTTTGGCGATTTGCCTCGCAGCTACGAGCAAAAACGCGGCAACTACCAGGTAAAAGCCTGGCCCGCGCTGGTCGATGAGAAAGACAGTGTGGCCATCCGGTTATTCGATAGTGAGCATGAGCAGCAGAAAATGATGTGGCGCGGTCAGCGTCGGTTGCTGTTGCTGAATATTCCGTCGCCGGTGAAATATCTGCACGAAAAATTGCCGAATAAAGCCAAGCTGGGCCTCTATTTTAATCCCTATGGCAAAGTGATGGAGCTGATCGATGACTGTATTGCCTGCGGTATCGATAAGCTGATTGCCGAGGCGGGTGGACCGGCCTGGGAACAGGCGGCCTTCGATGCGCTGCGCGAGAAGGTCCGCGCCGAGCTGAATGATACCGTGGTGGAGATAGCAAAGCAGGTTGAGCAGATTCTGACGGCGGTCTTCAATATCAATAAGCGCCTTAAAGGTCGGGTTGATATGACACTGGCACTGGCGCTGGCCGATATTAAGGCGCAGATGAATGGGCTGGTGTACCGGGGATTTGTGACCCAAAATGGCTGGCGGCATCTGGCCGATACCTTACGTTACCTGCACGGTATTGAGCGTCGGCTGGAAAAATTGCCGGTTGATCCCCACAGCGACCGCGCCCGTATGCTCCGGGTTCAGGCCGTTGAACAGGCCTGGCAGGCCTGGCGCAACAAACTGCCGCCGCAGCGTCAGGATGATGAGGATGTGCTGCATATTCGCTGGATGCTGGAAGAACTCCGCATCAGCCTGTTCGCACAGCAGCTTGGCACGCCTTATCCCATTTCAGATAAGCGCATCATGCAGGCGATGGAGCAGATCACCGCCTGACGGCGGCAAACAGGGTCTTGTAAGAATAAAAAAGCCCGCATTTAAGAATGCGGGCTTTTTTGTGTAACGGTGAGAGCTACTGCGCCAGCGCTTCCAGCCGGTCTTTAAATGACGTCACGGCAATCGCGCGGTTGTCAGCCAGATAACGGTCTTTCGCCGCCGGGGCAGAACTCTGCACCGCTATCAGTTGCCAGCCCTTATCGCCTTTCAGCAGGAGCGGAGAACCGCTGTCGCCAGGCAAGGTATCGCACTGATGCGATAAAACCGCCCGTTGCGCCCAGCCGGTAATCAGGCAGTCGCTGTGTGAATACAGGCTGTCGAGATGATCGGCGGGATAACCTGCCTGGGTCACCTTGCGGCCCGCCGCTTTCAGCGCTTCGGTTAAGTCACTACGCGAACCTTCAAACAGCGGAATCGGCGTAATGGCAGAAGGGGGATTGCGCAAAATAATCAAACCGTAATCGAACGGCGCTGCATTGCTGGGGACGATCCAGCCTTCGCCATCCGCTTTCAGCTTATGCACCAGCGACGGTTCAACGCGCGCATCGATGTCATGAATTTCGTAGCGCCAGCCTTTTTTGGTAGACATAAAACGTAGCGCTACGGGTTTATCAAATTTACCTGGAGGTGTCAGTAAACAGTGGCCCGCCGTCAGGGCAAGATGGGGAGAAATTAACGTGGCGGTGCACAGATTACCGCTCTCGGTTTCCAGTTGTCCTATCGCATCCCAGGGGGCCGCGCTGACATCGGTAATGGCCTGGCGATGATCTTTGCCAAAAAACAACATTTTAATTTCGGCGGGTGTCGGTGAATCATCATTATCATCAGCATGAACAAACGCGGTGAAACTGAAAAGTCCAACGATTAACAGGGTAGCCAGGCGCATAGAACTCTCAATAGCGAGAAAAAGAAAACGTTTTTGTTATTACTAAAGTGACATAACTATAGTCAGTGAGGCGTGAAAAAGGGAGTTTTTTCAGTGAATCAGTACGCTACAGCGACTAAATAAAAAAACTGGCCGCGATAACGCCACATAAGATCATCACAATCAGAATAATTTCGAAGCGATAGCGACGGACCATATTAGCCACTCCAGTAAAGAAACACCCGGCAGAACCGGGTGTTTTTAATTATTAACGCTTACTCGGACCCTAAAGGGCGACCTTATTTTTTAGCGGCTTTTTTGTGGTGCTTTTTAGCTGCCTGGGCTTTCTGAGCTGGCTTTTTGGTGTGTTTTTTAGCGGCCTGAGCTTTCTGGGCTGCTTTTTTGTGGTGCTTTTTAGCGGCCTGAGCTTTCTGGGCAGCTTTTTTGTGGTGTTTTTTAGCAGCCTGGGCTTTCTGAGCTGGTTTTTTGGTGTGTTTCTTAGCAGCCTGCGCTTTCTGTGCAGTGTCTTTCTTCGCTACTTTCTTCTTAGCGGCCTGCGCTTTCTGGGCAGCTTTTTTGTGGTGTTTCTTAGCAGCCTGCGCTTTCTGTGCAGCTTTATGATGCTTCTTATGGACAGCAGCTTTGTGCTCAGCTTTAGCAGGTGCAGCGGTGGTGGTCGCAGCCGCTGGAGCAGCAGTTGCAGGAGCGGCAGTTGTCTCAGCAGCGAAAGCAACTGAAGACAGACCCATAGCAGCGGCGATTACCAGTGCAAATAATTTTTTCATTGCAAAATCCTCGGACTATTTTTTCATGTGTAGCCCACTGCGGGGCCGGTGAGAAGACTATATGAAAATAAAACTGGCGCGTCCGTGGGTGATTGGTATCGCTGTGTAACCGATTGTACAAAGGGGATGTACGGGAGGAAAAGGCGGCCCTCAGGCCGCCTGCTACCTTAACTGTTCAGGTAACGTTGCTCAAGATGTTTGCGGAAATAGTCTGGGTTGAGCGCTTCGCCAGTAGCATTGACAATCAACTGTTCGGTGGTGAAACGGCTGCCATGTTGCCAGATATTCTGCTGCAGCCAGTCAAATACCGGCTGCAGGTCGCCATGCTGTATCAGCTCGGCGGATTGCGGAATTGCGTTTTGTAACGCCTGGAACAGCTGCGCAGCGTACATCGCCCCGAGTGTGTATGTCGGGAAATAGCCGAAGGCGCCATCGGTCCAGTGAATATCCTGCATGCAGCCATTGCGGTAGTTGCCGCGCGTATCCAGACCCAGGGATTGTTGCATCTTCTCATCCCACAGCGCCGGAATGTCTTCAACCTCAATCTCGCCTTCAATCAGCGCGCGTTCGATCTCGTAGCGCAGAATGACGTGCGCCGGATAGCTCAGTTCGTCCGCATCCACTCGAATCAGGCCCGGTTTAACCTGCTGCGTTAGCCGGACAAAGTTATCTGCCTGAAGGGCGGGCTGGTCACCGAGCTGACTGATGATTTGCGGCAGGATACGCTGCAGGAAAGGTGCGCTGCGTCCCAGTTGCATTTCCATAAAAAGACTTTGTGACTCATGGATCGCCGTGGATCGCGCCAGCGCAACCGGCTGACCGCGCCATTGCTCAGGCAAATTCTGTTCGTAGCGCGCGTGGCCAGTCTCATGAATGACGCCCATCATGGCGCTCAGAAACTCATCCTGATTGTAGCGGGTGGTAATACGCACATCTTCGGGCACGCCGCCGCAGAAAGGGTGCGCGCTAATGTCCAGGCGGCCATGGTTAAAATCAAACCCCAGCTCGGCCATCACGCGTAAACCCAGTTCGCGCTGTGAGGCTATCGGGAACGGTCCCTGGGGCGTGATCACCGGCTGCTGAGCCTGTTTTTCGACGACCTGCTGCAACAAGTGTGGAAGCCAGGTTTTTAACTGCCCGAAGGTATGATCCAGCGTGGCGCTGGTCATGCCCGGTTCAAACACGTCAAGCAGCGCGTCATAGCGGGAGCAGCCGTTCGCTTGCGCACGCAGTTCAGCTTCCTGACGGCTTAAGCGTACGACCTCTTTCAAATTGGTCGCAAAACCCTGCCAGTCGTTTGCCGGACGCTGTGTGCGCCAGGCATGCTCACAGCGCGATCCCGCAATGGATTTGGCTTCGACCAGTTCAGCAGGCAGTAATGTTGCCTGAACATAAGCGCGGCGCATTTCGCCCAGATTGGCGCGTTCAACATCATTCAGCGATTGCTGTTCTGCCTGATCCAGCCAGTCGCCAATGCGTTTATCCGTCAGAATCTGATGTTGCAGCACACTCATTTCCGCCAGCGCTTCGCCCCGTGCGGCGCTGCCACCGGCGGGCATCATGGTTTGCATGTCCCATCCGGCGATGGCGCTGAGATGACTAAAACGCGACAGGCGCTGGAAGGTCTTACAAAGGTGTTGATAGGCTGAAGTCACACAAAGCTCCTGAATGCGTTAACGTCGTGGAAGTTCCCGAAAGGGGAGATCGAGCGGCCAGCTAAAACGCAGGCTGGCACCGCCAAGCGGGCTGGTTTCAACGGAAACCCGGCCGCTGAGCGCATGGGCGATGGAGTGAACGATGGCCAGGCCAAGTCCACAGCCGCCCGTTGCGCGGTCGCGACTCGGATCGAGCCGGACAAAGGGTTCAAATACACGTTCACGTTCTTCATGGGGGATCCCCGGACCGTCATCGTCGACCTGCAAATTACCGACTGCGCCGTCAAACCATAAGCTGACCCTCAGGCGCTGGTTTGCATAGCGCAGCGCGTTATTGACAAGATTGTCCAGCACGCGCTCCATAAGCCGGGTGTCTGAAACGCCGTAGTTTTCCCGCTGGGGTAAATCCAGCTCAATCTGCGTATCCGGGTTGATGGCCTGAAAGTCTTCCATGCGTTCACGCAACCAGCTGGCCAGATCCAGCGACTGCAAATTAAGGTCGACGCGTGGACGATCCAGACGGGCATAAGTCAGCAGCTCTTCAATCAGGCTTTCCAGCTGACTCACATCACGATTCAGCGCCGCAGATTCGGCTTCGCTCAGGTTATCGCTCATCTCCAGACGATAGCGCAGCCGCACAAGCGGTGTACGCAACTCGTGAGCGATACCATCAATAAGCTGTTTCTTGCTGGTGACGAGCGTATTGATATTCTCAGCCATTTGGTTAAACGCGACGCCAACGCGAAACAGGCTGGAGGTGCTGTCGAAATGAGTACGCACGTCCAGTTGCCCCTGACCAAAACGCTGAGCGGCATGTTCCAGTCGCAGCATCTCTTTCCAGTGCGGACGCAGCCAGATAAATACCGGCAGCCCAAGCGACATGCCAATAAATACGACCAGTGCCATATCCAGCAGGCGCATTTGATGCAGATAAAAAAGGTAAGGTATAGGCCCGACGGTCAGGACATAATGACTGCGCGGAATGTGTTGCAGGAAGGTGTATTTGTCATCCAGCGCAACGATTTCGCCCGCACGCAGACGGCGTAACTCATTTTCATCCAGTTCGAACCGGCTCATGGGCTCAATATGCAGCTCAAATGATAAACCGAGATCCAGACTTTTGATCGTCTTATTCCAGTCGCGCGGCGGGATTTCACGCAGTTCACTGCGAATCAGGTAGAGCGAGCTGGCCATCAAGTCGTTCATGGACTGGCGGCCTGCGCGTTCGGCGGTAAATTTATAGACCAGCCCGACCATCAGCGACATCACCAGAAAACAGACAAACAGCAGCAGGTAGAACTGAATAAAAAGTTTTTTCATACCGAACGCGTGTCCCAGGCCTGCGGCGCAAACAAATAGCCTTTGTTGCGGATGGTTTTGATGCGGAATGGCTCTGTTGCGCTGTCGTGCAGTTTTTTACGCAAACGCGAGATGGCGACATCAATACTGCGATCCATGCCATCGTAACTGACGCCGCGTAAGGTTTTCAGCAAGGCATCACGGTTAAGAATTTGACCGGCATGGCTGGCCAGCACCCAAAGCAGATCAAAATCCGCCGTGGACAGGGCGATATTTTCTTCAAACAGCACGACCTGGCGATTCAGGGCATCGATGGTCAGTGAGCCAAACCGCAACATGCGTGTATTTTTCGTCGGCGCAGGGGCTTCTTCACTTTGCACCTGTTGTGACTGACGCAGGTGCAGACGCAATCGCGCCAGCAGAACGGCTGGGGGGGCCGTTTTCAGAATATAGTCCTGCGCGCCCATCTCCAGCGCGAGGATATGGTTCATATCACTGTCAAGGGAGGTCAGCAGCACGATCGGCCCCTGCCAGTTTGCCCGTAAGTCACGGCAGATTGACATGCCATCTTTGCCGGGCAGCATGATGTCGAGCATGACCAGGTCGGGTTGCTGTTCGGCAATGGTGGCTTCAGCCCGATCGCCGCGCGTCTCAACAATCACTTCAATATCATGGCGTCCCAGGTAGGCGGCAATGAGCGAACCGACCTCCGGTTCATCTTCTACGTAAACGATTTTATGCATAATTCACACTAACGTAAAAAGGAGGGATAAAGCATAACTTTTCCTGGCGCAGAGCTCTATCCAATCACACGAAATATCCTTGAGTAACTGGTATATAATCCGCAAAATATGCAATCATTAACCCTGCGTTTAATATGAGTTCCGGATTCATTGTGATCACCTTGAGGAGCCAAAGTGTTTGATAAAGAGCTGGCATCAGCGGTATACCGTGATCGCATCCGCTTTAACTACAGTGATTTCCTGTCGGCATCCTGCAAAAAACGTTGGAGCTTTGTGGATGCCATCTATGGCGTACTGCCCATATTCGGCATGGTGACACGCAAATCTGCGCACAGTTTACAGGCAAGTGAAGATCACCTGAAAGAATTAGCCTTGCAAATCATATCAACCCAGGTCAGCGACGAAATCAACATCGCCCGCCTGATTACGTTAGCCGAGCAGCAGCACATTGCCCACGTGGATATCCAGCTTCCGTATCCGCTGTCAGAGAAACAGCTGGAGGCGATTCATGAAGAGTACCGTAAGCCCGTGACGCTGACACAGCAGGGTGACCTGCTGTGCGTGGTTCTCGGTCAGTCTCACTAAGTCAGTAGGGCCCACATCGCAGGCAGGGTTGCCACCATAATACAGACCATGGCAACCCGCTCAACGGGCCGCAGTGCCACTGCATGTCCGCCCCGACGTGCGAACATAAACAGCAAAATGCCCGGCGCATAGAGCACGACAGACATAAACAGATGCAGTGGACCGGAGGCATACAGCAACCAGATGCCGTACACGCTGGCACCGATGCCTGTCACGAGCGCCCAGGGTTTATGTTGCCCTTTGACCACCTTGATCAAATACAATCCCACCAGCAAATAGGGCACCAGAATCATTTCTGAGGCAATAGTCAACAGCATGTTGTAATCCGCACCGGTCAGGGCGATCAGGATCAGGCAAACCTGCACACTACCGTTTGTCAGCCACAGTGAGGCGGCTGGCGCATTACGGACGTTCTGGCGGGCAATACTGCGGGGGAAAGCACCTTGCTGCGCGGCAATAAACGGCACTTCTGCCGCCATAATGGTCCAGCTCAGATAGGCACCGCAGACAGAAATAATCAAGCCCACGACAATGATTGCGTTACCCCAGCTTCCCGTCAGTTGCGTCATCAGGCCCGCCATTGAAGGGTTACGCATTTCGGCCAGCGCCGCGCGCGGCACGATCCCTAACGACAGCAGGGTGACCAGCAGATAAACCAGCAGGGCGGCCAGCACGGCCAGCAGCGTTGCCCGTCCGACATCCTTTTTATGGCGAGCTCGCGACGAGACCACTACAGCACCTTCCACGCCGATAAACACCCACAGCGTGATTAACATGGTCTGTTTGACCTGTTGCCATAACGGAACGCCGAGGCTCAGCCCGGAAAAATCAAAATGGAAGCGGTCATAATTGAAGGCCATGACGGCCAGCACCACAAACAGCAGCAGCGGCACCAGTTTGCCCAGTGTCGCCAGCAGGTTAATGCTGGCGGCGGTCTGAACGCCCCGCAATACCAGCCAGTGAACCAGCCACAGCACTACGGATGCGCCCAGCATCGCCTGCCAGGTATTCCCGTTACCAAAAATAACCCTGTCTGGCGTATCGGTGAAGAAACTCAGGGCAGAGAAAACAATAACCAGATAGGACACGTTGGCGATAACCGCACACAGCCAGTAACCCCAGGCGGAACAAAATCCCGTCAACTCACCGAATCCAGCGCGGGCGTAGGTAAAGATACCGCCATCCAGATCGGGTTTGAGTCGCGTCAGCAGCAGCATCGCCAGCGACAGGAAAATAATCCCTGCGCCGGTGATCAGCCAGCCAGTCAGCAACGCGGCCGGACCTGCGACCGCCGCCATATTTTGTGGCAAGCTGAAAACACCCGCACCCAGCATGGAGCTGAGTACCAGCGCGGTCAGGGCACTGAGGCCTAATTTTTTCTCCAAAACATTCTTCCTGCGAGCATAAGTGGCTGGGTGACCAGCATAAACACCCTATTATATCGGTGTTGTGTTGCGTAAATCGCGTGTAATACGCTGAAAAACAGGCGGAGGATTTTACGGAGTGCGGTGAAGGATGGCAATGCGTGACTATGCAAAATTGCGCAGGGATTATGCAAACAGTTGGGCGGCTTGCGCCGCCCTTAATTGCTTATTTGAACAGATCGGCGGTCACGGTGAGGTTACCCCCGCTCTGGTTCTGCCACTGGCGTGTGATGTGGTAGAACTTCGCACCTTTGCCAGCCGCACGTTTGGCGGCTTCCTGCGAAACTTCGGTTGGTGTGCCGAAATGGCCGCTGAAGGTGACCGTATCAAACGGCTGCATCTGTGCCGCGGTGACTGCGTTCAGCTCCTGGATTTCCCGGCCGTCTGGCAGCGTCACAGAATAGCGTTTACCGGTTGAACTCTGCGTTTCAAAGAAGCGTCCCACGGCATTGCTTGGGGTTTCAGAGGAGGCTACGCCCGGAATCTCGACTTTTTTCGCCTCAGCACCGCCCGCGGCCAGCGCGGCTTTACCTGCCTGAGAATCCGCCGGAATGCTATCCGGGCTCTGCACGGCGCGCTGTTTTGCATCCGCCTTATAGATGTAAGCGGTAATGAACTGGTTGCCACCGGTATTGGCATCAACCTGACGCACAATAAAGAAGGACGCAGCGCCTTTTTCTTTCGCGGCTTTAGAAATTGCCTCGTTCACATCGGGCTGGCTGGGGAAAAAGCCGGTCACCGTCACGGTATCAAAAGGTTCAAGGCGATAGGCTTCCGCTTTCGGCAGCTCTTTCAGGCCATTAAACATCCGGTAGTCGGTTTCCTGACTCGCTTTAGGCGCATTCGCCTTATACAGATCCGCGGTTACGCGCCAGTTACCACTGTTACCGTTGCTGTCGTTAATACCTTGAATGTAATACGAATCTGCATTCAGTTCATCAGCACGTTTGGAGACGGCATCCGCCGCATCGCCAATTGCATTAAAACGACCGGTGATATTAATACGTTCGAATGGCTTCAACGCGGCCGCTTGTTCTGGCGTCAGCTCTTTAGCGGCAAACGCATTTCCCGCCAGCAGAGATAACAGTGTAGATGCCAGAATAGTGTTCTTCAGCTTCATAAAAATGATCCTTCGCCTTACGCAAAATGAGTACGAAAACGTGCTGGACTCTTGATGTATAACAGAATAGCTGCTGATTATTACATGTTATAAACACGCTGTCGCAGCCAATTTTTGCGATTTCTCTCTCGTTGTGATCCGGTTTTTTTTATCACGGCATCACAAATCGGTATTTTACCTTACGCTTAAGACAGGCAGATGAAATAAACGTTCGTAGCCTTATCAAAACCGTTAATGCGTTGTTAAATTTAGGTTTTTCCGAAAGGAATATTCGTATCGAAGGGCGATTAGTTAGTTAATTATCTGCCAGTGATGCGATCAGACAGTGACGTTATGCGGCATAACGAGGCCAAAACTGGATATTACCGCGAATGTGACATTGGTGCGTCTGTGCAGTAGATCACCTGTAACATTTTCAGTAGGTTTAGACACGATTATGCCCTTGCATTTATTCACACCGCCTGAACGCGGATGACGTCAGAGCAGTCTGTACCACAAGGGTCATCATCCTTTAATCGATGAAAGGGAACACTATGTTAATTGGAATACCTAAAGAGCGGTCAGCCAATGAGTCGCGCGTGGCTGCCACGCCGAAAACCGTTGAACAACTCATCAGGCTGGGTTTTAGCGTCACGATTGAACAGGGTGCGGGTAAGCCTGCCAGTTTTGATGATGACAGCTATGTCAACGCCGGCGCCACGCTGACCGATCGCCAGCAGGTCTGGCAAGCCGATATTGTGCTGAAAGTGAATGCACCCGGTGAAGACGACATTGAACTGATGCGCGAGGGCAGCACGCTGGTCAGTTTTATCTGGCCTGCTCAGCACCCTGAACTGCTGGATAAACTGGCTGCGCGTAAGGTCACCGTTATGGCGATGGACGCCGTGCCCCGTATTTCCCGTGCGCAGTCGCTGGATGCGCTGAGCTCAATGGCCAATATTGCAGGTTATCGGGCCATCGTGGAGGCGGCACACGAATTTGGTCGCTTTTTCACCGGTCAGATCACCGCTGCCGGGAAAGTCCCGCCTGCCAAAGTGATGGTGATTGGTGCGGGCGTGGCGGGTCTGGCGGCAATCGGTGCCGCAGGCAGCCTGGGCGCGGTTGTTCGCGCCTTTGACACGCGTCCGGAAGTGAAGGAACAAGTGCAAAGTATGGGCGCAGAGTTCCTTGAACTGGATTTCAAAGAAGAGGCGGGCAGTGATGATGGTTACGCCAGAGTCATGTCGGATGCTTTTATTAAAGCAGAAATGGCGCTTTTCGCTCAGCAGGCCCAGGAGGTGGATATTATTGTCACCACGGCGCTGATTCCGGGTAAACCTGCGCCGACGTTGATCACCAGGGAAATGGTGGCCAGCATGAAGCCTGGCAGCGTCATTGTTGACCTGGCGGCACAAACCGGCGGCAACTGTGCGCTTACCGTCGCCGATCGGGTCACTGTAACGGACAACGGCGTAAAAATTATCGGGTATACGGATCTGCCCAGCCGGTTACCGACGCAATCATCTCAGCTCTACGGCAGCAATCTCGTCAACCTGATGAAATTGCTTTGTAAAGAGAAGAATGGCGAGATCGTCATTGACTTTGATGACGTCGTCATCCGCAGTGTCACGGTGATTCGAGACGGCGAGATCACCTGGCCTGCGCCGCCAGTTCAGGTCTCCGCCGCGCCGAAGACCGCGGCTGCCGCTGCACCGGCGCAAACGAAAAGCCCGGCGGCACCCGTTTCCCCCCGGCGTAAATATGGGCTGCTGGCAGGCGCTGTCGTGCTCTTCGCCTGCCTCGCGAATGTTGCCCCCAGTGAATTCCTGTCACATTTCACCGTCTTTGCGCTGGCCTGTGTGGTGGGCTACTACGTGGTCTGGAATGTGAGTCATGCGCTGCATACGCCGCTCATGTCAGTCACCAATGCGATTTCGGGCATTATTGTGGTAGGGGCAATATTGCAAATGGGGCACGGCGGCTGGGTGAGTTTTCTTTCTTTTATTGCCGTATTGATCGCCAGCATCAATATCTTCGGTGGCTTCACCGTCACGCAGCGTATGCTGAAAATGTTTCGTAAGGGGTAAGCTATGTCTGGCGGATTAGTGACGGCAGCCTATATCGTTGCTGCAATTCTGTTCATTATGAGTCTGGCGGGTCTTTCAAAACATGAGACCTCAAGACAGGGTAATATATTTGGTATCAGCGGCATGGCGATTGCGCTGATCGCGTCTGTATTTGGTCCCGACAGCAGTCATGTTGTCTGGATTTTGCTGGCGATGGTTATTGGCGGTGCCATCGGTATTCGGCTGGCGAAACGGGTAGAAATGACCGAAATGCCCGAGCTGGTGGCGATACTGCACAGCTTCGTCGGCCTGGCCGCCGTACTGGTAGGCATTAACAGCTATATCGATCATGCTCCTGGCTTGCCGGCAGTTATTGAAAACATCCATCTCAGCGAAGTCTTTATCGGCATCTTTATCGGTGCGGTCACCTTTACGGGCTCGCTGGTCGCCTTTGGCAAGTTGTGTGGCAAACTCTCGTCGCGGCCCTTAATGTTGCCTCAGCGGCATAAGCTGAATCTGCTGGCGCTGGTCGTCTCGTTTTTACTGCTACTGTGGTTTGTTAACACGCAAAGTCGCGGTGCGCAGGTGTTTGCGCTGGTGATCATGCTTATCATTGCGTTGGCGTTTGGCTGGCACCTGGTGGCCTCCATCGGTGGTGCAGACATGCCGGTCGTTGTTTCGATGCTCAACTCTTATTCCGGTTGGGCGGCCGCAGCGGCAGGGTTTATGCTCAGTAACGATCTGCTTATCGTGACCGGTGCGCTGGTAGGTTCCTCGGGGGCAATTCTCTCTTACATAATGTGTAAGGCCATGAATCGCTCGTTTATCAGCGTTATTGCCGGTGGATTTGGCAGCGATGGCACAGCTTCAACGACAAGTGATGAGACCGGCGAACATCGTGAAATCAGCGCAGAAGAAACGGCAGAGATGCTCCGATCTTCCCGTTCCGTGATCATTACGCCCGGCTATGGCATGGCCGTTGCACAGGCACAGTATCCGGTAGCGGAAATCACGGAAAAACTCCGCGCCCGCGGCATCAACGTGCGTTTTGGTATTCATCCGGTCGCCGGCCGTTTGCCTGGCCATATGAACGTTCTGCTGGCAGAGGCGAAAGTGCCTTATGACGTGGTGCTGGAAATGGACGAAATCAACGACGATTTTAGCGATACCGATACGGTACTGGTTATCGGGGCCAACGACACGGTTAATCCTGCGGCGCAGGATGATCCGGGCAGCCCGATTGCCGGTATGCCGGTGCTGGAAGTGTGGAAAGCGCAAAACGTTATTGTGTTCAAACGCTCAATGAATACGGGCTATGCCGGTGTGCAAAATCCGCTGTTCTTTAAAGAAAATACTCACATGCTGTTCGGGGATGCCAAAGCCAGCGTAGAAAGTATTCTGAAAGCGCTGTAAAAGAAAAGGGCGACGATAACCGTCGCCCTTTTTACTGAAGGCCGCGTTAATCGTGCTCGTCTTCGTCGTCAAGCGTAATGGGCGAGACAAAATCATCCGGCTTAATCGCCAGCAGGTCACAGCGCAGGTGATCGATCACCTGCTCAGCCGTATTCCCCAGGAAAGCTGCCGACAGTCCGGTCCGTCCAATGGTTCCTAACACCACAATGCCCGCGCCAAGATGGGCGGACAATTCCGGGATCACTTCTTCCGGCAGGCCTTTTTCAACGTGGGTAAACTCTTCACTGATGGAGAATTTTTGTCGCAGGGCCTTCATGGCTACCAGATGCTGGCCGCGAATGGCATCGTTGTAGACGCTGGGATCAAAGTCGGGCAGTTCGATAGCAATGTTGATTGGCGTAATCGGATAGGCGCCCACCAGATGCACTTCGGTATGATTGACGCTTTCGGCCAGTTTAACGGTTTCGCGAATGAGTTTCTGATTAAGCGCATCGTGGTGCGGTTCTTCGCTGGCCAGATTGACCGCCACCAGCGCTTTGCCGCCTTCGGGCCAGGGTTGATCCTTAACCATCCACACCGGGCAAGGGCACTTACGTAACAGGTGCCAGTCTGTCGGTGTAAAAATAACGGCTTCCAGCCGGTCGTGCTGGTGCGCCATTTTCAGCACTAAATCATGTTGATGCGCCAGCACTTCCTGGATGATTGCTTCATAGGGCCGGTTGTGCCAGATGACTTTAATGTCTATATCCACACCAGCATCCAGGTAAGCCTGCGCCTGTTCACGAATCCATTCCGAGCGCTGGCTGATCACACCCTGACGCATCGCGGTGCGTTCATCTGGTGACAGCAGGGTGGTCATTTCGTATGAAAAGTCGTAGATGGGCAGAAATGCTTTGATTTTGCCGCCGATAAGCTGGTTGAGATAGACCGCACGTCGCAGCGCGGGCTGGTCATCCTGCTGAGGATCAATGGCGACCAGAATGTTTTGATACTGGGACATAGGCTACTCTCCTTAGACCAACGCGACTGGTTTAAAGATAGCCTATGTTAAGTGCACTAAGAAAGTGAAAAGATGTAGCCGGATCAACAAAATAAGATTTGTTAACCCGGCCTGAGGATTACGCCGCCTGGTGGCTCTGACCGGCCAGCGCTTCCAGCATCGCGTGGTTCTCAATGGTGATATATTTGCCTTTTACGGCCAGCATACCCGATTTCTGGAAACGCCCCAGCAGTCGGCTAATGGTTTCAACGGTTAACCCCAGATAGTTCCCGATATCGCCGCGCGTCATCGTCAAACGGAACTCACGCTGTGAGAAGCCGCGCTGGCCATAGCGGCGGGATAAGTTCCAGACGAAGGCGGCCAGGCGCTCTTCCGCGTTTTTCTTGGACAGCAGCAAAATCATGTCCTGGTCGCCTTTAATTTCACCACTCATCAGGCGCATCATCTGCTGACGCAGGGCAGGCATTTTGCCGGACAGGTCATCCAGCGTATCGAAAGGAATTTCGCAGACCATCGCCGTTTCCAGCGCCTGGGCGAAGCTGGGATGACTGGCGTTCATAATGGCGTCAAATCCCACCAGATCGCCGGCCAGGTGAAAACCGGTGATTTGTTCATCTCCCTGCTCGGTGATGGTATAGCTTTTAATGGTGCCGGAACGGATTGCGTAGAGCGACTTCAGCTCATCACCCGCTTTGAACAGCGTATGGCCTTTTTGAATGGGTTTTTTTCGCTCAATAATATTATCAAGCTGATCCAGCTCATGTTCATTAAGGGTGAAAGGGATGCATAGCTGACTGATGCTGCAATCCTGGCAGTGAATCGCACAACCGCCTGACTGAATACGTTTTTCAGGGAACATAGTAGTTTGCTCGACGATAATTGACTGGGGTCAATTTTACCATTTTCTCGGTGTAAGGGAACTCATCCGAGCAGTTTTTAGGCATACAAAAAGTGTGGTTTCCGCAATACTGCTAAAGGCTGTTATGACAGGGTTTTTTGATGTCATCTTATTAAGATCGTAAACAAATCTTTACGGATTTTTGATCTCATACAGAATTTATCTTAATCTGAAAGGCCAGAAGGGACGATAAAAACGGGATTAGCGCAGGCTTTACCGATTTTGCTACTATTTGGTTTCAAGTCAATTTTGCGTCATATCATTTACCAGGGGCGAGCCATGAACCTTGACGATGACAATCTGTTTCGTGACGCGATGAATGACGTTACGCCACTCAAAGATGCAGAAAATACGCGCTGGAATCACAGCGCCGCCAGCAAAAAAGTGCCGCCTCGGTCACCAGAACCTGAAGACGAAAACTTTTTAACCCGCGGTTACCTGGACATCATTCCTCTTGAGCAGCAACTTGAGTTTAAAGCTGAAGGCATCCAGCAGGGCGTGCTGGATAAATTACGCAAGGGGCAATATGCGCTGGATGCCAGCCTGAATCTGCTACGCCAGCCTGTTGAAACCTGCCGTCAAAATTTGTTTACCTTCATGCAGGATGTCCGTAAAGCCGGATACAGAAACCTGCTGATTATTCACGGCAAAGGCCGGGACAATGACTCTCATGCCAACATTGTGCGCAGCTATCTTGACCGCTGGTTGCGTGAATTTGACGACGTCCAGACCTTTTGTGTCGCACAGAAGCAGCATGGCGGCTCCGGTGCGCTCTATGTCGGTCTACGCAAAACGGAAAAAGCGCGTCAGGAAAACTGGGAGCGCCATGCTAAACGCAGTCGCTAGCTGTGAAACTTACGAATGGTACTCATCAACACTTCGGCGCTCAGGCTTAAGGTGTTACCGGTGCGCGTGATTATCCCTACGGGTTCACCCGGGCCGGGAGAGGTGATGGGCAACGATATCAGGGCATTGTGGCTGAGATCTTCTTTGACGGCCCCGGAAGGCACAAACCAGATGTAGTCATAGCGCAGCGCCAGCTGACGGGCCAGCGACGTTGAAGACGTTTCGACGCAATGGGGCGGCAGACAGCACCCTTGCTCATCCAGCATCTGCTGTGCCAGGCGGCGCGGCGCGGTGCCTTCCGGGGAAATCACAACAGGCCACTGCATGGCACGTGAAAGCGTGACGTTGTCACTTAAAAGCGGATGCTCCGGTCTGACGACCAGCTTTAATGACTCCAGAAACAGCAGTTCATAGGTCAGGCCGGTCATCATCTCTTTATCCGCCATTCGGCCGATGCCCAGATCAAACTCGCCCGCTCTCAGCCCCGCCAGCAACACATTATTATGTAAGGTGGCAACCTGAATGGTCGTGTTGGGACGCAGTTGGTGAAAACGGTCAAGAATCTGTGGCAACATGCCCATCGCCGCCGTGGTTAAGGCACCAAGACGAATGACTACCGGACGCTCGTTAATCTGTTCATTAAAACTCTGGCCGGCATGATTCAGCGCTTCTAACACTTTTACCGCATGGATAAGAAACTGTTCTCCCATGGTGGTGAGTTGTGCGCCCAGCCGACCGCGTTCGAACAGGCGGACGCCGGTGAGTTCTTCAAGTTCGTTGAGGGTTTTAGAAAGCGCAGGTTGACTGAGACTTAAGGTCTCGGCTGCACGCCCCAGGGTTCCCTGCTGCGCGACGGCAACAAAGGCATGTAAATGGCGCAAGCGAATGCGCTGATTGAAAAGGATATTTTTTTCCATTTACCCAACTTAATGACATTGCCAGGTGACAGGCAACTATTTAAGCTGGATTTTGTTAACTTTGCTGCAAATTTTTATTAACAATGTGTACTTTTTGCAGCGGAGCGTTTTAAGTGGTTGATTATTAATGATGGCGTTGTTTTTTTGCCTGACAGGGCGTTTTTCACGGTTGCTGAAAAAACATCAACTTACCGCATTGCTTCTGCTTCGGCCGAAAATTTCATGCGTTTTATCGTTAACGATCAGCTATCATAAGTGCCGTTTTTTTTACCAAATCTGATAGTTGTTTAAGTCAGCCGTTGAGGAGTTTACCCGTGAGCAGTGTCGAGGCGGTAGATGTTCGCCAGTTAATTAATCAGGGTACTCTGAGTGGTGGCCAAATTCGGTTAATTGTACTCTGTTTTATCGTGGTTGCGCTCGATGGTATGGATATTGCCCTGATGGGCTTTATCGCGCCGACGCTGAAAACCGCCTGGCACGTCAGTACTCATCAGTTGGGTGTCGTGATCAGTGCAGCGCTGATTGGTCTGGCGCTGGGGGCGATGGTCGCCGGGCCGCTGGCCGACCGCTTTGGCCGCCGGTTAATGATCATTTTCAGCGTCCTGTTTTTTGGTCTGTGGACGCTGGTGACCGCATTTTCCCATAGTATCGAACAGATGATCCTGTTCCGTTTTTTGACCGGGCTGGGGCTGGGAGCGGCCATGCCCAACGTTAGTACGCTGGTGGCTGAATATGCGCCGGAGCGGCGCCGTTCATTCATTATCACCGTGGTGTTTTGTGGCTTTACCTTTGGGGCCGCCAGCGGCGGCTTTGCCGCGTCATGGTTGTTACCACGTTACGACTGGCATTCCGTTCTGTTGCTGGGCGGTATTCTTCCTTTGCTGGTCCTGCCGGTTCTGATCCGTCAGCTTCCTGAATCGGTACGTTTCCTGATTAGTCGCGGTGCGCCCGCGCAGCACATTCGCGCCATTCTTGAACGTATTCTTCCCGGCAGTACGAGCCCGGATACGCATTTCCATGCGACCGAAGCGGAAAAATCACCTGCTGAACACAGCGCCATCGCAACGGTCATTTCTCCTCGCTACCGCATCGGCAGCCTGATGCTCTGGGGCGGCTATTTTATGGGGCTGTTCCTGGTGTATCTGATCGGCAGCTGGCTGCCATCCCTGGTCAATACACAGGGAATGTCCGTGACGGAAGCGGCGATAATCACCGCGATGTACCAGGCAGGCGGCACGCTGGGATCGCTGTTTGCCGGCTGGCTGATGGATCGCTTCAATGCCAGTCTGTCGCTGGCTGTGATCTACTTCTGCGGCGGTATCGCTATTGTCGCGCTGGGTTTTTCACCGCCGCAGGTCGTTATCATGAGCGCCATTGCCTTCTGCAGCGGTTTTTGTTTTAACGGAGCGAATACCGGCATGAATGCGCTTTCCGCCAGCTACTATCCTACCCATGCCCGCGCAACCGGTTCCAGCTGGATGCACGGGGTGGGCCGAATCGGTGCCATCCTCAGTGCCTTTGTCGGGGCTGAAATGTTGTCACTCGGCTGGTCGTTCAGCGTTATTTTCTTGCTGCTCGCTATACCGGCACTGCTGACCACCGTGATGCTGGTGGTGAAAAATCGCTACGGTTTTAAGCCGATCACAAATTCATGATATTTTCCGCTGACCGCAGCGCGTTGGATTACAGTAGCTGCAACGCTCATGCTGTCAGGTGGTAAATATGGATAACTTTATCAGTGCGGATACGATTCGCACGGGCTTCTCCCAGGCCATGTCGGACATGTATCAGCAGGAAGTGCCGCTCTACGGGACGCTGATGCAGTTGGTGAAAGCGGTTAATGAGGCAACGCTTGCAGCTGATAGCGTGCTAGAGCAACGGCTGACCGAGGCCGATGAACTCAGCCGCCTCAGTCTGGAGCGCCACGGGGCCATTCGCGTCGGTAGCGCGGACGAGCTTGCCATGCTGCGCCAGATGTTTGCCGTCATGGGCATGTTTCCGGTGGGCTATTATGATCTGTCGCAGGCGGGCGTACCGGTGCACTCCACCGCGTTTCGCCCCATTGATGATGAAGCGCTGCAGCGCAATCCTTTTCGTATTTTTACCTCGCTGTTACGGCTGGAGCTGATTGCCGACCCGGCGCTTCGGGATGAAGCCGCACGGATTTTAGCCTCGCGCGATATTTTCACGCCGGAATGCCGAAACCTCATCGCGCTGCATCAACAGCAGGGCGGACTGACGGCGCCCCAGGCGCAGGCGTTTATCAACGAAGCGCTGGAAACCTTCCGCTGGCATTCACACAGCCTTGTGGAGAGCCGCACCTATCAGGCGCTGAACCAACAACATCGGTTGATCGCGGATGTGGTATGTTTTCCGGCCTGCCATATCAATCATCTTACGCCACGCACGCTGGATATTGATCGTGTCCAGGCGCTGATGCCGACGTATGGCATTGATCCCAAAACGGTGATCGAAGGTCCGCCCCGGCGCAAGGTGCCTGTTTTGTTACGCCAGACCAGCTTCAAGGCACTGGAAGAACCCGTCATTTTCACCGACGGTTTTGAGGGCACGCACACGGCGCGCTTCGGTGAGATCGAACAGCGCGGCGCGGCCTTAACGCCGCAGGGCCGCGCGCTTTACGATCGTCTGCTCAGCGAAGCCGGGAGCGGTGCGGATAATCAGCAGCACCAGCAGCAGCTCACGGCGACCTTTGCGGCTTTCCCGGATGATGAAAACGCATTACGTGAAGCCGGCTTAGCCTGGTTTACTTATCGGCTCAGCGAAAAAGGGCGAGCGGAACCGCCGCAGCGTGGGGAATCACTGGCAAGTCTGATTGAGCAGGGGCGGATTCTGGCGGATCCTGTTATTTATGAAGATTTTCTGCCTGTCAGTGCGGCAGGGATTTTTCAGTCTAATCTCGGGGACAAAACGCCGACACGTTCGGCGGGACAGGCAAGCCGGAGCAGCTTTGAAACCGCACTGGGCTGCCCCGTGCAGGATGAAATGGTGCTGTATGCAGAGAGGCAGCGGGCGTCCTTACAGCGCTGCGGCATTACCTTATAATATGAACGGGGCGGAACCGCCCCGTTTTTCCTTTACTGCAGGCGCGTATCACGGACCAGCGTAAATCTTCCCGCCCCCAGAAACATCACCACCAGAGCGCCGAACAGGTAAAGTGCTTCCGTTTCCAGTGCCCAGGCACCGACATCGGTGCGATGCCACACTGCGCCGGTTTTGACCAGCAGCGTGGCGACAACCATATTCACGGCAATGATAAACGCCGCTGGCCGGGTCATGAAGCCTGCGATCAGCATCAGCGGTGCAATTATTTCCCCTATCCAGGCACCCCAGGCGATAAAGCCCGGCAGACCGTGTTGTCGCAGTAAATGGGCAATCCAGCCCACGCCATGCACGAGCTTAAACTCACCATGAAACAGCAATAATCCCCCCAGAGTCAGACGTAGCAACAGTTTGCCGAGATCGGGATGATCGGTCATGCGCACAAAAACCTGATTGATACCGCTAAACATTGTCAGTTCCTCAAAGGCGTTTTCGTTACGCTCTCCACTAAAAACATTTTCATGACAGGGGTCAATCACGGCGACGCCTTCGGGCGATTTTTCAGCGTATTTACCGTTTTGCTTAACAACGCGTCAGAACTGGACAACATCAGATTGCCTGAAATAATGAAAAGGCACGCTAACAAGGAACACTGCATGAAAAATGACGGCCTGAAAATCGCGCTGACTGACGGAGAACTGCAGGGCACCCTTGATGACGGGATCTTTGTATTCAAGGGCATTCCGTATGCGGCACCGCCTGTCGGCGCGTATCGCTGGCGCGCGCCACAACCGGTTAAGCCCTGGCACGGTGTACGCAATGCACAGCACTTTTCTGCAGCGAGTTGGCAGAATCGTGACTACTGCCTGGCGATTGGCGGAGGCGATCCTGGTGTATTGAGTGAAGACTGCCTGTACCTCAACGTCTGGACGCCAGAGCTGCAGCCAGAGGTTCCACTCCCGGTCATGGTCTGGCTTCACGGCGGTGGCTTTACGATCGGTTCAGGTGGGCTGGCACCCTATAGTGGAAAACCCTTAGCCTCGCGGGGTGCGGTGGTGGTGACCCTTAACTACCGTTTGGGACATCTGGGTTTTTTTGCTCATCCCGCACTGGAAAAAGAGCAGGCTGACACGGGCCATATCAACAATTTCGCGCTGCTTGATCAGATCGCGGCATTACGATGGGTACAGCAGCATATCGCCGCGTTTGGCGGGAATGCCAGCAACGTGACGCTGTTTGGCGAATCGTCGGGCGCCCGCAGTGTGCTTTCGCTTTGCTGCTCACCGCTGTCCCGGGGGTTGTTCCACAAAGGGATCGTGCAAAGTGCCTATAGCCTGCCAGACGTCACCCGCGACGCGGCACGTGAAAAAGGCGTTATGGTGGCGACCGCGCTGGGTTTACCGGCGGATGCCAGCATGGCGCAGCTGCGTGAGCTGCCTGCGGACGCCTTCTGGCCGCTGGACAGCTCGCTGGGCCTCGGTCCGGTGGCCATTGCCGGTGATACGGTGCTGCCCGAGCCGGTCCTGAAAACGTTGATGGCGGGAAAACAGCACCGCCTGCCGCTGATGGCGGGCAGTAACAGCGATGAAGCGAGCGTACTGGTCTGGTTTGGCGTGGAGGCTGCCGCCGTGGTGGGACAGCTACGGCGTAATAACCATTTTCATTATCGGTTACTGCGCTGGATTTACCGTACCGGGGATGATGCGCTGCTGGGGCGGGCTGTCGCGCGGGATATGACGTTTAGCATTGTTCCCTGGCTGATCATGCGTGCGCAGGAGAAAGCGGGCATGCCGGGCTGGCGCTACTGGTTCGACTACGTTTCAGAACGATCGCGCGATCTCTACCCGCACGGCACCTGGCATGGTAATGAAATCCCTTACGTGATGAATACGCTGGCGATGATGCCGCCTGCCGACGACGATCGCACCTTTACCGCCGCAGATCATGCTTTTTCTCAACAGGTTTGCGATTACTGGTTTCGTTTCGCATGTGATGTAACCCCACACACGACGATGATTGAAGGCAAACAACGCTGGCCCGCCTGGCGCAAAAAGCATGACGTGACAATGTCACTAGGATGGCAGGGTCAAGCGGCTCTCAAACTGTTACCGGGTTTTATGCGCCGCCGCCTCGCTTTGTTCCGTTTGATGATGTCCCGCCTGGTGCGACTGTAAAGGGTGAACCAGCGCGGTGCATGCCAGACGTACGCCGGCCTGCACATTTCCACCCGCACATTATCTGTGCGGGTGGATGAAAAAAAATAACAATACCGTTACATTTTCCCGCGAGCTGCCGATAAATCTCCTGTGTCCGGTTTTACGGATTAACGTTCAAGGGATTTCTGTATGGGTATGCTTAAAAATTTCACTATTCGCACGGTTATGTTGACCATTCTGGGACTGTTTAGTCTGTTGTGGAGCGGCATTGGGCTGTTCAGCATTCATTCGCTTAACTCCCTCAGTGATGGCAATGATGTGGATCGCCATATCGTTGAGCAGATGACCGCGTTAAGTCAGGGTAACGACCAGTATTTTCGTATGATTACGCGTTTGTCGCGTGTGATGGAGAAAAAGGCCGCCGGTGTCGCCCAGGATGACACCGCCTTTGCTCCGGTACAGCAGGCGTTAGATAACATGCGTCATCAACTGGCGCTGTTTAAACAGCTGTCACCCGGACCTATGGACGCGGCCGTGACGAATGAGGTCATTGATAAATGGCAGCAACTGCTGGATCAGGGCGTCACCGTGCAGTTGCAGCGTGCCCGTCAGGATTCGCTGGATGCCTATCGTCAACAGGCGAATGACGTCACACCTGCGCTCAGCCGCGCCTTCGGTGCCAGCACCGAAGCGTTTAACAACGTGGCGAACAAGAAACTGGGACAAACCCGTGTTGAAGTGGATCGTCTGACCGCCGTGACTAAAACGATGATTTCAGCCACCGTGGTGATTGGTCTGCTGATTCTGCTGTTTACCGATCGTTATCTGGTCACAATGTTGGTCAAACCGCTGGAGAAGATTCGCGAGCATTTTGCCGTAATCGCCAAAGGGGATCTCAGTAAACCCGTTCAGGATATGGGCCGTAACTGCGTTGGTAAACTGGTTCCGCTGCTCAGTGCGATGCAGGACAGCCTGCGTGATGCGGTCAGTGCCATTCGCAGCGGCACAGAGAATATCTCGCGCGGTGCCGCCGAAATCTCTATTGGTAATAACGATCTGTCCTCCCGTACGGAAGAGCAGGCTGCCGCGCTGGAGCAAACCGCCGCCAGTATGGAACAGCTGACCGCGACCGTGAAATTTAATGCGGAAAATGCCCGTCAGGCCAGTGCACTGACCGAAGCGGCAACGCTGACGGCGAAGCAGGGCGGCAACCTGGTGGATGAAGTTGTGACCACCATGAACGGCATTTCCGACAGCTCGAAGAAAATCGCTGAGATCACCAACGTCATTAACGGCATTGCGTTTCAGACCAACATTCTGGCACTGAATGCGGCCGTAGAAGCCGCGCGTGCGGGTGAGCAAGGGCGAGGCTTTGCCGTCGTCGCCAGTGAAGTGCGCAATCTGGCACAGCGCAGCGCCGGTGCGGCGAAAGAAATCGCCGGGCTGATTGCCGATTCTGTGCAGCGCGTGGAAAAGGGCGCGGAACTGGTGGGTACCACCGGCGGCACGATGAGCGGCATTTTAAAATCCGTCCAGGATGTGGATGCAATTATGAAGCAGATCGCCGCCGCCTCGGAAGAGCAGAGCAAGGGCATTTCTCAGGTTGGTACGGCCGTGACGGAAATGGACAGTGTGACGCAGCAAAACGCGGCTCTGGTTGAAGAGGTTTCTGCCGCCGCCAGCGCGCTGGCGCTGCAGACGGAAGCGCTTCAGGCTTCTGTTGCACAGTTCCGGTTATCGAGCGATGCGCCGGTAGCGCTGACACAGGACAGAAGGCCGCCAGCGGCGTCTGCAGGCCCTGCAACAGCACCGTCTCCTGTACTGCGTCCAAAAGCCGCCACGGCGGACAACGGCGACTGGGTCACCTTCTAATCAATATGACTACCGCCTTCATCATGAAGGCGGTGATGTTTCAACTGCCTGTCTTTGCCGTACTCCCCGATTGCGCCGCCAGATAACACAGTTTCTCCGCGACCTGATACGACTTAACGAATGACTTCACCGGCAGGAATTCGAAACGTGAATGGAAATTGTGCGCGCCTGTGAAAAAGTTAGGGGTGAAAATACCGCGGGCAGATAAGGCCGCGCCATCGGTACCGCCGCGCATGGGAATCACTTTGGGTGTAATGTCCAGATCGCGCATGGCAGCAAAAATCAGATCCAGCGCCCGGCGGTCGTCGCCCATGGCATTGCTGATATTGCTGTAAATATCGTGAATCGTTATCTCGACCTGTCCGGTGGGATAGCGTTCAGCAATCAGGCTGGCAACATGCTGCAATTGTTCTTTGCGCGCGGCAAAGCTCGCCAGATCGAAATCGCGAATTGATGCTTTCAGCGTCGCAACACTGGCATTGGCCTGCATTTCATTGAACCAGATATAGCCTTCACGGCCTTCCGTGTGTTCGGGCGTCGCCTGCCTGTCGAAGTGACTGATAAAGTCATGGGCCATCAGCAGCGGGTTGACCAGCACACCTTTACCGGACATCGGATGGGCGGGAACCCCGGTGAAACGCAGCTCTGCCGCCGCGCCATTGAAGTTTTCATAGACCACTTCACCCAGTTCACAACAGTCGATGGTCCAGGCAAAGTCCACATTAAAGCGGGTGTTAAGATCCAGCGCTTTGGCACCGCGCAGGCCAATCTCTTCATCGGGGACAAACGCGACGACTACATCACCGTGCTGATCCTGCAGGTTTTCCATTAACGTCATAACGACGCTGACCGCCGCTTTGTTATCGGCGCCCAGCACGCTGGTCCCGTCGCTGAAAATAATGTCCTGGCCCATATAAGGGGCAATTTCAGGATGCGCATCCCGGCGCAGCCAGATGTTTTGTTCGGGATTAAGGCACAGATCTTCGCCCTGCCAGGTCAGGATCTGCGGGTGAATATCAGGTGACAGACCGACGTCAACCGTATCAATGTGCGTAATAAACCCAATGCGTGGTGCGTCAGGGCAGTTGCCCGGTTTAACTGCCGTTACCGTCGCCTGTTCATCAACGACGACCTGTTCAAGCCCCAGTTCGCGCAATTCATCCGCCAGCAGCGCCGCCATCGCATGTTGACTCGGGGTGCTCGGTAAGGTGCTGGACTTTGCATCACTCTGACTGCTCACCGCCAGATAACGGAAAAAACGCGTGATCAACTGCGTCTGAAGTTTGTCGGTCATCACTAATCCTTATTAGTTGACTACATGCGGGGTTCGCTATGGTGAAGATTCATGCTATCAATCCACTGTTTGCACCGTTTATTTAGAGAGTCTGATTAATGGAAGTCAACATAAAGCGAGGATAATAATGAGAAACAGGTTTACAGCCCTGGGAATGATGACGGCCGGTATCGTGCTGGCAGGAAGTGTCAACGCGAAGACGCTGGTCTACTGCTCAGAAGGCTCACCGGAGAACTTTAATCCGCAACTTTACACCTCGGGAACCAGCGTGGATGCCAGTGCCGTGCCGGTGTTTAACCGCCTGGTTGATTTTAAAACCGGCACCACAGAATTAATTCCAGGCCTTGCAGAACGCTGGGAGATCAGTCCCGACGGCAAAGTCTATACGTTCCATCTGCGGCATAACGTTAAATTTCAGAGCAATAAGCTGTTTACGCCCAGTCGTGATTTTAATGCGGATGACATCATCTTCTCTTTTATGCGCCAGATGGACAGCAACCATCCCTATCACAACGTCTCGGGCGGGCACTATTCCAACTTCGACAGTCTTGAACTGGCCACGTTAATCACCCACATTGACCGCGTTGACGATCACACCGTGCGCTTTACGCTGGCGCACCCGGAAGCGCCATTTCTGGCCGATCTGGCCTGGTATTTCGCCTCCATTCACTCGGCAGAATATGCAGACAAGATGCTGAAAGCCGGCACACCGGAAAAAGTGGATAGCGATCCCATCGGAACAGGGCCTTTCCAGTTGGTTCAGTATCAAAAAGACTCACGCATTCTGTATAAGGCGTTTCCGGACTACTGGCAGGGCAAGGCCAGACTGGATCGGCTGATTTTCAGCATCACGCCAGACGCGGCAGTGCGCTACGCCAAACTGGAAAAAAATGAATGCCAGGTGATGCCGTTCCCGAATCCTGCCGATCTCGAAAAAATGAAACAAAATCCGGACATCACGCTGAAACAGGCCGCGGGACTGAATACCGGTTTCCTGGCCTTTAACACCACCAAAGCCCCGACCGATAATGTGCAGGTTCGCCAGGCGCTGGCCATGGCGATCAACAAGTCTGCTATTATCGAGGCGATTTTTAAAGGCACTGGCGTGGTGGCGAAAAACATTCTGCCCCCCGGCGTCTGGAGTGCCGACAAAGACCTGAAGGATTACGATTACGACCCGGAAAAAGCGAAAGCGTTATTGCAACAGGCAGGCGTGAAACCAGGGACGGAAATTGCGCTCTGGGCGATGCCGGTACAGCGTCCCTATAATCCCAACGCACGCAGAATGGCGGAGATGATCCAGGCAGACTGGGCAAAAGTGGGCATCAAAGCCAATATTGTCAGTTACGAATGGGGCGAATACCTGAAACGTGTGCGCAGCGGTGAACATCAGGCGGCCCTGATGGGCTGGACGACGGCAACCGGGGATCCGGATAACTTCTTTGGTCCACTTTACAGCTGCACGTCGGCGAAAGGGGGATCGAACTCATCAAAATGGTGCTATCAGCCCTTTGAAAAGCTGATTACCGCTGCCCGTGCCGAACCCGATCAAGCCAAACGTACGGTCATGTATCTGCAGGCGCAGCAAATCATGCACGACCAGATGCCGGCCGTAATGATTGCCCATTCCACCATTTTCGAACCGATCCGCAAATCGGTGACCGGTTACGAAGTGGATCCCTTCGGCAAACATATCTTTTATCAGGTCGATATTAAGCCGTAATGTCCGTCACCGGCTTCACAGGGAGGTGAGTCGGTTTGCCTGCAAAATCCCTGATATGTTGTACAGTTAACCTGTACAGGTAATGAAGTGGAGCATAAAAATGGCAAACGGCTGGGCAGCAGAAGGGGCAGTACAGGAGCAAATCGACAGCACCGTTAATGACGGTATCGAACGTGTGCGTCAGTCACTGGGACAGGGGGAAAGTGCCACAGAATGCGAACTGTGCGGCGAGCCGATTCCCGAAGCCCGCCGTCAGGCACTCAAGGGCGTGCGTTATTGCGTTTCCTGTCAGGAAAAGATCGATAAGCAGAAAAAAGAGAGCAGTCTCTACAACCGGCGTGGGAGTAAAGACAGCCAGCTACGCTGATCTCAGGAGCCAGGCATCGCCAGGCCGCTGCCGATGAACCAGGCGAGAAAGCCAATACCTGCCACGATGATAGCGATGGGGAACAGCAGACCAATTCTCATAATTATCCTGTGAGGTTACGCCACGTCAGGCCAGCCGCAAGGCGGCACGGTTGTTCTTCAGCAAAGTAAATAATTCAAACTGCGTGGCGTCCGTGATCTGACGCTGCACTTCACCTTGTGTATACAGCAGCAGATGAATATGCCCCAGTTGACGCCAGACGATGATCGCCGAGGCAATCAAGGCGCAGGTCGTTTCTGCCTGCACGCATTCTACTGTAGCGTAGCGAACGTCGTCTAAATCATTCGTGAAAATTTTCACCGCCTCAGCAGGTAAGATGGCCTGGAGATCCTGCAACATCACCCGGCTGACGCTACGCGACAGGTACAGCGTTAACCACTTTCTCGTCATGAACGTTGATCCTTTTTCGAGGTTAACAGATGTAATGGATGAGTCAGGTAGAAGGGCATCCTCTGACAATATAAGCGGTTATCGGGTGTGTTTAGCACCTTTCTGACGCGCTGCCCCTTCGGGCGCCGGAACAGGTCGTCTGGCCGTTCAGTGCCGCAGTGCCGCAGTGCCGCAGTGCATGATAGCAGACGAAGACGCATCGGCAGGCTTCTGCGAGGCGCAGAAGCCTGCTTCAGTTAACCATTAGAGCGTAACTGTGGGTAGCGCCGGAAAATATACACGCACCACAGCAGCGCGACCAGGCCGATCATCGCCCCCACGTTACCGACGTCAGACAGGCTCATATATACGCTCACCTGACTGCCCAGTAACGCGCCCGCACCGATGCCGATGTTATAAATGCCGGACATCAGCGACATCGCCACGTCGGTGGCATCGGGTGCCAGTGACAGGACACGGATTTGCATCGCCAGGCCAATCATCATCATCGCCATTCCCCAGACGACGCAGAGGGTGATAATCGCGCCAGGACGCACGGCGGCAAAAATTAACAGCCCCATGCATAAGGTGACCAGGGCGATGGCGCTGATCAGCAACGCTGAGGGAAAGCGTTTACCCAGCGAACTGAACAGCAGACTGCCAATAATGCCGGCAGAACCAAACAGTAACAGCAGCAGGGTGGTAAAACTTTCGCTGGCATTCGCCACCAGTTGCATAAAGGGTTCAATATAGCTGTAAGCCGTATAGTGCGCGGTCACAATGAGTGTAACCAGCAGGTACATGCCTGCCAGGGCCGGGCGGCGGAACAACAGCGGTACGCTGCTTAATGAACCGGTGTGTTCACTGGGCAGACGCGGCAAGACGCGCGCCAGCATAATCATCAGGATCAACGCTGACAGCCCGATCACGCCAAAGGTGGTGCGCCAACCCAGCGCCTGCCCCACAACGCGACCAATGGGCACCCCCAGCACCATGGCCAGTGCCGTACCGGTTGCCAGCATACTGAGCGCCTGCGTTTTTTTACCGGCAGGCGCCACACGAATAGCCAGGGAGGCGGTAATGGACCAGAACACCGCATGTGACAGCGCAATGCCAATGCGGGAAACGATTAACGAACTGAAGCTCCAGGCGAATGTCGAAAGAACATGGCTGGCTACAAAGAGGCTAAACAGTACCGTAAGCAGTAACCGCCGTTCAACATTACGCGTCAGCAGCATTAACGGCAGGGACAGCAGCGCCACCACCCAGGCATAAATCGTCAGCATAATGCCCACTTCAGCGGTTTTCATCGAAAACCCGGCAGCAATATCCGACAGTAAACCCACCGGTACGAACTCAGTGGTATTGAAAACAAAAGCGGCGATGGCCAGCAGCACCACGCGTAGCCAGGCCGTTTTACGGGAAACAGTTGTTAAAGGCATGAGAAGTTAAATCTGTCTGTGCGTCAAAAGAGGATGACAACGATCATCCCACGAAAGTGACCTGCGTCACAATTTAGTGGCTATTGTGTAGGAATCAAGCGCCGGGTGGAACCACCTGGCGCAGATTATGGTGATTTTTTTAGCCCGATGTGCAGCGTCAGGGAATCAGGGCTGGCGCGTCCCGCGTCCCGGCATCATACGCAGCAGCGTATTGTCCTTCAGCGCATAGTGATGGAACAGGGCTGCAGCGACATGTAAGCCGATGAGCCAGTAGCCCAGTGGCGCCAGGGTTTCGTGCCAGTCGACGAGCGTATCAGAGAGATCGAAATCAGGTTCCGCAGCGACCGGCATGGGAATGCCGAATAATAACCACTCGCGGCCCTTCAGGTAACGTGAGGCGATACCCAGCACCGGCAGGCTGATAAATAAGGCATAAATCAACGTGTGCGTCAGGTGTGCCAGGCCCGTTTGCCAGCGCGGTACGGGGGGCGTAATCGCGGGGCTGCGATGGCGAATTTTCAGCAGTAACCGTGAGAGCATCACCACCAGAATGGTTGCGCCCGCGCTAAAGTGTGTCACGGTCATCACAAAGCGCTGCCAGGAGCCCCGTTCCACATAACCGCGCAGCTCCATCGTGGCATAGACAATAATCAGCAGCAGCACGGTCAGCCAGTGAAGGGCAATTTGAGACGCCGCATATTTATCACGCATGTTAAATCCCTGTATGAAGAGTAAGGCCTCTAAGATAACGGAAAAAAGGCAAAATGCTTAACGAATTGGCGACTTAAAGCGGGACGGCTACAGGGGCAGGTCGGCAGCAACTGAATGGCGGGCTGACAGGGCAGATGGCGGCGATATTCCGCCATCCTCGGGAAAAACGCGGCTGAATGGGATCGCAAAGGCATGCGCTGTGATCAGAAATCGATACCGTGCTTCAGTCCAACGCTGTCATGCAGGGGTGGGGTTTGAGCAGACATAACCGGGCAACAGTCGTCGCAGCCTAATGCGCTGGCATAATATTTTCGGGCCTGCTGTATAGCCGCTGTTGCAGAGTAAAACGTGCCCAGAAACAGTCGGTCTTCCAGACCCGGAAGGTAGCGACAGCCTTTGGCGTGTACCACGTGGTTATCGTTGTAACCGGATTGTTTATTGACGTAATAGTAATGCGCCATGAGGTCTCCCCTAACAGTGAATTCAAAGATGGCATTAATCTTTGGGATTAAACCGATTATAGCGGGGAAACACCGGTAGTTAGCAATGATACTGATAATACGGACAATTCTTGTACAGCGGATTTTCCGGGCCGCATTGTGCCCGGAAAATTTGTTAAGTTTTGCTAGAGTTTGCGTTGATGCAGCCGCCACGCGACCGCCAGAGCCAGCAGCAGCAGGGTAGAGATAAACACGGTTATGCCCGGCCAGCCAAACTGATGCCAGAAAAAGCCCCCTGCCGTACCCGCCACGCTGGACCCCACATAATAACTGAACAGATACAGTGAAGACGCCTGGCCTTTTGCGCGACGCGCGCGTGGCCCAATCCAGCCGCTGGCCACGGAGTGTGCGGCGAAAAAGCCAGCACTGAACAGCATCATCCCAATAAAGATCAGAACCAAGGCATGAAAGGCGGTCAGGAGCAGGCCCGTCAGCATGATAAGCGTTGCGCCCAGCATCACCGGCCCCCGGCCATATCGACTGGTTAACGCGCCGGCTTTGGGCGAACTCCACGAACCGGTCAGGTAAACCACGGACAGCAGTCCCACTAGGGCCTGGCTTAAATGCCACGGCGCACCCAGCAGGCGATAGCCGATATAGTTAAACAGGGTGACGAACGCCCCCATCAGCAGTAAGCCTTCCGCGAACAGCAAGGGCAGGCCCGCGTCGCGCCAGTGCAGGCGAAAGTTAATGGCCAGATGGCGGGGGCGCAGGGATGTCGGGTGAAAATGCCGCGAGGCGGGCAAAATTTTCCAGAACATCAGGGCGGCCGCCAGGGCAAAACAGCCAATGGCGGCAATGGCGACGCGCCAGGAGAAAAAGTCGGTTAATACGCCGCTGATCAGGCGACCGCTCATCCCGCCAATCGAATTTCCGCTGATATACAGCCCCATCGAAAAGGCGACTACGCTGGGATGGATTTCTTCACTGAGATAAGTCATCCCGACGGCCGCTACACCGCTGAGCGACAGGCCAATAAGCGCCCGCATCAGCAGAATGCCGTGCCAGCTTGTCATGGTGGCCGAAATCAGCGTGCAGACGGAAGCCAGCATCAGCGCGGTGACCATGACAGATTTGCGACCGACAGCATCGGACAAGGGGCCGGTAATCAGTAAGCCCAGCGCCAGTGTCGCGGTGGAGACCGACAGGGAAATACTGCTGGCGGCCGGTGACACGCCAAACTGTGCAGAGAGGACCGGCAGCAGCGGCTGCACACAATACAGCAGCGCAAAGGTGGCCAGCCCGGCCGAAAACAGCGCCAGTGTCACGCGCATAAAGGGCGGAGTGCCGCGCACGATCCACGCCTGAGAAGGTGATGCAGGCTGCTGCGCCACATTTCTGTCCAGGGCGACAGCCGATGAAGAGCGATTCACAGTAATCCTTATGAGTAAAAACAACGAATAACGTAAGGCTAGGAAAAGCGGATTAGGTTGTCTAATATATTAATAATCTCAAATAATATTTTTAACCTATGAATATCGAGCTGCGTCACCTGCGTTATTTTATTGCCGTTGCAGAAGAGCTGCATTTTGGCCGCGCGGCGCAACGGCTGCATATTTCTCAGCCGCCGCTCAGTCAGCAAATCATGCACCTTGAGGCAGAAACCGGGGCGCAGCTGTTTAACCGCACCAACCGCAGCGTGCAGCTCACGCCGGCCGGGCAACAATTTTTGCAGGATGCGCGCGCCATTCTGTTGCAGGTTGAGCAGGCGACCCAGCGTGCGGCACGACTACATCGGGGAGAAGAAGGGGAACTGCGCATTGGCTTTACCTCATCTGCCGCTTTTATTGGTGTCGTCTCGGATGCGCTCTACCTGTTTCGCCAGCGCTGGCCTGATGTTCATGTTCAGATGCAGGAAATCAATACCCGGCAGCAGCTGACGCCGCTCCATGAAGGGAAACTCGATTTGGGTGTGATGCGCAACACGCCGCTGCCTGCCGATCTGCATCATCAACTGCTGTTACAGGAGCCGCTATGCGCGGTGGTGCACAAAGCCCATCCGCTGGCATCCGCCGGGAAGATTTCTTTACAGGCGCTGGCCAGTGAGCCTTTTGTCTTTTTCGATCCGCAGGTGGGAACGGCGCTTTACAGCGAAATACTCGATTTACTGCAACGCTATCAGATCAAACCCTATGTCACTCAGGAAGTGGGCGAGGCGATGACAATTCTCGGTCTGGTCGCGACCGGTTTAGGCGTGTCTATTTTACCGGCATCGTTCAGCCATGCCCGCCTGACGAATGTCGTCTGGCTGCCGCTTGAGGAACCGGATGCACTTTCGGAAATGTGGCTGGTCTGGTCTGCGCAACGGGAAATGAGCGCGCAGATGGCCCATATGATGGCGCTGTTGCGGCGGGAAAACGAACGCTCTCGCTAAAGGCGGAAAAATTATGTGTGATAAATCACATATCTAAGCAAATATTTGCCGCAAAAGGTGAATCTGCCGCACCATAGCGGATATTTATTTAGAAGCGCGAAAATAACCGGAGCAGGGTGTGAGTTCGGACAGCCAACCTGGCCATATTGACCAAATTAAACAAATCAATGCTGGCGTCGTTTACCGATTAATTGATCAGCATGGCCCCGTCTCGCGCATTGAATTGTCCAGGCGCGCCCAGTTAGCCCCAGCCAGTATTACCAAAATTGTCCGGGAAATGCTGGATGCCCATCTGGTTCAGGAAACCGAATTCCAGGATCCGGGCGCGCGTGGTCGTCCCGCTATCGGGTTAATTCTGGACACGGAGGCCTGGCACTACCTGGCCCTTCGCCTGCACCGTGGCACATTAACCCTGACGCTTCGCGATTTGAGCAGCAGGGCGCTGGTTGAAGACCATTTGCCCCTCCCGGATGATCCCACCCAATCCTTACTGACCACACTGACCGACCATGTTGATGCGTTTTTTATCCGCCATCAAAAGCGGCTGGAAAGGCTGACCGCCATTGCTATCACGTTGCCGGGGCTGATCAACGTCGCATCAGGCGTGGTGCACCGGTTACCCGGTTATACCTGCCATGATATGCCACTGGGTAGCACCCTGGCGGCCCGAACCGGCCTGCCGGTGTTTATCCAGCATGATATCTCGGCCTGGACATTGGCAGAATCCCTGTTTGGCGCATCGCGCGGTGCGCAGGATGTCATTCAGATTGTCATTGATGAAACCGTGGGGGCGGGCGTGATCACGGACGGACAGTTACTGCACAAAAGCGGACGTGCGCTGGTCGAAGTGGGCCATACGCAGGTCGATCCCTATGGTCAGCAATGTTACTGCGGGAATCATGGCTGCCTGGAAACGGTGGCCAGTACCGGCAGTCTGCTGGCCCTTGTTGCTCAGCGTCTGCCGGGACAGCCCGACAGCCTGTTACATCATCAAACCTTAACGCTGGAGGCGGTCTGTGAGGCGGCCCAGGCGGGTGACAGGCTGGCCCGCGATGCCATCGCCACGGTAGGGCATCATGTGGGCAGGCTGCTTGGCATGATGGTAAATATCTTCAATCCTCAACATATTCTTATCGGTTCACCGCTAAATCAGGCGGCGGATATCCTGTTCCCGGCGGTACAAAACACCATTCATCAGCAGTCGTTACCGGCTTACAGCGCAGGCATTCAGCTTGCACCTACTGAGTTTACTGAGCCTGGCACACTCGGTGCGGCGGCGCTCATTAAAGATTCGCTCTATAGCGGTTACCTGTTAGTGAAGTTACTACAAGGTTAAGCAACACTAACCTTGCGCTAACGCAATCTGCCTGTGCTTTTCCTTCCTTAGAATGTCTGTTCGCACGAAAGACTCATCGCCGATGAGTCGAAACCGCTGGTGAAGGAGACGTCGAGTGAAAACGCTATTTATTGCGGGAACAGATACCGAAGTGGGAAAAACCGTTGTGTCGCGCGCCCTGTTACAGAGTTTTATTCAGGCCGGTTTCAGTGCCGCAGGCTACAAGCCTGTTGCCCGTTGTGGTGTCAAAACGGAAGAGGGCCTGAGAAATAAAGATGCGTTGTTTTTACAAAGCGCCTCGTCCATGACGTTGCCTTATCAGGCTGTGAATCCCGTTATTTTCGAAAAAGAAGAAATCGGGGGTTATCCGCCTTGTGAGGTTAACTATGCGCGAATCAGTCAGGGGTTAAAGAACCTGCATCAACTGGCCGATCGCGTCGTGGTTGAGGGCACAGGAGGCTGGCGCAGCCTGATGAATGATGCCCAGCCGTTATCGGCCTGGGTGGTGGAACAACAGTTGCCGGTGATCCTGGTCGTGGGGATTAAAACGGGCTGCATCAGCCATGCGTTGCTGACGGCTGAGGCTATTCTGGGTGATGGCTTACCGCTGGCAGGCTGGGTGGCAAACCGGATCAATCCGGGGCTGGCGCACTATGCGGAGATCATTTCAGTCCTGCGTGACAAGCTTCCTGCGCCGCTGTTGGGTGAGTTGCCCTATTTGCCGCGTGTTGAGCAGCGTGATGTGTCCCGCTACCTGGATATCTCCCTGCTCAATGCCGACAAGCTGCCGGTTGCAAAGGCGAAAATAGCCTGACGCCCTTCATCTGAAAACACACGCTAATAAGAAAGACAGTGACACAGGATGCGAAACACGAAACCCGCTCGATGGAAAAGGGCCGCAACCGGGGTGCGGCCCTGATTTTTCAGGGATTCAGACGGCGACGCGTACGGCCGGAACTGAGGTAGTCCGCGATATAATCCTGCGAAATTTCCCCGCTGTAACGGCCTTCTTCATCCACAATCGGCATCCACACCGTGTTGTGTTCATACAGCTTTGACAGCACCACGCGCAGGTTCTCCTCGGCTTTGCCGGTTACCCGGAAGGTGTGCAGGATATCCTCACAGCGACCGCTGGCGTTACGCGCCTCGCGACGTTTAACAAACCCGAGCGGTTTACCATCGTCGTCCACGACGGTAATGGAACGCATATCGTTATCGTCCATAGTGCTGAACGCGTCCATCAGTGGCGTCGAACGTTTCACCGTGATGGTCGGTTGCTGATCGGTCACATCACCCGCCTGCACCAGCAGCAGACGTTTCAGAGTGCGGTCCTGACCGACAAACGACCCGACAAAATCATTCGCTGGCGTCGCCAGTAATTCGTCCGGGCTGGCGCACTGCACGATTTTGCCCTGGCCAAATACGGCGATGCGATCGCCAAGTTTCAGCGCCTCGTCAATATCGTGGCTGACCAGCATGACCGTTTTCTTTAACTGACGCTGCATATCCAGGAACTCATTCTGGATGACTTCACGGTTAATCGGGTCCACCGCACCAAAAGGTTCATCCATCAGCAAAACCGGCGGATCCGCCGCCAGCGCGCGAATAACGCCTATACGCTGCTGTTGCCCGCCCGACATTTCACGCGGATAGCGATGCAGAAATTTCGTGGGATCCAGTGCCACCATGCTCATTAATTCGGTGGCCCGCTCGCGGCACTGTTTTTTGTCCCAGCCCAGCATGCGCGGCACGACGGTAATGTTTTCCTCAATCGTCATGTTAGGAAACAAACCAATTTGCTGAATAACGTAGCCAATATTGCGGCGCAGCGTGGTCGTGTCCTGGGTGCTGGTGTCCTCATCGTTGATGAGAATACGTCCGCTGGTGGCCGGAATCAGGCGGTTAATCATTTTCAGTGTGGTCGTTTTACCACAGCCGGAAGGGCCCAGCAGTACGCACATTTCGCCCGCCGGCACCTCAAGACTTACATTGTCCACCGCTTTCATCAGCGTGCCATTTTTCTGGCTGAAGGTTTTCGTCAGATTTTCAAGTTTTATCATTATCGAATTCCCTTAGGAGTCAGCGCCAGCTGCAAACGGTGCAGCAGCCAGTCAAGAACAATCGCCAGCAGGCAAATCATCAGTGCGCCGGCAATCAGCATGCGCACGTCACTTCCGCTGATGCCATCAAGCAGGAGCAGGCCAAGTCCGCCCGCACCGATCACCGCCGCGATAGCCATAACGCCGACATTCATCACGACGGCGGTGCGGATACCGCCAAAAATGACGGGCAGGGCCATGGGGATCTCAACCCAGCGCAGACGCTGCCAGAACGTCATCCCAATGCCCCGACCGGCCTCACGCAAGCCATCCGGCAGGTTTTCCAGCGCGGTATGGGTATTACGTACAATCGGCAGCAGGGAATACAGGAACACCGCCGTGATGGCAGGCACCGCACCGATTCCCTGACCGATCAGCGAAAACAGCGGGATCATCAGACCAAACAGGGCGATGGTCGGAATGGTCAACACGATGGTGGCGATGCCCAGTACCGGCGTGGCCAGCCATTTAATGCGGACAATTAAAATGCCCAGCGGCACGCCGGCCAGAATCGCGCAGCCAACAGCGACCAGCACCAGCCAGGTATGCTGCCAGGTCAGCGTGAGCAGGTTATTCCAGTTATCAATGATGTAATGAAGGGTATCCACGATGCCTCCTTACAGCATGTTTTGGGATTGAAGGAAATCGCGCGCCACCTGTTCCGGTGACTGATGATCGATATCCACGCGCTTGTTCATCTCGGTGATGGCCTCATCCGTAATCAGCGGTGAAAGCTGATTCAGCGCCGCCTCAAGGCCGGGATGGCTCTCCAGCACATCTTTGCGTACGACCGGCGTCACGTTGTAGCTGGGGAAGAAGTGCTTATCATCTTGCAGCACCTTGAGATCGAATCCTTTTACGCGCCCATCCGTGGTGTAAATCAAGCCCGCATCAACAAAACCGTCGCGGATCGCGTTGTACACCAGCCCCGGGTCCATCTGACGAATTTGCGGTCTGTCCAGCGTGAGGTTGTAGGTCTTCTGCAGCGGCTTCATACCATCCGAACGGCCATAGAACTCCAGATCCAGCCCCAGTCGCCAGTTATGTTTCGGGTCGGTTTTGCGCACCTGATCAATTTTGGCCACCAGTTGCGACAGGGTAGAAATACCTTCTTTATCCGCCCGCGCCCGCTGCATGGCAAAAGCATAGGTGTTGTTCATCGGGGCTGGATTAAGCCAGATCAGACCCAGCCTGCCATCCAGATTTTTAACGGTCTGGTAAGCTTCCTGTGAGGACATGGGCTTGTTGATATGGTTGAAAATAATCAGTGAGGTGCCGGTATATTCCCACGTCATGTCGATTTGCTTGTTAATCATGGCATTTCGACTGATTGTCGTGGCAATGTTGCGTTTTGGGATAACCTGAAACCCTTTCTTTTGCAGCCACATCACGGTCATGGCAGAAAGGATGTGTTGTTCCGTAAAACTTTTCGTCGCCAGCACCAGCGGGGCGGCAGCCTGAACGCTCTGGCTGAGCGCCAGCGTCGCCGTCAGGGCCAGCGTACAGTGCTTAATCCAACGCGTAAGCATCATCAACTCCTGTTTTATGCCGCAGCGTGCGGACTCAGATAACGGCCTAACGTCGCCAGCAACATATCCAGTATCAGGGCCACTAACGCCGTTGCCACCGCGCCCAGAATCAGGACCGGGAAGTCATTGAGGTAAATCCCCGGAAAAATCAGCTCGCCAAAGCTGCTGGCACCAATCAGGAAGGCCAGCGGGGCGGTACCAACGTTAATGGCTGTCGCAATGCGCACCCCTGCCAGAATGACTGGCAGCGCATTCGGCAGCTCAACCTGACGCAGGCGTTGCCATTTTGTCATGCCGATACCGTTAGCGGCTTCAATCAGTGAGGGCGGAACGGCGCTCAGTCCGGCATAGGTGTTGCGGACAATGGGGAGCAGCGAGGCCAGGAACAGGGCAAACAGCGCCGGCTTATCGCCAATGCCGATCACCACCATTGCCAGCGCCAGTACGGCCAGCGGCGGCAACGTATTGCCCACGTTAAAGATTTGCATGACATATTCTGCCCAGCGACGGGCAAAGGGACGGCTTAGCAGGATCCCACTGGGAATACCGACCAGCAGGGCAAACAGCATTGACCAGAACACTAAAAACAGGTGCTGTTGGCCAAGATAGATGAGATCAACGCGGCGGGCGACCAGTGTATCCCAGCCCAGCCCCCAAACCAGTGCGCCCAACACTGCTATCACAGCAAGCAGCGCCAGACCGGCACGTTTGGCCAGCGAAGCGTTATGCATACGGATTCTCCCTGTAGACCATTCTGTTGTTATCAAACCCTGAACCGACATGACAGACGCCACAAAAAGGGCCGCCGCGTCCAAAACCATGCCGATTGTTAAACGTGTAAAACGTTTGCGAATTTCTGCGTAATTTCGTTAATCACAGTCAACGCAGTTTTAAACCTATAGCAACGTCAAGCGAAGCGCGCCAGCTTTTATCGCTAAAATCATGGAGATAGCATGGGGGCAAAATCGCCGCAGCCCTTACTACAACTGGTTTAACAGCGAAACTACCTGATTCGTCCCAATTTAGGTGACAACGTCACAAAAGCACTGAATTGATTCCTGGACGCGCAGATTTGCGCTAGCCTTAGGGAACGCAAAAAGGGAGCATCATGATCAACAGCACTTCCGCGCCGCTGCGCCGCAACTGGATTCTTTTCGCCTGCATGCTCGCCATGTTTATGGCCGCCATCGAAGTCACTATTGTGGCCACCGCGATGCCAACAATTGTCGCCGAGCTGGGGGGCTTTGCGCAGTTTGGCTGGGTATTTTCGGTTTACCTGCTGACGCAGGCCATAAGCATACCGCTTTATGGGCGCCTGGCGGATCTGTGGGGCAGAAAGAGGATGCTGTTTCTGGGCATCACGCTTTTTTTGGCAGGGTCGGTGTTATGCGGCTTTGCGCACAGCATGTTTTGGCTCATCGTGTTCCGCGCCTTTCAGGGCTTGGGCGCGGGGGCCATCATGCCGCTGACGTCCACGATTGTGGCCGATATCTATTCCCCCCGTGAGCGGGCCAGCGTGCAGGGCTGGCTGTCCAGCGTCTGGGGCGTGGCGGCGATTGTCGGGCCGCTCTCGGGCGCGTGGCTGGTCCAGCACTTCAACTGGTCGGTGATTTTCTGGGTCAATGTCCCGATTGGCATCATCAGTATGCTGTTGCTGGCCATCCTGCTGCCAACACATCCACAGAAACAGCCGGCCCCGTCACTGAATCTGATTGGCAGTGGCTGGCTGACGCTGTGCATCAGCGCCGTACTGATTGCCCTGTTACAGGCAGAACAACTGGGCTACTGGCTCCTGTTGTTTTTACTCGTGGGCGGGCTGGCCGGCTGGCAGTTAACCCGCCATGAACAGCAGGCACAGGCGCCCTTGTTTCCGATGCGTCTCTGGCAGAGTAAGCTGATTATTGCCGGCAATATAGGCAACCTGGTGATTGGGGCGACCATGATGGGCGTCAGCGCGTTTTTACCGACATGGATACAGGGCGTCACGGGCGGTTCGCCACTTCAGGCCGGCACCGCGCTGGCGATGATGTCCATCGGCTGGCCGCTGGCCAGTACGGTCAGTGGCCGCCTGATGCTGTTCACTTCCTATCGTTTTACCGCCCAGCTGGGCGCATTATTGTTAATTGCAGGCAGCGCCTTACTGCTGCTGTTACACAGAGAAAGTTCACTACTGCAGGCGGGCTTCACCTCATTCCTCATCGGCACCGGCATGGGGATGACCAGCACGACGTTTCTGGTGTCTGTGCAGAATCATGCCGAATATGGCATTCGCGGTATTTGCACGGCCTCGGTAATGTTCAGCCGTATGATTGGCTCCGCGCTGGGAACGGCGGTGATGGGCGCCGTGCTAAACCTCAACCTGCAGTGGCGGTTGCCACATGCAGAGGATCCGGTTCAGCAAATTATGTCGCAGACAACCCGCGACCAGTTGGCCCCGGATGAGCTGCAGCACCTGTTACAGGCGATTGCTGCCTCACTGCACTGGGTGTTTATCGTGGCGTTGGTTATCGCGTTATCGGCGATGTGGGTCGCCGGAAAAATGCCGCGTCAGCAGCCGCAACAGGCCGACTGATACCGGACCGTTTAGTCGTCAGGGTGCGATTCGGACGGCAACAGGAGAGAAAACGAAAAAGAGAAGGGCGACAATGTCGCCCTGAACGTTACTGCGTTGAGGTGTCCTGCGAGCTACCCGCGCTGTCAGGGACCGCCGCCCCGTCATCGCGACCCAGCTTTTTATAAACGATTTTCTGTGTGTCGTTATCGCAATGACCGACAACCTGTCCGCCCGCCTGGTCGGCCTGATCGTTGGGCACCACATCCAGACTAAAGCCTGATTCGGGCACACCGTTCTGGATAATTTTCTGGCTGATATCCGCTTTTACGGATTCACAGGAGGCCTGCGCCAGCAGCGGGAATGCCAAAAACGTCACTGTCAGTAATGCATGCTTCATCTTCATAACCTTTTCCTTTTGTCATGCGTCAGTCATTACTATAGCTGAAAATTACGGCAGTACCGGACGACCGGTGCGGCGATCCAGACAGCGCAACGTGTTGGGTTCCCAGTAGGCATTCAGGTTAGCGCTCTGCTCACACTTGTCGCGGGTATCAAACGCGCGGTCCGCTTTATCAAACTCTTTTTCCACCCGGCGGTTCACTTTATTGCGCAGCATGTGCGTGTCATTCCACTGCTCTTTACTCTGACGGGCCGCTTCATTATTCAGCGCGCTACTGCCATTTTCAATTATCAGGCGATCGGTGTTTGCACTCACGCCAAATGCCGTGACAGAAAGCAGGGCCACCATCAGAACCGGAAGCAATTTTTTCATCGTAATATCCTTCAGTTAACACGGGCTTACCTGTGGGTAAACTTTTGCAGCCTGTGCGCAATAGTATACCATTGCCGCTCAGATGCTCACCAGCAGTGTGCATGTCGTTTACCTGCCTGAGAGATTAACGTGCTGATCAAGACTGCATTACTGTTTTTTATTACCGCCCTGGCAGAGATCACAGGCTGTTTTTTGCCCTGGCTGTGGCTGAAAAAGGGCGCGTCGGCCTGGCTGTTAGTGCCTGCCGTATTGAGTCTCGCGCTGTTTGTCTGGCTGCTGACGCTCCATCCGGCGGCAAGTGGGCGCGTATACGCGGCTTACGGCGGCGTTTATGTTCTCACGGCGCTGGTCTGGTTGCGCATCGTAGACGGGGTGAAGCTGAGTATCTGGGACTGGAGTGGTGCGCTGATTGCGTTCAGCGGCATGTTGATTATCGTGCTGGGCTGGGGCAAAGCGTAAAAAGCCACGTAAAAAGCCAGCCCGAGGGCTGGCCTCTTAATCAGGGTTTATGCACTTTAAGGCCTGCCAGCGTCTGGCTGACGGGCATCATTTCCAGGGTGTTGATGTTGACGTGTTTAGGCAGGGTTGCCACCCAGTAAACCGCTTCAGTCACATCTTCCGGCGTCAGTGCCGTCGCGCCCTTATAAACCTTATCAGCCTTGTCATCGTCGCCTTTAAAGCGCACGTTAGAGAATTCGGTGCCGCCAACCAGGCCTGGCTCAATATCCGTTACGCGCAGGGCGGTGCCGTGCAAATCGGTGCGCAGGTTCAGGCTGAACTGACGAACAAAGGCTTTGGTGGCCCCATACACATTACCGCCCGCATAGGGCCAGCTTCCGGCAATCGACCCGATATTAATGATATGACCGACGTTACGCTCAACCATCGCAGGCAAGACGGCGCGCGTCATATACACCAGCCCCTTCGTGTTGGTGTCGATCATATTTTCCCAGTCATTCACATCTGCCCGGTGCGCCGGTTCAATGCCTAATGCCAGACCCGCGTTATTGACCAGTACATCAATGTCGCGCCATTCTGCAGGGAGGTGTGCAATTGCCTCTTCAATGGCGGCCCGGTTGCGCACATCCAGTTGCACCGTATACAGGTTGTCGCCCAACGCGTCTTTCAGCGCTTTCAGACGTTCTGCGCGACGGCCGCTTGCGATCACTTTGTGTCCTGTTTCGATGAACCGGCGGGTAATGCTCTGACCAAATCCTGCCGTTGCCCCCGTAACAAAAATAATCATCGTGTTTCCCTTATTCCGTTTCATGGTGTTCCTTTCACCTTAACACGGCATTTTTGGCGATGTCCGCTGAATTTTACGTGCATGGTCGCCCGCGGTCTGCGCTGTTTTCGTGCAGCCCGCCCCGTTATTGTGCAAGCGCGTCAGGCCGGCAGGGCGCATTTTGGCCATCATTATGCAGGCAACCGATTGCGAAGGGATGGCAACCGTTTGCGTCGTGTATTAAGACGTTTTTTCGTTGCGCAACGAATAATTTTGATTAAGTTACTGATATATAACTTTTTATTTTATAAACAAGGCTGGCATGACTCTTGCAAAATGTTTAAACAGAGACCAGGGTTAAGGCACAGGGCGACATTTACCCCGCCCGGCAGAGGAAACATTATGCTGACATATACGGACGCGGCGATTCGCGCCAGCTTCTTCGATTTTGCCGCAGTGGCACACGATCCCGAATCGATACTGGCGCAGGCACGCTATCTGGACGATGGCGTGCTGACGCTGCGTGAAGGGCGTGTTGTCGATCTGCGCCCCTGGCAGGAGAGCACAGACAGCCTGAATGCAGGCGGCATGATTGACCTGCGCGGTAAGCTGATCATCCCGGGCTTTGTCGATTGCCATATTCATTATCCGCAAATGGAAATGATCGGTGCCTTTGGCGAGCAACTGCTGGAGTGGCTGAATCAGTACACTTTTCCCGTGGAAGCGCAGTATCACTGCCCGGATCATGCCGCGCAGATGTCGGCATTTTTCCTGCAGCAGTTACTGGCGAACGGCACGACCAGCGCGTTGATTTTCGGCACGGTGCACCCGCAGTCGGTAGATGCGCTGTTCAGCGCAGCCGAGGCGCTTAATATGCGTATTATCGCAGGCAAAGTGATGATGGATCGCAATGCCCCGGACTACCTGACAGAAACGCCAGAAGAGAGCTATGCCCAGACGGAGGCGCTGATTGCGCGCTGGCACGAGCGCGGCCGCCTTAATTATGCGCTGACGCCGCGTTTCGCTCCGACCTCTTCTCCGGCGCTGCTGGAGAAAGTTCAGGCGCTTCGCCAGCGTCACCCGGATGTCTGGGTTCATACGCACCTTAGCGAAAACCCCCACGAAGTGGCCTGGGTGAAGCAGCTTTTTCCTGACCATAACGGTTATCTGGATGTGTATCATCAGTATCAGCTGACCGGGCGCCGCAGCGTATTCGCGCACTGTCTGCATCTGGAAACACAGGAGTGGCAGTGCCTGCATGATACGAACTCCGCCATAGCATTTTGCCCCACCTCAAATCTGTTTCTGGGCAGCGGCCTGTTCAATATCCAGCGGAGCTGGCAGCAGGGCGTTAAGGTGGGCATCGGCACCGACGTAGGCGCCGGCACCACCTTCAATATGCTGCAAACGCTGGGAGAAGCCTACAAAGTGGGGCAACTGCAGCAGTACAAACTGAGCGCCGCAGAAGCGTTTTATCACGCCACACTGGGCGGCGCCCATGCGCTGGATCTCGATAAACACATCGGTAACTTCGCCCCGGGCAAAGAAGCGGACTTTGTGGTGCTGGATCCCGCCGTGTCCGCCTTGCAGAGGTTACGCATGGCAAACAGTAAAGATATCTGGGAAAAACTGTTTGTGCTGATGACGCTCGGCGATGACAGAAATATCGTACAAACCTGGGTTAACGGTCGCCCGGTCTGGCAATCCGCAGCAAAGGAGAACGCCGCATGATTCAGTTCCTGCTTAATGACCGTCCGGTGACAGAAGAGCAGCTCGATCCCAATCTGACGGTCCTGTCGTATTTGCGTACGCATCAGCGTCGCTGCGGCACCAAAGAGGGCTGTGCCTCCGGCGACTGCGGCGCGTGTAGCGTCACATTGGGCAGTGTCGTAGACGGGAAGCTCACCTATCAGACCGTGAACAGTTGCCTGATGCTGGTCAGTGGGCTACAGGGTAAGCAACTCATTACGGTTGAGGATTTACGCCAGGGAAAAAGCCTGCATCCGGTACAGCAGGCGATGGTGGACTGCCATGGCTCGCAGTGTGGATTCTGTACGCCGGGTTTTGTCATGTCGCTGTTTAGTCTGCAAAAAAACCAGCCTGAGTGGAATCGTCAGCAGGCCGAACATGCGCTGGCGGGTAACCTGTGCCGCTGTACCGGCTACCGCTCCATCATGGCGGCTGCCGAGCAAAGCCTCAGCGATGTTCAGCCCGACAGCTTTGATCGTCAGGCGCAGCAGGTGACTGAACAGCTGATGAACCTGACACACGAGGCTATCCAGACGCTGGAAAAGAACGGTCGCACCTGTTTTATCCCGAAAACCGTGCAGCAGCTTGCCGAATGCTGTATCGCCCATCCTGATGCCGCATTGCTGGCGGGCGGCACCGATCTCAGCCTGCTGATTACCCAGCGTGACCAGCATCTCCCCAAAATGATTGCCCTGGGGCAGGTTGACGCACTGAAAGCCTGCGGCGAGGACGATAAACACTATCAACTGGGTGCCGCTGCGTCGCTGGAGCACATTGCCGATTTTATGGCGACGCGCATTCCGGGTTTTGCCGGAATGCTGACGCGCTTTGCCTCGCTACAAATTCGTCAACTCGGCACGCTGGGCGGCAACCTTGCAAACGCTTCGCCGATTGGTGATGCCTCGCCTACGCTGCTGGCGCTTAATGCATCGCTACTGCTGCAGCACGGCGACACGCAACGCACCGTGCCGCTCGATGGCTTTTTCACGGGCTACCGACAGACAGTGCTAAAGCCGGGGGAGTTTATTCACACCATTCTGATTCCTAAAGTGACGGTGTCACCGGATTTTGTGGCCTGGAAAGTCTCAAAACGGTTGGATGATGACATTTCAGCGGTGTTTGCCGCCTTTAATATTCATACCGATAACGGCATCGTAACGCGTGCGCATATTGCATTCGGCGGTATGGCGGCAACGCCGCTTCGTGCGGTCGCCTGTGAACAGGCGCTGTGTGGTGCCGCCTTATCGCCGGAAACGCTGGCGAGAGCCTGTCAGGCGCTGGAAGCGACGTTTCAGCCGCTGAGCGATTTCCGGGCCAGCGCAGATTACCGTCTGCAGGTCGCCTGTAACCTGTTGCGTCGTTATGTTTACCGTTCAAACGGACTCGCCATCACAGAGGTAAGCCGCTATGTCTCATAATCGTCCGGCATTGCCTGAATCTGCGTTACCCGTCCTGTTCGCCAGCGATATGACCACGGGCGTAGGACGCAGTCAAAAACACGAAAGCGCGGAAAAACATGTCTCCGGTGAAGCGCAATATATTGACGATAAAGCAGAACAGCCGGGCTTACTGCACCTTTGTCCGCGTCTGAGCGACCACGCGCATGCGCGTATTACACGCGTCGATCTGCAACCCTGTTACGCGGTTCCGGGCGTAGTACGCGTACTGACCTGGCAGGATGTGCCCGGCGTCAATGATATCGGGCCCTTGCAGCCAGGCGATCCGCTTCTGGCACAGGATATCGTCCACTATGTGGGCCAGATTGTGATTGCCGTACTGGCCGAAACGCCTGAAGCGGCGCGTCAGGGCGCTAACGCGGCGATGATTGAGTACGCCAGTCTTCCGGCGCTGCTGGATGTCGAAGACGCGCTGAAGCAGGGCAGCTTCGTGCAGGAACCCCATATTCATCAGCGCGGTGACGTTGAGGCGGCACTGGCGCGCGCGCCGCATCGGGTTCAGGGGGCGTTCCACATTGGCGGACAAGAGCATTTCTATCTGGAAACGCAAACCGCCCTGGTGATTCCCGGCGAAGACGACGCATTGCAGGTCTTTTGTTCGACGCAGAACCCCACTGAAATTCAAAAGCTGGTGGCCGAAGTCATGGGCATCACCATGAACAAGGTCACGATTGATATGCGGCGTATGGGCGGCGGATTTGGCGGCAAGGAAACCCAGGCCGCCGGTGTTGCCTGCCTGTGTGCTGTCGCCGCCAGGCTGACCGGGCGCGCCGTGAAAATGCGCCTCGCGCGGCGTGATGACATGCGTATTACCGGCAAACGGCATCCGTTTTTTGTGCGCTACGACGTGGGGGTTGAGGATGACGGCCGCTTGTGTGGCGTGAAAATCGATCTGGCAGGTAACTGTGGTTACTCACTGGATCTCAGCGGATCGATTGTGGATCGGGCAATGTTTCATGCCGATAACGCGTACTACCTCGGCGATGCGCGGATTACCGGTTACCGCTGCCGCACCAATACCGCGTCCAATACTGCGTTTCGCGGGTTTGGCGGCCCGCAGGGCATGGTGGCGATAGAGCAGATTATGGACCATATCGCCCGCGAGCGCGGAATCGATCCGCTGACGCTGCGTAAACGGAACTACTACGGTAAACACGAGCGCAATATCACGCATTACCACCAGCAGGTAAAAGATAATCTGCTGGATGAGATCACGGAACAGCTGGAAATCAGCAGTGATTACCACGCGCGGCGGGAAGCCATCGCGGCCTTTAACGCCAGCAGTCCGCTGCTAAAACGCGGTCTTGCGCTGACGCCGGTGAAGTTTGGGATTTCTTTCACCTCAAGTTTTCTCAACCAGGCCGGTGCGCTGATTCTGATCTACACCGATGGCACAGTACAACTCAACCACGGCGGAACGGAAATGGGCCAGGGGCTCAATACCAAAGTGGCGCAGATTGTCGCGCAGGTGCTGCAAATCGATATCGATAAGATCCAGATCACCGCCACAGACACCGGCAAAGTGCCCAATACATCGCCGACCGCGGCTTCCAGTGGTACGGATCTGAACGGCAAAGCGGCGCAAAATGCGGCGGAAATCCTGCGTGAACGCATGCGCACTATGCTGTGTTCGCTGCATAACTGTCTCCCCGAGGCGGTAAGTTTCAACAACGGCGTGGTGCGCGCAGGCGATCACTATTACACGTTCGCTCAGGTCGCCCAGCTTGCCTGGCTTAATCAGGTGCCGCTCTCCGCGACGGGATATTATCGTGTGCCTGGCATCCACTACGATCGTCAGGCTGGTCGGGGCGAGCCGTTTTACTATTTCGCTTACGGGGCCGCCTGTTGCGAAGTGATTGTGGATACGCTGACGGGCGAATACCGGTTATTACGGGCGGATATTCTGCATGATGTTGGGGCCTCACTGAATCCAGCCATTGACATCGGTCAGGTCGAGGGCGGCTTCGTGCAGGGGCTGGGCTGGCTGACCTGTGAGGAACTGGTCTGGAATGACAAAGGCCAGTTGATGACGAACGGTCCGGCCAGCTACAAAATTCCGGCAATCAGCGATGTGCCCGCCGATATGCGCGTCACACTGGTCGAAAACCGTAAGAATCCGCAGGATACGGTATTCCATTCCAAGGCAGTGGGCGAGCCGCCTTTCATGCTGGGGATCGCCGCCTGGTGCGCATTACAGGATGCGGTCGCCAGTCTCGCGGACTATCGCCAACATCCGGGGCTGGACGCGCCTGCTACGCCGGAGCGGGTATTCTGGGGCGCACAGCGTATGGCCGGGAGGCGCGGATGATTTTCCATGACTGGATAAGCATCCTGCACCATCTCCGTGAAACGCGCCAGCCTTGCGTACTGGTCACTGTGCTGCGCGATCGTGGCTCGGTGCCCCGGGACGGCGGCGCTAAAATGGTGGTGACGGCGAAGGAAACCTTTTTAACAATTGGCGGCGGACATCTGGAATTTCAGTGTATCGCGCAGGCCCGCGCACTGCTGGAAAGCGGGCAGGCCAGCCCGCACACAGAGGATTTCAGTCTGGGGGCACGGCTGGGCCAGTGCTGCGGCGGTATGACCACCATGTTATTCGAACCCCTGTTACAGGCACAGCCGGAAATCCTGGTATTTGGCGCGGGCCATGTGGGTCAGGCGCTGGTGAATGTGCTGGCAACGTTACCCTGTCACATTAACTGGATTGACAGCCGGGAAAATATTTTTTTATCCGTGCCGCCCGGGGTGCGCATCCAGCAGCCTGACGATCCGCTGGACGCAGTGGCTGAGGCGCCCGCTGGCAGCTATTATATCGTGATGACGCACCACCATCCGTTGGATCTGGCGCTCTGTGAAGCCATTCTTAAGCGGGGAGATTTCCACTACGCGGGCGTCATTGGCTCGCAGACAAAAAGCCAGCGCTTTCGCTATCGTCTGGCCGGCAAAGGCATCGACGACGTCCGGCTGGCGCGCCTGCGCTGCCCGGTGGGCTTACCCGATGTAAAAGGGAAACTGCCCGCCGAAATCGCCGTGGCGATTGCGGGTGAGATTATTGCGGTGTACCAGCAACAACGCGGATAGGTTGTTCTGCCCGAGGCGACCTGCCACTATGAAACACTGTGTAGACTATCAGGAGCGCCTATGAACGCCCGTCAAAACCCTTTCTTTAGCGTCAGCAGTCTGCCTTATCACACGCCACCGTTTGACCAGATTCAGGAAACGGACTTTTTGCCCGCGCTGCAGGCCGGTATCGAAGAGAAACGTCAGGAAGTCCTGGCCATTGCGACATCCGCTGATGCCCCGACGTTCCAGAATACCTGTGAAGCGCTGGAGAAAAGTGGCCAGCTGCTTACCCGGGTAAGCCTGGTGTTTAATGCCATGACCTCGGCGAATACCAGCCCCTATTTACAACAGATCGATGAAGAGATTACGCCGCAACTGACCGCGCTTAATGATGAGATCATGCTGAATCGTCCGCTGTTTTCACGCATCGATCAGGTCTATGTGCAACGAAATCAGCTGGATGCCGAATCCAGACGTCTGGTAGAAATTCTCTGGCAGCGCTTTCAGCTTGCCGGTGCCAATCTGCCCGAAGCGCAGAAACAGCAACTGAAAACCCTGAATCAGGAGGCGGCGCGGCTCAGTACCCAGTTCACGAATAAGCTGCTGGCGGCCACGAAGGCCGGCGGTCTGGTCGTCGAGGATGTGCAACAGTTAGCCGGTCTGAGCGCGTCCGATCTGGCCGTCGCCAGGGCCGCCGCGAAGGCGCGCGGTCTGGAAAACGCGTGGCTGTTGGTGCTGCAAAACACGACGCAACAGCCCGCGCTGCAATCGCTGACGGTGCGCGCAACGCGCCAGGCACTGTTTCATGCGGCTCTGACGCGCAGTGAGAAAAACGATGATAACGATACCCGACAGTTAGTGCTTCGGCTGTCACAGGTGCGTGCCGAACAGGCGAGGCTGTTAGGATTCGCCAGTTTTGCGACCTGGCAACTGCAGGATCAGATGGCCAAAACGCCTGAGGCCGCTCTGGCGTTTATGCGTAATATTGTGCCTGCCGCCCGGGCAAGGGCCGAACGCGAAGCCGCGGCGATTCAGCAAACGATCGACAGGCAGCAGGGGGATTTTACCCTCAGCGCCTGGGACTGGAATTTCTACGCCGAGCAGGTCAGGCGAGCGCAGTACGATTTAGATGAGAATCAGATCAAGCCCTATTTTGAGCTCAACACGGTACTGGAACAGGGCGTTTTCTGGGCGGCCACGCAGCTTTATGGTATTACGTTCGCGCAACGTCACGATCTGCCGGTTTACCATCCGGATGTACAGGTGTACGAAATTTTCGATGCTGACGGGAGTGGGCTTGCGCTGTTTTACACGGACTTCTTCAAACGCGACAGTAAAGGCGGTGGCGCCTGGATGAGCAACTTTGTTAATCAGTCCACGCTCCTCGACAGCAAACCCGTGATTTACAACGTCTGCAACTACACGCAACCCGCGGAGGGGGAACCCGCGCTTCTGAGCTGGGATGAGGTGATAACCCTGTTTCATGAGTTCGGGCATACGTTGCACGGCCTGTTTGCCAGCCAGCGTTATCCCAGCCTGTCTGGCACAGCTACGCCACGTGATTTTGTTGAATTCCCTTCACAAATCAACGAGCACTGGGCCAGCGAGCCACAGGTTTTTCGTCATTATGCCCGCCATTACCAGACGGGTGAGCCGATGCCCGCCGAGCTGCATGAAAAAATCATCAGGGCGGGCAAGTTTAATAAAGGCTACGAGATGAGCGAGCTGCTGGCCGCCGCGTTGCTGGACCTACACTGGCACAGCCTGGATGGCGGTCAGCCGGTACAGTCCGTTGACGGATTCGAGCAACAGGCGCTGCGCAGTGATGATCTTGATATGGCGGCCGTCCCGCCGCGCTATCGCTCCAGCTATTTCCAGCACATCTGGGGCGGTGGTTATGCCGCGGGTTATTACGCTTATATCTGGACGCAGATGCTGGCGGATGACGGCTACCAGTGGTTCGTCGAAAACGGCGGACTGACGCGCAAAAATGGCGATATTTTCCGCCAGAAGATCCTGTCTCGCGGCAACAGCAGTGATCTCAAAGCGTTATATGAAGCCTGGCGCGGGGGCGAACCGAAGCTTGAGCCGATGTTAAAAAATCGCGGCCTGGCCGACTGAGCAACAAAGGGCGGAGAATCCGCCCTTTGTTTTTTTACCCCAGCGGACCGCCTTCAATGGTCTCGCACAAGCCCGCCAGTACGCGCTCGCCGGTTTCATTTCTTAATGACTGATACCACTCCGACGTCATCACCGGATCTTTTGCATGCGTGATATCACAACGCTTGCGCGCTTTCAGAACCAGGTCTTTGACACGGTCAACGCGGCGCGCCTGATAACGCAGCAGCGCATCTTCAATGCCAAGCGAATGCGCAGCCAGGGCTGAAGCCAGTACAATGGCATCTTCCATCGCGGCACAGCCGCCCTGACCAATATCCGGCGTGGTGCTGTGCGCGGCATCGCCAAGCAGCACCACCCGGCCTTTCACGAAGCGCTGAAACGGCTCGATATCGTGAATTTCAACCCGGTTGGTGATGTTCACATCAATGGCCGCAATCAGTTTTTGTACCGGGGCTGCCCAGCCGCTGAAATAGCGGCGCAAATCGTCACGCGCGGTAGTGCGGTCCTGTTCCAGCCCCGCAGGCAGCGGGACATCAAAGAAAAAGTAAAAGCGGTTTCCGCTTACCGGCATTAACGATACGCGCTTGCCATCCCCCACAAAGGTTGTCCACTGATCCGCAGGCGCGATGGATTCATCAATGTTCACCAGACCGTTCCAGTTCACATAGCCCGCGTAACGGCGGGGCAGCTTTTCCCCCAGCACATAGTCCCGCACAACAGAGTGCGTGCCGTCTGCCGCGACCAGAAAATCGCCTTCAGCCTGGCTGCTGTCTTCGAAGGTGGCGACAACGCCCGTGGCGTGCTGTTCCACCTGCACGATACGTTTACCAAAATGCACTCTGTCGCGGCCGTAGGCATCCAGTAGCATGGCCTGCAACTCGGCGCGGGCAATCGGATAGGGGAATTCACCTACCTGCTGCACCAGCGGCGATAAACTGAACCGTGTCAGGGTTTCACCCGACAATGTATCCTTATAGGCCATAAAGGCCATATTACCCCCCAGCGCGCGGACTTTGTCTTTCAGGCCCAGCGAATTCAGGCATTTCACGCCATTTGGCCAGACCGAAATCGCAGCGCCGACGGGCCGAATGGTTTTTACCGCCTCATAGACTTCCGTCTGAAAACCCTGTTGCTCCAGCGCGAGGGCCGCCGTCATGCCGCCCATTCCGCCACCGATAACGATCGCTTTCATATGTTCTCTCCTTTGCATTGCGTCATATCTTGCAATTTTTGTTCCAGGCGATGAAAAGGCGGCAACCCGCATGAACAGGGCGCAACTCGCTGATATTGAGGAATAATCTTTCCAGCCTGCACGCAAACCGTGCAAAAGGCCGCACCGCGCCAGTGCAGGAATATTCTGTAAACCACATAAACCACGCGCTTTTAAGATGTTGCCTATGAAACATGCAATTCAGAGCGTGATATAGATCACGCCCTACGACAACGACTTCGGAATCTTTCATGAAAATTGGCATCAGCAATACGCACTATCCGGAGCAGCGCAATATCCTGGTGAATCCGGACAATCACTACATCAACCTGAAAAAGCGCAACCTGTTTTATTTCCTCAATCCGCTGCGTACACGTTTACTCAAGAAGAATAAACGCTTTGTGTTTGTCCCCGTGCCCTTCGCAATAGGGGAGAAGCCCGATATCCTGCATCTGTTTAATGAAGTCGCCATTACGCCCATGAACTGGGTCGCGACCTTCGAGACTGAGCTGCCGCGCGTCCTGCCGGTAGCGGGCGTCGCCAAGCAGGATAATCCTGAACTCAAACAACTGATTCCGTATTTGCTCAAGGATAACTGTTTTGGCCTGATCGCCATTTCCGATGCCACCTTGCATATTCAGATGAAGCTGTTTAAACCCGATGTCGCCGCGAAAATTCGCGCAAAAACGTTGGTGATGCATCCACCGCAAACCCTGTTTACGCAACAGAAGCGCCCACGGCAAAGCGATAAACTCCGCCTGGTGTTCGTTGGCAACGAGTTTTACCGTAAAGGCGGCGCAGAAGTCGTGCTGGCCATCAGCGAGCTGATTGAAACGGGACAGATTGATGCTGGCCAACTCGACGTTCAGTTGATTGGTGAGCTGACGAAACGTCATAATGTTGCCCATCGCGCTTTCCAGGATAACGACGCCTTTTATCGGGACATTGAAGATCGCATCACGCGCCATGCCTGCTTCACGCACCATTCCCGCAAGGATAATCGTGAACTGATGCAGTTGTTCCAGCAAAGCGATGTGGGGTTGCTGCCGACCTGGCAGGAAACCTACGGGTTTTCCGTACTGGAAATGCAGGCCAGCGGCTGTCCGGTATTGACCAGTAACGTTCGTGCGTTGCCTGAAATTAATCCGCCCACCGCCGGTTGGCTGATTGATGGCGAACTCAACGATGACCGCGAATATCAGGTCAACAGCGAAGCCGAGAAACACCGGCTACGTCGGGCATTAATAGACGGCATTAAGACAACCCTGCTGGACATTCTTGCGCAGCCACAGCAGTTAACGGAAAAAGGCGAGGGCGCGATTCTGCGCATCAAGCAGCAGCACGATCCGCGTCAGTATTGCGCCAGACTGAACGATATTTATCGCCGTGGCGTTGTCCAGGCCGTGGAACATCCGCCCGCGCTCTCAATTTAGCAAGATTTACCAGACGTTATGCGTCAGAGTCATCATACTTGTCTGACGCATATCTCTGGAGATCGGTTATGAAAAACTTGTATGCTCTGCTGCTGACCTGCTTCATGGGCAGCAGCGCCCTGGCGCAGCCCGCTCACACGTTTCCCCCTCGCACACCGTTGCCGCAACTCACGCCCGTCGCGGCGAAATGTGATCTCTCCAGTTGTCAGACTCGCTGTTATGTTGAGCAATCTCATTGTAATACGCGAAACTCAAGTGACTGCAGTACTCAGGCACAGCTCTGTGTGCAATCCTGTGCGGCACAGTGTCAATAACCTGTCACCTGAATGAGTACTGATGAAATCTTTTCTCACTGCATTACTGATTGCGTTTACCGCCAGCGCCCAGGCGGCTGACTTGTCGTCTCAGACCATCGCCGAACGGGTGAAAAGCGTGATTGATCCGCTGATGGCGCAGCAGGGCATTCCCGGCATGTCGGTCGGCGTGCTGTATAAAGGTCGCCCTCAGTACATTAACTTTGGTGTGGCCGATACCGCGAGCGACCGGCGGGTAACAGAAAATACGCTGTTCGAACTGGGGTCCGTCAGTAAGACATTCACGGGCGTGCTGGCGGGCGTGCTGATTCGTAACGGTGCGCTGCGTCTGAACGATCCGGTCTCCCGCTACTGGCCCGCGTTAAACGGCCCGCAGTGGCAAAGCCGACGGATGGTCCATCTTGTCACCTACAGCGCAGGCGGACTGCCGTTACATCTGCCCGATGAGGTAACCAGTCAGGATGAACTACTGGCTTACGCGCAGCAGTGGCAACCGGACGCCGCGCCGGGTACACAGCGTCACTATTCTCATGTCAGTATTGGTCTGCTGGGCTATTTGATGGTGAAGGGGGAATTTGAGGAGGCGATGCAAAAGGACGTTATCACGCCGTTGCGGCTGACACGCACCTTTTATACGGTGCCCCCGTCGATGATGTTTGATTACGCCTGGGGTTATCAGGACGGTAAACCGGTACGCGTCTCGCCGGGTATGCTGTCAGCAGAGACCAGCGGCGTGAAGTCCACCGCGCGCGACATGATGGCTTTTATGCAGGCCAATGCGAATCCCAATGGATTGTCGTCCGGGAATACGGCATTGCGCAATGGCATTCTGACCGCGCAGTCTCGTTACCTGCGCGCAGGTGAACGGTATCAGGGGCTGGGGTGGGAAATTTACCCCTGGCCCATTGACAGCCAGACGATTGTTGCCGCCAGTGACACTCAGGCCGCGCTGTCCACACAGCCCGCGACCATTCTGAGCCCGGCTCAACCCATGGATCGCGCCAGTTGGGTGCATAAAACCGGCTCCACAAAGGGCTTTGGTGCCTATATCGCGTTCGTCCCGCAACAAAACAGCGGGGTAATCCTGCTGGCCAATAAAAACTATCCCAATCCGGAGCGTATCAACGCGGCGGTTGCCATCATGGCTATGCTGGCGTCGGACTGAACTAAAAATGGCCGCACAGGGCGGCCATCATATCGACGGAGATCGATGCGTTACACTGTGCCTGTACCGCCGTCTGAACACCACACCTGACCGGAGGCGAAACTGCACTCATCGGAAGCCAGAGTGACATAGAGCGGTGCGATTTCAACCGGTTGACCGGGACGGCCAAGCGGCGCATCAGCACCAAACTGTTCCACTTTTTCCTGCGGCTGGCCGCCACTGGGCTGCAGCGGTGTCCAGTACGGACCTGGCGCAACGGCATTCACGCGGATGCCTTCCGGCCCCAACTGTTTTGCCAGCGCTTTGGTAAAGGCTACATTACAGGCTTTGGTCTGCGCATAATCCAGCAGGATATCGCTGGGTTTAAACGCCTGCACAGATGAGGTATTAATAATCGCTGCACCGCGCGGCAGGTGAGCCAGCGCCGCTTTTGTTAACCAGAAGGGCGCGTAAACATTCGTTTTAAAGGTGGCATCGAAATCTTCGGTGCTCAGCGTACGAATGGATTCATTAAACTGCTGGCGTCCGGCATTATTGACCAGAATATCCAGTCCGCCCAGTTTGTCGGCGGCTTCATTCACCAGTTTCTGGCAAAAGGCTTCAGAGCGCAGATCGCCGGGAATGGCGACGGCTTTACGGCCTTCGGCTTCAATCAGTTTAATCACTTCAGCCGCATCGGACTCTTCTTCTGGCAAATAGTTAATTGCCACATCGGCACCTTCACGTGCATAGGCGATGGCCACAGCGCGACCGATACCGGAATCTCCCCCTGTGATCAGGGCTTTACGGCCAGTCAGACGACCGTGACCACGATAGCTGGTTTCACCGTGGTCGGGTGGCGGGTCCATTTCGCTCGCCAGGCCGGGTGCCTGCTGCGGCTGCTGTCTGAACGGCGGCTTCGGGAAACGATCGGGGTCGAGAATAGCCTTATTTGACGTTGTCATGCGTAAGCTCCTTAAACAGTCGTGTCAGAGAACTTAAGCCTGGCACAGATGTGATTTTTGTCACATTCAAATGCTTATTATTTGCGCTCAGGCAGTTAAAAAACGGCAAAAAGACGTTTTTAATCCCCTGAATTTACCGATAAGCGCAGCGGAAACAGTGGAATATAGGGCCAGCGGGGCCGCATTCAGGGGCGCAGACCAGTCTGACAGGAAACAGAGAGGGCGTGCACGAAAGGGGAATAGCGCCTAAGTGGCTGAGAAACTAGCAGTTATTACGGGAGAAAATAAGAGATTGTATTAACAGTCATTAAGGGGGAGAATTGCTGCAGATTGAGTAACCGTGAATGTTTGTACAAATGTTTCAAAGATGTTACTATGAGTGTCCCGGCCAGCATCACTTTATATTTTGTGACGTCTGGCCGGACGTTTTCCCTGGTGTTGGCTGTTTTAGCGACCTGGCCGTACAGGTCAGGTTTTTTTTTACCGCTAAACAACTGAAGCCATTGTAACCTCTGAATGATTCATTGTAAGTTACTCTTAAGTATCATCTTACCTGTACTATAGTGCAGGTTAAGTCCACGTTAAGTAAAAGAAGCAGCATGGAGCCTGAATGTTTTCTTTTTTCCTTGAAAATCAAACAATAACGGATACGCTTCAGACTTACATACAGAGAAAGTTATCTCCGCTGGGTAGTCCGGATTACGCTTACACTGTTGTGAGCAAAAAAAATCCTTCAAATGTTCTGATTATTTCCAGTTATCCTGACGAATGGATTAGGTTATACCGCGCTAACAACTTTCAGCTGACCGATCCGGTTATTCTCACGGCCTTTAAACGCACCTCGCCGTTTGCCTGGGATGAGAATATTACGCTGATGTCCGACCTGCGGTTCACCAAAATTTTCTCTTTATCCAAGCAATACAACATTGTTAACGGCTTTACCTATGTCCTGCACGACCACATGAACAACCTTGCTCTGTTGTCCGTGATCATTAAAGGCAACGATCAGGCTGCGCTGGAGCAACGCCTTGCTGCCGAACAGGGCACGATGCAGATGCTGCTGATTGATTTTAACGAGCAGATGTACCGCCTGGCCGGTACCGAAGGCGAGCGAGCCCCGGCGTTAAATCAGAGCGCGGACAAAACGATATTTTCCTCGCGTGAAAATGAGGTGTTGTACTGGGCGAGTATGGGCAAAACCTATGCTGAGATAGCCGCTATTACGGGCATTTCTGTGAGTACCGTGAAGTTTCACATCAAGAATGTGGTTGTGAAACTGGGCGTCAGTAACGCCCGACAGGCTATCAGACTGGGTGTAGAACTGGATCTTATCAGACCGGCAGCGTCAGCGGCCAGGTAGTGACTGCGACGGGCGGACAGCCCGTACGTGACACCACATCACCACCGAGTTGCTGCTTGTCATCCTGACCTGCTGGCAGCGTCAGCAAATAGATACGTTCCTTTTCGGTCAGGAAAGCCTCTTTAATGACTTTGATTTGCCAGCCAGAGCGAGTGAGAATTTTCAACATCGCGCGGCTGACAATCGTATAGATATTGCCGTAGGCATTATTTTGCGCCCAGTTCACCATCGCTAAAAACAGGACCTGGCTGATAGGGTAGTGCTCACCTAACAGCGCACGTGCGCGGGCTTTGTCGACAAAAAAACGGCTGGATTCGGTACCATAGGCGGGCAGGGTGACATCACTGAAGCAGTGCTGAAAAGTGTGCGTGATCATGTTGGGACGATCGAGGCTGGTAAAACGTACGCTGCACACTAATTGTCCTTCGCAGATTCCCAGAATATAACGTGTACCGGGCCCATCAAATTCATCGGACTCCATTCCCTGACTGCAAATGACTTCCCATCCCAGACGATCGCTAAATGTTTTCTTGCGAAGTTTATAAAGTTCTTCTGAACGGGTGGTTTGCAGTTCTTCGTAACTGACGTCAAACAGTTCAAGCATTCCATTTCCTCTTAAAAGTTACTGCGGCCCTCGCGGTTATCCTGCACTGATTTTACAAGTTTTTCACTATGACGTTCAGTTAATTAACCATTATTCGAGCGAATGGCGTCGTTTTCTGTCTGTCAATGGGCAGGATAAAGCGTCTCAAGCGGTAAAACTGTCCCTGAAGGGATATTATTTGTCATAACGCGGCAGAACACAATACAAATAGTAACTAAACAATACTATTTCAAAAATGCATATTTTCCCAGTCGGTTTGTGCTAAAGGGGCATTTAACAGATTAATGCCAGATGCACATCGCTATTTTTCATCCCCGGTTCGCGCAAAATTTTATATTAGAGAGTAATCAATATGTCCTGTATCACAAACCACAGAAAAAACTAAAAAACATAATTTGGCTGTTAATTTCGGTAATTGTTGACCTGGCGCAGTTTACTAATACTTGAGCCGGGCCTGCCTGCGCGTGGGCCAGGGATAGCTGATTAAGACAGGTAATTACCGAATTATAAGGCGAATTATAATGACTATATCCTCTGAGCTTAAAACGAAAGAAAAACTGGGTTACGGCATCGGTGATGCCGCCAGTTCGATGGTATGGCAAACCGCCACCTTATTTCTGGCCTATTTTTACACGGATGTGTTCGGCTTACCGGCCGCGATTATGGGCACCATGTTTTTAGTGGTGCGCCTGGCCGATGCGTTTGTCGATCCCTGTATTGGGGCACTGGTCGATCGTACCCGAACCCGTCATGGCCGTTTTCGCCCGTGGCTCATGTGGTTCGCGATTCCGTTCGGCGTCAGTTGCCTGATCACCTTTTACGTGCCGGATGCCGGCCCGACCGCCAAAATTGTCTATGCCTGCGTCACCTATGCAATTCTCAGTTTTATTTATTCTGCTGTCAATGTGCCTTACTGCGCGATGCCCGGAGCCTTGACCCTGGATCCACGCGAGCGCCATTCGCTGCAATCCTGGCGGTTTGCCTGTGCGTTTATCGGCGGACTGGTGGTCACGGTGATCGGCCTGCCGCTGGTCGAATTACTGGGGCAGGGAGACAAGGCAAAGGGTTACCTTTACGCCATGGGCCTGATGGGATTTCTGGGCGTGGTGTTAATCTACTGCTGCTTCTTTATGACGCGTGAGCGTTATTTACCCCACAACGATACAGCGGGGTCAATGTGGTCGGATCTCAAGCTGCTCGCTAAAAACAATCAGTGGCGCATCATTATTATTTTTAACATCCTGCTCCTGACCGCCGTCGTGACGCGCGGCTCATCGACTCTGTATTACATGAATTATGTCTTACGGCGACCTGACCTGGTCTTTACTTTTATTGTGACGGGCATGATAGCCGCATTATGCGGTGCATTTTTATCAGAACGTATATTAGGAAAATTCGACCGCATTCGTGCTTATCAGGTCTGTCTTGTCAGTTTTGTTTTCTTTCTGACGGTCATTTATTTAATTCCACCGTCCCAGGTCTGGTTAATCATTGGGTTGAATATTGTTTTTGGCTTTGTTCAGAATCTGACCACGCCTGTTCAATGGAATATGTTTTCTGACGTCGTGGATTATGAAGAACATCGCAGCGGCAGACGTCTCGACGGCCTGGTTTTCTCAACCGCCTTATTTGCCATCAAATTTGGCCTGGCCATGGGCGGTGCCGTCGTGGGCTGGATCCTCGGTCTGGTGCACTACCAACCCGGTGTCGCTGCACAGTCACCCCAGGTCATTACCACCATCAACCTGATGCATAACATCATCCCCGGCGTGCTGTTTATCGCCATGCTGCTTCTGCTTTTTTTCTACCAACTTAACAGCCCGCGAGTCAATGCGATTGCCGAAGCGCTGGCGGTAAAACGCGCCGCAGAAGCCCGACACGATGCTGAAAACACAATTTGATCTCAGCGAAAGGAGAGAAACATGACCGAGATGTATAAGGATCCTCATCAGCCCATTGACGTACGCGTAGACGATCTGTTGTCGCGCATGACGGCCGAAGAGAAGTTCGCCCAGATGCACGCCTACTGGCTCATCCTGGATGAACAGGGCAATCATCAGCCGCGAAGCGATTTGAGCGATGACTTCACGGGCGTCAGCGAACACACCATCCTGAAGGCGCGGTTAACGCACGGCGTCGGTCAGATTACCCGCCCTTTGGGCACGCACATTGTTGATGCCGTCACTGGCGTGCGTGCCGCGAACCGTTTACAACGCGACCTGGTTGAAGGCTCGCGCCTTGGCATCCCGGCCCTGTTTCATGAGGAGTGCCTCGTGGGTTTACTCTGCAAAGGCGCTACGCTCTTTCCGTCGTCGCTTAACTACGGTTCTACCTGGGATGTCGGGCTGGTGAAACGGGCGGCACAGCATATCGGTGCCGAAGCGCGTTCCGTTGGCTGTAAGCAGGGGCTGGCTCCGGTACTGGATGTGTCACGGGATGTCCGCTGGGGCAGAACGGAAGAAACCTTTGGAGAAGATCCCTGGCTGGTGGGCGTGATGGCAACGGCCTATGTCGAAGGTTTACAGGGCGAGCGGCGCGATCTGCTGGCTACGCTCAAACACTATGCAGGCCATTCATTTAGCGAAGGTGCGCGCAATCATGCGCCTGTCCATCTCGGTTTTTGCGAACTGAACGACACGTTCCTGCTGCCGTTCGAAATGGCCGTAAAGCTGGCTAATGCCGGCTCGGTCATGCCCGCTTACCATGACATCGATAATCAACCCAGCCACAGCGATCGTTTTTTACTGACCGACGTGCTTCGGGAGCAGTGGGGATTCGATGGCCTTATCGTGGCGGACTATGGCGGCGTCAGTTTGCTACATCAGCATCACGGCATTTCGCAGGATGCGGCGGAGTCGGCGGCACTGGCGTTTAATGCCGGTCTGGATGTCGAACTGCCTAAGGATGACTGCGCGCGTCATCTGGCCGAGGCGGTATCCCGTCAACTGCTGTCGATGGAAACGATTGACCGTATTGTCAGCCGTATCCTGACAGAAAAATTTCGCCTGGGGTTATTCGACGATCCATACATCCGTGAAGCGGACATTTGTCTTCAGCACGAGGAAACCCGTCAGGTAGCGCGTACGGTCGCCACACAGTCGATTACGCTGCTGGAAAATAACGGGATTCTGCCGCTGAAAACCGGCGCGCGCGTGGCGGTAGTCGGGCCCTGTGCTGACGATCCGCTGGCTTTGCTGAGCGGCTACAGTTTTCCGGTTCACCTGATCATCAGCGATATGCTGGAAGAAACATCGCAGGTCACCACGCCGCTGGCCGCACTGCAACACTATCTGGGTGAGCAGCAGGTCCGCTATGCCAAAGGGTGCCATATCATTGAAACCCGCACCGCCGGTGCGCCGGTTTTCCCGGGTGACAGCGGGGCGAAACCAATGCAGCAGTCGCCGGTGTCTCAGGATACCGGGTTGATTGACGAGGCGGTTGAGGTTGCCCGACAAAGCGATGTCGTGATTGCCTGCGTGGGGGATCTGGCGGGGCTGTTTCAAAGCGGCACCGTAGGCGAAGGATCGGATACCGACAGCCTGACTCTGCCCGGCGTTCAGCAGCCGCTGCTGGAGGCGCTGGCCGCCACAGGTAAGCCCCTGATTGTGGTGATGACGGGTGGGCGACCTTACAACCTGCAAGGACTGGAGGAGCGCGTCGCGGCCTTTATGCTCGCCTGGGCGCCGGGCCAGGAAGGCGGCTGGGCGATTGCCGATGTGCTGACGGGGCGGGCAGAACCGCAGGGGCGACTGGTGGTCAGTATCCCGAAAAACGTCGGCGCGATGCCGTTCTATTACAACCACAAACTGAAAAGCGGTGGAACGCCCATCGCGTTTCATTTTGGCGCACGCTATCCGTTTGGCTTCGGTCTGGGCTGGACGACGTTCGATTGGGGCGCGCCTCAGCCTGAACAGGATCAGGTCGCGATCGATGGCGAGATCCGCCTGCGGATCACCGTGACCAATCGGGGTGAACGGCAGGGCAGCGAAGTGGTCCAGCTCTATGTTCGTGACCGAATCGCCAGCCGGGTACGCCCGCTTCAGGAACTGAAAGCGTTTCAGCGCGTCACGCTGGCGCCAGGCGCGTCAGCCGAACTGTGCTTTACGCTTCCTGTCGATATGCTCAACTTTACCCGTGGCGATGGTAAACGTATTGTCGAACCGGGTGAGTTCGAGTTGCAGACAGGTTCCTCGTGCCGTGATATTCATGGCGTCAGCACCGTAACGGTAACGGGAGAAACGCGTGTGCTGCCGACACACTGGCGGATGTTAAGCACCTGCTCGGTCAACGTTGCCGACTGAGGCCTTCGCCTGCCCATTAAGCGGATGGGCAGGCGCGTTTAGGTGTGCTCGCACAACGTTTTCGTCAGGTAATGACGCTGCATACCGGCTTCGGGAAAATCCGGCAGCGACATTTTCAGGACATAGCCCTGTTTCTGGTAAAAGGGCAGGGCCTGAAAGCTAAAGGTATCCACTTGTGCGCTGTGGCAGCCTCTGGCCACAGCCGCCTGTTCCGCAGCACGAATCAGCTCACCGCCCAGGCCCGCACCACGTTGGGCTTCACTGACCCACAGGTAATCAATACACAGCCAGCGGCCTTTAATGCTGCCAGCCAGCCCGCCTTGTAACGGCCCCTGATCGTGACGACACATGACCGACAGCGGTCCCCATAACGCCGTGTCAATAAACTGATGATTCCAGGCACGCAGCCCGGTAAAGAGATCCTGCTTGTCCTGCTCACTCAGCGTGTGAGTCACGGTCAGCGGAAAAGCGGGGTTAACGGGCCTGCTCATTTTTGTCCTTATATCCCCTGTAAGGGATAATATTGCCGTTATCAGAAGGGGCATCTACGCTATAAATATCCCCTCTAAGGGATAAATTCTGATAAATGATGGAGCGCGCAAGATGATTTACAGTCCCCGGCAGTTAGCCAATCAGCTAAAACGCCTGCGCCAGCAGCAGGGCTGGACCCAAACCGACCTGGCCAAACGCGTGGGCCTGAAACAGGCAACGCTGTCTCATTTTGAAAATTATCCTGAGTCTACCTCACTGGAAACGCTGTTTAAAATTTTGCAGGCCCTGGATATTGCTCTGGCGCTGCAGATCAAAACGCCCCCGACCACGCCAGCGGAGGATGCCTGGTAATGGCAAAACTCATCGCCTGGATGAACGGTGAGCGGGTCGGAACGTTAATGCAGCATCATGACGGGACGCTGAGCTTCCAGTACGCTGCCAGCTGGCTTCAGCATCCGCTCACCCGGCCTATCTCACTGTCACTGCCGCTGCAACGTGCCGCCCACCACTCAGTCAGGGTGAGCTATTTCTTCGAAAACCTGCTAAGCCCCACCCCATTGACAGAAAAGGAAAAGAACCAGGCTTTCCAGACAAAATCCTGTGGGGTTTTCGCCGTATTGCAAAAAGTGGGATACCGGTTACCGGGTGCACTCATCATGCTGCCGGTAAACCAGCAGCCCGTTGAGCTGGATAATGAATCCATGATGTCCGACATGGCCAGCGCACATACCGACAGCGACAACGCCTTTCTGTGTCTTGCGCTGGCGCGTGAACTGGGCCTGCCTGTACCGGATGCCAGGCCGCTTCGCCAGGAAGGCGGGGGCAGGCAATTGTGCATCACGCGTGACGACCGTCGCTGGAATGCGGACCGGACGCAGTGTTACCGCCTTCCCACCGAAAACCTGTGCCAGGCGCTGGGATTCCCGCCCGCGTGCAGTCATGAACAATCGGGCGGTCCGGGCCTTAAGGCACTGATGGGATTACTGATGGGATCGCGCAGCGCGCTTACCGATCGCGAAGCGATAATGCGTTGCCTGGTATTTCAGTGGTTAACAGGCATCACCAGTCTGGATGCCCGACATATCAGATTGTTCATCGAGCGCGAGGGGAGTTTTCGGCTGGCACCGTTTCGGTGTCTGGTCTCCGCCTGGCCCGCGCTCTCTCAGCGCAAAATGGACCGCGATGACATCCAGTTACCCCTTGGTGTCACTGGCCCGGCGGGCAAGCTGCATCGCATCACGCAGATCGCGCCTTCGCACTTTCTGGCCAGTGCCCGCAGTGTGCGGTTCAGTGAGGAGCAGATGCACGCTATCCTGAATGGCTTTGTATCTGCTTTACCGGCTGCGATGATCCGGGTACGTGACAGCCTGCCAGAAGAGGTTTCTCTGGTGGTGGCCGATGCGATTTTCAGCCATTCATTGCTGATGCTCGAACAGGTCCGTTCGCTGACCTGAAGGGATCATGACGTTTCCGGCTGGTAAATCAGATGTCCCGCCACGCCGCCTTTGCCCCCATCTTTGGGATGGTTCATGCCATCCGTCACGGGAACGGAGGCGAAATCAAAAGGGGAAACGCCTGTCAGGCACGCCGCGTTAACCCCGTACTGTTCGGGATTAGAGCGGCTCTGGTGGAAGGTGTAAATACCACAAACCGAGCAGAAATAATGCACCGCCTGTCCGGAATTGAAGCGGTATTCACTCAGCGCCGCTTTCCCTTTGTGGATCGTCAGCCCCGAAGCAGGGGCAAACACCACCACGGCACCGCGCATCCGGCAAAATGAACAGTTACAGCGTCGGGCCGTATTCAGTCCATCCAGCAGTTCAACAGTAAACGCAACCGCACCACAGTGGCACTGTCCTGAAGTGATTTCTGACATCGCTTGCTCCTTTTTCATCCTGTCACGTTTCGCAGCGTGACAGAGGTGAGGGGTTAATGGCATAAAGACGAAAGGGAATTCAGCCAGGATATTGTGAATGCTTAACGTAAAAGACACCAGCATGACGCCGGAAGAGTGCAGACATTTTCTCACGCAGCACACGTTTGGAACGCTGGTGAGCAGCGATCTGCAAATCAGCCATATTCCGTTTTGCTTCAACGGTGAAAACGTTCTTGAAACACATCTGGCACGCAATAATCCGCAACGGGTTGCGCTGGCGCAGCAGCCGTGCCTGCTGAGCGTTCTGGGTCCGCATGCCTTTATCAGTACGGATTACTATCTGGCGTCACCTGCCGTTCCAACCTGGAACTATGCCGCCGTCAGCGTGAAAGGCATCAGCAGGCTGATGACGCAGGCGGAACTGGGCCAGTCGCTGGACAGAATGTTAGCCGCGTTTCAACCGGGCCTGAGGCAGGATAAACAACGGCTTCCCGATGATTATCAACAAAAACTGATGCAGGGCATCACCGGTGTCAGGATAGAGATTAGCCACATCAGCGGCACGCTGAAGCTTGGGCAGCATCGCCGTCCACCCGAACAGCTTAATGTTTTCCAGCAACTGGCTGCCCAGGGCGGTGCGTATGCGGATTATGCGCGCTTTGCTCAGGACTGGCTGAGCCGCTTCCGGCCAGACGTACTGACCCGTCACCACGGTGCGTAAAGGCTGAGGAGGGAATAAACCGGGCAGCGTCACATGAAGACGCTGCCCGGGGACGTCAATCAAAACTCTTTTTGCCCACCCAGCTCAATGACGCGGTTTGGCGGGATCATAAACTGTTCATGGGCACGTAACGCATTGCGCTGGAAGAAATGGAAGATGGCACCACGGGCATGTGCCAGACCGCGTCGCTTCTTCATCACCAGCGTGTCGTGAGAGGTGAAAAACGACGCCTCATTTAACGTACAGCCAAATCCTTCCAGCCCGCACAGGTGCAACACATCTTTCATGGAAGGCCGTTCATGCCAGCCGTATTCGGCCGTCACCTGCCAGAAGGACGGCGAAAGCTGACGTAGCGCGATGCGCTTCTGGTTATGAACACGCGGCAGGTCAACCGTTTTGATATGCAGAAGAACCGTCCGCTCATGCAGCACCCGGTTGTGTTTCAGGTTATGCAGCAGCGCCTGCGGAATTTCATACTCTTTGCGGGTCAGAAAAATTGCCGTACCGCCAACCCGCATCGGGGGCGAAGCCTCCAGCGAGCTAATCAGGGCTTTTAACCTGACGGGATCGTCAGTCAGACGACGAATGAGCCTTGAACGCTCTCCGCTCCAGATCAGCATCAGCATCAGCATCGTCATCGCCAGCAACACGGGGACCCAGCCGCCCGACAGCAGTTTCATCAGGTTGGAAATAAACAACGGAACGTCGATCGCCAACATACAGAGCAGGAAAACCAGCGCCACGGGCAGTGGCCATTTCCAGTTTTTAAAGGCGACGATACCGGCCAGGCAGGCTGTCAGAACCATGGTGCCGGTCACCACGATGCCGTACGCCGAAGAGAGGGCCGAGGACTGACGGAAGGCCAGGATGACGACGGTCACCGCACCGAAAAGTAACCAGTTCACTACCGGAATGTAGATTTGTCCCGATTCGGTTGCCGAGGTGAAAATGACGCGCATCGGCGGCAAAAAGCCCTGACGAATTGCCTGATGTGTCAGGGTATAAACCCCACTAATGATCGCCTGAGCCGCAATAACGGTGGCCAGCGTCGACAGAATGATTAACGGAATCTGCGCCCAGACCGGGGCCAGGATATAAAACGGGTTTTGTATCGCGGCAGGACTGGCCAGCACCAGCGCCCCCTGACCGAAATAGTTCAGCACCAGAGCAGGCAGGGCAATGATCAGCCACGCCAGCCTGATGGGGGTTTTCCCCAAATGTCCCATGTCAGCATACAGGGCCTCCGCACCGGTCACCGCCAGCACCACCATGCCCAAAGCTGCGAAAGAGAGGGCTTCATGATTCAGCAGAAATTTCAGCGCAAATGCCGGGTTGAGCGCATGAAGAACATGGGGATTCATCAGAATTCCGTGCACGCCCAGTATCGCCAGGGTGATAAACCACACCAGCATAATCGGTCCAAAGACGCGGCTGACCCGTTCAGTGCCGTGTTTTTGAATCACAAATAACAGGGTCAGAATCACCACAGCCAGCGGCACGATATAGCGATCCAGCGCGGGTGCAACAACCTCGATCCCCTCAACGGCAGACAGCACTGAGATGGCCGGCGTGATAATGCCGTCGCCGTAAAAAAAGGCGCCGCCCGTCAAACCGGCAAGCACAATGACGCGGCTGAGCGTGGCGCCAACATTTTGCCGGGCCAGCGACATTAAGGTCAGTATTCCCCCTTCGCCATCGTGATCGGCGCGCATGATGAACATGACATATTTCACCGTCACAATCAGCATCAGTCCCCAGAAGATCAGCGACAGAAAGCCCATCACGGCTTCTTCGGTGACCGCGCCAGAAGGAAGGATAGAAAGACACTCTTTTAAGGTATAAAGCGGGCTGGTACCGATATCACCAAATACGATCCCTGCTGCTGCCAGCATACCGGCTGGAAGGGATTGCTTTTCAGACTGGGCCATTTAATGTCCTGTTGTATTTCACGTCATCATAAGCTTCAAACCGACAGTTACACCGGTTGACGCTGAGCATGACATTACGCGTTTTGCTGTGAATTAGGGAGTAGCTGGTGATGTTATGTACTGCATTTTTACAGCTTTGCGCTTTATTTTTACGGCATTTTTATACAACTGTCGATTTATCCGGCAGTGAGGCCTGACGCTGACCCTTTACCGCTACCGTTTCCCCCTGACGCGTGATTCGCCTGCCAGGTCAACACACGCGGATAAGGTCTCATCTCAACGCTGCCTCCCTCGTAACAGCATGCGGACGCGTCCGTGCACGCTCAGAACAGTTCCTCAAAGTGTAATCAGCCCGTACAGGAAACACCACGCAGCCTCTGCCGTTTTAAAAAAATATTTTTTAATAGTCCTTATTTATGATTAATGTGGCAGGCGATTTTTTAAGGCTAATTAATTTCAAAAAATAAAAGACAAATACGGTGTCGTGGGCAGGGAGTGAAGACGATTTTGCGCTGTCTTTAGCCAACTTTTACTGATTAATGTCGTGCGTCGTTTTAAATAAGGTTGGATAAACGATGGCTGAAAATAAATTTCGTTTATTTTTAATCATTATCACTTCTTCTTTTTAATTTTCCTTTCTGCCTTTAATAGTCAAACTCTCATTCAGCGGGCTAATCTGTTTTTATGAAAATAAACGTTTTGTCCTGATATCGTTGCGACACAGCACCATCTGACATTAATGCTAATGCCTGAAGCGTCGATATATTTATTGCTGGCGTTGTTCAGCATTACTTACAGAATTACCGTCTTAATATTCGGGGTTTTAATATGACTATTACACAGCGACTTTTCCTGACGTTTTCTCTACTCTCCGCCGCCATGGTCGCGATGGTAGTGATCGTCATCATGGTGTTAGCAGGCTTTCAGTCGCGTTTTCAGTACGTGCAAGACAACACGCTACCTTCAATTGTAGACCTTGATAAAATGGTCAACGGCAGTAATCGGGTTAACGTATCGCTTTATCGCCACCAGAGTGCCAAAGATTCGGCTAAGCAGGTTGAGTTCGAAAAAGAAATCGCTGCGAAGATGGATACGCTGAAAGGCCTGACCCTGTTCTATTTAAAAAATGAAATTACCAACGATCAGGATAAGCAGTTAAGTGAACATGCGCTGGCACTGATTAAACAGATCCAGACGCGCTTACCTGCCTTCCTTGAATACTCGCGTTCGCATGATGACGCTCATTCTCTTTCCGCCTTGCAAGGCCCAGACGGTGTGGGGCAGTCTATCCGTGATCTCATTGAGAGTTATCAGAACCAACTGCAGTTTAATGTGCAGGTGGGCGCGGCTTTTCAAAAAGAGAATAACCGCGTTTATCATCAAACCTTATGGGCCTTAATCGCCGGTTCCAGCGTCATTATCCTGATATTGGGCGCGTTATCTGTTCGTACTATATTAAGCATTCGTCGCCATCTGAATGGTATGCGCACAACCATGGAGCACGCCAGCGAGCGGCTTGATTTAACGCTGCGTGCCGATGACGCACGTAAAGATGAAATCGGGTTAACGGCAAAAGCATTTAATGCTTTGGTGGAGAATGTGGCGCAGTCTTTGTCTGCCGTCGAACGGTCCGCCCACTCGGTCAGCACGGCCTCGTCGCAAATTTCAGCCGGTAACGAAGATCTCTCCTCACGAACCGAACAGCAGGCCGCGTCGCTTGAGGAAACGGCGGCCAGCATGTCTGAACTGAGCGAAACGGTTCGTCAGACGGCTGAAAATACCCGTCTTGCCAGCCAGTTGTCTAAAAACGCGCGTGAGATATCCAGTGACAGCTCTGACAAAGTGCACACCATGTTAGGCACCATGACCGACATAAAACAGAGTTCGGAGAAAATCACCGCCATCATCGCGCTGATTGAAGGTGTGGCGTTTCAGACCAATATCCTGGCACTCAACGCCGCCGTTGAGGCCGCCCGTGCCGGCGAGCAGGGGCGTGGCTTTGCCGTGGTGGCCGGTGAAGTGCGTAATCTTGCCCAACGCTCGTCGGCCTCCGCACGGGAGATTAAAGATCTGATCGAATCGTCGATGCGTTATGTGGAAACGGGCGTCAGCCAGGCAGAGCAGGTCGGGGAAAATATGGGGCGCATGAATGATGCAATTCGCCAGGTCACCGATCTGGTTGATGAGATTGCCATTGCGTCTCAGGAGCAGTCGCTGGGCATCAGTCAGGTCCATCAGGCTGTGCATCAGATGGATGACGTTACGCAACAGAACGCCGCGCTGGTGCAGGAAGCGTCATCAGCATCGCGCTCGCTGATGGATCAGGCTGGCGCACTGAATGATCTGGTTGCCGCCTTCGTGCTGACCGAGGCTCCCGCTGTACAGGCGCGCACGGTGGCGCCGCTCAAACCCGCCTTCGCGATGGCGACCGCATCGGCGGCAAATCAGGACGCAAACTGGCAACATTTCTGATGTGTCGGTGACACGCAGTGACAGGACTGTCACTGCATGTCGGGCCTATATTTTACCACTGTAAAGTACGGGCCCGGTGGGTTGCCCAGTCGGTGAGCCGCCCCGCGGCTCCCGGCTGATGGCGACCACCGCGTTTTTCAGGGAATCTTGCCGTTTCAGTGCCAGTTGGGTGGCTTGTTCAGCGTTAAGTAACCCCAGCGAAATGGGACGACTGCCTGTTGGAATCAGCCATAACTGCAGGCTGGTGTGGCTGTCAGCCGTTACCGGTTGCAATGGCGTCACCCGTAACTGGGTTAAATCGTGGTCGGCGCTGACCACCCATTGGCTGTGTTGCTGAGCGTCACTCATGACGGTAAGCGGGGTAAACTCTGGCACGTAAAACATGCGCCAGGAAAAAAGGGCAAGGACCGCAATGGCCGCCGCTACCATCCAGCCCAGTGCGGCGCGGCGGGCAGGGCAGGCAGAGGGTTTTGCGGGCAGATTCAGGACAATTTTCTTCCAGACCCGATCCGGCGGGATTTCGGGTATCAGTTGACTGTCCAGCCCTGCGAGTAACGTTTGCCATTTGGCAACCTGTTCGGCCAGCTCTGGCTCGGTCAGCAGGCGCGTCTGAAAGCGTAACCGGGCGGGGCCACGCAGCGTACCAATGGCGTACTCGGCAGAGAGTGCGTCGTCACGTTGTTGTCTGTTCATAGTCCGACACATTCCCGAAGGTGGGCCATGGCACGGCGGATCCAGCTTTTCACCGAACCTACCGGCTGCTGTAGCCAGTGAGCAATATCGCTGTGTGACATGCCCTGATAATAGGCCAGCGTAACGCTCTGCCGTTGCTCGCTGCTAAGGTTTTCCATACAGCGACGCAGGCGCGCAGCCTGGGCATCATCGGGCCTGCTGTCCGGTTCGTCGGTATCGACGACCAGCAGGGCATCATCATGCGGTTCTTCTGTACTGGCCATGCGCGCCTGTCCGCTACGTAACCAGTCAATACAACGATGACGAACGATCTGCGTCATCCAGGTCATCGGCGCGCTCAGCGCTGGATCATAGGTCTCCGCTTTGCTCCAGATGGTGAGAAAGCAGTCATGCAGCACTTCTTCCGCCCAGGGGCGATGGCGTAACATCCGTAAGGCAATGGCAAAAAGGTGCGGCGAGGTTTGCCGATACAGTTTTTCAAACGCCAGGCGATCGCCTTTCACGATCGCCTGCATCAGGGTTACCTGCTCCACTGCCCGCACCTTGTCCATAATCATCCTGAATGATGTGATTTTCCGTTCGAGTATAGAGAATTACTTCGGCATTAATACGGTATCAATCACATCTATCACGCCATTTTTCTGGTTGACGTCATACGTACTGATATTGGCCACGTTACCCTTTGCATCTTTCAGCTGAATATTGTGTGGGCCATTATTCATAATCCACAACGGCTGGCCGTTAACGGTTTTCAGTTCAGCATGACCGCCGCCTTGCTTAATCTTTTTCTCCAGCGCTTTCATGTCGTATTTGCCTGCCACAACATGGTAGGTCAGGACGCTGGTCAACTGCGCTTTGTTTTCTGGCTTAAGCAGATTATCGACGGTACCGGCGGGCAGTTTCGCGAACGCGGCATTGGTTGGGGCAAAGACGGTAAACGGCCCTTTACCCTGTAGTGTGTCAACCAGACCGGCCGCCTTCACCGCCGCCACCAGCGTGGTGTGATCTTTCGAATTCACCGCATTCTCAACGATATTTTTCTGAGGGTACATCGCAGCGCCACCGACCATCACGGAGCCCGACTCCATTGCGGCAAATGAGGCGGCAGTAAACAGGAATGCGCTTGAAACTACGGCAACAGCGAAGAACTTTTTCATCGTAAATCCTCATAAGAGAGAGTGGGTAAGTGTCTTGCAAAGAGAGATACGAGAGCAGGGTCGTCACTGGATGCAGAAAAAAATAATTTTTTTACGAAGATTTATCCGCTGGAGGCGGGCGCACGGGTACGGTCAAGCACGCCTAACCGTTTAAGCACAATTTTCACGGGCTGTCCGGCCTGGCGATACCGTCACTAACACAAAGCGATTGAAGCACACTCAACCCGTTTCCTGTGTGCTTCAGACCTCATGCCGTTCGCAACAGCTGGCGTGAGCGGCTGATAAGCCTTATGGACCGCGAAGCACACCTATCCCCCCCAACAAGACCTGTGGCTACTGTTCGTTCTGCATCCACGGCGGCGCGCTAAGGTGGTTTTCAGTAACGTAATAAAGCCCTGAGTACGGGGCAGGCGTTTGATTTCTGGCATGCTGGTCAGCGCGGCAATGTCGGCGGGCGGCAGCATAAATTCAGGCAGGAGTGGGACCAGTCGCCCCTGTTTAATTTCACTGCTGATGTCCCAGATTGAGCGCACCATAATCCCTTTGCCTTGCAGCGCCCAGCGTTTAATCACCCGACCATCGTTACTTGCCAGACGGGGCGTAATTTTGACGGTGACCGGGTCATGCTGATGCGCAAACACCCAACGAGTCACGTCCTCAGCATTTTCACGGATAACCAGACAGTGGTGCTGCGTGAGTTCAGCGGGATGCGTGGGCACACCGTGGCGCTGCAGATAATCCGGCGAAGCGCACAGCACGCGGCGGTTAGGTGCAATTCGGGTGCTGTACAGCGACGAGTCCCGCAGGTTGCCAATATAGATCGCCACGTCCCATTTATCGGCCTGCATCCAGTTCGGGTTATCTGAAAGCATCAGATCCACGCTGAGATCGGGATGCTGGTCAACATAATCGGAGAGCAAGGGCGCGATATATTCCGAGCCAAAGCCCAGCGGAGCCAGTACCCGCAACGTGCCGCTTATCCGGTTTCGGGTCTGGTCAATCACATCCTGTAGCTGGTCCAGCTCATGCAAAATCAGCCGCGCGCGTGCTAATAACGCTTCACCTTCGTCGGTCAGAATGATCCGTTTTGCCGGACGCAAAATAAGCTTGATGCCCATTTTTTGTTCAATGTGCTGCAGCCGCTGGGTCACGGACGGTGGTGTGATATCCAGATAGCGGGCGGCGGCGGCCAGGGTCGCGCTGGCGGAGATCACCTGAAAAAACCGCAGATCGTCACTGTTGATCATTAGGTTCAAACCTAATCATTAATTGGGTGTGTCTGCATTTTAAACTAAATGCATTGATGAGAGCATCCAGTAAATCCCTCAGGACAGACAATGATGCTTAACGATCCCTCACTGACAACGCCGTATCTGCTGCTGGACAAAGTAAAGTTCAGGCGGAATATCCGCAGGCTCTACGATCATATTGATAGCCTGCACTGTCAGATTCGCCCCCATCTGAAAACGCTACGCACGGTACAGTCGGCCCCCTGGCTACTGCGTGACCGGGCTTCACCGGCCACGGTGTCCACACTGGCTGAAGCCGAGGCGTTTGCTGCCGCAGGTTACCGCAATATCCTTTATGCCGTGGGGATTGCGCCGGACAAGCTGCCGCGCATCGCGGCCTGTCTGCGTCCAGGTGCCCAGGTGCATCTTCTGCTCGACAGTCTGACACAGGCGCAGGCCGTATCTGCATACGGGCAGCAGCATCAGGTGGCCTTTAGCGTGTTTATTGAGATTGACTGCGACGGTCATCGGGGCGGCATAAAACCGGACGACAGCGCCCTGACCGACATTGGCGCGTATTTGCAGCAGAAGGGGATGCATGTCGAAGGAGTGTTAACTCACGCGGGGGAATCGTATCACTGTCGTACGCAGGACGAGATTGCACAGGCGGCACGGGCGGAGTGCCAGGCCGCCATCAAAGCGGCTAAGCGCCTTCGCGCGGCTGGCGTGACCTGTCCGGTGGTGAGCGTGGGATCGACGCCCACGGCCCATGCCGTAAGGGATTTAGACGGGGTAACGGAAGTGCGCGCCGGGGTGTTTTCCACTTTCGATCTGTTTATGACCAACCTCGGCGTCTGCACCGCCGACGATATCGCGCTTTCTGTTGTCACCACGGTAATTGGCCACAACGCTGAGAAAGGCTGGCTGTTTGTCGATGCAGGCTGGATGGCGATGTCGCGTGACCGTGGCACCGCCTCGCAAAAAACCGACTATGCCTACGGTCTGGTATGTGACAGCGAAGGGCGATCCACCGGACTCCTGCTGTCGTCCACCAATCAGGAACACGGCATTATCGCCATTCCGCCCGACAGCGGTCACCAGGTCACGGATTTCTCGCTCGGGACCCGGCTGCGGATTTTGCCCAATCACGCCTGCGCCACTGCCGGAATGCACACCCGGTATCAGGTGATGGACAGCCAGAGCGGGGAACACGAAGTCTGGCATCGTGTCACCGGCTGGTGATGTCCCGCTCCTTTCTTTTTTTAAGAGGCACGTATGACTGATTTCAATCCCGATGACGTTCACCTGTCCAGCGGGCACTTTATCGACGGACAGTTCGTATCCGCCAGCGGCCAGGCCATGGGCATTAAACGGCCTTCTGACGGTCAGCATTATGCAGAGATCCATGAGGCGGATGCCCGTACCGTCGACGATGCCGTGACCGTGGCCGAAGCACGGCGCATCAGCAGCGGCTGGTCGGGTTGTTCGCCACGAGAACGGGGTGCGGCCCTCTCGCGCTGGGCAGACTTAATCGAAAAAGACAGCGAATACCTGGCGCAGCTGGAAGCCGTCGGGTCGACCCGACCCGTCACCGATGCACGCAATATCGAAGTGCCCTTTACCGCGGCGGCCCTGCGTTTTTATGCCGAATGCGCGGACAAATACAGCGGTGACGTGTTTCCAACGCAGCACAGTAGCCTGGGCATGCTGGTGCCTGAGCCCTATGGGGTGATCGGCGCAATCACGCCGTGGAATTTTCCCCTGTCAATGGCTTCCTGGAAATGCGGCCCGGCTCTGGCGGCAGGTAACGCGGTGGTGCTGAAGCCGTCTGAACTGACGCCGTTTTCAACGGCCCGTCTGGCCGAACTGGCGGTGCAGGCGGGGATCCCATCCGGTGTGCTGAATGTGATCCAGGGCAGCGGCAAGGTCACCGGTAATGCGCTGGTAACGCATCCGCTGGTGCGCAAGGTCTCCTTTACCGGCTCCACTGCCACCGGTGCGGCGATTATGAGCCAGGCGGCCCTGCACGGCACTAAACCGGTCACGCTGGAGCTGGGCGGCAAAAGCCCGCAGCTGGTCTTTGATGACGCCGGCGACGCCGACGAGATTGCCGAGCGCCTCTTTCTGGGATTCACAGTGAATGCCGGTCAGGCCTGCGTGTCCGGAACACGCTTGATTATTCAGAAAGGCATTGCTGAACGTGTGACAGAAAAGCTGATTGCACGCTGTCAGAAACCCGTGCCCGGCATGACCTGGCACGCGTCAACACGGTATTGTCCGCTGATTGACGCACGCCAGGGTGAAAAAGTGGCCACGATTATTGCGCAGTCCGTCGCTCAGGGTGCGCGGGTGCTGGTGGGTGGAAAACGCTACGACAATACGAAAGAAGGCTGGTTCTGGCAGCCCACACTGCTGGAGAACGTCGGCCCGGATAACGTGGCGCTGCACGAAGAGATTTTTGGACCGGTGCTGACCATTCAGACCTTTACCGATGAGGAAGAAGCCCTGGCGCTGGCGCAGCATGCGGTCTTTGGTCTGTGCGCGGGCGTCCACACCTTGAACATGCCACGGGCGATGCGCTTAATGCGCGCGCTGGACAGCGGCACGGTGTGGGTTAACCGCTATCGCCGCACCTGGGATTTCATTATCCCTACCGGCGGTTTTCAGGAATCCGGCTTTGGTAAAGATCTGGGCCGCCAGGCCTTTGAAGCCTGTCAGCGCTATAAAAGCGTATTAATCGATTTTTAACCTTTCGCTGGAGAGCAGATATTATGCCCGCACCGCTCAGGCTGGTTCAGGACAGTACGCATTTTCCCGACTCGGTGGATGTAGTGATTATTGGGGCAGGCATTGTCGGCGCGGCAACCTGCTGGGCGCTCACCCAAAAAGGCTATAGGGTGGCGGTGATCGAAAAGGGCCTGGTCGGGGCTGAACAGTCAAGCCGTAACTGGGGCTGGTGCCGCCAGCTTAACCGGGATGAACGGGAGATCCCGCTGATCCTGCATGCGCTGCAACGCTGGCATGAACTGAGCAAGGAAATCGGCATGGACGTAGGATTCCGCGCCACCGGGCTGGTCTATGCAACGTGCACGGAAAAGGACATCCGCAACTGGGATAACTGGGGTAAAATGGCGAAGCAGTACGGCATTCGTAGCCAGATTCTCAATGCCGCAGAGGCAAAAGCCATGACGCCCGGTAGCCGCACAGCGTGGAAAGGCGGCGTGCATTCACCCGATGACGGTTATGCCGATCCCGCACTCGCCGCGCCAGGCCTGATGGAGGCGGCGGTGAAAAAGGGCACCTTTCTGTTTCAGCGCTGTGCGGTGCGCGGGCTGGATATTTCGGCAGGTCAGGTGAGCGGGGTGATCACGGAAAGAGGTCTGATTAAAACCTCGCGCGTGGTCTGCGCCGCAGGTGCCTGGACATCGCTGTTTTGTCGCCGGCACGGCATCGATTTACCTGCGGGTAATGTCATCGGCAGTGCGTTTCGTACTTATCCCGTCGAACAGGTGATTACCCGGCCTTTCTATACGGATGCGTTTGCCTGTCGGCCACGATCGGACGGCGGTTATACCATCGCACTGTCCGGCACAGGTCGTCTTGAGCCCGGCATTCAGGGGCTGAAATATGCCCGTCAGTTCTTCCCGTTATACAAAGCACGTCGGCTCAATCTGGAAACCAAAATCCGCCTGACCTCCTTTTTACAGGGACCGGAGTCGCTGGCGCGCTGGTCAATGGAGCGCCCGTCCCCCTTTGAAAAAATCCGCATTCTGGACCCGACGGTGTCGGACGGCGTGGTGGAAAAGGGGCTGATGGCCATCGGCCGTGAGTATCCTGCGCTGGCCGGGCTGCGAGTCACGCAGGCCTGGGGCGGCGTCATCGACTGTATGCCTGACGATATACCGGTCATCTCCACCGTGCCACAGCTTCCCGGTCTGGTTCTGTCGGCGGGCTACAGTGGGCATGGCTTTGGCATCGGGCCCGGTGCCGGCCGCCTGACGGCCGATCTGGTGACCGGTGATGATCCCATCGTGGACCCCACGGCGTTCCGTTACAGTCGTTTCCGCGATGGCAGCGCCCTGAAACAACCCGGTATGATGTAAGGAGAAAATATGCTTCAGCGATTGCAGGCGCGTGATATCAATGATCAGCCGCATCCCGGTCATTACTCCCACTATTGTCTGGGGGCAGGAATGATGTTTATTTCGGGTCTGTTACCGGCCACGCCCGCAGGGGAGATGCTCAGCGCCGCGCCCTTTGCCGATCAGGTCCTGCAGGTCTTTGCCAGTCTGGATACCTGCCTGCGCCAGGAGAACCTTACCCGATCGCAACTGGTGATGGTCAGAGTCTATCTGGCTGACATCGCATTATGGGATGATTTTAATGCGCTTTACGCGCAGTGGCTGGGGAGCTGGAAACCCGCCCGCGCTGTGGTGCCGGTTTCCGGACTGCATTATGGTGTCCTGTTAGAGATTGAAGCGACGGCGGTGCAGACGCGTTGAACGGCGCGCTTTGCCCGCGGCGCATCGCCGTAAGGGATGATAAAATGCGCATATGCTCGTCAGGAGAAGATCGCCAGGCATGAAGCTCACCGCTGAATTCTTCAGGATACAACTCTGTTTCGCTACCTGGGTGGCGTCAGGCACAGGCATGCCGCTGGCCAACGCGATTATGGATTACACGAACATTTTTATTCGTCTGGGGTGCGGGCGGCGGTTCGATCGTAAGCTTCCCGCCTGGTCAGACTATATTCGCGGCCTGCGGCACAACCCCGATAAAGATGCTGAGTATACGCTGGCTGTCTGGCAATCCCGGCCGCCTGTTGCCCCACCCGATGTGGTGGGTCGTTCGGGCTGTTTCTCATTCAGTCTGGAAACGGATCGGTCCGCACGCATTCATTTTGACCGCACTGACGGAACGGTTTCGCCCCTGTGTGACAGCGAGGTCGCCGCGCGTCAGCGCGAATTGTGCGGTTTACTGGCGCAGATAGTGACCCTCACGCCCGCGATAAAAACCCTTCGTGGGCTGTCGTGGCTCTACCATCATCACCGCTATCGTCGGCTGTTTCCGCCCGCGTACCTGCGTTCGGCCATGCCGGTCACGGACCGCTACCGTAATATGCCGCTCTGGGGACAGTTTTTGCGCTGGGACGGTAGCCTCAGAGCAGAACGTGCGTCGCACTTGTATCAGCATATTCAGGGCGAGTTTCATCCTTCCCGCCTGGCGACCGGTTTTCCGCTTCAGCCGCTGGCGGTCAGCGCACCGGTGACTGTTTTTCAAGCGTTTTACGCGCGTCGGTAAAGAGGCTGAGTCACCATGTCCGACATGACGCGTTCAGCACTGAAGAGGGAACCGGTGACGGGCTAGCGTGACAGAAGGAGAAGACGTCGCTTTTTACGTGACAGCGTCACCTTTATAAGCGATTAGCGCCGTGCCATAAAATCCGGAAAGGCCGGAACAGGCAGCACAGATAACACTTTCAGCCGCTGCAACGTGCGAACCTGCGCGCGCTCCAGATGATCCTTCATGCAGGCGGCCGCCAGTTCCCAGTTCCGTTTCAGCAAAAATTCATAGACCAGGCAGTGTTCATCCAGCATGGCACTGTCGACAGGGATACGCAGCAGGTCATAGAAAATGCGCGTGACGATGAAGGGCGACTGGTGTTGTCGCAGTATCTGCATCATCAGCTTGTTACCGGCAGGCTCCAGGCAGCGAATGTGCAGATCTTCTTCCAGGGTTTCCAGTTCATTGGCCGTTAACTGCTTACCCTGCGATTTTTTCGCGTTATCCAGCCGCGATTTCAGCCAGTCGACGTCCAGCCGTTCGCCTGCTTTACGCAGCGCTGCGGGTTCAAGATTGGCCCGGATTTCAAAATGGTCGCCCAGCTCGCGCGCCGTTAACGGACCGGTAAGCCACTGGGAATAGGGTTCTTTTTCCACCAGGCCTTTATCACGCAGGCGCATTAAGCTCTCACGAATCACGCCCCGGCTGGTGGTGTAATAGTGTGCCGCGTCCTGCTCATCCACCTGATAGCAACCAAAGATCATCGCGGTCGACAGCACACCCTGGAGGTGCTCCAGCACTTTTTCACCCGTACTGCGGGTGTCGACCAGTTCCTCATGATGCGCCAGCCCCAACAGTTCGCGCGTCAGGGCAATGCGCACGGGTTCGACGTCTTCGTCGTCACGGGCCACGATAAAGCCCCGGCCTTCAAAGCGGGCAATCCAGCCTTCTTCATGCAGCATACTTAACGCCCGCCTGACCGGCACGCGGCTGGTGCCGAACAGCTGTGCTAACGGACCTTCCAGCAACACCAGGCCTTTAGGAACAGCGTTTTGCTGCAGCACGTTAAGCAGCACCTGGCGGATGATTTCATAACGCGCAGAACCGGCGTCATCCATGTCTGCTCCATTCATTATGTTTCGCATTGTCTTTTTCCGCTCCCATCCTGCCCGCCAGATTATCACATCTGAGGAAATAACGACGGCTGCCCACGCACAGCACTGCGTTAGTGCACAGCGCTCTAAAATGGATCATAAATAAATTAGTACATTTAATACAAAGACAGGATTTTACTCCGCCTGCACAAATGTCCGTCACCACCCCAAATTTAACCTTTTGTTATTGCTGATTTAAATTATTTTATGATCGATAAGATCACAAATATGTAACTTAACAGTCCTTTTCCTGGCATCGTTATTGCTATCTTCAAATGTACATTAAATTGCAATATACATTTAAAGGTAAGCGTGTGCAGCCAGAAACCGTCCGTCAGTTATACATTCAGGGTCAGATCGATGCGCTGGGAATCAGTGCGCTTTATGCACAGCACCGCCTTTCACCCCTGGCGTTTACTGAGGCCTGCCTGACCGCCGCAGAAAATATACCTTCGGTGTTTATTTCGCTCACCCCGGCGCGCGCCCGTGAAGAGGCCGAAGCCTCAATGCAGCGCTGGCGGCAGGGCCAGCCGTTGAGTCCACTGGATGGAATTCCGGTGGCCTGGAAAGACCTGTTCGACCTTCAGGACTGCCAGACCACCGCCGGTTCGTCCACCCGGCAACACGTTTCGCCCGCCCGACAGGATGCACCCGTCGTTGCCCGGTGCGCGGCGGCGGGCATGGTCACGATCGGCAAAACCAATCTCAGCGAATTTGCGTTTTCCGGACTCGGCCTGAATCCCGCGTTTGGTACACCGGTTATCCGGTCATCAGCGGGCAGCCTGCACGCGCCGGGCGGATCGTCCAGCGGGGCAGGCAGGGCAGTCGCGGAAGGCCTGGCCTGTATCGCGTTTGGCACCGATACCGGCGGATCCATTCGTATTCCGGCCGCATTCAGCGGCATTACGGGCTACCGCGCCAGCCGTGGCCGTTATGCCATGGACGCCGTTTTTCCGCTGGCCCGCTCGCTGGATACCCTCGGCCCGTTATGCCGCAGCGTCCGGGATGCTATCGCTCTTGATGACATCCTGTGCGGTCCGGGTACCACCGCCTTTCCTGAACCCCGTTTCCGGGTTGACGACGCGCTCCTCATGACATGCCAGCCCGCCGTTCGCGATAACGGCCTGAGAATGCTGGATCGCCTCGACGCGGCCGGCTTTGCCATTGACCGCCAGCCGCTTACCGCGTTTACGCAGGCGCTTGACTGGATCGCTGAAAAAGGCTGGCCGGGTGGGCGCGAAGCCTGGTTGCTGCATCGCCTCTTATTAGCCTCACCTGACGCAGAACGCATGGATGCCAGAGTGCGCGAACGTCTGCTTGCCGCCAGCGAGCAAGACCCGGCCGTGCTCGATACCTTTCTGACCCAACGTCAGCAGTGGCAACAGGCCCTGGCGGCGGAGCTGGCGGGCGCAATACTGATCACCCCCACGGTGGCCCATACCGCACCGGAACTCGGTCCGCTGATGCAGGACAGCGCGCTGTTCGCCCAGACCAACGTGGCCACGCTGCGCCTGACCATGCCGGGCAGCCTGCTGGATATGCCGGGCATCGCCCTGCCGAGCGGTACCGATGACCGTGGGTTGCATACCAGTCTGCTTTTCTCTCTACCGGCTGGCGAAGATCGCCGGCTCCTTCACGCTGCCAGCCGACTGGCAGGTCTTTTTACCGCAGACGATTCGGTCTGCGCTTAACGCTCCAGAGGAAGAAAAGATGGCGAAAGAAATCTTATGTGCATTTGGTGTGGATGTGGATGCTGTTGCCGGCTGGCTCGGCTCTTACGGCGGGGAAGATTCCCCTGACGATATCTCTCGCGGGCTGTTCGCCGGAGAAGTGGGCGCACCGCGTTTGCTGAAAATGTTTGCTGAACATAATCTGCGCACCACCTGGTTTATTCCCGGCCACTCAATCGAAACCTTCCCGGCGCAGATGAAAGCGGTGGTTGACGCCGGCCACGAGATTGGCGTGCATGGCTACAGCCATGAAAACCCGATTGCCATGACGCCCGCGCAGGAAGAGGCGGTGCTGGATCGCAGTATTGAACTGGTGACGCAGCTTGCAGGTAAACGTCCAACCGGTTACGTCGCGCCCTGGTGGGAATTCAGCAATGTGACCAATGAGCTGCTGCTGAAAAAAGGCATCAAATACGATCACAGCCTGATGCACAACGACTTTCATCCTTACTACGTTCGCGTAGGCGACAGCTGGACCAAAATTGACTACAGCCAGCATCCGGACACCTGGATGAAGCCGCTGATGCGCGGCGAAGAGACCGACCTGGTGGAGATCCCCGCTAACTGGTATCTGGATGATCTGCCACCCATGATGTTTATCAAGAAGTCACCGAACAGCCACGGTTTTGTCAATCCGCGCCATCTGGAGGAGATCTGGCGCGATCAGTTCGACTGGGTATATCGCGAAAACGACTATGCCGTCTTTACCATGACGATTCATCCCGACGTATCAGGCCGTCCGCAGGTGCTGCTGATGCTGGAGCGCCTGATTAAGTACATCCAGAGTCACCAGGGCGTGCGTTTCGTCACTTTCGACGAAATTGCTGACGACTTCTTAGCGCGCCAACCGCGTTAAGCCTTTTCCTCTTGCAGAGTGATCACGACATGAGCATCTACAAAAAAAAATCCGTTAACGGCTGGCAGCCCCAGCAGTTAACCACCAGGGATGTCAAATTCGCTACATGGATCGCCTTCTTCGCCTGGATCTTCGCCGTCTATGACTTCATCCTTTTCGGCACTTTGCTGCCGGAGATCGGCGGTCATTTTGGCTGGAGCGAAGTCGAACAGTCTGAAATTGCTACCTGGGTCGCGTTTGGTGGGGCAGTGATCGCTCTGGCCATTGGCCCGCTGGTGGATCGCCTGGGACGGCGCATGGGCATCGTTATTACCGTGGGAGGCGCGGCCCTGTGTTCGCTGCTGACCGCAATAGGGGGATTATGGGGTAAGGGCGCATTGACCGCCATTCGCTCCGTTGCCGGTCTGGGTTATGCAGAGCAAACGGTTAACGCCACCTATTTATCAGAACTCTATACTGCGCTGGACGATCCCAAACTCAACAAACGGAAGGGATTTGTCTACAGCCTGGTGCAGGGCGGATGGCCGGTCGGTGCGCTGGTGGCCTCGGCGCTGACCGCGATTCTGCTGCCGATTATCGGCTGGCAGGGCAGCTTTATCTTCGCAGCCTTTCCGTCGCTGGTGATCGCGCTACTGGCGCTGAAGCTGAAAGAAACGCCTCAGTTTGAAGTGCAGAAGAAAATCAAAACGCTGCGGGAGCAGGGTAAAGAAAAAGATGCACGCCAGGTCGCAGCCGACTATCAGGTTCCGTATGAAGATCAGCCGAAGTCAGGTTTTGCCTCGGCATTTCGCGGCACGGCGTTGCGCTCAACCGTGGTACTGGGTGTTGCCATTTTGCTGAACTGGTTCGCCATTCAGATCTTCAGCGTGCTGGGCACCACGGTAATTACCAAAACCCACGCGGTCTCGTTCAATAACTCTTTATTGATCCTGATTCTGTCTAACCTGGTGGGCTATTGCGGCTATCTGGCACACGGCTGGCTCGGTGACCGCATCGGTCGTCGCAACACCATTGCGGCCGGCTGGATGCTGGGCGGTATCGCCTTTGCCGCGATGCTGTTCTGCCCGGACAACTTTGCCATCATCGTGGCCCTGTACAGCGTCGGTCTGTTTTTCCTGATTGGTCCGTATGCGGCCGCACTGTTCTTTATCAGTGAAAGTTTCCCGACCGCCATTCGTGCTACTGCGGGCGCATTAATTATGGCGATGGGGCCGGTGGGCGCAATTGTGGCCGGTGTCGGCACCACCTCAGTGCTGAGTCAGGGTGGACACTGGCAGGAGGCGGCACTGTGGTTTGGTGCGGTTCCGTGCTTTGTCTCGGGCATCATTATTCTGTTCGCCCGGCCGGTCACGCAACTGAATACGCACATCGCCGCCTCCACTCAACCTCAGGCCTAAGGAAACCCTATGCAGAATGCAAACACAGCCCCGGTTGCCGCGATCAGCGGAGCCGCAAGTGGGATTGGACTGGCGCTGGCAACGCTGTATGCCCAGAGAGGCGTGCGGGTGATTGCGGGCTATTATCCGCAGGATCCCCACGATCCGGCCGTCGCGGCCGCGCAGATTGAAGCGGCGGGCGGTGACGCGCTCTGGCTACCGCTTAACGTCGGATCCACCGACTCGGTGGACGCGTTTATTGCGCAAGGCGTACAGCACTTTGGACGGCTTGACGCGGTCGTCGCCAATGCGGGCATTCTGCGTCGGGCAGAGATTGAGGAGATGAGCGACGCACGCTGGGATGAGATGCTCAATGTCGATCTGACCGGCGTGATGCGCCTGTTCCGTGCCGCTGCCGCCCACCTTCAGTCGGGGGCCAGCCTGGTTGCGGTGTCGTCGATTGCGGGCGGTGTATATGGCTGGCAGGCGCATGCGCACTATGCCGCCGCGAAGGCGGCGGTGCCCGGCATTTGCCGCTCGCTGGCCGTCGAACTCGCGCCGCGCGGGGTGCGATGTAATGCCATCATCCCCGGGCTGATTGAAACGCCGCAGTCGCTGGATAAGGATAATTCGCTTGGCCCGGAAGGGCTGGCGAAGGCGGCGAAGGCGATTCCGCTGGGCCGCGTCGGACGCGCCGAGGAAGTGGCGAAGGTCATCGCGTTTCTCACCAGCGACGAGAGCAGTTACCTCACCGGACAGAGTCTGATTGTCGACGGTGGACTCACCGTTCGCTGGCCGGATTAAGGAGAACCCATGCAACTCAGGATGAAACGCTGTGTAATCAGCGGCGCGGCCAGCGGCATCGGGGCGGCCATCGCAATGCTGTTCGCCCGCGAAGGTGCCCATCTGATACTCACTGACCGCGACAGCACAAAGCTCAAGACTGTGGTTGATCACTGTCGCCAGTCTGGCGTGCCGTGTTTTGGCATTGTGGCCGATGTCGGCGAGGTGGAAGGCGCCACGGCGGGCGTGGATGCCTGCCTGGCGCAGTTCGACGGAATCGATATTCTGGTGAATAACGCCGGAATGCTGACCCAGGCGCGCTGTACCGATATCACGCTGCCCATGTGGGAAGAGATGATGGCTGTGGATTTACGCAGTGTCTTCCTGGCGACGCAACGGGCGTTGCCGTCCATGCTGGCGCAGCGCTGGGGCAGAGTGATCAACATCGCGTCGCAGCTCGGTATCAAAGGCGGTGCCGAACTCAGCCATTATGCGGCGGCCAAAGCCGGCGTATTAGGCTTTACCCGATCGCTGGGGCTGGAGGTGTCCGCAGATAATGTGCTGGTGAACGCCATCGCGCCCGGTCCGATTGAAACGCCGCTTATCGATGGCATCAATCAGGCATGGAAAACGGCCAAGGCAGCCGAACTGCCGCTGGGACGTTTTGGCCGGGCGGAAGAGGTCGCCCCGGTAGCGTTACTGCTGGCAAGTGAGCCCGGCGGTAACCTGTTTGTTGGCCAGACGCTTGGCCCTAATTCCGGCGATGTCATGCCCTGAGGAGAAGCCGATATGTGCGGCGTTTGTGGTTTACTGGACAGCGGTCCGCAATGGAGCGATGCGCTACAAAACGATCTGCCCCAGCGCCAGTTGCGGTTAAAGCAGCTGGCGCTGCTCAACCGAACGCTTAAACCCTGGCGGCTCACGCTGACTGAGTTTCATGCCAGTTGGGTGCTCTCCAGCCCAACCGGTCAGCAGGTGATGGTGAATTCACTGGACCTGTTGTGGAAAGAGGTCGAGAAGATCACCAAACGCCCGCTTGATCCACTGGATGAAGCCTGGCTGGCGGCGCTGTAAGGCATACAAGAGGAGCGGCTATGCTGCACGATCAAAAACTGCCGCTGCATATCCTGAGCGGTTTCCTGGGAAGCGGCAAAACCACGCTGCTGAAAGGCTGGCTGGCGCAGCAAGATCTGAACGACGTTGCATTGCTGGTTAATGAATTTGGTGAGGTGGGCATCGACCATCATCTGCTGAATGAAGTCGCGCCCGATACGGTGCTGCTGCCCAGCGGCTGCGTCTGTTGCCAGATTCGCGGCGAACTGAAAACGGCGTTACTGGATCTCTATGAACGGCGCGTGCGCGGCATGCTGCCGCCGTTCAGCCAGGTCATTCTGGAAACCACCGGCCTTGCCGATCCTGCGCCCATCCTGTCAACATTGCTGCACGATCCCCAGCTTAAACATCACTTCAGTCAGGGCACGCTGGTGACGCTGGTCGATGCCGAGCATGCCCGGCAGCAGTCGATGCATCAACCGGAATGGATAGCCCAGGTCAGCGCGGCGGATAAGCTGTTGCTCAGCAAATGCGACCGTATCGGACAGACCGAACGCGTGGCGCTTGAGGCCTGGATTGCCGGGCTGAACCCTATGGCGGAACTGAGTAACACCGTGCAGGCGCTGGCCGATCCGGACCCCTTATTTGGCCTGCGCCTGGCAAAAGGCAGCGGGCAACAGCGGTTTCGCTGGCTTGGCGCAGCCGGTGCGTCCGGTTATCGTCTTGCACCCCATGACGAGAATCCGCATCCGCTTACGCAAACCTGCGTGATCACCTTAGAGAACGCCCTGAACTGGCCCGCGTTTGCTATCTGGTTGTCAATGCTGTTACATAGCCATGGTCAGTCTGTATTGAGAATGAAAGGCATCTTACGTTTCAGCGGCAGCAGCTCACCCGTGGTGATTCATGGCGTACAGCATACGTTACATCCGCCCGTTCACCTTAATGACTGGCCCGGCGATGTCGATACCTCAAAACTGGTGTTTATTCTGCGCGGACTGGATCCCGAGCGACTGAAACAGGGATTCAACCGTTTTCAGCAGGCGGTAAAGGATAAGTAAAACAATGAACGCTGCGGCGAAAGTTAACGATCAACTGACATTGCGCGTACTGGGCACCTCGGTCACGCTGCTTGAAATGTTGCGTGTCCGTGCGGAAAGCGATCTGGGGATTCGCATCGAGTATCTGCTGCACAGCGTGGAAGATGCCCAGCGCATTGCGGTCATGCATCCGGAAAGTTATGACCTTTACGATCAGTGGTTTCACAATATCGATTTTGTCTGGCCTGCCCGGGCAATCCAGCCGCTGGAAATCAAGCGACTGACATACTGGGACGAGATTACGCCGCTGGCCAAAACCGGCAGGCTAGGTCCCGATCTGCCGTTAGCCGATGGCAGTGTACCTTCGGAGCGACTGTATGTTCAGCGCGATATGCATTTAGGCAGCCACGCGAGTGACCATATCAGCATGTTGCCGCTTACCCATAACGTGGACAGTTTTGCCTATCATGCCGACCGGCTGCCTGCGGTGCTGCAACAGCAGGAAGAGAGCTGGGGCTGGCTGGTACATCCTTCGCTGACGGGGCAGGTGGCGCTACAGGAAGATGCGGCCATGGGCGGTATTGATGCGGCGCTGGCCATGCAGGGGGCCGGGCTGGCACGCTTTGCGAATATCGGTAATCTGACGCTTGATGAGATCGACCTGTTAACACAGCAGCTGGCGCGTCTTCACCGTAACGGCCATTTTGCGGCCTTCTGGGCATCGCAGGATGAGGCATGCGATCTGATTGCCAATCAGCAGGTTGAAGTACAAAGTCTCTGGGCACCCATCTATTTTCGTCATCATTTCCATCAGCGCGGCTATAAAATGGCGCGACCACGTGAAGGCTACCGTGCGTGGTACGGCGGCATGTCGCTTTCACGCTGTGCGACCGGCAAAATCAAAGAGGCGGCCTACGACTACCTTAACTGGTGGCAGTCTGGCTGGCCCGGTGCGGTCATGGCGCGGCAGGGTTATTACATTTCTAACGCGGAACGCAGCCGGACGCATCTGTCGGCAGCGGAATGGGATTTCTGGTACGGTGGTCAACCCGCACGCGAAGTGCTGCTGGATGCCTGGGGCGCACCGCTGATTCCCCAGGGGGAAGTGCGCGATGGCGGAAGTTACGAGCAACGGATGAGCCACATTGCCGTCTGGAACGCCGTGATGGATGAACATAACTATCTGACGCGCCGCTGGCAGGATTTTTTGCGGCCCCGTTGAGAAACCTTTATCCGTGAGCACGCCCCCAATAAAAGGAAGAGACTATGCGCACGCGCCGCTCGGCCCGGTTACTGATCCTGAATGCTTCCCATGAGGTGTTGCTGTTTCGTTTTGTGCATTCGCAGGATGCGCTGGCGGGCAGCGCATACTGGGCAACGCCCGGCGGCGGCGTAGAGCAGGGCGAATCTTTTGAGCAGGCGGCGGTCAGGGAACTGTATGAAGAAACCGGCATTCACCGGGCCGATGTGGGTCCGTCTGTCGGTGAGCGATGCTTTGCCATGACGCTGCCTTCGGGCGAGATCGTGCAGGCACATGAGCGGTTCTTTATTGTTACTGCCGCAGGGAACGAAATTAACACACTGGGCTGGAGTGAAAATGAGAAATCAGTCATTGCCAGTTCGCGCTGGTGGACCGTCAAAGCACTCAGTGAAACAACCGAAACGGTTTATCCCGTCAATATTATGAGCCTGTTGCCTCTGCAATATACCTGAATGCATTCTGACCGGCTCTGATTAATTCGCCTCGTTTTTTTTTGCAATTCTGATTTATGTTAAATAGCAGGCTATTATGTGCGCGTGCTTTTGCATCACGGCATAATCTGTTTAATGCTGGTTCTCTTTACGCCTGACCAAAGAGGTGAAAGTGAACTTACTCAAGATCGACCACGTCCATATTTATGTGCATGACCTGAAGAAAGCAGAACACTGGTATAAACGGGTGCTGGGTTTTTCACGCGATGAATCGTTGCTGTTTTGGTTTACGCAGGGCGGTCCACTGGTGCTGAAAAATAATGCTGCCGTAATATCGCTGTTTTTAAGAACCCATCAGCCGCCGGGTAACACCGTGGCATTTAGCCTGGATGCCACGTGTTTCTGTCAGTTATTACGCATCCTGGTCGCGCAATCCATACCTTATACAGTCAGCGATCATCAGGTGTCGATGTCCGTTTATTTTTGCGATCCTGACGGAAATCAGATTGAACTGACGTCTTATCAGTACGCGGAAGCGAAGGAAAACCTGGCGATATTTGAGGACAGCGTGCATCGGCCATAAACAGGCACTTGCCTTGTCCGGTAACGTTAATTGAGACTGACCATCACTCTCTATGCTCATTAAACGCAGAATAAAAAAGAAAAGGGCGGTCTTTTTTCGAGGCACGCCATATTTTGATAACGCGCGTTGTGATTACACCGCGACATCGTTATTTCATATAGCAGCTAGAGAGGGTGAGAAAAACCAACCGACATTAAATCTTGGAGTGATAGACGGGCCTCCTGAGTATTGTCGAAAAAACGCTTAAAATGGTTGACACTGTTTGACAGTGGGTTGTGATTAACTCATTAGCTGAAAGTCATACGTACGAAAAATAATTCAATTTTCCGTCGAATATGCCGTTAATAATCATATGGATTGAAAGGAATAGAAACAATGAAGCAACTATGGGAAAAATTGGAAGACATTTTGCAAGACAGCGATCCTGAGGTATTAGCAGATCTTGCACCTCCGGCCACAGATGAAGAAATCGTCGCCCTAGAGCAGGCTCTGGGCGTGATCTTGCCAGCCGATTTTGTTGCCTTCATGAAAATCCACAATGGTCAGCGTGGTATGAGCCATGGATTATTTGATAAATGCGAATTCTTATCCACTTCACGCATTTTACAAGAGTGGCGTGTCTGGAAAGGTTTACTTGATGGTGGCGATTTTGATGGAGCTGAGTCGTGTGCGCAAAGTGGTATTCGTCCGGAATGGTGGAATCCCTCTTGGATCCCCTTTACTTACAATGGATCAGGCGATCATCTTTGCTTGGACCTTGCCCCTACTGATGCTGGGATTTGCGGACAGATTATCACGCTCTGGCATGATGATGGGACACGTGAAATAAAAGCGGACAGTTTCATTAATTGGTTCAGAAAGTATGTAGAGTAAATATAGAATTTTTTGCAATTGATTCGATAAACCAGGAGGGTAAATGGATTTAACATATGAAGATTTAAAACAGCAGCGTCTGCAAAAACTCTTCCACGATTGCCAGCAGCAAGTGTTGTCACAAATTATTGGGCCTTTTGGGCTATCAACGGCCATGTTTGAGGATCGCAATGGCGGCAATGTAACAACACTGCATAATTTTGAGCGTGAAGAGTCGGATTTCATCGTTGATAAAGACATGTCCAGTCATGCAAAATCGCGTCAGGATTACCAGCGCAAACAGTATGAAAGTAAAGATTTTACAAAGAAAAGCGAGAAACTCCGTGCCGGTGGTGTTGATGGTTATACGGGAAAAACAATGAACGCGGCGGATATGGATCTCGACCATATCACGTCACTAAATACATTGTCCAAAAACAAGAAAGTGCATCTTGCTCTGGAAACCGGAAAAGGTGTTGAAAACGTAGTTAAAATGGCCAATGCCGACGAAAACTTGGTGACTACACATAAGTCAATTAACCGTTCAAAAGGCGCTGCTGAACTCGATACTTTTGCAGAAAAAAATGGTGAAAGATTTGAGCTGGATCCAGAGCGAGTCGCAGCAGCGAAGAAACAATCGAAGGATCATATTTCAACAACACTTAACTCGGAGCTGATGAAAAAACAAAGCGCAGAATTGTTGCAAACAGGCGGCCAACAAGCGTTGCAGATGGGGCTCAGACAAGCTCTCGGTTTATTGCTCACTCAACTGGTGAATGGCTTGTTTAACGAGTTCAAAGTGCTCATTCAACACGGCGTTGAGGTGGGAAAAACATTCTTTGAAGAGGTCAGACAGCGCTTAATGCGAGTAGTTACTTCCGTGGCAAAAAAAATTCCCGATGCTCTGGGACAAATGTTCCAGGGCGGGGTGAGTGGATTCATGAGTAATTTACTTACTTTCTTACTTAATAATTTTCTCTCAACCGCAAAGCGTTTCGTGACCATGATTCGGGAAGGGCTGTTAGGACTTTTCCGTGCATTTAAAATAATTTTCTTCCCACCGACACATATGACGGCACAGCAAGCGTTACGGGAAGGGCTGAAAATGTTGACTACTGTCATCGTGACTTCAGTCGGTACGTTGTTGAACGAAAGTATCGCGACGTTTATGACGGCTGTACCGTTTCTGAAACCGTTTGCAGATATATTAACCCCAGTACTCATAGGCATTGTCACCGGATTGCTTTCAGCCTTTCTCGCATATCAGATTGACACGTTTTTTGATCGCTCCCGTTTTACGCTAAGCGAAAAACTGATGGATGAGATGCTCGCAGATAGCAAACGTCGTGAAGAGTTTGCCAGTGAACTGGTGACACTTTCAGAAAGTTCGCTGGGTAATATTGAAAATTACGCTACCGCTATAACCCAGTATCAAGCTATTGGGGCAAACCTGGCTACTGCCACGATCTCGACTAAAGCAACATTTACATGTCTTCAGAGAACTACTTCTGAGACAGCTGTGCAGGTGGCGCGGAGTATCGCTGCAATTGCGTTTATTAATGAAAGCCAGGCTGAAATTGATGAATTTCTAAAAAATATTTGAGAACAATAAGATGAGTTTGTTAAACAAGCAGGAACTTCAGGTTATTCAGGCTTTTTCGTCCGCAGATTTGCCGGAACGTGTCTTCCGCGACAGCAACATTAAAGAATTGATTACCGGTATGACGGAGGAGCAGCAAACGGTTCAGAAAAGTGCAAAGGACCTTGATCGCCTGCGCAGGGAACAGAGGGACGGAAACTTTATAACTAATTGGTGGAATGATCGTGACGATCTGTTACAGGATGCGCAAATTGATCTCAATAAATCCATTGGTCGTCTGACGCAAAAATCTTCTCAGTTATTGATTGTCAATACGGCACTATCCAAACTACTGAACGAGCAACAACAGATTTTATTGAATCAACAAAACATTCTGGAAAGCCAAACACGCTCTCTTGCTGAACAACATGGACAAATCTTGAAACAGCAGGTGCTACTGGAAGAACAGCAAAAAGAGATTAATAAGGCCAACCAGGGATTAATGGATGCAAAAGGAGTGACGCAAGATCAGGCTAAGCAACTAATTGGCTGCGTAAAACGGGTGACAGAGGCGGAAAACAAAATTGGCGAGGCAAACGCAACTTTGCTGGCTGAACTTGAACAGCATATTACTAACTTTTCTTCGGATCTTGCGCAAAAATTGCAAAGTGGCCTTGATCAACAAGTAAAACGGCACAGCATACTCGAACAGACAATGGTGGACAATCAGGCAGTTCAAAAGGGTTTCGTTGAGAAGATGCAACAGTCCTTGTTGCAGGAACAGCAGTTTTTACATCAGCAACAGCTCGCCGAGCTTGAGCGAAACCGTCTGGATTTATTTAATTCGGTCAAATCAACCGTAAACCAGTGTGATGCGCTCCAGCATGAGTTATCCGTTGTCGTGGCACAGCACGCTGATAGTCAAACAGGTATTGATAATGTTATTGCTGAGTTAAAGGTGAATTTTTTCAAATTCCGATTTCGTAACCGCGTTGTACTGATGGTGATGGCCTGTATTGTTGGGCTTTCTGTCGGATGGCAAATTGCGCAGCACTTTATGATGTTCTGATTGTGTTAAACCGCATCTGCATAAGCGATGCGGTTTGGATTGACCCCACATCAGAAGACAATAGGCAATTCCTGTCCTCACAACGAAGGCTGTTTGATGGCATTGGGGCTGATTTCGCTGAGTAGCTCGGTGCATAGAGGGGGAGGGTTATGCGTTTAGAAATGTTAGAGAAACACCTAGCAGAAAAAATGAAGGTAGTAAGTGAAGTAAAACAAAGAAGTGCAGTCAGAGTGGCATGCGAAACTGGTTTTGCGGGTTGTTAATTGTTCATACCTAATCAGCCAAATGCAAAAAAAAGTACGCATAATGTATATTATGTTAAATTAGGTATCCGATTACGCACTCAGCCAGCCCGTTTACGCCTTTCCTGCCTCACCGCTTCTTTTTGTCCGCTTCTGTACCCACAAATCACAACAACGCTACGTAAAAAACTGGCGCTTATCCCTGTGCTGGATTGGCAGATTTCACGTAGCGTTGCCTGGCATAATTCACGTTTAGCTGGCTCTGTTCAGTGTTACCTGCGCCCCGTATTCTCGCGTCAGACGACGCGCCTGGTAATAAACCGATTTCCAGTATGGGTTGTTCAGTGATGAGCGAATCACGCCCTTGCTGGCCGACGCGTGAATAAACTGATTATCCGTATCGTAGAAGCCAACGTGCATGCCGCCACCAATGCGGAAAAACACCAGATCGCCTGGTTGCAGATGTTCCGGTGTGACACGAACGCCCATATGCAGCAGATCGGCTGTGGTGACGCGGTCCATTGGCAGATTGAAACGATCATGCAAGGTTCGCCAGACGTAGCCCGAGCAATCCACGCCAGACAGCTGTGTGCCGCCCCATTGGTACGGCGTATCATGCCAGGTGTGCATTTGGTCATGCAACGCCGCGACGATAGGAATCAAATCCGGGTTTTGCGATGCGTCAGCGGCGGCGGTGTCCTTGGGTTCATCTGAATGATGATGACTGCAACCAGAAAGCAGGAGCATAAGGCCGGAAAGAAAAAAGAATGAGGTTTTACGCTTCATCGAATAATCCGCACAGTAAAGATAACAAGGTGAGCAACGCTAAGGGCTTTTATAACCCATTCAATCGCTTATAGAAATATCTACGCTCTGCTTTACTTAACCTTACACTCAAACGGCAGGCTCTCTTTATATAGCGTAAAAAAGCGCACCTGGAAACGGATTTTCGCGAATAAATAACAACGCTACGCGAAATCTGACGCATAACTCCCCTGCTCTTTTATCAGAATTCACGTAGCGGCGCCTGTTTTTTGTGCTATCCGTTTTCGCTCGCATCCAGACCGCATACCTGCCAGCGCACCGAACTGACCCCTTTCTCCAGGCTAATGCGGCTTACCAGACTTTCCAGCTGTCCGGTCATGCTGGGTTGGCCCATCACTTCGGCATTCACTTCCATGCGATGTGGCGGATCCAAATCTTCACTGTGGAGCGATTGCAGGCGCAGGCCGCTGTTGCCCAGGCTATGCAGCATCAAACTGCGCACCTGAACTTCATCCTGCGCCAGACAAACGATCTGCACTTTGTAATGTTGTACTGCCTCGTCGGCCGACACGATGGACTGGCGATTAATGCCCAGCGCCAGTTCACGCAACAGAATGTTGGCACAGAGAATCACCATGCAACCTATCGCGGCTTCGAGTAACAACCCCATGCTGCACAGGACGCCGACGGCCGCGGTACACCACAAGGTGGCGGCGGTATTCAGGCCGCGAACGTTTAATCCGTCGCGCATAATCACACCGCCACCCAGGAAGCCGATACCGGAAACCACATAGGCGGCAACGCGAGTGGCGTCGGTGGCAATGCCGGGAACACACTGCGTCATCAGAACGAACAAACAGGCGCCGGTGCTGACCAGCGCGTTAGTACGTAAGCCGGTCATGCGTTGACGCAGCTGACGTTCGCTACCGATGAGCGCACCCAGAATCAGCGCGGCCGATACGCGCAGTAAAAAGATTTTCCAGTCCATGATAAACCTCTCTCCGCCGCGCGGCAGGCGCAGTACGGAAAAACAAAGATGAATAAAATGGATTACAGCGGGCGTTGATGCAAAGCGCATCACGTCAGGGAAGGATGTTGATACAGCCGCCGTCTTAACGTGCAGTTAAGACAGCCAAAACTATCTTACTGCAGAAGCCTGGTGTAATCGTTCGGGACTTGTGTCCAATGTAGGTTGCCTCTTGCGTAAAATTCGCGGCGATTGTATAGCCATCTGAGGGCGGATTTCCACTCAGATGGCGCTTCGTTCAGGATTGGTTTAGCTGGACGGACGTTTAACGGCGCGTTGCGGACGCCTCAACCGGCACGTCGGCGCGGGCCAGCTCCATCCTCACCGGTGTGCTTTTATAGGAGGGAATACCGCTTTTTGTATCGTAACTGTCTAAGGGAATCAACACGTTAGCTTCAGGGTAATAGGCCGCAACCGATCCTTCGGCCATATCATGCACTGCGATAGTCAGATTATCGAGACGGCGATGAGTGGGATTGCCGTCCGGGTCCAGCGCAATGATGTTAACCTGATCGCCCATGCGAACCCCCTTTTTCTCCGCCTCGTTTTCACTGATAAACAGAATGTCGCGGCGGCCTGAAACGCCGCGATAGCGGTCATCCAGCCCGTAGAGCGTGGTGTTGTACTGATCGTGACTGCGCAGTGTCGTCAGAACGAGATCATGACATTTCAACGAGCGCGGATCTTCATTGATGCCCTCCATCACCAGGAATTGTGCTTTGCCCGATGGCGTATGCCAGACACGTTCAGACGCGCCATTCGGTAAACGGAACCCGCCCGGCTGCTGAATACGTTCGTTGAAGTTGTCAAAACCCGGAATCACCGCTTCGATGGCGTCACGAATCAGGCTGTAGTCGCCTGTCAACGTGTCCCAGTCCACGACCGTGTCCGGCAACGTGGCTTTGGCCAGGCCCGCGATGAGCGCGGGTTCGGATTTCAGATGAGGCGACGCCGGATCGAGCGTGCCGCGTGAGGCGTGCACCATCGACATGGAATCTTCAACCGTCACGCTCTGTGCGCCAGACTGTTGCTGGTCAATCTCGGTGCGGCCAAGCACCGGGAACAGATAGCTGTGTTTTGCCAGCAGCAAATGCGAGCGGTTCAGTTTGGTGGCCATGTGCACCACCATATCCAGCTTGCGCATCGCAGCAAAGGTTTGCTGTGGATCCGACATGGCTTCGGCCAGATTACCGCCCAGGCACAGCAGTGCGTTTATCTCACCATCGCGAATGGCCTGAACCGCCTTAACGGCACTGTGTCCGTGTTTTGTCGGTGGCGTAAAACCAAAGACCGCTTCGATACGCTTCAGCAGGCTTTCGGAGGGAACTTCGGTGATGCCAACGGTACGATCACCCTGCACATTCGAGTGACCGCGTAACGGACAAATGCCCGCGCCCTTCTTGCCCATATTGCCGCGTAACAGCAGCAGATTCGCAATTTGTTGCACGTTCTGCGTGCCATACTGATGCTGAGTAATTCCCATGCCATAGCAAATGATCGTGCGTTCAGCATTAGCGTAAAGCTGCGCGATATGCTCAATCTGTTCGCGTGACATACCCGAAACGTTAAGAATATGCGCCCAGTCCGTCGCCTCAAGGTCGGCTTTTAAGGCATCCAGGCCCTGCGTATGTTCAGCGATAAACGCGGCGTCAAACACGCCAGGATTGCCGCGGGTTTTGGCCTCTTCATCCATCGCCATCAGGCACTTCATCACGCCTTTAAGCATGGCCGCATCACCGCCAACCCGGATTTTGTAATAGGTTGACGCCAGTTCCGTTGAACTCAGCGTCACCATCTGTACCGGATTTTGCGGGGCGGTAAAACGCTCAAGTCCCCGTTCGCGCAACGGATTGATCGCGACGATTTTCGCACCGCGTTTCGACACCTCCTGCAACGTGGCCAGCATGCGCGGATGGTTTGTACCAGGATTATGACCGATACAGATCACCAGATCGCAATGGTCAAAATCATCCAGCTCTACCGTGCCTTTGCCGATGCCAATCGATTCAGGTAAGCCGACGCTGGTTGGCTCGTGGCACATATTGGAACAGTCGGGAAAGTTATTGGTGCCAAATTCGCGGGCAAACAGCTGCCACAGAAAGGCGGCCTCGTTGGAAGCACGTCCCGAGGTATAAAATTCCACGCTGTCGGGATTGTGATAACTGCGCAGCCGCTCACCAATTTCATTGAAGGCGGTTTGCCACTCGATGGGCTGATAGGTATCCGTTACCGGATCGTATTTCATTGGATGCGTCAGCCTGCCTTCGCCTTCAAGCTCGTAGGCGCTGCGCTGCCACAATTCGCTGACCGGATGGGCCGCGAAAAACTCAGGTGTTGTGCGTTTACTGGTGGCTTCCCATGACACCGCTTTCGCGCCGTTTTCACAGAACTCAAAGGAGGACGTGTGTTTGGGATCGGGCCAGGCACAGCCGGGACAGTCAAAGCCTTCAGGCTGGTTAACTTTAAATAAGGCAATCACGTCCTGTTTCACGGCCATTTGACCACGAATCGCCCCTGCTACCGCTTTCAGGGCACCCCAGCCGCCCGCTGCGCCATCATAGGGTTTCACACCTTCCGTCCTGTTTTGCTCTTTCATTGCTGCTCCAGACTGACTGTTTTTGTTTTTATTAAGCCTGGTACAGTAATCGCAACGGCGCGTGAGAACAGTCGTGTAAAATTCAGGTTAACTTTTGCTAAATGTTTCACCGAGGCGGCAAAGCCAGGCGGCGCGCGAAAATGTTATTCTCCGTCAGCGGTATTTCGACGCTGTCGCCTGCAACGTTCAGAGCAGTACAGTACCTGATCCCAGCATTTTGCCCACTTTTTACGCCAGGTCATGGGTTTATGGCACTGCCTGCAGTAGCGCACCGGAAGCGCCTGTTTATTTCCTTTAAAAGTGTGCATCGTCTGCCTCCTGTCATCAGGTGATAAGTATAGACAGGCCGGGTTGATTGACTTTACGCCAAATAGGATCAGAATACTGTTCCAGTTAAGGACTACGCGACACGGAGTTTATCATCGCCACTTTTCGCGACGTTTATCGCGCCCGTACGGGACGCCGAGCCGGCCTGTTCGCCGCCTCGGCTTTGTTATTAGCCAGCTGTTCGTCGGAACCGCCAAAATCGCTGGTCACGCCCCTTCCGACCGTCAGTAAACCGCCGGTAACCAGCCAACCGGTGCGGGAGAATGTGCCTGTACGCGGCGTCTGGCTGACGACGGTTTCCCGTCTCGACTGGCCACCGATCGCCTCGGTGAATATCCGCGATGAGGCGCTGCGCGTCAGTCAGCAAAAACGTGCGCTGACCGATAAACTCGACAAGCTGAAAAGCCTGGGAATCAATACGGTGTTCTTTCAGGTCAAACCGGATGGCACCGCGCTGTGGGCATCGAAGATCCTGCCCTGGTCAGACATGATGACAGGCGAAACAGGTCAGAACCCGGGCTTTGATCCGTTGCAGTTTATGCTGGATGAAGCCCATAAGCGCGGTATGCGCGTGCATGCCTGGTTTAATCCCTACCGCGTTTCCGTGAATACCAAACCCTCAACGGTCGCCGAGCTGAACCGCACCCTGTCACAGCAGCCTGCCAGCGTCTTTGTTCTGCATCGTGACTGGATTCGCACGTCGGGGGATCGTTACGTGCTCGATCCCGGCATTCCGGATGTGCGTGACTGGATAACCAGCATCGTGGCTGAAGTTGTAAAACACTACGATATCGATGGCGTGCAGTTTGATGATTACTTCTACGCCGAGTCGCCCGGCTCGCCCCTGAACGACAGTCAGACGTTTATTCGATACGGCCAGGGCTTTGCCTCGAAGGCAGACTGGCGCAGGCATAATACACAGTTATTGATCGAGCAGGTTTCTCACACGATCAAGCAGCTCAAGCCACAGGTGGAGTTTGGCGTCAGCCCGGCCGGCGTCTGGCGTAACCGTTCGCACGATGCTGCCGGCTCGGATACGCGCGGCGCGGCGGCCTACGATGAGTCCTATGCGGATACACGCCGCTGGGTACAGGACGGCTTACTGGATTATATTGCGCCCCAGATTTACTGGCCCTTCTCACGCAGCGCCGCCCGTTACGATGTGCTGGCGAACTGGTGGGCTAACGTTGTTAAGCCGACTAAAACGCGTCTGTATATCGGTATCGCCTTATACAAAGTCGGGGTGCCCGCCAAAAACGAGCCGGAATGGACGATTCAGGGCGGCGTACCGGAACTGAAACGTCAGCTTGACCTTAACGCCTCCCTGCCGCAGGTCAGCGGCACGATTTTGTTCCGGGAAGACTACCTGAATCAGCCACAAACGCAGCCAGCAGTGAATTACCTGCGCAGCCGCTGGGGGCAACAGCCGTGATAACCGTGGCGGTTGTCGAGGCAGCAACCCCGGCGTTACAGGTCCTGACGGCACGGCTGTCAGCGGAACTGTCTGCCCTTACTGGCGATGCCGGGACACAGCACTTCAGCGCGCCTGAGGCGGCGACCTGGGTGCTGGCCCGAGACAGCCAGGGCAAGGCAATTGGCTGTGGGGCGCTGGTGCATGTCTCCCCTGAGACAGCCGAGCTGAAGCGCATGTTTTCCACCCGCGATCTCCCCGGTACGGGCGCGGCCGTGCTGGCTGCGCTTGAGCAGATTGCCCGCGCGCGCGGCTATCGCGCGCTGCGGTGCTCAACGCGCCGGGTGAATACCCGCGCAGTGGCGTTTTATCATCGTTGCCATTTTCAGGAAACCGCCCCTTACGGCGCTTATGTCGATAAGCCCGCTTCTGTGTGTCTGATCAAAGCCCTCTGACGCAAATCATTAACAAATATTTTACTATTCAGCCCAAAATAGCACTTTTGTCAGCACCGCATTCGCTGCGTGGCGTAATATACGTCAATAAACGTAAAGTCCTCCCACACGGAAATGCGCATGTCTCAATACTCAAGTGAAGTGAAAACCAGTCAGCCCGGACTGGCCGCCAACGTTGATGACAGTCAGAAAATTGTGATGTCGATACTGGGCGCAGTGGCCTTTTCCCACTGCTGTAATGACTTTATCCAGGCCATGCTGCCGTCCATTTATCCGCTGCTGAAAACCAACTTCGCGCTCAGCTACGCCCAGATTGGGTTGATCACGCTGATTTATCAGATGACCGCCTCGCTGCTGCAGCCGTGGATTGGCCTGTATACCGACAAACATCCCAAACCCTGGCTGCTGCCGTCCGGTATGGTTGCGACGCTCATCGGCATCGGGCTGCTGGCCATCGCGCCGCATTTCTCAGTGGTGTTGATGGCATCGGCGCTTATCGGCGTAGGTTCAGCCACGTTTCATCCGGAAGCGTCGCGTGTGGCACGGATGGCTTCGGGCGGGCAATTTGGGACGGCACAATCAACCTTCCAGGTCGGCGGCTATGTCGGTACCGCTTTTGCGCCGCTGGTCGCCGCGATGCTGATCATCCCGCACGGACAGTTGGCGGTGGGCTGGCTGATGCTGATCGCGCTGTTTGCGGTCATCATTCTGTCAGGTATCAGCCGCTGGACGGTGAAGCACGGTCATGCCCACATGAAAAAGCACAACCAGCGGTCACTGCGCGCCCTGTCGTCGCGCGATGTGAAGCTGGCGCTGTCCGTTGTGGGCGTGCTGTTACTGGCTAAATTCACCTATATTGCCTCGATCAGCAACTACTACATTTTTTATCTGGTCGAGCGCTTCCAGTTACCGGTGCCGGAAGCCCAGATTTACCTGTTTACCTTTCTGGCCGCGGTGGCGATTGGGACGCTGGTTGGCGGCCCGGTGGGCGATCGTATCGGACGTAAGGCGGTGCTCTGGATCTCTTTTCTGGGCGTCATTCCCTTCTCGCTCCTGATGCCGCACGCCAACCTGTTCTGGACCGCGGTGTTAACCGTTTGCATTGGCCTGGTGTTTTCATCGGCGTTTGCCGCGCTGGTCGTCTATGCCCAGGAGGTGCTGCCGGGTCGCACGGGCATGGTGGCCGGGATCATGTTTGGCACGATGTTTGGGATTGGCGGTATCGCCGCGGCCGCACTGGGGAAATTTGCGGACTGGTACGGTATTACCACGGTATACAACGCCTGTGGCTTTTTACCGCTGCTTGGCTTTGTGACCTTACTGATGCCTGACACGCGAAACAAAAAAGCGTAAAACGTCCAGGCAGCACCCGGCTGCCTGTTGCTTTTCTTACACGTACCCCATTATTTTCAGCATCGACTGCGCCTGCGTCATCGCTTCCGCCCGATGGGTGATGCCCAGTTTTTGATACAGGTTGCGGATATGGGTTTTGATGGTGGTGGCGGCCACATCCAGCTCGGCCGCGATCTGCTCGTTGCTGTAGCCGGAATAGATTAATCCCAGCACCTGCCATTCACGTTGCGTCAGTGGGCTGGTGCGGATCAGCTCCGGTACGTCCGGATGGTTCAGCAACCGGCTGACAAAGCCTTCATCAAAATGCGCAAACTTGTGGCGGTGATATTTGTTGATCTCGTTCAGGATGCGCCGCGCCCGATGGTGATCCAGCTCATCAAGTGTATTCAGCTGTAACAGCTGACGGAGCTGCTGCGCCATGGTTTCACCCTGCACAACGAAATGGCTGATAAAGCCGGTGCTGCGTGCCAGATTGAACGCACTGAGTAAAGCCTGCTGTGCCTTTGCGCGCTGATCCGTTTCCCAGTAGATCTGATTCAGCAACAGCAAATTGCGGTTGAGATCGCTCATTAGCTGCAACGCCCGGGCGTTGTCATTCAGCTCGTCCAGAATCACCTCGGCCTCAGTGTACTGCCCCAGCAGAATCTGCGCCCGCGCCACGTTACGCCACTGTCCCTGTAAAAAATGGTTACTGGCACTGGCCGGTTTTGGCGTCTGACGCAGCCAGTCACGCGCGCTTTGCAAATCGCCGGTCATTTGCCAGTACAGCACCCGCACTTTATCTGCATTGGCCAGCCAGTCATGATGCCAGCGGCCGTTGTTCAGCAGGTTCTCCAGGCGATTTAATAAGGTGCGCGCGTTATCAAGGTTGCCACGGGCGATGGCGCTCTGCACCAGTAAGCCCAGGCACTGGATCTGCTGCTGCGGCTGAAAACCCTGTAAGACTTTCATGCCGTCGCGCGCGGCCTGCTCCGCCTCATCCAGCCGTCCCCAGGCCCATAACAGTTGGGCACGGATGCGCAGCAGAAACTCATGCAACGGGAAGTGAGACAAATGCTGTGCCTTTACCAGCGCGAAGGCCCGCTCCTGGGTTTCATACGCGGTTTGCAGAAAGCCCTGGGCAAACAGAATCTCGCTTTGCTGAATCAGGCTCCACAGCACATAGTGCCAGGCATCTTCCCGGCGAGCCATATGCTCCGTCTGGCGCATCAGCGCCAGCGAGTTACTGAGTTCGCCTTTACAATGCAGAATTTCGCCGTGCACCGAGGTCGCGACAATCCGGCTGTAGTGGCGGCTTTCAGGCAGTGCGTCCAGCGCCAGCATCGCCAGACGCTCGGCCTCATCCGCATTACCGTCATTGATCGCCACCTGCGCCAGCAGTGCGTTAAACTCGCCGCGCAGGACCGCATCGATTTCGCAACGGCTCTCCTGCTCAAACCGGGCCAACAGGCTGTTCACCTCTGTGAAGCGGTGCTGGCTCTGCATCAGCCAGGCCTGCAATAACACCAGGTTGGGATGCGCCAGCAGCATACTCCAGGGCAGTGCTTTCAACGACGATTCCAGTAACGGCAGCTCGCTCTGGTTAAACAGAGACCAGGCGTGCTCAATGAGCACGTCCCGCAGCATCTCAGCATCGCCTGAGGCGCGCGCATGATGAATGGCTTCACCCGGAAAGCCCTGCGCCATCCAGCTGGTTGCCGCCGCACGATGCAGGGCGGGAAGCTCTGCAGCCAGCTCCCACTGGCAGCGCTGTTGCAGGAAGCTGCCAAATAACGGGTGATAGCTGAACCACTGACCGGAATCATCCATGCGTTGCAGAAACAGCCCCTGGCGCTCAATCTCCTCCAGCCAGCGTTGGCCGTTCTCCTCACCGGTGACTTCGGCGATCAGCGCCGCATTTAGCGAACGTAGCAGCGCGCTTTTTAACAGGAAATGGCGGGTGGGCAACGTCACGTTATCCAGCACTTCCTCGACCAGATAGTCGTTTAAGTGACTGGCATTAATACCCGACAGACGTCGGGCCGAATGCTGCGCCGCGCCTGCGCCCTGCCGGGCCGACAGGGCGATCAGCTGCAGAGCCGTTGCCCAGCCTGCGACGTCATCGCACAGGCGCCCGGTTTCGTCGGACGCCAGCGGTTCGGGCAGCCGGGCAGCAAAAAACGCCTGCGCTTCCTGATGGGTAAAGGCCAGTTGCTGGCTGCTGAGTTCCAGCAGCTGTTCGCGCACGCGCAGATTGGCAATGCCTAACTGCGGCAGATTACGCGAGAGCACGATCAGGGTGACGTTTTCAGGTTGATGGCGTAGAAAGAAGCGCATGGCATCATGAATCGCCGGATTGATGATGTGATGGTAATCATCAATGATCAGCCACAGCGGCTTATGCCATTCCTGCAAATCGTTAAAGAGTTGGGTAAAGAGTGCGTTAAGGTTGACGTACTGCCGCTTCTGCGCCAGCACTTCACTACGACGGCAGCATCCCTGCGTGGCCTGCTGCAGGGCCGCTACCAGATAATCCGCAAAGCGCTCCGTCTGGTTGTCGCTTTCATCCAGGGAATACCAGCCCAGCTCGGCTTTATCGGCTGCCCAGTGGGAGATCAAGGTGGTTTTACCGTAGCCAGCGGGGCTGGTCACCAGCACCAGGCGATAGTTACCGGCGGCGGATAATTTTCGTATCAGTCGCTCGCGTTTCACCGTGGTTTCATGCCGGACAGGACGGCTGAGTTTTGAGGGAATTAACATAGACGCACGCTTCTCCATTTGCTTCGGCGCATCATTTTTTTACGCTTCGTAATTATTTTTCACACGTTCAGCTATCCCTTCGGATAAAGCAAGCAGACGCTTAAGTGAATCTTCACAAAAGCGAATCTAATCACACTTAAGTAAAACTTTCGGACTTCCCTCAGGCTCTCCACCCTGCGGCTCCGCCTGCGCGAAATTCTGCCGGGAGGAGGCGCGCGCCGGAACGCAAAAGCACACTGTGGGTTATTCCCTTTTCTCCTTAAAACAGGATTTTCGGCTATGACACAGCATCCCTTTGATCAATCGCTTTTTAACGCTGCGCTGGCGCGCCAGTGGCAACAGTTTGGCCTGCAAGAGGCACACGAGATGACGCCGCATCAGTGGTGGCACGCACTGAGTGGTGCGCTGGCTGAAATGCTGCGCGCGCTCCCTGCCCGGCCCGCTTCCGGCGATCAACGCCATGTCAATTATCTGTCGATGGAGTTTCTGACCGGACGACTGACCGGCAATAACCTCCTCAACCTGGGCTGGTATAACGCCGTCACTGCCGCCTTATCGCAATGGGATGTGTCACTCAGTGACGTACTGGAAAACGAGCGCGATCCGGCGCTGGGTAATGGCGGTTTAGGGCGTCTGGCAGCCTGCTTTCTGGACGCGATGGCCACTGTCGGTCAGCCCGCTACCGGCTATGGCCTCAATTACCAGTACGGTCTGTTTCGTCAGCGTTTTGTCGACGGCGCGCAGGATGAACAACCCGACGACTGGCAGCGCGAGCGTTATCCCTGGTTTACGTACAATGCCCGGCGGGATGTCCAGGTGGGCTTAGGCGGCAGAGTCAGCAACGAAAACGGCACAATCCGCTGGCAGCCCGCGTTTTACCTCAAGGGCGAAGCCTGGGATCTGCCGGTGGTGGGCTTTGAAAACGGCGTGACGCAGCCGTTGCGGCTGTGGCAGGCCACGCATGCGCAGCCATTTGACCTGCAAACCTTCAACAACGGGGCGTTTATGCGGGCTGAAAAACAGGGCATGGATGCGGCGAAGCTGACGAAAGTCCTTTACCCTAACGACCATCATCAGGCCGGCAAAAAACTCCGCCTGATGCAGCAGTATTTTCAGTGCGCCTGTTCGCTGGCTGATATCCTTCGCCGCCACCTGCAGGCGGGCCGTTCGCTCGACAGCCTGGCCGATTACGAAGTGATTCAGTTGAACGACACGCATCCCACGCTGGCGATCCCCGAACTGATGCGGCTGCTGATCGATGAGCACCAATTCAGCTGGGACAGCGCCTGGGCCCTCACCCAGCGCACATTTGCCTATACCAACCATACTTTGTTGCCTGAAGCGCTGGAGTGCTGGGATACCGGCATCGTCCGCGCCCTGCTGCCGCGCCATATGCTGATCATCCACCGCCTCAATGCCCAGCTAAAGGCAGAAGTGGATGCACGCTGGCCGGACGATGACGCGGTCTGGGCCCGACTGGCGATCGTACATCATAAGCAACTCCGCATGGCTAACCTGTGTGTAATGAGTTGCTTTGCCGTAAATGGCGTCGCCGCGCTGCACTCCCGACTCGTCAAAGAAGAGCTGTTCCCGGAATACGTCGCACTATGGCCTGATAAGTTTCATAACGTCACTAACGGTATTACGCCACGCCGCTGGATCAACCAGTGCAATCCCCGCCTTGCCCGCCTGATAAGCCACACGCTGAAGCGGCCGTGGATCAACGATCTGGACGCGCTCGCCTCTCTGGAAAACTGGGTGGATGACGCCGGTTTTTGTGCCGACTATCAGCAGATCAAGCAGCAAAACAAGCAGGATTTGGCCGCGTGGATTGCTGAGCGGACCGACATTGTCGTTAATCCCGCGGCGATGTTCGATGTACAAATCAAGCGACTGCATGAATACAAACGGCAGCATCTGACGCTGCTGCATATCATCGCCCTCTGGCAGATGCTGTGTCGCGATCCGCAGGCGAACCTGTGTCCGCGCGTGGTGATCTTCGGGGCCAAAGCGGCACCCGGTTATGCGCTGGCCAAAAACATCATTTACGCCATTAATCAGGTTGCTGAGGTCATAAATCACGACCCGCGCGTGGCCGATCGCCTGAAAGTGGTGTTTATTCCGGACTATAACGTTTCTGTTGCTGAACGGCTGATCCCTGCCGCGGACCTGTCAGAGCAGATATCAACGGCGGGCAAAGAAGCGTCCGGCACCGGCAATATGAAGCTGGCCCTGAACGGCGCGCTTACGATAGGTACGCTCGATGGTGCCAACGTCGAAATTGCCGAACAGGTCGGTGAAGACAATATCTTTATCTTTGGCCACACCGTGGAGCAGGTGCAGGCGCTGAAGGCCGGGCATTACGATCCTGTTCAGTGGCGCACCAACGACGTCCAACTCGACCAGGCCTTACAGGCGCTGGAAAACGGCACCTTTAGCGCGGGCGATACGCACGCGTTTGACCTGCTGTTAAACAGTCTCGGTCCTGAGAACGGCGATCCCTGGCGGGTGCTGGCTGACTTCCGTCACTATCTGAATGCTCAGCAACGTGCCGAAGCCTTATGGGCCGATAAGCAGGCGTGGACGCGCGCAGCCATCCTGAATACCGCCCGCTGCGGAATGTTCAGCGCGGACCGTGCGATTCGCCATTACCAGCAGCGCATCTGGCAGCGTAAAGGATAATTACAATGACGCCTTTTCACCCCCCTCAGGAGACGGGCCGCATAACAACGGAATATGTGGATGCGCATGGAACGGTGCAGACGGTTTCTGCCCTGACGCGTCAGCGTTTGCTGACGGCGATGGCGCGCGAGTCGGCCCCATCCACACCATTGTCCCCCGTATGGGTTATCCCGCAGGGTAAACCGATAGTGTTAACGCCTGTGCTGACCGGTCCCACGCGCTGGCAGTTAACGAGCGAATACGGGCAGCACTGGTCGGGGCAATGTGAGCCGGATAAACCGTTGTGCTTACCGGAACTGCCTGACGGCTACCATCAATTGCGCCTGACGCAAGGCACGCAACGGGTTATCTGCCAGATAATTGTGACACCGTCACGTTGCTATGCGCCGGAGGCGTTGCTTAAGGGGCGCAGGCGCTGGGGAACCTGTGTGCAGCTCTATTCGTTGCGCTCAGCGGGCAACTGGGGCATGGGCGATTTTGCCGATCTGCGGCAGCTGGTGAACGAGACCGGTCAGCGAGGCGGCGCCTTTATCGGTCTGAATCCATTACATGCGCTGTTCCCCGCGCTGCCCGATCAGGCCAGTCCTTACAGTCCCTCTTCCCGGCGCTGGCTGAATGTGTTGTATATCAGCGTGCCCGATGTGGCTGATTTTACGCTGAGCGCCGCCGCACAGGCCTGGTGGCTCACGGAAGAAACACAGGACGTTCTCCAGCGCGCCCGCGCGGCACAGTGGGTGGATTATCCCGCTGTCGCGTCGCTCAAGCTCACCGCACTCCGGTTTGCGTGGGCGCAGTTTTTGCAGCGTGATAAAGAGGACAGTGAGGTTGTCGCATTCGAGGCGTTTGTCCTTCAGGGTGGTGAAAGCCTGCTGCATCAGGGCATTTTCGATGCCTTACAGGCCTGGTTTGTGGGTCAGGATCCAACCTGTCACGGCTGGGATACCTGGCCCGCTGCGTATCAACAGCCGGACAGCGCCGCCGTGCACGCCTTTCGCATCGAACACGGCGATGAGATCCGTTTTTATCAGTGGTTACAATGGCTTGCCGCCCGACAGTTTGCGGCGTGCTGGCAGGACAGCCAGCGGCTACAGATGACGCTGGGACTTTATCGTGATCTCGCCGTCGGCGTGGCCGCGAATGGGGCTGAAACCTGGAGCCAGCGCGCCTTGTATTGCCTGGCGGCCAGCGTGGGCGCGCCGCCGGATATTCTGGGACCACTGGGCCAGAACTGGGGATTACCGCCGCTGCATCCCGGGGAATTGTATGACCGGGCATACGAACCCTGGATAACCCTGCTGCGTGCGAATATGCGTGACTGTGGCGCACTGCGTATTGACCATGTGATGGCGTTACTGCGTCTGTGGTGGATTCCGGCGGGTGAAACGGCAGCGGAAGGTGCCTATGTGACCTATCCTGTCGACGATTTGCTGGCCATTCTGGCGCTGGAAAGCCAGCGTCACCGCTGCATGGTGATCGGAGAAGATCTGGGTACAGTACCGGATACCATCTTGGCGAAACTGCGTGATGCCGGCGTTTACTCCTACAAAGTGCTCTACTTTGAACGAACCGCTGAACGCGCCTTTCGTCCGCCTGCCGCATGGCCTGCGCAGGCCATGGCGGTAGCCACCACCCATGATATGCCAACGCTGCGCGGCTGGTGGCAACACGACGATCTGACGCTCGGCAGCCAGTTGGGGCTCTATCCTGACAACGCGGTGCTGGCCGGGCTCCATCGCCAGCGCAGGACAGCCCGCGCATGAGTCTGGTGTTGAATACCGCGCTTCATTACTATCTGGCTGACTGCAACAGCGCCCTGCTGGGCTTGCAGCCCGAAGACTGGCTGGATATGGCTTCTCCGGTCAATGTACCCGGCACGGTGGAGACCTATCCGAACTGGCGACGTAAGCTCAGCCTGCCGCTGGAGGCGATGTTTGCCGATGCGCGGATTAACGGGCTGCTGGCGACCATGACGCAGAAGCGCGGATAAGAAAATAATGCGGTCCATATCAACCAAAATACAATGCCGATATGGACTGTTAAATGAATTTGGGTGTTGGCTACGCTTCATATGTCATTTCTGTGGCCGGGTTCAATTTACCTTTGGACCGAAACTTGCACACTGGCAAAGATATTAATCAAATTTATTAATATATTGAGAGGGTGCGATGATCGGTTGCTGTGCGTGTTGCGGTCTTGCTTTAAACAGGGGGCTCCCCAAAGTCAAAAACAACGTTGAATATAAAAGTTGCCCGAAATGCTCTGTGACACACGGAAGGCAGCATATTTACTTTCAGACGCCTAATCACTTTGGAACCACACCCGCGCGTGAAACGATAAATAATCCTCAAGGTCTTCAAAGTTATTGTGAAAGTTGCAGGCCCGCCTCAGAAAAAGACAACCCATCGAGAGTATTTCAGCATGGCTTAACATGTCATCATTTCGAATAGTCGTTCAATTTTCCGGCCGACATTCGTATTTACTTCTCTGACTGACAAAAAAAGGTGCGCCTCAGCGCACCAGGTGGAGCAAATCAGCACTGTGGAGTGATTACTCCTTGCCTTTAACACTGCTGATAAATGTTTTTCGTGCGGAAGGTGAACCGAGCCGCTCTGCTTCGTCGAGCAGTTTAAGCGCTTTATCAATATTGCCCTGGGCCACTGCCTGCCTGATGCTCTGGTTAAAATAGCTTTCGGTATCGGTGACAAGGGGCTGCGATTTTGTGTCAGGCGCAGCAGTGGGTTGCGCGGCCTGCACGGCAGGTTGTGTTTGTCCGACCGTCACGGGCGTTGAACGGGAAGCGCCAAACAGCGGCCCGACCAGTATCGAGGAGGCGGAACTGGTGCTGACGTTGATTTTTAGCCTGCCCGAGAGGCTATGGCGGGCAACGGGATCGGGAATATCCGGCACCGCGTGGCCGGTTCCCCTGGCATAGGCTTTTGCCGGATCCAACAGCGTAGTGGTTTGTGTCAGATCCTTTTCTGTGGTGAACACTAACAGATAGATTTTCTGCTGCCCCGGCACGGGCGTCAGTTTCATTACGCCTTCAAGCCGGTCAGCGGCCATTACGCCGGGTTGCTGATAGGTAAACCAGCGGCTCGGAAACCAGGCGGCCGGACGGAGATGTTCATCCAGGACAAGCACATTGGGGGCAAAGACCTGGTTATTCTGCACCTCGCTGCTCAGGGTAATGGTCAGCTCTCCCAGCGTCGCAGGCAGGCTGTAAGCCGCGACCGGGCCCGTCATCCCCGGGACATTCCATCGTGAATGGCTGCCATCAAGCACTGTCACCTGAGCGCGTGAAGTATCCAGCGGCTGCCAGGTCAGGCTTTGCAGACTGGTTTGTGAAAAGTGTGGTGCGGCAGAGACATCCTGCGGCATCAGATTGATTTCGGCGCGGACAGTAGCGCTGTGCCCTGCCAGCAGCATTGCGCTCAGGCTCAGCGCTAATCCAACTTTATGCATTTTCATTGTGAACCTCGCAGAACCGGCAGCGGCACCACCAGGCAATAGCAGCCGCTACCAGAAAAAAGAATGCGGTTAGAGAACGTTAACCGGGGATCGCCTTACCACCAGATTTCCATCTGGGCGCCAAAGGTCCACTCGTCATTGTTGCCACGACTGTTGGTGAACAGGCCGTTGCCACTGCTGTCACGTGCGGCCAGCGTAGTGAGATCGCCCGCCGCATCTTTGCTGTAGCCCCACTTCTCGTCCCATTTGGCATAGGTCGCAAACAGACGCAGCGCCGGGCGCGACCAGATGCTGTCACCTGCCTGCCATTGCTGGGCAAGCGTGATTTTGTACTGGCCATTGCGCTCGCCGACCTCCTGAGACTTCACGTTGTCATAGCCGACTTCCAGCAGGGTGCTCATGATCGGTGTCCATTTGTACATTGGCCGCACGCCCACGGTGTACCACTCGTTGCCCCGGTTGTTATCGAGGTCGGTGTTCTGGTACATCGCGACGTACATCATGTCCCAGCGCTCTGCCAGCGAGATCGCGCCGTGATCCAGGATCCGGTACAGCCGGCCGTTGTTATTGATATTGCTGCCCTGCGCTAACCCTTTGCCCTGTGACGTCAGCGCGTCCGTGGCGTACTGGAGCACAAACTTGTTGTAGCCCTTCAGCATGCTCTGGGTATGTTCTGCGGTGAACAGCCAGCCATCTTTTGAGGCGCCCTCGTCCAGGCGATAACCGTCACGGGCATTGGCACGACCATAGTCCACGCCCAGCTCAAGCACGCCATAGGGGTTGGTTTCCAGTCCGGCCAGCCGCACGTCAAAGACATCGTCAGCTGTGCTGGTGGCGTAATTGCGGATTCGATCGCTGGAGAAGGTATACGAACCGCCCGCTTCTGAGGAACGGGTTGCCGCAAAAGAAAGCTTTCCAAATCCCAGATCGACATCTTCCAGGCCCGCCCCCGGTCCCGAAATATCCCAGTAGTAGAAGTCGATCATGTGTACATCGTGGCGTTGATAAAAACGCTTACCGGCCCAGATCGTAGAACCCGGCAGCGCATCAATCAGGTTCTTGCCTTTGACATTGGCCTCACGAAATGCCGGTGAGGTGGATTCCCAGTCATTTTGCTGAGAAACCGAGTACGCCACGTTGGTGTCAAAATAGAAGCTCTTATCGCCCTCTTTCCACACTTCCTGACCCAGCTTCAGTTCCGCGTAGGTTTCGCATTCGTTGCCGAGGCGGTATTTACTTTGTGCACCGGTTGCCTGAAAGCATTGCTGCTCGCCGCCGCTACCGGTCCAGCCGATGCCGGAGCGCGCATAACCGGAAAAATCCACCGCCATAAGCGGCGCAGACAGCGTGCCTGTCGCCACGGCCACGGCGAGGGAAAGCTTGCGCAGAGTTAACATTTTCGATCTCCTGAGGTTATTGCTTTTTGTATTTGGCGGGCTCAACACCGGGTTCCTGATGCAGCCTGCGGCACGCGCTTCCGTCCTCGCGGAACAGGTGACAACGCTCGGGCGGCAAGCCAATACCCATCGTGGTGCCCTCTTTTACCAACACCACGTCCTCCTGGCGGTACACCAGGTTTTGACGGATGGCGGGGATTTGGATGTGGATCTGCGTTTCATGTCCCAGTTGCTCGACAACCTGGACTTCACCTTCCAGCGTAACGTCGGCGATCTCGCTGGAGAGAAGGTGTTCGGGACGGATGCCCAGAGACATGTTGCTGCCGACCTGCACACCGGTACTGTCGACCGGCAGCCATACCAGCTGGTTGTTGGGCAGGCGCACCTGCACCTGCTCAATGGCGGTCGCCGTGACCTTGACGGGCAGAAAGTTCATTTTGGGCGAGCCGATAAACCCTGCGACAAAGCGGTTGGCCGGATAGTGATACAGCTCCAGCGGTCGGCCAACCTGTGCGACGCGTCCGGCGTCCAGCACGACGATCTTGTCGGCCAGCGTCATCGCTTCGATTTGATCGTGGGTGACATAAATCATCGTGCGTCCGAGGCGCTTATGCAGACGGGCGATCTCGATGCGCATCTGCACCCGCAGCGCGGCATCCAGATTAGAGAGCGGTTCATCCAGCAAAAAGACGCGCGGCTCTGCCACCAGAGTGCGGCCAATGGCCACACGTTGACGTTGCCCGCCGGAGAGCGCTTTGGGGCGGCGGTCAAGCAGATGTGCCAGTTGCAGCACTTCGGCGACCTGCGTCACGCGCTGTTCAATGTCCGCTTTCTTCACGCCCGCAAGCTTCAGGCCGAAAGACATGTTTTCAGCGACAGAGAGATGGGGATAAAGCGCATAGGACTGAAACACCATCCCGATCCCGCGTTCAGCGGGTGGGACATCATTCATTCGCCGATCGCCGATCAACAATTCTCCGCTGGTGATGGTTTCCAGCCCGGCGATCATGCGTAACAGTGTGGATTTGCCGCACCCCGACGGCCCGACAAAGACCACGAACTCCCCTTCAGCCATCTCCAGGTTAATGTTCTTCGACACCACCGTGTCGCCCCAGGCTTTGGTGACATTGCGTAATACGACGCTTGCCATAGTGCTTTCCTCTCACTCACGAATGCGGCCTGCACGGCAGCGGAAAATTCTGGCGTTTACTATGCGCAGAGCCTTACCCCGTCACATCCTCCGCAAACGCGCTTTTGCTGGGGGAGGAGCCGGGAGGAGGAGAACATGGCGACGTGAACGGACTGCGTGCCATCGCGCCGTTTTTTGTGATGGATAACGCAGTCTGGTGGGAGCCATTGTGTGAGCTGTACCGTGATAACGCGCTTATTTTGCTACGGCGATCACGGCCCGGCTGGCGCAGGCGTAGACCGCAGGAGGATGAGAAGCCCGACAGAACACCCACAATGTGGCGCAGGCAACAGATGTGTTTCCGCTAACAGGATGGAGTGTTAAAGATGAAAACCGGCGCAAAGATTTTGGCTCTGTCAGCCCTTGCGGCTGTGCTGTTCTCGGCCTCAGCCGTGGCAAAAATTGAAGAAGGCAAACTGGTCATCTGGATCAACGGTGACAAAGGCTATAACGGCCTGGCCGAGGTGGGGAAAAAGTTTGAGCAGGAAACCGGTATTCACGTCACCGTCGAACATCCGGATAAGATGGAAGAAAAATTCCCCCAGGTTGCCGCAACGGGTGATGGCCCGGATATTATTTTCTGGGCGCATGATCGCTTTGGCGGCTATGCCCAGTCGGGTTTATTAGCCGAAGTCACGCCGGACGCGACTTTTCAGCAAACGATCTTCCCCTTCACCTGGGATGCGGTTCGCTACAATGGCAAATTGATCGGCTATCCGGTTTCGGTGGAATCACTGTCGCTGATTTATAACAAAGATCTGTTGCCAACACCGCCGAAAACATGGGAAGAGATGGCCGCGCTGGATAAGCAACTGCGCGCAAAAGGCAAAAGCGCCATCATGTTTAATCTGCAGGAACCCTATTTCACCTGGCCTCTGCTGGCCGCCGGTGGCGCTTATGCCTATCAAGGAAACGCGGGCCATTACGATGTCAACAACACGGGCGTCGACAGTGCCGGGGCGAAAGCCGGTTTGCAGTTTCTGGTCGATCAGGTCAAGGCAAAGGTCCTGAATGCGGATACCGACTATTCCATTGCCGAAGCCGCCTTTAATAAAGGCCAGACGGCCATGACGATTAACGGCCCCTGGGCCTGGAGCAATATTGATAAAAGCGGTATTCACTACGGCGTTGCGGCATTGCCGACGTTAAACGGTAAACCGTCTAAACCTTTCGTTGGCGTGCTGAGCGCCGGCATCAATGCGGCCAGCCCTAATAAAGAGCTGGCAAAAGAATTTCTGGAAAACTACCTGTTGACGGATGCGGGTCTGGAAACCGTCAACAAAGACAAACCCCTGGGCGCGGTGGCGCTGAAGTCTTTCCAGCAAAAACTGGAAAAAGACACCCGTATCGCCGCTACCATGAACAATGCGCAAAACGGCGAGATTATGCCCAATATTCCGCAGATGGCGGCCTTCTGGTACGCCATGCGCACCGCCACGCTTAACGCCCTCAGCGGTCGGCAAACCGTCGATGCCGCGCTGAAGGATGCGCAGTCACGTCTGAATAAATAAACCTTATAAAGCGGGCCGGTAAAACGGGTCCGCCTCTTGCCGTTGAGGAAATCGGGTCATGTCAGAAAAACCGCAAGCGGGACGGCATCGTTCGTTGTTGAAAGGTCTGGTGGTGGGCATGTGCTGCCTGCTGGTCGGCTACCTGTTAGTGCTGATGTACGCCCAGGGGGAATACCTGTTCGCCCTGCTCACGCTGGTGATCAGCGGACTGGGGATCGGGATTTACAGCCAGCGCCGGGCTTACGCCTGGCGCTATGTTTATCCGGGCCTGGCCGGAATGACACTGTTTGTGTTGTTTCCCCTGGCCTGCACGGTGGGCATTGCTTTCACCAACTACAGCAGCACCCATCAGCTGAGTCAGGAACGGGCGGAGCAGGTCTTACTCAGCCGACACTATCAGGACGGCGCAGGTCTGAATTTTTCGCTGTTTGCGGTAAACGATCGCTGGCAGCTGGTCCTGACGAACAGCGCAGATAATCAGTCCTGGGTTTCCGCGCCCTTTTCGTTTGCGGCGGTCGGAAACCTGAAGATGGTCAGTGGGCCGATTCCAGAAGGAACGCGCGCGTCGCTCCGTGTCATTACGACGCATCGCCAGGCCCTGGGGAAGATCCGCGCTGAAATGCCGGATGGTCGTGAACTGGTGATGAGTTCGCTGCGTCAGTTTTCCGGCACACGTCCGCTGTATCAGGTGGTGGATCGTGACACGCTGAAAAATCAGCAAAGCGGCCTTCGCTATCGGGCAAACCCGGAAACGGGGTTCTACCAGGCGATCACTGCGCAGGGGCAATGGGGAAATGAACAGTTAAGTCCCGGCTTCACCGTAAGCGCGGGCTGGAAAAACTTTGTGCGGGTGTTTACCGATGAGGGGATTCAAAAACCCTTCCTGGCGATTTTCGGCTGGACGATGATCTTTTCCTTACTGACGGTGGTGTTGACGGTCGCTGTCGGCATGGTGCTGGCCTGTCTGGTGCAATGGGAGGCGCTGAAAGGCAAAGCGATTTATCGCGTCCTGCTGATTCTGCCGTATGCCGTGCCCGCGTTTATCTCCATCCTGATTTTCAAAGGGCTGTTTAATCAGAGCTTCGGCGAAATCAATGTGCTGCTCAGTACGCTGTTTGGGATCAAACCGGCATGGTTTAGCGATCCGACGCTGGCCCGCACGATGCTGATCATTGTGAATACCTGGCTGGGTTACCCCTACATGATGATCCTGTGCATGGGACTGCTGAAAGCGATCCCAGAGGATTTGTATGAAGCCTCTGCGATGGACGGTGCGGGCCCGCTGCAAAATTTCTTTTTAATTACGGTGCCGCTGCTGCTGAAGCCGTTAACGCCGCTGATGATTGCCAGTTTTGCCTTTAACTTTAATAACTTTGTACTGGTTCAGTTGCTGACCAATGGCGCACCTGACCGACTCGGCACGACCACACCGGCCGGTTACACCGACCTGCTGGTGAACTACACATGGCGCATCGCGTTTGAAGGCGGCGGCGGGCAGGATTTTGGTCTGGCGGCCGCGATTGCGACGCTGATTTTCCTGTTGGTTGGCGCTCTGGCGGTGCTGAATCTGAAAGCTGTCCGAATGAAATTTGATTAAGGAGACGTTATGGCTATGGTGCAACCCAAATCGCAACGGTTGCGTCTGCTTCTGACGCATCTGCTGCTGCTGACGTTTATCGCGGCAATCGTCTTTCCGCTGCTGATGGTCGTGGCCATCTCGCTGCGCGCCGGTAACTTTGCCACCGGCAGCCTGATCCCCGATCAGATCTCCTGGGAGCACTGGCGGCTGGCGCTGGGGTTCAGCGTCCAGCACGCCGACGGTTCCGTTACGCCGCCGCCCTTTCCGGTGCTGTTGTGGCTCTGGAACTCCGTGAAAATTGCCGCGATCAGCGCACTCGGCATTGTGGCGCTGTCGACCACCTGCGCCTATGCCTTTGCTCGTATGCGCTTTAAAGGCCGCGCCAGCCTGTTGAAAGGCATGCTGATTTTTCAGATGTTCCCGGCGGTACTGTCCCTGGTGGCGCTCTATGCCCTGTTTGATCGCATTGGACAATACGTGCCGTTTATCGGCCTGAATACTCACGGCGGTGTGATTTTCGCCTATCTGGGCGGTATTGCGCTGCATGTCTGGACAATTAAGGGCTATTTCGAAACGATTGACCGCTCGCTGGAGGAGGCCGCTGCCCTTGACGGTGCCACGCCGTGGCAGGCATTTCGTCTGGTGCTGCTGCCGCTGTCCGTGCCCATTTTAGCCGTCGTGTTTATTCTGGCTTTTATTGCCGCCGTGACGGAAGTGCCGGTAGCGTCTTTACTGCTGCGCGACGTGAACAGCTATACGCTGGCCGTCGGGATGCAGCAGTACCTCAATCCGCAAAATTATCTGTGGGGGGATTTTGCTGCCGCTGCCGTGCTCTCTGCCATTCCGATTACCCTGGTGTTTTTGCTGGCGCAACGCTGGCTGGTTAATGGCCTGACCGCCGGTGGCGTTAAAGGCTGACAGCTTCATCATTTGCCACTGCTGTGTTCGTGTTGGCGGCCACTGGCCGCCTTTTTTAGTTGTCGTCTGTCAGATCGTCATAAACGGCACGCAGGCGCATACGCAGATACAGCACAGCTTTGTGCTTGCGCGACAACAGAGTCTGAACGCTTACGCCGGTGGCGTGAGACAGTGCTTTGTAACTTATGCCCTGCAGTTCTGTTTTATCGAACACCTCAAACTGCGCTGGCGGCAGTTCAGACAGTGCCGCTTCCAGGGCTTCCCAAAGCAGCCCCCTGAGATAATCGTCTTCGGGCGTTTGCGGCGTGCCAAACAGGGTTTCCGCCAGTTCGACGTCTACCGCCTCCTCCTCATCATCCTGCTCATAAGGAAAAAGCGGCAGTTCTCGTTTCTTACGCGCCCGGTCAGTCATTTCATTACGCGCCGCCCGAAACAACCACGCCGAGATATTCTCTACAGGTTGTTCTACCCCGATCAGCTGACAGGTCACTTCCTGCAATATATCCTCAGCCTCATCGCGAACGGCGATGCGACCCCGGATAAAAGCGTGGAGTTTTGTTTTGCAGCGTTCAAGCGCTTTTACCAGTGATGCGGCTTGTAATGCGCTGGCCTTCATCGTCATTACTCTGTCCGGGTGTCAGAGTGAGTGTCCGCAGACGGTGGCTGCTCTTCCCGGCATCTGTCCCGACGGTGGTGAGCACGATGGCCGAACCCTTCACGCCGTTGCTTCATAAATTCATCCCGTTCTTCCGGTGTCATCTGCATCCAGCGCTCATGCATGCGCCGCCGCGCCTTGCCAAACATCCCCGGTCTGATCCCCAGGCCGCCAAACAGAATCCGGCACAGCAGCAGCAGTCCGGCGGCCTGCCAGAAACCAATTGTTTTAACGCCTGTGATGGCAGGCAGTATGGCATTCCATAGTGTCATGACCAGCAGACACAGCACGACAATTAACACGCCCCCGACAATGAACGCCTTTGGCAGGCGGTGCCTGCCCATGCCGCGAGAAGGGTGAAACGGGTGATTATCGACATTTCTCATAGTTGTATGACCTCAGCAGTGATTAACATGATGAGGTAGACGAATGAGCCCGCAAAATATTGCTGGCTCGTTAAAAAAATTTGTTGAGTGTGGAAGGTGGCGGTCAGGTCTGGCATATAACCGCACTGCCGATCAGCACAGGCCGACCGGCAACGGGCAAGAGGTAAAAGCCACGGGACCGAAAATCCCGCTCATGGTGACAACGTCACATCATGATTTACTTACGTGGTCGGGCGTCACTTTTTCGACCGCCCTGCCTTCAAGCACCGCCTTCACAACGGTAAAAACGTCGGTGTTATCAATATAGTCGCCCTGGTTGTAGCCTACATGCTTAGCATAGCCCGCATCGTTGCCACGCACGCGCTCCGCAAAGGCATCGGCCCCAACGCCTTTTGCCCACAGCGGCACAAGCGCGTTGGAATGGTTGCCGGTTGGACGGAATGAGATGCCGGGCATCATGCCTTTCCCTTTATTAATGACGGCCTGGAAAGGGATGTTCTGCGCATCGGGTCCCATTGGCATGCCGTTGTCGTGATCGGTCGTCACGATCAATAACGTCTCGTTCCAGTTACTGTTTTTCTCTACCCATTCAATCACGGAGGCAACAGCGTTGTTGAAGTCTGCACTTTCTTCAATCAGGCGACCATATTCCACGCCGACGCAGTTGGGGTTGTAGGAATTCCCCCAGTCGCCTTTTTCGCTACAGGCATTGCTGGTATGCGCGGACCAGTCAGTCGCACCGCCTTCGACCATCATAAAAAAGCCGTCGGGGTTTTTACTCAGGTGCTGAATGGCTCCCCGGGTCATCGTATTCAGGGTCGGTACCGTGGCAATAAACGCATCCCCGGACGGATTCGCCGCATCTTTACCAACAATGGCGGCCTGACGGCCCTGCTGCAACGTGCCGTTGGGGGCAACGTTCGGCGATCCCAGTAACGGGCCGCTATGCACCAGCGCGCCACTGGCGAGGCGGGCAAACGCCTCAGTACTGCGCACCACTTTCCACGGCTGACCACCCGCAGGGGCCAGCTTGCCAGCATTGAGCAATGTCCAGTCAGCTTCAGACAGGTAACGGTGCGCATCTTCTCCGCACCCCACGGTGGTTTCGTTTGAAGCCAGATGCTGACAGTCGGTGCCGTTGGCGTTAAAGCCCGGCAAACCGGTTCCCATAATCAGATCCAGTTTCCCTGACGTCAGCATTTGTTTCGCAATCGCGTGATAATCGTTACGCGACGCGTTTTGTGCGCCAAAGGCGGCGGGCGTGGCGTGGGAGAACGGCACGCTGGTGACGACGCCTGTCGCTTTGCCCATGGCTTTCGCCGTTAGTGTGACAAAATCAACCGGTTGTCCGTTGTTATCGACGTTGATGGCATTGTTATAGGTTTTAATTCCTGACGCCAGCGCTGTGCCGGCGGCGGCGCTGTCCGTTGGATTCACCGTCAGATAGTCGTAACCCCTGAACGGCAGATCCTTGTTATCTGTTCGGGTTGTATCCCAGGCTTTCTGCGGATCGTAATTAACCAGAGAGGCATTATTGTGCGTGGCTTTTTTTGAGGCATTCAGGGGATAGGTTGTCATGGCATATTTTGCCGGAAACGCAGCATACGGCGTACTTTCACGGCTGCCATACTGCCAGTAGGCTGTTGCATCCCAGGTGCCCCAGCCTGCCCCGTCATTAATCATGATAATCACATTTTTGGCTTTCACTTCTGCCGCCAGCACGGCGGAGCTGGCGGTCATACCGCCCATTGCCAGCATAAGCAGACTGAGTTTACCCAGAGAAAACGCGGCAGCGGTACGGTAAAGACGTGGTTTGCGTGACATAAAACTCTCCCTATCATTGCGGCAAGCCCCTGACAGACAAGCCAGGTTTCAACCCATGTCAAACAATGTCTGTTTGTAACTTTGATGGCTGCGCAGTATTACGGCGACGTGTGACAGTTTTATGAAGAAAATCCCCCTCCTGCTTCCCCCTGTCTGGCCATCGCTTTCAGCGTAACGGATAAAAATCTTTTATATCAATGCATTGAGGCATCACTTTAAAAAACCTGCTGCAGAAAGCGTGCTGTGTAAAGCTCTGTAAGTGAGCACACGGATGACCCAACGTTAATGCCAGGGCGTGCCGACTTTGTTTGTTAATTTGACGTTGGGATTTTGTGTCTTAATTTCACAACCTGTAAGCAGACACAAAAATCCTGCCAAATTTCAGCTCAAGTGTGGCGGAAGCTTTCATAAGCATCTGATTAGCAAGAAAAGCCAAATTCATATACTTGAAAAGGTATTTGATAACTTCTGCCGACAGTATTTAACACGGCAATAAAACGTAAGCACATAGCAAACCCGTAACGATCATTGTCGCGTCGTTTGCCCGTGATAGCGATACATTCCGATATTCAGGAGCATTAAAATGAAAGCACTTGTTCAGGATCTTTTGTCTATCTTCTCTCCTCAGACAGTCAGCCCTGTGTTTATCCGTAGCGGCTTATCTCAGGAAGAAAAAAATGCCATCACCCCGATGGGCGTAACGACGGTGACCTGGGCGACCTCAATGCAGGAAGTGACTGATGCGCTGCTGCGCAAAGCCACCGAGGCCGGTGCTGTGGGTTACCACATTACCCAGGTTGATTCTCACAAACCCGGTAATGACCAGCAGCATATTCTGGAAGCGACCGCGACCCTGTATGCGCTGGATGAGAAGGCATTGCAGAGAGCACACTAGTGACATCTCCATCTTCGCAACGCGTTTTTAGCCCTTCCGAACCCTGCTGATTATCCGGATGATAACAGCAGGGTTTTTTGATCCTTTTCCTGCTGCTTACGCCTGCATAGTCTGCATTTTTAAACATTTCTCCGGTGTCTCATCGTGCGGTGTAAATCAGAGACTTAATTGTATGATGTAACTAATATCAGTTAAGGGATAAATTGTTTTGCCGCCTGTCGCCCCTGTTTTGCATTCAGCCACTATAGTTTTTCAACGTATTGATTCTCAGACATGAGGTTTTTATGAGCACGCTGTTTTCCACTTTTTCACTCGGTGAATTAACGCTCGATAACAGAATTGTTATTGCGCCAATGTGTCAGTATTCCGCTGAAGAGGGTTGCGCAACCGCCTGGCATCGTATCCATCTGGGGCAGCTCGCCTTTTCAGGGGCTGGACTGTTAATCATTGAAGCGACCGCGGTAGAAGATATTGGTCGTATCACCTACGGCGACCTGGGGTTATGGAATGATGACACCGAAGCCGCACTGGCGGCGGTATTAGCTGACATCCGTCGCTATTCCGATATGCCGATTGGTATTCAGTTGGGTCATGCCGGGCGCAAAGCATCCTGCGACGTGCCGTGGGAAGGCGGCGAACACATCTCGCCTCAGAACGGTGGCTGGCAAACCGTGGCCCCTTCCGCCCTGCCGTTCAGTGAAGGCGATCATCCGCCCAGGGCAATGGACGCCAGCGCGCTGGCGCGTGTCAAAGAGGCGTTTGTCGCTACGGCAAAGCGGGCCGTTCGTCTTGGCCTTGAACTCATTGAGGTGCATGCCGCGCACGGCTATCTGCTGCACCAGTTTCTGTCGCCGCTTTCCAATACCCGCGATGATGAATACGGCGGCTCACTGGAGAACCGAATGCGTTATCCGCTTGAGGTCTTTAAAGCAGTACGTGAGGCCGTCCCGGCCGCCATTCCGGTGGGCGTGCGTATTTCTGCCAGCGACTGGGTTGAGGGCGGCTGGGATGTAAGCCAGTCCATTGCCTTTTCGCAACAGCTGGAAGCGCTGAACTGCGCCTATATCCACGTTTCCAGTGGGGGCCTGTCAGAACAGCAGCAGATCAGCGTCGGCCCGAACTATCAGGTCCCTTTCGCGCGGGATATTCGTCAGCAAATCGGTATCCCGGTGATTGCGGTAGGCTTAATTACCGAGCCGCAGCAAGCCGAAGATATTTTGCAGCAGGGGGAAGCGGATCTGGTCGCGCTGGCACGCGGTATGCTCTATAACCCACGCTGGCCATGGCACGCCGCTGCCGCATTCGATGCAACGGTGAAAGCGCCGCCGCAGTATCTGCGTTCTGAACCTCACGGCGCAAAAGGAACACTGACGCCGGACGAGTAAACCGTTATGGCCGCACGGCGTGCGGCCTTACTGATAGTGTTGAAGACAACGCTGTAGCGCCAGATGCGGGCCGGTCAGGGGCTGACGTGTTGATGCGAAATGCGCCGCCGCCGGTGCCATTGACGTCTGCGCCAGCACAACCTGCTCCGCGCCCTGCTGCCAGGCCGCTTCAACCGCTTCTGTTACACAGGCAAGATAGCCGGTCTGATCCCCCGCTTTAAACTTCTGCCAGGCTCCCGGAATCAGAACGACCTCTGCCCGCCCGTTGGCACCGTGAAACAGTGCCCGCGTGGCGCCCAGCGTGGATTCAGCCGCACAAAGCACGACCGTTTGCCTGGGATTTTCGCGGACCGCCTCTGCCAGCATGCTGTCTGTGCGCCAGACCACGCATGGCGAAGATGCGTTTGTAAAGCTTTCAGCCACCGGTCCGAGCGTGGAACAGGTCATCAGAATGGCGTCAAAATGGGGTTGCAGACTCACCAGCAACGCGCCGATCCGTGCATGAAGTTCAGGCGTCAGTCCGCCACTGGCTTCGGCCTCCGCCAGCAGGTGCGGCATCACCAGATGACTCAGTTGCAGATCTCCCGACGGCAACTGGCTCGCTGCATCGTCAAAGATGCGAATATTGCTGGCCGCAGTATGTAAACAGGCAATGGCGATCATGTGTGGGCTCGGCGTAAAAACAGGTTTTCATCATGCCATGGGCGACGCCAGATTCAAACGTCTCCTCTGTAAGAGAGAGCCGCACGCCAACCCACCAGCCCGTGTGGTAGCGCCTGCTTATTACTTATGCCGTCAGGCCTGCCATGCGGCATGCTGGATAACGATCCGATAGCCGTCCCTGTCCTGAAAGGTTGCGCCGTTTTTTGCCCAGTACGGGTTAAAAGACGTCACTTCAGTAAACCCGGCACGCGTCATTGCCTGACAACGTTGCTGCCAGCACGCCGCGTCCGGCAGATACAGCACCAGCAGATCGTCAACCGTGGTCACGGGCTGGACAGGATGATGCTGACAAAACGTAAACTCCAGATGCCAGGGCAAGGTCTTATCACCCAGCATAATGCCGCTGAATCCATCATGGTCCCTGAATTCCCCCAGTTTATGCAACCCAAGGCCTGTGCAGTACAGGTCTGCGCTCGCGGTCAGGTCACTGACCGGGCGCGCAATGCGCAGTTGTTGTATCACCATTGCTTCTCCTGATTCTGTAAAAAGGCTATTAATAGTGAGCGTGGATAACGACATAACAGTGAGGTTTATAATGTTTCTGCAGTCAGCACGTTTGTTGCTCAGAGCTATGCGCCCTTCCGACGACAAGGATCTGTTCCGTATTTATGGCGATCCTGCGACCAACACGTTTAACCCGGCGGGCCCGTATCCGAGCCTGGCGTTCGCGCAGCAGAAGCTGGCCGAGAGGCTGGCCGCTTTTGAACGGTACGGGTTTGAAAGCTGGGCGATATCGACGCGAGATGCGCCCGATACGCTGATTGGCTTTGGTGGGTTGAGCGTACGTAAGTTTGCCGGTGAGTTGACCAATAATCTCGGCTATCGCTTTGACACCCAGGCATGGGGTAAAGGTTATGCTACTGAGCTGTCACGTTTTGCCCTGGATTACGGCTTCAACAAGCTGGGGCTGGCGTCCGTGACCGCCTCGGTACGACGTCATCATCAGGCGTCAATTCACGTGCTGGAGAAAAGCGGGTTGCGCTACATCAAAGAGATTTATGACGTCGAAAATGCCCCGCCAAGCCTGTGTTATGCGATGACGCGTGAGCAGTGGCAGGCCTCAGCGGAACGTAAATATTAGCAGGGTGAGCTGCTAATTAACCTGTGCGCAGACGAATGAGAACGCACCAGGATGTGTACTTATCGTAACGGTGATCGCCAGGTGAACTTGCGTAATAAATATGATGAAGCAGGTCTGGGAAGATAATGATATGAGTAAGCCAACGCTGACAGTAGTACCTGATAAATGTCTGCCACTTAATTACAATTTTAAGAAATGGCAAAGAAGCTCACGGCTGGGCGAAATATGTCAGTTTCTCAAAGCATTTATTGCTGTCTCAGAGAGCATCAATACAGATTTGACACAGGTCTGAATACGTTCAATGATGGCTTCTCGTGGGCCACGCTTCCATTCATCGCTCAGGTAAAACGCGGCCTGAGAGGCTTCCATATGCGCCATATTATCGAAAGCCCGGATGAGGTAGTAAGCATCGACATCATGTGCAGAGTTGCCAAAAGCAATGATGTCGATTCCCGCTTCACGATGTAAAGGCGCGCTTTTCTCGACCATGATTTTATGAAAGTCTCGTCCAGTGCCTGGTTTCAGGCCGTACTGTAATAATTCGACTGCACGCATGCACCTCTTCCTCCTGATTTATATTTGTGCTTACCATACCATCCCGCACACAAAGCGAAATCAATAAACTTCACTTCTGATGGGTTATTCATTAAGTCTCGCCATAAATATGATGTAACAGAGGCTTCAGCATTCATACCGTATACGCCCAGACGAGTTCCTTGATAACAGGGTTTGCTGACGGTCTGCGCGCATGTCAGCGATATGGCGCGCCATACGTTGTTAAAGCCAGGGGAAACAGTCCCCGCGCCGAACATAGTCGACGCCGGAGGTTTGTCCCTTTATCCCGTGCAGATCGCTGCTACACGTTGAGGGGATCATTTGCGATTCCGACGTCGACGTACGGCGAGCGCGGCACGTCGCTGTTGCTGACTGATAATCAGCCAAGCACATCCTGCACGCAGGCTTTAAACACTTTCACCCCAAGCGCCAGCGCGTCACGGTCAAAATGCATCTCCGGATGATGCAGACCGGGCGTCAGGTTAGCCCCCAGTCCCCAGAAGCCGCCTTTAATCTGTGGACGAAGACGCAGATAGTGAAAGAAGTCTTCACTGCCGGGTGTCGACTTCGGCGCAGTGAGGCCGGTTTCGCCAAATACGCTGCGAATACCGCGTGCGATCACGTCTGTGGCCTCGTCATGGATAATGGCGGCGGGCATCTCTTTCAGAATGCGGATCTCTGCGCGTGCGCCATAGGCGGCGGCGCTGCTCTCAATCGCGCGTACCACCTGTGGTTTGAGGGTAGCCATCGCTTCGTTCTCTGCCGCACGCAGATCCCAGCACACCTGCGCTTTATCAGGGATCGAGTTAGTCACGCCCGCATCACAGAGAAACCGCGTCGCTTTTGCGCTCCATGTCAGCGACGGAGCAAGATGAATGCCGTTCACCGCCTGCACCGCGTGCGCAGCGGCATCCAGCGCATTGACGCCCAAATGTGGCCGCGCGGCGTGCGCCGCTTTGCCGTGGAACATCACTTCCACGGTAGCGGACGCTGAGTAGTACATCGCCGGCACGGCCTGGCCCATCGGGCACTCCTCCAGCGGGCGCAGGTGGAAGCCGAGCAACATGTCGACATCATCAAGCACGCCGCCTTCGGTCAGGGCAATCGCCCCGGTGCCCAGCTCTTCCGCAGGCTGGAAGATGAATTTTAACCGGCCCTTTTTCACCAATCCTTCAGCCATCACCTCCTGGGCGGTGGTCAGTACGACGGTGGAGTGGCCATCGTGCCCACAGGTGTGACGCGCCACATGTTGGCCGTCAATGATATGGCCCAGCGCATCCATATCGGCGCGCAGCGCTAACGTCGGGCCAGGCTTACCGCTGTCCAGGACGGCGACAATACCGGTGGTGTTATTTACCTGGCGAGTGACCCGGTAGCCCGCCGCCTCCAGTACGCCCGCGATATAGGCGGAGGTTTTAAACTCTTCGAACCCCAGTTCCGGGATTTGGTGCAGGTAATTAAAGTGCTCAAGTGTACGCGACACGTCTTACTCCTTAGTGCTCAGGCAATAACGCGCATAATCAGCATGGCGATTACGGCATTGAGAATGCTGACCGCCATCAGTAACGGCCAGTACTTCTTCGGCACATCGGCCACGCCCAGCAGGCGCCCCATGTACTGGAGTTGCGAGCCCATCAAAAAGATGGCGGGCGCGAGAATGGTAATCTGGGCCATATCAAGCTGGCCTTTACTCAGCAGGCTGACGGCAACGCCGGTGCCCGCAGAGGAAGAGAGCCAGGCGGTTAACAGTACGGTGATCGCCTCGCCCGGCAGGCCAAAAAGCCCCATCAGCGGGGCGCAAATGTGCCCAATAATCTGCATCACGCCCAGCAAATTAAGCATTTCTGCGATGACATAGGCCATTAATACATTTGGCATCAGATTATTAATGGCGATATTAAACCCTTTGCGCGCACCAATAACGAAAATATCAAACGGATTACCGGAGACTTTTGCCTGATTATTCATTGTCGAAATCTCGCTTATAAACAGTATTTAATGCCAGGCGAACCACGGCGGCACCGACGAATTTAAGGACAAACATTAAAATCAGCGGAATAATAATGGGGAGCGTTAATGAAGCGAACATCGCCGAGCCGATAGAGAAATAGTTATTAATCAACCCGGCACCCGAGTATTGCCACGAGCCCATAATCACCACATCTTTACGGGTGATTTTTTTGCTGTCATAGAGCTCTTTGGTTAATGCCGCGCCGGCATCGGTGCTTTGCAGATCGGTAATCAACGCAAGACCGGTATAACCCGGAATCCCGAGCAGTGGTTTTAACAGCGGAGTAAGTAATTTATGTGCCGCGCGGATCGCGCCATAATGAGTGAAGATTTCCAGCAGGCCGAGTGCCAGCATTACCGTGGGCACCAGCGAGAGTGCAAAGAGAAAGCCGGCTTTGGCGCTCAGGCCGCCGCTGCCGATAAAGGTATTGGTTTCCGGCGTTTTCATGGTGCCGAACGCGCCACCTAACGTGGTAAAATCGAATGCACCCAGCCAGGCCATACCGTCAACTTTAAAAAAGAAGCCGGAAAAGACCAGCAGCACAATGATCAGTGAAATCCACGCGCCCGGCCCCACTTTCCACTCCTCTGTCGCTTCTTTATCTGGCTGCTTCAGTGTTTTTGATTCGCTCATATCGTCTCTCTTTACATCTGTAATGGAAAAGTCCTGATACTAAGCAGGATCCATGCCTGAATAGCCCAGCCGTGAAATAAACCTCTTTTATTAAGATTTTTAGTGCAGTAAAACCCCTTCCCAAAAAAACATGAGAACGTCATATCCCTTTTCGGAAAAGTGTTTTTTTCTCTGCCTGCCTAAAGGCGCAGGCAAATAACTTCTCACCGTTTCTGGGCGCACTTTTGGTGCAGTACGATGTTGTTCGCTTTTTTTCTTTTCTGACCAGCGAAAATTAACGGTTAATTTGATTATCACTATTTAAACAGCTTGATAAATAGCCGTGTAGTGATGTTATTGTTGCCTTAAGGTCAACAGTAACGAGGAAATGTGGCAGATGTTCCAGGATAAACAGGTGGGCTATCTGTATGAAGTCGGTAACCAGGGCGGCATTCGCCGCGCGGCAGATATCCTCGGGGTTAATGCGTCGGTCGTCAGCCGTCAAATCGCACAACTTGAGCGTGCGCTACAGCTTCCCTTGCTGGAACGGCGTGGGCGTAACGTGGTGTTGACCGAAGCGGGACGCCTGCTGGCAGAGGACTATTTTGTCAGCCGTATGCGGCGCGAAAAGCTGGAGAGCCAGCTTAAAGATCTGCGCCATATGCGCGGCGGAACGCTTTCGGTGCGCATTGGCGGCGGACTGATCACGGCGTTTATCGAAGGGGTTATGCGCGAATTTGCCCAGTCTTACCCGCAGGTGTTTGTCGATATTGTGGTCGGCAGCATGCAGGAGATGATGAACGATATCGTCAGCGGCGAAGCGGATATGGCGCTGGCGTTTGGTCCGATTGGCACACCGGAACTGAAGCGGCACAGTTTTAAGTGGGGGCCGATTTGTGCCGTCGTCGCGCCGCAGCATCCTGTCGCCAGTCTTGCCAGCATCACCATTGAAGCGTTGACTGCTCACCCGCTTATCGCCCTCACAGAGAACTTTGGCCTGCAGCGGCATATGAACGCGATGTTCAAAAGCCAGGGCCTGCAGTTCCATCCGGCTTACCGGTGTAACCTCTTCTCGACCGCCATGAACCTCAGCCAGGCCGGGCTCGGCGTCTCGTTTATGACGGCCCACGCCGCCGCCGACCCGATTCGCCAGGGCACACTTGTCGCCGTGCCAATCGATCACCCGATTGCCAGTAGCGCTCAGTGTCACCTGTTACGGAACTCCGACAGGCGCTTTACCCCGGCAGCCCATCATATGTGGCGACTTCTGCATAATGCGTTTCGCGACAGATAAAGGCAGAGACAGCCGTAAGGGCTGGATGTCATGCCAAATGCAGAAACAAATGGACAGCGAAGATGGCTGAAGCCAGCGGTGAGCAAGGAGAAGCGATAAACCGTTGGGTCAGACAGTCAGTACTGAGGCAGTAACAGTCAGAGAGGTATCGTTTAAAAGCCCGGCGTGAAGGCGGAAATACCTTCCCCATGTTGCCGGGCAGATGACTCAGCGAGACGGCGTGAGCAATTCCCGTTCTATCCGCTCCCGGGTCTCAACGGCCTGATATTTCATTTTTTCCGGGTAACCGAACAGCGAAGCGGCCACGACAGGTTCGCCACCCACTTTGAACGTCTGCTCTGCAAACTTCATTTCCCGCAGGGTGCGGAACAGCGTCTCAAAATCCACCTCGCCTTCTCCGATGCCAACATGCTGATGAATGGTCGCATCGACACCGGGTGGATTGACAATGTAGCGGCAATGTTTGGTGTGATTCATCGTATCGGCAATGAGAACATGAGAGAGATCGTGCCCCGCATGACGAAGCATCCTCTCTACGTCCCCTTTTCCTTTATCGTAAAAAAAGGTATGCGGGACGCTGTAAACGTATTTAACGTTATCACTCCTGAATGACCTGACCATATTAACGGTTTCGTCGCTTTCTTCGCAGAAGTCCCATGGATGCGCCTGTATTTCTACACGGATGCCTTCACGTTCGAACAGCGGAAGCAGTGTTTCCATCGAGCGGTAAAACATCTCATCGCAGATTTCAGGTTGATTAGGATCGCCCGCCAGTTCGGTATTAATAACCTGAACCCCCATTTCGACGGCGATTTCAACGAGGCGTGTCCAGTTTTTTACCGCCGCCTGTCGGCGCAGTTCATCCGGGCCAGACCAGCGGTAAACACAAATGAAAGAGGAAATTTCAACGCCCGTTTCGCGCAGGGCCTTCTTATACTCCGCAATGATTTCGCGGCTTGCGCGGGGATGCTTATAGAACGGATTAATTTCCGGATGCGGAGACTGCTCGATGTACTTGTAGCCCCATTCCGACACCTGACGGACCATTTTGGTGATACCCAGATCTTTGATTACATCTACGTCGAATGCAATTTTCATTGATGCCACCTTTACGTTATCTCATGCTGCCTGAGTCGGGTTTCAGGCAGAGAAAGTCACTCAATCGCTACGCTCATCCTCAACAGACTGATGCGCTCATCCACTACAGTCGATATCAGCATTCCACCCACGTCGAGCCGGATTCGGCTGAACGGACACAGTTTTCCACCCATTTGACGCCCGCCAGACCCGCATGCACATCGGGATACCAGAAATCTTTCAGGAAGGCGTCGTCACCCCGATCGGTGGCATCCATAGCCAGCGCGAAACGTCTGTAGAGGTTTGACCAGGCCTCGAAAAGACCTTCGGGATGTCCCCCTCCGATACGGTCATCTGCACGCGCGGCCGGGTGAAGATAGTCCATGCCCCTTTCCAGGATGCGTATCGGCTCGCCCTGAATTTCAAACCGGAGCTGGTTCGGCTGTTCATCCCACCACTCGATACTGGCTTTAGCGCCGACGATGCGCACTTTTTGCCCATGCATGGAGCCGCAGTTAACGGCGGAGGCCCACAGACTGCCGACTGCGCCATTCTCATATTCCATCAGGACAAACGCGTTATCTTCGAGGGGAGCGCGGCTTTTAACAAAGCTCTGACGCGAGCACAGCAGTCGCCTGATTTTTAAGCCGGGAGCCATAGTTTCAGCGATGCACAACGGATGGGTTGCCAGGTCCCCCAGCACGTAACTGGGTCCGACAAAGCGCGGGTTAACGCGCCAGCTGGTACTGGCGTTATTTTGTTCAACGGATTCGTTGTGAAAACCGTGTGCAAACTGCATGTTAACAATGCGGATGTCGCCAAGAAGCCCCTCCGCAATCATTTCTCTGGCCTGGAGAATGAGCTGATGACCGGTATAACCATATGTCACGCCGATGATCTTGTTTATCTCCCGGCTCAGTTTCGCCAGATGCTCAGCCTCTTCGACCGTAAAGCACAGCGGCTTCTCACATATCACATGAAGTCCCGCTTCAAGCGCGGCGCAGCAGACAGCAAAATGCGTATTGTTTGGTGTGGCGATGGAGACGGCCTGAATACCGTCCTCGCGTTGTCCTTCTGTAGCAAACAGGGTTTCGTAGTCGGCATAGCACCGGTCTGGTGAAAGGCCCAGTGCCTCACCAAAGGCGCGCCCACGTGCGGCATCGATATCGAACGCGCCGGCGACTAACGTAAAGGTATGATCACGGAGTGCCGATGAGCGGTGAATGTAGCCAATCTGACTGGTTCCGCCACCGCCGACCATGCCCCACCGAAGTGATTTTTCGAGCGGTTTAATGCCGTTAATCATGATTATTCTCCTCAGAAACCGACGGAATGCAGATAATGCAGACTGGCCGTGACATCACGCAGGCTTGTATCCGCATCACGCGGATCTCTTTCCTGTTCAATGGTTATCCAGCCCTTGTAACGACGCTGGCGCAGAAATGCATGAACGTCCGGATAGTGGATGGCACCGCTGCCAAGAGGACACATGACGCCCTGGGCGCAGGCGGTGAAAAAATCCAGCCCTTCTTTAACTGCCCGGCGCCAGACAGCCTCGTTAACATCCTTGAAGTGCAGGTAATCAATCCTGTCCCAGTAACGTTCCAGCGTAGCCACCGGCGCCATGCCAGCGTAATACAGATGGCCGGTATCCAGGCAAAGCCCGGCTACGGTATGGGGAATATCGTGGACCAGCTTTTCCAGTTCATCGGCAAACTCAATGCAGCCACCAGCATGGGGATGAATGACCGGCCTGACACCGTACGCTTTCCAGGCAATCTCACTCAGAATGGTGATATGTCTTATCATCGTCTGCCAGTCACTGGGATTAAGCCGCGGGGCCTTTTCTGACTGACCGGCTGTGGCGGCACGTTCAGGATCACCAAAGTCGATGATGACAAGATAAGGTGGCGATGTCCCCTCATTGACAGCGTCAGCCTGCCGGGTAACGGCGCTCAGGTTGTGGCAGATCTTATGGGTCAGATCGATCATTGCCGGGAAGTTTTCTTCACTGACTAAATCGTCGAAAAGGGTGCCGGCAATAACAGACAGCTGATGTTCCTGAAGTGCAGACGTCAGGGCTTCGGGCTCAACAGGCAAGTATCCCCATGGTCCCAGCTCCAGACTTTTGTATCCGGCGAGCGCGGCCTCTTTTAGCACGCTCTGCCAGGGGGGAAGAAACGGGTTTTTCGGGTCGTCCACTCCCCAGCTACAGGGTGCAGTCGCGATGGAAATGGTCATGGTTTTTCTCCGGATGCGGCAACACAGGTAAGCACTGACATGCAGGCGACAAATGCCTGACTCAGTGCGCGCAGTATTGCGCCGGTTTTTTGATACCAGCAACCCTCCTTCGTGGATTATTTGATAGAGATCATGATTTTTTTAAATCATATTATTGATAGATTTACATCAAACTCAGACAGCACAACCCTCTGCGTGATACGTCGTGAGACGTCAGATATTTTCCCGGGTAACCAGATCGAAGGGAACGGTAACAGAGAGAGGATTGCGGTCGGTTTCCTGATGTCTGCGGATAAAAACAGAGACGATCGTCTCAGCCACAACATCGATACGGTGGCGTATCATCACATCGACATGCCCCGCGATAAGCGCCATTTCATCGCCGATGAACGGGCCATGGCAGAGAATTTTTATATCATGTCGCGCGCTTTCACAGACCGCCTTGATTACGCCCTCTATGCCACCGCACGGCGCATAAATCATGGTCACACTGGGATGGTTTTTGAGCAGTTGGCTGGCAGCCAGATAGCCCCCACTGATGCTTTCCCGCGTCTGTAACGGCTCAAGCACCACCGCATCTTGTCTGTTCTCGCGCAGGTACGAACGAAAACTTATTTCACAGCTTTCCTGGCAGTTGAAACGGTGATCGCCGAGCAGCACATCAATAACACTGTCTTTTTCCATCATGCGCTCAGCAAACCATCCCGCTGTACGCCCTGCTTTCAGATTATCGAGACCGATATAGCCCGCCTGACCACAGGGAGAAAGATCGGAAAACAAAGTGAAAATTTGCACGCCTGATGCGGATAGTTGCTTAATGGTATGCCGTATAAGAGGATGATCGAGCGCAACTACTCCAATGATATCGACGCGTTTTGCCAGAGCTTCAAGAGACGACACAACTTTCTCCACATCATGTATATCAGCCCATACAAACGCCGGCTCTGTCGCCAGTTTTCCGTCCGCATACCGGCGGATTTCCTCTGACAGCACCTGATAAAACGAATAATCACTGGGCAGCAGAATAAACCCGGTGCGCACCGCGCTCTTAACCGCCGTGGCTTCTGGCGTCATCACCTTACGCAGATCTTCCCGGTAACCGAGCGCTTCCGCTGCGCGCAGAACGCGGTCCCGGGTTTCCTGCTTCACTGACGCTCTGTTATTTAGAACACGATCAACGGTAGCCACCCCGACACCCGCAGCTCTGGCTACCGCTGACATGGATATTTTTTTCATTACACAGCCCGATATGATAGATTTCTATCATCTTAAACACAAAAAGTGTGCAGCAGCAAAATACTTCTGCTGCTTTGCGGCGTTTTTTACAGGATGACCATTGGCAGAAAGTGACCGCCGCATGACAGCAGGCAGAGAAAATGTGGATGCAGGTTATTCAGCAGAATGCGTGATTAATTCCAGTATAGGAATGATCGCTTCTGGCGCAACGTGAGCGTTATAGTCATGGTCGGTTCAGTAAACGATGTAAAGCTTTGCCACCGGTTAGCCTGATTTGGCAAACCGTACTGTTTTTAATAAAAAGCAAAGTGCCTACAGTTTTTTAGTCTGCTTAACCTTTCTCTGAAGATATGTATTCCCTCTCCAAAACAAGGGCCAGAAGAACAGATGATTTAATCTGGTTTTTCATCCAGCGACTGGCGGTATATCACACATCCCTCCATAAATTGCGGCCAGTCAGGAACCTGTATCGGTGAATTCTTTTGTTCAGGTAGAAGTGACCACAATTCAGGATGAAACCAGCAGAGGTCGTGTCCCGTAGCGTCACGATGCGCGCGTATGGCTGCCCTCAGTCGCTTTATCTCCTGTAGCAACTGTTCTTCATTCATGTGGTGCAAATCGTGATCAGGGTCAGCCACTTCATTTTCTTCTTTCATTAACGCCCTCCGGAATAATCGTTAATCAGTGATGCCTTAGGTTGTTAAATAGATTTTACTGGTGGTATGGCTTATCGCCACTCACTCCTCTTCCTGAGGCGCAGAAGTAAAAATATACAGAAACAGCCCTTGATGAGGAGTACCTGCTACGTGTCGGTGAAGGTGTGCCAGGGAGTGACGTATACATCGACCTCACGTTAAATCAGGGGGGCCAGACTATACAGCCCCCCTTTTGGCTTGCATAAATGGCTACATTATTTAGCACCAAAGCATGCATTCATGCCATCCGTAACGGTTCCCCCGGGCACCCCCTGAACCGGCCTGGCCGCTATCAGCAGGCTGCCTGTATTTACGAACCCACTCGCTTTTTTTCCGTGCTTCGCATAGGCAACGGCCGCATCTACTCCCATGGCCGCCATCGTCAGGGGATACTGCTGGGCTGTCGCGGCTATCTCTCCGCGGCCAATACTTTTGATTGCCTCACATCCCCCGTCTATGGAAACCAGTAACACGGCTCTTTCTTTCCCCGCCTCACTGAGTGCCTCATAGGCACCGGCCGCTGCCGGCTCGTTAATGGTGTAAACCAGGTTGATATCAGGATGATCTTTCAGGCAGGTAGCCATCACATCGTGTCCCTGCTGCTTCGCCCCACCGGTGCTGCCAGCGCAGACCACCTCCGGGGAGCCTGAAAGCATGTAAGACTCGCTGTCCGCCGCTTTAAGCCCCAGACCGTTCATAAATCCATTGTGACGTCTTGCCCCGACCAGATTACCCGGAGACAAATCCAGCATGGCAATCTTCATTGACTGCCCGGGGAATCTGACGGGCATGACGGCCCTGGCATACTTACCGATGGCCTCTCCGGCCTGGTAATTATCCGTGCCAAAAAGCGCGTCAACCGCGCTGGCCGGGTCCGTTGGCGAATCCAGAGCAATGACCTGTACCCCTCTGGCTCGCGCTTCCTCAATGGCAGGCACAACGGCTTTGGCATCACTGGGGGTAATCAGTAGTGTGGTAGCACCGGCTGCGACCATGGACTGAATAGCAGTAATCTGCGAAGCCACATCCCCGTCTGATTTACCGGATGCAGTAAGTAACCTGATGTTATGAACGGTTGCTCCCAGTTGCGCACCGGCCTTCATTTTTTCAAAGTAAGGGTTGGCGTCCGTTTTTGTGATGAGACCCACCGTAACGGGTGTCGTCGCTGCTGCAGCGTACCCGGTAAAGCCTGTCTGCAACGCCAGAACTGTGACAACTAAATAAAGGCGAAGGCTGTTCACGGGAGACTCCTTGACAGATGCGTTGTAGCAGCCACGTCCGGGACTGTATGTGAGATGTCAAAAGCAGCAATTTCCTGCAGCATTAACCGGGCCTGCTGCTCAAGATTTGCTGCAGCCGCGCTGCTTTCTTCAACCAGCGCGGCATTCTGCTGGGTGGTCTGGTCCATTTGTGTTACAGCTTTATTTATCTGCTCAATGCCGGCATGCTGTTCGCGCGAAGCAATGGTAATTTCCGCCATCAGCGTTTTGACGCTGTTTACGGCGCTCACAATTTCCGACATGGTTTCACCTGCATCACTGACCAGACCCGACCCCGTATCGACACGCTGTACAGATTCGTCGATAAGCGTTTTAATCTCTTTCGCGGCCAGGGCGCTGCGCTGCGCAAGGTTACGAACTTCACCGGCCACCACCGCAAATCCACGCCCCTGCTCCCCTGCCCGCGCCGCTTCAACCGCCGCGTTCAGCGCAAGAATGTTGGTCTGAAAAGCGATACCTTCAATAACACTGATAATCTGCGAGATATGCCCTGAGCTACTGGAGATATCCTGCATAGTGGAGACGACGCGTGCCACGACATCGCCGCCGCGTTGTGCTGTGTGAGCGGCCCCTGAAACCTTTTCATTGCCTTCCTGAGCGCTCGCAGCGTTATTTTTTACCGTGGCCGTCAGTTGTTCCATGCTGGCCGAGGTTTGCTCCAGTGCGGATGCCTGTGCTTCAGTACGGCGACTGAGGTCCTCATTGCCCTGATGAATTTCTTCCGCTGCCTTGAGAATATTGTCGGCAGAATGGGCTACCTGACTGATCAGTTGCGCCAGGTTTTTCTGCATCAGCCCCAGCGCGGCCAGAACACTGCCCTGCGGTGCCTGCGAGGCATTAGGTACAGGATTAAGATCGCCTTCCGCAATCCGCTGAACAAGATGTTTCAATGTCCCCGGCTCTTCACCCAGGGCGCGCAAAAGTGTCCGGATGATTATTCCGCCCAACAGTACTGACAGAACCAGCGAAACAAGAGTGACAGAGATGAAGACGAGCCGGGTAGACAGGTAGGTTTTCTGCGCAACTTCCACCCGGTTTTCTGACTGTTGTTTGCTGTAGTCCAGATAGTCATTCGCAGCGCTGATGAGTCGCTGCAAACCTGGCCTGAGTTCACGGTTAAGCCGGTCTATGGCTTCAGCTTTCTTTTCCTCGAGCGCCAGTGAAACAATATGGTCAGCCACGGGACGATAAGTTTTCTCAGCATCAACGATAGCCTGAACGAAATGTCTGTCGCGCTCCGTTATATCCGCCTGTGAATTAACAGCACGGGTCAGTTTTTCCGTCGCCGCCGTCATGCTGGCTTCCGCCCGACTGACCTGTTCCCTGCCCGCTAAAATGTCAGCGGGCTCACTGACAAGAACAAGACCGTAAATATCAAGAGAATTGGTTTTAATATCCCCGAGTATGGTATTCACCAGGCTTTCCCTGGCCGAAACCTGCTCAACGTGGTTTCGGAATGTATCATTTGCGTTCATCAAAGCCCTGACAGAAAGGCAGGCGATAAGAAGAACCATAATGACGAGTGATGCAAAACCCAGCGTAAGCTGCATACGTACCGACGCCCGACTGAATTTCATGAGTATGTTTCCCGTGCTTTAATTAATTAAATGAAGAGGATGTTCAACGGAAGGCGGAACGTATCTGTCGTCTGAAACGCGCCTGTGCCCTGTCAAGAACGCGCTCAGACCTACTCACAGATATCGGCTGATTATCAGGGAGCCTTTACAAGGCACACCGGCTAAAGCTTTCAAATGTTGCATGGATCACAAAACAACAGTGTGTGGCTAAAGAAATGATGAGACGTGGCAAACACCGTAAAAATGTAATAAAAACCTGACGTGAGATAACTTGATGTAAACAAAGGGATTTAAACAATTACTGGTAGGTATAAAATTAATTAATGCGATCTTTATTACTTTTTTATGGCAGCTTTGAGAACTCAGAGATTTCCATGCTGAGTGTGGACACGGAAAATGGATGGCGTTTTAAATCTTTTAATCAGGCAGTGAGTGAATCGGCATACTGAGGATAAATCTCACATTGACATAACGTGTGTGACGCATTTCTGCGGCAATTAAAAGACGATTTCATCCGTAACCAGCTTACTTCGGCAACAGGAAAACTACCAGACCAGCCTGCTTGACAGGGCAGAATTTATTATTATCGATGACGGCTCTCCGCTCCGTTACGATATTCCTGAACTCTGTCTGGATTTTCGCTGTGGTGGCGCTGACTGAATCCCAGATCAGCCCGCCGCCCATAATCTTTTTCCCGGACATCTTAAATAAGCTTCCTGCCATCACTATACGATGAATAGTTTAGAATATGAGAAACACAGTGTTTTTATGCTGAGCTAGCGGAATCCGGTCGCGGCATTAAAATAAATGCTGAAATTTCATTACACCCCCTTTTAACTCATCATTACCACTTTAAGGGAAAACGCCTCTAAAAATAAGCATCAAATGAAATAATGAATTTGCTTGCTTATTATTGCATCTTAATTCTTTTGTTATGGAAAAATGGTTTTGCAGAAAACAAAACCGTAAGGACATAATCTTGCTCAACTGAGCAGTAAGTAGGCATTACTTTCTTTTTCATGAAAAATAAGCAACATTAAAAATCAAAGTGATTTTAAAATCATAAAGATAATCAAGAAAACAAGATTCCCCCTCATGATTTACACGCTAATGTTACCGGTAAAGCTGCCGATAACCCTTTTAGTGTATAAGAGGAGATAAAAATGTCCGTTATCAGAAAAGCCAGGCTTTCTAATTTATTACTTATCAGCGCAGTGTTTATCGTCATCATTCAATTGATGGTTGGGTTGATATTTCTCCATTACTTACGCTCTGACAGGGATAACTTCAGAAATGCTGAAGTTGTGAGTAAAAAAGTCCATCTTATCGCTGACGTATGGACGCAGTTAAACGAGGTGCGGGCGGACACTAACCGGATTGCCCTGTGGTTAATCAAAGAGGGAACGGAAAGCGAAAAAGTAAACTTCTTCATTAATCACGGAGAAAAAACGCTCAGTAAAGCCAGGGATGACTTCAACAGCTATCAGCAACTTGCCGATATTAAGGGAATGCCTGAAGACATACAGAAAGCGTTAAAGGAAAGCTATCAGGCCTACTCATCCCTTTTGCAGCAGTCGCTGAAAAATGGCTATAAGAAGGACGTAAACCTTATGTTCTCATTAAATGCCGGCCCTTATAAGGAGAAAATGCAAAACGATTATGACAAATGGCGAAACAAGCTGGCAGATATCAGTGCTGATATTTCCTCAAAAAGTAGCGAAACTTATAATAATGTAACCGTGTTTTTCTACGGCACGATAATTTTTAATATCATTTTCATCCTCGGACTCATCGGTGTTTTTAAAAATGTGCTCATTAAGCCTCTTTCACAGGTTTATGCGCAACTGGAACGCATTGAGTCAGGCGACCTCACCAGCGCGGTGATGACAGGATTCCATCGTAAAACTGAAATAGGGGCATTGTTCGCGAAACTCAGCGAGATGCAGTCGGGACTGATCAGGGTGATTTCCGAGATTAAAGAGGGAGCACAGAATATTGTTAAAGGTATCAGTGAGGTCAGTGCCGGCAACAGCGAACTTTCAGCCCGCACTGAGCAGCAGGCAGCCTCAATCGTTCAGACAGCGTCCAGTATGGAAGAAATTACTGTGGCTGTAAAAAACAATGCGCAAAACTCCGCTGCGGTATCTGAACTGATTGACCATACCAGAGACAAGTCTGAACAGGGTAAATCTGTAGTCTTATCCCTTTCAGACCTGTTAAAAAACATGCAGGAAAAATCATCACAAATCAGCGATATCACAGGCATCATTGAGAGTATTGCCTTTCAGACCAATATCCTGGCACTAAATGCTGCCGTTGAAGCTGCCAGGGCGGGCGAACACGGAAAAGGCTTCGCAGTCGTTGCGGCAGAAGTCAGGAACCTTGCCCAAAAAAGCTCATCATCGGCGAAGGAGATCAGTAATCTTATTTCTGATTCAGTAACGGAAATTCAGGATGGTGCCAGACTGTCTGATGTCGCTCATGATTCGATTACAGGGATATATGAATCTGTACTTGAAATACATGATGTCATGAACAGCATCAGAACGGCTTCGGACGAGCAAAGTAAGGGGCTTGAGCAGATTAATATTGCTGTTTCTGAACTCGACACTGTCACACAGAAAAACTCCGCCCTGGCTGAAGAGACCTCATCGGTGGTTGCTGTCGTTGAGGATGAGACTATAAACCTTAATCGTGTAGTGGATTCGTTTAAGGTAGCCGAAAAAGAACTTTCGGTCACATCATAGGGCCAGTGCTGACTATGGTTACCGCCGAATAATACCGCCCTGTCTCGGATTAAAGCGGTGCAGCCAGTTCTGAGTCAATTCTCAGACCTGAAGCGACACCGCCGCCGTATCGCTGTTGTTAAAACCATGAAACGCGCCCGGCCAGAGGTGCAGCTTAGCGGTCACTCCGACGCGGATACACAGACTGGTCGGGATTATCATCCAGAAACGGGTCAAGGCGGGCCAGTGCCAGTTCAGACGGACGTAAAGCGGGTCAGATCTTTTTCGCAAGCAGGAGCGGACAAGGCGAAATGGTCTTGCCGCCGTGCGATTCTAAAAGCAACGCCTCAGTCTGGAACGGTTTAAAAATGTGGATGCCCTACTTCAGGTTAAGTTGAAACTTTGCTGACTTAAGCGATCAAAATGGTAACCAGGCGTAGTCCGCTATGAGCGAGGAGCGGAAGTTCATGCCCGTAGTGAGCCTGAGGTTATCTGTGTAGTCGTGATATATCAGACAGGCCAGCCGGGCTGTCTGATACCACCGGGCTAGATCCAGATATCGTTTTCAGCGGTTCGTTCCCCCCCTTCGTGTCCAGTATTCAGGACACCACAAGGTTCTATCATCATCATTTTTACGGTCGTTTGAGCTGACGTTTTATGTTCTACACCTTTTGGAACAACGAAGATTTCTCCCGGATAGACGAGGACGTGGCTATCGCGAAAATCAATACGCAATTCCCCCTCTACTACAATGAAGGCCTCATCAGTTTCAGGATGCGAGTGCCAGATAAAGTCGCCCGCTATTTTCACGATTTTGAACTGGTAATCGTTCATCTGCGCAATGACTCTTGGCTGCCAGTGGTCATCGAAAAGAGAGAATTTGTGTTCCAGATTTACCGGTAAAGACATGATGACATTCCTTAATGTTAAGAAACGTCAAAAATAAATAAAGTCGCTGTGACCGTCTTGAACGATCGTGCAACTCAGGCACGGTTGGGGTGAATGAAACTTTGCAAACGGCCCGGAGAAATACCGTATGCCTTTATAAACTGCCGTGTCATATGGCTTTGATCTGAGAATCCTGCCTCAAAAGCAGATTCTGCAAGTGACAGACCTGTCTGAATCAGATGTCTGCAGTATGCGAGACGACGCATTGTTACATAGCGATAAGGACTCGTGCCGAAAAGTGCCCGAAAATCCCGGCTCAGGCTCCAGCGATCTTTACCGCAGACGGTGGATAAGGTTTCCAGCGTAATGTTCTGGCTGAATTCAGATTGTATATATTCTCGCGCGCGCTCCGCAGACTGATAATCCAAAAGGCAGCGACGTAAGCGTTGCCCTCCCACGACGGCCAAAGTCTGGGCAAGGTCATAAAGGGCGTCCTCCTCTTCAAGGACATCAATAGCATCTTCTGACGCTTTTAACAGCGGTCCAGTGGCGGCAAAAAGCCGGGGATCCGTTGATATTCCATCTGGAATAAAGGGTAATGGTTTTCCGCCCAAAATTTTCTGAATTAACGCAGGTTCGATATAGACCATCCGGTACTGAAACCCTTCTGTCGTTCCTGCCTCTCCATCATGAATTTCATCCGGATGCAGGACTATTGTCCCGCCTGGTAAGCTATGTTTTTTACTATCTCGATAACGAAAGCTTTGTACTCCAGACAGTGTCCTGCCGATCGCATAGGTATCATGACGATGGGGTTCATAACCATATCCACTGAAGAAGGCCTCCAGACGTTCAATTTTTCCCGGCGTGTGTGCAACTCTGACCCAGTCTTTATTTGAGTGTACTGCTGACATGTGCAACACCTGTTTCCAGTTAAGTTGAATTCTCACCATAACCTTACCGGGCCAGATTTCAAAAGAAGTAGATGAAAGAGCGTGAGTCTAACATTCGGGTTCGTTATGCCCGGTGCCGCAAAAACTGCCAGCAACCTTTTCCAGTTCAGTGCTACCGTTAGTAAAAATGTCACTCCTGCTCCCGTGTCCGCTTCTGGCACAAAGCGGACAGGCTGACTTAAATGGAGGTACACTATGAGAAAAGAGCAGATGAATGGAGACACAGCTTCCGGTAAGGAAACATTATCAGGCTGACAAAGCTATGACAGTAAAACTTAGTGCAGCGCAGGCGGGTACGGGATCTCTCTTTATTCCTGCATCTTATGAAGTTATTCTTCTCAGAACGCAGGAGTAAACTTCATGAAGGCATGACTGCTATGGCATTTTTCTGCGGCTCTACCTGGCGACTCTTTCTGATAAATATAACGGTTGCCGTTTCCTATACGTTTATCCTGCCAGTGATGAGCATATTTTTGATAAACGGATTACACGCCTCGCCGGTTTTTCTTACCTTTTACAGCCTCGGAACTTCACTGTCTGGATTGTTTTTTTGCCAGTTAATGGGTTCCCTTTCGGATAAAGGTTATCCGGATAAGCGTCTTTTCATTCTTTCCGTTTTGGCCCTTTCCCTGACCGGTATCGCTTTCGCTTACTGCCGTTATCCTGTCCAGGCACTGCTCATTGGCATTTTCCTTTTGGGGCCGGGTAATGCTTGCGTTACGCTGTTTCTTTCGATAATTCGTAAGCATTCGCTGGAGGCAGGAATCAACCCAACGCGGCTGAATACCCAGATGCGTACATGTGTGTCTGTTGTATGGATAGCAGGCCCGACGCTGGCATTTATCTTCGCTGACAGATTTGGATTCGCCTTTGATTTCCTGATATCAGCCCTGCTTTCAGGAATGACAATATTACTGTGTCACTTAATGCTTCCCGTAGGGGAAAAAACAAGTGGCCCCGGGATTGCCAAATCAGATGAGGTCAGGAAACCCCGTATCAGTAGTGATATCTGGGCGTTAGGTGCAGTAATTATACTGGCAAACTTATCAAATAAAATTTACATGACTGTTATGCCACTTTATCTGGTGAAGGATCTTAATTTACCTGTTTCTTTCCCCGGTTTTTTGCTGGGTTCTGCAGCAATCATAGAAATTCCCGTTATGCTTGCTGCCTCACGATTAGCAGACAAGACAGGTAAAGAGCTGCTTTTTATGGCCGGCTTTCTTTTTGCCTCCGCCTACTACTGCCTGCTTCTACTGGCCAGTAACAGGGCTGAACTCATTGCATTACAGATTTTAAACGCAGTGTCCTTTGGTATTTTTACCGCTCTGGGCATATCAGTTATTCAGGATGCGTTGCCTGAACGCAGCGGTTTTGCATCAGCGTTCTACTTCAATGCCATGCGTACAGGAATGATTGCCGGAAACGGGATTACCGGACTGATGGCTCAACTGACGGGTTTCAGAATGACACTGATTATTCCTTTTTTGTCAGTCAGTTGCGCAGCTTTGATAATGCTTTGTATCAACAATAGCCGCTTTATGAAAAAGCGTCAGTAACCGTGGCCAGCGCCGTTTGATTACCTTACTGTTGCGTTTATAACGTCCACTTTTGCACAAATCAGAATCATGAAAAGACCAATGTCCGCTATGAGCGACGAGCGGACATTGATATGTGGTCTGTGCTATGTGGATTGTTCTTGCTTCACTGGCGGGAGAGATATCCTCGCCTCCGAAATCAGTTTTTCCACTGCTTCAAGAGGGATATTCTCTTCGTAGCAGGTCAAAAAGAATTCGTGTGTAACATCAGAATAGAAAACTTCAGCAATTTGCCGTAAAGGAGATGTCTCGCTGACAGATAATTCCAGAAACATGCCATCACGTAATATGTCGCCTCCACGACTCAGTTCAAATTTAATTTGAGACATATTATACTAATTCCTTCTTTTCAACTACGCAAAACATTTTGCGTGAGTGATATCAAAAACAATTTTGTCAGGATACAGCGAGATAATATTCCGATCACGTTAATCTCAACTACAAAGCCATTCTAAGGGTAATCCTGAAATCGTCATAACACGCCAACAACCGCTCTTGGCACAATGCGGACTATATGCAGGCCAATTTCTGCTGTGAGCGAAAAGCGGACGTTTAGGTGGCTGAGTATTATAAACTCTTTCAGCCTGAGAGAGAAATTGTCTTCTTTATCGTACTTTAGTACTAAAGATTACGCCGATCCAGAATTGGCGACTCTTAATGAGCCGTTTTATTATCGAGTTCGAAGGCAGCCTGAGCAACCACCTGTGATCTATTAGAAGTTACAAAGAGTTACTGAATGGCTCTCGTCATTTTTTCTATTCTTGGTTGCCTATACCAATCTGATTTCTCATACGCCTGAAACCAATCCATATTCCCTTCAAGCATAGAGGAAAAGTGATTTTTTAGAGCATTAGAGAAATAGTGAAGACTTTTCACATTTCTTCTATAGACAGACGTCCCGTTAACGGAAGAAATACTATCAGAAATAACCCTATCCTCATCAGTCATATGCGTAATGATAAAATCCCTTACATCATATTTTAACATTTCTGTATCTGAGCAAGCCTGACAGAAGCTGACTTCAACAGCCTCCCTCCACATTATAAATTCTATTTGATAATTTTCTTTTATTAAAAAAATCTTGCTATCATCAACTGGTTTAGCTTCGAAACCATAATGCTCAATAATAAATTTAAAGATCTCGTTAAATGAATGAAAATACTCGTTCATTTCACTTTCCTTTGTGATTTTCCAATAAACTTTACACCGAATTTACTATCATCTCTATAGTTTTATCATTAAACAGTTTCGTTTCAACAGCTGTTTCTATCGAAAGAGTACCGCCCGCTTCTGGCACAAAGCGGATCGGTCACAGAGGTGATGCAGGATGGTACCGGGACTGAGCCTCAATCATTGACTCGCTGAATGCTCCGTTACCGTTAATGACACGCCCTCTTCCAACTGTCAGATTTCGGGCGGTCCCATAGCCTTTCAATAACCCTGCACGCTCGTCAGCCACCGGTTCCTGCCAACTCCTGCCATTTTTCAGACAACAGTTGTCCACGTTTATCGGCCCAAGAATTTGACTGCCGTCTTCAAGCTGTGTCTGTCCTGAAACTGAAACGCCGCCGAGATATCGTCCTTTGTTACCGACTTCTATTCGTGCGCCTTTGCGATTAGCTTTGAGCGTACATCCACCTTCGCCAAACTGATTTTCGGAACCGATATGTACAGACCCGGCTGTCGCTTCAATGAAAGTATTGCTGTGAAAAAAATTATGATTCCCCACAGTCAGGCCATACCCCAAGCCTGTGATTAGCGTGACTCCTAAGTAAAAAACATTGCCCGTACCAATTTCAGCATGAACGGAAATCAAAACGGAGAGCGGGTCAAATATCATATTTCCCTTTTCGCACAGTAACGCAATCTGGCTGATTGTAAGGAAACCATGATCGGAACGCATTTTATCGAAAATATGATGAAGCATCATGTCACTACTCTCCTGAGTGATGAATGTTCCAATTGTCAACATAATGATGTGTTGTGCATGGCATGCATATTGAACAACCTTTAACCAGATAACAAAATCAAATGAAGCCCTTTACAAAGGAAATAATAATGATTTTCAGTGAATTCCCTGTTACAGGATGCTGGGACAAAGAATCTGTCAAAAGTGCATTTCAGCCAGTTGAAACATTACCCGGCAGCCTCATCGAAGCTTCATCTCGCTTGTTTGGAGAATATAGCGCCGGACGTCCTGAAAAGCGCTTAAGGTAAGCCTAATCTCCGTATGAAAATATAGCGTTCTCATATTTTAGTTACAGGATCGCTATGAACGTTTCTTACAGGCACTGGCTCCCTCATCATGATGCACCTTTTTTTCGTTGGCTCCATCTGCTCGTCGCCGTCCTTATCCTTTCCCAGATCATCAACTCCAGTTTTATCGAAAGTGAGGCGCTGGGCGGGCACAGTCTGGAAACGGTAATCACCTGGTTTCATATCCTTTCTGGCCTGTTACTGATTGTCGCCGGATTCGCTATGCTGTTCTGGATGAAAGTGCAGCGTGGATTACACTGGTACTTTTCGTGGCTGACACTGGCTGCTGACTGGCGTGGTACGACGTGAAAATCCTGCAGTAAGTCTCGTCAGCGTTGGTTAATGAAACAAGTTTCTGGTCTTCATCAGACATTATCCGCTTTGAGCGAAAAGCGGAAGTTCGCATTTGTCATAACCGCAGAGATGTAGGACTAACATTTGCGTGTGTTGATTAACGGGGAGCTGGTCATTCATGTTGGATCTCCTTCAGCTAACCCGTTTTCGCGCTACGTTTGACTGAGATAATTGAAATGGCGATAATTTATACGCTGCTGCAAAACCATAGCATGACATTTTTCATGCAGGCGCAAGGTGATTTTCTGGGGTTGCCTGGCTGCGATAACAACAGGCACAAACATCAGCTATAAAACTCGTTCGTAAATATTTAAAAGAGGTCTGTATGTTAAAAGAATTTTCGATTTTCACTGATACTGCAACTCTTTCAATATTTGACATTGATGCGATTAAGCACAGAGTTGCAGATTTATGTGACTGGTGGAGCGAGGAGGAGAATGAGATCCTTGAAGTAAACAAGGGCAACATCGCTTTTCTTGGGTTAGGAGTTGATGGTGACTATACCATTAAGGTGTCGGAAACTATTGAAGGTGAAGCAGGTACACTAAATCTGCACTTCCCGTCAGGCAACGTTTTTATTGGAGCGGGAGAGTTCACGTCTGGAGGGGATCTGGAACCAATTGACCTTGATGTAAACGATGGAGAAGGAGAAACCTTAAACTTTGCTCCTGGCTACTACCGCATGAAGTTTTCTCGCTCAGAAAATATAATTGAACTCTGCTTTGAACCGACCACGGAAAAATATAATTCTATAGAAGAGTCTGTCCGGATATAAAAAGATAAAAACATTGAGCCTTATGCCCATTGTTAGTTTAATGAGATATAAAAAACGGGCTGACGCAGGGAGCAGTTGCGGGACATGATTGTGACCTGCTCCCCGTTAATCATAACAGAGTGGTTCTAGCTACTTCCGCTAATGGCACAAAGCGGACATTAGCACCATCAGGCAGTCTTATATTCCGGTTAAAAAATGCCTGACGCATAACGTCAGGCGTCTGGCAGTTTTTACCTTTCAGTTTATAACGAGTGTTGCGTTATCAGAACTGTTCCCAGTTCTGATCCTGTCCGCCAGCCACAGCAGTTTGTGTTTTTTTCACGACAGGCGCAGAAATCACTTCGGGGCGACGGTTCTCCCGCTTATTAACAGGTGATATTGCTGACACGCTGACAGTGAAGGCGCTCACCAGCCTGCTCAGTACTGAGGCCTGCTCCGTCAGGGAGCGGGTTGCTGCTGAGGCTTCTTCAACCAGAGCGGCGTTCTGCTGGGTGGCATCATCCATCTGATTCACAGCCTGATGGACCTGACTGATGCCCTGCGACTGCTCACTGGCAGCGACAGATATTTCATCCACAAGGTCGGTAACCTGTTTTACCGCATCATTCATGCGGGACATGTTGGCACCCACGCCCTCAGCCTGCTCTGAACCGGCCTGCACAAAGCTCATTGACGACTCTATCAGCTCCTTGATTTCGCGGGCGGAAGAAGATGAACGCTGTGCCAGGTTACGGACTTCGCCGGCCACAACCGCAAAGCCGCGTCCCTGCTCACCCGCACGGGCCGCCTCGACGGCGGCATTGAGCGCAAGGATATTGGTCTGGAAGGCGATGCCCTCAATCAGCGCTATGATGTCCGTAATTTTGGCAGAGCTTCCACGGATGTCGCTCATTGTGGTCATCAGGGTGCGCACGCGACCGGCGCTGTCTTCTGAAATATCCCGGGCGTTTCTGGCCAGCTGGCTGGCCAGCCGCGTGTTTTCTGCCGTCTGGCGGACGGTTTCACTGAGCTCAGACATGCTGGCTGCCGTCTGTTCCAGTGAGGCAGCCTGCTCCTCGGTACGCGAGGACAGATCCTCGTTACCGGCTGATATCTCTGCCGAAGCGGAACTGACCGACTGGGCAGACGCTTCGACTTTAGACAGTGAGTCTGAAACATTCTCGATCAGATGGTTGAAAGCACTTGCCGTAAGGCCGATTTCATCACGACGCGACGCATCAACCCTGAGGGTCAGGTCCAGGTTCTCGCTGGCCTGCTCCATGGTCTGCCGCATGCCGTTCAGCTGTTTGCGTATAGACAGGATGGTTTTGACCGTAAAGAAGCCCAGGATAAAGATGACAACGGCAGAGCCTGCGCTCAGTCCCCAGAGCGTCATGAAGTAAATACGGGTATTGGTTTCATCCAGCTGTGTACCAATGTCGATATTTATCTGCAGTTGCTTGCGGTAGCTGGTGGTCAGGGTACGGATTGCGTCATTAAGGCTCTGACTGGCTTCAGCAGCATCCGCAATTTGTGAAGACGCCGGCAGCCTGTAGGCCTGCAGAAAAGCAGGCAATTTATCATGAATGTTTTTTATCATGACAAATGCATCTTTGGTCAGTTGCAGGTCTTCATCACTGGAGATGTCGTTTTCCAGATAATGCTGGTTTAGCTTATTAAGGCGTTCGACCGCTTTATCCATATACGCCGCAATTTCAGCCTGTTTGTCAGCCTCTTTTGCGCTCTGATAGTTGTACAACTTAATAATAAGTTCATTGTTTTCGTCAATAAGCACGTTCAAATCGATGATTGAGGGAATGGCGTTAATCTGTACGTAGTGAAAGCGGTACTGAAAGCCGCTGACGACCACGATGGCAATGATAACCATGGAAATCAGTGATGCCGAGAGCAGTGAAAATGTAAGAAAAAGCCGCTGTGTAATGGTCATAGTTCACCCTGTGTGTGGTAAAAAAAAACAAAAAGGCATAGCTATATTTAAATCGTCGAATAAAGGGAAAACTTGATTTTTATGTTGCGAGTACAGCTCGTCACGAAGAGCGGAAGCAAAACGGATGAGATAAATCAGTGACAGCTTTAATACGTGAATATATTTAAACTTTTCCCTGGCAGTATGAGCTGGGCCGATGGGTTCTAAAAGAAGCCCGACACGGCTGGATGAACGCCAGGGGCGGGCTTGACGGTTATTCAGATTTCTGAAAGGTTAACCTTATTCTGGCACCATGATTGTAAAAATATAATCAGCAGATCCGTTCTCAATGAATCATAAGGCTAATAATCGAAATGGATCTTTCAGCAATATATGAATGGCGTGGAAACAATTGTCTGATAAGTACAGACAGCATGAAACTGGATTTGCACGCCGTGCATCATTATTTAACAGAGTCGACGAGGGCGAAAGGAATCGACTTTGACACAGTTAAAATGTCGACGGCGAACAGCCTTAATTTTGGTGTTTATCTCGACAAATCACAGACAGGCTTTGCCCGTCTGATAACCGACTACACTACGTTTGCGTATCTCTGTGATGTTTAGGTACTCAATGAATACCAGGGTAAAGGTCTGGGGAGATGGCTAATGGAATGTATTCACAACCATCCGGTTGGTGAAAAATTGAGAAGTATTATTTTATTCACACCGACAGCCCCATGGCTTTATCAAAAATTTGGTTACGTGCCCATAAATAAAGAAAATTACACCTGGGCTTTTACCCAAAAACGCTCGGGTATATAACGAACGTCGGATTTTATTATGGCGCTTTGAAAAAAAGCGCCCTGTTCAATACCGTGTGCATCACTTCCCTTTAACCCGATAAAGCCCTTCCTGTACGATGTCCGCTTCTGCCACAGAACGGACAATTCCTCTTTTCACCTGATAAGTGAGCCATGTCAAAACAGGTTAAAAGACATAAGGGATGTTAAGGAAAATCATCATTCGTCAGGAAGGATAATCTTATCCGTGCTCTGTCTGTTCCCTGAGTCCTGTAACCAGCGAGTGCCTGAGCGCCCTGTTGTCTCCTGCTAAGCTGTTCCTGAGCGTTTCCACCAGCCTGATGAGCCTTGATGCTTACCATCATCACTGGCACTGTGAATGACCTGCGTATTTTTGCAACTGCACCGCTTTCTTTATCAGACCCGTCGGTGTTTAGTTCAGGTATATTTCAGTGCCCTGCTGATGTCATAAAGCAGGGAGCGAATACGAATATACCTGCCTGCAGAATAGTCAGCGTCAACCATTGCCTCAGGGACGTCCTGTCATACCTGTTACTGAAAACTGTTCCCTGACCCAGTCCGCAAATAATCGTATACGGGGAGCCAGTTGGCGGTTCTCCGGCCAGGCAATATGAACCGGGAGTTCATCAACCAGCCAGTCATCAAACAGCCTGATAAGGTCCCCCTCTCTCAGCGCGTCTGCCACCAGAAAATCATAGGTCGTTACGATGCCCAGGCCCGCGCGCGCCGCACTGAATGCCGCGTAAGCGTCGTTGACGGATATCTGAAACGGACCGCTAAGCGGAAACGATTCGCTGGCTTTCATCAGTTGATGCTCAAAACGTCTGCCACTCTGTGGGGAACGCACCTGAATATGATGAAAGTGCACTAACTGCGTGGGATGGGAGGGTTTACCCTGTCTTTTAAGGTATGCGGGCGCGGCGCATACCACCATGGGCAGTGCTCCCAGAGAGCGGGCAACAAGCGAGTCATCGTGAAGTCGTCCTATGCGTATCACGCAGTCAAACTGATTTTCAATGAGATCGCTGGTTCGGTTGCCCACGCTTGTGATGATCTGTAAATCCGGATAGCGGTCCATGAAATCCCCCAACCTCGGAATAATCAGGCAGTATGCCAGCGCGCCCGGCATGTCTACCCTGAGCTGGCCACGCCACGTTCCAGCCGCTCCCGAAACGCTGCTGTCCAGTTTTTCCGCCTGGATAAGTAATGCCTGCGCGCCCTTGTGGTAAACCTCACCCTGTTCCGTGAGGCTTAGCCGTCGTGAAGAACGATGTAAGAGTTTTACACCCAGCTCATTTTCGAGGGCCTGAATCTGCCGTGTCACCGTTGACTTGGGTAACCCGAGACTTTCCGCAGCACGGGTGAAGGCTCCGGATTCAACGACCTGTAGAAAGCTGCGTATCGCAGAAAATTTATCCATGCCCCGCCTTATTGTTGCTGTATCTGCAATTTAAGTTTGCCTGGCGCCCGATTGTTCATTACGCCCACAACCCTGAATATACGGCCATCCAGTCCATTCCCCCAACGGAAAAGCACATGAGCAAGCTGTTAAGCTGGCACGTCGCCGGCGCAAAAATCACAAAGATTCCAGAGCAACAGAGCAACGGCATTCCCGTGTTGTCTCTGTTTCCACAGTGGGATCGTCAGTCAGCCTTGCGTTTTGCTGAACACATTCAACGTCATGATCTGGACTTTACAGACGAGACCGTGTCGCTCAGCACACACAGCTGGCTGATTGAAAAAGACGGTAAGGTCATCATCCTTGACACCGCATCGGGTAACGGCAAAAAACGCCCCGGCAATGCAAAGTTTCATGAAATGAACAGCCACTGGCTGCATGCGCTGCGAGCGGCCGGCGTTGAGCCTGAGCAGGTGGATGCAGTTGTTTTAACGCACCTTCATGTCGATCACGTCGGCTGGAATACTGTCTTGAAGAAAGGTCAGTGGCGCCCCACTTTTCCGAACGCCCGCTACTACTTCTCCGCAGATGAATACCATTTTTATCAGAACCCATTTAATGTCATGCCGGAAAGCACAGGTGCAATGGATGACAGTGTGTATCCGGTCGTCGCTTCAGGGCAGGCCGTGTTTCTGGACAGCGCCGAGACAGAGGTCGTTGCCGGGCTGCAGATTCACAGAACACCGGGGCACAGCGTTGATCACCTGGCATTCAGTTTCTCAGACGGCGGTGAGACGGCCCTGTTCTGGGGTGACGTCGTGCACAGCCCGCTTCAGATATTCCTCCCCGAGTGGAACAGCCGCTACTGCGAATTTCCCGACACGGCAAAAAAATCCCGGACAGTGATGATGAATTTTGCTGCTCAGACCCGGGCGCTGGTTTTTACCTCTCACTTTCCGGACAGCTCGGCAGGACGGGTTCTCAATACAAACGGCCAGTTAACCTGGCAGCACGCCTGACAGGAGAATATCATGACAAACACACCACCGCTGTTCAGCGAAGCTTTCGCCATACCCTCCGATACCAGAGACATTTCATTGTGGCTGCGTCACAGGCGGCGCGCTGATACTACGGACTTTGATGCGGCACAGACGGTTCTGCTGATGCACGGCGCCACTTTCTCATCGGGAAGTCTGTTTGATACACCGCTTGAGGGGGAATCTTTCCTTGATTACCTTGCCGCAGCCGGTCTGGATGTCTGGGCAGTGGATGTGCGTGGATACGGCCGCGCATCAAGACTACCTTCTTTCTCTTTGCCTGCGCGGGAAAATCCGCCGTCAGCGCGTGCTGAAACCGCAGTAAGGGACTTAGGAAGTGCGGTTGATTACGTTCTTGCACATCATGGACTGACGCAGTTGAACCTCATCGGGATGTCATGGGGAGGAACGGTGGCGTCGCTTTACACCACACGGAATACCGCTAACGTGCGGCGTCTGACGCTTATTGCGCCACAGTGGATTCAGGACGGTAAATATGCGCTGGATCCCGGCGGCGAAATAGGCGCATGGCGCGATATTGACATTGATGCAGTGGAATCACGCTGGCTTCAGGCCGCGCCAGACAATAAAAAGAACAGCCTTATTTGTCCCGGCGGATTTATGCAGTGGGCCCGGCAAACAGTGAATGAGGAACCCGATCCGGTTTTGAGAGCCCAGCGCAAAATCCGGGTTAGCACCGGTCCGATTCAGGATACACGGTGTTACTGGGCAAAAAATAAAGGCGTCTACGATCCCGCCGACATCCGCGTCCCCGTATTGCTCTTACATGGTGAATGGGATCGTGATGTACCTGTGAATGCAATCCAGGACTGGTTCCTGCGAGCGACAGGCACCCCCTGGAAGCGCTGGACAGAAATCGGTGAAGCCACACACATGATGGTGCTGGAGAAAAACCGACATCAGGTGTTTGAGCTTACCCGCTATTTTATCAGTCAGGTTCTGGATATGTAATGAGGCCTGTATCACTCAAGCCTCATGTTCAGAAAAGTATCGTGCCAGACAACATCCGCTTCAGGTACAAAGCAACCTCTGAAACAGATTAAGGTCCGTCAGGTGCGAAAAGGGGAATTTCGCCCTGCCCGCTGTTGATACAAATAAAAAGCATTTCGGCTAACCTTTCAGCAAGCAGTTGTCAGAAGCTGACCGGCATTTTTCCAGCTGATTCTGAATACCGGGGCATTATCTGATGAAGGCATATCGGATAATGTTCTCTCCACAATGGTGCCCCCGAGGCGCTGATAAAAAGCTGTTGCCTGGGTGTTATCTTCAAACACCCACAAATAGAGCGGTGACTCATCATCCCTGCTCTTGACCCATTCGGCTGCGCGCCAGAGAAGTTGTTTTCCTACACCGTGACCACGTAGTGAAGAGCTTACATGCAGGCTGTCTATATAACAGCCCCACTGCGCGTCATAGTGGAGCTTAATACATATGAAGCCTTCAACCTTTCCATCATATTCAGCTACAAACACTGTTTCGCTTTCATTGCTCTGATTCAGAGCTGAGCGCCAGTGTGAAAGACGATCTTCCTGCGCCTGATTTTCAAGGAAATCCGCAGACATCACTTTCGTGTAGGTATCTCTCCATCCGGCGGTGTGCAGATGTGCTATTGCATCGGCATCACTGCGCTGAGCCTGTCTTAAGTGAATCACTATTACCTCTCACAAACGCAATGGCGTTTCATGTTAGCAAAATCACATTCAGTCGAAAATCAGCTTACCCGGTTCAAACCATACATCACATCTTACGCAAGGATGAAAATGAATCTGGAAAACTCATGGTGACAGAGTGCTTACCTCATACGTAAATGTCCGCTTCTGATACAAAGCGGATATCCACATAAAGCATTGTCAGGAAACGTGGGGCTTCATTAATCAACATTTTTCGATGCTGGCCTGTAAAACTGAGCGCGCATCGCAACAGGATTCAACATTACGACTCTTCAGCAAATCTCTTCCGCCTGTCTGGTATCGTACATCAACTGAGCCCGTTCCATTTCCGCTCCATGTTTTAACGCCCATCCATACAGCGCACTGAATGGCTCCTGAAGCGTCTGTGCCAGCGGTGTAAGGCTGTACTCCACGCTCACTGGTGAAGTAGGCAGCACCTTTCGCAGCACCAATCCATTGCGCTCAAGCCGCTTCAGCGCATCAGACAATGCTTTGTGCGTAATACCCTCCAGCCGGCGACGGAGTTCGTTGAAGCGCACAGGTTCATTACAAAGCACAGTGAGAATTAAAATTGACCATTTATTGGTTATGTTCTCCAGAACCGGCCGCGTTTTCCCTATTTCTTTCAGGTCATTACAATCAGTTTGAGACATGGCGATATATTCCCCGATACCTGATATAAATAAAGTGCGTAATTGTTATTAAGTTTACAAATTATATCATCTGTTTTCCACCCTGACAGGAGAGAGCAGATGAGTAGATTAGAGAATAAAGTTGCCCTGATACTCGGCGGTGCAAAAGGCATTGGTCTGGCTATCAGCCAGCGATTTGCCAGTGAAGGTGCCACAACCTGGCTGACCTCACGCCGTAATGAGGAGTTAGAAGCAGCCAGTCAGACCATAAAGGGCACTGCCAGGCCAGTCCGTGCTGACGTCAGCCAGATAAGTGAACTGACGCGAATAGTCGATTTAATCAAGACAGAATCCCGCCAGATAGATGTGCTGGTCATCAACGCCGGCATGGCCGAATACTCGACGATTGATGACGTCACGCCGGCACATTTTGATTCTGTTTTTGGCCTGAATGTGCGCTCACCGCTTTTTGCTCTGCAGGCAGCCCTTCCTCTGATGAAGGAGGGAGCGAGCGTCGTTTTGATAGGTTCGGTTGCCGATGTGATTGGCACGCCGGGATATGGCGTATATGGTGCCAGTAAAGCAGCACTTCGTTCTTTTGCCCGCACATGGACACGTGAACTCTCCGCCCGTGGCATCCGCGTTAATGTTGTCGCCCCCGGCCCTGTCGATACGGAGATGATGCGTGCAGCCTCTGAAGAGCTACGAAATGAGATAATCAGCACCATTCCCTTATCAAGAATGGGCAGACCTGAAGAAATTGCCAGTGCCGCCCTGTTCCTTGCAAGTGATGAAAGCAGTTATATAGCCGGAGCTGAAATCTGTGTGGATGGTGGCATGACACAGGTATGAGGCATGGCATTCAGTTTCACTAAGATCAGAGAAAAGCTGTACGAGAAACGAACCGGGCGACGACCCGGTTTTTCTTTATCCAGATGGCTGTGCTCAAATTCCCGTTTATTTGTATCGGTGTCCGGCAGGCGGTATGCTGCGGCTTATTGCGGCATTGGCGCGCTCGCCGTTAATGAATCCGACATCATTTCAGCAAGGCCCGCTTCTGGCACAAAGTGGACAGGCTGACTGAGCTGAAGGTCCGCTATGCGCGAAAAGTGGTCTTTTGCTAATTTCTCAGAAATAGAATAGGTATGCTTTGACTTTGTTCTGTATGAAAGCCTTAACAGCAGGATTGAAAATATGAAACAGGTCAGAATTTATACACTCAAAGATAAACAGTCAGCAGAAATTTATTTTCACCGACACTGGCCCAGACATATGGCCTCTCTCCCAGCCTTTGGTATATATGTAAATCATGTTTATCTGGGTAAAGAATGTCAGGTCATTGCAACCGTTACCTATCAGGAGGATGTCGAAATACAAGCTATAAATCAGAAATATATGGCCAGCAAGGAGTTCATGTCAGACATGGAAGGTTTCGATATGTCTTCAATCCTTCGGGTGGATGAAATCATTATTAAGGAAACACTTTTCTGACTTTGCGACTTTCTCAGCCAGCAGGAACATTCCTGTCGCAGTCACTTAAATTGATACACAGCAATTAACCGGCCGTTAAGGCGGGGTCATACAAAGCGCATTTGGCCTGTCCGCTTCTGGCACAAAGCGGACGCTAAAATCTCTTCCTTTGTCCGCTATAAGCGAGAAGCGGACATTTAAACCCCTGTTACCTGGTGCTACCCAGGTCCCGGTCACTTTCCAGACCTTTAAGCATAAGTGTGGCTTCTTCAATACGAACAAATAGCCCTGAATCATCTGTTTCAGCAAACATATAAACTTCCATCTCAACCTCTTCCCCATTGCGCTTAGTACACAATACACGATGTCTGGTAGCATAGAGATTGCCTTCACGAAGTTCGTCATGCACATCAATTTTGCCGAAAGAAATTATTTCGCGAAGTTTACGAGCATGATGAGCAAAGCTATCTAAACTTCCCCACTCATTATCAGTGCGCTGCCGATAACCGGGACTAAAGTGGCGATTAAGTATCTCTTCCAGGGGGATTTCCTGTTGGTTAATAATCTCATCCAATACGTTAGCAATAGAAATCATTTTCATGGTCAGTCCTCATCATAAGTTATCAGTACTCTACAATCGACCTGATGGCTTCGGTACGGTATAAAAGACAATAAATACCTCAAATAAGCCAATATGACCGACCCGTTAATTCCATTCTCCCGGGCTTTTTCTTCTGATGGACCCACTTTGATTGTCGCGGCCCGCCAGTCGGATGCAATAAGGGAAACACCACGTCACCATCACATTCGTGGACAGTTACTCGGCGCTGAGCATGGGCTGCTTACGATCGATGCGGAAGAGTGTCGCTGGGTCGTACCCGCAACGCATGCCGTGTGGATACCTCCAAATATTCCGCATGGTCTGCGCTCGCACGGCCCATATTCAGGATGGAGTGTTTATATATCTGCTGCGGCCTGTGGCGCATTATCTGATAAGCCTGCTGTGCTCTCAGTTACAAATCTGCTACGCGAAGCGATAACACGAGCAGCCTCCTGGAAGGTTGCAGAGCTTAATGCGCCTCAAAAACGTTTATCTGACGTTATCCTTGATGAAATCGGTTCGCTTCCCAGCGTTAATCTTGGGTTGCCAATGCCGCAGGATATACGGCTCTTAAAAGTTGCTCAGGTGCTGTCTGAGAGTCCAGATGACGGTCGCACACTTGAAGAATGGGCATTCTGGGCGGGAGTATCGTCACGCACACTGACACGGCGTTTCAGATCCGAAACCGGTTTTAGCTTTAATGAATGGCGACAGCGCATACGGTTACTCAAAGCTCTTGAGCTTCTTGCCGCAGGCAAGCAAGTGACGACAGTTGCACTGGAACTTGGATATGACAACGTGAGTGCCTTTATCGCCATGTTTCGCAGGGTATTTGGCACCACTCCTGCACGATTCAGAATTTAAATATGCAGGCCCGCATTAAGCATCGGCTTCTGGATCATAGCAGACGGTGCTTATGATAAAACGCACTAATAAACAGATTCAGGCTTTTATGCTGAAAAAGTTTCCTGCATAAAAAAGTAAAAGGGCCTGAGTCAGCCCTTAATTAAATGAAACGCTGTTAACGTAAAGATCAGAAACTCTGCCAGTTGTTTTCATCTGCTGCTGCAACGGCAGGACCTGAACGAAAAGACGATGGCGCGTGTGAAGAAGTTACCACCTTGCTGCGGACCACCGCAGGGACGTGTGAAACCGGTTTAAGGGTAAAGTTATTGACCAACTGGTTCAGTGATGCGGCCTGCTCCATCAGCGAATTTGAGGCAGCCGAGGCTTCTTCAACCAGCGCGGCGTTCTGCTGAGTGACATCATCCATCTGGTTAACGGCCTGATGCACCTGGCTGATCCCCTGTGACTGCTCACTGGCGGCCACAGAGATTTCATCCACAAGATCGGTAACCTGCCTGACGGCATCATTCATGCGTGACATGTTACTGCCAACACCCTCAGCCTGTTCGGAGCCTGCCTGGACAAAACTCATAGACGATTCGATCAGCTCTTTAATTTCACGGGCTGAAGAGGATGACCGCTGTGCAAGATTACGGACTTCACCTGCCACCACGGCAAATCCGCGCCCCTGCTCCCCTGCCCGAGCCGCTTCAACAGCGGCGTTGAGGGCAAGAATATTGGTCTGGAAGGCAATACCTTCAATCAGCGCAATGATGTCAGTAATTTTTGCGGAACTGTCTTTGATATCGCCCATCGTCAACAGCAGTGTGCGGACACGGCCTGCGCTGTCTTCTGAAATGTCCTGTGCATTTTTGGCCAGCTGGCTGGCAAGCCGTGTGTTTTCTGCGGTCTGACGGACGGTTTCACTGAGTTCAGACATGCTTGCTGCTGTCTGCTCAAGCGACGCGGCCTGCTCCTCCGTGCGCGAAGACAGATCTTCGTTGCCGGCCGAAATCTGCGCCGATGCTGAACTGACAGACTGAGCCGACGCTTCAACCTTAGAAAGTGAGTCTGACACATTCTCAATCAGATGGTTAAAGGCGCTGGCGGTCAGGCCAATTTCATCCCGGCGACTCACATCTGCACGCAGCGTCAGGTCAAGGCGTTCACTGGCGGTTTCCATTACATGACGCATGCCGTTCAACTGACGTTTGATGCCAAAAATGGTTCTGAGGGCGAAGAATGCGAGAATGATAATGGCTATGGCAGAACCGCCGATGAGGCTCCACACTGTTACGTTATAAGTGTGATCATTTTGTTTGCGCAGCGCATTACCAATGTCTACGTTGAGTTTCAGCTGTTTCTGAAAACCGGCATTGAGCTGACGCGCAGCGGCACCAATGCCGTCGTTACCCTGAAGGGAGCCGAGTGAAGCCGCATCATTTTGTGCACGAGAGGCGACCAGAAAAGCCGGTAAAGTGTCCTCAACTTTTTTGATAGCGGCAAACGAATTTTCCGTTAACTGACGGTCCTCATCGCTTGAAATATCATTCTTCAGATAATACTGGTTGAGCGACTTAATCTGGCTAATCGCCCCCTCGATTTCCTTTTCCAGCACAGCCTGACGGCGCGGATCTGTCGCACTCTGGTGGCGGTAAAGTGAGATGACAAGCGCATTACTGCTGTCGACCATTTTCCCGATGTCCAGAATGGACGGAACCGTATTTTCCTGAACATAGTTAAAGCGGGACTGAAAGCCGCCCGCCACCAGCACTGCAACGATAACCATTGTCACCAGGGCAGCAGAAAGGAGTGAAAAGGTAAAGAGTAAACGCTGTGTAATGGTCATGTTATTTCCTGCCATAAAGGGATTCTGATGACTGATGAATATCAGTACTAACTCAAACATTCAGACGATTTATCGGCGGGAGAAAAATATCATTTAATAAAAATGATCAGAGAATGACCTATTACTGTGACAGGTGATGAAAACAAAGTTGGGCCGGGGACATAAACAGCACGTTCAACATGGTTCAGATTCGGTGAGTAAAAGCCTGAGGCAGACATGACAAATGGCACTTTTCACACTACGCGAAGTATAAATTATACGACGCATATGTCTTTATGTTCGCTCCAGTTGTTGCGACAGGTTTAACCTTACATCGGCAGGATGGCGTCCTTATTTACAGTAGAAACTGTTGTATTTGCATCCACTTCTGGCAGGCAGCGGAACAGCGCGGTAACGGCGCAGTTTTCGGCTGACGCGATCAGCCCTGAGCGCGAGGTCTGATGCGCAGGGACATGTTTACGTTGCCTGTATGCCCATGATCGTCCTGTGACGCACCTGCGGGTCACGGCTGTACGTTCATTTCGACTTTCCTGTACGATGCGAGTGGCCTGGTGGGTTCGACAGGCTCTTCCCCCGCTCGATATCGATGCGGGCCCGGTATGTCAGCGCAACACGGCGTCGTTGAGAGGACAGGAATGAAAAGCCCCCACTGTCGCTTCAGGTTTTCAGTTCACACGCTCTGTAGACAGGCTGTTTTCCGCCCTTTTTACGGATTGTTCACGATGTTCCTCCTTGCGGTTCTTTGCCTGACGTCCGCGTTATCGCGCGCTGCCGATCTGCCGGACGGCTTTGCAAAAGGCGTGACGGGCGGTAGCGGTGGCGCGGTTGTTCATCCCATCCGCACTGATGATGTGGTGAAGGCGTTGTGCGCCACCTATGACCGACACGGAAACTGTACGGATGATCGTCCCCGGATCATCGCTCTGGATCATACCGTCGATTTTCGTGGAACGGTCATGGTCAACGGCAAAGCCACGACCACGGAAAGGGGTTGCATGGCAAATGCCTGCCCAGGAGGCGGTGGCCAATTGGCGCGCAACGGTGCCAACCAGTTTTGTCAGGGCAAAGCGCCGGTTTCGGTGACCTATGATAATGCCGGTTTAGACCGTCTTAAGGTGGGATCAAATAAGACGCTGATTGGTGTAGGGGCACATGCGGGGATTCAGGGCATCGGGCTTTACGTCGGTGGCGGCGTTCACAACGTGATTATCCGCAATCTGACACTGTCAGATATCAATCCGCAGCTGGTCTGGGGAGGGGATGCCCTTACCGTTGATAATGCGGAGGGTGTGTGGATTGATCACAATACTTTCGCCCGCATTGGCCGACAGATGATTGTCACGGGCTGGGGCTCCGCGTCCCATGTCACGCTTTCCGATAACGAATTTGACGGCAGAACACCCTATTCCGCGACCTGCGACGGCCACCATTACTGGGTCTGGCTGTTTCTGGGGCAGCATGACACATTAACGGTCGCGCGCAATTATGTTCATGATACCTCCGGGCGTGCCCCGCATGCCGGTGGGATGGGCAATGCTAGTGTCCTGGCGCAGCTGGTTAACAATGTCTTTGTCAATCTGACGTATCAGGGCGCGATAATGTCCAGAACACCCTCTTCGCGTCTGCTGGTGGAAGGTAACGCCTTTGAGAATGTGGCTCATCCGCTGTTTAACGACATCAGGCAGCCCGGTAATGCCTTCGCGCTTTTTGATACGAACGCCGCCGCTGGGGAAAACGCCTGTCTGAAAAATCTGGGCAGGCGCTGTGTCAGTAATCTGCAAACCCAGAGCGGCACCGACTATCGCCCACAAGATATCACGGTCCTGGAGGCTTTCAGATACGATCGTGCCTGGCTCGTCTCGCCTGTTTCCGCAGAGGTGGCCAGCGTCCAGGTGCCCCGTGAAGCTGGCGTGGGCCATATTCACAGTCCGGTGCGGTAAGTTTTTAATGTGAGGGTTTCCCCGATGGCACGTTTATTGTTGCGCATTTTTGTCTTCTGTCTGTTCAGCAGGCTGGGCGTTGCCAGTGCCTTCGGCGTGACACACTCCGGCAACACTCTGGTGGTGGATACCGGTGCCGATCTGGTGTTTAGCATCGATGACCGCAACGGTGATCTGACATCAATGCGGTTTCATGGCAGTGAGCTGGCATCACCAGAGCACAAGGTCTCACAAGTCGCCTCCGGACTGGGGCACGCGCAGGTTGCAGTGAAAACGGCAGGCGATGTCATTGTCATCAGTGCGCAGGCGGGGGAACTTATCCACTACTACATCGCCAAAAAAGGCCGTAATGCCCTGTATATGGCGACCTACGCGCCCGCGCTTCTGCCGGTCGGGGAACTGCGTTTCGTGACGCGTCTGGATGTCAAAAAATTCCCAAAGGCCGACTGGGGCAACGATTCAAACGTCGGAAAAGCGATTGAAGGCAACGACGTCTTTTTGTTGCCTGACGGACGGACCAGTTCCAAGTTTTACTCCGCCCGTCCCATGATTGATGACGATCTGCACGGCGTCCACGGTCCGGGCGTAGCGGTCTTTATGCTGACGGGCAATCATGAGCTCAGTTCGGGTGGCCCGTTCTTTAAGGACATCGCGACGCAAAAAACGCAGATGACACACGAGCTGTACAACTATATGTATTCCAGTCATACCCAGACAGAACCGTTTCGACCGGGGTTGCATGGTATCTATGGGCTGTTGTTTACGACCGGAGAGAAGCCCCCCGCCACGTTAAACGATGTGGGATTTATTCATGCGTCACTGGGGCTGAAAGGGTTTGTCGATCAGACTGAACGCGGCACGCTGTCAGGTGTGGTGACAGGAATGAGCGATCGTCCTGCCGCCGTTGTCGGCCTGCGAAACGCCAGCGCCGAATACTGGACGCGCGTGGACAGCCAGGGGCGTTTTACACTGACGGGCGTGCGTCAGGGGCACTATCAGATAACGCTGTACGATAAGGAACGAGAAGTCGCGCAACGTACAGCAGATATCCAGGCCGGCAGACAAGCTCAGATTGCGTTAGCCGCCCAGACCTTACCGGGTCAGGTTATTTGGCAGACGGGTTCACCGGATGGCACTCCGTCGGGGTTTCGTAACGCCCGCTTGATGATGTCCGCTCACCCGTCCGATCGGCGTATGTCGCCCTGGACAGCCGCTGATTACCTTGTGGGAACCGCATCAGAAAGCGATTTTCCTGCCGCGCAGTGGCGGGATATTAACTCGCCAACCCGCATCCGTTTCATGCTGTCCCGTCACGATGTGCATGATTTAACTTTACGGATTTTTATTACTCTGGCGCAGTCTGGAGGACGCCCTCAGGTCAGCGTCAATCAACGCTGGACCGCGCCGATTCCGCCGGCTTCTGGCCAGCCTGCGAGTCGGGGGATCACCCGCGGCACTTTCCGGGGCAATAATGCGCTTTTTACTTTTGTCCTGCCGGCTTCCGCCCTGCAGGCAGGAATTAACACACTGGATATTAATGTGGCCTCGGGGCAAAAAGGCACAGGATTTCTGAGCCCAGGCTTCGTCTATGACAGTATTCAGTTAGTACGATGAGCGGCGCGTTATCAGACCTGAAAAGGCGGAGAAAACGCTGTCTCCATCGCGGTCAGGTTCCCCAGTGACGGCGCACAACAGCCTTGATGACAGGATGTGTTTCTGCCTCTTCCAGCGAAGCACAGAAAGCGGGTCTGGTGCGGCTGAGATGCGCACGCGCATTGCTCCAGCGGCTCACGACACAGGCCAGCATTTCAAGCGCGCTGGGGTTAGCAGGCTGCCATGCGCGCGTGTCAAAAAAGAGATCGCTGAACATGTCCCACTGGTCATAGAGTTTTTTGACCGCCCCCTCGGCCAGCTGCTTACGCTGATCCGGCGAGCCCATATCCAGCCATCTTTCCGGGTAATCAATGATGCCGATGGCGGCATAACAGTTTGCACTTATATACACCAGCCCCCGTAATTGCTGAGCACGAACGTTGGCGTCAGTTGAAAGGATGCCGGCATCAGGACAGGCCATACCAAGATAAATCATGATGGCTGCGCTTTCAGTCAGCACGGCCCCGTCAGGCAGGATGAGCGTGGGGATCTGGACCAGCGGATTCAACCGCTTTAAGGTTTCAAACCCACTGTCTTTGTGCCATGAACTCGCCTCAACCGTTGTGTATTCCGCCCCGGCCAAACTGAGCGCCATCTCAATCGCGGCGGCGCCCGAACGTGCGCTTCCATAGAGTGTGTACATATAAGATACCCTGTATGCGTTAATCCCGCGCCCTGAGGCGAGCCTGCATACATATTACCAGCAGTGATGACGTTCATCAGGGTGGCACCAGAAGCAGCATAACTCCCTGCTACAGATGAGAATAAAGGCGGTATTGAGTAATCGCGTAATAAGCATTGGACAAAATCAGGCACGTTATCGACGCGAAAAGAATTACATCATGTCTTAAACAGGTTTCTTTTTTGAAATAACAGCGCGTGTTTTGATGTTGCTCAGCGTCTTCATATACGCCATTGATGACGAAACACGGTCATATTTATCACTCTTCTCGTGGCGTTATCTGTCACTTCCTTAATAAAAAGAAAGTGACAGCGAATTCCCCGCTCCTCGTTACAGACTGGATCAGGCACGTCCGTGACAGAAATCCCCTTCTGCTTGCGCCAGGACGTTGTATGCAGGGGTCGGCGTTAATGGGCATAATGTCCAAAAAACTGAATCAGTGCCCTGGCCGTCGCTTCAGGTTGCTCTTCCGGCTGAAAATGGCCGCAATCCGCCAGCCGCTGGCTGTGAATATCGTCCCCATACGCTTTCAGGGTGGCGGCCATATCCGCAATAGAGCCCTGATCGGCTGACAGCCCCAGTACCGGCATCGTCAGGCGTGTTTGCTGTGCAAGCGCAGCATTCTGTGCTGCTGACTGTGACAGGGCGCGGTAAAACGCCAGTCCTGCGCGCAATCCACCAGGGGCTTTGAGCAGGCGTTCATATTCGTTAATTTCCGTCTCGCCGTAACAACGGTGGTCGGCCGCTTTCTCCCGAAAGAACCATTCCAGATAAATGCGCTCACGCCCCGCCAGTAAGGCTTCGGGAAGATCCGCGACGGCATTGAAGGCAAAGTGCCAGGTCTTCCAGGATTGACGGGAATCTGTGGGCAACGTATCCGGCAGCGATATGCCGGGAATACCGGCGTCCATCAGGGTCAGCGCCCGGATCTCCTCGCCGTAAAGCATCGCATAAGTAAAGGCGACCCAAGCACCGACGTCGTGTCCAGCCAGAAAATACCGGCCTAATGCTAGCGATGCGACGAAGGCGTGCAGTCGGGTGGCAACCGTTTGAGTATCGTAGCCCGCAAGCGGTTTATCGGTATCGCCCTGGCCGGGTAAGTCGATGGCCACAATGCGAAAGTGCGCCATCAGACCGGGCATAACCTTTCGCCAGGCAAACCAGCTTTCAGGGAAACCGGCCAGCAATACCAGCGGAAAGCCATCCGGTCGGCCACCGGTGACATAATGAAAACGCAACCCTTCCACACGTGCAAAGCAGTGACGAAAACCGTCGGGCGCATCAGGGATCACAGAAGCAGACATAACCTGTTCCTCTTGTCATACGATCACTCGTCGGCAACCGACAGGTGCGTGAATGAAAATAAATCCGATGGGCGGACTCGTGCGATTTTCTGGTGAACCAACCTGACCGGCAGTCGCCCGCACAATCGAGATCACCGCCCCGTTTTCGTACGCAGCTTCCTGAGCGGCCAGCATTATCGGCCTGTTCATTTCGTGTGACCTGAACCGTTCATTAACTCGGTCAGCAACGGACTCAACGTCGGGAAACGGCTCGGCAGTACGCTGTCAGGTCCGCAGAGTACGGGATCGAAGCCGGCTTCCAGTCGGAAGAACACCTCGTCGCGAGCGTTGGATGTACGCCAGTATTTTCAGCGTCCGGCCGATAGATCGGTATCGTGCGTAAGAATCGATGCTTTACCTACTCCTCGCATTCCCTGGTGAAGCGCCAGAAAGCTCTCTGCCGCAGCGGTTTCATTCGCCGTTGCCGCCACAGAGCCGTCCTGTTCGCCCGCTTCTGTCAGGGCCTAGAGTTAGGAAATGATCATTTCCTATATAAATCTGCAGCGGTTATCATGTCAAGCTCAATGCTTCACTTCATAACACGCTAGCTGAGGTACCTGGCGACAACGCGAGGCGGGCTGAATACGAGCCGTAACAGGGATGTCAGGATGGCGCATTCCGTCGTTCCAAGGCCATCCCGTTATTCTGCACCCTTATCTGAGGTCTGTTTAGGAACGGTATAACCAGGAAACATACGAAATTGTCAAGGCGAATTATAATTTAATCGCTTTGACAGGCATCATTAAATGTTGCCGGGGAAAGATACACAGCAAAATTCACTTTTATAACGAGAACAAAATGAAAATTTCAACCCGTCTGACTGCAGGTTTCGGTCTGCTTATCCTTCTGTTTATTATCTGCACAGGCACGGCGCTCAATGCCCTTCATAAAGCCCGGGCAAGCATGGATATCGTCGTGAATATCAAGATGAAAAAATATCAGCTTGCGCAGGATATGCTGGGGGAGTTAAGGGAGATGGCTATTGATGTCAGAACGCTTGGCCTGCTTAGCGATCCGGTTGCTATGAAACCCGTCGCTGCGCAGATGGAAAAAAATAAAGCTGACTTCATTGCCAATCGTCAGGCGCTGGGCGATCTGTTGCAGATTGACTCGCTTCCGCCGGGTCGCGCGGCCTTTAAAAGACTGACCGATACCGAGAGCGAGTTCTTCAGCATCTTCGCCAAAGCCAGTCAGCTTGGGCTGGCCAACCGTGATAAAGAATTTTTCGAGTGCCTGACAAAAGAGGTACAACCTGTCCAGGATAAAATGCTGAAAGATCTGCTGGTCGTCACTAACATTCAGCAGAAAACCAGTCTGGCCGAGGTGCAGCAAAACAGCGCGGCTACCGCCCAGGATACCCTTTTTCTTTTGCTGCTCGCCGGGGCTTCGGTGCTGGTGGGCGTGGGTGCCTGCGTCGTGGTGATCCGCATCCTCATGCGTCAACTGGGCGGTGAGCCCGCCCAGGCCCAGGCACTGGCTGCGACCATTGCGGCTGGCGACCTGACCTCGCCTGTCGTGCTTCGTCGTAATGATACCACCAGCCTGCTGGCCTCGCTCGACAGTATGCAGGCGAACCTGCGCGGGCTGGTCTCGCAGATCAAGGATGCCTCGGCTTCCGTTTCTCTGGCGGCTGATGAGATTGACCAGGGTAACACCGAACTCTCATCCCGCACCGAGCAACAGGCCGCCGCCCTGCAGGAAACCGCCGCCAGCATGGAGCAACTTACCGCAACGGTGAAGAGCAACTCGGCGGGTGCGCAGCAGACAGCCGACGCAGCACGGGGGACGGCGAAACTGGCGCGCGAGGGGGAATCTGATATGCAACGCATGACACATACCATGCATGACATTTCGGTCAGCGCCACCAAAGTGCGTGATATTACCTCTGTGATCGAGAGCATCGCCTTTCAAACCAATATTCTGGCCCTCAATGCCGCAGTAGAAGCGGCGCGCGCGGGTGAGGAAGGGCGCGGTTTCGCGGTAGTTGCAGGCGAAGTACGCACGCTGGCACAGCGCAGCGCCACGGCCGCGCGGGATATTAAAATCCTGATTGAACAGGCCGTAACACAGGTAGAAAGCGGCGTGAACGTAGCCTCTTCCACCGGACAAAGCATTTTGAAAATTGTGGGAATGGTCGGCGAACTCGCGGAGGCGATGGATAACATCTCTCTGGCCTCTTCAGAGCAGATGCAGGGTATTTCGCAGATCAGCGTGGCGGTGAGCCAGATGGACGGTGTGACGCAGAGCAACGCCGCGCTGGTTGAAGAGTCTTCTACGGCCTCGCGTTCGCTTTCTGAACAGGCGCATGCCCTGCGCGGCATGGTGGAGGCGTTCCGTGTCTGAGCCCCATCCGCAGCCTGATGCGCCAGAGAACGATCCGCTTAACATCGCGAAGATAAGTGCGCTGAAGGCCGATATTGATGTCATTTTTATTCAGCTCAGGCACGGTGGCTACGCCAGTATGGACACCTTTGCCAATAACTGGGCGCATCTGATACGTCGGGTTCAGGACATAAAGCCCCTGCTGAGTCGGCCCGGCGTCACCGAAACGTTGCTGCGCACGGATGTGCGGCTGACGGCAGATCTGATGGCGATCAGTTATGCCGTAGAAATCATTGAAAATTTCATGGCCTGCGCCGCACAGCAGGCGAAAGACGGGAAAGACCGACAGGGATAAACGATGGCGCGGACGCTCAGGGGGGCCGCGCGATTGCCTTCAGCCTGCATGCAACAGAGCATGGCCCGCCGCGTTTTTCAGGCGGGATTTTTTTTACCTGAATCAGGTGCTGATTTCGGCTGTGAATCCCCTTTTCAACGGCACTTTCGTGTTGGTCGGGCGAAGAGCCTGTCAACTGAATATTCCTTCACGCCTTATGCTGACCCTACTCCGCCAGGCAGGCATTGTGATGCAGACGAGCCAGCCAGGCTTTTGGGGCTACGCAGCCCTGTTATTTAAGTTTCCCGACTGAGTTTATTAAGCTCAGACATCGCCTGACGAACCAGCCAGAAGCCAGGGGAATAAAACGCCCGACCGAGTTTTTCAGCCACGGCTGGCGTAACGGTCAGCGTGCCGCGCAGGAGGAACCGGGCCTCATGCATCTGCAGCCCGGAACGGCGGCAGAGCTGCTCTACGCTCATATTGTATTCGGCTAACAAAGACGCCAGAAAGCGTCCGACTGAATGCTCGTCCATAAAGCCTCACTTCTTCCATGGTTTCCCCCGAGCATAAAACACTCATCAGCCCTGTTCAATACGCATGCAATATCTTATTGGGATAAGCGAAACGCTAAACGAGGGCGCGTAAACGGGCAGATTCCCCTGCTCCGCAGGCTTCACACCGCCTGATAAAAAGCGGCAGGATTTAGCCGGATAAAGGCGTTTGCTTTATAAAGACGGGCTCATTGTGGCCCCGCCCCCTCAGCGGCAGAACACAGACCAATACATATGTCGGCGTTATGCTAAATAAAGACGCTGAACGCATCGGCTTCTGTATAGGCCAGCTGCGAAGCCCGACGTTCCGGCCTGGCAGCAAGATAGCTGGCCACCAGATTAAAACCCAGGGTATAGCCCAGCCAGCGCGGCATATCGCCGGCGCCATAAAACCATTTGCTGTGATCGTAATCGGTGCACAGCCAGTCCTGATGCAGTTGTGGAAGATAAGCGTGAATCAGTTCGGCGTTGATGCATTCCCACAGTTCAGGTTCTCCGCCAAAAAGCTCAAGCACGAAATGCCCGGCCAGCCCTTCAGAAACACACGCTTCGCCCAAGGTGGTGCCATAGCCGGGACCTGCCCACCGCGAGGCATGATGAAGTTCATGCGCGAACATCCGTTCAAGCGAATGTGCCGCATTTTGGCAGAATGCAGGATTGTCAGGATCAACCGTCACATACACGATCCCGGGTTCGGGGCAAAATCTGCTATGCCCTTTTTCCGGAACAACTCTGTTTCCCGTTTTAACCACCACATCCAGTGCCGGGAGAGACATAAGGCTATCCGCACGTCTGTGCGTCGCCGTCAGGCAGTCCTTAATCCAGTCACTGTGTGCGGTGAGTGTCTTTTGCGCATCCAGAAAGTGCAGCATCATATAAGACATCGTCTTACCCCACCCAGCCCGTCAGGAAATGACACTATTCTGTCAGATCTTATTGTGCTGAAAAAACTGTCGCCCCGCGCCTGCATCGCGCACAGGGTGGGTTTTCATTTGTGTGCCTGCCTCTGGCTTAGTGGGCCTCGCTCACACCGGGTTTACGGTCACAACCAGAGGCGGAATTTGAATCTATTTTCCCTGTGCGGAAACGTGTTTTTGACGTTGATAAGCTGCTGACCGGCTTTACATGCATCCTGAGTCTGGAGGACAGCAGCCTGTGCCCTTCCCGTAGAAAGGTGCTGACTTTATCGCCTCTTTCCTTTACGACGTCAACGCGTAAGGAAAACAGGCTGACTCCTGGGAGTTTTATCGTTTCCCGTTAAGAACGGGCAGCACACAATCAGCATCACGTCCCGCTTACCGCGCTGCCGCGTTTAACGCTTTATGGCAAAAATGCAGCCGGCGAGAAAACATCACCGGGGCGTTTCTCAGCCAAAAAACTTTAATTAAATTTATATTAACCACTTCACCTTCCAGGCCGCCAAGATGTCACCATGCTGTACAAAGGGGGCTTAATCCAACGTCTCGCTTGGCTTAAATACACAACAAAAAGAAAAAAGATATCAGCTCCGCTTCTCTGCAACCGCCTAAAACATAAAAAAAATTGCTGGATAAATCCGAAACTCCACTATACTGACCAGTGCACTTGTTATCTCCCTACATGGCTGTACACAGAAAATTCCCTGTCGTCAGCCTCCCTGTAAGCTTCAGGAGAACGAAATGAAAAAGAGTAAGATGTTAACTGGCCTGCTGGCCGTTTCAGCTGCCGTCGCGATGTTCAGCAGCGTGAGCGTGCAGGCGCAGACACCAACGAGCGCGGCGCAGAGCACCACAGCTGGACAAACAGGGACAAAGCTTAGTTCCGGTGACGAAAAAGCAATCAAAGACATGGCGCAGGCAAATATCAATGAAATCGCTGCCGCTAAAATCGCGCTGAGTAAGGCTGAAAGCAGCGAAACCAAAGCCTTCGCGCAGAAAATGATCGATGATCACACCAGTGCCTTGACCAAAGTGCAGACCGTCGCCCAGCAAAAAGGGGTTACGCTGCCGACCGCGCCTGATGCTAAACATAAAGCCATGGCCACTAAACTGGAAAAACAGAGCGGCAAGGCTTTTGACAAGATGTATATGGAAAATGCCGGCGTCAAAGACCACAAGATGGTGTTGTCGACGCTGGAAAGTGACGCGAAAAAGATAAAAGATCCCGATGTGAAGGCGCTGGCAGACGCCCATACTCCGGTTGTTGAGCAGCACCTGAAGTCCGCCCAGGACGCGTCAATGTAAGGCTCTGTGCCAGCCATCAACTAAACAGGTTGTCCGGTGAACCTTTGTCATGCCGCCCGGGCAACCTCTTATTCAGGTTTTCAGGACGGTAATGCGTTTACGTCTGGATCCAGTACGGTCCCGGCCTGCCAAAAAGATACCCTTGCATTAAAGGACATTCATATGTCCTGAGCCAGGCCGCCTGAGCCAACGTTTCCACGCCCTCTGCAGTGACTTCCACGTTCAGTTGACGGCACAGTGAAAGGACAGCACTGACGATGGCTGCCGCGCCGGCATCCTGGTGCAGATCGCTGATAAATGACCTGTCTATCTTTATTCTGCTGAAAAGCCCGGAACTGAGGTGGCTCAGTGAAGAAAACCCCGTGCCAAAATCATCCAGAACGACATTAATGCCTGTCTCCCGAAACTTCCGTATCACTTCGTAACTGAAATCCGGGTTGTCGAACAAGGCCGATTCGGTAATTTCCAGTTCGAGCCTGTTGGGATGTAGCCCGCTATGGATGAGAACGTTTTTCACCCTGTCAGACAGTTGCGGGTCCCTGAACTGTCGGGGGGAAATGTTTACGGCTATCCGCTCCTGTCCTGACCAGCCCGCCATATCCGTACAGGCGCGCGCAAGCGCGAAGGCACCGATATCATGGATAAGTCCGGTTTTTTCAGCAAGAGGAATGAAAATATCTGGCGGCACACTTCCTCTCACAGGATGATGCCAGCGCAGCAGAGCTTCATAAGCCACAATCTCTTCACTGACGCTGCAGACAACAGGCTGATAAAAAAGCTGTAGCTCACCGTTTTCCAGTGCCCCACGCAGGTCGTTTTCCAGGCTGAAGCGCTCTGCCGCAGAGCGGGCAAGCTCATCGGTAAAGATGACCCAGCCGTTACGTCCGGCTGACTTGGCCGCATACAGGGCAATATCCGCCGCCGATAACATACTTTCAGCATCCCGCGCATAGCCGGGAAAGAGGCAGACGCCGAAGCTGCAACCCGACGTGACTTTCCGGCCCTTCAGCATGAACGGCTCCTGCAATACGGCCGTAAGGCGTGATGCCGTTTCGCTGGCTTCAGAGGCTGAGCTGATACCTGGCAGGACGGCAACAAACTCGTCGCCGCCTGTACGGGCCAGTATATCTTCAGGGCGCAGGACGGATTGCAGCCGCGCGGAAACCTCAATAAGCAGTGCATCTCCGGTAGGATGTCCCAGCACGTCATTGATACTTTTGAAACGATCGATGTCGGACACCATGACGGCAAAGGGGCTGTCACCGCTAAGAAGCGTCTCCAGTTCGGGCATCAGGCCCCGCCGGTTAAGGAGCCCTGTCAGTGGGTCATGAAGGGCGAGGTGATTCGCCCTTGCCGCAGCCTGAAACTCCGCGGTGACGTCCAGGATGGTATACAGGAGATAGTCTTCTCCCCCGCCCGAATTAAGCCTTTCAGCCGTGATGCGGAGTGAAAAGGCCGGCTCTGTCGCCGTCGACGAGACCGTTTCGCTGAAACCTTCATCGGGAAGAAGCGTAAAGGCTTGCCTGAACACACCCGCCAGATCGTCTGGCAAATCCGCGTGAAGCGAGGTTTGCGTGTTACCGCTCAGCACCAGTTCCTGCAAACAGGGCAAATTTCTGGCAGTCGGGTTGGCGCGTATAATGTCGCCGGATTTTGCGTCACACAGGATAAGCGCACAGGGCGTGTGACAGAAAACCGCGTCAAGCACCTTATTGGTGTCTGACAACTCCGTTTCTCTTTTCAGGATAACCTGTTGAGCGATGCGTAATGCCGCCCTTTCCTGATAATCATGCGTGACGTCGCGCACGATTTTAATAAATGCCGCATGTTCCTGATCGGAGGGATTAAGGAATTCAATTTCTACGGATGCACGAAATGCGCTGCCGTTTTTCCGCAGCCGCCAGCCTTCGCCTGTAAACTTGCCATGCTCGCGGGCCTCTCTCAGGTTTGCCTCAGGTATGTTCCTGGCCTGTTCATCTTCATCATAAAAAACCGAAATATGTTGCCCTCTGATATCACGGCTGTCCCAGCCCTTAATCTCGCGGCACCCCAGATTCCAGCTCATGACTTCTCCGGTTGAAGACAGCAGGTATATTGCGCAAAGAGACGTTCTGGCCACGGCGGCCCCCAGTTGGTCATTGGTTACGGATTTCATGCGGCTGTCCTTGAAAAGTTCACCGACCTGTTCGGAGATGATCCTGCTTTACAGATGAGTATCGGCGCCGGTGGCCTAAAACAGTGACACAATTTTGTAAAAATTTAGTCAGAGAAAAAAGAGCGACAGGTATTTCTACCTGTCACAAAATAATGCATGCAAGACGGTCGCAACGTTATCCGCTTCTGGCTCAAATCAGCCCCCTCAAATCCGGGGGGCGGTTTCAGAATGTTGTCCAGTTTTCTTCCGCATCTTTCCCGGCTGGTCGGCTGGAGTGAGGCGTTGTCGTTGAGGCGGAAACCGTGACCGGCGCTTCAACCAGTGCGGTTTGAGCGACGGGCGATAACGGCTCTGACAGCGTAAAAACAGAGACGGACTGCAGCAATATATCGGCCTGTTCGCGCAGACTTGCTGCCGCTGAAGCGGACTCTTCCACCAGGGAAGCATTCTGCTGCGTCACATCATCAATTTCCGTCACGGCAATGCTGACCTGTTCAATTCCGCGAGCCTGTTCTGCGGTGGCGGCGGTGATTTCCTCCACCCTGTCAGTCAGTTGACCGACCGACGAAACCACGGCAGACATGGTGTCAGCAGAACGCGCCACCAGTGAAGTCCCTTCGCTGACGCGCTGTGCGTTGGCTTCGATGAGCTGACGAATCTCCCCTGCCGCTGTTGCACTGCGTTGCGCCAGCGAACGGACCTCACCTGCCACCACGGCAAAGCCACGCCCTTGCTCGCCTGCCCGCGCGGCTTCGACAGCAGCATTAAGCGCCAGAATATTGGTCTGGAAAGCAATGCTGTCAATCACTGACGTGATATCCGCAATGCGTCCTGAGCTCTCACCAATTCCCTTCATGGTACCGGTGATATCTGTGGTGATGTCATTACCCTGGCGGGCAACGTCACGCACCGTTACCGCCAGCATCGCGGCCTGGCTGGCATTGTCTGCGTTATTCCTGACCGTGACGCCCAGTTCACCCATTGTGGCGGCGGTCTGTTCCAGCGCGCTGGCCTGTTCTTCAGTGCGCTGTGACAGATCGGTGTTTCCCTGAGCTATCTGCAGGCTCGCGGCGGCAACACTCTCCGCGTTCGCCCGGACAGCGCTGACGGTTTGTACCAGTGAATGCTGCATCCCACGAATCGCTATAAGGAGTTTTCCGGTTTCGTCACGTCCTTTGACCGGCACTTCTGCGGTCAGGTCGCCGTCAGCAATGCGCTCTGCGGCCTGCAGCGCGATGTTTACGGGCCTGACAATGCTGCGGGTAATAAACCAGGCCAGGGTTGCTGCCAGCACAATAGCCGCCACGCTGAGGGAGACAAGAACAACCTGAGCGCTGCGCTGTTCTGCCGCTGCTTTGGCACCGGCGGTCTTCATCTGCTGGCCCTGAAAGGTCGCAAGGTCTGTGATAGCCTTTGTGTATTCGTCCTGCGCCTCATAAGCGGGTCCGGTGAGCAGCCGCGTTACCTCATCCCGCTTACCTTCCATGCCCAGTTTTACCGCCTGTTCAGAGTAGGCAAGATACTGCGTACCGGCCCGTTTCATCACGGCGATGAGCTCACGGCTTCTGGGCGCATGAAGTATCTGATCGACTTTATTAAAAGCCGTTTCAAGCCGGGCGCGGGACTGCTCATAGTTTTGTTTCAGTCTTTCTTTTTGAGCCGGGTCATCGACCAGTGCGATACTGCGGACCATACGACTCATATCCGTAACGTAAAAGCGCAGGTTACTGGCAGCGGTCGCCTTATCAAAACGATCGCCAGCCAGTTTATCCACGGTGTCGCCCAGGGAGTCGATACGAATTAAACCGGCCAGCGCAATACCGATAAGAAGAAGCAGAATAAAGCCAAAAGCGGCACCCAGTCGAATGCCGATGCGTATGTTGTTCATTACCTTTCCTCGGTTAAAATATGAAAATTAAAATTATTCAGAGCCAGGGTTCAGACCTGACGAGCCTAATCCCGCGCGCGTTTTACCGCTCTCTTTCAGCAAACAGCGATCAGGATGATTAAGCTGTTCGGGAACAAGCTGCGCACAATTTATAATCAGGTGCCGTTTTAACACCCTGTTTAACGGGACTGGCCGCACAGAGAAATACGTGTTTGTGGCCTCCTCATGACGTAAGTACGTGAGGAACGGCATCAGACGGCATCGCAGGCTGTCCCTCCGCATTGATTAACGCAGTCGTGACAGCATGGCCTGCGTCAGCACAGAAGACAGGCGCACAATCGCCCTGCGCCGTGAAGACGGTGAAAGCGTGAGGTTAGTCTGGGTAACCCATGACAGCCTGGTTATGTGGCTAACGGTCATGTTAAATCCTTCTGGTAAAAGCGCGTTTATCCCGTTTTAAAGTTATCGTCACTGTAGTTACTTTCTTTAACTGTGACATACATCAATTATTTTAAAGCGTTATTACACGCATCTTAATTCGCTCTTAATGTACGGCGAGGGAGAGAAACACAGCCAGGCCGAGCGCGTAACGGTTCCGCTACGCGCAAAAAGCGGCCGTTCGCGCCAGCCTCCGTCAGGCGCAGAGTTCTGACCATGACGTAAAGCCGGACCATTCGGACGCTGACGGATAACAAAAGCGTGATGACCGGGGGGCGGGATGGAATATCAATGCGGAAGTTTTTTGCCGTTTACGCTTGCAGGGAAGTGCCTGTAGGACCAGGCTGATTGAGGCTATCCCTCTAAGGAAAGATCTTGTTGCATGGAAGATGACTTAACCGCCTACGGGCGGTTTTTTTTATCCCGATAAAACAGAGAAGAATCAACATCATCAGGGGTGATGAGCCGTTCAGGCGCTTTTCGCGTATCCTCACTGAAAATCATGAGCCCGCCCTGAAGAACAGGGCCAACAGCGTATAAAACTTGTTAACGAGACGGCCCGGCAGGCTTACCGGGCCACTGATTTACAGCCCTTTCGTCTTGTTAATCCAGTACTGCTAAGGTCCTCTTTAAAACAGGCGGGGAAAGCCGCAAGCCCGCAAGTCGCAAAGGCGGCCCCTCAACCAGGCCGGGAAGCGGTTTCCTGTGCGCTGCCCCGGCGGCTTGCCTTACCCCCTTTTCGTCCGGCCTCAACCGCTCTTTCCGGGTTATTTTTAAAATTACCGCTACTGGCGGCTCCGCCTTTCCTTCCGGCTTCCGCCGCGCGCTGGGGATTTTCCGCGAAATTTCCCGCGCCACCACGTCTGTTGCTCATATCTGTTACCTTTTGATTGTGTAAAATGTTGATGAGGATATAAGCATGGCTGTAATTTTGAATAAAAACAGGAATAAACATAGATTTACGTCGGAAGAATAAAGGGTTTTAGATTCACCGCTTCGCTTTTTACAGATTTTTTATCTATTTAAAACAGCGTTAACAAAATAAAATTTGTACACCATGATTGGGTCGTGTACAGTTTCCACACCCGGTCTTTTAAGAAGATTCTTACCACCATCCCGAACAGGTTTGCTGCTTGTCTTCTTCTTTACGAGACAGCGCTTGCAGGAGTCAGCCTGCGGGACCTGACGCAGCGTATGCTTATTAACGATGCTGGCTCCCGGGCGGACAAGGCATGTTCTGATTTTACAGTTTCGGGTGGCCGGGACTACACTCGAAAAACATACAAAAATGATGCTTTAGCGCAATACCGCTTGTCCGCCGCAACGGACTTTTACTGCCAGCAACAAGAAGGTTGATATGTTCAGGAGTGAAGAAGAAAAGGTAAACATTGTTATCGGCGAAGCCCTGCTGACGCTGCTTGAAGATGATGCAGACATAAGTTCTGAGGCGCTGCGCGTGCAGCTGAACAGGATGCTCGAAACGGAAACTGATGATGCCCGGCGTCAGCTTATCGATCACGCTTTGCGCCAGACCCGCAGACTTTTAAGCGGCGCAGCCAGTGAAGACAGCAATTTTTTCGGAGAAAGACATCTCCAGTTATGGGCGGGAAACGGCCACTAACTTCCTGACAGCATCGGCTGATACACGTGGCAGAGCGTGTCGCAGAGGTCAGTGAACTCTGCGTTTCATCATCAGCACGGCCTTCTCACAGCCTGCCCGCACCCGCCAGTCTCCGGTTTCCTGCCCCAGGCGGTGTAGCGCGCAGATAATCTCTTCTTTCTTTACACTGGCTTTTTCGCTAAGCAACTGCGAGATAACTTTACCCGCCAGTTCAAGCGCTTTTTCTTCGGTATCTTCTCTGGACCCCATGAAGCCTCCGTAAAGCAAACGTTCTTACAGTATAGCATCCTGACCGAAGCGGCCCGGCAGCGCCTGCTGGACCGCTTCCTGCAGGACGCAAAAAACTGCCCGGTTAACAGGATGATTTCCGTTTTCGATGGCCGTCCGGCCCCTTCCCGCCGGCAGCGTATTCATCACCGCAACCGAACCCAGCGGCAAGCAAAACGTCCCCATGGAGAAGGCGATCTGTCGCGCCTGAACAGGCTCTGAGGCGGGGTTCAGATGAAGCAGATAATAAGAAACGTTGAAGTCGTGATTGACGGGAAGCTGCCCAATCACGTTATGGCCTGTCATACAGCATAAAATATTGTTCACCCTCGCAGTCGCACATCCTGACCGCAGGCAGCCCCTCTGCCCGGCGCCGCTCGTTAACACAGCACTGGGATGGGCCGGGCTTAACGCCCGGCCCATATGACGCAGTTTGCTAGCGAAAGCGGAAGTGAATGGGTTATTCCCCACCTCCGCTGATTCTCCCTGACCTCCCACGCCGTCATTCAGAGGGATACATCTGAGCCGTTACGCGGCGTCTGATTTACCGGGTGTCATACCTTAAAGGTTTCTACCATCGTGCGCAGGGCATGCGCCTGCTCAGAAAGCGACTGTGAGGCGGAGGAGGATTCCTCCACCAGCGCCGCGTTGTTTTGCGTCACACCGTCCATCTGGCTGACGGCGATACTTACCTGCGAGATGCCTTGCATCTGTTCAGATGATGCCAGGGAAAGCTCGTCCATGGATTCAGCCAGTTCGCCGACCATGCCGACGATTTTCAGGATGCTTTGACCGGTTGAGGAGGCCACCGTGACGCCGCTCTCCACCTGCGTAACGGCCTGTTCGATCAGCGTTTTAATGTCTTTTGCGGCCGTGGCGCTGCGCTGTGCGAGCGTTCTGACTTCACCCGCCACCACGGCGAACCCGCGTCCGTCCTCGCCTGCCCGCGCCGCTTCGACAGCGGCGTTCAGGGCAAGGATGTTGGTCTGGAACGCGATGCTCTCAATGACGGAGGTGATGTCACGCACTTTGGTGGCGCTGACGGAAATGTCGTGCATCGTGTCTGACATACGCTTCACATCCGTTTCGCCGCTGCGGGCCAGCTGCGCGGTCTCACGGGCGGACTCGGCTGTCTGCCGGGCACCCGCCGCGTTACTTTTCACAGTGGCGGAAAGCTGCTCCATGCTGGCCGCGGTTTCCTGCAGCGCCGCGGCCTGTTGCTCGGTGCGGGATGACAGTTCCGTATTGCCTTGTGAAATCTCATCGGCGGCCAGCGCAACGGAGGCGGACGAATCCTTGATTTTTGACACCAGGCCACGCAGGTTCGCCTGCATCCCATCCAGTGAGGCCAGCAGGCTGGTTGTGTCATTGCGGCGCAGCACGACCGGTCCCGTCAGGTCTCCGGCGGCGATGGCGGCGGCGAGCGCCTGAGCCTGAGCCGGTTCGCCACCCAACTGGCGCATCAGGCTGCGGCTGACAATCATGCAGCCCGCTACGGCAGTCAGCACTGACAGCAGGGTCAGCACGATCAGCATAGCTCTTGTGCGGGAAACGGTCTCGCTGGTCTCGCCAACCGTAAGAACGGTCTGCGCCTTCTGAATCTCTGTCAGTTGGTTGAGCAGTTTCAGAAGCTTTTGCTGAGCCGGTCGCGCGGTCTTCATCAGGTAGACAGTCGCGTCCTGCTGACGGTTTTCCAGCCCCATTTTGGCCGCGGTCATCAGGGTTTGCATGGCGTCATCTTCAGCTGCCAGTATTTCATCCAGCACGGTTTTACCCTGTGCACTGACGCTGTGTGTCATGCTTTCAACCAGTTGCTCCCGCTCGTGGATATATTTTTCCCGCTGTGTCGTCATACGGTCCCATTCGGGCCTGGACTCCTTCTCATCCGTCAGCAACGCCAGATTGCGTGCGGCGATGGCCATATCACGGATATCACCACGCATATCCAGAACGATCGCAAACCGTTTCATTTTGTTGTTTATCGCGTCATTCATGCCGCGCTGTGCATCGGTCAGCGCATGTAACGCAGTGCCCGTACAGATAATTAAAAGCAGAACAAGTAAACCAAAGCCTGTAGCAAGACGCGTCGAAACCTTCATTATATTTTCCCGAATGTTATGTCATTGTCAGGTTCTATCGGCCGCAGACGCGTCAACTGCACAGACTTTACAAAATAAATTGAACACAACTTAATTGACGTCGATATGATTGCGGTCACGTTCAGTTTGGCGGCGGTTTAAAGCATCCATGACGTGTCCGTGATATCTTGTGTTTCCGGCTTCCTGACGTCTGTCGCATCACACGATTCACCGAACGCTTGCCGGCTTCCCCCATATCTGGAGCCCCGGCATGAAAGAGATTAATGACGCCAGCGCGAGTAAAGACACCCAACCTCAGTGTCTGGAGGAGTTTCTCTGCTTTGCGCTTTACTCGGCCTCGCTGGCTATGACAAAGCTTTATCAGCCTCACCTGAAACCGCTGGGGCTGACCTATCCACAGTATCTGGCGCTGCTGGTCTTGTGGGAAAAGGATGGCATCACGGTCTCTGAGGTAGGTCAGCGCGTGCAACTGGACTCCGGCACGCTCAGCCATCTCCTCAAGCGACTTGAGCAGGCAGGCTTTATCAGTCGCCTGCGCGATACCGGTCATGATGAACGCAGAGTGATTATTCGCCTGACTGAAGCAGGCCGTGAACTTGAAAGGCGGGCTACAGGCGTACCTGCAGCGATGATTTGTGAAATGGGCATCCCGTTTGAAACCCTGGCCAGCCTGCGCGACGGGATAAGACAGGTTCAGGAAAAAATTATCCAGGCATTGCCGGAACAGCGGAACCCTGACGCCTGATGTTTTGTCATTATCTCAGACGGGATGACAGGCTGGGGCTGGCGGCAGAGTGCCCCATCTTATCCACAGAAGCACAATGGCACTGATTATGGCCAACCGGACAGACCGGTTTTAATTTGAGAGCAACTTGCTGACCGATTCCGTTTGAAAGTTTAAGAGGGACGATAATGAAAAACGTTGTACTTAGCATGCTGGCTAAAATATCGCATATCGACGCAGGGATGAAGCAGTTAACAGCCCGTGTTGAGGCGCAGTCTCTGCTCATCAGCGCACTTGTGCTGGCGGTGAGTAAAGAAGGCGGTGTGACTGAAATGATTGAAAGTGCTAACAAAGCCATTAACACCGTCATCGACTCTGCTGAATGCGATGATCTGCTGAAGTCTGACGCCGCGCTCCTGCTCAGTGAATTTCAGAGCCTGCTCACCATTTCGAGGGCTGTCGATGGCGCGGATGACGAAATTAATCATGAAGGAATGACTAAACTTAAAGGATTATCCCCCTCTGTGGAATAAGCCGGCTTGGTTAAGCGCCAGGCCACACCTTACCGCCCGTCATCCTTTACCCAACGGGCCAGCAACCGGACGTTATTTACGTTGCGTGGCCCAGCTGACCGTATTTAAAGGTGGAGAGCCAGCTTTTTAGTGCCTGCGGAAGCAAGGGATGAGAAATGTAAAAACCCTGTGCCTGATCGCATCCCCATGAAGCGAGCATATCCAGAGCCTCTGGTATTTCAACGCCTTCAGCCACAACAACATAGTTCAGAGATTTCAGCATACCTATCACGCTCGATGCGATAATGCGGCTTGCTTCATTCGAGGTCAAATCGGCTATCAGCGCCCTGTCAAGCTTGATAACGTCCACCGGCATCCTGCGCAGATAACCAATATTACTGTAACCGGCACCAAAATCGTCCAGCGAAAGACGATATCCTCGTTGTCTTAACTGCGCCATCATTGCCAGGGCGGCAGGATTTTCCGTGGCCAGCTCCGTTTCAAGACATTCGAACTCCAGCAGAGCGGGTGGCAGTTGGGCCTGCGCCATCTTCGCGTCAAGGTGGTCAATAAAGCCACTTCGTGCAAGGTCGCTGACACTGACGTTAACGGATACCGGCAGACTGATGCCCTCGGATAACCAGACGCGCAGCTGATGGATCACCTCCGTGATCACCCAGTCAGTGATATCGCTCATCAGACTGGTTAACTGCGCTGCGGGCAGAAATTCGGCGGGCGAAAGCTCGCCCCGCTCGGGATGACACCAGCGTATCAGCGCCTCAAACCCCGTCGGTTGCACATCAGATAAGGAAAGCCGGGGCTGATAAACCAGATACAGCCCGCCTGTACCGGTTTTAAGGGCTGCCGACAGATCGTTCATCAACATGAAATCGCCATTGCGCCTGCTGTCACTCACCTCACTAAACGAACGAGCGCCACCATTGATGCTGATGGCTTCGTGAAGTGCGCTGACCGCGCGCCGCAGGGCTTCCTGGGCCGGTAGCGCCGCTGGCGTAAAGCAGACATCGCCCGCGTACAATGTCAGGTCCATAGCAAGACCTTCGGGCGCGAGAGGCCGCACGTCGCGCATTGCTTCAAGAACAGCATCGGCCGAAAACGGCTCATCTGAGCGGGACAGGAAGGCAAAGCGCCCTGTGGCTACCGTGTAAAAAATTTTTTCAGGCCCCAGCGCCAGCTTGTTTTGCAACAGACGCCCGCTGTCCCGCAGGAGCGCTTCCACTGGCGGCATGCCCAGTGCCCGGGCCAGTTCATAGGCTCGGGGCATATCAATGCAGTCGATAACGGTGAGCCTGAGGACGTCGGAATGCCCCGCCTCAGACAGTTGATCCAGATGGCGGATGAGTTGCTGACGGTTAGGCAAGCCTGTTACCGCATCCGTTAATCCCGCGACCTGCCAGGCCTTCAGAAAGACCGTCACCATCGCGGCAAGTCGGCTGAGCAACCTGACCTTTTCAGCCGGAAAGGCGTGTGGCTGACTGTCTGTGACGCATAGCGTCCCCATAACCTTTCCTTGCGCGTTGATCAACGGCACGCCCGCGTAGAAGCGGAGGTAAGGCTCCCCCGTGACAAGCGGATTCGTGGCGAAACGTGCGTCCAGTAAGGTATCTGGCACAATGACCGGAATCGCGCTCTCCACGACGAAGCGGCAGAATGCATCCTTGCGATCAGTCTGACACAGCGTCGTGTTGTACTTTGCGCGAAACGTCTGATGCTGCTCATCAAGAACGGATATAAAGCTGGTCGGTATGCCCAGCAACGTGCTGGTCAGGGCGGCGAAGTGGTTGAGTACCTCATCACGCTCCTGATCGGGCAATCGCAGAATGTCTGCGGAGCGTGGCGAAGACTGCGCTCCGTGACGAATGTTTATCAACATGGCGTATCCTTTCCCTGAAAGGCAAAAGTTAAAAAAGCAAGGCGCTGCACTGAAGGACATCCCTGTGCTCAGAAAGCAGGATAATGCTGAATGATAAAACGGCTAAAGCGGATTCGTTACTCAGTTTCAACCGTATGCGTAAACTCCCTGACCGCCCCTTCCACGCGTTCCGAGTTTTTCTTAATGATGGCGATGACCTCGCCGGCCTCGCGCATCAGTATGACGCCCTGCTCCGTATTTTTCTGGTTGAGTTCCATACCTTTCAGCACTTCCCGGGCCAGCTGATTATTATTTGATACCACCTGTTCTATTTCTTCTGTGGCCCCGCTGACGCTTGCCGCCAGCGCGCGCACTTCGGCGGCCACAACCGCAAAGCTCCTGCCGGACGCCCCTGCTCTGGCAGCTTCAATCGCGGCGTTAAGGGCAATAAGCCGTGTTTGTGTCGCAAACCGTCTGATGGTCTCTACCATGCCGTCAATGCTTCCTGACTGGCTGTTGAGGCGCGCGATGTCAGCGGAGATCGCGTTCATGTCCTGCGCGATCCGGTCCACAACTTCAATACTACTCTCAATTACATTCGCCCCATTCTGCGCATTTCCCAGCGTCTGTACAGCCATTTCCCAGGCCTGTACGGCGGCATCGTGCTCTTTTTGGTTATTCAAAACCTGTTCGGTCACATCCGTGGCAAACTTGACGATTTTATATAATTCGCCATTGCTGTTAAAAACAGGATTATACGTCGCGCGCAGCCAGAGTGGCTTCCCGTGATGATTGAGTCTGGGAAACTGCCCCGAAAAAAATTCGCCCTGATTAAGCCTTTTCCAGAACTGCCGGTATTCGTCGCTTGCAGAAAGCTGTTCTGAACAGAACATCCGATGGTGTTGACCCACAACCTGCTCACGTTTGTAACCGGTCGTTTTCAGGAAATTGTCATTAGCATCCAGGACACGACCGTCAGGACTGAACTCAATCACAGCCATTGACCGGTTGATGGCGTTGATCACAGATTCCTGTTCCAGCCCTGCCTCTATGCGTTCTGAGATGTCCGCCGCTATCTTAATGATTTTGCACACCCTGCCACGGCGGTTCCTGACCGGGATATAACTGGCTTCCAGCCAGACAGGACGGTTTCCTTTAGCCAGCCGCAGATGTTTACCACTGCGAACGTCACCGGCGGCAAGGCGCTGCCAGAAATGGCGGTATTCAGGTGAATCCGTCAGGGAAGACGGGCAGAACATGCTGTGATGTTGCCCAATTATTTCGTGCGCCTCGTAGCCCATTGCGGTCAGGAAAAGCGGGCTGGCTTTCTGAATCGTTCCGTCAGGACTGAATTCAATAACCGGCATCGCGCTGTTAAGCGCCCTGAACGGCGCCGATCTACGCCCGCTGCGAAGATCGTTAAGAAAGGAAAAGACATTTTTTAATACATTAAAGCGCATAACCACGACCGTAATCTGAGTTGACTAATCTGGTTATCGGCTGTTAAGACCCTGGCATTATGTATTGTTGTGATAGTTTCCGTTGATTATTACCGGGTGAAATTAATTCACTAATAAAAAATAAATTTTTTGTATGACCTTCAACAGGATGCGTAAACGACTCCGCTGCAAAAGGCATGCTGCTGCGCAAACTGCGTCATGCAGGCAACCTCGGCAGCCTGACTGACCGCTCGGGCCTGCTCGTCTGAGGATAATGACGGGACACGGCAGTAAGACCGCTGTAAGAACAATCCCCTATTTGCTCAGCGCCCAGGCGGCTGGAACCGGCTTTCCTCCTGCCCGCACTGGCCCGACCGATCCCCGCACCACCATCCAGCTGTCGAATGCCGGTAACGCGCCGGCGGGCTGCTGCCGGATATGGCAGATTAACCGGCGTGCGGCTTCGCGGCCCATCTCATAAACCGGCTGGGCCACGACCGTAAGCGCGGGCGTCATCAGTTCGGTCCAGGGAAAATCATCGTACATAACAAACGAAATATCCTCGGGCACACGCAACCCACGTCTGGCTAGTCCACGTAGAATTCCCATTGCAATCAAATTGTCGGACGCAATCAGCGCACTGGGCGGTTCGGGAAGCGAGAGAAGCTCCGTCAGAATCTGTTCGATGCACGCTTCGTTAAGGGCATTCAGGCGCACCAGATTCGGGTCGAGTGCCATACCGGCATCGTGGTGGGCGTCGATCATCCCTTTCACCCGCTGCGCCACCGGCGTGGGTCCTAAGCTCATCGCGTGAGTGTAAGGCGCGGCAATGCGCATACTGGAAAGGTATGCGATACGGTGATGACCGGCGTTAAGCAACAGCTGCGTCGCATCCCTCGCCACGTTAAGAAAGTCAGCCTGAATGGTTTCCACGTCCAGCCCTTCGACGGAACGGTCAAAGGTCATCAGCGCGCGGCCTTCCGTCAGCACCTGTTTAAGATGGTCGTTATCACACGCCAGCGAGCTGCAGGGGGCCACGATGATGCCATCAACGCGCTTGTCCAGCATGACGCGCACGGCTTCCCGTTCCTCTTCCACGGTTTCATCGCTGTTGCTGAGCAGCAAATGAAACCCCGCCTGGCGCGCCACATCCGCCATGCCACGCAGCGCAAGGCCGAAATGCGGGTTTTCAATATCGCCCACGATCACGCCAATCGTGTTCGAACGCCCGGTATTCATGCTGCGCGCCAGCTCATTGGGCCGGTAACCCAGGGTTTCTGCCGCCTGGGTGACGCGGATTTGTACCTCTTCACTTACGGCGCCATAGCCGCCCAACGCTCTGGCCGCCTGGGCTTTTGACACGCCCGCCTGACGTGCCACATCGGCCACAGTGGGTCCGCGTACTTGCTGTTTTTTGCTGGTCATAATTATTTTGAATCACAAGTTGATAACATCGTAATTGACGCTGCTGAAAGCGTGTGCTTAATATCATTGTATCCACTTGAGACCGGTCTCACAACAACTACCGGTTTCATTTTGACCCGCATTGAGACCGGTCTCAATCAGACAGTACTGGCTCAGTGACCTTCGACGTTTCACCTGCAAAATGGAAGAGCTTTATGACATCGCATAAACGTTTAACCAAAATAACCGCCGTTGTCTTCGGCCTCGCGGTAATGCTCTCAACCAGCGTCAGTGCACGGGCAGCCAGCGACAACAATCCCTATGGGCTGATTGAACCGGGCCATCTGCGTGTCGCCAGCCTGGGTGACGCGAAACCCTATACCTTTACGGACAAAGACGGAAATTTCACCGGCTTTGACGTCGAATTTTTCAAAAATGTCGCCCATCGCATGGGCATTGATAAGGTGGATTTTGTCGGACAGGATTTTTCCGCCATCCTGCCCGCCGTCGCCAACGGACAATATGATGCAGGCGTGGCCGCGATCGGAATCACACCGGCCCGTGAAAAAACCGTTGATTTCTCCACGGGCTATCTGGCGGGTTACCTGACGGTGCTCACCCGCAGCGATTCCGGCGTGAAAAACGTGGCAACGCTGGCGCACAAGCGACTGGGCGTCATTCAGGGCACGCTGCAGGAAAGCTATGCGCTGGCCAACTTCAAACAGACCGATCTGGTGCGCTTTCCCGATAACAACGCGGCCGTTTCCGCGCTGAACAACGGCACTATTGATGCCATGTTCCTCGATTACGAAGCCGCCAAAGATTATGCCACCCGCTTCAAACTGGTGACGGCAGCCAACATCCCCTCTTTCGACGCCCCGGCGGGCGTGGCGATAGCGAAAAACAAACCGGCCTTTAAAGCGGCGCTGGACAAAGCCATCAAAGCGGCGATGCAGGATGGGACGTGGAAACAGCTTTATGAGAAGTGGTTTCCGGGCTCGCCTATGCCTGAACAGTATCTGCCTCAGCACAATTAGTCCCCGCGCAACCGGTGTGCGAGTGAATACATTCGGTGACGGGCGTTGTCCGTCACCCGCAACAGAGAATCGGCTATGGATCTGATCACTATTCTTTCCCGTACCTTCTTTGATTTTTCTGCAATGAAGGACGTCCTGCCGCAGCTGCTGGCAACGGGCCTGGTCAACACGTTGATCATCTCGTTGGCCGCCACGCTGCTGGGCACCTTTTTCGGCCTGATTCTGGCGCTGATGGGGATTTCGCCTTCGCGCTGGCTGCGTGTACCGGCCCGGCTGTATACCGATCTGTTTCGCGGCCTGCCCTCTATCCTGACCATTTTGCTGATTGGTCAGGGGCTGGCGCGCTTCAGCTATCAGCTGTTTGGCCCCTCACCTTATCCGCTGGGCATTTTTGCCCTGAGTCTGATTGCCAGCGCCTATATGGGCGAAATCTTTCGCTCAGGGATCCAGAGCATTGAGCAAGGCCAGATGGAAGCCTGCCGGGCGCTGGGCATGAGCTATGGTCGGGCGATGCGGCTGGTGATCATTCCTCAGGGCATCCGCCGCGTCTTGCCTGCCATCGTGAATCAGTTCATCGCGATTATTAAAGACTCTTCGCTGGTTTATCTGCTGGGGCTGATGTCCAGCCAGCGCGAACTGTTCCGGGTTGGCCAGGATGCCGCGGTGCTGAGCGGCAATCTGTCACCGCTGATGCTGGCGGGGCTGTTCTACCTGATGATTACCGTGCCCTTAACCCATGCGGTGAACCATATTGACGTCCGTTACCGCACCGGACGCCGACGGGCAACGGCGCCGCAGAGCGGACTGAAAGAAATTGATGAGGTGGCGGTAAAACGCGCCGTCACGCCCACGGCCTCCCTGACCAGCGAACGAGGACACTGAGATGGCAACGTCCACTGCATTTCACGGCGCAAGCCTGGAGCTGCGTAATCTGACCCTGGCGTACGGCCCGATTGAGGTGCTGCGCAATGTGTCACTGACCATCGCGCCCGGCACCACTACCTGCATCATCGGCCCTTCCGGATCGGGAAAATCGACCCTGCTGCGCGGTATCAATCGCCTGCATGAACCCAAAAGCGGCGACGTCTTGCTGGCCGGGCGTTCGGTACTGAAGGACAAACCCGATGCGCTGCGGTTGCGCATTGGCATGGTCTTTCAGCACTTCAATCTGTTCCCCGATCACAGTGCGCTGGAAAACGTCGCGCTGGCCCCCTGGAAAGTCAAAGGCCGCTCGAAAACGGAGGCAGAGACAATTGCCCGGCAACGTCTGGCTGAGGTCGGCTTAGCACAGCGCGCCGACCATCGTCCGCGCGATCTCTCCGGCGGGCAGCAACAACGTGTCGCGATCGCCCGGGCGCTGGCGATGGAGCCCGAGGTGATGCTGTTTGACGAGGCCACGTCGGCGCTCGATCCCGAACTGGTGAAAGGCGTGCTGACGCTGATGGCTGAACTCTGTGAGCGCGGCATGACGATGGTGGTGGTCACGCATGAGATGGGATTTGCCCGCCGCGTGGCCGACCAGGTGGTGTTTATGGATGAAGGCGAGATTGTCGAAGCAGGGCCACCCGATCAGTTATTTGAACGTCCACAATCTGCCCGTTTACAACGTTTTTTATCGGAGGTGCTCTGATGGCACAGCATAAGGTGACAGGTCCCATCCGCACGGCGCTGGTGGGATTTGGCATTGCCGGCAAGGTCTTTCATGCCCCACTGATTTCACACGATGCCGCTTACCGTCTTGAGGTGATCGTGACCGGTAATGCGCAACGCGTCGCCGCGGCAAAAACGCATTATCCCCAGGCGCGAATTGTGCCGGACTGGCCGTCACTGCTGCAGTTGATCGACAACGGCGACATCGCGGTGGATCTTATTGTGCTGGCGACGCCGCCCGCTCAGCACCGTGAGCAGGCTGTCCAGGCCAGCCTGCGCGGTATTCATCTGGTGGTGGATAAACCTTTTGCGCCTGACGTCAACGCGGCGGAAGCGATGATTGACGCCGCCCGAGAGGCTGGCACCCTGTTAACGGTCTTTCACAATCGCCGCTGGGACGGCGATTTTCTGACGCTGCAACGTCTGGTGCAGGACGAGGCATTTGGCACCGTCAGAAGCTTTGAGTCGCGCTTTGAGTGGTGGCGACCTGACGGATTTGGTAACTGGCGCGACAGCGTTTCGCTTGCGCAAGGGGGCGGCCTGCTGCTGGATCTGGGCAGCCACCTGATCGATCAGGCGATACAGCTGTTTGGTCCGGTGCAGGAGGCCAGCGCCGATCTGGCACGCTATTCCGGCAGTCAGTCCGACAGCGATGAGGATTGCTTCGTTTCTTTACTACATACCTGTGGCGTGCGTTCGCGGCTGTGGATGAATGGCCAGGCCGCGCTTAATGCTCCCCGCTTCCATCTGCTGGGCAGCCAGCGAGCTTTTACGCACTGGGGCCTGGATAACCAGGAGCCGCAACTGGCCGCGGGCATGTCCCCGACTGACAGCGCCTACGGCGTAACGCCGCCTGAACGCGCAGCCCGGCTGGGCACCGTGGAGCAAAGTGAGGCGGTGGCGCTGCAGCGCGGCAATTACCCTGAATTTTATCACCGTCTTGCCCGTGCCCTGGTACACGGCGGCCCGCCGCCAGTGGACGCCAGCGAGGCGCTGGGCGTGCTGAAACTTATTGAGCAACTCCATCGGCAAAGTCGCGTACGCCTTGCCTGAATGGGGTATTTTCTGACAGAAGGAATCCATGATGACTGACAACTCTGTGGCCAAAACCGTTGTTGTACTGGGTGGCGGCATTTTAGGCGTTTCCACGGCATGCCAGCTGGCACAGGCTGGCGCGAAAGTGACGCTGGTCACCGAAGCCGAACTCTGCTCTGGCGCATCAGGACGTTCACTTTCCTGGCTTAACTCTGCCGGGGAGCGTTCCGCGCCTTACCATGCGCTGAGAATGGCGGGCATTGACCGCTACCGCACCCTGTTTGCCCGCCATCCCGATCTCAGCTGGCTGCGCTTTGACGGCGCGCTGTTCTGGTCGGCGGATGACGAGGCGGGCACCAAAGCGCGTCATGATTATGAAAACGCCCTTGGCTATGCTTCCCGGCTGGTTAATCCGCGCACGGTGCATGAGGTGGATCCACAGGTTAACCCCAGCGCGCTGGCCAGCGTCGCTATTGCCAACCCTGGTGAGGGCTGGGTAAGCCTGCCGCATCTGGCCGCAAAACTGGTAGAGGATTTCAAAGCCGCAGGCGGCGAAGTGATTGAACAGGCAGGCAAAGCCAGTGTGCTGACCGCAGGAGGGCGGGCCACAGGCATTCGCAGCGCGAAACGGGGCGACATCATGGCCGATCGGGTGCTTGTCGCCTGTGGTCCCTGGACGCCCGATGTCGTTGCGCCGCTTGGTGTACGCATTCCCAACGGGTCGCCGGTGTCCATGCTGGTTACCACTACCGCACAGGAACGCGATCTTAACGTGGTATTAAATACGCCCCGCGCGGCGATACGTCCCAACCCTGGCCGTACGCTGGCGGTCGATCATGACTGGTATGAAGAGGATATCGTTGCGCATGCTGATGGTCAGTACAGCATCGATCATGCCGTTATTCGCCAGTTAATGGCGGATGCGGGTCACCTGCTTGGCGACGGCGCACCACTGGAAGCAGACAGCTGGAAAATTGGCCTGAAACCCGTGCCGGGGGATGGTGAACCGGTTGTCGGGGAGCTGAAAAAAGTCCCCGGTTGCTTTGTGGCCTTTACCCATTCGGGCGCGACGCTGGCACTGATTCTGGGCGAATTGCTGACGGAGGAGATCCTCAACGATGTCCGGCATCCCATGCTCGCGACCTTCCGGCCGGAACGATTTAACTAAGCCCACCCCCGCGCCGTCGCCCAACGGCGCGGGAACCGTCTGCGACATGGTTATACGCTGGGGCATCTTCGCCCCCTTTTTCCCCGCCACCTGACGCGACTTTCAGCGTCACCACACCCTTCAGACGCCGTGAAGACCGGTATAACGTTGTGCCCCCCTGTTCTTCGTGTGACACCGTCACGACGCGCTGGATTCGGAGCAATCTGAACGGGCCACGTGGCGCGCGCTGTGCGTAGCGGTACGCCGGGCGAGTCCTGTTTGCCCTGCCCGTTGACCGCCAGCACGGTTAAGCATGCTTTGTTCTGTCATCTACACTTAGCCATTCATTCCCGGCAACCCTGAGCGGTTTGCCCATGCAAAGGACGACTTTATGACTGAACAATCGACAACAAATCACGCCTGGCTTTTGGCTTCACGCCCCAAGGGTGAACCAACGGAAGACAACTTCCGTTATGTTGCGCAGCCGACACCTGAAATCAAAGATGGCGAGATCTTACTGCGTACGATTTATCTGTCACTCGACCCTTATATGCGCGGACGTATGGATGAAGGGAAATCTTACGCGCCACCGGCAGAGCTGGATAAGCCGATGGTTGGCGGCACGGTTTGTCAGGTCGCCGAATCCAAAAACAGTGAATTTAAAGCGGGTGACTGGGTGCTTTGCCAGAGCGGCTGGCAGGAATATGCCGTGTCTGATGGTAAAGACGTTGCCCGTCTGAATAGCGACCTGCCGCATCCCTCCTGGGCGCTGGGAATTCTCGGCATGCCCGGATTTACGGCCTATATGGGATTAATGGATATCGGTCAGCCGAAAGAAGGCGAAACCCTGGTTGTCGCGGCGGCAACCGGCCCGGTGGGCGCGACCGTGGGCCAGTTAGGAAAAATGAAAGGCTGCCGCGTGGTAGGTGTCGCGGGTGGTGAAGAAAAATGCCGTCATGCGGTGGAAAATCTGGGCTTTGATGCCTGTATCGATCACCACAGCCAGGACTTTGAAGAGCAGCTCAAAAATGCCTGCCCGGATGGCATTGATATCTATTTTGAAAACGTGGGCGGTAAGGTGTTCGATGCGGTCTTCCCGCTGCTGAACCCGGCGGCGCGGGTGCCGGTTTGCGGACTGGTTTCTGCCTACAGCCAAAAAGAGCTGCCGCCAGGCCCTGACCGTACCTCACGCATCATGGCCGGTATTCTGACCCGGCGCATTCGCATGCAGGGCTTTATCATTTTCCAGGATTACGGCCACCGCTATCCTGAGTTTTTGAAAGTCATGACGCCGCTGGTAGAGAGTAAGAAGATCCACTATCGCGAGCACATGATTGACGGTCTGGAGAACGCACCTAAAGCGTTTATCGATATGCTGAACGGTAAAAACTTCGGTAAAACCGTCGTGAAAGTGGCCTCGTAACCCCACCAGTCACTTAAAAATGCAACGTCACTGACGTTGCATTTTTTTATCTGCCGGACGGTAAAACAGTTATTGCCGCCTTCAATGCCTGCGGCAGAGCACGACCGACAGCGAGCTGTCTGACCCAGTACCGGCCAAAACGTCCCCCTACATACCCACCAGCCTCACCTTACGGGCAACACACCGCCCACGCCTCGCCCGGAAAGGGAGAGATCTCCTGCATCACGGCCTGATGAGCTTGCGACAACACCTGAAGGTGGAATGATTCAAAAACACTCACCATCCCGGTGGGTTTGTCAGGTCTGGGACGTGAAAAGCCCTGCCTGCCTGGGTCAGAGGCGAACAGGAAGATAAACAGATCGTCATATAAAGAATGAACGATTCACCGTTGCGCTTCTCAGTTTTACGCTACGCTTACTCCATGCAATACCCGTATAAACATGGAGACTAATTGAATGAGTCACGATGCGCGTAAACCCACCACCACCGACGCAGGCATTCCGGTTGCCAGCGATGAGCACTCGTTGTCGGTAGGACCGGACGGCCCGCTGGTACTGCACGATCACTATCTGATTGAGCAGATGGCGAACTTTAACCGTGAACGTATTCCTGAACGGCAGCCACATGCAAAAGGGAGCGGTGCCTTTGGCTTTTTTGAGGTGACTGAAGATGTCAGTCGCTACACCAAAGCCAACGTTTTTCAGCCCGGCACGAAAACGGATGTGCTGATGCGCTTCTCAACCGTAGCCGGTGAGCGCGGCAGCCCGGATACCTGGCGCGATCCACGCGGTTTTTCCATCAAGTTTTATACCCGCGAAGGCAATTACGACCTGGTGGGCAACAATACGCCGGTGTTTTTTATTCGCGACCCGATGAAGTTTCAGCATTTTATTCGCTCGCAAAAACGCCGTGCGGACAACAATCTGCGTGACAACGATATGCAGTGGGATTTCTGGACGCTGTCACCGGAATCGTCGCACCAGGTCACGTGGCTGATGGGCGATCGCGGTATTCCCAAAAGCTGGCGTCATATGAACGGCTACTCCAGTCACACCTATATGTGGGTAAACGCACAGGGCGAGAAGTTCTGGGTGAAATACCACTTCCATACCGATCAGGGCATTGAAAACCTGACGCAGCAGGAAGCTGATAAGCTGGCAGGTGAGGACGGCGATTACCATATGCGCGATCTGTTCATGTCCATTAAAAACGGCCACTTTCCGAGCTGGACGCTCTATATGCAGATCATGCCCTTTGCGGAGGCAGATGAATACCGCTACAACCCGTTCGATCTCACCAAGGTCTGGCCGCACAGCGATTACCCGTTGATCAAGGTTGGAAAACTTACGCTGAACCGCAATCCTACCGACAACCATGCGCAGATTGAACAGGCTGCCTTTGAGCCTAACAATCTGGTGCCCGGTATTGGTCTGAGCCCGGATAAGATGCTGCTCGGGCGCGTGTTTGCCTATGCGGATGCCCACCGCGCCCGACTCGGGGTAAATTACAAGCAGATTCCGGTTAACGCCCCGCAGTCGCCGGTCAACAGCTACAGCAAAGACGGTGCGATGCGCATTAACCCGGTATCCGACCCGGTTTATGCGCCCAACAGCAAAGGCGGCCCGGTTGCCGATGGTGAACGTTATCCAACCGACTCGGTCTGGTCTGCCAGCGGCGATATGGTACGGGCACCCTATTCTCTGCGCCGTGACGACGACGACGTAGGCCAGGCGAATACGTTGATCAATAAGGTGATGGATGACGCCGCGCGTGACCGGCTGGTCAACAACGTTACGGGTCATCTGTTAAACGGCGTGGAAGAGCCGGTGCTGTCGCGGGCTTTTGCGTACTGGCGCAATATCGACAAAACCATTGGCGACCGCATCGCCACGGCCGTACTGGACGCGCGGGCTAAACGCTAAACCGCCCTGCCAAACGGTGGCATCCGCCACCGTTTTATCCCCGTCGCATTCAGCCATGCTTTGCACAAAACTGCTCAATATCCTCTGACTGAAAATCGGCAAGGTTTGCCATGATCTTTTCCCGTGGCCAGTTCCACCAGGCGATGTGTTGTAAGCGCGTGGCAATCGCCGGATGGAAGCGAACCCGAATCGGTTTGGCGGGCACGCCACCGACCACGGTATAGGCTGCAACGTCTTTCGTCACCACCGCGCCCGCCGCCAGCACCGCCCCGTCGCCCACCGTGACGCCGGGCAATACGATCACGCCATGACCGATCCAGACGTCATTGCCAATGATCACTCTGTCTTCTCGCCGGGCGGTGAAAAAACCGTGGTCGCGCGTGGCGGTCGCGTCGTAATACTCCGGACAATAGGTAAAGCGGTGTTGTGACGCGCGATTCATCGGGTGATTCGGCGCGCCAATCCGGACCTGATTAGCGATCGCGGTGAAACGGCCAATCTCACTGTCGGCAATGCAACAATGTTCACCTACATAGGAGAAATCGCCCAGGGTGCTGTATTCCAGATAGCTGTGAGCCAGAATTTCACACTGCGCGCCAATCTGCGTTTCACGCATGCGTACGCTGGCATCGATTTCGGTTTGCTGAAGTTTGGCGGGTTTTACCGCGGCAAGTGACATGGAAACGCTCCCGGCTCTGGTCTGAGGTCTGGATAAGTGATGCCCGTAAGGCGCCTGACTGCCGCGCCACTGTAGCCGGATAACATGACAGACAATTGACAACGAAAAAGGCGGAGTGGTTAGCTCCGCCTTGGTCAAAGTTCCGGTTATTTTGCATGACCGGTCAGTTGCAAAAGGGCAACGATGATCTGCAAGATGACCCGGATAATCTCCAGAATCAGCTTAGTCAGTTCCATCACTTTCCTTCTCCTGCTTAGGGAGCGCGCTGTTCAGCAGCCAGGACTCTGACATTACCCGCCGACTGCCTGAGCACAACGTTGTGGAGAGGGCTGAGCGGCACTCATGGTTTAAGCCACAGGCCAGCACCACCTGGGACCTGCCGGGATTTACATAACCGTGCTCCCCTGGAAGCAATCAGTTAACCACGGTGCGATGCCCGACGCTCAACACATGTATAAATATACAGTATTTTGGCCAAACTTGAAGTCTTCGCTGTCACTCTTTACACTCAACCTGTGGAGAGTGCTGAGCACCTCGTTTGTCCTCCGGTTACCCGCCGCAGGACGAACAAAAGAAAAAAGGATTTGGCGTTATGCCAAATCCTTTTTTTATGCCTGCGCAGTCGCAATTACTTCGCTGAACTGACGCGCCAGATCGTATCACCTGCATCATCGGCGATAATTAACCCGCCCTGCTTATCGCTGGCCAGGCCCACCGGTAAGCCGTGCACTTCTTTTTCATCCTCAGTCAAAAAGCCGGACACCACGGTTTGCGGTTGCCCCACCGGTTTCCCGTTTTCGAATTTCACCCAGATGACCTTGTAGCCGTTCAGTGGCTTACGGTTCCAGCTCCCGTGTTCGCTGATAAAGGCACCGCCCCGGTACTGCGGCATATTCTCTGCACCATAAAACAACAGGCCCAGTGGGGCGACATGCGAGCTCAGAGCGTAATCAGGCTTGATGGCTGTTTTGACCAGATCCGGTCGCTGCGGCTGAGCGCGTACATCAACGTGTTGACCAAAATAGCTGTAGGGCCAGCCATAGAAGCCTTTCTCTTTAACAGACGTCAGGTAGTCGGGCACCAGATCCGAGCCAATTTCGTCACGCTCGTTGACAACCGCCCACAGCTGCTTCGTCTGCGGCTCCCAGTCGAGCCCCGTCGGGTTACGCAAGCCGCTGGCATAAATGCGGCTGGCACCGCTGGCGGCATCGACCTCCAGCACGGCGGCACGGCGGTATTCCGCACCAATACCGTTTTCGGTGATGTTGCTGTTCGACCCGACGCCGACGTACAGTTTGCTGCCATCAGGACTGGCTAACAGCGCTTTTGTCCAGTGGTGGTTAATGGGCCCGCCGGGTAATTCGGTCACCTCTTCCGGCGCGGTGCGAATCTCGGTTTGTCCTTCGCTGTAGGGAAATTTCACCAGACTGTCTGCATTTGCCACATACAGGGTATTCCCGACCAGTTGCATGCCAAACGGCGCGGTCAGATTTTCGATAAAGCGGTGTTGCTCCCACTTGCCATTCACATTACGCAACAGGGTGATGCGGTTACCGCCTTTGCCCCCTTTACCTGAGGCATTTTTTACCAGACCCGTAATCAGCTCTTTCGGCTTGGTCGTGGGTTTGGGTGTGCCGTTGGATTCCGCGACCAAAATATCGTTGTTCGGCAGCACGTAGACCTGACGAGGATGCTGAAGCTTATCGGCAATCTTCTCTATCTTCAGCCCCTCGGCGACCTTGGGCATTTCTCCGTTCTTCCACGGAACACCTTTGGGCACCTGCATCGGCGGTACCATAAAATTTTTGGCTTCCGGCAGCTCAGGATTCGCACCAATCTGTTTTTCAGGCGCGACCGACGCACCGTTATCACACCCGGCTAACAGGGCCGTCAGCGCCAACGCTATCAGGGAATATTGTGGTATTTTCATTGGGGCTTCTCCTTAAGCGATGCGTTGACGAAGGGCAAGTTGCACATTCGCCAGCAGTAGCAGTATCACCACCAGCGTTGAGAGAATCACCGCCGTGGGCACCACTGCGTACGCATCACGGCTGTGAATAAAGGCGTTGGCGATAGCCAGCAGGATAGCCACCAGCGAGATCCAGAAATGGGTTTTCTCTGGCGCGCTGCTGCCGCGGAACAGATAAATAAGACTAATTACTCGTGGCAGAACAGCGATGACCAGACCTATTGCGATTAACCAACTGGCACTGACAGACCAGAAGATGACAGTCGTCTTCATATAGACGATATCGAACAGCCAGGCCGCTACAAAAAAGCCCACCGGTAGAGGTTCGAGGAGAGCGTAAAGCGTCACGGCGATGGCCGATCGTCCAGAGGTGTTGCGCATGATTTTCTCCATTTTCAATAGTTATACAGCCCAGGCACAACGTATTACCTTCCCATTACGTTGTTAACCTGCCTGTAAAATATTAGTAAACCTGAAGAAAAATGATGGTTTTAATTCACCTTTGCAGGCGATGACGGGTAAAGCGGTGTCGTCAGGCCTGATGCGACAGGAACCGGCCTGGATAATCGGCGCGAATGGGCTGTTGCGTCGCATAGCGGCCAAACAGCCTGTAGCGGTTCAGCGCAATGGCGTCGTAAAAAAGGTTACTGAGGCGTTTCGGCAACCAGCGCAGCACGCTCATAATGCGCCACGGCAGCGGCAACTGCTGAAAAACGCGAAAAATAGCCTGCGCCCGAAGCCAGTGCTGTTCATCCCGAATGTAGACGATCGTGCTGATATTGTCGTCAGGCAGGCCGGCCCATCTCAGTAGTGCTTTGCCCTCCTCACTCTGGACGGAAGCAAAACGGACCTGCCGCGCCAGCCGGTGGCGCAACAGGAAACGCACCCATCCTGTACAAAGTTTGCATACACCATCATAAAGCACGACGCTCTCGCCCGTTTGCAGATAAGGGGGCTGTGGCATGGGGCGGCTCCTCTGTTTCATCCTCAACAGACGCAGTATAGTCCTTCTTTCCCGTATGCTGAGCCAGCCACTGACAAACCGCCGCTTCATCGATGGCCCTGGCATTAACCCGCAGCAGCGGCCCCAGTGCCATGGGTTGTGCTTCTTCCGCCAGACGACGCAGTTCCGGAAGATACTCCGCGCCGGGGTGACCCGGCATGCGTTGCGCCAGGCGAGCCTGGTAACGCGCCACCGCCTCATCGGGTGAGATCTGCATCCAGATCTCCAGCACCTCATCCACGCCCGCTCGCTGTAAACCCTGCTCCAGCACGCTTTTCGACTGAAACCCAAACCAGGCATCAATCAGAAAAACCGTGTTCACCGGTGACTGGCCCACAATATTCCAGATCGCCTGGTAAGCCGCACAGCCGAGCTGTCGGTTACGCTGACGATCGACCGGGGCGAAGCTGGACATGAAGGGCTCCTTAATGCTGTCCAGCGTTAATACCGGTAAGGTGAAACGCCCGGACAGCATCCGGGTCAGCGTACTTTTACCCGAGGCGGGAATTCCGTTAACCAGTACTACTCGCTTACTCTCTGCCTGTCTGGTCATAAGATCTCCATGACGTCCGCCACGCTACTGGCCTGGCGTAGTCTGACCAGCGTCGCGTCATCGTCAAGCAGCGAGACAATCGCGCGAATGCCCTCTTCAATGTGGGCATTACTGTCACGGGCACCGAACATGATGACGATATCGGCCTTTTCACTGCCCTCAAACGAGATCGGTTCTGCCAGCACAATTAGACTAAAACAGTCGCGAATAACGCCCGTTTCCGGGCGGGCATGAGGAATGGCGATACCTTCTTCAAACACATAATAGGCACCGTGCGTGAGCGTGTTATCAATGACAGCCTGAGGATACGAGGCCCGAATATAGCCGCCCGCCACCAGCGGTTTGGCCGCCATGGCGATCACCTGTTGCCAGTCGCTGGCCGCAACCCCGACCTGAATGGCATTGGCTTCCTGTAATAACTGTTTAATGGTCATTACTGCTCCTTAAACTGATTTTCGCACCAGATTGCGTAATTCATCAATTTTCACAAACAGAGGATCGATGTGATCCCGGTAACGACGGCTTTTTGCATAGAGTGATAATGCCCGGTTATATTCCAGCATTAATTGTTTTTGCGTGTCGGTATCGGCGGTATTACTGGCCAGCTTCGCTTCCAGCTGCCTTATTTTCTCGCTGACGGATTCTGCCAGGCGATCCTGTTCGGCCGCATCCTGCGGTTGATTTTCCACTTTCTTTTTCATGAATCCAAACATAGCGACTCCTGCCCCGAAAAGCGCGCGGGCACTTCAGGTTTATTTACGTCGGGATAAATGGGGTTAGCGGAATAACTGCATTTTTTCCACTAATACATTGGTTACCGCATTATTAGCGGGCACCAGGAAATTACGCACGCTGTCGTTTACTTTGCCTTTTTCGAACGTGGTTTTGCACTGCGCCACCCACTGGACATTCATCTCGGTGCCCACGTTCACTTTGTCGATACCGCTGCTGACAGCCAGGCGCATATCTTCATCACTCACGCCCGTTCCGCCGTGCAGGACCAGCGGCGTCGCGGTGGCGTCGGTGATTGCGGCCAGGCGCTGGTGCTGAATATGGGCTTTCCCGGTATACAGGCCGTGCACGGTGCCGATGGAAATCGCCAGCATGTCGACGCCCGTTTCGTGCACAAAGCGCCTGGCATCCTCTACAGGGGTAAACGCAATTTCATCCATCTCCACGCATTTACCATCTTCCGATCCGCCGATTGCGCCCAGCTCAGCTTCCACGGAGACATTTAGCGGGCGCGCCATATCAATAACCCGTCGGGTATTAGCAATATTTTCCTCAAGCGGTAAATGTGAGCCATCGTACATGACCGAACTGAATCCGGCGTTAATCGCTGTCTGAATCGCCTCTAAATCAGAACAGTGATCCAGATGCAGACAGGTTGGAATATTTTTACTTTTCGCTAAAGATTTAACGGCATCGACCAGTAATTCGTGTCCGAGATATTTTGCCGTACCGGTAGATATCTGAATCATTAACGGGCTGTGGGTTTGTTCTGCCGCCTTAAAAAAGGCGGGCAGCATTTCCAGACAATGTAAATTAAACGATCCCACCGCTTTAAAATTACGTTCTTTGGCAATCTTGAGCAGGTCAGTAAAATTATAAAGTTTCATGCACGTTTTCCTCACGGGATGAAGTGGATTTTCCGTTAACAAACCAGGCGATAGCGGTAACAAAGGCGACGAATACGGCGACGAACAACCAGTTATTCTGGAAAGCATGTCCCAAAACCAGCCCGGTACTGATGACGTCGGAATCGCTGAAGGTCACGCCGGTAAAGCCATAACTTTCCAGCATCGGCACCAGAATGGCCGGCAGGAAGGTAATGAATAAGCCGTGCACGAAGCCCCCGATCATCGCCCCGCGCCGGCCCCCCAACGCATTACCAAACACGCCTGCCGTGCCGCCTGCAAAGAAGTTGGTGAGCAGACCCGGCAGAATCATTGCCAGACCAAACATCGGGAACACCAGCATGCCGACCACGGAGCCGAGCGTGGTCGCCAGGAAACCGACAATGACTGCGTTAGGCGCATAAGGAAACATGACCGGGCAGTCGAGTGCAGGCTTCGCATCCGGCACCAGCCGCATGGCAATGCCACGGAATGCCGGAACCAGTTCATTCAGCAGCAGTCGCACACCGCTGTAGAGGACAAACACGCCCGCGACAAACTGAATGGACTGCATAAAGGCATACATCAGGTAGTTGGTGCCGCTGCTGTACTGCGCAATAAAGGCGGGACCGGCTGCCAGCGCAGGGATCAGGTACATTGGCACCATCACCACCGCCATTGACAGGTAGGTGTCCTGTAAAAATTTGAAGTTGTCCGGTAACTTCAGATCCTCCGTCGAACGTGAACCTTTTCCGACCACCTTCGCCACGGCCGCCGTCAGCAGATAGCCGATGGTACAGAAGTGGCCCAGGGCGACATCATCCGAATCGGTAATACGCCGTACCACCGGCTGGGCCAGCGCGGGCATCACGACAGCCATAACGCCACCAAAAATCCCGCCGGTCAGAATCAGCGGTAAGCCGGTTAAGCCTGCTTTATAGCCGATGACCGCACCAATCGTGGCCATCCATAACAACGCCTGTCCGGTCAGGAAGATGTATTTAAACGGCGTCAGGCGGGCAATGATGATATTGACGATAAAGATCACCAGCAGCGTCATGGCCACTTCGGAGCCCAGTTCACGGTTGGCCAGCCCGGCGATGGCAGCCACATCAGTGATGTAGCCCTGCATGCCAAAGCCGTGGGTGAAGATACTGTTCAGGAAGGTCAGTGCGCCGACAATAATATTGATGCCCGCCATCATAATTAAGAAGCCGAGCAGGGTTTTAAACGTCCCTTCCACCACTTTTCCCGCAGATTTCTTTTGCAGCACCAGCCCAATCAGCGCAATAAAAGCGATAAGAATGGATGCCTGCCCCAGTAAATCTTTAACCAGAAAATTGATTACACTATTCATGATTAGCAACCTTCATATTACGTTCTTTTAAGAAAGCCACGATCTTTTGCTCAATTTCGGCTTTATCGGTAAGTTTATTTAATATAATGACCCGTTTAATCTGTTCTGGTGTGGCGTCAGCATTTAAAACATCCGCAAACGCTTTTTGCGTCAGAATCATGTCGGATTTAAATGCATTAGCTTCTGAAATTGTGGTGTGATCGATATCGGCTTCAATTTCCAGTTTTTTTAAAACGGCTTTCGCACTCATTTCGATGGCGAAACTTGAACCCAGACCACAACCACAAACACATAAAATTTTCAGCATGTTTTCTCCTCACACTATTTGCAGTTGTTTAGCGAGTTTATAATGGTGCCCTTCTGTATCGACCAGGCGTTTTTTCATGCTTATTAAGTCAATCGGAATAGGCTTATTGCTGCCGTTAATAATGACGGCTTTATTGCGCATTCCGGATTGAATACAACGAACCACTTCACTTGCCATAATGGTACCCTGATAAATTTCTTCACAGGTGGGATCGCCATTACGCAGTCCATAACCGACAATCGTTTTGCGAATGCGCACACCGATCAACGGTTCAAGTTGCTTAATTAAGGTATCGATTGCGCCCTGAAAGCCCGGTGAATATTCACGTGTATAGCCCTCAGAGCACAGGATAATGACGCTGTTCTGTTCACTGAGGCGCTGAGTGATGCGCCCGGCCAGCGTCGCCGTCGGAATCTGACACTCGGGGATTAACGCAAAATCCGCATTCGATTTTATTGCCGATTGCAGCGTCAGTTCACCGCAGTAACCACCGAGCAACTCGACCATAAATACCCGGCCGGTTAATGCGCGCCCCGTATTCCGCAGTTTTGCCACCTCTTTAAGTACCTGCTCACAGGCAGTGGAAAAGCCCACGGTATAATCACTGCCGAAGACATCGTTATCAATCGTCATGCCGATGCCAAAACAGTTCACCCCAAATTCGCTCAGCGTATGTAAAAATTGCAGTGAGCCATCTCCGCCGGCCATAATTAATACATCAATACGCAATGCCTTGAGCTGTCGGGTGATGGTTTCGTATTCGCTGCGAATTAATTTTCGCGTGGTCCTTCCCGACTGCATAACCGGAATCGAGGTAACAGAGAAATCCACTAAATCGCGTTGCGCAATTTCCTGACAGACATTATCGAGAAGTCCCGGAATACCGCCATTAAATAACAGCATTTCCGCCTGCGTCATTCTCGCAATCTGAAAAATAAAATTATTTATGCCGGTAACATCGCCGCCGCTGATTACCATCCCGATTCTCATTCTCCATTCCTCTCTGGCTCAATGCGTCTGCGGGCTATTGTTTCGGGATACAAGCCTTATATTTGCAAGTGAGATCACAAAAACGAGAGTATTTTGCCGGGTGGATAGATTGACAGCGGGGTTATAACAGGTGTTTATGTGAATTAAATCACAATTAATAAGCGCGCCCGGTCTGTGAGCTTCGGTTGATAAAACAACAGGTTAAATATCATCAGGCGAAGAGAAACGGTTATTTCAGGCGCGTGTCCGGATAACAAAAAAACCGTGATGCAGATTTGTGATTTTCGCCTCACTTTTCACTGTGATGCTGACGGGTTATTTTGGCGGGCAGCATAGATACCGGTTATTTCGGCAGCGAAAAAGGATTCATCTTGTCCGGTTAAGCGTTCACCGGGTTTTCTTACACGCGCGGCACGATGATGAACGTTTGCGCAAAGCGGGCTGTGTTGTACCGATGGCGTTGGGTAAAGCGGGCATAAAAAAACCCGGCAACGGATGTGCCGGGCTGGAAAACATGCTGGAAGCGTTATTTTGCGTACGCTTCGGTGGAGATGGTCAGTTTGACATCGTCGCTGACCGCAGGCACGTATTTATCCAGTTTGAAGTCAGAACGCTTGATGGTGCCGGTCGCATCAAAACCAATCGCCTGCTTTTTCACCATCGGATGCTCACCCTGCTTGTTCAGCGTGGCGTGCAGCGTAACCGGTTTGGTGATGCCTTTCAGCGTCAGATTACCTTCTACGTCAAATTTGTTATCGCCTTTAGCAATGACTTTGGTGCTGCGGAAGGTCGCGCTCGGGTATTTGGCGACGTCAAAATAGTCGGCGCCTTTAAATTCTTTCGTCAGTGCAGGCACATGGCTGTCAATTTTGGTGACAGGCAAGGTCACGTCAACACGCGACTGCTCGGGCTTGCTGCTGTCGAACACCAGTGACCCCGTGGCATCCGGAATATCGGCGGTAGGATGCGAGAAGCCGAAGTGTTCCCAGCTCATAACGACCGACGTATGCTGTGGGTCCAGCTGGTAGTGCATTGTCTCAGCCTGAGAAACCGGGATATACAGCGCGGCAACTGCGATCAGTGGCAGTGTAAAACGTTTAACATCTTTCACTTTTCATTCCTTTTTTTATGGCGTCACATTGAGTCTGGTGCAAAGCGGCAGGAATAAAAAGTGAAGAGATTTGGCGTAAACAATCAAAATCATTCAACAATATCGACGAGTAATTATTCTACTGCTTATCGTCTGTACGTAAGATGCGCCACGCTGATTTCTGGCTGCATAACTGGTGATGCAGCTGCGTTAACTGCTGAGTGCTGAGGGCAGCAATATCCTGTGACGTCAGTGTGGGCAGTCCGTTAGCCTGACGCAGCGCCTCGACGGTGGGTTCTTCCTGCGCTGCGGCTAACTGTGTTTTCACCCCGTCGAGATCGGCCGCGTCTGTCACGGACGTCATCTGCTGCAGAAAATCGTCGCAATACTGAATCAGCGTTGTGGCAGACAGGGTCGGTGACTGAAGCGCAAAAAGAATACCGTCGATATCCACACAACGCTGGTAACGGCAGCTGACGACATAACCGATGGGGTGTTCAACACGGTAGCGCTGATAAAATCGCGGCGCGTATAGCAGCGCCAGCGCGCGCAGGGCGGCCAGCTGTTGAGGATCGGCCAGTGGTATAAACAGCAGAATGGCGCTGTCGTCCGAGGGGTGCGGTATCCTGCTTTCGCCGCTCACCCATGCCCGCGCGGGTAATGTAGCAGAATTGACCTTCAGCACGCTGAGCTGTTGCGCAAGTTGTTGATGTCGAAGGGCATTACCGCCCAGAAGGATGGCCCGCCAGCGCTGCGGCTGCACGGACGACGCCAGGCAGTAAGGCAATTGCCGTAGCAGTTCGCGTATTGCAATACCGGGAATGGCAGAGCTGGCCTCTTCCGTTGTCGGCATCAGGCAGGATAACAGTTGCGCCAGCGCCGCGCTGAGCAACGCCTCGTCGGCGGGTAAGTCCAGCGTCAGTTGCCAGACGCCCTGCCTTTCACACCATTCCCCACCGCCGCCAAAGTGACGCAGTACTGCAAACACCGGCCGCAAGGCGCTTTCGCAGGCCTGACCTGCCGCCAGCGTGCTGTACAGTTCGGGACGAAGTATCAGCGTGCCGGCGGTTTCATCCGGGTGAATGTGTGGCAACGTCACCGCGGTGGTGGGCAGCCTGGCGGGCGGGAAAGGATTAGGGCCGGGATAATAAAACCACTCAACAGGGGGAACACTGACGTCGGGCACCTGCCAGCGCGCCAGGGTGAGCGCATAACCCTGTACGCTGCGTGATTCGCCAGCCACGTCAGCGGCACAAACCAGGGTGGTTGCTGGCACGCCGGCCAGCGTCTGTAATAAGGGCGAGAGTTCGGGGCAGTCGCCCGTGGCGGCAAACCCTAAAGCCCGCGCCTGAAGCTGCATTAAGGGCGACAATGCAGCCAGCCGCCGCTGCGCCAGGTGCCAGTAGTGTTGCCGCTGCGTCGCTGTGGTATGACTCAAGGCGGCGAAAAATGACATCAGCAATGCCTGTACCACGGCGGGTTGCTCACCCGTCACTGTCATCATCAACCACTGCGTTTTTGCGGACTGATACAGCCATTTTATCTGTAGCTGACTGGCGAGCCCGCGCGCGTACAAGGCGGCCAGCAAGCCGCCGGGGGCTTCATCCAGCAAAAACTCGCGCAACAGCATGACACTGTCACTTAACGCCGTTGGTAACAGCCAGCTCAGCGTCACTTCGGACGGGCCGTCCTGCTGCAACATCAGCCTCCTGTCGGCCGATAATTCAACGTCTGGTGCCGGAAGACTGCCCGCATCCCGAAGGGCAAAAGGAGCAGCAAAAATCTCAGCCAGCGTTGCCAGTTCGTCCAGCGGCTGCGGCCCCTGAATCCACAGCGTCATCGTGCCGGCGTGATAAAAACGCTGATGAAACGCCCGCAGCGCGGCCTGCAACTCAGTGACGTTGTCACCAAAAACCGCCCTGTTGCCGGTCTGAAAGCGCTGGAAACTGGCCGGTGCGATGACCGTTGAGAATATAGCCGCCTCTGCTCTGGCCGCAGCGTGATGCTGCAGCAGCCGATGCTCGGCATCAATCACAGCAATTTCCTGAGTAATGGCCTCTGGCGTTAACCGCGGCACGCTCAGCATATCCTGCAGGCGCAGCAGGCCATCAACCAGACTGTCCGGGGCGACTTCAAAAAAAAAGGCGCTCTGGCGCGCCAGGGTGGTGGCATTCACCTGTCCGCCCTGCGCCTGCACCCAGCTCATCAGCCGCCCTTCGTCGGGCCAGCGCTGGCCACCGCTGAACAGCATATGCTCAAGCAGATGCGCCAGGCCGGGCCAGTTATCAGGTTCATCGTGACTGCCCGCCGCCACCTTCACCAGCGCCGCCGCCTGCGTTGCGTCCGGCTGGTGGACGAGCGTCACGCGGAGTCCGTTCAGGGTCAGGCTGCGTGTGTGCATTACAGATTCCGCGTTTTATAGATCAACTGAGAATTGGTGCGGTTGCGGAACTGTAGCTGACCGATTTTGATATCACTGCAGTCTGCCTGACGGCGCGCCTCAAGGATTGTGCCGTGATGCGGTGACTTACTGCAGACCGGATCGGTATTATCGGCATCGCCGGTCAGCATAAAGGCCTGGCAGCGGCAGCCACCAAAGTCTTTCTCTTTTTCATCACAGGAGCGGCAAGGTTCCGGCATCCAGTCGAACCCCCGGTAGCGGTTAAAACCAAACGAGTGATACCAGATGTCTTCCAGCGACTGCTCCAGGACCGAGGGAAAGGCCACCGGCAACTGTCGCGCGCTGTGGCACGGCAGCGCCGTGCCTTCTGGCGTGACGCTCAGGAAAATCGCGCCCCAACCGCCCATGCACGGCTTTGGTCGTTCTTCATAGTAATCTGGCGTAACGAACAACAGATTGGTGAGGCTGCCCCGCTCGTTCATCTGCGTGCGGTAGCGGTTAACGACCGCCTCCGCCCGGGCAATCTGCTCACGCGTCGGCAATAACCCTTCGCGGTTCAGCTGCGCCCAACCGTAAAACTGGCAGGTCGCCAGTTCAACATCATCCGCCTCCAGCTCAATGCACAGATCGATAATCTTATCGATCTGGTCGATGTTATGGCGATGCAGTACGAAATTCAGCACCATCGGATAGCCGTGAGCTTTCACTGCGCGCGCCATCTCCAGCTTCTGCTGAAAGGCTTTTTTCGAGCCGGCCAGCGCCGCGTTGAGGGTTTCATCACTGGCCTGAAAACTGATCTGAATATGATCCAGACCGGCCTCGCTGAATGCGTCGAGTTTTTTCTCCGTCAGACCAATGCCGGAGGTGATCAGGTTGGTATAAAACCCTAGATCACGCGCCGCTTTGATGAGTTCGGGCAGATCCTTACGCGTCAGCGGTTCACCGCCCGAAAAGCCCAGCTGCACGCTGCCCATGGCACGGGCCTGGCGAAAGACCTCGATCCACTGTGCGGTGGTAAGCTCGCGCGCCTGCTGGGCAAAATCCAGGGGATTCGAACAGTACGGACACTGCAGCGGACAGCGATAGGTTAACTCTGCCAGCAGCCAGAGCGGTGGGTTGACGCCGGGTTTAAGCTGGGTCACGGAACTGTATCCACTTCTGTTCATAAGCTGACTGCAGGAATTCTTTCACATCTTCGCCCACGCCGCCCGCGTCCGGGAACTGAGCATCCAGCGTGGCAATAATGGAAGCGATATCCTGTTTGCCGTCCACCAGCGCCAGAATGGCCGCAGCGGTTTCATTTAACTTCGCCATGCCTTCGGGATAAAGCACCACATGGCTGTCCTGTGCCGCTTCCCATTGCATACGGTAGCCACGGCGAAAGGCGACAATTGTGTGTTCGTTCATCATTATACCAGTCGGGTTGTGTGCCAGACGGCCTTATCGGTCACGCTGTGATAAGGCGGGCGGTGAAGTTCGTAAGCCATGGTCATGGCGTCCAGCAACGTCCAGAGAATGTCCAGCTTGAACTGCAGAATCTCCAGCATCCTGTTCTGTTTTTCCGCCGTATTACAGAACTCAAGCGCCAGGGCAAGACCGTGTTCCACGTCGCGGTTGGCCTGACTCAGACGGCTGCGGAAGTAAAAATAGCCTTCTTCTTTAATCCACGGATAGTGCTGAGGCCAGCTGTCGAGCCGTGACTGATGAATCTGTGGCGCGAACAACTCCGTCAGCGAACTGCAGGCCGCCTCCTGCCAGTTAGCGCGGCGGGCAAAGTTGACATAGGCATCTACCGCAAAACGCACACCCGGCAGGACATGCTGTTCAGAAAGCAATGCCTCACGCGTCAGCCCGACCGCCTCGCCCAGCCGCAGCCAGGCCTCAATGCCGCCATCAGCGCCCTGGCTGCCATCGTGATCCAGAATACGTTGTACCCATTTACGCCGGGTGGCCGGGTCGGGACAGTTGGCCATGATGGCCGCATCCTTCAACGGGATACTGGTTTGATAATAGAAGCGGTTCGCCACCCAGCCCTGAATCTGCTCGCGTGTGGCCTGGCCATTGTGCATCGCGATGTGATAAGGGTGATGGATATGGTAGTACGCGCCTTTATCACGCAGCGCCTGTTCGAAGGCCTGAGGCGACAGGGTTTCCGTAATCAGCATCTTTCGTCCTGCAACTGTATCGCCATTCCGTCCTGACTCACCTCAATGCCCTGTTCAGTCAGGTACTGACGCTGAGGCGACTGTTCGTCAAGAATGGGATTGGTGTTGTTAATATGAATAAGGATTTTGCGTTTTGCGGGCAGACGGGCGAGTAACGCCATCAGCCCCTGCTCTTCGGCCAGCGCCAGATGGCCCATGGCCTTGCCGGTATTTTTGCCCACGCCCGCGGAGAGTAATTCATCGTCCTGCCAGACCGTGCCGTCAATCAGCAGGCAGTCCGCCTGTTCGAGCCACGGCAGAATCACCGCATCCGGCTCGCCCAGTCCGGGCGCATACAGCAGTTTCTGGCCGTTTGCGCGGTTTTCAATAAACAGCGCCACGTTATGGCCCGGTAACGGCCGATCGCGATAAGGCGAGTACGGTGGTGCGTTACTGAGGATTGGAATCGCAGTGAACTGAAGATCCGGACAGACGTCCACGCTAAACGGCGCTAACGGGCGAATGGGACGATGCTGTAAGCCGCCGTTCCAGTGTTTCAGCATGGTGAACACCGGGAAACCCGTGGTGAGATCGTCATAGACTTCCGGCGTGCACCATACCTGATGCGGACAACCTTCACGCAGACTGAGCAGACCGGTAGTATGGTCGATCTGGCTGTCAGTCAGGATAATGCCGCCGATCGCCGTACCGCGCAGCACACCTTTTTTGATGAGTTCTGGCGTGTGCAAAATCTGCTGACTGATATCGGGGGAGGCATTGCACAGCACCCAGTCCTCGCCATTATCGCTGACAATAATAGAGGACTGCGTACGCGGCGTCGCCTGAACGGTGCCGTTACGGACACCCTGACAGTTGGGACAGTTGCAGTTCCATTGCGGGAATCCGCCGCCTGCCGCCGAACCAAGGACTTTAATAAACATGAAAGGGACCAGGTGTTGAAACAAAATGCCCGCACAAGCGGCGGGCAAAGGATTAACGGTTGGAAATGTACAGTGTTACTTCCAGACCGAGGCGCAGATCAACAAATGTTGGTTTTTTCCACATAATTTTCTTCCTTATAAATAAACAGACAAAGAACGTACTGCAAGACAGCATCGTAACAGGGATTAAAATGCGAACCTTGTCACGCTATTTTCTCGCAGACCCTGGGGTGAAATCAACGAAAAGCCCGTAAGAAAACGTGTTAACGGATGCCGGTAAGGTGTAAAACCCGCAGCCAGTTTCCCCACGTCAATTTCTCCAGCACGCTTTCATCATAGCCTTTGTCGCGAAAAACAGCGAGCAACTGGGGCAACCCACTGACATCGCCGAGCGCATCGGGCACCGAAATGCCGTCAAAGTCTGACCCGAAGGCCACATGATCGCTGCCCATTATGTTAATAAGGTGATCGCAATGTTTGACGATTTCTGTCAAATCGGTGTCGCTGTCACGTTTTCCGTCAGCACGCAGAAAAGCGTTGCCAAAGTTAATCCCGACCACACCGCCGCTGTCGCGAATCGCCCGAAGCTGATCATCCGTCAGGTTACGGGGTTGCGGACAGAGAGCATGCGCATTGGAATGACTGGCGACCAGTGGGGAAAGGCCGAGCCGCGCGGTATCCCAGAATGCCTTCTCGTTCATATGGGACACATCAATCATCATATTCAGCGCGGCCGCCTGCCTGATAAGCGCTTCCCCTTCTGCCGTCAGGCCGGGACCGGTGTCGGGTGATCCCGGAAAGCTGCCGCTAACCCCTTCGCCGAAGCGGTTTTTCAGATTCCAGAAAGGCCCAATCGAGCGCACCCCGGCATGATAAAACGCCGTCAACGCCTCGCCGTCGGGATCCAGCGCATCCGCGCCTTCGATATGGGCGACTAACGCCAAAACGCCCTCTGCGCGACAGGCGTCGATTTCTGCCGCGCTGCGACACAGTTTTACCCGCCCCTCCGCGTGCGCCACGATACGCTGCAGCAGGTCAAGCTGCTGCCACATTATCGTCAGGGGATCATAAGGTTCTTCTGCAGCACGCGTGGACGCGACCTGCGCCAGGTAATCCTTCGGCAGAACAAAAATCGCGCACAGCCCACCTGCGAATCCGCCCTGCTGGATGCGAGGGTAATCCAGATGGCCCTCAGGCACGCCGGCAAAGAACGCCTCAGCAGGCGCATCACGATGGTGCAGCCACAAATTCAGTAACAGATCGTTGTGCCCGTCGAAAATCTGCATAGAAAACCCCCTCAAGAACACCGGGTTATGCTAACGCTGTCGCCCCGCTTCGGCAAATGGCAGCGCACACTGTGCCACAGCCCATGAATCACGGTTGTCACTTTTGCGTATCAGGTTGTCAGTTTTGCGCGCGCCGCATGGCTGCGCTTTCGCCACACTGAGCTGACACCGAAAAGGAGAACGCAATGTTAACGAATCCCGCCGAGAAATACCGCCCTTTCCCCCTGGTTGACCTGCCTGACCGTCAGTGGCCTTCGCGGTCAATCAGCCGTGCGCCGCGCTGGCTGTCTACCGACCTGCGGGATGGCAATCAGGCGCTGGCTGAACCGATGAGTCGCGCCCAAAAGCTGCAGTTCTGGCAATTATTGCTGGACTGCGGGGCCAAAGAAATCGAAGTCGCCTTCCCGTCAGCCTCGCAAACCGACTTTGACTTCGTACGGGATTTGATTGAACAGCAGCGCATTCCTGAAGACGTGACGGTGCAGGTTTTAACCCCCGCGCGCCACGATCTGATTGAGACGACCTTCTGCGCCCTGAAAGGCGCACCGCGCGCCATTATCCATTTGTACAATGCCACCGCACCGCTGTTCCGGGAACGTGTATTTAACCAGAGTAAAGCGCAGATTGTGGCGCTGGCTACCGACAGCGCGCGGGAAATCCGGGCCGCCTGCGAGGCCGCACCCGAGACACTGTGGACCTTTGAATACTCGCCGGAAACCTTCTGCTTTACCGAGCCAGCGTTTGCCCTCGACATTTGTGAGGCGGTGGCCGCCGTCTGGGAACCCGGGCCTGAGCGCCCCATGATCATCAACTTACCCGCCACGGTTGAAGTTAACACGCCCAATGTGTATGCCGATCAGATTGAATTTTTTTGCCGTCACTTTAGTCGTCGACAGGCAGTGTGCATTAGCGTTCATCCGCATAACGATCGCGGCACGGGCGTTGCCTGCGCGGAACTGGCGCTGTTAGCCGGTGCGGACCGCATTGAAGGCTGCCTGTTAGGTAACGGAGAGCGCACGGGGAATGTGGATCTGGTGACGCTGGCGTTAAATCTTTATACCCAGGGTGTTGCCCCCGGACTGGATTTCAGTGACATGGCCCGCGTGATTGAGGTCGTCACCGCCTGCAATAAACTGCCCGTCCATCCGCGTCATCCCTATGCCGGCGAACTGGTGTTCACCGCGTTTTCCGGTTCGCATCAGGATGCAATCAAAAAGGGGTTTACCTGGCGCGCACAGCAGCAGGAAACCGTGTGGCAGATGCCCTATTTGCCCCTCGACCCGGCGGATATCGGCAGCAGTTATGAAGCGGTGATTCGGGTTAACAGCCAGTCGGGGAAAAGTGGGGCGGCCTGGCTGCTGGAGCAGAACCACGGTCTGCAACTGCCGCGCGCCCTTCAGCAGGATTTCAGTCGGTGTGTACAACAGGAAACCGATGCCCACGGAAAAGAAATGACGCAGCACGCGGTCTGGCAACTGTTCTGTCGTCACTACCAGATTGATCGGCCCACGCTGCGTCTGATGGATGCCCAGAGTGAAAGCGAACAAGGCGAGCAAACGCGCCTGCGCGCCCACGTCCGCCATCACGACCACCTTCTCCCGTTGACAGGCTGCGGTAACGGGCTGTTGTCCGCCGCCGTCAACGCGCTGCGTCACGCCTGCGATCTGACGTTAACGATCGAACATTACCATGAACACACGCTGGGAAAACGCAGCGACAGCCGATCGGTTGCCTATGTCAGCTGTATCAATCTTCAGGGAGAGCGCGCATGGGGCGTCAGCATCGACAGCGATACGTCACGTGCCGCCCTGCAGGCCCTCCTCAACGCGGCAGGTCACTTTCTGCCGCCGGAAAGTAGTCCGTCGGTGCCACACCGAGCACACGACGAAACATCGCACTAAACGCACCGGGGCTCTCATAGCCCAGATCGAGGGCGACCTGTAGAACCGGGTCGCCCTGTGCCAGCCGGGTCAGGGCAATGGCCACGCGCGCACGGCGCACCCACTCGCTGAAATAAAGCCCGGTTTCACGTTCGAAGTGACGGGCCAGCGTCCGGCCAGACACATTAAGCCATTCGCTGGCGCGGGCCAGCGTCCAGTCACCGGCGGGCTCCGCCTGAATCTGCATGCACAATGCCTGTAAACGCGGGCTGTCAGGCACCGGCAAGGCAAAGGGCAGCACATCCATGCCGCGAATTTCATCCAGGATCAGCTCGTAAATCCGTTCCGCCCGACTGGCGGGCGCATAGGAAACCGGTAAATCCATGGCGCTGACGATCAGCGCCCGCAGCAGGGCCGAAATTTGTACGACCTGGCAACTGGCAGGCAGATCGGCCCTGGCCAGCGGGTCCACAAACAACACCCGGGCCGCGACCGCGCCGGTAATCTGTAAGCTATGGCGCGTCATGGCTGGCAGCCAGACGCCGCGGCTGGGCGGTACCACCCAACTGCCCTGTTCGGTTTCAACCCGCACCACGCCGCTTAAGGTATGAATCAACTGCGCACAACGATGAAAATGCCAGGGCTCCGTTGCCCCGTGCGGATAATCGTGCGCCAGCGGCACCAGCGGACGCGTGCTGAAATCGAAACTGATCGTTGCACTCATTGCGACTTAAGGTACTTATAGATCACCGCTAAATCCTCTTCGCCGTGCCCGGCCTCCACGGCCTGCTGCCAGACGCGGGCGATATTTTCCAGCGCGGGCAGTGTGCTGTCCGACGCCTCAAGCGCCAGCCGGGCATCTTTAAGCGCCCACTGCAGATGCATCTGCGGCGTGTAATCTTCGCTTTCCATCATGGCGAGCTTCATTTTGGCATACGGCGCGGCCAGCGGACCGCCGTCCAGCACCTGCCACAGATCGTGGGTTGAAAAACCAAACTGTTCAGCGAGTCGGTTGCTCTCCGCCAGACTTTGCATCAGGCCGATTAACCAGCTGTTGATCACCAGTTTCATACGCGAACTTTTGCCCGCCTCGCCCAGCCACTGCGTGCCTTTACCCATCGCGGCAAACACCGCTTCAGCAGCCTGGGCACGCGAACGGTCGCCGCTGGCCAGCACCAGAATCTGGGCGTTTTCCGCAGGCGCTTTGGTGCCGGAAACCGGTGCATCGATAAACACCACATCCGGGCGCGTTTGGGCAAAGAAGGCGATCAGCGCATCGGTTTTTTCAACGCCAATGGTCCCCATCTGACACAGCGTGGCGCCCTGCTTCAGAGCCGCATTCACCTCATGCAGCACCTGCGCTGTCGTTTCGCCATCGGATAACATCGCAATCACGACATCAGCCTCGCTTACCGCTTCAGATGCCGAATCCGCAAGGTTCAGCCCGGCGTCAACCAGGTCTTCGCCCCGTGCGCGCGTGCGGTTCCAGCCGTGAACCTCAAACCCTTTTTTCAGTAAATTCGCTGCAAAGGCGTGCCCCATGGCACCCAATCCTAAAACCGCTACGTTCATGCTGATTTCCTTGTAGTGAATAGTCAGGCCCGTGTTGCTCATACGGGTTGGCGTAAGATAAAAGGTAGCATCGGTTACCTCGTCCTTCCGTTAACGTCCGCTGTGGCTTCCCAAACCAGTTACTGACAACGCCGCCTGTCGTTCGGCCCGCAACCGGGCCAAACGCGGGAGAGATCTACCCAGGATGCCCGTCTCACGGTTACATCCATCGGCTGAACATTTACGTTTTTCCAGACAACAGACAAAACGATTAACATGAGGGCGACTGTGCCCGTGGGTTCGTTTATCCCCCTATACTGCGACCTGCCGCCAGTCGTCGTGGCGTTCGCCCCGCATCGGGCTGGCGACATCCCCGGGGATAGCCGCTTTCAGGCCAAATACAGAGGGATATTAAGCGATTACGCCGGTAAAGCCTGCCGTTTTTTGTGCTGCCTGCCATCTTTTCTCTGCCGCTGACTGCGACGGCAAGCGGATGCCCGGTATCGTGCGCAACCGGATCGATACCGGCTTAGAATCAGCCCCTGAACAGGGCTTTTATGCGGTCGCGGAATGGCGTTATATGAGCAATATTGCCGCAGATGACAGCAACACAGTGCGTGCACCTTCGTATGCCGTAACGGTGGTAAACAGCGGCTAAAAATGGCTGGTTGATGCATAAACACAGGATCTGGTTGGCCGGGTCGATAATCTGGTTGACTATATGGGCTCAGTCATCGTCAACGAAAGCAATGGCCGTTATTACGAATCTGTACCGGGACGCAACTACAGCGTTGGCCTGACAGTTCCAGTAAACGCAGGCGGCTGCGCAGGTGCTTCGTGACCGCTGACTCGCTCTTTCCCTTATTTTTCAGGCATGACGTTGTTACATGCCGGGATAATTTTGCGGGACGCCGCGAATGGATCCCTGCGTTCTCGCGGGAGCCGGTGGTGCTGAGGCTGACAGGACCTTTATTTCGGCCGTGACATGGCTGGAAACCAGACGCGGCATCGCGCGCCTGGCGAGGCGGGACAGTGAACAGGCGCAGCGCTTACGCCACGCGTACCAGACCCAGGTGCTGGCGGTGTATCATGAGCGGACGCTGGCAGGATTGCACGCAACTGCGCACGGCTGTGTATGCCCGTTAGACGTGCTGAAACCCATGCGTTGATTGCAGCGACGGCGATGCAGCCTGATCTGATTCTGGTGACACATCAGCCGAAAGACGTCCAGGGAATGAGCGTGATGCTGCTCATCCCCTGGCAAGTCGCTTAACCCTTACAGGGCGTTAAGTTTTGCACGCACATCGTCACAACTGCCGGTTTCCCCCAGGCGAGGAAAAATGCGTTTAATGCTGTTTTCGTGCGTATCGCTATTTAAATCCGTCATCGCATCGACCGCTAACGTGACGTTGTAACCTAATTCGTAAGCCTGACGTGCCGTCGACTCTACGCCGATACTGGTGGCAATACCGCAGATCACCACCTGCGTAATACCGCGTTTTTGTAGCTGATCATGAAGCGTGGTTTGATTAAACGCGCCCCAGGTGTGCTTAGTGACGGTGATATCATTGTGTTGCGGCGTCATCGCCGGTACCAGTGTGGCCCAGTTTGCCGGTAATTCGCCCTGATGCCGGGGGGATTCGGTTCGGCCCGGTGCGCCGCCCGCGACATTCACAATCACGACAGGCAGGTCTTTTTCACGAAAGGCGGCCGCCAGGGCTGCGCAGCGTTCAATAACCGGCTGTGGCTCATGCACAACCGGCAGCGCAACAATCCCCTCTTGCAGATCGATAACAATCAGAGCGGTTTTCGCATCAAGTGTGGTTAAAGCCATGGTGAGTCCTCTGGAAACAGTATAAGAAGTATGGCGCAGGCTGATGCCGCTACGCACCGCGGGTTCGCCGCCAGTGCCCGAACAGGCGCGCCATACAGGGGGGAGGCAATTATAGCGTGCCGGGCAGCGCTGAACAGGCGCGGGTCGTTTCAATTTGTAAGTCAGGCTGATTAATGGGCAAACCCGATCCGGTGCTCAGCGTCGCTCGACATAGTGAATCAGGCTGTGAAAACGCAGGCGCGTATCCAGCGGATTGCGATAACTGTGGGCCACGTCCGCGCGGAACTGAAAGGCCTCGTCCCGCTTCAGCCGCCGCCAGGTATCAGCAATGCCCAGCAACAGCTCGCCTTCCAGCACCACCACCTGCTCGATCACGCCTTTTTCATGCGCGGCAGAATCACTCTGCGCGCCCGGTGCCAGCTCAACGGCAAGCAAATCAAAGCGTAGCCGATCGTCATAAGGTAACAGCGGCGTCACCGCCATCTGCGCATTGTGCTGGCGATAACGGGCCACTTCCCCTTCCGCGATGGGCAACTGATGAACAAAAAACGAGAACGGGACATTAAAGCCGGTGGCGATTTTCCACAGGGTGGCAATCGTCGGGCTGGACTCGCCGCGTTCAATCTGCCCCAGCATCGCCTTACTGACGCCTGTTTTCTCGGCGGTTAACGTAAGGCTCCAGCCATTGGCTTGCCTCAGTTGTTTCAGCGCCTCGCCAAGATAGTGATGCAAATTTTCCATATTGTCTCCTGCATAAGCGCATCAGTGTAGCACTTGTGCGTTATAGCGCACTATGCGACGATGTGCGCTATAACGCACAAGAGGAAGAGACCATGTCACTGCGCCATCCGCCGTTTCCCGTTACCCTGCCTATGGTGGTGTCAGGCTTTGTCGCCGTGCTGGTCGGCTACAGCAGTACAGGTGCGATTATTTATCAGGCCGCCCAGGCGGCTGGCGCGCCGCCTGCGCTGATCGCAGGCTGGTTCTCCGTCATTGGCATCGCAATGGGAATCGCCTCAACGGGGCTTTCCCTGGCTTACCGCATGCCGGTGCTGGCCGCCTGGTCCACGCCGGGGGCGGCCTTGCTGGCCACCAGCCTGCCGGGCACGTCTCTCAATGAGGCTGTGGGCGTATTTGTTTTTGCCAATGTCCTGATTGTGTTATGCGGGGTCACGGGCCTGTTTGCCCGCCTGATGAATCACATCCCGGCGTCGCTGGCGGCTGCTATGCTGGCGGGCATTTTACTGCGCTTTGGCTTGCAGACGTTTAGCGACTTCGCCGTGAACTTTCCCCTCGCCGCCACGATGTGTATGAGCTGGTTACTGGCGCGCCGCTGGTTTGCCCGTTATGCCATTCTGATTACGCTTCTGGTCGGTGTTACCCTGGCGGTAGCCCAGAACAGTCTTCATTTTCCGGCACAGGCTGCCCATTTCAGCCTTCCTGCGCCTGTCTGGCCGTCGTTTTCACTGCACACGCTTATCGGTATTGGTCTACCCTATTTTTTAGTCACCATGGCGTCACAAAATGCGCCCGGCATCGCCACCCTTCAGGCACACGGCTATCGTCCGTCGGTGTCCGGGCTCATGAGCTGGACCGGATTACTGGCGTTGGTTCTGTCGCCGTTCGGCGGATTTTCGGTGTGTGTGGCGGCCATTACGGCAGCGATTTGTATGGGCGAAGAGGTCGATCCCGATCCCCGTCGTCGCTGGATTGCCGCGGCAGTGGCCGGCGGATGTTATCTGTTGGCTGGCGTGTCCGGTGCGCTGATTGCGGTGCTGTTCAGCGCACTGCCGGCTGTAATGGTGCACGTAGTGGCGGGCCTGGCGCTGGTGACGACCCTGGGCGGCAGTCTGCAACGGGCACTGGCAGAGCCTGCTGACCGCGACAGCGCGCTGTTGGCTTTTTTAATCACGGCGTCGGGCGTGACGCTTTTAGGGATCGGGTCGGCGTTTTGGGGATTAGTGGGTGGCGTTATCGCGCATCTGTTATTAAAACGTAAAACAGCGTAACATCATCTGGGCATTGGTTATTTTCCCGGCAGCGGGCGAAAAAACCACGCATTTGACCTCTTTTTCTGCGGTTTGATTTGCCATTGCCCCACGTAAAATCACCGTAATTGACGATAACACGCGATCTTCTGCCTCAGACAACGACCGATAAGGGCCTAACAGGTGGCAAAAACTTTTCTGCGCAGCGGCAATCTGGATGCGGTTCTGGCTTTAGGTGAGAACGGCCAGCCGGTATTTACGTCCGCCCTGCAAATCCGTGAGACCCTGCGTTTGCGCCGCCAAAGCGCACTGGCAGACTGCCTGGCGATTCCGCAAACCAATGAACGTGGCGACCGGCTTGACTGGTACGCGCCTTTTTCCGGCAAAGTCAAATCCTGGATGGCCGCGAGCGATTATGAACGCCGTCAGGCGTTGCAACATCTCACCGCCTGCCAGCAGGATCTGCAAGCCATTAGCGCCCGCGCCCGCGAGGCTGCCAATCCGGCGATGCGCCTGTTTGGCGCGCTACTCAGCAAGAGCCTGCAATTCCCCAATCAGCAATATGTTTATCTGGTGAACGGTAAACCTGTCATCACCTTTTGGGGATTTGTGGATGCGCAGGAGCGCAACCGTGATGATGCACTCGCCTGCCTGCGTGAAAGCCTGGAGGAGTCGCTGCCTGCTTCGCTGGTCGAACTGCCACCCGAGCCTGTTGTGCCGCCTGCGCCCGAACCGGTGGTGGTGCCCGAAACCGCCGCGGTGGTACCGCCGGTCGCAGAGGTGCCCGCGCCTGAGCCGGAACCTGTACCAGAGCCTGTGCCCGCTCAGGCCGCGCGTCGTCCGGCTTTCCGTCTGTGGTATCTGATTCCGACGCTGGCCGTTGCCGCAGCGGCCGCGACGGCGGTTATTTTGCATATGCCGCAATCGGAGCCCGTCACGCCGTCCGCCCCGGTCGCCCAAAACACCGCCCCTGTTGCCGCCATCAGGCCGGCAGCCATGGTGCCGGCTGAAAAACTGGCTGACACTTTGCCGCAGAAACCGGCCGCCGTGGTAGCGGGTGCGCAAACCGCCGCCAGCGCTGCGCCTGTGCCTGCAGCGGCACCGTCTGCGACGCTTTCCAACGTGGTTGCGCCTGCGGTGCCCGCGAAACCCGACGATCTGGTGGTGACACCGGATGCCGTCCGTGATGGTCAGGTTCAGGTGATTGACGGACGCTGGCGCGTGGAGATCGAAAACATCAAAACGCCGACCGGTAAACCCCCTGTCATGCACTTCCAGTTTAACAATGGCAAGGGCAGCGTACAGATCAACCAGGGGAACACCACCTGTAAGGCCGATGTCACGGCGGCGATGACCAGCGCGGGTAACATGGTGATAGAAAGCCGCTTTACCGCCCGGTGCGCGGACAAATCGCGTTACCGTATGCCGATGTTAGTGTGTCATTCCAGCATTGGCGCCGCCGCCTGCGAAGCGCAATACACCGGGGATCGTGTGTATCCCATTACGATTAAGCGTGAGAGTAAGTAACTATGTTGGCTCCCCTGATCGATGATAAGCAAAAAATTTCTCTGATTGAGAACAGCGGCGTGCAGTTCCTGGATTTTGGTCTGCAACTCTCCGCAACCCAGGCGCGCCGTCAGTTTGTGCGCCAGACCGCAAATGGTCCGTTACTGCGTCTGAATATGGACGGTAACAGCGGTAAATTTTTACTTTACCCGCAGGACGGTGGCGCACCGGAAGTCGTGCGTCCCGAAACCGATATCGCGCTGTCCGACTCCCTGACCTTACTGGAAGCCTGCTGGCTGCCGCTGCCAATGCTGCGTTGCGCCTCAGGTCGTCGCTTTATCGGCGGCCCGGAAAACTGGGCGCGCATGCGGTTAGTGGCGCTGGAGAAACCTGACAGCGCAGGCAACACGCACCGCGTTACGCTGGCGTTTGATACGCGCTGCGTGGCGGAAGAAGATGGCGGCGAACAGTTGGGACTGACGCCATCCGACGCACAGAACGGCGTTACCTTTGCCCTGGCCTGGCACAACTACGAGCTGGGGGAATTTCTTGATCACACCTGGGTAGATGGCTGGCTGCGCGAATCCTTCACCGACCGCGTGTCCGATCGCCGTGAACAGGCCATCAGCCAGGCGCTACGTGAGTTTGAATATCAGGCGCACTACCTCAACCTGCTGGAATTACTGGGCGAACAGCTTAACCTCACGGAGATTCACATCCAGGCCGCCACGCTGCAAACGCCAGCCGTCAACGTGGATATCATTCTTGACGTCGGCAACTCGCACACCTGCGGTATTCTGGTGGAAGACCATCCGGAAGAGAGCAACGGCCTGAAGCAGACCTACGAGCTGCAGATGCGCGATCTGTCTCAACCACATCGTGTGTATAACGAGCTGTTCGACAGTCGGCTGGAATTTGCCGAGGCGCGTTTTGGTAAAGCCAACTTTTCGCTGGAAAGCGGCCGTGAGCAGGCCTTTATGTGGCCTTCACTGACCCGCGTCGGACGCGAAGCCAGCCGCCTGGCCTTGCAGCGTGCCGGTCTGGAAGGCAGCACCGGGCTGTCCAGCCCGCGGCGTTACCTGTGGGACGAAGCCCGCTATCAGCCGGGCTGGCGCTTCAATCAGCAGAGCCCGCAAGGTGAACCGCAGGCCTGCGCCGCCCCTTTCACCTCACTGATGAATGACGAAGGTCAGCCGCTGTATGCGCTGCCGCTGGATGAACGCCTGCCGGTGTTCTCCGCTCACTACAGCCGCAGTTCACTCATGACGTTTATGCTGTGTGAGCTGCTGGCCCAGGCACTGATGCAAATGAACAGCGCGGCACAGCGTCAACGCATGCCGCAAAGTCATGCACCGCGCCAGCTGCGTCATGTGATTCTGACGCTTCCGTCCGCCATGCCAAAACCTGAACGTGAAATCTTTCGTCGTCGCATGCAGGAAGCGATTGCGCTGGTGTGGAAAGCTGAAGGCTGGCATCCGGCCGACGAGGAATTTACGGCGGAGACGCAGGCGCAAAGCAGTAAACCCGTGCCGGACGTACAGATGGAGTGGGATGAAGCCACCTGCGGTCAGATGGTGTGGCTGTTTAACGAAACCCAGGTGAACTTTGCCGGCCGCGCAGAAGACTTCTTCAGCAGCATGGCGCGTCCGGATCGTCCGCGTGAAGCCGATGAGCAGCCCGGCAAGAGCCTGCGCATTGCCTCTATCGACATTGGCGGCGGCACCACCGACCTGGCGATTACCCAGTACCGTCTCGATGACGGCCAGGGCAATAACGTCAAAATTACGCCGCGTCTGCTGTTTCGTGAAGGCTTTAAGGTGGCCGGCGACGATATATTACTGGATGTGATTCAGCTGTGGGTTTTGCCGGCCCTGCAACAGAGCCTGCAGAAAGCCGGCCTGACGCTGGCCGAACCGCTGATCAACAAACTGTTTGGCCACGACAGCCGGATGGACGGTCAGGCAACGCTGCGGCAGCAAGCCACGTTGCAGGTGTTTATTCCCCTGGCGCAGGCGGTGCTTGAACGTTACGAGAACTGGGATCCCCTGGAAAGCCATGCCGAAATCAATGCGCTGTTTGGTGAGCTGGTCGATCAGCGTCCGGCAGACGCGGTGCTGGCGTTTGTTAATGGCGAAATCCAGCGTGAATTAGGCGGCAACAGCCGCTTTGACCTGCTTGAGGTGCCGCTGGTGGTCAGCATGGCGCAGCTTCACGGCGAGTTTATGCAGCACCGCATGGCGATCATTCCGGCACTGCGATCTATGTGTGAGGTGGTCTCACTGTATCAGTGTGACGTCCTGCTGCTGACCGGACGGCCCTCACGCTTCCCCGGCATCCAGGCGCTGGTGCGTCATCTGCAACCGCTGCCGGGCAGCCGAATTTTGTCGCTGGAAGGCTATCACACCAGTGACTGGTATCCGTTTAACAAACATGGTCGTATCGATAACCCGAAATCCACGGCCGCCGTGGGCGCGATGTTATGCCTGCTGGCCCTGGATTTGCGCCTGAGCAGCTTCTGGTTCCGCGCGGGCGATTTCGAGCCCTATTCCACGATCCGTTATCTCGGCATGCTGGACGAAAACCAGGCCCTGACCGATGAGAACCTGTGCTACAGCGACATCGACCTGGACGATCCCGCTTTCTCGCTGGATCGCAAAAGCAGCTTCCGGATTCGTGGCAATGTCTGTCTGGGCTTCCGCCAACTGGATAATGAACGCTGGCCCGCGTCGCCGTTGTACAGCCTGACGCTCAATGATGCCGCGCTGGCGCGCAAGGTTGCGGGTGAAAGCGTGCTGCGCGTGAAGCTGGCGGTGAAAGCCGGTCCGGATGCGCCTGGCCCCGAGACGTTGGTGTTAAGCGAAGCCCGACTGGACGATGGTACGCGCGTTCCGCTTGAACATCTGAGCCTCAAACTGAATACTCTCTCCGCCACTGGCAATGCCAATGCGCAATACTGGATTGACAGCGGGAGTGTATGTAAACGATGAGATCGGTTAAACCCCGCCAGCCGCAAACGCTGGCAAAACGCCTGAGTTTATTGCAGGACGCCCTGAATGGCAGCCTGGCATGGATTGAAAACACCCGCGAACAGTCGCCCCGGTTGGCACTGGAAGCCGAAACCCTGACCCTGCAGTTACGTCAGGCCCGTGTGCAAACGCAGGCGCTGGCGCAGCAGGTGGCCCGCCCCGTCACCTTAGCCCTGTTTGGGCAGTCTCAGGCAGGCAAAGCCTGGTTGTTAACGGAGATGGTCGCCGATGCCCAGGGACAGTTAATCACCGCGCTAAGCGACAAGCCGGTTAACTATTTTCAGCATATCAACCCGGGTAACCTTGATTTCGCCACGGCGACGCGGTTTACCCATCAGCGCGAGCCGCTGTCGTCGGAGTGGCCGGTAGAGCTGGCCCTGATGAGCGAAGCCGAGGTGCTACGCCTGGCGATTTCGTGTGGCGAAGGCGTCAGCCAGCCCGATACCGCAAACATCGACAGCGTGATACAACGTCTGCAGCGTCACCGCTTAACGACGCCACTGCCTGGCCTGGAGAGCGATGCGCTGGTCACGCTCTGGTCATGGTGCCGCCGCCATCATTTGTATGATGCACAACTGGATCGGCACTTCTGGCCTCAGGCGGTTGAACTGGCCCCGTGGCTGAGCGTTGACGATCGGGTCCAGTTGTTCTCTCTGCTCTGGCCCGCCGAACCGGCCCTGAATGAGCTGGTGCGGAGCTTGCTGCATCTGCGCCACCAACTGCGCAACAGCACACGCGTGCTGGGGCCGCTTAGCCTGTTAACCGATTCGTCTCTGCTGCCTGCCGAACAGCTTATCGTCCCGGCCAGCGAACAGGATCTCTCGCTGCACATTGAGATCTGCCCGTTAAACGGAAACCGCCTGGCCAAGCCGCAACATGTGGCGCTGGGATTACTGGCGCTGCTGACGCTGGAGGTGACGATTCCGCTCAGTTCCACGCCGCGCACCGCGATCTATGACGAAGCGGACATGCTGGAGCTGCCTGCACCCGGTACGCCGAGTGATGCGGCGCTGCGGGAAGAACGCCAGCGCCTGCAGCAGCAGGATGCGCTGCGCGCACGGCTGCTGGAGCACAAACGTACACTGCTCCCCGGCATCTATGCCGCCCGCCAGGGCATCGATTTGCTGCTGATCTGCACCGCCGCCAGCCAGCGTCAGGATGTGGATATCGCCAGCCGCGCCCTGCGCGAATGGCAACGCCTTCAGCCAAAAAACGACGCGGGTGAAAAACCGCGTCTGATTTGGGCGATCACGCCTTATGATGCGCGCCATCAGCAGGTGAATGTGGATGAGGCGGTACAGCGTCAGGTCGGCCAGCCGGGTCAGCAATGGGGTTCCATGCTGGCACTGGATCGCGCCGGTGTGGATCGCATGTCCGAATGGTTACAGGATGAGATGCAGCCAGAGGCCCGCCGCGATCAGCTTATCGCGCAACTGGCGCAAATTCAGCACATGGTCGTTGAACGTCGGCTACAGCCCTGGACCGAAGCCGGTGCGTCGCCCGATCAGGCGGCGCGCAAGCAGAACATCGCGGATACCTTGTTGAAATGCCTGCAACATCGCACCGGTTTGCATGGAGAACTGCTGGAGCGGTTGCAGCCTTCCCGTGAAGCCCTGCGTCAGCTGTGGCTGAATCAGTCGGGCTCATCCGTTCCTGCCGCCGCCACCAGTATTCAGGCACCGGAGAACCAGTTTGGTATCGGTTTTGAGTTCGACCTGTTCAGCGATGCTGAAATTGAACAGCCCGCGCCTCAGCAGTCCAGCTTTGGCCAGGGCCTGACTCAGTTCCCGCGCCAGGTCTTCAGCCTGTGGCTGAACCATCTGCGCCAGTTGCCGGAAAATCAGAGCCTGCTCACGCTGCTGAATATCGACAAAGCCACGATGGAATGGTTAATAGAAGAACTGATCACCGCCAGTTTCCGCACCGGTATCCTGCAGTCGCTGCAAACCGCCCTGCATGAACCGGACGCGCAGAGCATGTCGCATGAGTCGCGCGCCGATCGTCAGGTGACGCGTGCCATGACGGTATTGGGGGATTTCGTCGCGTGGCTGGGCTTCCTGCAGCGTCCGGAAGCGGAACGTCCGGCCAGCCGGGTTAACCGTGGCCAGTCGATCTTCTCACGTCCGCCTGCGCCGAGTGTGAATTTCAGCGCCGGTCAGCGACTGACAAAACTGTCGGCTACGCCAGCAAACCACACGGCGTACTACATATATGACTGGCTGGTGGGCCTGAACACGGTCATTATCGAAAACAACGGCTATACCGGTGGGGGCGATCTGCCGGTCAGCGCGCGCGAAGCGCTAGCCGACCTGCTCAAACCGCTGCGTAACTAAGCGTATATCAGGCGCAGTTCGCCACTCAGCGACTGCGCCGCCTCTTCCAGCAACGCCAGAACCGGGGCCAGATCCGCGTCGTGCCGATCGGCATTCAGCAGATAAATCTCCGCTGGCAGGGCCATGCCACCTGTCAGCCAGTCCCAGAGCGCGTCCAGGTTATTGCCGAAGTCGCCGGAACAGTCGCTTTGCGCGGCAAACTGCCGGTAAAAGGCATCGCGATCCGCCAGCTCACCGAGATCAAACCGTAGGCGCAACATCGTTACTGCACCGGCTTAAAACTGCGATAGTGGTCAGTGGAAAGAAACACCAGCCCGTCTGACGAATATACCAGGCGATCCGCCTCACGATGGCCACAGCGGTAGTTCACATCCGCCTCATACCACTGCCGATCTGAACGTTCAGGTAGCTTTCTTTCGCGGTTGGAAAAGCGATCGCCGCCAATCGCCCGACCCGGCAGCACGTCACACAGATTGCCCTTCGCAGGATTCCAGCCCAGACGGCGGGCCTGCTTCTTTGTGATGTAGTAATCGGGCAACTGCTGATGCTGTAGCACCCAGCGGGCGACGGTTCGCACATCCGTTAAGGCGGCGATGTCTGCGGCAGAGGTTTTGGCAGGTGCAGACGTCAGATAGGGTCGCAGACCTATCCAGGAGAGGATAAGGATGAGGACTAATCCTAACCACAGTTTTTTTGACATGATGACATCCCTGGAAAACAGGATGCAGATAATAGCAGTTTTCTCAGCGGATAAAACAGCGCGGGCCAGATGACCTGGCCCTGGCGGGGTTTACTGCATTGCAGCCTGCGACGGCACACTGTGACGACGCCACGCACCCGGAGCAACACCATACTGACGCTTGAAGCTGCGGTTGAACGACTGCTGCGAGTCAAAGCCCAGCGAAATGGCTACGTTCAGAATAGGTTCGTTGGTGCTGGTCAGGCGATCCGCTGATTTTTTCAATTTTTTCATACGGATATATTCACCCAGTGGATAGCCTGTGTGCTCTTTAAACATCCGTTGCAGGTGCCATTTTGAGTAGCCCGCGCGCTCAGAAACCGTATCGAGATCGAGGCGTGCTTCAATATTGTTGTCAATCCAGTTAATCAGATCGTGAATAAAAGCGTTACTCATCATTTGTCTTCTCCGGTCGCGACAGCGAACAGTATTAGTATCAGTTGCAGTTACACTTAAAGCGTGACTGACAATGCCATTTAATGCAAGTTTAATTAATACATTAAATGCCGCACATTTTATGGGGACTTACCTCATGCCCTGTCAGGCTGGATGCTGGCCGATAAATCATCGCTCATCAGACCGCACATAAAGTGTATCAGTTATTCTTGCAGTTCTCAGACACACAAGCCTACACTCCTCGCGATAAATTGCAACCATAGAAGTTGCAAATATTGGCCTGCGGGCTTTACTTCACTGTTCATCGCGGAATCACAACAATGATAAGCAACTGGGTTCGTCAGGGAGTTACCCTGCTGGGGATGGGACTGGTCATCAGTCAGTTAAGTGGATGTGACACGGGTCAGGCGAACAGCGCCCCGCCGCCGCCGCCCGAGGTGAGTGCGGCTGTGGTGGTGACAAAACCGGTCAGTCAGTGGGACAGCTTTAATGGCCGCATAGAAACGGTTGAAAGCGTCCAACTGCGTCCACGGGTTTCAGGCTACATCACCACGGTTAATTACCATGAAGGGAATGAGGTGAAAAAGGGTCAGGTCCTGTTCACCATTGACGACCGTAGCTACCGCACCGCACTGGATCAGGCGAGAGCCTCGCTGGCGCGTGCGCGGAGTCAGGCCAGCCTGACCCGCAGTGAATCGGCGCGCACAGAAAAACTGCTCGGTACTCAGGCGGTATCACGTGAGATGTGGGAGCAACGACGCGCCAGCGCCAGCCAGGCGCAGGCCGATGTGCAGGCCGCCGAGTCGGCTGTGGCCATGGCCCAACTGAATCTGGATTTTACCCGCGTCACGGCGCCCATTGACGGCCGCGCTAGCCGGGCCATGATCACCGCAGGAAACCTGGTAACCGCCGGGGACAGCGCCAGCGTTCTGACGACGCTGGTCTCGCAAGACAAGATGGTGGTCTATTTCGACGTCGATGAAACTACCTTCCTGCACTACCAGGCCATGGCGCGTCAGGGCCAGCAACGTCATGCCCTGCCCGTCGAGGTTGCGCTGGCAGGCGAACAGGGTTACCCGCACCGGGGTAACGTCGACTTCCTGGATAACCAACTCAACGCCAGCACCGGCACCATTCGCATGCGTGCGCAGCTGGATAACCATCAGCGTATCTTTACGCCTGGCCTTTTTGCGCGCGTTCGCCTGCCGGGTCGTGCGACCTTCAACGCCCTGTTAATTGACGATAAAGCCGTGCTGACCGACCAGGATCGCAAATATGTTTATATCGTTGATGCTCAGGGGAAAGCGCAGCGCCGCGACATTAAGCCTGGTGCCATGGCTGACGGACTGCGTATCGTCGAGGCCGGTTTGCAGGCGGGCGACCGGGTCATCGTTGCCGGACTGCAAAAAGTGTTTATGCCCGGAATGCCGGTGACGGCCAAAACTGTCGATATGGCCGCTACCGCCGCTCAATAACCCGAGGTTGATATGGATTTTTCCCGCTTTTTTATTGATCGGCCAATCTTTGCCGCCGTGCTGTCGGTATTGATTTTCATGACCGGCCTGATCGCCATACCGTTATTGCCCATCAGTGAGTATCCCGACGTGGTGCCGCCGAGCGTGCAGGTGCGCGCCGAATACCCCGGCGCGAACCCAAAGGTCATTGCCGATTCCGTGGCGACCCCGCTGGAAGAAGCGATTAACGGCGTCGAAAACATGATGTACATGAAGTCCGTCGCCGGTTCGGATGGCGTGCTGGTGACCACCGTGACGTTTCGTCCCGGCACCGATCCGGACCAGGCGCAGGTTCAGGTACAAAACCGTGTCGCTCAGGCGGAAGCGCGACTGCCTGAAGACGTGCGCCGGCTGGGCATTACGACGCTAAAAATGTCCCCTACGCTGACCTTAGTGGTGCATCTGTTTTCGCCGGGCAGTACCTATGATTCTCTTTACCTGCGGAATTACGCCACGCTGAAAGTGAAAGACGAACTGGCCCGCCTGCCAGGCGTCGGGCAGATCCAGATCTTTGGTGCAGGCGAATATGCCATGCGCGTCTGGCTGGATCCCAATAAGGTGGCCGCACGCGGCCTGACCGCCGCCGACGTCGTCAGCGCAATGCAGGAGCAGAACGTGCAGGTTTCTGCCGGGCAGCTTGGTGCGGAACCGCTGAAAAAGCAGAGCGATTTTCTGCTGTCGATCAACATGCAGGGCCGGCTCGAAAATGAGCAGCAGTTCGGCGATATCATTTTAAAAACCGCTGAGGACGGTTCGCTGGTGCGGCTGCGCGATGTGGCACGCATCGAAATGGGTGCGGGCAGCTATGCGTTGCGTTCGCAGCTGAACAATAAAGATGCCGTCGGCATTGGTATTTTTCAGGCCCCCGGGGCCAACGCGATCGATCTTTCCAATGCGGTGCGAGCCAAAATGGATGAGCTGGCCACCCGCTTCCCTGACGATGTGAAATGGGCAGCGCCCTACGATCCCACTGTGTTTGTGCGCGACTCCATCAAGGCCGTGGTCCAGACTCTGCTGGAGGCAGTCTTTCTGGTCGTGCTGGTGGTGATTCTGTTCCTGCAAACCTGGCGGGCCTCGATCATTCCGCTGCTGGCGGTCCCTGTTTCCGTGGTGGGCACGTTCAGCGTGCTTTACCTGCTCGGTTTCTCGCTTAACACCCTGAGCCTGTTCGGTCTGGTGCTGGCCATCGGTATCGTGGTGGATGATGCCATCGTGGTGGTGGAAAACGTTGAGCGCAATATTGAGATGGGTCTGTCACCCAAAGCGGCGGCGCATCAGGCCATGCGCGAAGTATCGGGGCCGATTATCGCTATCGCGCTCGTGCTCTGTGCCGTGTTTGTGCCGATGGCGTTTCTGTCGGGCGTCACCGGTCAGTTTTACAAGCAGTTTGCCACCACCATTGCCATTTCGACCGTCATCTCTGCCATCAACTCGCTGACCTTATCGCCTGCGCTGGCAGCAATGTTGCTTAAGGATCACCAGGCCGCCAAAGACAGGCCCACGCGCCTGATCGACTGGCTGTTTGGCTGGATTTTCCGCCCGTTTAACCGTTTCTTTCACCGCACGGCCCATGGCTACGAGTCGATGGTAGCGAAAACCCTGCGGCGGCGCGGCGCGGTGTTTGGCGTGTATCTGGTGTTACTGGCGGGTGCCGGCTGGATGTTCCATGCCGTACCGGGCGGATTTATCCCCACACAGGATAAGCTTTACCTGATTGGCGGCGTGAAAATGCCGGAAGGATCGTCGCTGGCGCGCACGGATGAGGTCATCCGGCAGATGAGTGAAATCGGTCTGCAAACGGAAGGCGTGGCCTATGCGGTTGCCTTTCCGGGCCTGAATGCGCTGCAGTTTACCAATACGCCGAACAGCGGCACGGTGTTTTTCGGCCTGAAACCTTTCAGTGAACGTAAGCGCACGGCGGCGGAGATTAACGCGGACATCAATGCAAAAATCGCCCGTATTCAGCAGGGGTTTGGCTTCTCCATTATGCCGCCACCGATTCTGGGTCTGGGCCAGGGTTCGGGCTATTCGCTTTACGTGCAGGATCGGGCCGGATTGGGCTATGGCGCACTGCAAAACGCGATTAATACACTCTCCGGCGCGGTAATGCAGACGCCGGGCATGCACTTCCCCATCTCGTCTTATCAGGCCAACGTACCGCAACTGGATGTGCAGGTTGACCGTGATAAGGCCAAGGCACAGGGCGTGGCGCTGACGGATTTGTTCAGTACGCTGCAAACCTACCTGGGGTCGTCCTATGTTAACGACTTTAACCGCTTTGGCCGGACCTGGCGGGTGATGGCACAGGCAGATGGCGAATTTCGTGACAGCGTGGAGGACATTGCCAACCTGCGTACCCGCAACGATCGTGGCGAGATGGTGCCCATCGGCAGCATGGTGCATATCACCACCACTTACGGGCCCGATCCGGTTATTCGTTACAACGGCTATCCGGCGGCGGACCTGATCGGTGATGCGGACCCTCGGGTACTGTCCTCCGCCCAGGCGATGCGCCAGCTTGAGGCGATGTCCGGCCAGCTGTTGCCGAACGGCATGAACATCGAATGGACCGACCTCAGCTACCAGCAGGCGACGCAGGGCAATACCGCGCTGATTGTTTTCCCGGTGGCGGTGTTACTGGCCTTCCTGGTGCTGGCCGCGCTGTATGAGAGCTGGACGTTACCGCTGGCGGTGATCCTGATTGTGCCGGTTACCATGCTGTCGGCCCTGCTGGGCGTGTGGTTAACAGGTGGAGACAACAACGTCTTTGTGCAGGTCGGTCTGGTGGTGCTGATGGGCCTGGCCTGTAAGAACGCCATTCTGATTGTGGAGTTTGCGCGCGAACTGGAGATGCAGGGTAAAGGGATTGTCGACGCCGCGCTTGAGGCCTGTCGGTTACGTCTGCGCCCTATCGTGATGACCTCTATCGCCTTTATCGCCGGAACTATTCCGTTGATTCTGGGGGAAGGCGCAGGCGCGGAAGTCCGCGGCGTGACGGGCGTCACGGTGTTCTCCGGTATGTTAGGCGTGACGCTGTTTGGCCTGTTTTTAACGCCGGTGTTTTATGTGGCGCTGCGTAAGCTGGTGACGCGTAACGCCGCGCACCCGGTTACGGAACACGCGCAGTAATGCGTGTGCCCCGACGATCCTGCGGACGTCGGGGCACTGCCTCTCAACGTCAGTATATACAACGCCTGACCCGTGCCCTGGCGGAGCCGGTTAGCATTTATTTTATTTAAAAGGCGTTGTGCGAGCGCGGACGGGATAACTGAGTACGGGTGTTCGTCAGAGACAGACAGAGAGGACGTGACGGTGAAACCTGCCGATGATGAATGCAACACCCTCGCACGTGATGGTCGTCAGTTTACATAAGACGTAAAAAAAGCCGCATCAGCGGCTTTTTTTGCAGTCGGTATCCGGTTCCGTCACCTCAGGCTCAGGCACGGCGGTGCAGTTGCTGGTGTCGTGGGTTTTCAGCTCATTTAACGCGTCGGCGACGGTGCGCTTCGCGAGTACCGCCAGTGATGCCTGCTCGGCTTCCTCGGCAATCGATTTAAAATACCAGCACAGGTTGGCGCTGACCAGGCAACGCGGTGCCACATCCGGGCGAGCCGCCCAGAGTTTTTTATCATCTGTCACAGAGACATAAATATCACGCAGCGTGATTTCGGCTGCGGGTCTGCCCAAATGAATGGAACCCGTACGACCCAGCGTGGACACGATAATGCCATCACGGGTTAATGGCACCATTAACTTACGTATAAAGCTCGGGTTTGCTTCAAGCCCGTAAGCGAGAATCGCGCTGGTAGAGCGTTTTCCCATTTGCTCCGCCACCGCCACACTCAGAACCATTTGCAAAGCTGTCGGGAAGCGATAATCAAGCATCTTTGTATCCTGAATTGCGGTGCATTCTTGTTGTTATATAGCCGCCTAAGTGAACCAACAAACAGGGATGAATATAACAAACACTGTCACTTTTTAGAAGCAACCCACCCGCCACAAGGCACATATTCCCCACCCGGAAGCCCGCGACCGCACAAGGTGCTTATTTGCCCAGCGGTAGCGGACAGCATTAGCGCACAGATGGCGCTGGCGCTGGAAGCCGCTTTTTCAGTGCCACCACCAGCAGCAGATTTATCACTGCCAGTGTGCACAGTAACCACAGCGTGGCTTTGGGCCCCAACGTCGCAAACACATAGCCCACGCCTAACGGCGTTACCGCCTGCCCCATTAACGCCGGACGCGCCATCCGGCCTGCCAGTACCGCGTACGCTTCAGGTTTTACCATCATCAGCGGCAAAGTGCCGCGCACAATGGCGCGTAAGCCGTTTCCCGCACCGTAAAAGATCATACTTAACAGGGCCAGTTGCGGAAACAGCGCCAGCAACAACAACCCCAGCGCCACCAGCCCCACCGAAAAAAAAGTGGTCCAGATGGGATGGCCCCCTTTAAAGGCCATATCAATGAGACGGGATGCCACCTGGCACGGCCCCAGCAGCGTACTGATTGCCAGCGCCGCCGCCATGCTGTAACCACTGGCCTGCAACAGAGTGATAAGCTGCACCGAAATGGCCGTCATAATCACCGAGGCCAGCGTGAAAATGGCGCACAACAGGTAAAACAAGACTGCGGGCAAATCCGGCGCTGTGCCGGGTGCGCTTTTACGTTTGACGGGTGAGATAAGATGGCCTTTGGGCAAAGCATAAAAATAGGCCGGTAAGACGCTGACCAGCAACAGCGCGGCGATGGCGAAACACGCGCCCCGCCAGTTCAGCCAGTGAATAAGCAGCGCGGTGGCAGGCCAGACCACGCTGGTACAAAAACCGGAAATCAGGGTTATGCCGGTAATGGCGCTGCGTGCCTGCCCACCATAGCGGGTGCCCAGCGTCGCAAACAGCGCATCATACAGCCCCATCGCCATGCCGATGCCGATGATGACCCAGGCCAGTAAAAACACCGGTAAGTGATGGCTGAATCCCATAAGGGTAAGCCCTGCCGCCATCACGATGCCATTGAGTGCCAGCATCAGGCGACCGCCCGTGCGTGCAATAAGGTGGCCACAGCGCGGAGCGAGCAACCCAGACACTAAAATGCCCAGCGATAACGCGCCGTAAACCCACTGTTGCGACCATCCGGTTTCTGCTACAACAGGCGCGGCCATGACCGCCATCAGATAAAACGAACCGCCCCAGGAGAGGATCTGAACCAGGCCCAGCGTGACAATTTGCGTGACACCCGGCTTTTTAATCACGTCCATGTTGAGGATCCGTTAGCAAACAAAGTGTTTTTATAACATGTTCAGCTAAAAGGAAAAATGCCGCCGTTGGCTTTACCGCTTTTTTACGCCCCCCAACGGTCCGGTTACCAACGCGCCCCAGCGGGATTTCTTCTCCCTGTGGTGGTAGAGCACACGCAGCTAAGGCGATAAGGACATTCAAAATGTGCTGTTGCCCTGCCGCACAGTTAATCGCCCGGCAGGGTGTGAAAAAATCAGCAACCAAAATGAAAAGGCGCGTTACGCTCAGGTCTGAGGCGAAGCGGGACGCGCGGCGTGATGTCGTTGCCCGTCTGAACCGGCTTGTGCGTTCCGTTAGCACCGGTGGTGAATTCGGCTATTCTGACTCATGGCTGACAGGACACGGCATAAAGAGGAAGATGCCAGGCCGGGCTGGAAAGCCACGCAAGGAGTAAAAGGCTGAATGCACCGCCTTTCAGATATCGACGAACCGGACTTATTAACCCCTATCCAGGAAGCAACGATGGCCCCTTCCCTGCCCCTGCTCGATGCGCAGGATGTCACCTTTTCACACGGCGGCAGACAGCTATTGCAGCCGGTCTCTTTACAGCTGTCGCCGGGCGACGTTGTCGTGCTCACTGGTGCCTCCGGCAGTGGCAAAAGTACCTTCCTGAAGATCCTTGCCTCTCTGTTAACACCAACGACCGGAGAGATCCGCTTTCAGGGCCGCGATATCGCCACGCTCAGGGCCGAGGAATACCGTCAGCAGGTCTCGTACTGTTTTCAGACGCCACAGCTTTTCGGTCAGACGGTTTATGACAACCTTGCCCTGCCCTGGCTACTTCGCCGCCAGACGCCACCACAGGCGAAACTCAAGGCGGCGCTGGAGAGCGTTAATCTCTCACCGGATATGCTGAATGCTGCGATTGAGCCCCTCTCTGGCGGCGAAAAGCAGCGCATTGGGCTGCTGCGCCATCTGCAGTTTGTGCCGGCCGTGCTGTTACTTGACGAAGTGACCAGCGCGCTAGATGAAGAAAACAGCCTGACGGTACAGTCGCTGATCAGGCGGCTTGTCGCAGAACACCCGATGGCCGTCGTCTGGATAAGTCACGATGTTAACGACATACAGCAGGCAGAGCATGTGCTTCGCCTCACGTCACCTGACAGGGAGAAGATGAATGCATCAGACAACAATAAGTGACAACTCGCTACTGCTGTCGCTGGTTCTGGTCCTGATGGCGTTGCTTATCAGCCAGAAAGAGAAGCTTGGCATGAGCAAAGATATTCTGTGGAGCGTGAGCCGCGCGATCGTTCAACTGGCCATCGTAGGCTATGTCCTCAAGTCGGTCTTTGATGTGAATAACGGCGGGCTGACCGTGCTGATGGTGCTGTTTATCTGCGTCAATGCGGCGCTTAATGCCCGTAAGCGCAGCCGTAACATCGGTAATGCCTTTGTGATTTCGTTCGTTGCGATCGCGAGTGGCACCGCCATTACGCTGACCATTCTGGTCATGAGCGGTGCAATCGCCTTTCTGCCTATGCAGGTCATTCCGGTTTCCGGCATGATTGCCGGCAATGCCATGGTTGCTGTGGGGCTGTGTTACAGCAACCTGAACCAGCGCTTCAGCGACAATGCCCAAAAAATTCAGGAGATGCTGAGCCTTGGCGCGCCAGTCAAACTGGCCTCGCAGCGAATCCTTGCCGACAGCATTCGCGCCGCGATGATCCCCACCGTTGATGCCGCCAAAACTGTTGGTCTGGTGAGTTTACCCGGCATGATGTCCGGGCTGATCTTTGCGGGTGTAGACCCGCTTAAGGCGATTAAGTACCAGATTATGGTTACGTTTATGCTGCTTGGCACAGCCAGTTTATCGACCATCATCGCCGTCTATTTGTCGTATCGTCGTTTTTTCACGGCCCGAGCGCAGTTGAAAGTCTTAGCGAAGTGATGTTTCAGGCACCACGTCACGTTACCGACGCGGTGTGTTCTTCATTCATGGGTGGGGTTAACGGTCAGGCACTGACTGAACGAGATCCCCCCTGTTTGTGAGGGAGAAAATGCGCGTTGCCGCTGACATATCATGCCCGCCTGAGGATACCCTGCGCTTACCGCTGTGGTGTTTATGGCAGCCGCAAGGCGGGCCTCTTTCTTGAGAACGTGTTTCCACTCATTCAGCGGGCTGAACAGATGAACGCGGCGAATGACGATTAAGGTTTTATTAATCTTGCGCGGGGAAAATGGCCCTTGTCCTCTCTTACCACCGAGCCCACGCGCTGATGAATACTTTGCTGGAAACCTATAATCAGGATCTGTTCCTTACCATTAATGCCCTTCCCGGCACGCCCGGCTGGCTCATCGATTTTGCGACATTCAGCGCAGAGTATCTGATCTTTCTGCTGCCGCTTATGCTGCTGATTTACTGGTTTACAGGTGGGCGCGCAGAACGCGAAACCGCCCTGTTTGCCATCGTAACGGCCATCACAGGGCTGACACTGAATTTTCTCTGTTCAGCATTCTATTTTCATCCGCGCCCTTTTATGATTCGGCTGGGTCATCTGTGGATCGATCACGCTGCGGATACGTCATTTCCCAGCGACCACGGCACGCTGTTTTTCAGTATCACGCTGGCATTATGGGCCAGGGGTAACTGGGGCTCCGGTGGCATTCTCACGCTCGTCTCACTGCTGGTTGCCTGGTCACGCATCTTTCTCGGGGTTCACTTCCCACTGGATATGGCAGGCGCGCTCGTTGTAGCGGCCGTAGCCGTGATCATCGTAACCCTGTTCTGGCGCAAAAAAGGCGAAACGCTGCTGTCATGTTGCGAAGCCGTATCAATATGTTTATTCAGCCTGCTCCCGGAACGGATTTATCAGTTGTTCAGCCGACATTCGTAATCCTGCGCCGCTTAACCCCGGTGCCTGAAGGCGGCGAGAGCGCCCGCCAGGCACCGAATAACCTTTTTTGGTTTTGTCACCGTAGGTGACCAGCCGCTTCCCGCCGGTTCTGTCTACGCTGGTGACGATGGTAATGCACCCTGTCCCGCGTGGAGCTGTCACTCGCTTTTTTCTGGTGGGCCCCATCGCACCCTGTGCTATCTTCGCCCTGCTTATGCCACAGACCGCACCATTTCAGAAAGCCTGTTTAGTATGTTGTAACTATAAAGACGTTTGCAGCAGCGCGATCTTTCTGCCACATTGAGCATGTTGTAACTACAGGAGAGACTGCGGTGCGTTATGATTTAGTCACAGATATGCAGCAGTGCGTCAAGGATCTCGAAGAAGCCCTGGGAGCATTACGGCAGCAGATTGAGGCGCAGCCGCTGTTAATCGCCCGGGTCTTCAGTCTGCCCCCGATTGAAAAAGGGCATGAACACGATGCGATTACTCAGATTGCCGTGGAGCAGCACCTGGGCACAGAGGCGCGGGAGCGGGCGCTCAACCACTATTGCCGTCTGTTCATGCAGCACCAGTCAGAAAAGCTCAGCACTAAAGCCGCCGTGCGCCTGCCGGGTGCGCTCTGCATCGAATGCAGCGAGCAAGACACGCAGCAGCTTACCGCGTTTATCAACAGCATCAACCAGCTGAAAGCCCGTCTTGAGCACATGATCACCGTGGAGTCCGGTCTGCCTTCCGAAGCCCGGTTCGAATTTGTGCATCAGCATTTGCGTGGCTTAATTACCCTGAATGCTTACCGGACCATCACCGCCCTTCCCGCGCCAGAGAGTGTGCGCTTTGGCTGGGCAAACAAGCAGGTCATTAAGAACGTTAAACGGGACGAGATCATCGCCCAACTGGAAAAGAGTCTGAAGGCTGGCCGTGCCCAGGCTCCCTGGACACGCGAGCAGTGGGCGGAAAAAGTGCAGCAGGAACTGGCGGATGTACGCGCCCTGCCCGCATCCGCGCGCCTGAAGATTAAACGTCCGGTGAAAGTGCAGCCGGTTGCGCGCATCTGGCGTGCGGAAGAGAAAAAGCAAACGCAGCTTGCCTGCCCGTCACCTATTCTTGTGCTGTGCCGGGATCGCACCCAGGTGCCAAAGTTAGGTGAGCTGCTGAATTACGATGCAGAGGCGATTACGCATCGCTATAAACCCGCCGCAGAACCCCTGCATTTGCTGATCCCACGCCTGCATCTCTGGGTGGACTGCCCGGTGTGATATCAGGGCCTGTGCAGGCCCTGACAGACCTGATTTACGACTTCATGCTGCCCACCATGTCTTCCGGACGCACCCAGGCATCAAACTCCGCTTCCGTCAGATAGCCCAGCTTCAGCGCCGAAGCTTTCAGCGTTAAGCCTTGTTTGTGGGCCTGTTTGGCAATTTCAGCGGCCTTGTCATAACCGATGTGCGTATTCAGCGCGGTGACCAGCATCAGCGACTCGTTGAGCAACTGATCAATACGCTCACGCACCGGTTCGATACCGACAGCGCAGTGGTGATTGAAACTGTCCATCCCATCCGCCAGTAAACGAACGGACTGCAGGAAGTTATGGATAATCATCGGACGATAAACGTTCAGTTCGAAGTTGCCTGATGCGCCCCCCATGTTAATCGCCACGTCATTACCCATGACCTGACAGCACAACATTGTCATCGCTTCACACTGGGTGGGGTTAACCTTGCCCGGCATGATGGAGCTGCCGGGTTCGTTTTCCGGGATAGCAATTTCGCCGATACCACAGCGCGGACCGGATGACAGCCAGCGGACATCATTAGCAATCTTCATCAGTGAAGCCGCAAGGCCTTTCAGCGCACCGTGTGCATGCACCAGCGCGTCGCAGGTGGCCAGGGCTTCAAACTTATTAGGGGCGGTCACAAACGGCTGCTCTGTCAGTTCCGCCAGGGCTTTCGCCACACGCACGGCATATTCAGGATGGGTATTCAGGCCGGTTCCCACCGCGGTGCCGCCCAGCGCCAGCTCGGCCAGATGCGGAATGCTCTGCTCAATATGTTTAAGGTTGTGCTCCAGCATGGCGACCCAGCCGGAGATCTCCTGACCGAGCGTGAGCGGCGTGGCGTCCTGCAGATGGGTACGGCCAATTTTAACGATGTCTTTAAAGGCGTCAGATTTGGCACGCAGGGTTTGCTTCAGGACGTTCAGTTGGGGAATCAGGTGCTCACGTACCGCAATGACCGCCGCAACGTGCATCGCCGTCGGGAAGACATCGTTTGAACTCTGGCTTTTATTAACGTCATCGTTGGGATGCACCAGGCGGGACATGCCGCGCTCACCGCCCAGCAGCTCACTCGCACGGTTGGCCAACACTTCATTCATGTTCATGTTGGTCTGGGTGCCGGAGCCGGTCTGCCAGATCGCCAGTGGGAATTCATCGCTGTGTTTATCCGCCAGCACTTCATCAGCGGCCTGAATAATCGCCTCCGCCCGCTCCGCAGGCAGTAAGCCTAAATCCCGGTTAACGCTGGCGGCCGCGCGTTTGGTCATCGCCAGCGCGTGCACCAGCGCTACCGGCATCTTCTCTGTTGAGATACGGAAATGCTCCAGGGAGCGCTGTGTCTGTGCGCCCCAAAGTTTATCAGCCGGTACATCAATTGGCCCCATTGAATCTTTTTCAACGCGATTGGCTGCCATGACTTTCTCCTTTCACCGTTTTAAATAAACCCTTCGTTCACGCGCGGGTGTTCGGTACGCATGAAGCAGATAAACTCATACAAATTTTTAACATCATCCGAGCTTAGCATCCTTCTTGCGCTGGATATGTATTTTCCATGTCAGTTTCTGCTTTAATAAGCGCAATATTCCCATGCCAGAAAGGCAGTGAAATGAAAAAGATGAGTAATGCGGTGCAATATTATGCCTGGGGGAGCAAGACGGCATTAACCTCCCTGTATGGCATCGCCAATCCTGAAGACTTACCGATGGCGGAACTGTGGATGGGGGCGCATCCTAAAAGCCCGTCCGCCGTTGACGTTGAGGGGCAATCCCGCTCGTTACGCGATGTCATCGCGGCCCATCCGTCGCAGATGCTGGGCGATGCCGTGGCAAAACGCTTTGGCGAACTGCCCTTTTTATTTAAAGTGCTGTGTGCCGATCAGCCGCTCTCAATTCAGGTGCACCCCAGCAAATCCGCCGCCGAAGAGGGGTTTGCGCGTGAAAATGCCGCCTCTGTACCGCTCAGTTCGCCTGAGCGTAACTATAAAGATGCCAACCATAAACCGGAGCTGGTGTACGCCTTAACGCCGTTTAAAGCCATCAATGGGTTTCGCGAGCGCAACGAGATGGTGACACTGCTCACCCCAGTGGCGGACGCGCATCCAGAGATCGCGCATTTCCTGCGCCAGCCCAGCCCCGACAACCTGGCGCAACTGTTTTCAACCCTGCTGTCGCTTCAACAGGACGAAAAAGCGCAGGCGTTAACCGTACTGAAAAACGTCGTCAGTCAGCAGACAGGCGAACCCTGGCAAACCATTCATGAGATTGCGGAATACTATCCGGATGACAGCGGGTTATTCTCGCCGCTGCTGCTCAATGTGATTACTCTGCAGCCCGGACAGGCGATGTTCCTGTTTGCGGAAACGCCGCATGCTTATCTGCATGGCGTGGCGCTGGAGGTCATGGCCAACTCCGATAACGTTTTGCGCGCTGGCCTGACGCCAAAATATATTGATATTCCGGAACTGATGGCCAACCTCAAATTTGACGAAAAGCCGGCCAGCCAGCTTCTTACACAACCGGAGATACAGCAGGATGGCGAGTATTTTCCCATTCCGGTAGACGACTTTGCTTTCTCCATTCATACGGTGAATGCGCAGCCGCTTACCCTGCATCAGGAAAGCGCGGCACTGCTGTTTTGTATTGAAGGTGAGGCCACCGTCACCAATCGCCAGCAGCAACTGGCGCTAAAACCCGGCGAGTCCTGTTTCGTGGCCGCCACCGATGCGCCAGTGTCACTCACCGGCCAGGGCCGGGTGGCGCGCGTGTATAACACGTTTAACTGAGACGGCTGACGCCATTGCGCTTAACTGCTATTATTTCAAACTATTAGCTAAAATGCCTGCGGGCGCTTCTTCACCCGCTGTCTGTGACACGGGTGAAATCAAGGATAAGGACGATTCAGCAATGAAAAAGACTCAAGTTGCCGTTGGTGTGGTAGTCGCTCTGGGCGTAGTCTGGACAGGCGCGGCGTGGTTTACCGGCAAAAAGCTGGAAAGCAATATGGATCAAATGATTCAAAATGCTAACGCTCAGTTAACCACCCTGGCGCCCAACAGTCGTCTGAAAGTCAGCTATCAGGATTATCAACGCGGCATTTTCAGCAGCAAAATGAATGTGGTTATCCAGGCCAGCTCTCAGACCGAAGATAATCCTCTGCTCAAGCCCGGCCAGAGCATCATCCTGAACGAGCAGATCGACCACGGCCCGTTCCCCTTCGCACAGCTGAAAAAAGCCAACCTGATCCCCAGCATGGCGTCCGTGCATACCACGCTGACCAATACCGATGCGGTCAAAAAGCTGTTTGAACTGACCAACAACCAGTCGTTTATCAACGCCGAAACGCGTGTGGGTTACAGCGGCAGCACCGACACCGCAATAAAAATTCTGCCCATCGATTATCAAAATGCGCAAACAGCGCAACGCTTAGCCACCAGCGGCGGCACGCTGAATATCAGCGCAGACAACAAAGGCGATAAAGTGGGCCTGGACAGTGACATCGACAGCATTGCCATCACCACCAAAAATCAGGTCGATCAGCCGGTGATGTTTACGCTGAACGGCCTGAAGCTGAAAGCGGATACGCATCTCACCAACGAAGGCGTACGCATTGGCGATCAGTCCATCAGCGTGGATAAAGTGGCCGCCGCAGTCAGCGGTCAGGACGCGGTTATTCTTAACAAGATGGTCGGTGATTCCTCTTTTGATAATCAGTCCGGCAAAATCAATGGCGACATTAATTACAAAATTGACGGCGTTGAGGTGCAGAAGCAGAACCTGGGTCAGTTCGCATTAAAAATGAAGCTGTCACAGTTTGATGCGCAAAGCGTTAAAGCGTTCTCGGATAACTACAACGCTCAGCTGACCACCCTGATGAACCAGCCTGGCGTGGAAGACGATCCGGTGCGTTTCCAGAACGGTGTGCGCGCGATCCTGCTGAACAATTTGCCGACCCTGCTGAAAGGGGCCCCGTCCATCAGCATCGCACCACTGAGCTGGAAGAACGATAAAGGCGAGAGCACCTTCAACCTGAATGCCCACTTTAACGATCCGTCCACGGTGACAGGCGAACCGCAGACGCTGGCGGCATCCGTTGATCGCGTGCTGAAAACGCTGGATCTGAAGCTGTCTGTCAACATGCCGATGGCGACGGAAACCATGCGCCATATTGGCCTGGCTGAAGGTTATCAGGCTGACGACGCGCAGAAACTGGCCGATCAGCAGGTTAAAGGGCTGGCAGCGATGGGCCAGATGTTCCGTCTGACACAAACGCAGGACAACAACATCGTTACCAGCCTGCAGTATGCCAACGGTCAGGTGAACATGAACGGCGATAAGATGTCGCTGGAGCAGTTCATGTCACGCTATATGCTTGGCGTCCCGACAAACGAAGGCATGCCGCAATAAGGTTAACCTTTTCGATCAAGGCGGCCCTGGCCGCCTTTTTTACGTCACTGCATCGCCCGCTTTTCTCTCCCGATTCGCTCTCATCAGGCGGCCTGCGCCGCGTTCCCGTTTATAAAGTGAACAGTTAACCCCTGCCTTTCACACTTGTTGCGCAAATCACTGGCGTTGTTGCGCAAGATATTTTTATAATGCTCTGCACTTTACAGATATCCAGACGAGTGCACTCCATGATTGATTCAACGCTTCCCCTTACCGACATTCACCGCCACCTTGATGGCAACATCCGTGCACAAACCATCCTTGATTTAGGCCGCCAGTTTAACCTGACCTTACCGGCTGATACGCTGGACACCCTGCGTCCGCATGTTCAGGTCACCGAAACGCAACCGGATCTGGTCAGCTTTCTGCAAAAGCTGGACTGGGGCGTGAAAGTGCTGGGCGATCTTGACGCCTGTCAGCGTATCGCGCGTGAGAACGTCGAGGATGCCGCCCGCGCCGGGATTCACTATGCCGAGCTGCGCTTTTCACCCGGCTATATGGCGATGACCCACCATCTGCCGATTGCCGGTGTGGTTGAGGCGGTGATTGATGGCGTAAAGGCCGGCTGCCAGCAGCATGATATCACCGTGCGCTTAACGGGCATCATGAGCCGGACTTTTGGCGAACAGGCCTGTCTGGATGAACTGAACGGCTTCCTCGCCCATCGCGACCATATTACCGCCGTGGATTTGGCCGGGGATGAACTCGGTGCGCCGGGTCACCGTTTTCTGAGCCACTTCCGTCGCGCCCGGGAGGCCGGTTTTCATATTACCGTGCATGCCGGTGAAGCCGCAGGCCCGGAAAGTATCTGGCAGGCGATTCGTGATCTGGGCGCTGAACGCATCGGTCATGGTGTGAAGGCTATTGAAGATCGCGCGCTGATGGACTATCTGGCGGAAAACGGTATTGGTATCGAATCCTGCCTGACCTCCAATATCCAGACCAGCACCGTCGCCTCGCTGGCGCAGCATCCGCTGAAAATGTTCCTGGAGCATGGCGTGCTGGCGACCATCAACACCGACGATCCCGCCGTACAGGGCATTGAGCTGGCGCATGAGTACCTGCATGCCGCCCCGGCTGCGGGACTGAGCCAGGCGCAAATGCGTCAGGCACAGGACAACGGCCTGACTATCGCGTTTTTAAGCGCGGCAGAAAAAGCCGCCATCCGGGCGAAAGTGCAGTAAGCATAAAAAAGGCCGCGTTATTCGCGGCCTTTTTAGCGCTGAAAGCGCTTATTTCAGCGACATGGTCTGGCGTTTTTCCGCCGACTGCAGCCCCAGCTCAATCAGTTCCATGACCTGAATGGCTTCTTCCGCCGTCACCGGATTCGCCCCGCGCCCGGTAATGGCATCACGAATCGCAGCGTAATAGGCGGGATAGTTGCCCGGCTGTGTCAGGACGGTTTTTTCATTCAGCGCGTCGCCCTCCACCTGGGTCAGCGTACCGTCACGCATGTCGTAACCCCAGTTCTCGCCCGGCGGGAAATCCCCCGCTTTCAGCCGATCTTCCTGCGGGTCCAGACCGTATTTGACGTAACTGCCCCGCGTACCGTGCACGGTATAGCGTGCGGATTCGGCCGCCACCAGCATGCTGGCGTGCAGCACCACCCGGCGCTGTGGATAGGTCAGCGTCGCATGAAAATAGTCGGTGGTCTGGGCACCCGGCCGCATTTCCGCCAGATCAACGTTAATCGCCACCGGCGGGCCAAACAGCTGTAGCGCCTGATCCAGCAGGTGCGGTCCCAGATCATACCAAATGCCGCTGCCCGCCCCTTTCATCTCGCGCCAGCGCTGCCGTACTTCCAGACGGAAACGGTCAAAGTGCGATTCAAAATAACGCACCTCACCCAGCTCACCCGCTGCCAGTAAGCCTTTCAGCGTCAGGAAATCACTGTCCCAACGGCGGTTATGGAATACGGATAACAGCAGCCCTTTGGCTTTAGCTAAGGCATCCAGCTCGCGCGCCTGTGACAACGTCACGGTGAACGGTTTGTCCACCACGACGTGCTTGCCTGCGTTGAGTGCGGCTTTAGCCAGAGGGAAGTGCGTATCATTCGGTGTAGGGATAACAATCAGATCTAACGTAGGATCGTCGAACAGGGCCTGGGGCCCGGCGACGACCTGCACGGCGGGCCAGTCGGCATGGACTTTGCTGGCATCGCTGCTGGAGATGGCAGCCAGTTCAACCTCCGGCGTGCCCGCGATCAGGGGCGCGTGGAAGGTTTTGCTGGCAAAGCCATAGCCGATGAGTCCTACTCGCAGTTTCTCGCTCATTCCTTTTCCTCATTAATCGCTAACCAGACTGATTTAAGACTAATAGTCGGGTCAGGACAAGGAGGATTCCCCTTAAAATCAGGAGACTGAGCGCCGTGCACCGTTCCAGGCGCTCTGACTGGCCAGATTATCGTGTACGTCCTGATTGCGGCGGCGGAAATCACTCGGGCTGACACCGACGCGCTTACGGAAGACGCGCGAAAAATAGAGCTGATCGTCGTAGCCCACTTCACGCCCAATGCTCGCGATGGGTTCCTGCGTGGTTTGCAGCAGCAACTTAGCGCGAATGACGCGCTGATCTTCCCGCCAGCGAAGCAGGTTCACGCCCATTTGCTCGCGGAACAGGTGCGCCAGCCGCGAAGGTGACAGACACACATGGCGCGCCACTTCCTCGATTTTGACCTCGCTGGCCAGATGATTATTCACATACTGGCAGGCTTCGATGATACGGGGATCGCGGATTTGCTGATGGTTACGTGGATCTTCTTCCACTGCCCGTAACAACAGCCGTTCCAGCAAATTCATTGCCAGTTCTTCGGCAAAACGACGCGATGAGTTGTGGGTTTGTTCAATAGTGGCAAACAGGCGATCAAATTCGCCCCGCAGTGACTCCGGTAAGCGCAGCCGACCGACGCCTTCCTGTTCATCCTGCCAGCGCAGCCAGTCATGCCAGTACGCGCGCGGACGAAAATAGACCCAGCGGTGAAACCACTGCGGACTGTCGGGCGCCCGACCATAATAGTGAGCCGTTTTTGGCTGGAACAGCAGCATTTCACCCGGTTCACAGTCAAAGGCCTTTTCGCCGTCGAACACCCGCCCTTTGCCTTTGATGGTCAGGTTGAGAATATAGCCCTTCATGCCGTGTGGGCGATCAATAAAGAAATCCAGCGGACCATCCGCGGTGATCGGGGTTAATCCCGCCACCAGCCAGGCATTAAACGCGTATCCGGGCAGCAAAGGGTTCTGCTGCTCTGCCGGTAATTCACGGTGATACATACTGTCCTCACTTCGTCGTTGATTGATCACGCGCGGACACCTTTCGCGTCCGCGGGAAGGTTTCACGCCAAATCAGACTTTATTCTTTTGTTTGTAGCGGTCGAATATCACCGCTGCCAACAGTATCAAACCCCGCACAACATACTGTGAGAATGGCGAGATATTTAATAAATTCATCGCATTCTCAACGGTGCCCAGAATCAGTACCCCGGCGATCACATAGGAGATTTTGCCGATGCCGCCCTTCAGTGACACGCCGCCCAGTACGCAGGCCGAGATGACCACCAGTTCATAACCAATTGAGGTCATGGGCTGACCGCTGGTCATGCGTGACGCCAGGATGATGCCCGCCGCCGCAGAAACCAGGCCAGAGAGAATAAAGATAATGATGCGGGTACGCACAACCGGCACGCCCGCCAGCCGTGCAGCCTCTTCATTCCCGCCAATCGCCAGCGTGTTGCGGCCAAAGGTGGTTTTGTTCAACAGGAAGGCGAAGATCACCATGGTACCCAGCGTGATCCAGATGGGCGCAGGCACGCCCAGCCAGTTGGCGAAGCCCAGTACGAAGAAGCGCTCGTCTTCGATGCCCACCGCTTTACCGTCCGAGAAGATATAGGCCAGACCGCGCACAATCTGCATGGTCGCCAGCGTGGTAATCAGGGCGTTGATTTTCAGTCGGGCGATAACAAACCCATTGATAAATCCGGTGATGACACCGAGTAACAGCCCGGCCGCCACCCCCAGCCAGAGGCTCTCGCTCATATTGATCACCACGGCGGTGACCACGCCCGCGCAGGCAATCACCGAGGCCACCGACAGGTCAAAATCGCCGGAGGCCAGGCAGAACAGCATACCGCAGGCCACCATGCCGGACATCGACATGGCCAGCCCCAGGCCTTTCATGTTGATAAAAGAGCCAAAGTTAGGGACAAAGACCGCACAGGCGATGAACAGCAGGGCAAACACCACCAGCATGCCAAAGTTGTCCCAGACGCGCCCAAAATGCACACCCCGGCGAGGGGCGGCTGGCGGCGTATTTGATGTCGTGGAAGAAGTCACGGTACTCTCCTGTCAGGCCACGGCGGCCGCATGTGTCGTTTTAGGCATGGCCAGGCTCAGCGTCAGCTGCTCTGTGGCCTCGTCATGCAGTAATTCCCCGGCGACCGCCCCTTCGCGCATCACGATAATGCGGTCGGCCAGGCCCATCACTTCCGGGAGATCGCTGGAGGCAAACAGCACCGCAATGCCGTTGTTCGCCAGCTGGTAAATCAGATTATAAATTTCGTGTTTAGCCCCGACATCAATGCCGCGGGTAGGCTCGTCCAGCAAAATCACCTTGATCTCCTCGGACAACCAGCGGCCAAGAATGGCTTTTTGCTGGTTACCGCCGGACAGGTTCATGATCAACTGGTCAGCGCTGGGCGTTTTGATTTTGAGGGAACGGATATGGCTGTCGGCATTCTTCACCTCCCAGCCGTTTTTGATCAGGCAACCGGCGGTGAGGTTATGACGGCGGGCGCTGATGTTGATGTTGTCGCGCACCGAATGCACCGGAATAATGCCTTCGGCTTTGCGATCTTCAGGGCACAGCATCACGCCCGCCCGAATCGCATCAATTGGCGCCGTCACGTTAAGGGGTTCCCCGTCCAGCAGAATGCGGCCACCGCGCAGGCGCGTGGCACCAAACAGCCCTTTCAGCAGTTCGGTGCGTCCCGCGCCCACCAGACCAAACAGGCCGACAATTTCCCCGGCATGCACATTCAGCGAGATTGGCGCTCTGACGCCCTTCGCCTCTACGTCCTGTAGCGCCAGCCGTACCGGGCCTTTTTCCCGCGGCGCGTAGCCGTAGATATCACCCAGATTACGTCCGACCATCGCCTGTACCAGATCGTCGTGATGCGTATTGGCCATGTCCGTAAAGGTGCGCACATAGCGCCCGTCTTTAAACACGGTGATGGCGTCACTGAGGGCAAAAATCTCTTCCATACGGTGCGAGACATACAGCACCACGCGCCCTTCCGCGCGCAACTGGCGGATCACCCGAAACAGATTGTCGATTTCGCGTGCGGACAGCGAGCTGGTTGGCTCATCAAAGGCAATGATGCGCGCGTTACGGGCCAGCGCTTTGGCAATCTCAACCATCTGCCACTGGCCCAGCGACAGGTATTTCAGCGGCATGTCCGGATCGATATCCATACCTAAATTTTTCAGTTGCAGCCCGGCTTCGTAACGCAGCAGCTTGCGGTTCACCAGGCCATGTTTATGCGGCAACTGACCCAGATAGATATTCTCCGCCACGCTCATTTCGGGCACTAAATGCAGTTCCTGGTAGATAATGGCGACACCCGCATCCAGCGCATCCGTGGTGTGCTGGAAATTCATCGGCTTGCCTTTGATGCGAATCTCGCCGCCACTGGGCAGATAGCTGCCGCTGAGGATTTTAAGCAGTGTCGATTTACCGGCACCGTTTTCCCCCATCAGCGCGTGCACCTGACCGCCATGGCATTCAAATGAAATATCCTGCAGCGCTTTCACGCCGGGAAAAGTTTTACTGATGCCATGAAACGACAGAAAGGCTGAATCAGTGTTCATGGTGTCTCCAATAGATGGCTGTGAGGAATCGGGGCACCTGACGCTCAGGCTGAATACCGTCGCGGTGTTCAGCCATGCTTTCCTGATGACCCGATGGTGTTATCCGTACTGCCTGTTATTACATCAACCCTTTCTTCGCCAGCTCGGTTTTGAAGTTGTCACGCGTAATCAACACGACGTCTGTCACTTCGGTGAATTTCGGTGGCTCCTGTCCTTTGCTTACCCAGTTGTAGAGCATCTGGCTGCTCTTATAGCCATGGATGTCCGGACTTGGCAGCAGTGAGCCATAGAAGCCGGTCGCGTTGGCTTTTGACAGTTCGCTGACGGCGTCGACGCCGTTGATACCGATACCGATCACGTCAGCGGCTTTAAAGCCCTGACCTTCGGTCGCACGCACGCCGCCCAGCACGGTGTTGTCGTTCATACCGACAATCAGCCAGTGCTTCACTTCAGGGTGCTGAACCAGCAGGGAGTTACCGGCATCAAATGCGCCGGGGATGTCATTCGATTTGGTCGGGACCTGATAGATCTGTTTTTCCGGGAAGCCGGCCGCTTTCAGGGCATCCATCGAACCACCGGTACGACGACGCGCGGTATCCAGTTCGTTGGCGGTGATCGCCATCACGGCGGTGTCTTTGACATCCCAGCCGCGTTTCTGCATTTCTTTATACAGTTCCTGTCCCTGACGTTCGCCAATTTTGGTCGCGGCCATCATGACCAGCGGTACGCTGTCCATCGGCTTGCCTTTGGCGTTCACAAACTGATCGTCCACGGCGATCACCTTCAGGCCATAACCGCGCGCCTTTGCCATGATGGCGGAGCCGAGTTTGGGATCCGGTGTGCAGATCACGAAGCCTTTTGCGCCATTCGCGGCCAGGCTGTCGATAGCGTTAAGGGTTTTTTCGCCGTCCGGAACGGCAATTTTGATCACCTCAAAGCCCAGGTCTTTACCGGCTTTATCCGCAAATTTCCATTCGGTCTGGAACCAGGGTTCTTCCGGCTGCTTCACCAGAAAACCCAGCTTCATGGTCTCGGCGATAGCTGATTGTGACATAACCGCTGCCAGCCCGATGGCTGCCAGCGCTTTAGTGAATTTATGCATGATGCTCTCCGGCGCTAGTGGTTTTATCGCTGTTAAATACGAATCGGTGTAAACGCTACCAGTTCACTCTCTTTTGTAGGTACAGATGTAAATCAGCATGTTAGCGGGAGCCATGTGGGTAGCCTGCTTAAACGCTGGCCTAGTTTTAGCGGGAATGAAGAAGAAAAATGTAGAGCGGTATCACATCTTAAAATCACGACAGAATGATCCATATATTCAGCAAATTTAACCGTCTGTTAACTTTTGCAATGGATCACAAATTCACTGCTTGTGGCAGAAAAGTGCATATTCTCAGCCAGCCGTGACTAACCCTTCTTTTTTACACATCTCAGGATAAGGAGGTTTATTCACAACAGGAGAGTCAAATGCGTACTGAAGCCATCACCCTGGGGCTGGACTTTGGTAGTGATTCGGTGCGTGCGCTGGCGGTGGATTGTCACACTGGTCAGGAGCTGCACAGTGCCGTGGCCAACTATGCACGCTGGCAGCAGGGACTTTACAGCGATCCTCACAGCAACCGCTTTCGTCACCATCCTCAGGACTATATTGATGCTATGGAGCAGGCCATGCTGGGTGTGCTCGCGGCGCTGAGCGACACGCAACGGGCCGCCGTCGTCGGCATCGGTGTCGACAGCACCGGCTCCACCCCCGCTCCGATCGATCGTGACGGCAAGGTACTTGCCCTGCGGCCGGAGTTTGCGGAAAACCCCAATGCGATGTTTGTGCTGTGGAAAGACCATACGGCCATTGAAGAAGCGGAAGAGATTAATCGCCTGTGTCGCAGCGGCCGCTTTACCGATTACAGCCGCTATATCGGCGGGATCTACTCGTCGGAATGGTTCTGGGCCAAGATTCTTCATATTACCCGCCAGGATGCTGCCGTGCGCGATGCGGCCGTGTCCTGGGTTGAACTCTGTGACTGGGTGCCCGCCTTACTCAGCGATACCGTCGCCCCGGACAAACTCCGTCGTGGGCGTTGTGCCGCTGGTCACAAAGCGCTGTTTCATGCTGACTGGAACGGCTTACCCGACGCCGACTTCCTTAACGCGCTGGACCCGGCGCTGACTCAACAGCTGGATTCTCCCCTGTTCAGCGAGACCTGGACCGCGGATATCCCGGTGGGCACGCTGAGCCCGGAATGGTCGCAACGCCTGGGTTTACCGCAGCAGGTTACGATTTCGGGCGGCGCATTTGACTGCCATATGGGAGCGGTCGGCGCCGGTGCGCGACCCTATACCTTAGTGAAAGTGATTGGCACGTCGACCTGCGACATCCTGATTGCTGACACCGGGAAAGTCGGCGACCGCGCCATCAAAGGCATCTGTGGTCAGGTTGATGGCAGCGTCGTGCCGGGCGCGATTGGTCTGGAAGCAGGCCAGTCGGCGTTTGGCGATATTTATGCCTGGTACAGCCGCCTGCTGGGCTGGCCGCTGCAGCTGGCAGCGCAGCACCATCCCGAACTCAAACCGCAGTTGGCTGAGATGCAAAAGTCACTGATCACCCGTCTGACCGAGGCCTGGGTCGCCAGTCCGCAGTTGGATCACCTGCCCGTAGTGCTGGACTGGTTCAACGGCCGCCGTACGCCCAATGCCAACCAGCGCCTGAAAGGGGTTATTACCGACCTGAATCTCGGCACGGATGCTCCGGCCCTGTTTGGCGGCCTGATTGCGGCCACCGCCTTTGGTGCCCGCGCCATCATGGAGTGCTTCGAGCAGCAGGCAATTCCGGTGGAAAACATTCTTACCCTCGGCGGCATTGCCCGTAAATCCCCCGCCATTATGCAGGCCTGCTGTGACGTGATGAACCGGCCGCTGGATATCGTCGCCTCCGATGAGTGCTGTGCGCTGGGCGCAGCCATCTTCGCTGCCGTCGCCGCGGGCGTTCACCGCGATGTGGAGCAGGCGCAGGACGTCATGGCCAGCCCGATTGACGTGACGCTGCAGCCCGATCCGCAACGCGTCGCGCGTTATCAGGCACTTTATCAACGCTATCAACAATGGTGCGAGACGGCAGAACCCCATTATGCCGCCCGTTCCGCTTCCGCTAAGTAAAGGAGTGGTTTTATGCAACAGTTCAACGTGTGGTTTGTCATTGGTACACAGCACCTCTACGGCGCGGAAACGTTACGTCAGGTTGAACACAATGCCCGGCAGGTGGTGGACGGATTAAATCAGGCGGGTTTGCCTGTACGTCTGACGCTGAAACCGCTGGTCAAATCGCCTGATGAAGCGCTGTCGCTGTGCCGTGACGCCAGTCACGATCAAAACTGTATCGGTATCATTACGTGGTTGCATACCTTTTCGCCGGCCAAAATGTGGATCGGCGGATTGAATGTCTTAACGAAGCCCCTGCTACAGTTTCATACCCAGTTCAATGCCGAGATCCCCTGGGACAGCATGGACATGGACTTTATGAACCTGAATCAGACGGCGCACGGTGGCCGTGAGTTTGGCTTTATTGGTGCGCGCATGGGCCTGCAGCACAGCGTGGTGACCGGCCACTGGCAGGATAAACACAGCCAGCAGCGCGTCGCCAACTGGATGCGTGCGGCGCTGGCCAAACAGGCCAGTCAGCATCTGAAAGTCGCGCGTTTTGGTGACAACATGCGTGAAGTCGCGGTCACCGAAGGCGATAAAGTGGCGGCGCAAATCCAGTTCGGCTATGCGGTTAATGGCTGGGGCGTGGGGGATTTGGTGGAGGTGATCAACAGCGTCAGCGAGGGTGATGTCAATGCGCTGGTTGACGAATATGAAAGCCAGTATCGTTTCTCCGACGTGGCCGCCGCAGGCGGTGAAAAACGGCAAAACGTACTGGACGCCGCACGCATCGAGCTGGGCCTGAAGCGTTTTCTGGACGACGAAGGCTGCCAGGCGTTTACCACCAACTTCCAGACGCTGCACGGCATGACGCAGTTGCCCGGCCTGGCGGTACAGCGCCTGATGGGCCAGGGTTATGGCTTTGCGGGCGAAGGAGACTGGAAGACCGCCGCCCTGCTGCGCATCTTTAAAGTGCTGGCGGGTGACCGTCCCGGCGGCACCTCCTTTATGGAGGATTACACTTACCACTTCTCGCCGGGCAACGATTTAGTGCTGGGTTCTCATATGCTGGAAGTGTGCCCGTCTATCGCGCGGGAAGAGAAGCCGCTGATCGACGTGCAGTTCCTCGGCATCGGCAACAAAGCCGATCCGGCGCGGCTGATTTTCTCCACGCCGGCCGGTCGTGCCATTAACGCCAGTGTGATCGATATGGGCGATCGTTTCCGCCTGCTGGTTAACGTAGTGGACGCGATTGAACAGCCTAAACCACTGCCAAAACTGCCGGTAGCCCGCGCATTGTGGAAAGCGCAGCCGTCTCTGGCGACCGCCTCTGAAGCCTGGATTCTGGCAGGCGGTGCGCACCATACGGTGTTCAGTCAGGCTCTGACGCTGGACGATATGTATCTGTACGGCGAGATGCACGGCATTGAAGTGCTGGTGATTGATGAGCACACCCGGCTTCCGGCCTTTAAAGATGCGCTGCGCTGGAATGACGCCTATTACCATATGAAGCGCTAAGCACCGCTAGCGAACGCATTAACAAAGCGGCGGGCCAGCCCGTTGGCGGCCCGCTTTTTTTATGCGTCGCGCTCAACCTGAGGCACAGCGTTACTGCCCTGATATCGGGCAATAACCCCCCTGACCGCTGTCTGTTTCCTTTGCCAGTCGATCGGCAAAAGCCGCTGCCGGCCTGGCGATATGACCGCCCGATAACGGGACAGGTTATCTTCGTTAATTTTCCCCTCCGCGAGGCACCGTTACATGACTGTCATGCGGCTCAGACGTTGTGCGTGAGGGCAGTGTGACGCGGCGTCACGCTATGACTGCCCGTCTGATCGTTAATGTTTTGATAGTGAACGTCGCTGTGGCTGACGCGCGCGGGCCTGTCAGACAGGAAGCGGCTGTCTTGCTGTGTCTGTTGCGTGGGCGTCCCGGCGGCATTGCCTGCATTGACCTGAAGCGGCTTCACGGGCGCTGCCGAAGGCTGCCAGGCTATCCGCGCCTCGGTCAGCGTATTTTGGGCCAGATTCTCATTCACCTGCGCCAGTTGCCGCCGCAGCACATTGAGTTTCACTGCGGTCGCCAGCGGAATCTGACGTTCCTGATCCTCCAGCACGCTAATCTGCTGACGGGTCGCATACTGCTGTTGCAGCAACGCGCGGTACTGGCTTTCATAGCCCCAGACCACCGACTGCTCCTGTGCAAACTGCAACGCCGAAATATAGCCTTTGTTCAGCAGCGGTCGCCATTTGTTGACCAGGTTTTGCGCCATGCCAACCTGCGCGGACTCGATTTTGATTTGCTGATCAAGTTGCGCCAGTTGTCCGTTCAGCATGGCGGCCTGGAAGTGGTTATCACTGACCTGTTGCAGCGCCAGCTGCTGCGTGTGGGCCATGTCCTGCAGCAGGCTGCCCTGCTCCAGCTTCAACTGATCGCTGACGAGTTGCATGCCTTTGAGTGCCTGACGGTTTGCCTCGGCGATCATAACGACTGAGGGCACGGAGGCATGCGGCAAATGTTCACTGACGGCAGCGATTTGTCCGGTTGGGTTGGGTGCAGTAGCGGCGCTGAGCGGACGCGCGGACGCGTGCCGGCTGGACAACACCTGGCGCAGAGCGGACGCATGATTGTCGACAAAACAGATCAGGCTCACCGTTCCCACCACCAGCGAGAACAGATTACGCCGCACAAACAGTGAGGCAGAGGAAACGCCGCCAGCCGCGGCCACGCGGGACGACTCAGGAGATGGCTGTTGTAAAAATGGTTTTTCCATTTTTTACCCTTAACTCAGTGCGCGTTGGTGGTCTGTTTACGGGATGTCGCGGAAACGTTTTGCTCCCTGGCGGGCAAAAGGCCTCACCGCACACCTAACATCACATGCCCCGGAGCAGAGATAAAACAGAAGTTCATTTCCAGTCGTTACGCTTTGAAAGGGAATCTCACGATGTTTCACCAGCGGTTCAGGGATGTAAATGCCGATGTCTGGCTAACAGCACGCCTTCTCACCTACATTTTACGCAAGCGAGCGAATTAAATAGGGCGCCAGAAAACACTCAACGTCATTTCTCGCCACCCCCAGCGTCACGCCGATGCCCGCTTGCTTTAAGATCGCAATCCCTTCTCCGCGATTACGCGGATGCGGATCTTCAATGGCGATGTAAATATGTCTGGGCCTGAGCCGGGCCAGTGTTAGTGCGCAGGACGGGGTTCTGCCCTGAAAGGCACAGGGCTCTAGCGTGACATAAATTTCACACGCTTCTACAGGTAACGTAAGTGTGGAAAGTGCATCAGCCTCAGCATGGTACTGACCCGGTGAGCGGGTAAATCCGGTCGAGACAACCCGACCATTGTGAACAATTACGCACCCTACCGGTGGGTTAGGTCTGCAATGCGGCAGCGCATGGCGGGACTGCGCCAGCGCTAACAGCATAAATTGTTGTGATTTTTGCATCATTAACAGGACTCGTCTCATTACCGTTTTACGTCCGTGAGCTTAGCTACAGAACGTAAAACTCAGATAAACTGCCATTCAAATCCCGCAGAGGTCTGGCTGACATGACCTGCCGACGAGCCCGGAAAATGCGAACTAAACCAGCGTGCCTGATGCTCACTCGCCCACGTCATTGCCCAGCGCCGCTGGGCTTCGGCCTGCGCGGCATCAGCACAAAAGCGCGAGGCAAGCTGGGGCTGACTGACCTGCAAATCGTTATGCATCAGGTCACCGGAAAACAGCGCATAATCGCCCGCACTGTGCAGAATAATCGACGCGTGGTCATGACTGTGGCCGGGCGTGGGCACATAGCGCAGCACATCAGCAAACACCGGCTCTTGCGTCACATCGAACGTCTCCAGCAAACCCGCCGCGATAACCGGATTAATGCTGTCCTCTAACAGCGTTTTGCGTGCCGGATCGTGTTGCCAGCCTTTCAACCCGCTATCCGAACAGTAGTAGCGGGCATGTTTGAAAAACGGTGTCCATTTACCGTCCATCCAGTGCGTATTCCAGCCCACATGATCGCCATGCAGATGGGTGATCAGCACGATATCCACCGCGTCAGGATCGACGCCCGCGTCACGTAAGCGCTGCGCATACGGCGTGTTCAGCTGATGGGAGAGCGGAGAGCCTGCCCGCTCGCGACCATTGCCGCTGCCCGTATCGATCACAATAAGGTTGTCAGGCGTGCGGACCACCCAACTGTGAACAGAGAGCGTAATCGTTTCCGGCGTTCCGCTCGCTAACGCCTGCGCGGGAAACAGCCATTCCGTGGACAGAGACGCGTCCAGTTCAGGAATTTTAAAGACCTCGCACTCACCTACGCGGTAAACCGGCGTCACAGACATATGACCTCTCAAATCAGGGGAAAATGATACTGACTCGTCGCATATTGCCATCTTCCCGGCAGCTAAGCACGCTTAGCCCGGCATGCGTTCAAGATCGGCAATCAATCCCGGCCCTGTGGGCTGCCATCCCAGTTGCGCCCGAGTAAGCCTGCCTGAGGCGGACATATCCTGCGCAACAAAATGACTCAGCCAGCCAAAATGATCGGTAACTTCAGCGGCTGAAAGGGATATGACCGGCAGGTTGAGGATCCGCCCGAGGGCGTCGGCAAGCACGCGCAGCGTAATGCCTTCTTCGGCGACAGCATGATAACGGCTTCCTGGTCTGTTTTTTTCCAGCGCCAGCCTGTAGAGGCAAACCGTATCGTCAAGATGCACTGCTGACCAGCGGTTTTGGCCTTCATCAATAAAAGCGGAAACGCCTGTCTGTCTCGCCACCTCAATCAGCGACGTAACCAGGCCCTGTTTCAACGGATTATGTACCTGAGATAACCGCACAACGGAAACGTTGACCCCTTTTTCCAGTGCCGCCATCGCGGCCAGCTCGGATGCCCGGCGCGGATTAGGATGAAGCGGGTTGAAATAGTCTTCTACGGCAGGTCTTCCCTGCCCCGGCGAGCCCAGTCCCACCGCCGAGGTGATGATTAAGGGCCGTGCGCTTCCTGCCAGTGCCGTGGCCATCGCGGCGATTGCCTGCCGATCGGCTTCACAGTTTGTCAGAAACGTCGAAAAATCATGGTTAAAGGCGGTATGAATCACCCCCTCGCAGCTTGCCGCGCCCCGTTGCAAACTATTGTGATCGTTAATATCACCCCAAAAGGGCTCGACACCTGCTTTGCTGAGCCTGTCGACACCCTGCTGATGTCGGGTCAGTCCGACCACCTCATGCCCTGCCGCGATCAGATCGGCCGCAATCGCCGACCCGATAAAACCCGTTGCTCCTGTAAGAAATAACCGCATGTCTGTTCGTCCTCTTGTCAGCCTTCGCAACCGTGGTTGTCTACTTTACGGTGGAGAAGGAATGCGCTCTATGTGATAACGTCGCTTTTTTATGTCTGACCGTCTGGGATGATCATGGACCCGCTTTCACAGCTCTTAGCCCTGCTTGAACCACAACGTTACGTTTCCGGTGGTGTGATACTGACGCCGGAGATGTCGGTACAATGGCCCGCTCATGATGGCGTGAAGTGCTATGCCGTCGTAGCGGGTGCCTGCTGGCTGACCGTTGACGGTGTTGCGGAACCCTTGCGCCTTAACGCCGGCGAGTGCTATCTGCTCCCGCCAGGCGCACCTTTCAGGCTGGCCACAAACCCAGACGCGCAGACTGTCGATTTTCAGACGGTGCGGTCTGAGATGGTTGCCGTGACAGCGGCAAAGCTTGGTGAAACCTCCGCCTGTTTACTGGTAGGCGGGCATTTCCTGCTGACCGGACGGCCCGCACAGTTGCTGTTAGGTACGCTGCCGCCAGTGGTGCATATCCGGCGCAGCGCAGACAGAGCCGCCATGCAATGGGCGCTGGAAAGAATGTCACAGGAAGTCCGTGAAGCGCAGCCCGGCAGCGTCCTCATCGTGCAACAGCTGGCATTTATGCTGCTCATTCAGGCGTTACGGCTGTATGCAAATGACCCGCAGCAGTCAGGCTGGCTTGCGGCCCTGAAGGATAAAAAGCTGGGCGCGGCGCTGGCCTGCATGCACCAGCACCCCGAACACAAGTGGACGCTGGCGGAACTGGCAGCCAGGGTGGGAATGTCACGCGCGGTTTTTGCTGAACGATTTAAGCAAACGGTGGGCATCGCGCCCGTCGACTATCTCACGCAATGGCGCATGCATCTTGCCTGCGACCAGTTAAAAAAAGGGAATGGCGGGCTTACCGCAATTGCTGCCGGGCTGGGCTATGAATCTGAGAGCGCCTTTGCAAAAGCCTTCAAGCGTGTCATCGGTGTTTCACCAGGCAAATTCAGTAAAGAAAACGCCTGATCGGGCGGCCCGAAACCAGGGATGATGGCGGACTTCAGGGGAATATGGCTGCGCGGGGCTGAAAATCCCTACGTGAGTACGGCAGCACTTGCTGCGGGCCTGTACAACGCTCATGAAAGAGGCTCATTAACCTGAATAAATATCACCGCTTTTCCCGCAACATGAGAAACCTTCACATGAGCCGTTTTCATGAGGAGACGGAAACCGGGATATTGGCAGGCCTTACGCCACAAGGGTTCAGGGCGCATTGCATCACGGCACAGTCTGTCAGTTTGTCTCCATTACGCGTACGGCAGGGGCTTTACCTCTGTCGACCATGAAGATGGCTCATGTTGTGTTGAAATTAAGTCGCTTTCCCTTCCTCCGCGGCTCTGGCATAAAATATGCTTTATTGACAAACACACAACGTGAAAGCGGTTAAACGAAAAACCAGAATGCAGGCCAGTCTGGATAACTAACAGCCACAGACCGTTTTTCACATCAGAACGCAGGGTGCATCACGATGAAAAAAGAATTCACATTTACGATTAAGAGCAGTGTTTTCGATGAGAATTACAACCCGTCTGAAAATACGCGCATCACCACCAATTTTGCTAACCTGGCGCGCGGGACAAACCGTCAGGAAAACCTGCGCAATGCCTTAACGATGATTGATAATCGCTTCAACTCGCTGGCGCACTGGGATAATCCAAAGGCCGATCGTTATGGTGTGGAACTTGAAATTATCTCGGTTGAGTTAAATATCGAAAACGAGACGCAACGCGGCGCGTTTCCTGTAATTGAAATTCTGAAAACCCATATCGTCGATAAAAAAACTCAGCAGCGTATTGAAGGTATTGTTGGCAATAACTTCTCCTCTTACGTGCGCGATTATGATTTCAGCGTGCTGCTGTCTGAGCACAATAAAAACAACACCGGCTTCAGCGCACCTGCTAACTTTGGCGATTTGCACGGCAATATTTTCAAGTGCTTCGTGAACTCTTCGGCCTTTAAAGAGAACTTTAAAAAACAGCCGGTCATTTGCCTGAGCGTGTCCAGCAAAAACGTTTATACCCGCACAGGAAACCGTCATCCGGTACTGGGTATTGAATACCAGCAGGATGCCTATTCCCTGACTGACCAGTATTTCCACAAGATGGGCCTGACGGCGCGCTATTTCATGCCGGAAAACAGTGTTGCCCCGTTGGCGTTTTATTTCTCAGGTGACCTGTTGAGTGATTACACCAATCTTGAGCTGATCAGCACCATTAGTACGATGGAGACGTTCCAGAAAATTTATCGTCCTGAGATTTACAATGCTAATTCACCGGCTGGCCAGTGTTATCAGCCAAGCCTGAACCATCTGGACTATTCATTAACGCGCATTGTTTACGATCGCGAAGAGCGTAGCCTGTTAGCGGTAGAACAAGGGAAATTTACCGAAGAGAAATTCATTAAACCTTATAAAGCCGTTCTTGAAGAGTGGTCTGCCAGTTACGCGCTTTGATTAACCGAAATACAAGGTCACCTATTATGAAAATGTTGTTACCTACCTCAACCGCAGGCAGTTTACCGAAGCCATCCTGGCTGGCTCAGCCTGAAACGCTGTGGTCGCCCTGGAAGCTGCAAGGCTCAGAACTGGCTGAAGGGAAAAAAGATGCGCTGCGTTTAATTCTGGACGATCAAATCCAGGCCGGTATTGATATCGTCAGCGACGGTGAACAAACGCGCCAGCACTTTGTGACGACATTTATTGAGCACCTGAATGGTGTTGATTTCGAGAAGCGCGAAATTGTCCGTATCCGTAATCGTTATGATGCCAGCGTACCGACGGTGATCAGCGCGGTTAGCCGTCAGAAACCCGTCTTTATTGACGATGCGAAATTCTTGCGTCAGCAGACTAAGCAGCCGATCAAATGGGCGCTGCCGGGTCCGATGACCATGATTGATACGCTGTATGACGGCCATTACAAGAGTCGTGAAAAACTGGCCTGGGAATTTGCCAAAATTCTGAATCAGGAAGCCAAAGAGTTAGAAGCGATTGGCATCGACATTATTCAGTTTGATGAGCCCGCTTTTAACGTGTTCTTTGATGAAGTCAACGACTGGGGCATCGCCGCGCTGGAACGCGCTGTGGAAGGCCTGAAGTGCGAAACCGCTGTGCATATTTGCTACGGCTACGGTATCAAAGCCAATACCGACTGGAAGAAGACGCTGGGGACGGAATGGCGTCAATATGAAGAAGTGTTCCCGAAACTGCAAAAATCAAAAATCGATATCGTTTCGCTGGAATGTCAGAATTCGCGCGTGCCGATGGAGCTGATTGAGCTGATTCGGGGTAAAAAAGTCATGGTGGGTGCCATTGATGTAGCAACCAATACCATTGAAACGCCGGAAGAAGTGGCCGCGACGCTGCGTAAGGCGTTGCAGTTTGTGGATGCCGACAAACTCTATCCGTCAACCAACTGCGGTATGACGCCATTATCCCGTGAGGTGGCGCGTGGCAAGCTCCATGCCTTAAGCGCGGGTGCGGCTATTGTTCGTCAGGAGCTTTCAGCGTAATTCACGCGGGTAATCTGCAGCAGGTGAGCGCGCTGACGTGACTCGCCTGCCATCCCTGCCTTGTCGTTATCATCCCTTTGTGTAAGAACAGCCTGGCACTGACCGGGCTTTTTCGTGCGGGGGCCGCTGCCGTATCTGATGAATTAGCGTGGGCATTGATCATGCCTGCGGAAACGGTGGGACATAATGCAATCATGGAGCAGTCCCTGCTCCGCTGTTCAGTCCCTTATAAGCCGGTATCAGGAGCCACGATGGCTGTTCTGGCCCCCTTTCTTACCGGCTTCTGAGGCTTTTTCACGATCGTTTTTGAAATTGCCGCCGCTGTTCTGGCCGCCTTTTTTACCGGCTTCAGAAGCTTTCTCTTTATCTTCCGCGAAATTACCTGATCCGCCACGATGTTCAGTCATAATATTTCCTCTTCAGGTTAAAGTTGTCTGCTTCTTTGCTTCACCATTTGCATGGCACTGTTAAGGTTATAACGCGCCTGTTAATCTGCAAGCGTGGCGGATAAAACATTCGCCGCTTTGTTTAGCGCTTTTAATACTGCCGCGCAACCGCAACGGAGGGCGGAAAATAAAAGCGAAAAACAACAAGATAATCACCATAAAACTCGCTTCTCTTGTTTAAATGCGACTGTTTTCATTCGTCAAAAAATTAACAAGAGGTTACATTTAGGCGTGTAGAACGGCAATTTTCAGGCAAAATAAATACTCAGCCTTAGGCTGACATCCCTTCACGGTTAAAAGACAATCTGTTTACGCACCACCACGTGCTCCCGCAGCATCCCACTCAACCTTTTGCCAGCCTCAGAAAACGACGCTACCACCTCTGACGCCTGCCCTGTAATACCGTGCTCTGCCATTAAGCTTTACCTGTGGGCGTCGGCCACGTGTTAACGGCCTTATTGATCAGGGGCACACTAACGCTGCCTGGAAATAAAAGAGAGTGGTCTGTCGTCAGGAACAGGTAACGTATTTCAGTCATCCGTCAGCGGCAACAGCGCGCGATCAGGAAAAGCCACGCCGATTGTGAATATTCATTACTCCGCGCGCTCTAAATAAAACCCTGCGGCTAACAAACGCTCCCCATGCCTGTCGCGCGAGTGAATATACCGCTTTATTTTCTCGCCTGGCGGTTTAAAAAGACGACCTCCCGTTTCGTCGGTTAAAACATAACAGGACGCCCCCAACGCCAGCTATGAAAATAGTGGCATTCACTGACATCAAAAAATGCTATCGCGCCCTGTGTGTTGATAAACGGATTGAGCGTTTCTGTTAGGTGAAAAAAGAAAATGGGATCGTTGCGTGGCAGCATGAATATGTCGCCGTCAGGCCGGCAGGGTATAAAAAAAGTTAAGATTCGTCTTAAAAAAATCGGGCAGTAAAGCTGTACATGGAATGAAACTTTCGTACAAATTTAATGCTAATAATCCTCATTTTCAAAGAGTAAAAAACCTTTCAAGACGAAGCGGTATTAAAAAAACCGTTTTTTATTTTTTTCCATTGTATTGTTTCGCATTGGAATTATCAGAAACCATCGACCAAAATGAGGCTTTCCACTGTTAATGATGAAATGAGAGAGGATAGACCCATGGTCAAATATCGTGGCGGCGCAGGAAATTTTGCAGCAAACCCCGAGAGAGCCTCTGAAGCGGGTCGGAAAGGCGGCAAAAACAGTAGCGGAAACTTCAGGAACAACCCCGAGCGTGCAGTAGAGGCGGGCCGTAAAGGGGGAAAAGTCAGCCGTCGTACGGGCTAGTTCCCTTTGCGATTTCGCCCGTCTGCCTTTGCCGCGCTGGCGAGCATCTCTTTATACCTCCACCGAAACGCGCAACGCCAGGAAGGCCGCTTATCTTCCTGGCGCTGGTGCACATCTGATTTTTTATAAACAGGAGTTTTTATGTTGTCATCCGACACGCTCTGTGCGCTCACAGGCGCCTCCCTGACCAATGTACGACGCTGGCAACGGTATGGACTTGTTGCTGTAGATCCCGTGACAGACTACTGGACAGAAGCCCAGCTCGAAGAAATCCGCGAAGTCATGTCAGCCAATGCCCACGGCGCAACGGCGCAGGAAATGCACGATGGCCGCAGGCAATCAGAGGGCGTAATGACGTATGGCTGGCCCGCCCGCCGTGGCGAAATCCTGACCAGCCTGGAGTTTGGTTCAGACAGGCAGTTGATCCGGGTTATCCGTAGCCTGAGTCGTGACTTTGCCGGTGACGATTTTGTCCGGTCTTTAATGCGTCCACTCTGCAGTTGGCTGCGCGAGGACCAGCGTCGTGGCGCTGCGCGCAGGCTTGCCCGCTTTGAACATGTCACGGAGCATCATCACGCCTGTGTGACCCGCGCAGCCTCTCGCTCGACCAGCATACCGCTGTTGCTTGAGATTGCAGGTGAAGTACAAAACACAGATGTGCTGCTTGAGGCCATCCGGTTAACGGCACAGGGCTTTAGTGTGGATGTCTGCGTGGACACCTCTGTGCCGCTGCCAGCTCATCAGCGTAAGTCTTACGATCACCATCTGATCTGGCAGGCCAGCCAAATCAGCGTTCAGTAGCCGGTTCGCGTTAATGCTGCCCTTCCCCTCTTCATTCCGCAAACAGGTTAGCGTTTTCTCTGCACTCCGCGTGGCTGCGGTATGTTCTCCGCCGCTTTCCCTTGCGTTCTGACACTCCCCTTGCGTGCTGTTTTGGTGCGGACACGCGTGACCCCAGCCTTACCGTAAACGCGCTCACTTATCCTTCAATCCTGACGTTTTATGAAAGACCGTGGACTAACGCGGGCCATAGCATGGCGGTGACTGAGCCGGACAGGTTAGTTCCGGGCCGCCTTTTCCGGTTACGCATCCGCGGCGGTGTACGCCCCCAGTGATGCGCCCCATACAACTCAATGCCACTGGCGACGCGATTGTGCGCCCGCTGCGTACCGCTTCTCTCAGAGGGCGCACACGTTCTGTGAATACCGGGCTAACGACGCGTGGCAGAGCCGGCCAGTGCGCTTTCAGGCTGAACGCGTTCGAGCCTGACAGGGGTGCTTTTATAGGCCGGTATACCACTTTTGGTATCATGGCTGTCCAGCGGTACCAGTACGTTCGCTTCCGGATAATAGGCTGCGACCGAACCATAGGCCATATCGTGCACCACGATGGTCAGCTTATCCATGCGCCTTGAGGTCGGGTTACCGTCCGGGTCCAGGGCGATGACGTTGACCTGCTCGCCGACGCGTAACTGCCGTTTTTCGGCCTCATCCGGGTTGATAAACAGCACATCCCGGCGTCCTGTTACGCCCCGGTAGCGATCGTTCAGACCATAGAGCGTTGTATTGTATTGGTCGTGGCTGCGCAATGTCGTCAGCACCAGATCGTGGCAGGTCAGTGAGCGTGGATCTTCATTGATGCCCGCCATCACCAGGAACTGCGCTTTTCCTGACGGCGTGTGCCAGATGCGCTCGGATGCGCCATTGGGCAGGCGAAAACCACCCGGTTGTTGAATGCGCTGATTATAGTTTTCGAAGCCCGGAAACACCGCTTCAATGGCCTGGCGGATATTACTGTAATCACGCGTCATCTTGTCCCAGTCGACAACCGTATCAGGCAATGTGGCTTTCGCCAGGCTGGCCACCAGCAGCGGCTCTGACTTCAGGTGCGGCGAGGCGGGATCGAGCGTGCCTCGTGAAGCATGTACCATCGACATGGAATCCTCAACCGTGACACTTTGCGCACCCGAGGGTTGCTCATCCACCTCCGTGCGTCCCAGTACCGGAAAAAGATAACTGTGCTTTGCCATCAACAGATGTGAACGGTTCAACTTCGTCGCCATGTGCACCACCAAATCCAGATTGCGCATGGCAGGAAAGGTGACCTGTGGGTCAGACATGGCTTCAGCCAGGTTGCCGCCAAGGCACAGCAGCGCTTTAGCACTGCCGTCACGGATGGCGCGAATTGCCTCAACCGCGCCGTGACCGTGTTGTCTGGGCGGCGTAAAGCCAAACACTTTTTCCAGACTGTTCAGCAGACTGTCAGACGGGATTTCGGTAATCCCAACCGTGCGATCACCCTGAACATTGGAGTGGCCGCGCAGCGGACAAATGCCGGCCCCCTTTTTGCCCATGTTGCCGCGCATCAGCAACAGATTCGCGATTTGCTGTACATTCTGTGTTCCGTACTGATGTTGTGTAATGCCCATGCCGTAGCAAATAATGGTGCGATCCGCCTCCGCATACAGCCGGGCCAGATGCTGAATCTCTTCACGCTCCATCCCTGAAACTTTCAGAATGTGCGCCCAACTGGTCGCCTCCAGATCGGCCTTCAGTGCCTCGAAGCCCTCAGTGTGTTCATGAATAAAGGCCTCATCCAGCACACCCGGTTCGCCCTGTTCTCTGGCCGTCGCATCCATGGCGAGCAGGAATTTCATCATCCCTTTCAACATGGCCGCGTCACCGCCTACGCGCACTTTATAATAGGTTGACGCCAGCTCGGTTGAGCCCATCGACAGCATCTCGATCGGGCTTTGCGGTGAGGTAAACCGCTCCAGCCCGCGTTCGCGTAACGGATTAATCGCAACAATCGTCGCACCACGTTTTGACACCTCTCTGAGCGTGCCCAACATGCGCGGATGGTTGGTGCCCGGGTTATGACCAATACATAAGACAAGGTCGCAATGGTCAAAGTCATCCAGCTCGACGGTGCCTTTTCCTACGCCGATGGATTCCGGCAACCCCACACTGGTCGGCTCGTGGCACATATTGGAACAGTCTGGGAAGTTATTGGTACCGTATTCGCGGGCAAACAACTGCCAGAGAAAAGCGGCTTCATTCGATGCGCGGCCAGAGGTATAAAACTCAACCATGTTCGGATCGCTATAGCTGCGCAGCCGCTCACCTATTTCACGAAAGGCCGTTTCCCATGCGATGGGCTGATAGGTATCGCTGGCCGCATCATATTTCATCGGATGGGTCAGCCTCCCTTCGCCTTCCAGATCCAACGCGCTGCGCGCCCACAAATCGCTGACCTTGTTAGCCGCGAAAAAATCGGGCGTGGCACGCTTACTGGTGGCTTCCCACGACACCGCTTTGGCCCCGTTTTCGCAAAACTCAAAAGAAGACGTATGCTGCGGATCAGGCCAGGCGCAGCCGGGGCAATCAAAGCCCTGGGGCTGGTTCACCCTGAACAGGGCAATGACGTCCTGTTTCACCGCCATTTGTCCCCGAATCGCATCCGCTACAGCTTTTAATGCGCCCCAGCCACCCGCTGAGCCGCCATACGGTTTGACCCCAAAAGTACGATTCGTTTCTTTCATTTTTATCCCAACCTGTATCAATGACTTTTGCTTAAGCCTGGTACAGGATTAGGAACACGCCTGTTAAGCAGGGCGCAAAGCCTGATTTAATTTTTGCAAAATGTTACCTCGCTGCGGTTAATTGCAGCCCATGCGCTTTTTGTGTCCCAACGGCGTTACCCGCCGTGTTTCGCTTAAAAGGCAGAATTTTAAATCACGCGTAAATAGCGAGCCGACGTCACTTTTCATTTGCATAATCATGAGCAGGCAGCGTCCGCCAAATAGCGGGAAAATGACGACGAAAATCATATCCACTCGCGTCGCATGATATTCATTTATCCGTTCTGCTTATTTCTGGCTGGCCATTGACGCTTCTGGCGGTTTATATTTCTCCGGTGAGTCACGCCAACCGCCTGTTCGCTTACCCTTTCAGTTCTGACTTTACAGCAGCATCCTGTAGAGGTTCTTTTTTACTGGCGCCCCAGACATCATCATAGGCATAGCCGGTCAGCGCTTTGATCACCTCACGGGTTTCGGCATCACAGTCTTTAGGTGAACCGCCCAGCTTACGGCGTGCGACTTCTTTAATCAGCAATTTGTGGCTGCGCTGGGTCAGTTTGAACTGGAACGTCAGCCAGAAACTCACGGCCAGAAGCGCGCCTGTCACGCCTGCCATCAGCAGGACAATGGCGGTGATTGCGCTATCAGGCTGAGCGCCGTTCCCTTTGGCAAACCCGCTTTCCTGGAGCACCACGCCAATAATAAAGATGGCAATCGCGACCGAACTTTTGCGCGTAAGCACCATGACGCCCGCGAAGATGCCTTCCCGGCGCTGACGGGTTACCATTTCATCAATATCGGGAATGAAGCTGTAAATATTCCACGGAATATAATACAGCCCCGCGCGCGCTATCCCCATAAACAGGAAGGCGGCGCTAAATAACAGCACGGGTACATGCCACTGCCAGAGATAAACGGCATACAGAAAAAGCAACACGACGGCAATAGATATATAAGAGAGTCTCAAGGCGTTAGAGGGCGTCATAGAAAATCTGCCCAGCAACAGCATAAATAAAAAGGTGCCGGGGATAGACATAAACATCATATTACTCAGAAGCAGCGAGGCTAATGAGGCATCCTGTTTTAACCCATAAATAACGAAATAGGTAAAAACGGCAAGAAACACATCCATCGCTGTGAACGAGCAGATATAAATGAGCAGGTGCTGACGAAACGCCCGAATTTTAAATGACGAGGCGAGATCCACAAACATGTGTTTCACATGCGAAAGAAAATGACGCGCGGGTGCCGGTGGCTTTTGAACCTCGTCTGCATCCTGAATATCTTTCGCTTCCCAGGTGGTATACCAGGTAATAAATACCGCGACGCAGTAAATCACTGAGAAAATCACGCCCGTCAGTGTATAGGTGATGGCGTTGTCTTTGCCCGTGTATGTCATGATGACGCCCGGTACCGAGACCGCAAGAAAACTTCCCAGCGAAGAAAACATCATCCGCACGCCGGAAAGGCGAGTGCGTTCACTGAAACGGTTGGTCATTTCTGACGACAGGGTTTCCCACGGCACCAGCACCATGGCAGATAACAATTCGATGGTGAGATAGGTGCCAAGATAATACCAGTAGCTCATATCCGTGACCCACAATGCGCCGTACAGCAGCATCAGAGGCGAGGAAATTAACAAGAAGAAACGACGACGGCCGAATTTGCGCCCGGCCCAGGTATGGCCGAAATTATCCGTGATGTAACCCATGATCGGACTCAGTACGGAATCAATCACCCTGGCAATGGCGAAGATGGATCCGGCTTCCAGCACCGATAACCCGCAGTAGGTGGTATAAAAAAACAGTAACCAGGCACCTATCACTGCAAAGGCACCGCCTCCAAATAAGTCGGTAATGCCGTAGCCTGTTGCTACGCCATACCCGACGCGACGTTCAGTCGGTTTAACCATTTATCTGCTTCCTGTTCTGGTCGGTGTTTTATAACGGCAAGCCAGTGCCTGCCGTCGCTGTTATCAACAGAATTGGAAAAGAATGGGCGTGCGGGCTGACTACACCGCGTTAGCTAACATTTGGGCTTTGATACACAGTTCAGCCGCTTTAAACGCATGTTCCTGCGTCATGGCGTGCTCGGTGCGATGCAGACAGTCGGTGATCAACTGGCCAAAGAACGGGAAACCCACCGTGCCCGCCACGCTGTAGCGAAACTCACCGTCCTGATTCACCAGGTAAACCACATCCTGCTCGTCACGCGTGAGATCGGTATACTTGCGAATTTCGATGTAACCGTCGGTTCCGAGCAGCGTCATTCGCCCGTCGCCCCAGGTCGATAAGCCTTCCGGGGTGAACCAGTCACAGCGAAAATAGCCGGTTGCGCCATTTTCCCCTGCCAGCATCGCCTCGCCGAAATCTTCAAACTGCGGATGGTGCGGATGGTGAAAATTGCGCACCTGACTGGCAACCACTCGGGCCTGACCATTGCCGGTGTAATAGAGAAACTGCTCGATCTGGTGGCTGCCGATATCGCACAAAATGCCGCCAAAGTAGCGACGTTGATAGAACCAGTCCGGACGACCGGTTCCTTCGCGATGCGGCCCCGTGCCCAGCGTTTGCACCACCCGACCAATCGCGCCCTGTTCCACTAACTGTCCCGCGAAAACCGCGCTCTCAACGTGCAGACGCTCGCTGTAGTAAACCGCATATTTGCGGCCGGTTCTGGCGCACATGGCTTTGGCATCGTCCAGCTGTTCCAGGCTGGTCAGCGGGGCTTTATCGGTGAAGTAATCTTTCCCGGCCGCCATGACTTTCAGTCCCAGCGCACAGCGTTCCGAGGGAATGGCCGCCCCTGCCACCAGCCGCACCTGTGTGTCAGCGAGGATCGTGTCCAGGGAATCCGCCACCTGAGCCTGCGGAAACTGTTGCAGGAACCTGTCGACTTTGGTCGCATCCGGGTCATAAACCCATTTCAGCGTCGCCCCGGCTTCAGTCAGGCCATTGCACATCGCATAGATATGCCCATGATCCAGCCCGGCGGCAGCGATAATAAACTCGCCTGGGTTTACAACCGGCTGGGGTTTGCCTTTCGGCGCGTAGTTCATGCCATCCTTTTGATTCATGGTGTTGTCCTCACGCAAAGTTTTTGCCTAACGGGATCGCATCCTCATCCGCGAAATTTTCCACGGAGGCCTGTTTTTCATAAAAGTGCGGTGCGCTGGCAATCAGGCCACCGGTACGGTAGAAGGTGTCGTTGCTGGCAATCGGCAGCGTGACGGTGGTATGGGTTATAGCCGACTTGTAGATGGCGGTGATTAACGCCAGGGATTGCTTGCCCTGCTCACCGTCTACCAGCGGCGCACGCTGCTGCTCAATGGCCGAGAAAAAGTCATCCACCTGACCGGCATGCAGTGTCCATGTCAAGGACGGGATCTGCGCATACAGCTGGTCCAGTTCGTTTTCCAGCGCGATGTGATGATCCTGTTCCGGAAAGCCGTTTTCCGCCGCCTGATAAGCAACGGGTTGCCAGGGCGCAGAGAGCCGCGCTTTCTCGCCCTGTAAAATGATTTTTTGATCTTCACCGTGATGCACCACCGAGGCCGTCAGCTGTGCCAGCGTGCCGTTCGGGTAACGGAAAATAGCGGCACTGAGATCTTCGACCTCCGCATTGTCATGGGCGACATTGCTCATCATGGCGACCACGTCCGTCGGTGCGCCGAGCATCCATTGCAGCGCATCGATGTGGTGCACAGCATGATTGAGCGTGCAGCCCCCACCTTCTTTTTCCCACGTCCCGCGCCACCACAGGTCGTAGTAGGCATGACCGCGCCACCACAATGAATCAACCTGGGCGTGACAAATCTTTCCTGCCAGGCCGGAATCCACGGCCGCTTTTAACCGCCAGAAGGCATCGGTAAAGCGGTTCTGCGCCACCACGGAGAGCACTTTGCCGCTGGCCTTTTGCGCCGCGATCATGGCATCGCACTCTTCAAGCGATGCCGCCATCGGCTTCTCGCACAGCACATGTTTGCCTGCCTGTAGCGCCGCTATCGTATTCTCGGCATGCACATAAGGCGGCGTGCAGACATCCACCACATCGATATCTGCGCCATCCGCCAGCATGGCGAGATGATCGCTGTACACGCGTACATCCTTCAGGCCGTAACGCTGCAATTTATCGCGGGCTTTGTCCGGGTACACATCCACTACCGCCACAATTTTGCCGCGTTCGGGAAACTGCAAAAACGCCTGAATATGTAAATTGGCAATATTACCCATACCTACTATCGCAATTTTTAACATGCCACTTCTCCGTCTTTGACCGTCGCTGTCGTCTTTGCGAGGAACATAGAAAAGCGGCTGTCGTGGGACAAACTGTTTTTGTGAGAATGTTCGCAGAGCGGCAAGGTAGTTTGTGAACAGCATGTAAAACCGCATTACTATCAAGCCACTACGGCTGCAAAAAATTGCAAAAATTGATTGGGACGGGGATCACACTATGGCGGGCAAGCTCAGGATGGACGAAATTTCGGCAAAAACCGGGTACTCTGTCAGTACCGTTTCGCGCGTACTGAGCGGCAAGGCTTATACCAGTGAAAAAGCCCGTAATGCGATTGTGCGCTGTGCACGTCAACTGGGTGTGTTGCACGACATGGTCAGCAGCCGCCTGTTAATTAACGGTCTGGTGGTCTTTGCGCCCGCCCGGACCTTTGCGCCGCGCGGCGATCACTTCTATCTGGAAGTGACGCGCGGGATTGCCGAAGCCTGTGCCAGCCATGATGTGCACATCAGTTACTGCCCACTGGAGGAACAGCGTGCCGATGTGAAACTGTTTCTGGAGAAGGCGGGCGCAAAAAGCAACGATGCGATCATCATCATCGGCACCGACGATCAGGCGATATTCAGCCTGGCAGCCTCGCTGAATAAACCCTGCGTCCTGATAAATTCCCGCGATAAAGACATGAAACTGGATGCGGTCTCCCCCGATCACCATGCGATTGGGTTCAGCGCCATGCAGCACCTGTTTGAGCAAGGGCACCGCCGGGTTTTGACCGTCACCTGTCTGCGCCGTGAAACGCTGTTTCTGCGGCTGGAGGGAATTAAAGACGCGTACCGCCATTTTCACCTGCCCTTTAGCGCGCAGAAGGACCTGATTGTGGTTGAAGCCTATTCTGAGCATGAAACCGAAGCCGCCCTGAATGGCTGGCTGGACGAACATCCGCGTGAGGAGTGGCCCGATGTGATAGTGCCGGTGGGCAAAGGGATTATTACCGGCGTTCAGACTGTGCTGGCGGCACGTTCCTTGCGTATTCCCGAAGATATCTCACTGATGACGACCGATCTGGCAAGTCAGCTGGCGGGCGCGGCTGGCAGGCCGGTGACAGGCTTTGCCGTCCCGTGTCGGGAGCTGGGCTACGAAGCCATCCAGCTTCTGCAGAACCGTCTGAACCGGCCCCATGCGCCCGTGTATAATCTGCTGTTGCAGGCAAAACTGATCGACCACGGCACGGTCGCCAATGCCACTCGCCATGCGGCGCGGGAGGAAATACGGGACGATCAGACACCGGCCTGAACAGAGGGATGCGGGTTTGCAGCAGGCAAGTCATCTGTTGCAGGCCCCGCTCAACGCTAGCATTTGTGATTAGCCGGCTGACACGGGCACAATAGGCGTGAATTCTCACCGAGCCCACAAGGCAAACTGTGCAAAACAGCCTGCCTTTCCTGCCCACATAGCTGAATACAGGCTTCCCTCTTCACCTCATCGTGCTTTGTAAACCGGTTTGCATCGTAGACCTGCCCTGCCGACGCTCTTGCCGGTTCGGCATCCTGACCTCCCCGCCGGACAGTTATCACGCCTGACCCGATCTTCTGGTTCGTTGCTGCGCATGTCAGTTGCCGTGACCGCCTCCCGTTTGCGCTATACAGGTGCCTTCACGATTTCGCCTGCAAACGTGCCAGCATACGTTGCCTGTTGACATAAATAATGGCGCAGAGCAGGAGGCTCAGCATGGCCGTGCTTATAAATACGCCCGGCCCGGTCATGGCCAGCATCACACCACCCAGTAGCGGCCCGGCAGCAATACCGAGCGTTGACAATGTTGAGGCGCCCAGGTAGGCACCTCGATGTTCTGCGGGTGCCAACTGGTCGAGTAAAATATTCAGGTTCGGCATCAGAATCGCTTCGCCTGCACTAAACAACACGGTGACAGACAGCCAAAGCCAACTATCCGCTGTTCGCAGGGAGAAAAAACACAGCTGTGAGAAAAAGAAAATCACTGCACCCAACAGAATTCGCTGAGGTAAATGCATCCTCGCCATAATGCGGACCAGAAAGGTTTGAAATACCAGCACGGTCGAGGCATTCGTGACCAGTATTAACGTCACCAGCTTTACAGCCGCGTCGCTGTTCAGTAACAGAAGGTACTGGGGCAGTACCGCTTCAAAATGAATAAAAACGATACTGCACAATGTGCTGCACAAAAGCCCGGCCACAAAAATTTTATCTCTGATAATAATTCCCATAACCTGGTGAAGTCTAACAGCGGAAACCTTGTCGGCCGGCGGCGTGTTCACCGGTTTACCCGCCGGGATAAACAGGAGCACGTAGATAAAAAAAGGGAAATAGCTCAGGCCGGTTATCAGAAATGTGCCTTTCTGAGACGTCAGGCCAAAAGCAATGCCCACCAGGGGGCCCAACACCGCAGCGACGTTGACCAGGTAGTAGCGCACTTGCAAAGCCAGTGCGCGGCGGCGACGATCGCCCAGTAAATCACTCATTAACGCACGCAAAGGCGGATCGACCCACGCAAAGCAAACGCCGATAATCATCAGGCCGGTAATAAACAGACCGACTCCCGTCGCCTGCGCCAGAAGGATATAGCCGACTGCCGAAAATCCACAGCCCATCAGCAGAATAATCCGTCGTCCTAACCTGTCCGAAATCTGGCCGCCATACATGCCCAGCCCCACGGATACCAGCGCACTACTGGTCATCGCGCAACCGATGGCAACAGGCGACATGTGGTAGTTCTGTGTCATGATCATTGCGATAAATGGCCAGGCCATAAAATAGCTGAACCGAATAATCAGGGTAAAAATGAGCAGCGCGTGAACTGTCGCCGGAAAGGTTTTTAACGTCTTAAATACACCGGGCTCTACCCTGATTTCAGCGGCGGGCTTTGTTGTCATACGTCACCTTATGATGGGTCTGTTGCACACTGAAGCGTCAGAGAAGCGCACGGCTTGTCAATTAGTAATATAAGTATTCCTCACACGATGCAATATAAAATCACGCTAACTCTTTGATTCACAGGCTTATGACGTATTCAACCCTCGCCACAGGATAATGTAATGAAAAGCCTGTTAATGATTTATAACGTCAGGCGTTAATACTGAAACAAACACCAAGACCGCCAGGGGCGCAGGCGAGAAACAAGGCGATATTGCGCATCGTTGGAAAATTACGCCTGATTCTCACGTCAGCCTGAATGCGCAGGATGGGTTTTACCCACTCTTTAAAGTTCGCCATCCCATCAATGTAAGGCGGCCATTTTTTCTCCTAACGCAGCGGTTTTTAACTGTTTCCTTACTAAAAGGGACGCCGCGCAGAGATAGCCGTTTTTTTATCCGTACATCATGCAGGCCCGGACGCTGCCTGAAATCAGACACTGTCTTGTCAGTGGTTACCCGACAAAGACCCACTCGATTGTGAATAGCAGGGATTATGTGCTCCGGGAAGAAGTCGGGATCGCCGTCGTTCAGGTGATAAGGCCGGTTATACCAGATAACAGGGAACGGCTTACAGGTCGTCATACAGCGGGTCGGTTTCAGAGGAAATGGAGACAGGTTTGCCCGCACCAGGTGTTGCTGCCAGCAGAAAGCTTTAACAGGTTGCATGAAGCGAACAGCGCTACAGGCTGGCTGTTTCACCACGTGCTTGTGTTTTCAGACCGGAAAGAACGGGCCCTGTTTAGCATAATATGGCACCCCTCAGGCTGGTGATAACAAGGCGCTAAGCGCGCCCCGAATACCCTTATTGCGGTAGTGCATGCGCAAAGAATTTAACCCCATCAGGCCAGGCGCCCCGATGGCCTGAAAAGGCGTCAGCGGCGTGACCGATCGTCATATTTCGGCTGCCTGCCTGGGTGATATCCGGACCGTCAGCGCGTAATCTTGCCAGCGAGATACGTGACGGCCTGACAACAGCGATATGACCCGGTCTGTGCTGATCGGGGCTTTCATAGGCGACCACCACCAGCATGCCTTTATTCGCCAGCTGCTGAGCGTGCCACGCATCGCTGACCCTGATCCAGCCTGACTGACGCCCTTCACTACTGTCAAACCAGCGCGTTTGTGCGCTCGCCAGGAAAATCTGGCTGTGCTGAGGCGGCCTGAGCATATAGACGCCCAGGCGTGCGCCTACCGCCGCCGCAAACGCGCTGCAGTGCGTATGATTACCGGGACCAGAATAGTTATCCGGTCTGTCAGGCTTGCCCGTTTCCCAGTTGACGTGATGATGATTCAGCCATAAATGCTCCACGTCCGCATGGTCAAGCACGGCAAGAATCTTTTGCGCGTTGGGCGTGAGCGCGCCGCAACAGGGCGCATCCTGCGGCGGCACGGACTGGACGTTGCCAGCCGGAACCGGGCTGGCGACAGCCGACAGGGACGGGAAGAGAAAAGCCGCACTCGCAAAGACGGCCAACGCATATCTGCTCAGTGATGGTTTCATAGTGACCTGACTGTATAGAATTAAGGTTCGTCATTGAAAGGGCTTCTTCAGGAAGCGCACGCGCGCGACCCTTCGCCCGCCATTCCGTGCGGTGAAGCGCCTGACCCATCGCGCCTGCCTGCACCTTTACTTTACGCCTCTGCCAAATCTTCAGGGTTGGGTTTCTGCATGACGAATTGAGCTCTGCCTTCCGGGTTTCCCGCCTGAAGCGGCGAACAGCCTGCGTGTTTCTGTCATCGCACGCCCGGTCGTGGCGTGCCTCGGTGACGTGACACGTCAGGCGGATTTCAACTTACTCCGGCAGGTGGTTTTTTTGCAAGGGTCACGTTCTGTAAGAACCGCAAGGTCACCACGGAGAATCTGTGGTGACCCCTGCCCGTTCAGAGCCTGCGCCCGTTTTCAGCAGCACAGGCGTTTGTGTTGATTTTCAAAAACTCTGCCAGTTGGTCTCCGCTGCAGCGGGAACAATATTGCTGACAGGGCGCGTCATGGCGGGCGGAGCTATCGCGCTTTTCACTTCCTTAAGCGCGTCAGGTCCTGCACGCTGGATAACAAACGTGGCAACCAGGCGGTTTAATGCTGAGGCCTGTTCCATTAATGAACGCGACGCAGAGGATGCTTCTTCCACCAGGGCCGCATTTTGCTGCGTCACATCATCCATTTGATTGACGGCCAGATGGACCTGGCTAATTCCCTGAGACTGTTCCTGGGCGGCGACAGAGATTTCATCGACCAAATCGGTAACCTGCCGGACGGCATCGTTCATTTTGTGCATATTTGTACCCACCCCTTCAGCCTGTACCGCACCGGCTTCCACAAAGCCCATTGACGATTCAATCAGCGCTTTAATCTCGCGGGCTGATGATGACGAACGCTGCGCCAGGTTGCGCACCTCGCCAGCCACGACCGCAAAACCACGGCCCTGCTCACCTGCCCGTGCGGCTTCGACCGCCGCATTCAGGGCAAGGATATTGGTCTGAAAGGCAATCCCCTCAATGAGAGAAATAATGTCGGTAATTTTGGCCGAGCTTTCGCGTATATCGCCCATCGTCGTCAGCATTGTTTTTACCCGATCGGCGCTGTCTTCTGAAATTTCGCGCGCATTTTTCGCTAACTGGCTGGCCAGTCGGGTATTTTCTGCCGTCTGACGCACCGTTTCACTCAGCTCTGACATACTGGCAGCCGTTTGCTCAAGTGATGCCGCCTGCTCTTCAGTCCTTGCCGATAAATCCTCGTTACCCGCTGACATTTGCGATGACGCTGTACTGACAGACTGCGCGGCACTTTCCACAGCGTTCAGTGACAGCGACACAGTCTGAATCAGATGATTAAACGCTTTTGCCGTCAGGCCGATTTCATCAGAGCGTGTATCATCTGCTTTGAGAGTGAGATCGAGGTTTTCGCTGGCCTGCTCCATCGTCAGGCGCATGGCATTCAGCTGGCGGCGAATGGCTAAAATTGTCTTAACGGTAAAAAACCCCAGCAGCAAAATAGCGGCGGCTGAGCCGGTGATCAGGGTTAACAGTGTATGGTGATAGGTTCTGTCGTTTTCTCTGCTGAGCGCATTGGCGAGATCGGTATTGAGCTGAAGTTGCTGCTGATAATTCGCAATGAGCTGTCGGGCTTCGGCGCCAATCCCTGTTGTCCCCTGCAACATTCCCAGAGACACAGCATCATTCTGAGCACGTGAGGCGGCCAGAAAGGCTGGCAGGTCGCGTTCTATTTTATTAATCATCGTAAACGCCTTTTCCGTCATTTGCCTGTCTTGCTCGTTGGACGTGTCCTCTGCAAGGTAGTGCTGATTAAGCGCACGAATATGTTTGATTGTGTCGTTGACTTCTTTTTCGATGACAGCCTGCCTGGCCAGGTCAGTCACGCTCTGATGATGATAAAGGGCGATGATGACGGCATTACTGCCTTCAATCATCTTTGAAATACCGGTGATTGACGGGACCGTATTTTCGTTAACGTATTTGAAGCGGGTCTGAAACCCTTGCGACACGCTGACAGATACGACAACCATAGCGACCAGCGCTGCGGAAAGCAGCGAAAACGTGAATAAAAGACGCTGAGTTATAGTCATTGTTTTTACCTGGTAAAAGAGAAAAGAAATACGTCTGATATGATTCAGAAAAGAGGCGACATACAGACAGTCAAATAAAATATCGGCGCCATAAAAAAATAATCAAACGGAGTTCCCGCTCTGTTTACACGCCATTTATACATGCCTCCCTCCTGAAAAAACAACTCACTGAAAGGCCTCAGTTATTTTTGCAACGCTGTTTTCTAAAAATTTAATGCCGCGCATTTAAAAGGTAATAACACCCCTTTTTCTGTGCCTGACGTTAAGCCTCCGCCTTTATCATTCATTTTTCCTGTTAAAAGGGAAAAACCATCAAGAAAATTAAAACAGTATTTTAAATGACATATTTAAATATTTTTTCTTTACGCGGGAGCGCTGTTCTGTAAGGGGGGGAATCCTGCATCGCGTCCTCACATTGCAGAGCGGCGTCCTGCTGCTTTCTGATGCGACAGCCAGCCTCACTACACGAAAACGCCATAAAAATACTGTTAAAACAAAAATTATGGCAAAATCGCTTGGCGACACGTGCCATTAAACCGTTATCCTGTCGTTTTCAATACGGGGACATTTTACGTCATCAGCCACGCTGAATGCCTGTACAGTGATGAACCGGCAACGCATAAAACCCTATTTTTAATTTATCCTTAAGCGATAACTCATTACTTGTAGCCATAAAAAAAGCCCGGCATGCCGGGCTAACACCAATCAATAAACTGCCACCTTTAGGCCGACACTGTATAGCGCAGCGCAGGAAGTGTAGTTGAGCGCCGCATTATTACTGTAGGGAATACCATAAGAGATGTAATCAGATGTTATTTTTTCGCAAAACTCAATTAAGCGCCACACTATTTTAATAGCCTTATATCATTTTTCTCTTTTCTGCAATGCTGTGTCATTGCAGCCATATAAACGCTTTGCTGCTGTCTGCTTTTTTAAACGGCATCGTGAACATGAGGTTATTTTTTACGACGCAGGCGCGGGACATATTTACGTTAACAGAAAAGTGTCTCACAGGCGGCTTTTGCCATCAGCCGGTCTGCGCGCATCAGAAAGCCCTGACAGGGGCTGCGCCTCACCGGGCGTTGATTTTCGCAGCCAGGCGCATCCTGTTAGTCACCCGTGTCATGCTGATAATGACTCGCTGTCAGCTGAGACAGTGAGGATATCCCCCTCAACATTCATGACGTTGCGTCAGATAACAGGGTTCATCCGGTTACTGCACCGCCCGGATGGCCCGGAGGGCGGTGATCTGTCAGACCTGAAATGCCTCCACCATGTTACGCAGCGCATGCGCCTGTTCTGACAACGAATGGGAGGCAGAGGATGACTCCTCGACCAGGGCTGCATTGTTCTGCGTTACGCCATCCATCTGGCTCACCGCGATGCTGACCTGCGAAATGCCCTGCATTTGCTCAGAGGAAGCCAGAGAAATATTATCCATAGCCTCAGCCAGCTCGTTTACCCTCCCCACAATGTTGACAATGCTCTGTCCGGTCGTAGACGCCACCGTGGTGCCGTTTTCTACCTGACCTACCGCCTCTTCAATCAGCAGTTTGATATCGCGCGCAGCCGTAGCGCTGCGCTGCGCAAGCGTTCTGACTTCACCGGCCACTACCGCAAATCCCCGGCCCTCTTCGCCTGCGCGTGCCGCTTCAACCGCAGCATTGAGCGCCAGAATATTGGTCTGGAAAGCGATGCCTTCAATGACGGTCGTAATATCACGCACTTTCGTTGCGCTCATGGATATGTCCTGCATGGTATCGACCATCCGCTGCACATCCTCTTCGCCGCCTCGGGCAAGACGGGCGGTTTCGCGGGCAGATTCGGCGGTCTGCCGTGCGCCGCTGGTGTTGCTTTTCACCGTGGCCGTCAGCTGCTCCATGCTGGCGGCCGTTTCCTGTAAAGCTGCCGCCTGCTGTTCGGTGCGGGAAGAAAGCTCGGCATTCCCCTTAGAAATTTCATCGGCGGCTAACGCGACAGCGTTCGACGTATCCCGGATATTCGCGACCATGTTGCGCAGGTTGGCCTGCATGACATGAAGGGAAGCCAGCAGGCTGGTCGTGTCGTTGCGACGAAGTGTGACAGGTGACGTTAAATTTCCGGACGCAATCGATGCTGCCAGCGCCTGTGCCTGCGCCGGTTCGCCGCCCAGCTGGCGCATCAGCGTACGGATAATGATAACGCAGGCCATCACAGCAACAACCACAGACAAAAAGACCATTATCGCCATCAGACTGGCCGTACGTGACGCTGACTCTCTGGCATCAGAAACCGTTTTTTGACTCACCTCCATCTGAATTTCAGAAAGCCGATCCAGTGCATCCAGCATTTTCCGCTGTACCGGCCGTACCGTTTTCAGCAGGTAATCAATTGTGGCCGCCTGGTCGCTTTGCATCGCCTTCTGGCCTGCCATGGTGATCAGGTTCAGCGCCTGGTCATCTTTAGCGAGCAGGTTCTCCAGGGCATTTTTCCCTTCGGCTGATACATTCTGCGACATGCTGCTCACCAGTTTTTCGCGTTTCGCCAGGTAGTTCACTTTCTGGTTCTGCACCCGCTCCCACTCGGTTTGCTTCTCTTTTGCATCGCTCAGTAAGGCAATATTTCTTACCGCAACGGACATATCCCGGGCAGCACTGCGCATATCCTGGATCAGATTGTACCGATACATTTTATTGTTGACGGCATTATCCATGTCGTCCCGTGCCTGCCAGAGTGCGTGGAGCGCAATGCCTGTGCAGAGCACAAAAAGCAGGATGAGCAGGCTGAAGCCTGCAGCGAGACGTGTGGCAATTTTCATGGTGTTTTCCCCGATAATGTTGCTACTGCTGTGTGTAGTCCGGTTTTGCTGAATACATTTGCCGGAAAGATCTCTGCAAATGAAAATGTGTGTTTCCTTCACCTGTCAGTAACGGCTGACAGGGAAATCTATATAGATGACAAAATGGAATTCGGGTGGGACAGAGGGGACAGAAAGCAAAGCCAATACGGCAAAGTCGCGCATAGCGCGGCCGGGAGGGCGAAAACTTATTTTTCAGAATATTGTTAGTAAACATGTCACGATAAAACGCGGCGTATCAGACATCTCCCGACACAGGGGGATCATGCTGTTCGAATGCGATCTCCCGCTTCTGTGAACAGCAGTGTGTTACGTTGACGGCAACGCCCGAAGGCCAGACGTGACCTCATGAATTCTGTACGGGCGGAGGCGGTTCTGTGCCCGGTTTGCGATGAGCATCGACACGGTCAGGATGATTCATCGGGTCCCTTTCGGAAATGCCTGTGACGCGATGTTGTCCGTTGTTCAGACGGGGAAGATGCCGTAAAACGCTTTTCCATTCCCCCGTTAACCCGTCTTACCTGCCGCCAGAAAGCATGGCAACGGCTATTCTGCCGGGGAGACTGAATGGACGGGTGTGCCCCGGCGATCCCAGCGGCGGGCCATCCACCACAGCAGTGCCGTGATACACCAGCCAATACACCACGACACATCGTTACCGGCAAACAGCCAGGTGAGTGAACCATGGTGAAGTGGATTGTCGATAAACGGCAGTTGTACCAGCACACCCAGGACATAAACGGTAATCCCCACCCTGTTCCAGCGGCCATAACGTCCGTCTGGCTGTGACAGCGCAGGAATATCCACTTTGCCCTGGGTGATCACATAAAAATCGATCAGGCTAATCGCGCTCCATGGCACGAAAAACGCCAGTAAAAACAGCAGAAAATGGGTGAACGCTTTCAGAAAAGCGGGTTCACTCAGCAAGGCAATCACACAGGCCACACTGACCATCAGGACCACAAACAGAATGCGTGCACCCCGCCCCATTGCGGATTGCTGGCGGAAACCCGAGACAATAGTGGTCAGTGCCATAAAACTGCCGTAAGCGTTCAGGGTGGTGAACGTGATTTTGCCGAAGCAGATAGCGAAATAGATCACCATCGCCATCGTGGGCGTACTGCCCAGGCTGACAATATAGCCAACCTCATTGCCCGCAAACGCCTTTCCGGCCAGCGCCGCGACAATCACACCCAGCGTCATGGACGCCTGCGTCCCCGTTACGGTGCCGAAAAACACTGACCAGAACAACGTTTTCGCGGAGACATTCGCAGGCAAATAGCGCGAATAGTCGGAGACATAAGGGCAAAATGCGATCTGCCATGAGGAGGAGAGCGACACCGCCAACAGGAAATGAGCCAGCGTGAAGTGCTGATTCTGCCAGACAGGCGTTAAGTCATGCGTTACCACCAATGTGATAAACAGATAAGCAAAAGCCAGTACACCAACAAGGCTGGCCAGTTTGCCAAGCTGATGGATCACCCGGTAACCCAGCACCGCAATGACGATGATTATCGCGCTAAACAGGATCATGCCCGTCGCATGGCTGACATGCACCAGCTTAGCCAGCGCCTGGCCGGCCAGCACGGTACCGCTGGCCGAAAAACCGACGTACATCATGCATACCAGCAGCAGCGGAATGACTGCCCCATAGACGCCGAACTGCATGCGGCTGGTGATCATTTGCGGTAAACCCAGGCGCGGCCCCTGAACCGCATGTAATGACATAATGCCTGCGCCCAGGATCTGTCCGACCAGTAATCCCACCAGTGACCAGACCACATCGCCCCCCAACACCACCGCCAGCGCACCCGTAACTATCGCGGTGATTTGCAGATTTCCGCCAAACCACAGTGTGAACTGGCTAAAAGGATGACCATGTCGCTCCCGCAGTGGGATGTAATCAATGGAACGGCTTTCAGAGAGGCGCGGTTTCTCAACGCCTGAATAACCTGCTGCAGATGTTTCGGCTGGCATCATTTCCTCACTGGGCAGTGTATGGGGTGCGTTGCTGTTTACGTCCGGCGGACGCCAACGCAGGGTGACAGTACATGTATAGACAGGCAAGGATAGTGTCATGCTCACGCTGAAGTGACAAGGCCATGCGTCATTGGAAAATGTGATGAGGCCTGTTCGGCAAAATGTGCGCACGAAAAAGCAAAACTGCCTATTTCTGATACGATTTAAACGTAGCCGTAAAAAGTAATGTCCTTTTTGCTACGAACGCAAACACAGCAAATTTAACCTACATAATGAGACAATAATGAAAATATCCACACGCCTTATTGCAGGTTTTGGCCTGCTTATTCTTTTGTTCATCCTGTGCACCGGGATCGCCCAACAGGCCCTGCATCATGCCCGTGAAGGCATGGACGATACCGTCAACATCAAGATGAAAAAGTATCAGTTAGCGCAATCCATGTACGGTGAAGTCAGAGATATGGGCATTGCCGTCAGGAATATCGCGCTGCTCAGCGACACCCAGGCGATGCAGCCTGAAGTCACGCGGATTCAGAAACAGAAAGCGCTCTTTATTGCTAACCGTCAGGCGCTCGGCGCTATCCTGGCAACCGACTCTACGCCGGCGGGTCGTGAGGCTTTCAAAAGAATTACCGACAGCGAAGGACCAACGTTTGCCGCCCTGGATCAGGCAACCAGGCTCGGGCTGGCCAATCTTGATAAAGAAACCACGGACTATCTGTTAAAGGACGTGCGTCCTGTTCAGACTAAGTTACTGAATGCTCTGCGCGATATGACAGAGATTCAGGAGAAAAACAGCCAGGCTGCTGTGCAACAAAACAGCCATTCTACTGCCCGCGCCTCGCTGATTCTGATGCTACTGGCCACCGCTTCTGTGATTGTCGCGGTCGGTGCCTGTGCGGTCACTATCAGCGTGCTGATGCGCCAACTGGGCGGTGAACCGGCACAGGCGCAGGCGCTGGCCGCCTCCATCGCAGCCGGCGATCTGACCGCCACCGTGTCACTGCGCCGCAAGGACACCACCAGCCTGCTGGCCTCCCTTGACGTCATGCAAGCCAGGCTACGTGCACTGGTTTCCCAGATTAAAGAGGCTTCGGCCTCCGTTGCGCTGGCTGCCGATGAAATCGCGCAGGGCAATACCGAACTGTCCTCACGTACCGAACAGCAGGCGGCGGCTTTGCAGGAGACGGCTGCCAGCATGGAGCAGCTGACGGCCACGGTGAAAAGCAATACGGCCGGTGCACAGCAGACGGCCGATTCGGCACGTGAAACCGCACAGCTTGCCCGCACGGGCGAATCTGACGTGCAGCGCATGACGCACACCATGCATGACATTTCGGTCAGCGCCACTAAAGTGCGCGACATCACTGCCGTGATCGAAAGCATTGCCTTTCAGACCAACATCCTGGCCCTGAACGCGGCTGTTGAGGCGGCCCGTGCCGGCGAGGAAGGACGCGGTTTCGCCGTGGTTGCGGGCGAAGTGCGCACGCTGGCCCAGCGCAGCGCTACGGCAGCACGTGACATTAAAACGCTGATAGAACAGGCCGTTGAACAGGTGGAAAGCGGCGTGACGGTTGCCTCCTCAACCGGGCAGAGCATCCTGAAAATCGTTGGAATGGTCGGCGAACTGGCTGACGCCATGGATAATATCTCTCTGGCCTCCTCCGAGCAGATGCAGGGCATTTCGCAGGTTAGTATCGCAGTGAGCCAGATGGATGGCGTGACGCAGAACAATGCCGCACTGGTTGAAGAATCGTCTTCGGCGTCACGCTCACTGTCGGAACAGGCGCATGCGCTGCGCGGCATGGTCGCGGCATTCCAGGTGTAAAAAAGGCGGCAACCGCCGCCAGAGAGCAATAAATTCGGCACAAACCGCCAGGAACAGGTGGGCGTCGTCACGACAAAGCCTGTCCCTGGCGGACTGTCGACAGCGGCAGTTATCTTGCTCAATCACGCTGTGCGCCAGGAACGCCACCGCCCCGCACGCAGCGGTGCCTCTGACCGTCCCTGAGACCGGCGTGTCAATGCAGTCCAGACGTCGCGCCCGCCTGTGGCTTAACGCCACACTTTCCTTGCCCCACGACCGTTTGCCCCACACGGGTGAGCCAGCCTCCTGCCTCAATACAGACGTGAGAACCCCTGGCGTCAGCGCGAGTCCGTCTCAGTCAGCGTTGCCCTGACATGCGGCAGGCTCTGCGGGTAGTTCTGCTGAATAAATTCGATCATTTTTTCCCGCACGTAACAGCGCAAATCCCAGGCGGTGGGCGAATTTTGTGCCGTCATTAATAATCTGATTGTCATGGTTTTTTCAGAGGTGTCGGTGACCTGAAGCACCTGGGTTTGCTGATCCCAGAGTTTGGTTTCACTGAGCACTTTCTCGAAATGCTGGCGCAGCGGCTCAAGCGGCAGGGAGTAATCCACATACAGAAACACCGAGCCCAGGATTTGCGCGTTGTTGCGCGTCCAGTTCTGGAAGGCGTTTTCCGTGAAATAGGTAATCGGCAGCACCAGCCGACGGAGATCCCAGATACGCACGACCACATACGTCAGATTGATCTCCTCTATCCAGCCCCACTCTTTTTCCACCACAACAGCGTCATCAATTTTGATTGGCTGGGTAAAGGCAATCTGAATACCGGCAAACAGGTTAACCAGCGACTTTTGCAGCGCAAAACCGATGATGATGCCTGCGACACCCGCACCGGCCAGGATGGTCGTGCCGAATTTACGCACGCCGGGAAAGCTGAGCAAAATCATCGACAGACTCAGCGAGACCAGGATCACGATGGCCACTTTTTTCACATAAATTAACTGCGTGCGAATCTTGCGGGCACGCAGATTGTTCGACAGATTGATATCGTAGCGAATGAAAAGCATATCCTGCGCCACATTGGTCAACCGAATCAAAATGGAACAAATCGATAAAATGATAAAGATATTGGCGGTGGAGGTGATAAACGCCACGGTTTCAGGACGCAGATCGATGTAGTTAATGCCGATATTGATCAACACCAGGGGGATAAACAGAAACAGCGAACCGCGCAGGTGCTTTTCCAGTGATTTGAACAGTTTTCGGTCCCGGTTCTGCCAGAAGCGGATGAACCTGAGAAAAATAAACCGGGCCAGAAAGCCCACGATAAATGAAAGCGTGACGAGCAATACAGCAGGTATCCATGTTGGCGCACCCGATAACTCCCCAATAAGTAATGGCATCATTTCCCCTTATAGTCCGTCAGCAACCTGAGTTGTCGGATAAGTCACTAAAATCAGTAACCGTTGTGTTCCCGGTTATCTACGAATGAAGTCATTGCGCACATTAGTTTATGAAATTTTTTAACAATTGACTGACCTGTCGGTAAAAAAGCCCTGCCAGCATGCATATGGCCCGAGACAGCCGAATGCAATTAACTGTTATTTATAGCATTTTTATTCTTTCGCGAAGCAGCGGATCGCCGTTCTGTGTGGGGATGTTTATGTCAGCGCAAGCCCTGACAGCCGACGGCCAGGCAGGCATACGCGACTGCCGCCGTTGACAGTACCGCGCCAGGATGCGCGGTGCGGCTGGCAAAACGGGAGAAGAAATCTGTCCCGCTGTGCCGTCGGTGTTGCGGAAAAGGCGCCGGTGGGCGGTATCGCTGAGAGGTCGCCCCCTGCCTGACGAATGGCGCAGCCAACCCTTTAGTATGCCGGAAGAGATCGGTCTTAAAGAGAGCGAGTCCAGCCTTAGAGTCCCAGGCTGGCGAGCAAATCGTCCACGTCATCCTGCGAGGCTGACGGGCTCTCTGATGGCTGTGCAGCAGCCGGTGGACTGGCCACTTTGGCCACAGGCTGTGCGGGCACGTTATCCCTCAGCACCTGAACCAGGTGGACTTCCAGCTCATTCAGCATTTTCGTCATGCGCTGGATAATCTGGCCCGTCAGGTCCTGGAAACCCTGAGCCATCATCACCGCCTGAAGTTGCTGACGGGTGAAACCGGTTAACTGCGGCACTGTGCCAAGCCATGTGCGCGTTTCTTCCGCCAGCGCCCGTGCCGCGCCCTCGTTTTCCGGTGTGATAGCCGTGCTGTTCCAGCGCGCCAGCAGACTTTCCGCCGTATCCTGTAGCGTTGTCTGCGCAGGCTGTGTCAGCTCCACGCAGCCCAGTACCTCACTGGCCGCATTTTCGGTCATGGTCACCACATAGCCCAGACGCGCGCGGGCATCCGGGATCCCGCCCGCGACCTCGGACAGGGTTTGATCGTAGCCCAGTTCACGTAGGCTGTTACGTAAATTACGCAGCATAAAACCTGCACGAATGATCAGTGTGCGCGTATCATCCGCAGATAAAGACAGTTTAAGTTCAGACATCGAAACGCCCTCCGTTCAGAGTTGTGATTAGATTATCGGCAGGCGCGGCCTGAAAATTAATTGCTGTGGTCATTATCTTTATGGCGCAGCGGATAAAGGACGTTGGGAGGCGGATTTACAGCGGAGACTGAGGCGCTTGTTGCACGGCCTGCCGGTTAAAACAGGCCGTACTGCTCACTATTTTTTCAGTAAGCGTGGCAGTTGATTATCCAGCTCCAGCAGGCAGGCATCCATCATCTTTTGCGTCACCTGCGTGACTTTGGCGTAATGGTTGGCCGTCCAGTCATTCAGCGGTGCGGTGACATGCGCGGGTTCACATTCCGCAACCACATAGGGACTCAGGATCGTGCCGCCTTCCGGACGTTTATAAAACAGGACCCGATACGTTAAATCGTAGTTACTGTTGCCGGACGACATATCGGTGTACACCAGCGACCATTTTGAGGCAGCAATGAACAAGGGTTGTGTGTAAGCATAACCCCCGCCATTTTTATTCAGCCATTGCTGGATTTTGACGTCGGCTTTGGGCGTGAAATACGCGGCGGTGGGTTCCGGCATGCTGTCAATATCACTGCCCTTGTAGTTATTCTTATCAAATGAACCCGTGCTGATGCCGCCCCCCAGCACGGCACTCAGTACCGCTATTCCCATTCCTGTCCCGGCTCGGGCCGGCGTGACCTGGCGCAGTTTAACATCCGCGTAGGTATTATTATTCATATCGGTAGGTGCGAAAATCGTGTTGACGGTTAGTGAACTGCCGTTCTCCGCCTTGATCAAATGCGTATTTTTATTCTCCGCACATCCCGTCAGAAAGAGTAAAGCCAGCGTGCCCGTAACGATAATTTTGTTCATCATGAATGCCATTCCCTTTATTCAGTCGCCCTAAATCGTTATTTTTTATGCAGTTATAATGATCACACTGCATTTATCTATAACGGGTATTCATGAAAAACCTTTAGGTATTTTTTATTAACCTTTTTTGACGCCCCGTAACCGGCTGTGTCGCTGCCAGCGCCAGGGAAAGACGGAAAGATAATGCAGCCTGTTGTGGCGCGGGCCCGGTTATCTGGCAGGATGCGCCTGGTCTGTCGCGCCCTGTCGTGATGTCTGTTCCCGCCTGCAACAAGGCGGTGAACAGCGTGTCACGCCCGGAGCTTACTGGCCCGGTGCCCGCGACCGTGCTGATCTGGTCAGATCCCCGCAGTGAACTGATGACGTTCGGCCTGCCGGTAAGCATGCCAGCGATCACCGTGCTGGCTATCAGCCGTTAGCCGCTGTGAACGGCATTAACTAACGCAGCGTGCGCGGGCTTGTCCTGCGCCTGGCGTGATTCGCCTACGGGCGGAAAATGGGTTACTATCCGCGCCCGCTTCCCTTTGAGGCTGCCTGATGTCTGCCCTGTTCGACGATTTTATTGCGCCGCCCTGCCATGAGGCGATCGCGATCCTCTATGAGGACGCGCACCTGCTGCTGATTAACAAACCCAGCGGGCTGCTGAGCCTGTCCGGCAGGCACCCGAAAAATCAGGACTCGGTCCATTTCCGGCTGGCAGCGCGCTTTCCCGGTTGTACCCTGGTTCACCGGCTGGATTTCGGCACCTCCGGGCTGATGGTCATTGCCCGTAATAAGGCGATCAATGCCGCCCTGTGCGCGCAGTTCAGTCAGCGAAGCGTCAGCAAAGTTTATACCGCGCTACTTTGCGGCCACGTTGAACACGATGAGGGAAGAGTGGATGCGCCGATTGCGAAGCAGTTTCCGTTGATGGCGATTTGCGCACGCACCGGCAAACCAGCGCGCTCGCGCTATCAGGTGTTGGCGCGTTTTACGTATGTCCCAGATGACGGGCCGTCTCTGCCGGTCACGCGGGTGCAGTTACGTCCTGAAACCGGTCGCACTCACCAGTTGCGTATTCACTGTCAGCACCTGGGGCACCCTATTTTAGGCTGTGAGTGGTATGGCGGTCTGCCGCCGCACAGCGCACGGCCACCCAGACTGATGCTGCATGCCAGCGAGCTGCATTTTACCCATCCTGTCAGCGGAGAAGCGATTCAGGCCCGTCATGACAGTCCGTTTTAGGGGGAAAACGCCACGCGGTTATTCTGCGCGCCCCCGCGACCAGGCGGAGGCGCTCTGAAGCGGCTGATGTCGCGTGGATTACCACATCAAATCGTCTGGCACTTTGAAATCGGCATAGGGATCGTCCTCTTCCTGCGCGTCCTGACTGAGTGCGCTGTTTAAGACAATGCTGCCGGGATCGCGCTGCGCGATCTTATCCGCGACGCTGGCCGGAATAATCGCGTAGTGTGGCTCGTCGCTGTTTTCTGCCATCAGACGGGCAATGGCCAGGCGACCGTTAATCAGTTGGGTCTGCACAGGTTTATCGACCATGATTTTTTTAATCAGGTTGTTATCCGTGAAGTTAAAACCGATCTCACCTTTTGCCACGACGATTCTGTTCATTTCAATTAACTGCTTCACCTGCGCTTTATACTCTTTCGCCAGCACCGCTTGTTTATGCTGTTCGCTGAGCTGCCTGTCCCGCTCGATCTGCGCTTTTTTGTTTTCTTCTACGGCTTCTCGCGCTTCGCGCGCCTGCACGCGTGATTTTTTCGCGGTTCTCTGGACCTTGTCCATTTTTTTACTGGTTACCAGTCCCGCTTTTAATAACTGCTCCTGAAGAGTGAGTTTTGTCATTGTCGTCTCTGCATCGGTGAAATTAGGGTGTAGAAGTGAGCCTGAAGCGTTACCGCCCCGCCTTTTTGCGTCGGCAGACAGACGGAAAGCGCGAGGTCAGGTACGGATCTGCGGCGCGTGGCAGGTGCGTCATAACGGCGCTGCTGGCGGCGCATGACCTCGCTCCGTGGGCATCGCCTTGTCGGCCAGGCCGTCGTCCCAGCGGGCCTGCGGCGTTATCGGGCATCAGACTTTGAGCATTTTGACGGTAGCGTCAATATCAATCTCATCTTCCGTGAAGATTAAGGTTGCGCCCTGAAAGGTCGTGATCGCCAGTTTTTTCAGGGTGCGCATCGCTTTCGTCTTTTGCGCTGATTTGGGTCGGATATTATTCATCAGTATTCCCACCGACAGCACCGTGTTTTCTTTATCAATCCCTGCATCTGCCGGAACGTCTTCACTGAAAACAACGTAAGATTTAATCGCGGTAAGTTTGATGCGCTCACCCGCAATATAAATGTATTTACTCTCTGGCAGGACTTTCACCGCAAACGCTGACAGCCCTTTATTATTCGTCGTAGGTTCGAACGTGACCGAGGCATCTTTTTTAATCAGGTCAGGATTGGCAACTTTGATGACATGAAAATAACGGTTATCGCCGTTTTCATCTTTAATAAAACCAAAGCCTTTATCCTGAAACCAGGTAGTAATTGTACCGTTCATCGCCATTGTCGCCTGTTTAATCGTTTATCACCTTAATTTTTGCAGCGCGCAGTGTAAAACACAATGCCCGTACGCACTACGTTTTTGGGCATCATTACGTCCGGTCCCGCCGTTTCAGCCTGCCCCGTCAGTGAGGATCTTCCCCACCACCCGGCCCGATGCCGTAAAGCGGCCGCAATTGAGCAAAAACCCCTTCTTTGTCGCGGTAATAAGAAATTATGTGTTTGCGTCGCGCGATATACTTCTTTCATCCACATGAAAGAGGTTAAGCAAATGATTTTCAGGCCAAAATTTATCAGCTTTGATTGCTATGGCACGCTAATCAATTTCGAAATGGGCCCGACGGCAAAGGGCATTTATGCCGATCGGGTCAGCGAAGCGCACATGGCGACTTTCCTGGCGCATTTTCGTTTCTACCGGCTTGATGAGGTGCTGGGTGCCTGGAAACCGTTTTACCAGGTGATTGAAAATGCGCTTCAGCGCGCCTGTCATGCCCATGGCGTCGTCTATCGGGAAAGCGATGCGCAGACGCTTTATGCTGCCGTGGCCAGCTGGCAACCTCATCCGCATGTGGTTGAGACGCTGACGACGATAGCACAGCATATTCCGTTAGTGATTTTATCCAATTCCATGATCGACCTGATCCCGCACAGCGTTACCCGTCTCGGCGCGCCCTTTCATGCGGTGTACACCGCCGAAGAAGCCCAGGCCTACAAGCCGCGTGCCCGAATTTTTGAGTATATGTTCGACCAACTGGGCTGCGGCCCCGAACAGATGATGCACTGCTCATCCAGTTTTCGTTATGACCTGATGACAGCGTGCGATCTGGGCTTTATGGCCAGGGTGTTTATCGATCGCGGTCATGAGCCGGCCATTGACGGTTACGGTGTGAACCGCCTGACCGACTTCCGCCAGCTTCCCGGCCTGCTGGGCCTGTAATCTCTTCAACGGCAGGGAAACATCATGTCTGAAACTGAGACACATCAGGCTGTCGCCCTGAATACCGCCGCGCCTGCGCTGTCGTTATCTGCCGTACAGGCGTTAGTGGCAGAGCGGTACGGTATGACGGATACCGTTGTGCAGCCGCTGGCAAGCGAACGCGACCAGAACTGCTGCATTGAAACTCCGACCGGTACGCGTTTTGTCCTGAAAATCAGTAATCCCGCCGAAGCGAAGGCGATTATCGATTTCCAGATCGCCGCGCTTGAGCATATCGCCGAGGTGGCACCGGCTCTGCCCATACCGCGCGTCGTGCGCACATCAGCGGGCAAGAAATGTGACATTGTCACGTTACCAGCAGGGAGCACCACGCTGGTTCGTATGCTGAGCTGGCTGGAGGGCACTCAGGTCAGAGATACCCAACCTACCCCCGCACAGCGTCGGGCCATGGCGTGCTGTCTGGGCCGGCTGGATTTGGCGTTGCAGGGTTTTTCACATCCGGCCGCCCGCCACGATCTGCTGTGGAATGTTTCCGCCGCGCATCGCCTGATGGACAAACTGGAGGCAGTCATCGATCCGGCACGGCGTCGCCTCGCAGAAAAATTTATGATGCGCTTCACCACCCAGGTATTGCCGCGTCTTGGCTCGCTGCGGGCGCAGGTGATCCATAACGATTATCACCTGTATAACGTGCTGGTTGCGCCAGACGCACAGGATCGTCTCACCGGCATCATTGACTTTGGCGACATGATCTATGCACCGCTGGTAGGCGAAGTGGCCACTGCCGCGGCCTTTCAGATGACCGGCTGTGACGATCCCTTCGCAGGGGCTGCGCAGTTCGTCGGTGCCTACCACAAAACCCTGCCGCTCACCGATCTGGAACAGGCTCTTGTCACCGACCTGATGGCGACGCGTCATCTGATTACAGTCCTGATTACCGAATGGCGCGCGGCCCGCTATCCACATAACCGCGCTTACATCATGCGTCACAATCCTGCCGCCTGGGAGGCGCTGTCGATGCTGGCAGACCTGACCCGCGACACAGCATGTGATCGCCTGCTGGCCGAACTCTGATACGGGAGACTTCCATGAAAAGCACCACCGACCTGAATATGGTTAATGCCTATATCCCCGGGCAGGCCGATGTTGACCCGGTGACCGCGACGATGATTGACCGCCGCGATGCGTTGCTGGGCCCGGCCTATCGCCTGATGTATGAACATCCTCTGCACATCGTGCGCGGTGAGGGTGCCTGGCTGTTCGATCCCGAAGGGCGTCGCTATCTGGATGTGTATAACAACGTGACCTCGCTGGGGCACTGCCATCCGGCGGTGACGAACGCCATCTGCAATCAGGTCAAAACGCTGGCCACCAACACGCGCTATTTGCATGACACGATTCTGACCCTGGCCGAGCGCCTGCTGGCGACGGTACCTGAAACCCACCTGGCTCACCTGATGCTGACCTGCACGGGCAGTGAAGCCAACGATCTGGCCTTTCGTATTGCCAAAATCCGGACCGGTGGCACCGGAATTATTGTGACCGAAACCGCTTATCATGGCATTACGGACGCCGTCTCACAGTTCTCACCCTCGCTGGGCAAAAGCGTCGATCTGGGGCCGCATGTTCGGCTGGTCCCTGCCCCGCGCGCCTATCACGCAGACGGTGTCGATCTGAGCGAACGTTTTACCCAGGATGTGGAAATGGCCATTGCCGATCTGCAACGTCACGGCATTCAGCCTGCCGCGTTGATCGTGGATTCACTCTTTACCAGCGACGGGATCCTGCCCGGCCCGACCGGCTTCCTGCACGGCGCGGTGAACGCCATCCGGCAGGCTGGCGGCCTGTTTATCGCCGATGAAGTCCAGCCCGGCTTTGGCCGCACGGGCGAAAACATGTGGGGCTTTCAACGTCACGGACTCAGACCGGATATCGTGACGCTGGGCAAACCCATGGGCAACGGTCAGCCTGTTGCCGGTTTACTGGCCACAGCCGACGTGCTGGCGGAGTTTGGGCAGCGCTCCCGCTACTTCAATACCTTTGCCGGTAATACTGTTTCCTGCGCGGCGGCCCTGGCGGTGCTGGATACCATTGAGCGAGAGGGACTGATTGCGCATGCGCGTGAAACCGGGAACAGGCTGCTGGAAGGCATTCGCGGCCTGAGCCACCGGCACGAAGCCATCGGCGATGTCCGGGGGGCGGGCCTGTTTGTCGGCGTGGAACTGGTTTCTGATCGGCAGAGCCGCGCAGCCGACCGCTGGCTGACCAGTCAGGTGGTGAACCGGATGCGGCAAAAAGGCGTATTGCTGAGTGCCTGCGCCATGGGCCATAACGTATTGAAGATCCGTCCTCCTCTGGTGTTGACGGCCGAACAGGCGGAAATAATAATCGACGTGCTCGACCAGGCGTTGACGGACGCCACCGCAGCACGCATGGGCCATTCAACCTGAGAGAATACGCCATCTATGTCACATGCCAGGCTCCCTGACCGCACCGATATCCGGATACTTGAGCATCTGCAACGCGAGGGGCGCTGTTCGATTGTCGAACTGGCTGAGGCAATAAACCTCAGCCCCAGTCCCTGTCTGGCGCGAACCCGCCGTCTGGAGCAGAGCGGCATTATCGCCGGTTATGCCGCCCGGATTTCACTGAATAAACTGGGCTGCAATCTGGTGGTGTTCTCCGAGATCACCCTGGCGAGTCATTACCCTGCTGATTTCCTGCGGTTTGAAACCGGTGCCCGTCAGTATCGGGAGATTGTCGAGTGCTACAACATTAGCGGCGGCTACGATTATCTGTTGAAAATCATCGCCCCCAACCTTTACCGGTTTCAGGATTTAATGGCGCGGCTGCTGGACGACGAAATCGGAATTGCCAAATTCGCCAGCCGCGTGGTGCTCAGGCACCCCTGGCCGTGGCGGGAAGAACCGTTGAGCGAAATTGCCAACGGAAACTGCAGCTGGGAATAGGCAAGTAACGGGCCTGTGCACGGGGACGGGCGTTACCTGAGACATCAACCGTTGAACCGCCTTTCCGTCTGTTTCGTTGCGGTGTGGGTCCGCGCCCTGTCCGGCCGCTTTGCGCCCACTACCGCTGCTGTCTGGCGGCCATATCGACACAGACACGTTTTTTCCTCACCCGACGGGTTACGCCCTTTCTGAACCTGGCAGTTTACGCCTGTCACGGCTTTTAGCGGTCTCGTTCTGACGATGCGCCGCACGAGGCCATAAGACAACCACTCAGCCGTGCTTTATTTAACAAATTATTTACTTGAGTAAATGTTACTCAAAGTGAATATTTCACCTAAAGCCTTTGTCGCATAATGCCGATACCACGACTGGCGATAGTTAACCTTACAAAATGTATACCGATCACCTTCCGACTTTTACGTAAAACATCTTCGCATCAGCTCGCCCATCGGGCTCGTTCATGCCGGGGCCTGACACTATGGAATGCATATGAACAACATCAGAATTGGAATACGGCTTGGGGCCGCCTTCGGCTTTATGGCGCTGCTGGTTATTTTTATGGTCCTGATCGGCGTGATAAAAATTAACTCACTCGGCAACGCCAATGATGAGATCTCGGGCGCGCTCTACAGCAAATCCTCTTCGTCTGCTGCGTTGCGCTATTACACCTCTGATATGAGCCGTCTGGCACGTAATGCCATTCTTCTTAAAGACGTGACGAAAAGAGAGAAAGCCATAAGTGATTACCGTGGGGAACGTCATGAAGTGGATACGCTGATCGCGCAGATGGGCAATCAGGTCAGCACGTCTCAGGGCAAAGCGATTTTTGACCAACTGAACGCCCGCTCAGCCCTGTTCCTGCCTTTTATCGATGAGGTTGTCGCGCTGGCTCAGCAGGGAAAAAGTGATGAGGCGACGCAACTGCTTTTTGGCCCGCGTTACCAGACGCAGGGTGACTTCATGGCGTCGCTGAAAGAGATGCAGACGTTTCAGGAAGCGCGCATGAAATACGCGGCCGACAAATCGGGGGAAGATCGCGCCGATGCGCTGATGATACTCATTATTGCCGGGATTGTTGCGCTGCTGTTGGCCGCCATATCCGCCGCGATTATCACCCGCAGTATTACACGTCCACTGAAAGAAGCGGTTGAGGCCGCCTATCGCGTGTCCCACGGCGATCTGAGTGGTGTCGTCGTAACCACGGGTAAAGATGAAACGGGCAAACTGTTGTCCGCCATCCGCGAAATGCAGGATTCGCTAATCAATACGGTCAGCCTGGTCAGGAAAAACGCGGAGAGTGTTGCCTCGGCCAGCACACAGATTGCTCAGGGTAATGCAGAGCTTTCACAACGAACCGAAGAACAGGCCAGCTCGCTGGAACAGACCGCCGCAACGATGACGCAGTTGGGTATGACGGTCAAAAATAACGTCGACAATGCCCGTCAGGCGGGGCAACTGGCGGTCAGTGTGCGTGAAGTGGCCAATAAAGGCAGTGACGCGACAGAGGCGATCACCGGCACCATGAAATCCATCAGCGACAGCTCCGGCCGTATCGCTGAAATCACCGCCGTTATCGACGGGATCGCTTTCCAGACCAATATCCTTGCGCTTAACGCCGCGGTGGAAGCCGCCCGTGCAGGCGAGCACGGCAAAGGCTTTGCGGTCGTCGCCAGTGAAGTGCGATCGCTGGCACAGCGCAGCGCCACCGCAGCCGGTGAAATTCGCCAGCTGATCGCGGCAAACGCCCAAAGCGTAGGCCAGGGAAATGAACTGGTCGTTCACGCGTCTGAAACCATGTCAGGCATTCTGTCTGCTGTGGGCAAACTGACAGATACGGTAGAAGAGATTACCACTGCCAGTGCCGAACAGGCGCGTGGCATTGAGCAAGTGGGCACCGCCGTGACGGAAATGGACAGCACCACACAGCAGAATGCGTCACTGGTGGAAGAATCCGCGTCTGCCGCATCCAGTCTGAAAGAACAGGCCGATATGCTGTTACAGGCCGTTTCCGTGTTCAGCCTGGGTTCTCCGGCGACCACGGTGGCGACGGCCGGTGTCGCGCCCACGGTCATGTCTTCACGCCAGACGAAGGCGGTTACCACGAAGGCGGACAATGCCGACGACGGCTGGACGAGCTTTTAATAACCTTACCGCGTCGGGTACCGGCGCGGCGGTTTCAAAGACAGAGCCCGGCGGCCGTGCGGGCTTATTCCCCCTGCGCCCGAGCCCTCATCGTTGATGCCCGCGCCTGAGATGACGATAAGGTTGCCGCCGGTTCGTCGCGTCCCTCTTCCCTGCCCGACACCGACAAAAGCGGCGCCGCAGCGCCGCTTTCTCATGCACCTGCCTGACGTCAACTCAGCCGCTTCACCGGTGCATTCTGCTGCCTGTCCCACATTACAGTGAGTAACCGTTGCAGGGCGATAAAGGCAAACAGCAGGATGCCGATGGCGATTTTGGTCCACCAGGAACTGAGCGTGCCGTCGAAGTTAATCCAGGTCTGAATCAGCCCCTGAATCAGGACGCCAAATAACGTGCCGAGAAGGGTCCCTACACCACCGGACAGCAGGGTCCCCCCGATGACGACAGAGGCGATGGCATCCAGCTCAACGCCCAGCCCGGCCAGCGCATAACCCGCAGAGGTGTAGATGGAAAACACAATACCCGCCAGCGAGGCTAACGTGGTCGACAACATATAGATTTTGATGGTCGTGGCGCGGGTTGAAACGCCCATCAGCTGCGCGGAAGTCATATTGCCCCCGATGGCGTACACCTGATTACCGAACCGGGTGCGGTGCGCCAGAATCATCCCGCCTACAACCACCAGCAACATGATCAACGCCAACAAACTGAGCCGCCCGCCGCCCGGCACTTTCCAGGCCAGGCCGGAAAGCGTGGCGTACAGCGGATGATCAATCGGAATGGAGTTTTCGGAGACCAGATAGCTGCATCCACGCAGGAAAAACATGCCCGCCAGCGTAATAATAAACGCAGGGATTTTGAGTGCGTCGATTAGCCAGCCCATCATCGCACCAAACAGCGCCCCCATGCAGAGGACCAGGGCAAAGGCCACCAGCGGATTAAGGTGATAATCGCCGATGACTTTGGCCAGGAAGACGCCAGAAAACGCGATGACGGCCCCCACAGACAGATCGATGCCGCCCGACAGAATCACAAAGGTCATGCCCACCGCGATAATGCCCAGAAACGCGTTATCCGTCAGAATATTACAGATGACCCGCGTCGAGGCAAAACCGGGAAACTGGCTCAGGCAAAACAGATAGCCGAGTACAAACACCAGCAGCGTAATCATTAAAGGCAGATGACGTTTAATCATGATGCACGTCTCCGTTTAAACATCGCAATAAAGCGCGGGGATTGCAGCAGCAGTACACACATCACCACCACCGCCTTCACCACCTGATTAAGTTCCGGCGGAAAGCCCGACAGTAAAATACCGGTATTCATCGCCTGAATAATCAGTGCCCCTATCAGCGACAGCAGAATGTTAAATCGCCCGCCCATCAGCGAGGCACCGCCAATCACCACCGCCAGAATGGCGTCCAGCTCCAGCCACAGCCCCGCGTTGTTCGCATCGGCCCCGCGAATATCGGCCGCCACAATCAGCCCCGCCACCGCTGCGCAGATTGCGCTGATGGCATAGGTGGACATCACGACCAGCCAGCCATTCACGCCCGCATTACGCGCAGCGCGCAGGTTGATCCCGACGGCTTCGATAAACAACCCAAGGGCCGTTTTACGCACCAGCAGCCAGACCAGCAGCGCGACCGCAATCGTGATCCAGACCGGCACCGGCAACAGCCAGAGCGCGCCGTTGCCGAACCAGCCCAGGCTGTCGTTGTTAAACGTCACGATCTGTCCCTGCGTAATTAACTGGGCGATGCCGCGCCCGGCCACCATCAAAATCAGGGTCGCCACAAATGGCTGTATGCGTAACAACGCAACCAGAATGCCGTTCCACAGCCCGCAGGCCAGCCCGCTGGCCACCGTGACCAGGATAATAAACGGCACGCTGTGGCCCGCCACGGTCAGCGTGGCCGCCGTCGCGCCGGCAATCGCCATAACGGCGCCGACCGATAAATCGATCCCGCCTGTGGCAATCACTAAGGTCATGCCGACGGCCAGTAAGGCTACCGGCGCAGCCCGGTTGAGGATATCAATCGGGCTGCCAAACAGCCGGCCATCCTGTAAATGGATGGCGAAGAAATTCGTGGCAACCAGGCTGTCGACCAACAGCACCAGCAACAGCGCGATAAGTTGCGGCATGCCTGGCGGCAGCCTGAACGTGCGACGTGTCGCCCGGGTCGGGGTAACCGGTGATTCAAGCATGCTGCGTACCTCCATCAGCAATGGCGTTAACGATTGCCGCCACAGAAAGCGCCTCGAGGGGGATTTCTGCTACCTGTTTCAGATCGCGCATAATGATGACGCGATCGGCATAGCCCACCAGCTCTTCCAGCTCCGAGGAAATGACCAGTAGTGCCAGCCCATCGGCACATAACGTTTCAATTAAGCGGATAATTTCGGCATGTGCGCCCACGTCAATGCCGCGCGTGGGTTCATCCAGAATCAGGAACTGCGGTTTTGTCACCAGCCAGCGAGACAACAGCACCTTTTGCTGGTTTCCGCCCGACAACAGCTCGACGGGCTGCTCCGCGTGCGGTGTGCGAATGCCCAGACTTTTAATAAAACGCTCGGCAATCGCCTGCTGCTCGCGTTTCTTGATCGGGCGCAGCCAGCCGCGCTGCGCCTGTAACGCCAGAATGATGTTCTCGCGGACAGAAGCCGCCCCGATAATTCCGTCCGTTTTTCGGTCTTCCGGACAAAAGCCCATCCCCAGACGGGAAGCCTGCGCGGGCGTACGGATCGGTTCAACCCTGCCCTTGATTTTTGCCGTGCCGCGATCGGCGCGGCGAATGCCAAACAGCACCTCTGCGGTTTCGGTCCGCCCCGAGCCCAGCAAGCCTGCCAGCCCGACCACTTCACCCGGCCGGACCTGAAGCGTGAAGGGTTCGATCGTGCCCTTCTTACCATAATCTTCGAATGACACGACCGGCTGGTTGCTCTTCAGCGTACTGCCCTGACGCTGCAGCGCGGTCGCCATCAGTTCCCGGCCAATCATCAGTTTGACCAGCTCAATTTGCGGCAGCGTAGCGGTGTCGTGCGTGGCAATAAATTTGCCGTTGCGCAGAACGGTAATGCGATCGGTAATGCGGTAAACCTGGTCCAGAAAATGGGTGACGAAGATCAGGCTCATCCCGCGATGTTTTAACTCTGTCATCAGGGTGAACAGCATTTCCACTTCGCTGGCATCCAGACTGGCGGTGGGTTCATCGAGGATTAATACCTGGGCGGAGAGATCCACCGCCCGGCAGATAGCAATAATCTGCTGCATCGCGACGGAGTAATGACCAAGCGGCCGCGTGACATCCAGTGCAAAACCGTATTTGCGCATCAGGGCATCCGCCTCGCGCACCATGCGCTTACGATCAATCATGCCGAACCGACGCGGCTCGCGCCCAATGTACAGATTATCGGCCACCGACATATTCGGCAGCATATTCACTTCCTGGTAGACCGTGCCGATACCGATTTTCTGTGCTTCAGCAGTACTGCGCGGCGAAATGGCCTGACCGTTTAACGTAATCGTGCCGCTGTCGCGGGTGTACACGCCGGTCAGCACTTTGATCAGGGTTGATTTGCCTGCGCCGTTCTCACCTAACAGCGCCATGATTTCGCCTTTGCGCAGGCTGAAAGAGACATCGTCCAGCGCTTTCACGCCGGGAAAACCTTTACTGACGCCGTTGATGGCTAAAAGAGGTGATTCATTGTGTATCGTCATGCTGTCAACTCCGCCCTACATCAAAGAAGACCGCCCCGAAGGGCGGCCTGCGGCTTAGTAACCCATGTTCTTTTTCTTGTCTAACTCGGCCTGCGCGTCAGCAGGTAAAAAGAGTTTTGATTCGGTTCTGATAATTTTGGGTGGCAGGGTGCCGTCTTTTTTGAATTTTTCCAGCGCGTCAAAGGCCGGGCCGGCCATATCTGGCGTCAGCTCGACGTTAGCGTTGGCTTCCCCGGCCAGCATCGCTTTGTAGATATCCGGCACACCATCGATCGATCCGGTCAGAATATCTTTGCCCGGTTTCAGACCGGCTTCTTTGATCGCCTGAATGGCCCCGATGGCCATATCGTCGTTATGGGCATAAACCATGCAGATATTTTTGCCGTTGTTCTCGGCCTTGATGAAACTTTCCATGACTTCTTTCCCTTTACTGCGGGTAAAGTCGCCAGACTGAGAGCGAATCACTTTAATATTCGGGTGGCCACTGATCGCTTCAGCAAAGCCTTTTTTACGATCGATGGCGACGCTCGCGCCGACCGTGCCTTGCAGCTCTACGACATTACATTTTTTATCGCCGACGGTTTTTACCAGCCAGTCACCAATCAGCTTGCCTTCCAGAACATTATCGGCGGTGACAACGGCCTGATACAGCGAGTTATCTTTTACGACGATGGCGCGGTCCAGCAGGTATACCGGGATTTTGGCATCTTTGGCTTCTTCTAATACCGGCTCCCAGCCCGTCTGCACAACAGGCGCAATAAAGATGGCGTCCACGCCCTGCGCGATAAAGGAGCGCACGGCTTTAATCTGATTCTCTTGTTTCTGTTGACCATCGGCGATCTTTAAATTAATGCCGCGTTTTTTGGCTTCGCTTTTCGCGACATTGGTTTCAGCCGAACGCCAGCCGGATTCTGAGCCTACCTGTGAGAATCCCACTGTCATTTCCGCCGCTAACACTGAGCCACTTAATGCGGCGCTGACCATTGTCGTCAGGAGTAAACGTTTCCACATAGTTTTTCTTCCTCTGAAGGGCGTTTGCTGTACAGGGTAAAGTGCCTGTGTAGCCTGACGTAAAAAAGGGCAGATTAGGGCGACACGCCTCACAAAACTGAGCGATTTAAAGGGGTTACGTTGATTGACGGAATGCTCTCAGCGCGGGCTTATGGACAAAACGCCTGTGTCTTTTTTCAACTTACGTTAAATAAATGTAATAAACAGAATCGCTTAAGTGTGACACTGCTGAAAACGATTACAGCCAGGCGTACAGAATGAGCCATCCCGTTTTCAGCCCCGGGAAAAGTCTGTTTTGTGATTTCCAGCACACACAGAAATCCCCTGTCTCCGGCATGAAACGATTCCGCTGACCGCACTGGCCTGAGGTTTATCCTGGTTATTTTGTTATCCGGCCCTGAATCGCAGTTATACACAATCGATTCGTACATAAAAGCAGATAAAAAGTGACTTGTGACTCAGAAATGATTCTTTTAGGTTGGGTCTGGATGCACCGCTTTACAGCGACAGGATTATGGCGACGATTCAAAACCTGATAAAATTCACCTTTAGCGAGCTATGCCCCACGTTTGTCTGATTTTTGCTTTTTTTCATCCGCGGAACTGGACAGCGTTAAGCGGCTCCCTATACTTGGCCTTCTTTCTTATTGATTCGTTATGACAAAAATGACTGCGCACGATTACCTGTTAAAATTTCGCAAAGTGAATAACCTTGAAAGTCTTGAAAAACTGTATGACCATCTGAATTATTCGCTGTCGGACGACAAAGACATTATCAATATGTACCGGGCAGCCGACCATCGTCGTGCCGAACTCGCATCGGGTGGCCGCTTGTTCGACCTGGGCTGCGTACCAAAGTCAGTCTGGCGCTACGTGGTGTAATCCCGCGCATCTCCCCTGTTCCCGCCCTCCTGTTTTCACTGTTGGTTTGCGTCTGTCTTAACATGCTATTCTGACCCGCTGACTACGTTGAAACAGGATGAACCGCAAATGACGACCCCGATGACAGCCCCACGTATTGGCGGCTGGCTTTTACTGCCACTGGCATGGTTGCTGATGACGCTGCTGACCACCGCGCTGGTGATGGCCATGTATCTGACGCCACTGTTTGATGCGCAATGGCGCGAAACCTTGTTTAACCACCGTTCGCTGGTGACGGGCTATTGGGCCATTTCATTATTGACCGCCACCGCATTGTGGGCTTACAGCATGTGGGTTGTGTGGATGTTCTTTAAACGTTCGCACCGTCTGCCGCGTCACTATATCGTGTGGTTGCTGATCACCGTTTTGCTGGCGCTGAAAACCTTTGCCTTTACGCCGGTGTCTGATGCACGCGCGTTGCAGACTTTGCTACTCTCACTGGCCGCCGCCGCCGTTTTTGTTCCCTATTTCAAACGTTCCGCGCGGGTAAAAGCGACATTTACTCAGCGATAACGCTGCTGTTTTCGTCAAGAGTTTAATTCTGAGTGCGGTTGGCGGCTGACAATAATGCGATGGAGTTGTGATGCAGCGCTTTATCAATGATAATAAGCCGCTTTCTGGTATTCAGGCGAAAAAATGACCGATTATCTTCTCCTTTTTGTTGGCACAGTGCTGGTGAACAACTTCGTGTTGGTGAAGTTTCTCGGCCTTTGCCCGTTTATGGGCGTTTCCAAAAAGCTGGAAACGGCCATTGGCATGGGCCTCGCCACCACGTTTGTGATTACGCTGGCCTCCATTTGCGCGTGGCTGGTGAATCACCTCATTCTGGTTCCGCTGGACTTAGTGTATCTGCGGACCATGGCTTATATCCTGGTGATCGCGGTTGTCGTTCAGTTCACCGAAATGGTGGTGCGCAAAACCAGCCCATCGCTGTATCGCCTGCTGGGTATTTTCCTGCCGTTGATCACGACAAACTGTGCGGTACTGGGCGTCCCCCTGTTGAGCGTTAACCTCAATCACACCTTTCTTCAGGCGGCGCTGTATGGATTCAGCGCCTCGCTGGGCTTCTCGCTGGTGATGGTGTTATTTGCCGGGATGCGTGAGCGTCTGGTGCTGGCGAATGTCCCGGCCCCCTTCAAAGGGAATTCTATTGCGTTGATCACCGCGGGGCTGATGGCACTGGCCTTTATGGGCTTTACAGGTCTGGTGAAATTCTGATGAGTGCAATTTGGATAGCGGTGGCGGTACTGAGCGCCCTGAGCCTGGTCTTTGGTGCCCTGCTGGGTTACGCGTCACGCCGCTTTGAAGTCGAAGAAGATCCCATTGTTGAGCAGATTGACGCCGTGCTGCCGCAGAGCCAGTGCGGTCAGTGTGGTTACCCCGGCTGTCGCCCCTATGCTGACGCCGTGGGCAACAATGGCGAAGCCATTAACAAATGCGCGCCCGGTGGTGAGCAGACCATGCTTAAGCTGGCCGCCCTGCTCAATGTTGAGCCACAACCGATCGATGGCGATGACGAGGCTAAAGCGCCCGTGCGTACCGTCGCGTGGATTGACGAAGAAAACTGTATTGGCTGCACAAAGTGCATTCAGGCCTGCCCGGTTGATGCCATCGTCGGTGCCACGCGCGCCATGCATACCGTGCTGAGCGATGTCTGCACCGGCTGCGATCTGTGTGTTGCCCCCTGTCCTACCGACTGCATTGAAATGCGTCCGGTTGCCACCACCACGGCCAACTGGAAGTGGGATCTGAATACCATTCCTGTTCGGGTGATCCCGGTAGAGAGTCATGCTTAATCTGCTTAATTTCTTTAAAAAAGAGAAGATCTGGGATTTTCAGGGCGGGATTCATCCGCCTGAGATGAAAACCCAGTCCAACGGCACGCCGCTCGCTGAATTGCCGCTGCCGCACCGGTTTATCATTCCCCTGAAGCAACATATTGGCCACGAAGGCGAAATTTGCGTTTCCCCTGGCGATAAGGTGCTGCGCGGCCAGCCGCTTACGTTTGGACAGGGCAGAATGCTGCCTGTACATGCGCCCACGTCGGGCGTCATTGACGCTATCGCTCAGCACATGACAGCGCACCCGTCTGGCCTGTCAGAGCTGTGTATTTTTCTGACGCCTGACGGTGACGATCGCTGGATGCCGCTCTCCCCGCTTCCGGACTACCGTCAGCATGAACGCAGCGCCATTCTTAAACGCATACATGATGCCGGCATCGCCGGTCTGGGCGGCGCGGGCTTCCCGACGGCCACCAAACTGAAAGGCGGCCTGCAGGGCGTCAACACGCTGATCATTAACGCGGCTGAGTGCGAACCTTACATCACCGCTGACGATCGTCTGATGCAGGACTACGCCGCCGAGGTGATGGAAGGATGCCGCATTCTGGCCTGGGTGCTTCAGGCGGAGCGCGTGCTGATTGGTATCGAAGATAACAAACCCGAGGCTATCGCCGCCCTGAAGCAGGCGTTGGGTGGTGAGCGGGATTTACAGATCCGCGTTATCCCGACGAAATATCCGTCCGGCGGCGCTAAGCAGCTGACCAAAATACTCACCGGCATGGAAGTGCCGCATGGTGGTCGCTCTACGGATATTGGCGTGCTGATGCAAAACGTCGGTACGGCATGGGCCGTGAAGCGCGCCATTATCAATGGCGAACCGATCACCGAGCGCGTGGTGACACTCACCGGTGAAGCCATCGCGCAACCCCGGAACGTGTGGAGCCGCTTAGGGACGCCAATCAGCCACCTGTTGCACCAGGTCGGTTTTCACCCTTCACCAGGACAAATGGTCATTATGGGCGGCCCGCTGATGGGCTTTACCCTGCCGTCGCTGGATGTGCCGGTCGTGAAGATCACCAACTGTATTCTGGCCCCGTCCGGCACTGAGATGGGCAACACGCAACAGGAACAGTCCTGCATTCGTTGCTCTGCCTGTGCTGACGCCTGTCCGGCCAACCTGCTGCCACAGCAGCTGTACTGGTATAGCCAGGGGGGCGATCACGATAAAGCCCGTGCCCATCACATTGATGACTGCATTGAATGTGGTGCGTGCGCCTACGTCTGCCCGAGTAACATTCCGCTGGTGCAGTACTATCGTCAGGAAAAAGCTGAGCTGCGCGCCATCGACCTGGAAGCCAAACGCACGCTGGAAGCGAAAGCGCGTTTTGAGGCACGCCAGGCACGACTGGAGCGGGAAAAGCAGGCGCGTGAAGCACGTCATGCTGAAGCCAAACAGCGCGTAGCCCGCAGCGAAAGCGGAGAGCTGGCTGCGGCAAAAGCCCGCGCCAGAGCGAAACAATCTGCTGAGAATGAAGATGCCGCTGCCGAGGCACGTCATGCGCAGGCCCGGTTACGGCAGGCTGAGGCACAGGCGGAAACTCAGGCGCTGAGTCGTCAGACGACCGATCCACGCAAGGCTGCGGTTGAAGCGGCAATTGCGCGTGCCAGAGCGAAGAAACCGGTGACGCCTGACAGCGCGGACACGACTGAAACGGCGGTGGCGGATCCACGTAAAGCCGCGGTGACCGCCGCCATCGAACGTGCCAGAGCGAAGAAAGCCGCCCAGACGGCGGCTGACGCTGAGGCTGCCGACACCGCATCCGACGATCCGCGCAAAGCCGCGGTGGCCGCTGCCGTCGAACGAGCCAAAGCGAAGAAAGCCGCTCAGGCGGCGGCTGACGCTGAGGCGGCCGACACCGCATCCGACGATCCGCGCAAAGCTGCGGTAGCCGCTGCCGTCGAACGAGCCAAAGCGAAGAAAGCCGCCCAGGCGGCGGCTGACGCTGAGGCTGCCGACACCGCATCCGACGATCCGCGTAAAGCCGCGGTAGCCGCTGCCGTCGAACGAGCCAAAGCGAAGAAAGCCGCTCAGGCGGCTGACGCTGAGACGGCCGACACCGCATCCGACGATCCGCGCAAAGCCGCGGTAGCCGCTGCCGTCGAACGAGCCAAAGCGAAGAAAGCCGCCCAGGCGGCGGCTGACGCTGAGGCGGCCGACACCGCATCTGAAGATCCACGTAAAGCTGCGGTAGCCGCCGCCATTGAACGTGCCAAAGCGAAGAAAGCCGCCCAGGCGGCGGCTGACGCTGAGGCTACCGACACCGCATCTGAAGATCCACGTAAAGCTGCGGTAGCCGCCGCCATTGAACGTGCCAAAGCGAAAAAGCGCGCTGCCGCACAGGCGCAGGCAGAAGACGCGTCCCGTGAGGCGGCTGTCGCGGCGGCCGAAGCGCACAGGGACGTTGAGCAGGCAGAGAGGGCGCAGGAGCAGGCTAATCATGCCAATGCCGAAGCCGAAGAGGCACCTGAACTCGATCACCCCGCCGATGCGCGTAAAGCCGCGATTGCGGCGGCTGTCGCCCGTGCCAAAGCGCGTAAAGCGCAATCGACATTGACACCTGAGGATTAAATGGCGTTCCGTATCGCAAGTTCACCTTATACTCATAACCGCCGCAGTACCGGCAACATCATGATGCTGGTTATCCTGGCGGCGCTGCCTGGTTTTGCCGCGCAGTGCTACTTTTTTGGCGTGGGAACCTTATTGCAGGTTGTGTTGGCCTCGCTGACAGCGTTGCTGACAGAAGCGGCTATCCTGCGCCTGCGTAACACACCGGTCGCCCCTCAACTGGCCGACAACTCCGCCCTGCTGACGGCAATTCTGCTGGGGATCAGCATCCCGTCTCTGGCCCCCTGGTGGTTAGTGGTGGTCGGTACGGTATTTGCGATTGTTATTGCCAAACAGTTGTACGGTGGCCTGGGACAAAACCCCTTCAACCCGGCCATGGTCGGCTATGTCGTTCTTCTGATCTCATTTCCGGTTCAGATGACCAGCTGGATGCCGCCAGAAGCCTTACAGGTTATTAAACCCGGCGTGCTGGACTCGCTGAGCATGATCTTTACGGGTCATACGCTGGCGGGCGATACGTTACAGCAACTGCAGTTGGGCGTGGACGGTGTCAGCCAGGCTACACCGCTGGATACCTTTAAAACCGGCTTGCGTGCAGGCCACAGTGCAGAGCAACTGTTAGCCCAGCCCATTTACAGCGGCGTTCTGGCCGGTCTGGGCTGGCAATGGGTCAACGTGGGTTACCTGCTTGGCGGGGTATTCCTGCTGTGGAAAAACACCATTCGCTGGCATATTCCGGCCGCGATGTTGCTGTCGCTGACCGTCTGCGCCACGCTTGGTTGGTTACTGGCTCCCGCCTCGCTGAACAGTCCGCTGATTCATCTGTTTTCCGGGGCGACGATGCTGGGCGCATTTTTTATCGCCACCGATCCGGTTACCGCCTCCACCACTGACCGTGGTCGTCTGATTTATGGTGCCCTTATTGGTCTGCTGGTATGGCTCATTCGAAGTTTTGGCGGTTATCCGGACGGCGTTGCTTTCGCCGTTCTGCTGGCTAATATATGCGTACCGCTGATTGACTATTACACGCAGCCGCGCGTTTACGGTCATCAAAAGGATTAAATGATGCTGGACACCATACGCAAGAATGGCGTGACCCTGGCTCTCTTTGCCGCGATCACCACCGGCGTCACTGCTGTTGTAAATACCGTGACCAAACCCACCGTCGAGCACCAGACGCAGTTACAGCAAAAAAATCTGCTGGATCAGGTGGTGCCGACCGACATGTACGATAACCACATTCAGCAGGAATGTTACGTTGTCACTGATGCGGCGCTGGGTAATGCCAGTCCTCATCATCTTTATCTGGCGCGAAAAGGCAACGAACCTGTGGCCGCCGCACTGGAAACCACCGCCCCGGATGGCTATTCTGGCGCGATTCAGATGCTGGTCGGCGCGGATTTTCACGGTAAGGTACTCGGCGTGCGGGTGATTGAGCACCATGAAACGCCGGGCCTGGGGGACAAAATCGAGTTACGGATTTCTGACTGGATCAACAGTTTTAATGGCAAAGTGGTAACCGGGCCGAATGACAAAGCGTTTGCCGTCAAAAAAGATGGCGGCGAATTCGACCAGTTTACCGGTGCCACCATTACCCCGCGCGCCGTCGTGAATGCCACCAAACGTACGGCATTGTTAATTGAATCCCTGAAAGGGAAACTCTCTTCGTTACCCGAATGTGGAGACGCCAATGAGTGAAGCGAAAAACCTGCTGGTCGGCGGGCTGTGGAAAAATAACTCGGCGCTGGTGCAGCTGCTGGGCCTGTGCCCTTTGCTGGCGGTGACCGCCACGGCCACCAATGCTCTGGGGCTGGGGCTTGCCACGACGCTGGTGCTGACCCTGACAAACAGTTTTATTTCGGCCTCGCGTCGTTGGGTGCCTTCTGAGATCCGTATTCCTATCTACGTGATGATCATCGCCTCTGTCGTAAGCTGCGTGCAGATGCTGATTAACGCTTACGCCTACGGTCTGTATCAGTCACTCGGTATTTTTATTCCGCTGATCGTGACCAACTGCATCGTAGTGGGCCGGGCTGAAGCCGTGGCCTCGAAAAGCAGTATTCCCCTTGCCGCACTGGATGGCTTTGCTATCGGTATGGGCGCCACCTGTGCAATGGTGGTACTGGGATCGATCCGTGAAATCATCGGCAGCGGCACATTGTTTAACGGTGCGGATCAGTTACTGGGTCCCTGGGCTAAAGTGTTGCGTATTGACGTGATTCATTTTAACTCGCCAATGCTGCTGGCAATGCTCCCGCCGGGTGCCTTTATCGGTCTGGGCATGATGCTGGCGGGGAAATATGTGATCGATCAGAAAATGAAGCAGCGCGCAGCGCGTCGCGTAGAAGACGCGGCGCTTGATGCGCCGCAGGGCAACACGGGAAAAGCCGTGTGAACCAGACGAAACGCATTGAGATTCTCAGTCGTCTGCAGCAGGCCAACCCTCACCCTACGACCGAGCTGCAGTTCACCTCGCCGTTTGAACTGCTGATTGCGGTTCTGCTGTCGGCTCAGGCGACGGACGTGAGCGTTAACAAGGCTACTGCAAAGCTGTACCCGGTGGCGAATACACCTGCTGCGATGCTGGCGCTGGGCGTGGACGGCGTGAAGGAGTACATCAAAACGATCGGCCTGTTCAACAGTAAAGCCGAGAACGTGATTAAGACCTGCCGTATTTTACTGGACCAGCACGGCGGTCAGGTGCCTGAAGATCGCGCCGCGCTCGAAGCCTTACCTGGCGTCGGCCGTAAAACGGCTAACGTGGTGCTGAATACGGCTTTTGGCTGGCCGACGATTGCGGTGGATACGCACATTTTCCGCGTCTGCAACCGGACGAATTTTGCGCCGGGTAAGAACGTCGAGCAGGTCGAAGAGAAACTGTTAAAAGTCGTGCCGAAGGCGTTTAAAGTCGACTGCCATCACTGGCTGATTCTGCACGGGCGTTACACCTGCGTGGCGCGCAAACCGCGTTGCGGGTCCTGCCTGATTGAAGACCTGTGTGAATATCCCGATAAGGTCGAATAAGCCCGGATAACAGCCTGGGACTGGTCACAGGCTGTTTTACTGTTCAGCGCTGACGCTGCGCCAGCGCCGCCCGCATCCAGGCCATCACCAGCGGCGAATCCTTATCCTGTAATGCCGCCCGTTCGGACTGGAATAAGGTGGCGACATAGAAAGGATGATCGGTCAGTTCAATGCCGCGCACATCGCCGTTCAGATCCCAGGACGTGATCCGCATGTTTTTACCCTGCAGCGCCGCACTGAAAGCCGGGTTCACGCCAAAATTGCAATGATAACCTTCATCACTGGTCAGCGCACCGTAGGCGCTGGCCATACGCGAGCCGGGTGCAAACGTGACCTCCCCTCGCTGTTCGACCAGTGAGCAGCTTAGCGGCGCAATCACCATCCGACCGGTTTCGCTGGTTTCGGCATGACTGGCATCTTCCCAGCCCAATACGTGGCGGGCATAGTCGATAACCGCATACTGAAACCCGCCACAGGAGCCGAGAAAGGGCTTACCGTTTTCCCGTACCCAACGCAGCATGCTAAACACGCCGTCATCGTTTTTATAGGGGCTGCCGGGCACCAGCCAGACGGCATCATGCTGCGTAACGGCGGACAGATCATCTAAATCCGGGGTGGGAATCCAGTCAGGCTCAATCGGGATGGCAAGGTGCGCCGCGGCGCGCGCCAGCGCCAGGGGAATGGATTGATGCGAAACAGCGTCCGGGCGGTAGTCACCCACTAAGGCGAGACGTAAAGATAACGACATAGCAACATCCTTGTATCGTGTTTCAGGCAGAGTAAGTTGAGTCTGCCTGTACATGCATTGACCCAGGACAGAGTAGGCCGGCAACATCCTCAGGCTGTCAGGCCCGTTGATAAGATAAATGCCGCTCTGTCCTGATTTCAGTCCAGACCGAAGGGTATCTTTGGCCCCGCACCGCGGTGAGCCTGAATTTTGCAAGGTTGGTCAGTACTGACACCATGAGGATATGACATGACTGTTTATCTCGGAATTGATATTGCCAGTAAGAAATTTGATGCTGCGTTACTTTGCAATGATAGTTACCGGTGTAAGGCATTTGCCAATTCAGTGGCGGGTTTTACAGCACTTCTGAAATGGGCCGGTGAGGGTGACTTTTCAGAGATCCACGCATGCATGGAAGCCACCGGTGATTACGGAACTGCTCTTGCTACGTTTCTGTATGAAAAAAAGATAAAAGTCAGTATGGTAAACCCCTCGCGCATAAAAGGTTATGGTATGGCGGAGCTGTCCCGTACAAAAACAGATAAAAGTGATTCAAAGCTGATTGCGCGTTTCTGCAGAGCAACTATTCCGGCTCAGTGGCTGCCTGTACCGCAGCCGGTCAGGACACTACAGGCTCTGGTACGCCGGATGAATGCGCTGAAAGGCATGCTGCGAATGGAATCTAACCGTACTGATAACGCCGATGCCAGCATTCAGCCTTCACTCCTGAGGATTGCCAGTCAGTTGAAAGAGGAGATTGAAATAATCCGGCAGGAAATTAAAAAACATATCAGTAGTAATGCTGAGCTGAAAAGGCAGGAGGCATTAATAAGTTCAATACCGGGCATCGGGAGCGTTACAGGTGCCGTAATTTTGTCTTTTATGGCAGATAAACAGTTCAGTAAGGCTAAGGAAGTTGCGGCCTTTCTGGGGCTTAACCCACGTCACCATCAGTCCGGCAGCTCGGTGAGGGGCAAATCAAGGATGTCAAAAACAGGAAACGCATATCTGCGAAGCACAATGTATATGCCCGCTCTGGTTGCACTGAAGCATAACCCGGATATCCGGGCATTCGGCCACCGTCTCCGGCTTGCCGGAAAGCCCGGGATACTTATCGTCGGTGCAGCAATGCGCAAACTCATACACATTATTTTTGGTGTACTGCGTTCGGGCACGGTTTACGTGCCTCAGACAACCGGAGGACCTGCCTGCGAGTAACTGTATAAATACATAAAAAAGCATTTTATCAGAACATGATGCGCTAATCCGGCCCGGCCTGTTGCGGAAGCTGGAGACAAACCTGTTATCTCATGAAAGATAAACCGGACATTTTTACATCTTGCCTTTATCTGGTTTGTGCCAGAAGCTGACGGACTAAAATCAGTCTGGTATTTTTATCATTGCTATCGTTCATTCAATACAGGAGTAAGCGAGTGAAAACAGACTGGCACGGTTCTTCTTTAACTCGTAACACTGTTGTAGATAAAAATTACAAAAACACCCAAAACGTTCGTCGTTTCATGATTGATGAATGTGGACCAGATTTTAGATTTGATCGTGCTTTTATGGCCTGGATTCGAAACGATATCCCTAAAAATTTAGGTGATGTGGTGGACGAGTGGAAACGCAGACATTCCCTTTAAAAGTTACCCAACTGGTTGCCCTCAGCTTAAATTTCGTAGTGCTAATGTCCGCTCCGTGCCAGAAGCGGACGATTCTTACTTAACAACTTATGAAGGTAAACATGGCAATAAAAGAATGCGCAGAAATTCATAGAGAACTGTGGTACACACAGAAACTAGGAGTAGCACAGGGGTATGGCCCATCTCCGCGGGATCGTGAATTGCTGGTTGTACTTGCTCAAAAACTCGGTATACCAAACGAGGAATTTATTAGTTCCGACGAGAGTAAAAAAATCACAGCTCAGAAGTATCTGATAGCTATGCTTGAGACAATGGAACCACTTTCTCAAATGTTCCAAGATATTTGGATATATTGCGAACGCACATTGATTAGAACTTCAAAGAACGCGCTCGATATTGAATGGAATTTTAATATTAATGGAGAGTTGATAATAATAGATTTTGAATCATTCAGGAAATATAAAAACCTGTTAAATAACACTTTTGATAAAGATAAGTTTAACAAAATCTGCAATGAATTTGCTTCTGTTTGCTGTAAAGATAATGTTAGTAAAGGTTTTTCTATAAATGCCCCGATGCCGCCAAAACCAAAAGGTGCAGACCCAACAAGTGTTGCATCGAGAATTCATGATATGTGTAAGCGTGTCAAAGAAGAAGGCTTAATTCAAGATGGATACTTTGGAGCTACAGACGCAATCCCCTATCTGTCTGCAATACTGAATAAAAATCTCTGGCGACAAGAAGACTTTGCAGAATTAAGACCATTAGTAAATGAATTTTATAACCGTATAGAGCTAGAAGATATTCTGTCTTTACCATTCTGGAAATTCCGCTGGCAAATTTACGAACTGTGGTGTTTGATAGTTACCCTTCAACTCTTTGAGTCTCGTGGATTTACACTAGCTCAGTCTTCTGACGGCGCTTCCTTGCTTGAACTGGGGACAAAAGTAGTGGTTGCGGAAAAAAATTCAAAACCAATAGGGCAGATTATTTACCAACCTACATATATCAGCACGTCAGGAAAAAATGTTCATCCTGACATTGTGGTTGTTCAGGGACACACTGATGCTCTCACACCGAATATTGTTCGTGCAATAGTTGAATGCAAACAGCGTAAGATGGGCAATGAGGAGTTTCTATTCTCTCACAAGAGACATTTCGATGGTGTTGCTGAAGCTTATAATGATGCCATCGGCCCCAATGGTCAGTTGGTGCTGTTAAATTACGATGAGGTTAAATTTACCAGAAGCTATACACTTCTTGATAATTTTAAACCACAAAATATCTCCCCCCTACGAGAGTCACTTACCTCAATACTGAATGAGTTTTCTGCGGTAGAAGAACCGCGTCAAATTGTGCTTGTGGTTGATGGCTCACAAAGTATGTTACAGACATCCGTTAAATCTGAGGAATATATTAAAGGTCTTCATAAAACTCTGGGTGCATTAAACGAGGTGATATGGCTAAGAGGGAATGTCGTTCATGTCGAAAAAATAGATGATTTTGACTACAGATCATTCTATGGCTCCGAACACTTGAGTCTATTCTTGGATGGAATAGCTAAAGCAAATAGTTGTGGATCAAATGTTAGTGTTCATCTTATTACTGATCTTGAACCACATTCTGAAATATTGGGTGAAGTACGGAAAGTAGTCCCCAAGCTACATATACATTATATGACGTGAGTTAAAGTGACGAGAGTTGAGTGAGTGTGCTGCGTCAGCTTTTCGCTCAAAGCAGACCTTCACTTTCCCTGTCCTTCGAAAATGGCCCTTTTAATCCCGATCTCCGCTTGCAAGTTAAGAGGGTATCTTTTTAGGAAATAAAGAGGCTACGTGAGTGCGCGTGCGCTGTCGAGCAGGTGAGCGCATTTTTGCTGGTTTTTTACGCCTGTTAATTAAGGGCCGGACGCATTATTTCCTGATGAAACCATTTTTCTTCTGCTGAAATAACAGCGAATAATGTGAGTTTAATCAACTTTATTGCGCACCCGACGTCGTTTTGCGTCATAATATGCAGATTATTTCAGCAAAACGACGTCAAAAGCCGCATTTCCGGCGCTTTATTCTGGTGAAAGATCACTTTTCAAAGCAAAGCTCTACGCAACCGCCGTTTAGTGGTTAATGTCATTATTGACGATCTTAAAAGCTCCACGCAGGTATTTTGAACCAATAAAAAACCTGAAAACATGACAAAATTTCAATCAGTAATATTTATTTAGGTTTTAACACCATATTGACCCTGTCTGGCAGAAGGTAGAAAACGCTTGCCCTGCCGCCTTTATTCAGCCAAATTAGTCGCCGTTTTTCCCATCTAATAAAAATCTGGCCCATGGTGTGATCACATGGCGCGGACGGAATGCCTGTCACGACGCAGGATATGAAATAACAGAGGTACAAGTGTCAACTGCAAACAAACACACCGACGAGGCCGTCAGCCTTAATGCTTTTAAACAGCCCAAAGCGTTTTACCTGATCTTTTCAATCGAATTATGGGAACGTTTTGGCTACTACGGCCTGCAGGCCATTATGGCCGTCTATCTGGTTCGACAGCTGGGCATGTCGGAGTCCGACTCCATTACCCTGTTCTCGTCCTTTAGCGCACTGGTTTATGGTCTGGTCGCTATCGGCGGCTGGCTGGGCGATAAAGTGTTGGGCACCAAACGCGTTATCGTGCTGGGTGTACTGGTGCTGGCCATCGGCTACGCGCTTGTCGCCTTCTCCGGTCATAATGTCAGCGTCGTCTATATCGGTATGGCGACTATTGCGGTGGGCAGCGGCTTGTTTAAAGCGAACCCCTCTTCCCTGCTTTCCACCTGCTACGAGAAAGACGATCCGCGCATTGATGGCGCCTTTACCATGTTCTACATGTCCATCAACATCGGCTCACTGTTTTCAATGATGCTGACGCCGTGGTTAGCCGAAAAATATGGCTATAACGTGGCGTTTTCGCTGTCGGTGATCGGCCTGGTCATCACGCTGCTTAACTTCCTGTTCTGTAAGCGCCTGGTGAAAGACTTTGGTTCCAAACCGGACTTTGCCCCACTCCAGTTCGGCAAACTGCTGATGACGCTGGCAGGTATTGTGGTGTTGATCGCCCTGGCTAACTGGATGCTGCACCATCAGGCCATTGCCCGTATTCTGCTGGGCCTGATTGCGCTGGGCATTATGGTGATCTTTGCCAAAGAAGCCTTCGCACTGAAGGGCGCGGCACGTCGCCGTATGATTGTCGCTTTCCTGCTGATGGTCGAAGCCATCGTCTTCTTCGTGCTGTACATGCAGATGCCTACGTCGCTGAACTTCTTTGCGATTCGTAACGTTGAGCACACCCTTTTTGGCATTACCTTTGCGCCAGAGCAGTTCCAGGCGCTGAACCCGTTCTGGATTATGCTGGCCAGCCCCATTCTGGCAGCCGTGTATAACAAGCTGGGCGACAAGCTGCCGATGCCGCACAAGTTCGCTATCGGCATGGTGCTGTGTTCTGCCGCGTTCCTGGTATTGCCTGTCGGCGCGAAATTTGCCAGCGATGCCGGTATCGTGTCCCTGAACTGGCTCATTCTCAGCTATGGCCTGCAAAGTATCGGCGAACTGATGATTTCGGGACTGGGCCTGGCGATGGTGGCACAGCTGGTTCCACAGCGCCTGATGGGCTTTATCATGGGCTCATGGTTCCTGACCACCGCGGGTGCTGCCGTCATTGCCGGTAAAGTGGCCAACCTGATGGCGGTGCCTGAAAACGTTACCGATCCGCTGATTTCGCTGGTCACGTACGGCAAAGTGTTCCAGCAGATCGGGATTGCCACCGCCGTCATCGCTGTGCTGATGCTGGTGACGGCCCCGCTGCTGAACCGTATGACGCAGACGACGGAAGCGGAAAAAGCCTGAGTGCGATTTTGACACGCAGCAAAAACCGGGCCTTGCCCGGTTTTTTTGTTTTTGTCGCCGATCGGTTCCTGGTAGATTACTCATGCTAATAACTGGTAATTCTGCCACAGGGGATTACTATGCAAACACGACTCGCAACATGGTGGCTTCATGATGAAACTGTTTTGTAAAGCTGGTGCCTGTTCTCTTTCACCCCATATTGTTCTGCGTGAATGTGGTCTGGATTTCACTCAGGTAAATGTTGACCTGCAAACCAAGCTCACCGAGCGGGGGGATGATTTTCGTCAAATCAACCCCAAGGGTCAGGTACCGGCGCTGCAACTAAGTGAGGGTAATGTCCTGACCGAAGGCGCGGCGATTGTGCAGTACCTGGCCGATCTCAAGCCCGATCGTCATCTTCTGGCCCCCGTCGGCAGCCTGACGCGTTATCACACCATTGAGTGGCTCGGCTACATCAGCAGTGAGTTACATAAGAGTTTTTCACCGCTGTTCCGCAACGATGCGCCCGACGAGTACAAAGCGCTGGTGCGCCGTCAGCTGGAGGCAAAATTTGCCTGGGTAAACGGTGAACTGCAGGACAAGCCGTGGCTGATGGGCGTGCATTTCAGCGTTGCGGATGCTTATCTGTATGTGGTGACGCGCTGGGCGAAAGCGCTGAACCTGGATGTCAGCGCGTTGAACCACCTGCAACAGTGGTTTGCGCGCGTTGAAGAACGGCCATCGGTTCAGGCCGCGCTAAAAGCGGAAGGCCTTATCTGACACGATCAGGGCCGTTACCGGCCCTTTTTTTACAGCTTCTCTGCCGGAAAATAGTGCGTTGGCCGGGCAATAGCGTCCTGCGCGGCAACCAACTGCAGCTCATATTCCCCCATCTCATGCGTTTTCAGCATCACTTCATAGACGGCGGCCGTGACGTGCTCCAGCGCCGCCTGCAGCGACTGTCCGTGCAGCAGATCGACCAGCAATAAGCCGCTGGTTAAATCGCCCACGCCTACAGGCTGGCGAACGCCAAAGTCCACCAGCGGACGGCTGATGTGCCAGGCTTCGTCGGCGGTGACCAGCAGCATTTCAAAGCGATCGCTGCGGCGTCCTGCCCGTGCCAGATGCTTAATCAGCACCACTTTTGGCCCCTGCGTGATCAGCAGGCGGGCAGCCTCAACGGCGGATTCGACACTGGTTACCGTGCGTTCGCTGAGCATTTCCAGCTCCAGCAGATTTGGCGCGATGATATCGCTGGCCGGTAGCGCCATTTTGCAGTGAAACTCCGCCACGCCCGGTGCCACAATGCAGCCCTTTTCCGGATGCCCCATGACCGGATCGCAAAAATACCAGGCCTCGGGGTTGGCGGCTTTTACCTGATGCACGATGTCCAGAATCTTTTCGCCCTGTTCGGCCGATCCCAGATAGCCGCTTAACACCGCATCACAGGTTTTCAGGCGGTCGATATCGGCGATGCCTTTGACGATGTCGGTGAGATGCGACGCCGGCATGACGGTGCCGGTCCAGTGCCCATACTGCGTATGATTGGAAAACTGCACGGTATTCAGCGGCCAGACGTTCACGCCCATACGGCGCATCGGGAACTCTGCCGCCGCATTGCCTGCATGACCAAACACCACGTGCGACTGAATTGCTAAAACGTTTTTCACTTTTTTACCCTGTCGTGCCTTGCCATAAAAAAGGGCCGGAAACCGGCCCTGAAAAGCTACTGCCAGTTGATCAGGCAGTAATGTTTTTTACCGCGGCGTAATAACGTGAAGCGGTTAAACAGCTTGTCGCTGTCGCGGAAGCGGTATTCCGCATCCGACTGCTTCTCACCGTTCAGCGATACGGCATTTGAGCCAATCATGGTGCGCGCCTGGCCGCGTGACGGTACCAGCTCCGCTTTAACGAGTGCCTGCTGCAGATCGTCCTCAGCAGACAGCGTAATGGTGGGCATGCCGTCCTGCGCCAGCTGTTCGAAATCGGCCTCGGTCATGTCACTGAGCGCACCGGAGAACAGACTTTCCGTGATGCGTTTCGCGGCTGCCAGACCCTCTTCGCCATGAACCAGGCGCGTAACCTGCTCGGCCAGTACATACTGTGCACGCGGCGCGGTTCCGCTGTTTTTATCTTCTTCTTCCAGGGCAGTAATCTCTTCGATGCTCAGGAACGTGAAGAATTTCAGGAAACGGTAAACATCCGCATCGGCGGTGTTGATCCAGAACTGGTAGAACTTGTACGGGCTGGTTTTCTTAGCATCCAGCCAGACCGCGCCGCCTTCGGTCTTACCGAACTTGGTGCCGTCCGATTTGGTGATCAGAGGAACGGTCAGACCAAACACCTGGTTCTGATGCAGACGACGTGTCAGATCGATACCGGAAGTGATGTTGCCCCACTGGTCCGAGCCGCCGATCTGCAGCGTTACGCCGTGCAGTTCGTTCAGGCAGGCAAAATCATAGCCCTGCAACAGGTTGTAGGAGAATTCGGTAAACGAGATCCCCTGGTCGTCACGGTTCAGACGCTGTTTGACCGCTTCCTTGTTGATCATCTGGTTAACCGAGAAGTGTTTACCAATGTCACGCAGGAAGGTCAGCACGTTCATATTGCCAAACCAGTCATAGTTGTTGGCCGCAATCGCACTGTTCGCACCACAGTCAAAATCCAGGAATGGCGCAACCTGTTTACGGATTTTTTCGACCCATTCACCGACGGTTTCGCTGGTGTTGAGCTTACGCTCTGCCGCTTTAAAACTGGGATCGCCAATCAGACCGGTTGCGCCGCCCACCAGCGCCACCGGCTTGTGTCCGGCGTCCTGAAAACGTTTCAGGCAGAGCAGCGGTACCAGATGGCCCAAGTGCAAGCTGTCAGCAGTGGGGTCAAAGCCGCAATAGAGCGAAATTGGCCCTTGCGCCAGTTTCTCGACTAACGCGTCTTCATCCGTCACTTGGGCGATCAGGCCCCGTTCTTGCAATTGTTGTATCAGGTTACTGCTGGTCATCACTGACTCCAAATTGATCAGACTGCACCTAGGCTGGTACACAGCTTTCCGCTGAGTTGCGGAAGAAAAAAATGAGGGCTATAGCATAAAGCGCTGACGGCTTCTGTGCCAGCGCTGATAAGGGGAAAGCGCAGTTTTACGGGGCGAGTCGGTCAATTTTCCAGCCGTCGTTATCCCGTTGGTAGAGGAAACGATCGTGAAGGCGATGTTCGCCCCCTTGCCAGAACTCCATGGTGTTAAATTTTACCCGATAGCCGCCCCAAAAACTGGGCAGCGGCACATCGCCCTGCTGGAATTTCTGCTTCAGTTCCAGAAACTTCGCTTCCAGCACACCGCGGGCAGAAATCCGGCTGGACTGACGCGAAACCCAGGCACCGATCTGGCTGTCACGCGGGCGGCTGCTGAAATATTTCAGGACGTCCAGCGGCGACAGTTTTTCGACTTCGCCCAGCACCATGACCTGGCGCTCCAGAAAATGCCACGGGAAATGCAGCGAAATACGCGGATTGTTGGCCAGATGTTGTGCTTTACGGCTGCCGAGGTTGGTATAGAACACCATGCCCTGTTCATCATAATGCTTCAACAGCACGATACGCTGATAAGGCTGGCCTTGTTCATCGACCGTGGCTACCGTCATGGCTGTAGGATCGGGCAATTGTGCCTCGCAGGCCTGCTTTAACCAGCTTTCGAACAGCGCCAGCGGATTATCCGGCAAATCGTTACGACGCAGACCACCGCGCGTGTATTCACGACGCAGGTGGGCAATGTTTTGCAGCATTTCATTGTCACTCATCATGCACACTCACTCAGATAACGTTAACCAGCCGGTTGCAGCTCGCAGTCATTCACGACGATTTTATCGTTGCGCTCAATAAAAGCACCGTTTCCTTTAGACCAGAAAACATACTGTCCGTCGCTGTAGCGGGCCCCCGAGGCAGAAACGGTTTGCGTCAGCGTCAGCGGTTTGCCATCCATGATAAAGCTGACCTGATCTTTAGCGTTATCCAGGGTGACGGTGAGCGGCAAGGTGCCACAGCGATAGTGTAACGTTTCTGGCGCGGGCGACGATTTGTGCATCAGGCTGCAGCCTGACAGCATGACCATGGCAACCACAGTTAATCCTTTTCGCATCAGCGATTCTCCTGTACGTAAAGCAGGCACAACGCGCCCTGCTTTGTTCGGTATGAAGGTTCCGGCACCGGCAGGTTAACCGTTCCGGCACAGAGGGGCAATTTAACCGATGATCGCACCCGTAGCAGCAAAAGTTTTTTTGTCCGGGCGTGGGAAGGTGAAGACTGCAAAGCCAGGGTTTGGTCGGGAAAACGCGACATCGCGCGGCGATGACCAGGGTGGAGGGGGCGAAAGAGACCGGCAACACCCGGGTATTCAGGCGTTGCCGGTGAAGATTAATTACCGCGATAGGTAGAATAGCCGTACGGGCTCAGCAGCAATGGAATATGGTAATGCGATTCACTTTTGTCCATGTGAAATATCACCGGAATTTCCGGGAAAAAGGACGCGTGCTGAACCTTCTGATAATAATCTCCCGTTTTAAATACAACTTTATAATCGCCCGTTTCATATTGTTTATCTGTCGGGAATAGTGCACTAATTCTGCCGTTTTTATCGGTTACCCCTGAGGAAAGCTTAACCCACTTGCCCTGTTCTTTATGTTCGAGGTCAACAGAAATACCGGGAGTCGGCGTGCCGGTCTCCAGATTTAATACGTGTACACTCAGCGGATTCTTCATCGCGGTTGTTTCTGCCGCACAAGCAACGGAACCCATTAATAACGCTGCAACTGCACCCATTTGCCATTTCATTCTCGATTCCTTTTTTTCGTTAACCTGTCAACGAGCGTAAAGGGCCGCAGACTAAATACCAAACCGCAGGCGCTAAATGTGAAATTTCTGAGAGGCATAAATACACTTTAGCTATTCGCGCTTTTTCTGCGCAAGTGCGTTTATTGTTTCGCTCACCGCCCTGCAAAATTCTCAAAAGCGACTATGCTGTTTAATTCAAGGTCCACTTCAAGGAGATGAAATGCATACTAAATCCCTGTCAGCTGCCGTTTTGCTTGCCCTCTCTCTGGCAACGTTAGCCGGTTGTTCTTCCAACCAGTCCATTAAAACGTCAGACGGCCGTACAATAGTGACCGATGGTAAGCCTCAAATTGACAGCGATACGGGGCTGGTGTCCTATCGTGACGCCCAGACAGGCAAAACCGAACAAATTAATCGCGATCAGATCAGCAATATGAGTGAACTTGATAACTAACGGACTCAATCACAGAAATAAGGTGGATAATATGAAGAAGACTCTGATTTTACCGCTGGCAGTTTTGATCGGCATGACCGCATTAACAGGTTGTACCCGCACAAGCTACGCTATTCATACCAACGATGGCCGCACTATTATCAGCGACGGTAAGCCGTCTGAATCTGATGCCGGTTTACTGGGTTATACCGATGCCAATGGTGTGAAACAGCAGATCAATAAAGCGGACGTTAAAGCCGTTTCCGAAGTGCCAAAATAACAGCGTTGCCGCCTGATCAGGGCGGCTTTTTTATTTCCTGCCGCCTCTTCATTGCTTCACCCTCTCAATATCTTTTTATCCGGAAATAACGGTTCGTCGTAAACAGTGTAATAACGACTTACACGGCATGATCATGGCTCATATATCCTTTTGTCTTTCTGACGCAGGCGCTCGCCTGTTATGGCCTTTTTCGTTCCTTCTCACTTTGCTTTGTGACAACACAAAAACATTAGCATCTCTTTCTTATGTACATTTTATTTACAGCGTCAGGTTGCGGTCCGGAATGCCGCTGACGGCCAGGTCACCGTGTCAGGGACCTATCGTAATTTCAGGCCAGTTCGCCACTATCTAGTGGTTTAATCACTTCAATTCTGGCGGATAAAACGGGTCTGTATAAATTTTCGCTCGCTTATTAAGGTGTTAGCCTGCGGTATGAAAGTTCACTGTTTTTAATGTTTTCTTTGATAGGTATCACCGAATGAAATCACACTATCGCTATTCATTCCTTTTACTAAACTAATCACTGGGTCGACGACATTCTCACTCACTCTCAGGAGGTGCATATGAATTTTCACGATGAGGCTACCGGTCATAAGATTATTGGTGAAGCTGCGGTGAACCTGGCACTACAGAATGAGGAGATCACGGTGGTTTCACTGATTCGCCAGCTCAGCACGATGGCGGACCATGAAAGCGACGATGAGCGCGTGCTCCTGATCGCCGATGCGCGTAAATGGCTGAAAAGTTTTATTAACGTGGCCACGCGCGAGCGGGCCGAACTCAACTGGATGGTAGTAACGGGCCAGGTTCCCGCCAATGTGACCGAGCATTAACGCTGACAGGTTAATGCGATACCGCGCTTCGCGGACGCCGGATGCGTCCGCGTTTACTGCGTGCCAGCTGTCTGTATTCTCTCTGTGTCCGCTTTCCGCCCTTCTCTCTGTCCCCGCCTGAATCGCGCCGCACGCTTTTTCTGCGAAAATAGCTGTACAAGTTTTATTTTATTGTATAACTTTACGCTACTTTCAACTGACTACTTTTGAACCACCCGAGAACCTCTATGCAACGCAATCATCGCTTACCGCAGAGCGCCGACGATATCTCCCGCTATTTTTCTGCGGCGGGTCTCCCTTCACAGCAGGAAATGCTGGGGCAAATCGTGGTAGATATTTTACGCGCCGGCCAGAACGTGAACCGTAAGTCTATCTGCACTAAACTGCTGCGCCGTCTTGAGCTGTCAGCCAGTCAGGAAGAAGAGCGCCTTTGCCGTGAACTGATTGGGTTGCTGTTTGGTCGTTAAGACGGCCAGTGACTGCCGTGACGGGACGGGGCATCGTTGCGAAGCCGTTGCGGCCTTTTCGCTGCTGCTGCTGGCATTATTGTTGCTGCTGTCGTTACTGTGACGTGACGGCCATACAGGCTTCCTTGCTTCAGCCCGTCGTCATTAATGGAGTTTATGCGCGAGGATACGGATAGCCTCTTCGCAGGTCTGTCGGGTCGTTTTACAGCTTGTCTGGAGACTTTGCTGGTGCAACGCACCAATAATTTCCTGCAGTGTGAGCGTTTTACCCGGCTGCAGGATGCCTGACACAACGCGCCCTAAAAGCGCGTGAATCTCTTCACCGATGTTTGCCCTGTCATGTTTCACGCATAATCCTCAAATTTTACTTTTTCTGTAACAGCAAAGTGTTTTAGAGAAGGCACACTGTGCCTGTGTCTGGCAGCCCGTGGGTGACCGGCCGCCCTGCATGGATGACATAAGGGAATATTTGCTTCCTAAATGAGCAAAGATTAATCCAGGATTTTCAGGGCCAGCGCAATCGTAGCCTGTTCATCGTGTACATCCGCCACCTTGCCGGTAACACGCATACCAAAGGCAATACGCAAAATCAGTCCTGCAGCCGTCTCCACATCCAGGTCGCGCCTGATGGAGCCATCATGCTGCCCTTCCTGCAAAAGTGACATCAGAAAGGCCTTATTGCGGAAGATAACCTGTGTAACCTGTTGTGACAGCTCCGCATCCAGCACCTGTAATTCAATAGCACTGCCTACGACCAGACAGCCGGTGCGCCCTTCCGTTGACCGGGAAGAATCCAGATAAAACTGGAGTAGTTCACTTAACTTTGCGCGGCCGGTCGAAAAGCGGGCCAGGCGTCCGCGCAGATCCTCGTTTCGGACCGTGATATAACGCTGAAAAACCAGCAGGAACAACGATCGCTTGTCCTGAAACGCTTTGTAGATACTACCGACAGAAAGCTGCATTGCCTCACTCAAATCGTTAAGCGAGGCGGCATGATATCCTTTCTGCCGGAACACGATCATCGCCTGGTCCAGAGCCTGTTCGATATCAAATTCTCTGGGCCTGCCGCGTTCTTTTTGTTTATTCGCTGTGGATTGTTGGCTGCTCATGACGACCAGTTTGAGAGGCTGCATTTCCGACATTACCCGGAAACGATAGGCAGAACGATTGTATCTCAGGCACCGGGTGCAAGTACACCCGAATCCCACCCCGGCGCATCGTCTGCACAAAGTGCGGTGCAGGCGATGCCGTGGTGGGATAAAAAGCAGGTCGATCAGGCGTTGGCTTTAAGCAGCTCGTCTGCCGCCAGTTTACCGAGCGCGTTCGCCGCAAAGGGACTGTCGCCCGTCAGTACCCGGCGATCTTTATGCACGGTCCCTTTAATATCGCTGTTCACCAGCGTCAGTCCCATGGCCTGAAGTTTCTCCCCGAAGAACCAGGTTAACTGTCCCGGCATGTAGCCGATATCCGGTGTTTGTTTGTCGGTCGCATCGGGGAAGGCGCAAATTTTATAGCCATTAAGCGGATTGTCGCCTTTGTCCAGAGCAAGAAAGGCAGCCGGGCCATGGCACAGCGAAATCAGGTGACGATCGTTGGCCAGCGTCCAGCGGATCACCTCAGCGACGGCTTCACTTTCGGGCAGCCCTATTAGCGCGCCGTGACCGCCCGGAATAAAGACGCCTGCGTACTCTGACCGGGGCGTCAGTGACTGAACGACAGCGTTCAGCGTCAGCGGGGAACGAAACAGCGACAGGCAGTGATTGTAAAAGCCAATGACCACCTCATCCTGCTGGGGCATCGCCCAGTGTTCAAACTTCACCATCTGCCCGGACAACGTCGCCACATCAAACTGGAAACCGGCCTGATACAGGTGATACATCGGAAGCAGCGTCTCAATCGGATGGTTACCGGTGGAAAACAGGGTGTCGTTATCAAGCGGCAGATAGCGCTCGTCGGTGCAGATCACCAGGACCTTTTTATTCCCTGAATACGGCTGGGGATAGTCGGCATCACCGAGATCAGATGTGGGGCGGGTGAACTGGTCAAGTGAGTAGGCAGAAGGAAAAAAGGCGTTATGTTCGGCCCGATCTGCCACCGGCGATTTACTGAGTTCTGACATGACAAAGCTCTCCTTAAGGGGATGGATACCTGTTTTAGCCTAGACCACAACGCCAGATTTAAACCGAGCGGCAGCCCAAACGGCCCCCCTTATAAGAGCATTCTGTTGCTGTCATCCCTGCCCGCGCCTTACTTCACCACCGGCAGATCGCTGATGCGCGTGGTATAAGCCGGCGACAGCATTTCGCGCTTCATCGCCCAGCGCTTCTCTGTCCCCTGTCCGGCGAACCACATTTTCCCCTTGCCCGCTTTGTGGATCTGATCGATAACCTGCATCAGATCGTTACGGCCCGGGTTGACCGGTCGCTCATCAAACAAATCCAACTGAGTCACGCCGTGGTCAAAGAAGTCGCTCAGGACAACGCCCGCTTTGATATAGCGGTGGCCCGCGATCCAGATGTAGTCCAGCATGTCGGTCGCCACCCGGATAATGTCGCGCGTATCGTGCGACGGCGTCAGTAACTGACCAGTGGCCTGATTACCGTAAAAGTTTTCACCAACGGCATGGGGGCTGGTGCGCAGAAACACCCCGATTTGTCGGCAGTACTGTTTTTCTTTCCGCAGTTTTTCGGCGGCACGTTCGGCATAGGTACAGACTGCCTCACGCACCTGTGCATAGTCTGAAAGACGGCTACTGAAAGAACGTGAGCACATGATCTGCTGTTTGGTGGGTTCGAGGGCTTCTAAATCCTGACAGGGTTCACCGCATAATTCTCTGACCGTGCGTTCCAGCACCACGCTGAAATTCTTACGAATCAGGCTGGGACGCTGACGCGCCAGGTCTGCGGCCGAGGTTATCCCCATCTCCTCAAGCCGCTGGCTGAGACGGCGGCCAACGCCCCAGATATCCTTGACCGACACCTTCGCCAGCAGTTTTTGCTGGCGCACCGGATCGGACAGATCGACCACACCGTTGGTGTAGCCCGCCCATTTTTTGGCCGCAAAATTCGCCAGCTTCGCCAGCGTCTTGGTAGGGGCAATCCCGACACAGACGTTAAGATGAATTTCTTTTTTGATGCGTTTTTTAATCTGGTGCCCCAGGGTATCAAGCGACATGCAGTGGCTGACGCCGGTTAAATCCAGAAAGGCCTCATCAATCGAATAAATTTCTACCGACGGGGCCATTTCCTCCAGTAGCGTCATGACCCGGGTGCTCATATCCGCATACAGCGCATAGTTAGAGCTAAAGACCTGCACGTTATGGCGGGCAATGATTTCTCTCATTTTAAAAAACGGCACGGCCATGGTGACGCCAAGGGCTTTGGCTTCGGCATTACGCGCAATCACACAGCCATCGTTGTTAGAGAGCACAATAATGGGCTTGCCCTTGAGATCCGGTCGAAACACCGTTTCACAGGAGGCATAAAAATTGTTCACATCGACCAGCGCAAACATGATTAATAAACCGACTTGATCACATAGGTCACAACGCCAAACACTTCGAGCGCATCTTCTGTGCTAATCACAATGGGTTTGAACTGACGGTTCATTGGCATCAGTTGCAGGCAGGGCTGAAGCTGAAGCCGCTTGACGGTAAATTCGCCCTCAATCGCGGCCACCACAATATCGCCATGAGAAGCCACCAGTGCGCTGTCCACCACCAGCATATCGCCGTCGTTAATGCCCGCTCCGGACATCGATTCTCCACTGACGCGCACAAAGTATGTCGAACTGGGATGCTGAACGATGAGCTTGTTCAAATCAATCCGCTGCTCAACGTAGTCCTGCGCCGGAGACGGAAAACCGCACGGCACCCGCTCGACAAACAGCGGTAATTGCAAAGGCGTGCTCACTTTTGCTGGCCTGATAAATTCCATATTCACCTCTCACGCCAAATTACTGTATATAATTACAGTAATCGCGATCTGCCAGTGCGATCAAGCGAAACCGGAGAGGTTTATGTAAACCAGTTGATGTGGATGGATATTTTTTTCTGCCCTTTTCATCGCCTTATGACAGGCCTGTGCAGCCATTAACCGTACCGGTTGTTTTTTCGCCGGCGCATGCAGAATTCTTCTCTTCGCTGAACGGATGTTTAAAAAGCACGGAACGCTGCCCGTTAGCGGCGCGTATTTATTCGCCGCACAATCCGGGCGGAAATAATGCTGACAGCGTTAGCAACATCAATCGGCTAAGCGTACAAGCGGCGCGCAGACGATAACGGAAATAAACAACCGCCTGACCGTGCATAGTGATAAAAATAGCCCTAAGCAAGTCCGAAAAAAGGCGTCAAAATAGCAGGCGATAAACGGGGTCTGATTTGCCAGCGCTGTTTCACGCTGCACGCTCGCCCTTTATGACGGGAAAATCACTACAGCCGATCTTTTTTGCAAAAATGAAGACAGGATCGCCGGATACAACGTTCATCTTTTGTGATGTGAACGTGTCTCATTCGGATTAAAAGCGATAATAATCATATACTTAAAAAAATAAGATAACGTGAAATGATTTATACTGTGATATCCAACACGTTTGCCTATCATGCCTGCATTACCGCCGAACACGGCTATCACCATGGCATTGAAAAAAGCATTGAGAGGCAGAATAAAAATGGAATTGAAAAGTACACAGGGAAAAAAGGTCTATTTAACCGAGCAGGAACTTTCTTTAAGCTGGCTTTTTATGACCGGTATGACGGTTAACCAGATCGCGTACCAGATGGCTTCACCTGTACACGTCATCTATTATCTTAAGCAAAAAATCATGCAGAAAGTAGGCGTGAGAAATAACAGTGAGTTTATCCTCTGGCTGATTCATCTCAGAAAATAAAAAACGTCGCGCTGTTTTGCCCGCATGGCAGGATAATACGTTGCCTCCGCCCGCGTGATGAATACGCACAATGTCCGCGCAGGCATCATCGGTTAACCCTGCGCCGTCATCATGCCGGGATAACGTCACCGCGCGCCTGACTCGCCCTGCGCTTTCCGCCGGCAACCGTAACCTGAGCGGCGTGTGGGGCGCATGGGCTTGTGACCGATCCGGTCAGCCATTTACCTGCTGCCTTATCCATTCGCGAAATATCTCCATCGATGGCGTCAGCGTTTTTGATCGCAGCCAGGTTAACCAGTAGCCACCGACATCAATCTCAATGTCAAAAGGCCGCACCAGGATGCCCGCCTCCAGCTCCCGCTGAAACATGCAGAACGGCACCAGCGCGACACCGCCCGTCTGAACCGCTGCCTCGACCATCAGCCGCGAGGAGTCGAAAACCGGACCAGTCATTCTGGGGGGCGTGATGTTTGCCGCAGTGAACCAGTTGCCCCACTCATCCGCGCGATAAGAACGCAGCAGCGTTTCCCGTAACAGATCGCCGGGCTGCTGCAGCCGACGGGCGATATCCGGCCGGCAAAGCGCAGTCAGCGGTGCGGTAAACAGCGGTTCGTTGTGCGTTGCAGGCCAGGCCCCCGTCCCAAAGCGAATAGCATAATCGATGCCTTCGCCCGCCAGATTCACGACGTTATTATGGGTGCGCACGTTCACTTCCAGCGCAGGATGCTGCTGATGAAAGGCATCCAGACGCGGCAGCAGCCAGCCCAGCGCAAAGGTCCCGACACAGGCGAGGGTCATCACTTCGCGGTATTCACCCCCTTCAAACCGGCGCCAGGCTTTTTCAAGCTGGGTGAACGCCTCGGACACCTCGGCAAACAGCAGTCGGGACTCGTCCGTCATCTCCAGCCCACGCGGTAAGCGCCGGAATAACGTCACGCCCAGCCGCTCTTCAAGTAGCCTGACCTGCTGGCTCACGGCCGCCTGCGAGACGAAAAGTGCCATACCTGCGTGAGTAAAATTCAGGTACCGGGCCGAAGCATAAAAGGCCCGGAGTGCATTAAGCGGAACATCATTTTTCATTGTTCACCCCAGAAATTCTTTTGGCTCCTCTCAAATTATCTCGCTTGTCGATAATTTGAAATCCCTTACTCTTTCCCTCGTCACACTTTTGACAGGCGATATGTCCCGCAATAACGCGACCTTCGTGTCATAACGGGGGGCATCAGGTGGCAGAAACTGACATAAGTTTCACGAGGGGCGCATTTCACACGTTTCGCTCAGTACGCGCCGCTTCCTGAGGCGGTGAGGTGCCGGGTATGTCTGAATGCAGATACACATTAACGGAGGTTTATATGGCTACGGCTCCCCGGCTGCGCATCTGTGCAGCGGCAACCCTACTGGCGCTGGCGGTCCCTTTTGTCGCCGAGGCCCATTTCAATGACGCATTGTTAGCGCAACCTGTCCGGCAGCTGGAACACGCCGCAGGCGGACGCTTAGGCGTGGCGGCGATCGACACCGGTGATGGTTCTGTTTTTACTTATCGTGGTAACGAACGTTTTCCCCTTTGCAGCACCAGTAAAGTCTTTACGGTGGCGGCCATTCTGAAGAAAGCGGAAACCGCACAAGGCCTGCTGAATGAAAACATCGCGATTCGTCACGCCGACCTGGTGAATTACAACCCCGTGACCGAAAAACAGGTGGGCGGCACGATGACCGTGGCAGAACTCAGTGCGGCGGCCTTGCAGTACAGCGACAACGCGGCGATGAATAAACTGCTGACGCACCTTGGCGGGCCGCATGCCGTGACCGCCTTCGCCCGCAGCATCGGCGATAACACGTTTCGTCTCGATCGAACCGAGCCCACGCTTAATACCGCTATTCCGGGTGATACACGTGATACAACGTCACCGACAGCGATGGCGCAGAGCCTGCAAAAACTGGTTTTAGGCACGGCGCTGGGACCTGCTCAACGCCAGCAGTTAGCCGACTGGATGAAGGGCAATACAACCGGCACCTACAGCATACGTGCGGGTCTGCCTGCTGACTGGGTGGTCGCGGATAAAACCGGCAGCGGTGATTACGGCACCACCAACGACATCGCCGTGATCTGGCCACCGCATCATGCCCCGCTGGTGCTGGTGACCTACTACACGCAGACCGACAAACACGCGGCCTCGCGTAAGGATGTGCTGGCCAGCGCCGCAAAAATTATCGCCTCAGGTTATGAAAACTAAGCGACCGTAACGGCGTTAACACGTGATATGGCCTGTCTGTACGGGCTGTATCACGCCGCTGAAAAGGTTTGTCAGGTCAATAAACCCGTTGACAGGCATCCGTCACTTCCCTAAATTGAGCGCTTGCTCAAGTCGCCGGTTTACCGCCAGTACGCCTGCCTGAGCACAGGCGACTGGCCGGGATTACGCCGTGCATACCCACGTTATTTAACCGACAGGAAATAACCTATGAGGCTGGCTTATCATGCAATCCTTCGCCCCCGTAACGGAAGACTGACCGCCCTGCTGCTTGCCTTAAGCCTGGTGCCCGGCGCGGTGCTGGCTGTCCCGCCGCCGCTGAACATCGCCGTTTATCGCGGCGCGGCAGGATGTGACGGCTGTTCGGAAATGGTGGTGAAATCGCTCCACGGCCTCACCCGGCCGGTTCGCACAACGTACATCGGCGAGCATGAAACGCTCAGGCTGACGGCACAGAACCTGCGTCAGTTTGATCTCTATATTCAGCCTGGCGGCGGTCAGGATATTCCCGCGGCTTATGCCGCACTGGGAGAGGAAGGCGTCCGGGCTATTCGACAGTTTGTTCGCAGCGGCAAGGGGGTTCTGGGCCTTTGCATGGGGGCCTACCTGGCAGACAGTCAGTGGCTGGGGCTGATTAGCTCACCGCTGGAATCGGAAGTGGGCCGTCCAGGCTCGGGCATTGCTGATGAGGGCGATTACACGATTCGCGTTGACTGGCAGCGTCAGCCAACGCGGTTCTATTATCAGGACGGTCCGTACCTTGAGGGCAATCAAGCCCGGGATGGTTTTACCCCTCTGGCCTTTTACCGGAATGGTGACGTCGCTATCGCCCACTATACGTATGGAAAAGGCACGGTTGTGTTAACCGGACCGCATCCGGAAGCCGACGAGAGCTGGATGGACCAGGCAGACGGCGGTAAAGACGGCGTTGACACCACGCCCCAGGCAAAAATGTCCCGCCTGTTGGCCGGGTTTGATAACACCCACCGCGTGCCTTAAGCCCGCACTGCGTGAGTGTCCGTGGCCGGGCGGCGTTGTCCTGACGTGGCGGTACCGCTTTTCCTGTACGCGATGTGAGCGGCATCCGGATCGCTGCGTAGCTGTCTGTCGTGAATATAACCGGGAGAATCCGGCTGGCGGACAGCTGACGCTCACGTTCCTTAATCCGCCCTGCGCCCGCCAGGTCGCCGTGCCTGACGGCTGGCACGTGAAGGCAATCAGCGTTGCGCATCCCGTCAGGCAGGAAGATTACACGGTGCTGTCGGCCTCCAGCGCATCCTGAATCGCATCCGCCAGATTGGCAATTTCGTTTGCCACGGCCTGCAAATCCCAGGCGGCTTTAGAGCCATTCGCTGACGTCGAGGCGCTGACGGATGCTTTTGCCACTGCCAGCGCCGCCGCAACGGCGACCGTACGTTTGTGTTGTTCCTGCGTCATGCCCGCGGACGGCAGTGAAAAATAGTCGTTAACCATTATCATGTCCTTGTGATTCAAGAGGCGTAAACCTTAACGCCCTGCGCGTTCATAAGAAAGTAAATTATGACCACGGCTCCCGACAGATTCACACGGCACTTCCGGGCAACGCGCCCGCCCCGGCCTGTTTGCAGAGTTCACCTGCCAGACGCGGTTCCCCGTCTGCGCTCAGGGGTTATTAGCCTGCCATGTCGACGTTGCCGCCAGGAAGGACGTCGCCGCACACAGCACGCGTAACAGTGATCCGTTCCTGCGTCGCCTGTACAACCCGGGCCGCTCAGAAAAGCCATCTTGTACAAGGCTGTACAACTTTCCAAAGAGGCGCCGCGCAGAGGGCACTCTCAACAACCCCTTAAAAATCAACAGCAAATGTTGGTATTTTTAGATTTTATGTTGCAATAAGCACCGAAAAGTCATCCGACCACTTAAAATTTTATACAAAAAATTGTACAAACTTGGTTTTTTTGTATAACTTTACGGCGTGATGTTAAGTCACTTGTAACGAAAGGTGCTTTGCACCGCATCTGAAGGTGAGTGGATTTCCACCTTCAGATGCAAAATTTTTCTTTCTAACGATTTTGAGGCCATGATGCAAACGACAACGAATACTGAGTCTCAGATTTCAGACTATTTCATGAACGCGGGTGCCCATTTCACCAGCGAAAAAGATGTGATTGCCGAAACCTGGTCAGAGCTTGCTGCCTATAAGGCTCACGTTTCTGAAAAAGATATCGTGCTGGGTTTGATCCACAAACTCGAATGTGAAACCGATGTGACCATGCAGGATATCTATCGTCAGGCCCTGGAGATTGTGCTTCAGCGTACGCCGGGCGATGTCCGTTTTTGATAAGTTGTGATGAAACGCTAATTAGCATGGATGCTTTGCCTTCCCTAAAAATTCGCCCCTGATTCAGGGGCTTTTTTTTTATTTTTTTTCAGCTTACCTCGCCTCTCCTTTCGCGGTAAATCAACAGGTTAAACGCAGCGGCGATGAAGAAAACCTACCTCGCTGCGCTTTATTTCTCTGGCATTCATGACCAGGCTTTTGGCTGTTGATCGATTCCTCACTAACCAGGAGATAACCATGTTTCATCACTCATCAAAGCTGCAGTACCCCGTGCGAGTAGAGAAACCCGATCCTGAATTCGCCATGTTACTCCAGCAAGCCATTGGCGGCGTGGAAGGCGAAATACGTGTGGCAATGCAGTACTTCTTCCAGGCCATGGGCGCACGCGGCGATGCGCGAATCAAAGATCTTCTTATCTCTACGGCAACTGAAGAACTGAGCCATATTGAGATGCTGGGCCATGCGGTGGCCCTCAACCTGGAGGGCGCGCCCCTTTCTTATCAGGAAGCCTCGGCAAAAGATCCCGTGGTGAATGCGATTCTCGGCGGAATGAATCCCCGTCATATCCTGTCATCAGGGCTGGCTGCCCTGCCGGTGAATGCGAACGGCATGCCTTTTGACATGAGCCATATATACGCGTCCGGCAATGTGGCGGCCGATATGCTGGCAAACGTGACGGCTGAAGCCACAGGCCGGGTACTGGCGACGCGCCTGTACAATTTGACTGAGGATAAAGGCATGAAGGATTTCCTGTCTTTCCTGATTGCCCGCGACACGATGCACCAGCAGCAGTGGCTGGCGGTAATCGAAGATTTAGGCGGCCTGGATGCGTCGCTGCCCATCCCGGACAGTTTCCCACAGGAAGGGGAAGCGCAGGAACATGCTTACTACTGCCTGAATACCTCACTGGATAAACCGTTGCCGAAAGGCCGCTGGAGTGAAGGCCCCTCCTTCGACGGTCGCGGTGAGTTTAGCGCGAAAGAGCAGCCGGATATTTTAGGAGAAGAGCCGCTGCTGGGGAATGCCCGCCCCGGTTCCGGTGCTCAGCAGGCACAAATCGAAGGTGGCGTTCCGCCACTGAAAAAGGGATTGTGATGATCTGAAGGGCCACCGGCCCTTCTTTTTTTGCCCGCCGGTCCTGTCAGGCCACCAGCCTGTGACTTTTTGCCTGCGTGTAAAGCGTTTCTCTGGCCAGGTTCTTCATTTTCACTTCGCACATAATGTCGAAATCGCTAAACGACAATGCCCAGTCATTGAGCGTCGCGTTGAAATAATAATCGGAGTGCGCCCGCAGTTTGGTTTTTGGCACCGCCAGTTGCTGCTGATCGGGGAACCCCTTCTCAGGGATAAGGCCCTCCTGCGAAATGGAATAGTGCAATACTGGCCGTACCCCACGCCAGGACTCTGTAATTTGGGCAATACGAACATCATCGGCCTGAATAAACTGATTCTCCTTCACCCAGTGATGATGAATGTCTAACACGACGGGACACAATGCACGGGCCTGAAGCACGTCGTCCAGCGAACAGGATATCTCATCATTTTCTACCGTCAGCATCAGGCGGGCTTCGGGACTGAGACGGTGAAAGGCCTGTTTAAACCCGTCAAAACCCCGTTTGCCATTCATATGGATATTGATTTTAAAATCCTGAAAGGTTTTGCCGTAGCCCATCAGGCAGGCGCACAGGGCATGGTATTCCACATCTTCCAGCGCGCGGGTTACTACATCAGGATTGTCTGACGCCAGCACGCTGTACTGTCCCGGATGGAATGACAGACGAATGTTATGCTGTCTGGCCAGTTCACCGCAGCGGGCAAAAAGCGGATACAGTTCCGGCAAAAAACGGGCAAACAGGGGTTTTGCTTCTGGCACGGTGTACAGCGGCAGTAAATCGCTGCCAATGCGCATCATTCTTAACGCATCAGGCTGTGTCGCTATCGCCTCCAGCGTTAAATACAGATTCTGCAAATTAGTTTGCGCGATCTCATAAAGCAGTGCGCCGCCCTGCGCCTTATCCAGGCGGAGAAAACGTGTCCGGGTGGTGGCGCGAAAGGGAAAGAACTGCTTGCCGTCCGCATTTAAGTACTTGCATGCAAAGCCTAATTTCATAGTCACTCCTGAAAGGTATTCAGAAAGTGTAACAGCTAATTTTTAACTCGCCATTTTGGGCAATTTTATCAATAGGTTAATGACCATCTTTCCAGGTAATGCTTCATTAAACCCATTCTGACAGTGGGTGAACGATAAGCGTCACTCATCCCGTCACAGCCGCTCACCCGTAACAGAATATTACTTACTGATTTTTCGGGAAATAACTTACGGAAGCCGCAAAAAGTCTGCGCGTGCAGAGTGGCATAATTTCCTGTAACAACTAAAATGACAGTGTGACTAGCTAGTCCTTTTTATCTTACGGAACACTGATATGAGGTCTGACTATGACACAACAGAAATACAGAGGTGGAGCCGGAAATTTTGCTAACGATCCTGATCGCGCCAGTGAAGCTGGCAGTGCAGGAGGCAAAGCCAGCGGAGGTAATTTCAGAAACGATCCTGAAAGAGCCAGGGAGGCCGGTCGGAAAGGCGGCAAAACCAGCCGACGCACGTCTAAGTAGTTCTGAGTAAGGCGCCTTAAGGAAGGACGACGCCATGGACTGGCACTTTTCCTCTGTCAGTTCCCCTTTTATCCGCTCTGCACACTATCACCGGCTCTGCTTTGTCTTTTGTCTGACTCAATCACATCGCCCTTTACCTTAATAAGCGCAGCGGTATAACGCTATGCGTAAAATACCGTATCGCCAGCAAAGTGCGTTAATCACGAGAGGCGACCTGTTTCAGAAAATACCGCATGAAAAATAAACGTGCGGCGATTACCCCGGCCCTTCCCCGCCTTTACAGAAAACAATCAACCAGATGAAAAACAAAGAAAAACCATCAAAAATTCGCCATTTAATTTCGCTAATAAATTATTTCCGCCTGTGCTTTGCTGAAAATAAAAAAACAGGCATCACACACCGTGCGATATTTAAGCGCACCGGTTAAACAGAATATTTTCAGGCGTAATCGGTGAGGTGTTCTATATTTACAGCCACCTCACGTCGTATAAAAAAAGCTGGAGCAATGTGTCATGTCGAATGAGAAATCTACTACGCCCCTGAATCACCGTGCCCCAACCACCGGCCCCGAATCCTCACAGCCCGGCCTGGGATCATTAGCCCCCAAAGACGGTTCACATCAGCCTCCTGCCGAACCCACACCACCGGGGAAACAACCAACGGCGCCCGGCAGCCTTAAAGCACCTGAGACGCGTAATGCAAAGCTGGATCAGCTGGAGGTGAACCGCAAAGGCGGCACAGGCAGCGCGCTGACCACCAACCAGGGCACCCGTATTGCAGACGACCAGAACTCATTGCGCGCCGGATCACGCGGTCCGACGCTGCTTGAAGATTTTATTATGCGGGAGAAGATCACCCATTTTGATCATGAACGCATCCCTGAGCGCATCGTCCATGCGCGCGGCTCGGCCGCCCATGGTTACTTCCAGCCTTACTGCTCGCTGAAGGACGTGACCAAAGCCCATTTTCTGAGCGAGCCTGAGCAGATCACGCCGGTTTTTGTGCGCTTCTCTACCGTTCAGGGCGGTGCCGGTTCGGCGGATACCGTGCGTGATATTCGTGGCTTTGCCACCAAGTTCTATACCGAGGAAGGCGTTTTTGATTTAGTGGGCAACAATACGCCCGTCTTTTTTATTCAGGATGCGCATAAGTTCCCGGACTTTGTGCATGCGGTGAAACCCGAACCGCACAATGAGATCCCTCAGGGCCAGAGTGCGCACGACACATTCTGGGATTATGTCTCGCTGCAGCCCGAAACCCTGCACAACGTTATGTGGGCGATGTCCGACCGCGGTATCCCACGCAGCTACCGCACGATGGAAGGCTTCGGCATTCATACGTTCCGCCTGATCAACGACGAAGGTAAAGCCACGTTTGTGCGTTTCCACTGGAAACCGCTGGCCGGTAAAGCCTCATTGCTGTGGGACGAATCTCAGAAGCTGACAGGCCGCGATCCCGACTTCCACCGTCGCGATCTGTGGGAAGCGATTGAAGCGGGTGATTTCCCTGAGTTTGAGCTTGGCCTGCAGATGATTCCGGAAGAGGATGAGTTTAAGTTTGACTTTGATATTCTGGACGCCACCAAACTGATTCCTGAAGCGCTGGTGCCTGTGGTGCGCGTCGGCAAAATGGTGCTGAACCGCAACCCGGACAACTTCTTCGCCGAAACCGAGCAGGTCGCCTTCCATCCCGGTCACATCGTTCCCGGCCTGGATTTCACCAACGATCCCCTGCTTCAGGGCCGTCTGTTCTCCTACACCGATACGCAAATCAGCCGTCTTGGCGGGCCTAACTTCCATGAAATTCCGATTAACCGCCCGGTTTGCCCTTACCACAATTTTCAGCGTCAGGGCATGCACCGGATGGACATTGATACCAATCCGGCCAACTACGAGCCGAACTCGATCAATGACAACTGGCCACGGGAAACCCCACCGGCGGCAAAAGGTGGCGGCTTTGAAAGCTATCAGGAGCGCATTGAAGGACATAAAGTGCGCGAACGCAGCCCTTCATTCGGCGAATACTATTCACAGCCGCGACTGTTCTGGAACAGCCAGACTGCCATCGAACAGCAACATATTATTGGCGCGTATTCGTTTGAACTGAGTAAAGTGGCTCGCCCTTACATTCGTGAGCGCGTGCTCGATCATCTGCTGCGCATTGACGTCACGCTGGCGCAGGGCGTTGCCGCCAATCTGGGGATTGCGCTCAGCGACGACCAGTTGAATACCGCCGCGCCAAAAGAGGTTAACGGCCTGCAAAAGGATGACAGCCTGAGCCTGTACGCGATCCCGGATGGGGATATCAAAGGCCGCCAGGTGGCGCTGTTAGTCAGCGAGGGCGTCAACGCCGATGATGTGCTGCATATCCTGCAACACCTGAAAACGGCCGGCGTGCATACGAAACTGCTGGCGGCGCACATGGGCCAGGTCAGTGCCGACGATGGATCACAGTTACCCATCGATGCCACCTTTAACGGCCTGCCTTCCCTTACGTTCGACGCCGTGATCGTCCCCAATGGCAACATGGATGCGCTGCTGAAAAGTGGTGATGCACGCTACTTCCTGCTGGAAGCGTACAAGCACCTGAAAGTCATTGGTCTGAGTGGGGAAGCGCGTCGCTTTAAAGCGCAGTTTGACCTGGATGAGAATCAGCAGGAAGACGGCATCGTGGAAGCCGACAATGCTGAAATCGCGCTGATGAATGATTTCACGGCGGCCATGGCCGAACACCGTGTCTGGTCACGTAGCCAAAAGGCGGAAACCATCCCGGCCTGATGGCGCGTCAGCCAGGCTTTCGGGTCTGGCTGACGTTATCGTGACAACGTCACATAAATTCACCTATTTGACCGCGAAACCGCTGTTTACGGCGGTTTTTTTGTGCATAACGGCACAGGGTTTTATCTGATTTTCCATAAAGTTCAGCGAAAACCAGGGCGGGCCCGATGGCGGTGCGTATCAGCCTCGCTGAGGAATAAATCGTGTACAAAGGCGGGCACGCGCAGTAAATGCGGCAACGTAGTCTATGATTAGGGCTTAAGCATGGTGTGAATCAGACGCTGCCTGGCGTCTGAAGCGGTATGACACATAACACTTTCTGAATAGTAACGCAGGCAGAGGTGATGAAGGCGTTCCCCTCTCCTGGGTGCCTGATCTCGTTAACAACATTTTCAACCCGTACCCTCGGCTGACCGATAGCGTGAGGGTGCTTATTGCGTACTTTCTGATTAAAGAGGCAACGGAATGGGATCGACAGCATTTTGTAAGAGTTGGGGGGCGGAGTTTCTGGCCGACGGGAGCGTGCGTTTCCGCGTTTGGGCGACCGGCCAGCAGCAGGTCACGCTGCGACTGGGCGGTCAGGATAGTGCCATGACACCCGCCGAAGACGGCTGGTTTGAATATCATGCCAGCGGCATTCAGGCGGGCACAGCGTACAACTTTGTGCTGAACGATGGCACCGTTATCCCCGATCCCGCCTCACGCGCGCAGCAGGATGATGTCAGTGGACCGTCGCTGGTTATCGATCCGACACACTATCGCTGGCAGAACACCGACTGGCGTGGTCGTCCGTGGCAGGAAAGCGTGGTCTATGAAATGCATATCGGCACGTTCACGGAAGAAGGTACTTTCCAGGCCGCAATTAAAAAACTGCCTTATCTGGCTGAGACCGGCATCACCATGATTGAGGTGTTGCCGGTCTCGCAGTTTGGCGGCCAGCGCGGATGGGGCTACGATGGCGTGCTGCTTTACGCACCGCATGCCGCCTACGGTTCGCCCGACGATTTCAAAGCGTTTATTGATGCCGCGCATGGCTATGGCATTGCAGTTGTACTCGACATCGTGCTTAACCACTTTGGTCCGGACGGAAATTATCTGCCGCTGCTGTCACCCGACTTCTTTCACAAAGATCGCATGACGCCGTGGGGCGCGGGTATTGCCTATGATGTTGACGCCGTTCGCCGCTATATCGCGGAAGCGCCCCTTTTCTGGCTGCAAGAGTATTGTCTGGACGGCCTGCGTTTTGATGCCATCGATCAGATTGAGGATATCGCTGACAAACACGTGCTAACGGAGATTGCTGAGCGGATCCGGGCGGACATTCCTGACCGCCAGATTCACCTCACCACCGAAGATTGCCGTAACGTTATTTTCCTGCACCCCAGGACGGAAAACGGCGGCGTGCCGCTGTTTACGGCGGAGTGGAATGACGACTTCCATAATGCCGTGCATGTCTTCGCCACCGGTGAAACGCACGCTTACTACAAAGACTTTGCCGATCAGCCTGAAAAACGCGTGGCGCGCGCGCTGGCCGAGGGCTTTGTCTATCAGGGTGAGGTGTCCGTTCAGTCCGGTGAGAAACGCGGTGTAGACAGCACGGGACAGCCGCCTGTGGCCTTTGTTGATTTTATTCAGAACCACGACCAGGTGGGCAACCGTGCGCAGGGCGAAAGGCTGATTTCGCTGGCCGGCGCTGAACGCACACAGGTGCTACTGGCGACATTACTGTTATCACCGCATATCCCGCTGCTGTTTATGGGGGAAGAGTATGGCGAAACCCACCCTTTCCTGTTCTTTACCGATTTTCATGGCGATCTGGCTAAAGCCGTGCGTGAAGGCCGGGCAAAAGAGTTTGAAGGCCATGCCGGTCATGAGGGCGAAAGCGTGCCCGATCCAAACGACGAAGCGACGTTTGTGCGTTCAAAGCTGGACTGGCGCAAGCTGGAAAATGAGGAAGGCCAACGCTGGCTGACGCTGACCCGGTCACTGCTGGCAATCCGACAGCAGTCCATTGTCCCGCTGCTGGCCACCGCAGGCGGTCACAGCGGTCAGGTGCTGGCGACCGCCGAGGGCTTTGTTGCCGTGAGCTGGACCTTCCCTGCGGGGACACTGGCCATGGCGCTGAACATAGGTGAGCAGGCCCAGCCGCTGCCTGAAATGCCCGGTGAAACCCTCTTTGCCTGGCCGAAAGCGGCCGATCGGTTGCCCCAACATTCCATCGTGGTTCGTCTGGCTGCGGGAGACAGCAAATGAGTATTCCAACCGCTACCTACCGTATTCAGTTTCGTAACGGCATGACGTTTGATCGTGCTGCGGCGCTGGTGCCCTATCTGAAAGACCTGGGCATCAGCCATCTTTATGCCTCGCCCATTTTTACCGCTACAAAGGGATCCACCCACGGCTACGATGTCACCGACGTCAACGCGATCGATCCGTCCATTGGCGGTCGTGCGGGCTTTGATCGTCTGGTCAGCGCCCTGAAAGCCGCCGGACTGGGGTTGATTATTGATATCGTACCCAACCACATGGCGGCCTCGCTGGAAAATGGCTGGTGGCGCGACGTCCTTGAGCATGGTCAGGACAGCCGCTATGCACGTTACTTTGATATTGACTGGTCACGGCGCTTAACGCTGCCGTTCCTGGGCGACGATATCGATACCGTGCTGGAAAATGGCGAGATCAGCGTGAAGCGCGATCCCGATACAGGCAAGCCCGCGCTGGCCTATTTCGAAAGCTATTATCCACTGACCCCGGCAAGCTGGGAAGGTCGTGAAGCGGCGGTGCTCCAGCTCAGCGGCAAAGGCGAACTGGCGGCACTGCATGAGCAGCAGCCCTGGCGGCTGATGTCGTGGCGCGATGCTGCACACGACCTCTCCTATCGTCGCTTTTTCGAGGTCACCGGTTTAGTGGGCGTGCGGGTGGAAGATCCGGCGGTGTTCGAAGATGCGCACCGGCTTATTCTGAGCCTCGTACACAGCGGTGCGGTTGACGGACTGCGCGTTGACCACGTTGACGGGCTGGCCGATCCCAAAGGCTATCTGGAGCAGCTCCGCCAGGCCGCCGGGCCAGATTGTTATCTCACCGTTGAGAAAATCCTGGGCGCCGGAGAACACCTTCCGGCCGACTGGCCCATCTCGGGCACCACGGGCTATGAATTTATCAGCGCGTTGTCTCATGTGCTGGTGGATAATAAAACGCTTGGGTCACTGCGTCAGGCCTGGGAAGACGTCAGCGGCGCTGACGTGCAGATGGAAGAGGAACTGCGTAAAGCGAAATGCCTGATGGCAGACCGTAACTTTGCCGGCGAGTTTTCACGTCTGCTGCAGCTGGCCACGGCTATTGCCGAAGATGAACACGTCGCCGTGCGCCCGGACGATCTGCGCAACGCGCTGCGTGAGCTGCTGGTGGCGTTTCCGGTTTATCGTACCTATGGCAATACGCAGGGCCTGACCGCCGATGACCAGCAACGGTTACAGGCGGTCGCCGCAGACGTCAAGGCATCAGCTCATGCACCGGACAGCCACGCGCTGGATTTCCTGCTGCGCATTATGCAGGGTGATGTGGCGCATGCGGTGACCGGGCAGGCAGACAGCTTCCGTACACGTTTCCAGCAACTGACCGGCCCGCTGATGGCGAAATCCATCGAAGACACGCTGTTTTATCGTCAAAACATGGCGCTGGCGTTGAATGAAGTGGGCGCAGAACCGCTGCAGGCGCAGTTTTCACCGGCGCAGTTTCATGAGGAAATGCAGGACCGCCTTGCGCGCCAGCCCGATGCTCTTTCCGCCAGTTCAACCCATGATACCAAGCGTGGCGAAGATGCCCGTGCCCGTCTCTATACCCTGACAGAAGCACCGCAGCAGTGGGCAGCCTGCGTCGCGCGCTGGCGTGAGCTGAATCGCCCGGCGGTCCGCTCGCTTGCGGAAGGTCCGGCACCCGAAGCCACCGTGGAATGGCTACTCTTTCAGGCACTGGCGGGCGTCTGGCCGCCGACGTTGCAACCGGATGATCGGGCCGGACTGGCCGCCCTGGCCGAGCGCTTTGCCGGCTACGTTGAAAAAGCCCTGCGTGAAGCCAAGCTGCGTACCGACTGGACGGAAAACAATACGGATTACGAACAGGCGGTACTGGATTACGCTCATCATCTGCTCTCCCCTGATAATCAGGCTTTTCTGCAGGATTTTGTCGCCGCATTACAGCCGTTTATTCAGGCCGGGCTGATAAACAGTCTGAGCCAGCGAATCATCAAACTTACCGCACCCGGCGTGCCGGATATTTATCAGGGAAGTGAAGCGCTGGACTTCAGCCTGGTCGATCCGGACAACCGGCGTGAGCCCGATTACGCGGCGCTGGACAAGATGCTGCATGCTGGCATCACCGCGCTGCCCGATACGCCTGAGGGCTGGCTCAGTGGTCACGTGAACCAGTATGCCACGCAGGCCTTGCTGAACGCCCGGCAGTCGCACCCCGCGCTGTTTGCCCGGGGCGCGTACCTGCCGCTGACGGCACAGGGCGCCCATGAGGACGCGCTGCTGGCGTTTGCCCGCACGCAGGGTGACGAGGCGATTATCGTGATTACGCCGCGATTGATTTTTAACACGCTACAGACGCTGACGTCCCCGCCTGCCGGACGCTGGGATGACACCGCGATCCCGCTGCCTGAGGCGCTGGCGCATCGACGCTACCGCGATCTGCTGAGCGGCGAGGAAATCACCCTGACCGACCATATTGCGCTGGACAGATTAAATAACTTTTGGGCACTGGCACTGTTAGCTTGCTAGAAACAGGCTGGTACAAGGACTAAAACGCCGTTACTGGGTTCGTTAATTGAGAGGGACAGATGTCAAATCATCGTTTTGAAATTACGTCGGGATCGGCCCATCAGCTTGGGGCAAATTATGATGGGCAAGGCGTCAACTTTGCGCTGTTTTCTGCGCATGCAGAACGCGTAGAGCTGTGTCTTTATGATCCCAGCGGCAAGCAGGAGATCGCCCGTCTGGAGCTGCCGGAGTTTACGCATGAGATCTGGCACGGTTACGTGCCGGGTTTACAGCCAGGTGCGCTTTATGGCTACCGGGTGTATGGCCCTTACGACCCGGAAAACGGTCACCGATTCAACCCTAACAAATTACTCGTCGATCCGTATGCGCGCGAACTGGCCGGCGATATTGCCTGGAATGAGGCGCACTTCGCATATGATTTGTATCACGACGATAAAGATTTGACGTTTGACGATCGCGACAGTGCGCCTTTTACGCCGAAATGTCGCGTCATCGATCCGAACGAATTTGACTGGCAGGATCAGAACCGGCCGCAGATTCCCTGGTCAGAAACCATCGTTTATGAAACCCATGTGAAAGGCTTCACCCAACTGAACATGGCGTTACCTCCGGAGATGCGCGGCACCTACGATGGCATGAGCCATCAGTCGACGGTGGGCTATATCAAAAGTCTGGGCATTACGTCAGTCGAGTTGCTGCCGGTGCACTGGTTTCCCGACGATCAACACCTGCTGGATAAAGGGCTGAAAAACTTCTGGGGCTATAACTCACTGAACTTTTTTGCCCCGGCCACACGCTATTTCGGCCCGCGTGGAATTCAGGGATTCCGCGATATGGTGCGCGCCTTCCATGATGCCGGTATCGAAGTGATTCTGGACGTGGTTTATAACCACACGGCCGAGGGCAATGAGCTCGGTCCAACCCTGTCGTTTAAGGGCATCGATAACTTCTCCTACTACCGTACATTACCGGACCAGCATCGTTACTACATTAACGACACCGGAACCGGTAACACGGTCAACACCTCGCATCCACGTGTGTTGCAGATGGTCACGGACTCCTTGCGCTACTGGGCAGAATCCATGCATATCGATGGTTTCCGCTTCGATCTGGGTACAATTCTGGGACGTGAACCGGAAGGCTTCGATCCACGCGGCGGCTTCTTCGACGCCATTACTCAGGATCCGCTGCTTTCCCGATTAAAACTGATCGGGGAACCGTGGGACATTGGTCCGGGTGGTTATCAGGTTGGTGGTTTCCCGCCGGGCTGGGCGGAATGGAACGATCAGTATCGCGATACGGTGCGTGATTACTGGAAAGGCAATAATGTCTCTACCGACTTTGCGGCGCGGTTGCTTGGCTCCGGCGATCTGTATGACCAGCGCGGTCGCCGCCCCTGGGCCAGCGTCAATTTTATCACGGCGCATGATGGCTTCACGCTGAACGACCTGGTGTCGTACAACGAGAAGCATAATGCCGATAATGGTGAAGACAATAACGACGGGCATAACGATAACCGTTCGTACAATTATGGCGTTGAGGGGCCGACGGATGACGAAGGCATCAATGCCGTCCGTGAGCGTCAGAAGCGTAACTTCCTGGCCACCCTGTTTTTCTCGCACGGTACGCCCATGCTGCTGGCAGGCGATGAGTTTGGCCGTAGCCAGATGGGCAACAATAACGGCTATTGTCAGGACAGTGAAATTTCCTGGGTTCACTGGGACAATCTGCCCCCTTCCGCCGAAGCGTTACGCGAGTTTACCCGTCACATTATCGCCTTACGTAAAACCCAGCCGTTATTGCGGCGCGAAAGCTGGCGCGATGGCATGGAAATTAAATGGTTCAATGCGGGCGGCGGTCTGCAACAGGCTGAACAGTGGGATGAAGGCTCAACCCTTGGCGTTTATATCGGTCGGCCCGACCTGCAGAATCAGGAAGGAATCTGGTATGACGTGCTGATGTTAATTAATCCTTTCGAGGGTAATGTGCCCTTCCGTATTCCGCAGTTCGGTGACGGCGGCTGGGTGCTGGAGCTGACCACCAGCGATGTGGATAAACGCGGTCTGGTGATTACCAAGGAAAAGGACTTCGAACTGGAAGGCCGCAGTATGGCGCTGTTCAGAAGGCCGTAGGCCGGCGTTAGCGCAACGCGTACCGCGATTGCTCAGGTTAAACTCTGCGCATCCGGACGCGCTGCGCTTGACCTGAGCCTGGTGGCTGCCAGGCTTAAACGCGTATCAACAGAAAAGCAACGCCATTAAGGAGGCAACATGTCCAGATTTACAGGAAAAATCGTTGTAGTGACAGGCGCCGGATCAGGAATTGGCGCAGCGAGTGCAAAACGCTTTGCGGAGGAAGGCGCGTCTGTTGTGCTGGTGGGACGTACCCGGGATAAACTGGAAAAGGTCGCGGCACAACTGTCGGGTCAGGACCATATGGTTGCCGATTGTGATGTCGCTGAAGCCGACCAGGTTCAGGCCCTGGCAAGCCGCGTTGAAGAAAAATATGGCCGCGTTGATGTGCTGGTGAATAACGCCGGGATCATCGTGCAGGGCCGCATTCACGAGATTGAACTCGCTGACTGGAAAAAGCTGATGAGCGTTGATCTCGACGGCGTCTTCCACTGCGTGCACTATTTTATGCCTGCCCTGCTGAAAACCCGGGGCAACGTCGTGAACATTTCGTCAGTATCAGGCCTGGGCGGCGACTGGGGCATGAGTGTGTATAACGCGGCGAAAGGCGCAATCACCAATTTTACCCGCTCACTGGCGATGGACTATGGCACCGATGGCGTGCGGGTCAACGCCATTTGTCCTGGCTTTACGTTTACCGACCTGACCGAAGGCGTTAAGAACGATCAGGCACTGCTTGAACGCTTCTATGACCGTATTCCGCTGCGTCGCGCCGGGGAGCCGGAAGATATCGCTGATGCGATTGCGTTTATTGCCAGCGATGACGCCCGCTACATTACCGGGGCGAATCTGCCTGTCGATGGCGGCCTGACCGCCTCAAACGGTCAGCCTAAACAGGCTTAACCGACTTAAGCAGCTGTTCGCAGCTGCTTTTTTATTGACTGCACGACAGCGCCGCTGCCCGTTATTTCACGGGTTCAGCAACCGCCATTTCAACTTCTGGCATTCACGTCGGGCTGACCGGCGCCCTCCGCCTTCTGACATCATAGTCCCCCTGCTTTATCACGCAGCCTTATTCAGGATGATTTTGGCGTATGTCGTGTCGGCAGCGGACGGCCACGGGAAGTGAGACGGTTGCCGGCTGTGGGACAGACATAGTGGCTCAGACAGACCGTACACAGAATCGCTTCGGGATGATGGATTTTTGCCACTGTCAGCGCCTGCTGACGGCTATACAGTGAACCAATAAATTCCCGGCCACGGCTGTTATAAAGATGAACACAGCCTTCTTTATGAATGATCCATCCGCTTCTGTTGTATGGACACACATAATAGTAGCTTGATTTAAGCATGGTACTGCCCCCGGTAGTTGCTGTATCAATCAGGTGAGAAAAAGCAAAGTATGATTTTATTTAATAATGTAGCGTCATTAACACTAGCTGAGAATTATGCCTAAAACTACGCAGGCAATTATAAAACGGTGGTTTTGAGATTTATTCGCAACCCATCTTCGCCCTTCCGTTAATGTTGTATCAGCATCCTGTTTTACAAAACGGTTTATACGGAAAGTTCGGTTCGCCGTCTTAATCATTACGTTCAGCCTTATCGTCTGGCCTCCCGCTAAGAAAATCATACCAAATCAAGGCACTACCCTTTTTAAATCCCGTGCAGGAGAAGATGAAAGAGAAAATTTGATTACCTCGCGTAACCTGACTGCTGAGGCAGAGAAACCGCTTTATTAACCGTTCATAAACTGCAAAAAAGACACCAGGATTTCCTCGCCGGACGTCGAAGTACTGATATAATGGAAACGATGCGATACCACGCTGGTAAAGAAAAAACCAGAGCAAATCGGTTGATGCCCGACAGCGTGATCTGAACGCTATTAACCCGTCTGTGACAACGGAACCTCACAGGTAAGCACCCTCCTTGCGCCATGCTGGAAAAGCCTGGCTCAAACACATTTTGCAACGGGATTCACGCAGGCTCGGGGCCGCCCGGTCTGGGTTTTGGCAATGTGTGCGGTAAAAAGAACAAGAATCTGGAAGACGTTATGTTGTCGACAATTATCTATCGCAGTCACATCGCTGATCATGTTCCACTGAAAATGCTGGAAGGCCTGGTCGCTAAAGCCAATAAAATTAATGAGTCATCAAGCGTTACCGGCATCTTATTATTTAATGGCACCCATTTTTTTCAGGTTCTTGAAGGTCCAGAGAATGATGTACTGGCGGTTTACGAACGTATCTGCCGTGATACCAGCCACCATAATATTGTGGAATTAATGCGGGATTATGCGCCTTCCCGCCGTTTTGGTAACGTGGGCATGGAGCTGTTTGATCTGCGTGAATACGATAAAACCACTGTACTTAATGCCGTGCTTGAAAAAGGCACAACCAAATATCAGCTGACCTATGAAGACAGAGCGCTTAAATTTTTGCGCACCTTTGTCGAAGCACGGGAAAAAGAGAATTATTTTGAAATTCCCTCAGCGGAAAGCTGGGATTTTATCAGTGATGATGAGGAAGTGCGCGAAGGTGACGACGCGCTGATTAATCACGAAGGCGTCAATTTTGCTTTTCAGGCGATTATCGATCCCCTTGCACGTAAAATCGTCTCGCTGGAAGCCCTGCTTCGGGGCTCGCAGGGCGAAACACAACAGGATTACTTTTCACGCCTCCCGCCGGAGAACATCTACCGCGACGATCTGCAGTCCAAACGCATCGCTTTTGCACAGGCGAAGGCGCTGGGGATAGACGGCATTATGCTGTCAGTCAACCTGTTGCCCATGTCGCTGGTGCTGGTGCCGGATGCCGTAACGTTTCTGCTTACTGAAATCTACGCCCACGATTTGGTTCCTGAGCAGATCGTGGTCGAGTTTACCGAAAATGAAATCATTTCCCGTCCTGACGACTTTGCAGCGGCGCTGAAACAGCTCAAAGCAGCGGGCATCAGCGTGGCACTGGATGATTTTGGCGCGGGCTATGCCGGGCTATCCTTACTGACGCAGATTCAGCCCGACAAAATAAAAATTGATCGCAGCATTATCAGCAATGTGCATAAAAGCGGCCCGAAGCAGGCTATTGTGCACGCTATTTTAGCCTGTTGTTCGTCACTGGAAATTACCGTGATTGCAGAGGGCATTGAACAGCCCGAAGAATGGATGTGGCTGGAAGCCGCCGGCGTTTCACAATTCCAGGGGTTTCTTTTCTCCTGGCCGAAAGTCAACGGCGTCTCCTCTGTTACCTGGCCTGAGTTAAAATAAGACGGTTATCCGCAGGAAAGTGAATTTTTCGTTCTTCCTTGCCGGACTGAAAACGCGCTGCTAAATATTAGAAGCGCGTTTCAGATTGTGTCATCGCATTGCAATAGTCGACGTGCACGCTGTTTTTAAATTATCAAAGATGTTAAGCAGTCAGATGTTCAGTGTTAAAGGCCGAAGTCACGCGCCGTCTTAAGGCGCGCCCCACAGGTACAGCATTTGAGGAACTGAATGAAGCAAATCATCCGCGGTGATAAAGAACCCGTCCATATCGTAGCCGCCTCGCGCGCGCTTGAAGCCCATATGTCCCGCTATGGTGAGGGAAATAAATACCATCCGGTTATCTATTCAATTGCCTATCGCAGCAAATACTACCAGGTTGAAGTCATTACACGACGTGAAACGATCGTCGCCACCGTCATTACCGGCGTGCGTAAACTGACGCACCTGCCCGGCGTGGCCTGATGCTCTTTTACGCGCCTTCTGCTCAGGGGACAAACCTGTCCCCTTTCTCTCAGCGGTAAAAGCGCGGATTCGCCGGATAAATCGCCCCGATGATGCTTTTCTCCCGCGCCCCGGTCACCGCAGGTAAATTGCCCGGCAAACCAGACAGTGTGCGGTAAGCCAGCCAGGCAAATGCCAGCGCTTCCATGTCGTCACCATTAATCCCGACGGTATCGGTTGTCGTGACTTCTGTTCCGGCCAGATGCGCCGCCAGGCGGGCCATCAGCAACGGATTTCGGCTGCCGCCTCCGCATACCAGCAACCGATCGCAGCCATCGTTGAGTTGTACCTGTTGCGCAATGGTCACGGCGGTAAACTCGTTTAGCGTGGCCTGCACATCCTGAGCAGCGATGCCGGGAAAGTGGCGCAAATGCTGTTCAAGCCAGCCCAGATTAAACAGTTCACGTCCGGTACTTTTGGGCGGCACCCGCGCCAGCCAGGGTTCACGCAGTAGCGCTTCCAGTAACGCAGGACTGACCTTACCGCTTCGCGCCCAGTTCGCGTCCTTATCATAGGCTTTCCCCTGATTACGCCATATCCATGCGTCCAGCAGCATATTGCCCGGCCCGGTATCAAAGCCGCGCACGGGCTGCCCCGGAATCAGCAGGGAGAGATTGGCAATACCGCCGATATTCAGCACCATGCGCCGTTCCGTGGCATCCATTAACAGGGCCTGATGAAAGGCAGGCACCAGCGGCGCGCCTTGCCCACCCAGCGCCATATCGCGCCGACGGAAATCCCCGACAACCGTCACGCCTGTTGCCGCCACTATCTGGTTGTTATCGCCAATTTGTAAGGTATTGGGTGCCGCGCTGTGCGGCTCATGCCATACCGTTTGACCGTGACAGCCAATCGCCACCACATCGCTCATCTCCAGCGCCTCGCGCTGCATAAGCGTCAGTACTGCGTCAGCGAATAGCTGGCCCAGTCGCGTGTCCAGTTGCCCCAGTTGCGACAACGTCACTGCCTGGCCCTGACAAATCGCCAGAATGCTCTGGCGCAGATCGGGCGGCATGGGATGGCAATAGCTCGCCTGCTGCGCCACCATATTTTCGTCGATGGCGGCCAGCACGACATCGACCCCATCAAGGCTGGTACCCGACATCACGCCAATGTAGCGTCCTGATTTCATAGCCGTTCCTTTCATCGGGATGAAAAAGTGAATACGCTGCCTGTAGCCTGACAAAATATCGGCCCTGAATCCACGATTACTTTGTTTTAAATCAACAAACTGCCTGGTGGTTAACGTCCCGGGTATTTTTATGATTGATTGAATCATTGTTAAAAATTTGCGGTCTATGCTGTCGACAGCCATGTTTTATTCCGCAGAAGGTTAATTCGCCAGTTTTCTGTCTTATACTGTTTACAGGATTTCGCGATAGAGATGGCGCATTCTTGAATAAAGGAGTTTCAAATGATTAAGCGTTTAATTGTGGTCGCTTTGACTGGTGCGATGCTGGCGGGCTGTAGCAATACCGATACGTTATCGGGCGATACCTACAGTGCCAGTGAGGCCAAGCAGGTACAAAGTGTTTCTTACGGTACCTTAGTCTCAGTTCGCCCGGTTAAAATCCAGGGTGGAGACGACAGCAACATCATTGGGGCCATTGGCGGCGCCGTACTGGGTGGATTCCTGGGTAATACCATCGGCGGTGGTGCAGGACGTAGCCTGGCAACAGCGGGAGGCGCGGTGCTGGGTGGCGTTGCAGGTCAGGGCGTACAAGGCGCAATGAACAAAACTGACGGCGTTGAGCTGGAAATCCGTAAGGATGACGGCAACACCATTATGGTGGTGCAGAAACAGGCAGCCAGCCGTTACTCAGTCGGACAACGTGTTGCGTTGGCCACCGACGGTAGTCAGGTTACCGTTTCTCCGCGTTAACGCAGTGACCAACCGACGCCGGTGCCGGTCGCACTGCGCGTCGGTCTTATTTCTCTTTGTTTTGCAGTTCGAGAATATTCTTTTCAAGACGCGCAATCAGCGTCACCATCTGGTTGATTTCGTCGCGGCTGATACCGGAGAGAATGTCATCCCGGGTAATATCAATCACGTGTTCAACCTGCTGAATGACTGGCTCTGCCTGTTGTGTCAGCTTAATGCGTTTGGCCCGGCGATCGTGGGCGCAAGTGGTCCGGGTAATCAGCCCTTTCTCCTCAAGTTGATCCAGGGTTCTGACCAGAGAAGGCTGCTCGATACCAATGGCTTTCGCTAACTGGATTTGCGACTGCTCAGGCGGCAGTTGATGGATATTGTGCAGTGTTACCCAGTGCGTTTGAGTCAGCTCTAACGGCTTCAAACGTTGATCAATCAGTGCTCGCCAGATTCGCACCAGCCTGGACAGATCCGTGCCGAGAGGGGTATCCATGCTATCTCCTTATAATGTATGTACGCAGCTATCAAGCTGCATTGTATAGCATTTTGCAAGCCCGAAGTTTAAATTACAAATAACCAAGTGAACAGTTTCGGCTGAAATTGTTTCACGCACAGGTTCCAGGATACTGCACTGCAATGGATATCATTCGCCAAGGATTTTTCAGCATCAGCCCGCTTTCCGAATTGATTTTCGGCGCCTCACTCTATTTCCCTCCCCTGTTTAAAGCGGTGCTGGCCGGTTTTGTTCTCTGGTTATTTATCCACCCGCTTCTGCGCGGCTGGCTTGCGTCGGGTGAGGTCTGGCATCCCACCTTGTTCGATCTCTCGCTGTTTGTGTTGTGTGTAACAGGCGCACTCTGGTTAATGGCGCACGGATGAAAAAGATGAACCTTTCAGGATTAAAGTACTTTTCTACGTTGATTGTTTTCACGCTGGCGCTTCTCAGCGCCTGGTGGGCCTGGAACTACTACATGCAGTCACCGTGGACGCGCGACGGCAAAGTACGTGCCGAGCTGGTCACGATCACCCCGCAAATTTCGGGACGGATCACGGCACTGAACGTGGTCGATAATCAGTTTGTACATAAAGGGGATCGGTTACTGACGCTGGATCCTGTGCCCTGGCAAATCGCTCTGCATAAAGCCGACGCACAGCTGAGCCAGGCGCAGGCCGATATGGCGAAAGCCCAAAATGAATTCAACCGGCGCAGTAAACTGCCGCGCAATACCATCTCGGGCGAAGATCTGGATGTCGCCCGACTGAATGCAGCGGCGGCGCAGGCCAACGTCAAGGCCGCGCAGGCCGCGCGTGAACAGGCCGCATGGAATTTACAGCAAACCACCGTGAACGCCCCCACGGACGGTTGGGTCAGCAATCTGACACTACGTCCCGGCAATTTCGCCACGGCTGGCACTCCGCTTTTTGCGCTGGTGGACAGTCACGCTTTTTATGTCGTGGGCTACTTTGAAGAGACCAAATTGCGCCATATTCGTCCGGGTGCGGCCGCTCAGGTGACGCTCTACAGTACGGGCCGGCAGTTATCCGGTCAGGTTGAGAGCATAGGGCGCGCGATTTACGATCAGAGTCTGGACGCCGACAGTGGGCTGCTGCCCGATATCAAACCGAACGTGCCCTGGGTGCGCCTTGCTCAACGTGTTCCTGTACGCATTCGTCTCGCTGCTCTCCCGGATAACGCTCTGTTAATCGCCGGTACGACCTGCACGATTACGATACAACCATGAACCTCAACGGACTGGCCTGGCAAAACCTGCCCTGGCTGAAAGCGGACAGCAATCAGTGGCGTTATGCTCTGCGTAACGCGGCTGCCATGTGCCTGGCCCTGAGCATTGCCTATGGACTGGATCTTAACGAACCCTACTGGGCCATGACCTCCGCTGCGGTGGTAAGCTTCCCGACAATCGGCGGTGTGATCAGTAAGAGTCTGGGACGTATTGTTGGAAGCCTGCTGGGGGCAACGGCCGCCTTGCTGATTGCGGGCCATACGCTTAATGAACCCTGGCTGTTTGCCTTTTTTATCGCAGGCTGGCTGGCGCTGTGTACCTGGGTGGCCAACCACTATCAAAATAATGTCGCCTATGGGTTTTCGCTGGCCGGGTACACTGCGGCGATCATTGCCTTCAGCTGTGTCAATCTGACCGATATCAGTGGCCTGTGGGACATTGCCCAGGCGCGCGTCTGTGAGGTGATTTCCGGGCTGCTCTGTGCGGGTTTAATGATGATGATCCTGCCCAGTACGTCAGACGGTGAAGCCCTGATCACCGCCCTGAAGCAGATGCACACGCGTCTGCTGGATCACGCCACGCTGCTCTTGCAGGACACCCGGAACGACGAGATCCGTCACGCTCACGAAGCGGTGATTGGCCAGATCCTGACCATGAATTTATTGCGTATCCAGGCATTCTGGAGCCATTACCGCTTTCGTCGCCAAAATAACGTTCTGAACTATATCCTGCATCAGCAGCTTCGTCTGACCAGCGTCCTGTCCAGCCTGCGGCGCATGCTGCTGAACTGGCCAGACGCGCCGGAAGCGCTGTATCTGGCCTTAACACGCATTACGCAGGAGCTGGCAAAACCGGACTGTGATAAGTACCGGCTGGCAGCCTTGTTACGCAGCATCACCCCTGCCAGCGATGGTGATTACCGGCAACGGGCGTTTTGTCAGCGGCTGCGCTACTTCTGCTGGATGTATCTCAATGTGTTGCGCTGGATAAGGCAACTGGAACAGGCTGATGCCGATACCCGCTTTCAACCGCCTGCAGTGTCTGCGCTGGCCAGCGAAAGTGACAGCGCCGAAGCCGGCTGGAGTGCGCTACGAACATTCAGCATCATCGTGGCAGGCTGCGCATTCTGGATCGCGACACAATGGACCTCGGGTGCCTCGGCCCTGACGTTTACGGCGATTGCCTGTGTCCTTTACGCCTCGGCCCCTTCGCCCACAGGCAGCATTACGCTGTTACTGAAAACGTTGCTCTGGCTGTTTGCTTTTAGCGTGCTGTTTAAATTTGGTGTGATGGTGCAGTTTAATCAGCTGTGGCAACTGCTGGCCATCCTGTTTCCGCTGCTGCTGACGCTACAACTGTTCCGGGTACAGCAAAAACAGCGGGCGGCGATGTGGGGCCAGTTTATTGTTTTTCTGGGGTCGTTTCTGGCCGTCACCAATCCGCCCGACTGGGATTATCAGGGGTTCGTGAACGATAACATAGCGAAAGTCTGCGGTGTGCTGCTGGCCTGGCTGGCTTTCCAGATCCTGCGTCCCAGCTCCGATTCACGCCGCAGCCGTCGCCATATCCAGGCGTTGAGGCTGGCGTTTCTGGATCAGCTTCGTCAGCATCCCCACCGGGATCAGAACCGTTTTGAGTCGCTGATTTATCATAAAATTGGTCAACTCAGTAACAGTAAAGATGAAACGGCGCGCGTCTGGCTACTGCGTTGGGGCGTCGTTCTGCTTAACTGTTCCCATCTCGTCTGGCAACTGCGTGACTGGCAAACAGACACCCCGATACTGAACCAGTACCGGAGCGAAGCATTGCACAATCTGCAGAATATTATGAGCTTACACGGTGTGCAGCATCGCCACCTGGACACCGCGCTGGACGCGCTTCAGGGCCTCACAGAAGAGGCGCTTAGTGTCAACAGTGCCGACGCCAGCACCCTGGCCGGCCTGCTGTGGCGGTTGCGCTGTTCACTGGCGCAGCTGAAACAGGCGATTCCCGACTGATTACTGGCAATACTGCTGGTGCTGCCGGTTAAAATCATCCTGAAGTTGCTGAACGGTTTTTTGCCCTTCGAACCGGGTTTTATCGGCTTCGGAAACAGGCTCAATCACCAGGGCTTTTTCGTCGGGTGAATAGATAAAACGCCGGTAAATCATCGACCCCGTAAAACTTTTGCCCAGGATGCCACCACAAATCATTGTCGTGTTATGCCGGTAAATGGTGGTATCCGTGAAATTGGTTTCCGTGGCGCTGCGCAGAACATTCTGGCAATGCTGCGCTTCAAGCTTTTGCCGCACATCCCGACTGAGCCGTTCACGGCCCTTCGCAATCTCTTCGCAGCGAAGGCGTGCTGAACTGGTATCAATGGTGCGCTGCAGTTCACGTCCTGTTTCTGTGATCAGTTGCGTATCATTGGGTTTATCGCATCCTGCCAGCAACAGACACAGTAGCCAGGCGCCCTTCCATTTCATTTGCACTGCTCCTCAGTTTGTCAGGCTTTGTAACGGGAATCAGTATCATAGGGGGGAATAAGACGATGATGCTACAACAAATTGTCAACAAGCGAAAAGCCGTGATGGCGGCAAAATCTGCCGCCATCAGCGACACTCAGCGTCAGATAACACCGCAGGCAAACCGTGCCCCGCCACCGCCCAAAGGTTGTGGGTGATCCGCATGGTTATCCCCGCCCACATGCACCATCAACGCTTTGCCTTTCACCTCGCTCAGCGTTTTAATGCGCGGTGCCAGCACCGGATAGGTGGCTTTACCCTGCGCATCGACATAGAGCGCAGGCAGGTCGCCTAAATGGCCCTCAGCATAGGGCCCCAGGTGCTTGTCGGTGTTCGCCGGATCAAGATGCCCCCCTGCCGCCCCCGCGGCCACCCTTTTTCCTTCCGATTCGCCGGGTTCACAGCTGCCTTTCGCATGGACATGAAAACCGTGAATGCCCGGCTTCAGTCCTTCCAGCATGGGCGTCAGTTGCAAACCGTATTGCGTCTCTTCAATATTTACCGTGCCGATGGCATTGCCGATTCCCTGCGCCGAAACGGCATGAATTGTCACCTGTTCGCTGGCCGCCTGCGCGGCACCGCAGGCTAACAGCGTCGCTATCGCAATTGCGTTCACTTTCATTGTGGCTCCTTTTTGCTCTGGGGTTCAGCTTAAGCCTGGCCCCGTAGCGCAAAGATTGCCGCAAATTGACGAATGTTTACGCTCAGGGCACGTCATAGCCCAGTGCGGCTTTGCGGATGCGGAACCACTGCTGCCGACTGAGCGTCAGCCCGGCCGCCCCTGCCGCTTCTGTAATGCGATGGGTTTTGCCTGACCCGATGATGGGCAAGGGTTTACTCGGCAGACGCATCACCCAGGCATAGACGACCTGCTCAAGGCTTGATGCCCCGATCTCCTGACGAATGGCTTCCAGCTCGTCGCGCAGCGGCTGAAAATGCGGATCGCTGAACAGACGTCCGCCCCCCAGGCACGACCAGGCCATTGGGCGCAAACGCTGCTGCTGGCAGTGATCGAGCGATCCATCAAGCAGAACATGTTGCTGAACGGGTGAGATCTCAAGCTGGTTGGTCACGAGGCTAAACGGCAAACGAGACTGCAGCAGGGCAAACTGCGAGGGGGTAAAATTGGACACGCCAAAATGCAACACTTTGCCTGCCTGATGCAGGTGCAGAAAGGCTTCGGCAACCTCATCGGCCGCCATGAGCGGGTCGGGGCGATGAATCAACAGCAGATCAAGGCGATCGGTATTGAAATGTCCCAGCGAGCGTTCGGCACTGGCCACAATATGCGCTTTTTCCGTAATGTAATGGCCAATCTGGTGTTCAGGTTTTGCGCGGGTCGCGATACCGCACTTGGTGACGATCTGCAGCCGATCACGTAATCCCGGGGCCTGTCTGAGCGCCTCACCAAATGCGGCCTCACAGCGGTAATCACCATAAATGTCGGCATGATCGACCGTCGAAATGCCCAGTGAAAGATGGTGCTCAATAAACCCCACCAGCTGCTGTGGTGTCATGCCCCATTCCATCAAACGCCAATAGCCCATAATCAGCGGTGAAAAGTCGGGGCCCTGTGGCGCGATGGCTTGCGGTTGTAGCATGGTGTTCTCCCTGTGGCCTTGAGGCTGGATGTGTGTCAGGGAGTATAACGGAAATCACCATGCGGTCAGAATAAGGTGGGTTGCTGCGGTTCCTGCGGTTCTTCTTTGTGCTGCTGACGTAACAGGCGCAAACGGCGCTGGTGGCAGAGGCGGAGCACCTCACGCTTTTGACTGTCGCTGTATTGCAGCCAGTTAAAACGTTCCTCACGGCTACGCAGGCAGCCTTTGCAGTAGCCACGTGAATCGGTTTCGCAAATACGCCGGCAGGGACTGGGTACCGGAAAAAACTCAAGCTGCTCTGCCACAACGGCCTCTACTGAAACGGTGATACGTCTATTGAAGCCAGAGTCCGGCATTTGTGCAAGAAATAATCATAACTTGAACAATTTATTCATTCTAAATCACCTTCAATTTAACACTGCGTGCCTGGCGCGCGATAAAAGTTTGCATTAGACCGATTGGTCTACCAGGATGAACCCCATGAATAAGATGCCGCAACGTAATGAAACCCGGGAACACCTGCTGACGACAGGCGAATCGCTTTGTCTGCAACGGGGCTTTACCGGCATGGGCCTGAGCCAGCTACTGAACCAGGCGCAGATCCCTAAGGGATCGTTTTATTACTATTTTCCCTCTAAAGAAGCCTTTGGCGTGGCGTTGCTTGAGCGGTACTTTGTCCGTTACCTGCAGAACCTTGAGCAGCAGCTCTTCCAGCCTGCGGGATCTGCGGGTGAGCGATTACTGGCCCATTTTCGCCATGCGCTCGATCTGTTTGAACGGCAGGGCAATATTGTGGGCTGCCTGAGCGTAAAATTATCAGCCGAAGTCTGCGACCTGTCAGAGCCTATGCGCATAGCCTTGCAGCAGGGAGCCAGCCACGTTATCGCCGCCTATGTTAAGGCGCTGACGCAGGCACAGCACGAAGAGGATTTATCTCTGCCCTCGCCTCCGGAGCAACTGGCTGAACTGCTTTATGTTCTCTGGCTGGGTGCGAGTTTACAGAGCAAGCTATCCCGTAATGCACAGCCCATGCGGCTGGCCTTAATTACCATCGAACAGTGGCTAACAAAACCGCTGGTTTAAAAAAACCACCATTTGTAGACGACCGGTCTACTTGAAAGGAGTTGTTATGGCGAGTACCCAGTTGTTTCGTCCGTTAAAAGTGGGCGCAATTACCGTTCCTCATCGTGTCTTTATGGCCCCACTGACACGTTTACGTAGCATCGAACCGGGCGATATCCCGACGCCGTTGATGGCCGAATACTATCGCCAACGTGCGGGTGCGGGGTTAATTATCACTGAAGCGACTCAGGTCTCCTTCCAGGCGAAAGGTTATGCGGGCGCGCCAGGCCTGCACACGCAGGAACAAATTGCCGCGTGGAAAGTCATCAATGAAGGCATTCATCAGGCAGGCGGCCACAGCGCAGTCCAGCTTTGGCACACCGGCCGCATTTCACATAACAGCGTTCAGCCTGAAGGTAAGGCACCGGTTGCACCGTCCGCCATTCCGGCAGGCACCCGCACCTCATTACGTGCTGAAGACGGCAGCGTGTATCGCGAAGATACCTCGATGCCGCGCGAGCTGAGCGTCAGTGAAATCCAGCAGATTGTGGCGGATTTTGGTCAGGCAGCCGCCAATGCGCGTGAAGCTGATTTCGACCTGCTGGAACTGCACTCTGCTCATGGTTATCTGATGCATCAGTTCCTGTCGCCGTCGTCTAACCATCGTACCGATGCCTACGGCGGCAGCGTGGAAAACCGTGGCCGTTTTGCGCTGGAGGTCGTCGATGCCGCTATTGCTAACTGGTCCGCAGACCGCGTAGGTATTCGCGTGTCGCCTGTTGGCAGTTTCCAGAACCTGGATAACGGTCCGAACGAAGAAGAAGATGCGCTGTGGTTTATCGCTGAGCTGGCAAAACGCAACATCGCTTATCTGCACATGTCCGAACCGGACTGGGCAGGCGGCACACCTTACAGCGACGCTTTCCGCCAGAAAGTGCGGGATACCTTCCCGGGCGTCATCATTGGTGCCGGCGCCTACACGGTCGAAAAAGCCGATGACCTGATCAGCCGTGGCCTGATCGATGCCGTTGCGTTTGGTCGTGACTACATCGCCAACCCGGATCTGGCGCAGCGTTTACAAAAAGATGCTCCGCTTAACCCACAACGTCCCGAATCGTTCTACGGCGGTGGCGCAGAGGGCTATACTGATTATCCTGCGCTGTAAAACAGCAGGCAGCCGTGAGAAGGTGTTACGGCTGCGGTTATTGTTTGGCGATGATCGTCGCTATACTGCGTATTTATGTCATCCGGGGATGACGTTTTTTTAAAGAGGAAACTATGCGTTTACTTCATACCATGCTGCGCGTTGGCGATTTACAACGCTCAATCGATTTTTACACCCGTGTGCTGGGCATGCGTCTGCTGCGTCAAAGCGAAAATGCTGAATATAAATATACGCTTGCGTTCGTCGGCTACACCGAAGAGAGCGAAGGCGCGGTGATTGAACTGACCTATAACTGGGGCGTAGACAGCTACGACCTGGGGAATGCTTATGGCCACATTGCGCTGGGCGTTGATGATGTCGCGGCAACCTGTGAACGTATCCGTAACGACGGCGGCAACGTGACCCGTGAAGCGGGCCCGGTGAAAGGCGGCTCCACCATCATCGCCTTCGTTGAAGATCCTGACGGTTATAAGATCGAGCTGATCGAAAACAAACATGCCGGTCACGGCCTCGGTAACTAACCGTTACCGCCCATCAGCCTGCCGCCTGCAGGCTGATTCTTACTTCCCTCGCCCACATCTGCTGCAGAGAGTGCGCTTTTTTGGCATACTACGCGCTGCCCTTTTTCTGCAATGAGATCCTGATGTCTGAATCGTCTTCCCCCAACGCACTCAATCAACGCTTTCGTGGTTTTTATCCTGTCGTGATCGATGTTGAAACGGCGGGCTTTAATGCGCAAACCGATGCGCTGCTGGAAGTTGCTGCCATCACCCTGAAAATGGATGATGAGGGTTGGCTTCATCACGACGAGACGCTGCATTTTCATGTGGAACCCTTTGTCGGTTCGCTCCTGCACCCTGAAGCGCTGGCGTTTACGGGCATCGATCCCACGAATCCTTTGCGCGGCGCAGTCAGCGAATATGAGGCCCTGCATGCCATTTTTAAAATGGTGCGAAAAGGCATCAAAGAGACCGGATGCAACCGCGCCATCATGGTCGCTCACAACGCCACGTTTGATCTGAACTTTATGAATGCGGCGGCGGAACGTGCGGGCCTGAAACGCAATCCCTTTCATCCCTTTGCGACCTTCGACACGGCCGCGCTGAGCGGACTGGTGCTGGGCCAGACCGTGCTGGCGAAAGCCTGCAAAGCCGCAGGAATGGCGTTCGACAGCAGTCAGGCGCACTCCGCGCTCTATGATACACAGCAAACGGCGACCTTATTTTGCGAGCTGGTTAACCGCTGGAAACGGCTGGGAGGCTGGCCGTTAGCTGTAACGGAAGCGTCGGAGACGGGTGGAGAAACAACCGAGTAACGCGCGTAAAAAAGGCCGACGAGGTCGGCCTTTTTCAGTTATTCCGCTTCTTTAAACTTCTCAGCGGTTTCTTTGATTAACGGCTGCAACTCGCCGCGCTGGAACATTTCAACAATAATGTCGCAGCCGCCGACCAGTTCGCCATCAACCCATAACTGCGGGAACGTGGGCCAGTTGGCGTATTTTGGCAGCTCTGCGCGAATATCCGGGTTCTGCAGAATATCCACGTAAGCAAAGCGCTCACCACAGGCAGACAACGCCTGGACCGCCTGCGCAGAGAAACCGCAGCTTGGCAGTTTCGGCGAACCTTTCATGTACAGCAGGATCGGGTTTTCTGCGATCTGGCGCTGAATTTTTTCTACAGTACTCATTATTGCCTTCCTTAATTCGTCACTTCGTGTTTCTTTATTGTAGCGACTTCACGCCAGGACTGAAAACGAGATTTTGGCTCGTCCGACGTTAAATCGCCATGTTTGCTAAGTAGGCTGGTCAGGCATTCGCAGGAAACTGTGACAAAGACTATGAATGTATTCATAATTTGCAATGAATTTGCTGTTATAAGAGACTGAAATTCCTGATTTATGCCTGATTTTTATCCAGGCCATCAATTAATAAAAAAAGGACTTACTCTTTTAAAAAAAACTGGACTAGAATGACTTCGGCGCTGATCGGTGATCAGATTTTTCTTAACTTTGTCAGAGACCTGTTTGATCTGACAGCTTAACCAGTAAACGGACTATGCGTTCAATCATTACGCTTCTTATTCTGGCTTTTGCGCAACTCTTCTTTAACATCGCTGCTGCCTCCCCGCATGCGACGGTTAAGGCCAGCTTGCATAAGGTAGAGAAAAAAAGTGCGCGCGACGATGATCGGCGCAAACGACGCGCGGTTAAAGCCTCATCTAAAAAAAGTCGCACATCCGCTGTTCAGAAAGTCAGTAAGACCACGAAAACCAGCAAAACGACCTCCCACACCACCACGCACAAAACGCTCGCTAAAACGACTGCCTCGCACAAGACGCTGAGCAAAAAAGTCGCCGTTAATGCCGCCAGCAAAAAACGGTATGGTCATCAACGTGCTGCGAAGGCGTTAACGGCAGACAATACCGAAACCGGCACCATTAAAATGAGTAAAGCGCATCGCCAGCGTTACCAGAAAGCGCGTGAAACGGCGATGGCAAAACTGATGGGGCAACTTGGCAAGCGTTATCAGTGGGGAGGCAAATCGCCCCATACGGGTTTTGATTGCAGTGGCCTCGTATGGTACGCCTACAAAGACGTCGTGAAGTTTAAGATCCCCCGTACCGCTAACGAAATGTACCATCTGCGGGATGCAGCACCGGTCAACCGCGAATCCCTTGAAAAAGGCGATCTGGTTTTCTTCCGCATCAACGGGCGTGGAACCGCAGATCATGTCGGGGTTTACCTGGGCAACGGTAAATTCATTCAGTCACCGCGTACCGGTAAAGATATTCAAATCAGTGCGTTGAGCGAAGATTACTGGCAGCGCCATTATATTGGTGCGCGTCGCGTTATGACGCCAAAGACCGTTCGCTAAACGTCCTTCATACAAAAAAGCCGGGAAAGGCAACTTCCCGGCTTTTTTATTGCCCACCTCACCCCGATTGTGCAGCCGGATGTTCCGGGCGAAAATGCCGCCCCTGCCGGTGATACGGTCTGACAGACAGGACGTATCACCTGCAAGGCTGGACGCGCAGCCAGTCAGCCAGTCAGCCAGTCAGCCAGTCAGCCAGTCAGCCAGTCAGCCAGTCAGCCAGTCAGCCAGTCAGCCAGTCAGCCAGTATAGCGTCGCTGCAAACGAATGCGGCTAGTGCAGAATAGCGGTGAAGCTAAACGCGATGATCATTAACAGTGCGGCTGCCGTCGTCATTAATGACAGTTTTAAATCGGTACTCATCCCCTCTCCTTTAACCCTGACGTTTGTAAGGTGAAAGCATTTTCACATACGCGTGGGTAAAAATCTCGTTTTATCCGCACAGCCTTGTTAGAATCCCCCCTTTGTTGCGCAACAGCGCGCAATATCGGTTGCGTCCGCGCCCTTTTCAGACGTTATTTCCTGCCCTGATGACTCAATACCGGACAGAAAAGCGATGTTTTTCGCAGAAATAACCGTCCGCTGACGCAAACGTTTAACAATATGCTTATCAATAATTTAGATAGGCCCGGGAGTTCGATTTACATGGCAACAATTAAAGATGTGGCGAAGCGTGCGGGCGTGTCCACCACGACCGTCTCACACGTCATCAATAAAACGCGCTTTGTCGCAGAAAATACCTGCGAAGCGGTGTGGGAAGCGATTCGGGAACTGCATTATTCTCCCAGCGCAGTCGCGCGTAGCCTGAAGGTGAATCACACCAAAACGCTGGGCCTGCTCGCCACGTCCAGTGAAGCGCCCTACTTTGCTGAAATTATCGAAGCCATTGAGAATCACTGCTTCGATAAAGGCTATACCCTGATTCTGGGCAACGCACATAATGACCTGCAAAAACAGCGCGCCTATCTGTCAATGATGGCGCAAAAGCGCGTTGACGGGCTTCTGGTGATGTGTTCAGAGTATCCGGATGATCTGCTGCAAATGCTGGAAGCGAACCGCAATATTCCGATGGTGGTGATGGACTGGGGCGAATCCCGTGCCGACTTTACCGATACCGTACTGGACAATGCTTTCCAGGGCGGTTATCTGGCGGGACGTTATTTGATTGAGCGTGGTCATCGCGATATTGGTGCCATTCCCGGCCAGATGGAGCGTAACACGGGAGGCGGTCGCCATGCCGGTTTCCTCAAGGCGCTGGAAGAAGCGGGTATTCAGCCACGTGCCGAATGGATTGTGCAGGGTGACTTTGAACCCGAATCTGGCTATCAGGCCATGCAGCAGATTCTGTCACAGAAGCAGCGCCCAAGCGCCGTATTCTGTGGGGGCGACATCATGGCGATGGGCGCAATCTGCGCGGCCGACGAAATGGGCCTGCGCGTGCCGCAGGATATCTCCGTCATCGGTTACGACAATGTGCGCAATGCGCGCTATTTCACCCCGGCACTGACCACGGTGCATCAGCCTAAAGCCCAGTTGGGTGAGAAAGCGCTGGAGATGTTGTTAGATCGCATCACCAGTAAACGGGAAGAGTCGCAGACAATTGAAGTCCACCCGACGCTTATTGAGCGACGCTCGGTGGGCTATGGCCCTTATCGCGATTACCGCCGTTAATCCTCGCTCAACCACTCCTGATTTAGCGTTTGCGCATCGCCCAGGTACTGGAGTAACCACCCCAGCGCCGGTGATGCGCGATCTTCCGCCCAGCTGACGCAGCAGGGACTTTCCGGAAACGCCTGCGGTAAGTTCAGCTCTGCCATCTCGCCGCTGTCCAGTAAGGGCCGCGCTAAATGGCCGGGTATCATCGCGACACACAAGCCGGCGCGCACGCAGTCCAGACCGGTTTGCCAGTCCGGGACCACCAGCCGGCGTTGGTTATCCAGCGCCCAGGTCATACGACGCGGTAACGCGCGCGACGTATCTTCCAGCACCAGAGAAGGCCAGTTGCGCAACGCTTCATCATCCAGCGTAGCAACCTGCGTCAGAGGGTGCTGATGCGCCACCACGCAACGCCAGTTCAGGGTGCCCATATCGCGAAAGGCGAAACGCCCCCCCACCGGAATCGCCTGTGTCGCACCTATCGCCACATCCACTCGCCCGTCTGCCAGCGCATCCCAGACGCCGTTAAAGACCTCATAGCTGATGTGCAACTCCATGTCGGGAAAATGGCGGTAAAAATCCCTGACAAACTGCCGGGTTCGCTGCGGTTTGACGATGCAGTCGACGGCGATACCAATCTGACCGCGCCAGCCGTTGGCGAGCTGTTGACACTGACGTCGTGTGGCATCCATTTTTTTGATAACGCTGCGCCCTTCCCGCACGAAATGCTCGCCCGCCGGCGTGAGAATCACCTCCCGGTGCTGGCGTTCAAACAGCGGCACAGCCAGCCAGGTTTCCAGCTGGCGAACGGTATAGCTGATGGCAGAAGGCACACGGTGCAGTTCCTGGGCGGCCGCGCTAAAACTGCCACCGCGTGCGACCGCATCCACCACTTCCAGCGCATATTCAGACCACATAATTTGCCTTCAAAATTTTTAACAGCAACAGGCAAATTTTACCGTTTCACAGCGTGAAGTACAGCTTTTACACTGCCCCGCGTTTATTCTGCAACTGATGAGAACCCGATGTCCGCTTCAAAAGGCTTTATTCCCTATCTTGCCGTGCTCAGTATGCTGGGCTTTCTGGCAACCGATATGTACCTGCCCGCCTTCGGCGCTATGCAGCAAAGTTTTAGCACGTCAGCCGGGATGATCAGCGCCAGCATGAGTCTGTTTCTGGCCGGTTTTGCCTGTGGTCAACTGGTCTGGGGCCCCTTATCTGATCGGTTGGGACGTAAGCCGGTGCTGCTGGCAGGCCTCGCCCTGTTTGCTCTGGGCTGTGCGGGTATGTTGTGGGTAGATAATGTGATCCTGATGCTGGTACTGCGTTTTGTACAGGCTATCGGCGTGTGCGCGGCGGCCGTCAGCTGGCAGGCGCTGGTCGTCGATCGCTATCCTCAGTCACAGGCCAATAAAGTCTTTGCTACCATTATGCCGCTCGTCGCGCTGTCTCCCGCCCTGGCGCCGTTACTGGGCGCCTGGCTGATTGGCCATTTTCACTGGCGCGCCATTTTTGCGGTGCTGACGGGAATTGCTGTGGCGCTCATCCTGGTCACGCTGCGCCTGCCTTCGCCGCAAAAAAATCAACGTTCCCCTGCTCCGCAGCCTGGGTTTCTGACGCTGCTGCGCGCACGTGCCTACAGCGGTAACGTACTGATGTATTCCGCCTGCTCGGCCAGTTTTTTTGCATGGCTGACGGGTTCGCCGTTTATTCTGGCTGATATTGGTCTGTCTCCTGCGGATATCGGGCTCAGTTATATTCCCCAAACCATCGCCTTTTTAATCGGCGGGTTTGGCTGCCGTGCGCTGCTCAACCGGTTTTCTGGCGCAACACTGCTGCCGTGGTTGCTCGGCGTCTATAGCCTGAGTGTCGGGGCGCTGTTTGCCGTCGCGCTTTCGGGAAGCCCGTCACTCACGGCGTTACTGGTGCCGTTCTGCGGCATGGCGCTGGCAAATGGCGCGATTTATCCGATTGTGGTGTCCAGTGCGCTGCTGCCCTTCCCAAATGCCACCGGGAAAGCGGCGGCATTGCAGAACACGCTTCAGCTCGGACTCTGTTTTGCCGCCAGCCTTGCGGTGTCCGCAGGCTTGATCCAGGCTCTGTTTACGACCACGCTAATTATGATGGTGACGATTGGTCTGGCATTGATGGGCTATCAGCTACAGCGCCGCGCCGGCGCACAAACTGATATTGCCTCATCTGCACATCCCTGCCAGGATAATCACTGAGGCAAAGATTTGCGTGTTACCCGTTTTCACTGACTGAATCAGGGTCTGCCAGTGTGCCTCCTCTGCCAGACCCACTCGCACTGTCATCATAATAAAAATGTTTCACACAGCCTTCAGGCTGTGACGGCATCTGTGTGAGCAACGCTGCATGGATACCGACGTTTTCTCTTCTCTGTACCCTTTTTGTTGTCTGGCGCAAGGCGTCATCTGTGACTTTTCTCATAATCCTGAGAAACAGCTCCTGCTTTTTCTCAGGTTCTGACGGTTCTGGTGATGGAGTGGCTATGAGTTCATCATGTGTAGAAGAAGTAGGCATCGAACGTAACCATTGGTATCGCATCGTTCAGGAGTTACTGCAAAAAGCCGATATTGAAATTAACGGTTCGCGGCCCTGGGATATTCAGGTTAAACACCCCGATTTTTTCAAACGCGTTCTGCAGAAAGGATCCCTGGGCCTGGGCGAGAGTTATATGGATGGCTGGTGGGAATGCGAGCGGCTGGATATGTTTTTTCATCGGGCGCTGAAGCATAAACTCGACGAGCAACTGCCGCATCATATTCAGGACATCCTGCGTATTGCGCTGGCGCGTCTGGTGAACCTGCAATCCAAAAAGCGGGCCTGGCAGGTGGGTAAAGCCCACTACGATTTAGGCAACGATCTCTTCAGCCTGATGCTGGATCCTTACATGCAGTATTCCTGCGCGTACTGGAAAGACGCCACCACGCTTGAGGCGGCGCAAGAAGCCAAACTCGATATGATTTGCCGCAAGCTGCAACTCAAACCGGGAATGCGCCTGCTGGATATCGGCTGCGGCTGGGGCGGCCTGGCGGCCTTTGCCGCCAGAAATTATGGCGTGAGCGTTCAGGGCGTAACCATCTCAGCAGAGCAACAAAAACTGGCTCAACAGCGCTGTGAGGGGCTGGATGTCCAAATCCTGTTGCAGGACTACCGCGATCTCGATCAGCAGTTTGACCGCATTGTGTCCGTGGGCATGTTTGAACATGTCGGGCCTAAAAATTACCCCACCTATTTTGCTACGGTCGATCGCAACCTGAAGCCTGACGGGATTTTCCTGCTTCACACAATAGGCGCGATCAAAACGGATATGCACGTCGATCCCTGGATTGGCAAATATATCTTTCCGAACGGCTGCCTGCCCTCTTTGCGCCATATCGCCGACGTCAGCGAACCCCATTTTATTATGGAAGACTGGCATAACTTTGGCGCGGACTATGACACGACATTGATGGCCTGGCACGAACGCTTCTTACATGCCTGGCCGCAGCTTGCCGGGCGCTATGACGAACGCTTCCGCCGCATGTTCACGTACTATCTGAATGCCTGCGCGGGTGCGTTTCGCGCCCGCGAGATCCAGCTATGGCAGGTGGTGTTTAGCCGAGGCATAGAGGGGGGATTGCGCGTAGCACGGTAACAGGACGCGCTGCGGTTTGGCGCCGCGCATTGCCCGAACCGGCTCAGGTCGGTTGGCTGAGATGCCGGGGCGACGAAACGCGACGGCGCGTCAGCAGTTTCCCGATAAAAAAGCAGCCCTGATAACAGGGCTGCTTTTTTGCAATAACCGCGTGCGAATGACAACAAGATTGTTGCCAGGCGGGCCTTATTCGTGATCGGCTTCCGGCTGATCGGCCTGCTCCGCAAGCGCCTTCACGGCAGCGGCTTCACGCTGCGCCAGCACGCGCTCTACCGTATCCACAATGGCCTGTGTATGGGGATCGATTTCAATGTTGACCCGATCGCCAAAGGTTTTGGCACCCAGGGTGGTGCGCTCCAGCGTTTCAGGAATCAAATGGACGCAGAACTTCGTTTTTGTCACATCACCCACGGTCAGACTGATGCCATCAATGCCGACAAATCCTTTGTGCAGGATGTATTTCATCTGCAGAGGATCCTGAATCCTGAACCACACTTCGCGGTTGTTTTCAGAGCGGATAATTTTGCAAATTTCTGCCGTGGTCATGATATGGCCCGACATCAGGTGTCCGCCAATCTCATCACTGAATTTGGCCGCGCGTTCAATATTCACCACGTCGCCCTGGCGCAAGTCGCCCAGATTGGTCACGCGTAAGGTTTCTTTGATCAGGTCAAAACTCACCAAATCACCGTTAATCTCGGTAACGGTCAGGCAACAGCCGTTATGGGCCACGGATGCGCCAAGTGCCAGTCCTGGCACCAGTTCAGCGGGAAGCCGGACAACATGAGTACGGAATAAACCTTTATCTTCAATGGACACGATTTCTGCGGTGCCCTGCACAATACCGGTAAACATAATCTTTGCCTCTGTGAAGTTTGCCTCCAGTTTATCACAGGCGCGCTTAACTTTTAGATTTCAACGTGCTGAGAGATGCGCAACCGCAAAGCGTGACAAAGATTGGAGAAATCGGCTGCGGCAGTTACACTAGTGCCGACTTCGCCTGAAGTCGTCCTCATTTCCTTATTAATCACACAAGTCAGGTGTTTACGTGCAGAAGTATTTAACAGAAGCGCGTCAATTGCTGGCCCTCGCGATTCCCGTTATCCTGGCTCAGGTGGCGCAAACCGCGATGGGATTTGTAGATACCATTATGGCCGGCGCCGTCAGCGCCACGGATATGGCCGCCGTCGCTGTTGGCACGTCCATTTGGCTTCCCGCCATCCTGTTTGGTCATGGTGTTTTACTGGCATTGACGCCGACCATTGCGCAACTTAATGGTTCAGGTCGCCGCGAGCGCATCGCTGAACAGATTCGTCAGGGGTTTTGGCTGGCGTTTTTTCTCTCATTGCTCATCATGCTGGTCCTCTGGAACGCGGGCTATTTTATTCGCTCGATGCACGATATCGATCCGCTGCTGGCTGAAAAAGCGGAAGGTTATCTGCATGCCCTGCTGTTTGGCGCGCCGGGTTACCTGTTTTTTCAGGTGATGCGTAACCAGTGTGAAGGGCTGTCTAAAACCAAGCCCGGCATGGTGCTGGGCTTTCTGGGATTGATGCTCAACATTCCGCTCAACTATGTCTTTATCTATGGGCATTTTGGTATGCCCGCGTTGGGCGGTGTGGGCTGTGGCGTCGCCACCGCCTCCGTTTACTGGGCGATGTTTATCTGTATGCGCTTTTGGGTTCGGCGCATGCGCAGCATGCAGGATATCCGGCCTGAACAGCGCTGGTCATCGCCCTCGGCCGCCATTCTGAAACGTCTGGCCGGTCTGGGCCTGCCTGTCGCCCTGGCGCTGTTTTTTGAAGTGACCCTGTTTGCCGTGGTGGCGCTGTTAGTCTCCCCGCTGGGCATTGTGAATGTGGCTGGTCACCAGATTGCCCTGAACTTCAGCTCACTGATGTTCGTGCTGCCGCTGTCACTGGGCGTCGCGACAACCATTCGCGTGGGCTATCGCCTGGGTCAGGGATCAACCGAACAGGCGCGCGTGTCCGCCTGGACCGCGCAGGGCGTGGGCGTGAGTATGGCCGTGCTTACGGCGATCTTTACGGTGACCTTCCGCCATCACATTGCGCAGCTCTATAACGATAACCCCGCCGTAGTGACGCTGGCTGCTCAACTGATGATGCTGGCCGCCATTTACCAGATTTCGGATTCCATTCAGGTGATTGGCAGCGGTATCCTGCGCGGTTACAAAGACACAAGGTCCATTTTCTTTATAACCTTTATCGCTTACTGGCTACTGGGGCTGCCTTCAGGGTATATCCTGGCGTTGACCGACTGGGTGGTGCCGCGCATGGGCCCGGCAGGATTCTGGTGTGGGTTTATTGTCGGCCTGACCTCAGCCGCCGTCATGATGCTGTGGCGGGTTCGGCGTTTGCAGCAACTCCCGGCCGCGTTAATCCTTTCGCGCGCATCGCGTTAAAAGCAGAACGGGCCGTAACAGGCCCGTTACGTTCAAAAAAACGACGCTTCGCACAGATGATGTTCATTCATTTGCAATTTTGCGTTTTTCCCCTTGCCAGCCTTCTGCGCTGTCGTTAATATTCGTCCCCGCTGTCGCCCTGACAGCATGTTGCGCTCTTAGCTCAGTTGGTTAGAGCACCACCTTGACATGGTGGGGGTCGATGGTTCGAGTCCATTAGAGCGCACCAAGTGCGTCCGTAGCTCAGTTGGTTAGAGCACCACCTTGACATGGTGGGGGTCGGTGGTTCGAGTCCACTCGGACGCACCAAATTTACTTTGCGCTCTTAGCTCAGTTGGTTAGAGCACCACCTTGACATGGTGGGGGTCGATGGTTCGAGTCCATTAGAGCGCACCACTCTTTTACTTCCTTTCTTCACTTGCGCAACAACCCATTTCTTGATTTACATTGCCTTTACGTACTGTTTTTCGATTGGTTTTCGCATACTTAGTGATTATACTGGCCGCGTTGTTTACTTGAAAGGTTTCAGCGACTACGTGCTTATGACGATAATTAAGATTGTTTGCGCAACAACGTCCCGGTGGTTAAGCCAACTAACCACGCAACTTCTCTGCACGCCTGGCCTTCGTCACCTATTCTTATCCTGTATCACCCTTTTCTCTTTCAACCAGCGTTTTCATTTCGGTGCGCTGTCATCGAAACCCTATTTATCATCCATCACAACTTACAGATAACCCGTCATGAAAAAGACTAAGATCGTTTGTACTATCGGCCCAAAAACCGAATCCGAAGAGATGTTGACCCAGCTGCTTGAAGCAGGCATGAACGTGATGCGTCTGAACTTCTCGCACGGCGACTATGCAGAACACGGTCAGCGCATCACCAATATGCGTGCTGTCACCCAAAAAACTGGCATTCCTGCCGCTATTCTGCTGGATACCAAAGGTCCGGAAATCCGCACCATGAAGCTGGAAGGTGGCAATGATGTGTCACTGAAAGCTGGCCAGACCTTTACTTTTACCACTGACCAGAGCGTGATTGGCAACAGCGAACGTGTTGCGGTGACGTATTCTGGCTTTGCCAACGATTTGAAAATCGGCAATACCGTTCTGGTTGACGATGGTCTGATCGGCATGAAAGTGACTGAAGTCACCGAAAACAGCGTCATCTGTGAAGTACTGAACAACGGTGATTTAGGTGAGAATAAAGGTGTTAACCTGCCAGGCGTTTCTATCCAGTTGCCTGCGCTGGCCGAGAAAGACAAACGCGACCTGATTTTTGGTTGTGAACAAGGCGTTGATTTCGTTGCCGCGTCCTTTATCCGTAAGCGCTCTGACGTGCTGGAAATCCGTGAGCACCTGAAGCAGCACGGCGGCGAAAATATTCAGATCATCTCTAAAATTGAAAACCAGGAAGGCCTGAACAACTTCGACGAGATCCTGGATGCGTCTGACGGCATCATGGTCGCCCGTGGCGATTTGGGCGTTGAAATCCCGGTTGAAGAAGTGATCTTCGCGCAGAAGATGATGATCAAAAAATGTAATAAGGCGCGTAAGGTTGTTATCACCGCCACCCAGATGCTGGATTCCATGATCAAGAATCCACGCCCTACTCGCGCAGAAGCCGGCGACGTAGCGAACGCCATCCTGGACGGGACGGACGCCGTCATGCTGTCGGGCGAAAGTGCGAAAGGCCGTTATCCGCTGGAGTCGGTCACCATCATGGCGACCATCTGTGAGCGTACCGACCGCGTGATGAAGCCGCGCATTGATGAGCAGAATGACAACCGCAAACTGCGTATCACCGAAGCGGTGTGCCGTGGTGCCGTTGAAACCGCCGAGAAGCTGGAAGCGCCACTTATCGTTGTCGCAACAGAAGGCGGTAAATCAGCGAAGGCCGTGCGTAAGTACTTCCCTAACGCCACCATCCTGGCCTTAACCACCAATGCCACCACAGCGCGTCAGTTGATTCTGAGCAAAGGTATTGAGACGCGTATGGTCAGCGAAATTGCCTCAACTGACGATTTCTATCGTCTGGGTAAAGAAGCGGCGCTGGAAAGCGGTTTTGCTCAAAAAGGCGATGTTGTTGTGCTGGTTTCTGGCGCGCTGGTGCCAAGTGGAACCACGAATACCGCATCGGTACACGTGCTGTAATACGGGGTTTATGGCTTTATTATCGAAAGCGCCTTAAAAGGCGCTTTTTTTATGGGCTTTGTAATACAGATTCCTGAAAACGCCAGCCCAAAACAACAATAAAAACGCCCCTGAAATTAAGGTTAATCCGATTAAATCTCTCTGTTTTAGCTAAATTTTTTTATCTTCTTCTTTGATCCGCTGTTTCTTTGAGCGAACGATCATGTTTAAGCATGTTCTTATCAAAAAATTATTCTCAAGTTAAAAAGCTTTGTGTAATACTTGTAACGCTACATGGAGATTAACTCAATCTAGAGGGTATAAATAATGAATCGTACTAAACTGGTACTGGGCGCGGTAATCCTGGGTTCAACTCTGCTGGCTGGTTGCTCAAGCAACGCTAAAATCGACCAGCTGTCTTCAGACGTTCAGACTCTGAACGCTAAAGTTGACCAGCTGAGCAACGACGTGAACGCAGTGCGTTCTGACGTTCAGGCTGCTAAAGATGACGCAGCTCGCGCTAACCAGCGTCTGGACAACCAGGCTCACTCTTACCGTAAGTAAGAGTTCTGGTTTTAAAAATGGTGCCCTTGCGGCACCATTTTTTTTGTCTGCTGATCCGCAACTAACGCCTTCTCTTTCACTGATGCCGCGTCGTTCGTCGACAGCACGTTTGCCCTGTCCTGCCTCCTTTACTGTCGCGACTGTCCGTTAGCCCCATTCCGCATCGGTTATGTCCACTCAATCTGCTTCGGTTAGTACACTGACAGGACTCGCGCCCTGTCCCGCATTAATTAGTGTGCCGTCAGGACACTTGCCTCATCCCGCACCGGCTCACCGGCACTGACCAGCACCGGCATGCCCGAACGGCGCGTCAGCGTAGCGTTAATTAAGGCCTGGTCACTTTTCTCGCTCTTCATAAACGTCCTGAAGCCCGCACTTAAGGCCAGAGGCGCGGTTTGCGGATCGTCTTTCTCGCTGCGCGACAAGGGCTGATGGACTTCAACGTAACGTTTGCCATCGGGCTCAACGGTATATTTCACCGGTTGGTTAATCACCTGCACACGCGTTCCCACCGGCACCGCATTAAACAGCGCTTCAATATCATCCGTGCGCAGGCGAATACAACCCGAACTCACGCGCATGCCGATACCAAAATTGGCATTAGTACCATGGATAAGGTATTGCCCGGTTCCCCGTGCCATACGCAACGCATGCAGCCCCATAGGGTTATCCGGGCCTGCGGGCACCACTGCAGGCAGGGTAATGCCCTCTTTCGCGTAGCGCTTGCGAATATTCGCGGTAGGCGTCCAGGTGGGGTTGGGGATTTTCTGGCTGATGCTGGTCACCATCACGGGCGTCATGATCCCCATCTGACCGATACCAATCGGATACACAATGACCTTGTTTTCACCTTTTGGGTAATAGTACAACCGCAGTTCCGCCAGGTTTACCACAATGCCTTCGCGTGGCGTATCCGGCAGAATCATCTGTAGCGGAATGGTCAGCTGTGTACCCGGCCTGGGCAACCACGGATCGGTGCCTGGGTTCGCTTCCAGCATGCCCAGCAGGCCAACCTGATAACGCGCAGCGATATCTTCCAGCGGGCGTTTATTATCTGGCACCTGGGTAACAAGATTTTCACCTGTCAGGCGGCTGCCAGGCGGCGGCAAGGGATATTCGGTAGCAAAACCGGGTGCAGAGAGCCCAAAACAGGTCAGCAGCAATGCACCGGCTATATAAAAAGCAGGTTTCATGCGATGTTCTCATCAGACAGTAAAAAGACGCCGGATGGCGTCTTTGGAGTGTATCTTAGCTGAGGTTCTGAGCGGTATGGCGAATTGACTTAATCATCGCCTCCAGCCCCTGCGAGCGCGTCGGCGTGAGGTGCTGAACGAGGGCCAGTTCGCTGAACCAGTGGCGAACATCCAGTGCCACGATTTCAGCGGGTTGCAGGTTCTGATAAAGGCTAAATACGATAGCAATCAGTCCCTTAACGATAGCTGCATCACTGTCACCTTCAAAGGCGATCGTACCGTCTGCCTGCGGGGTCATCTTGATCCACACCTGACTCTGACAGCCGGTAATGGCATTTTCAGGCTGGTGCAGTGTTTCAGACGATTCCGGGAGTTTGGCACCTAATTCAATGATGTACAGATACTTCTCTTCCCAGTTAGCGCAACGATTAAAGTTGCGCACCAGTTTCTCTTTTTCTGGCAACGTGGCCATGAATCACTCCGTTTACGTTGTTCAGCCGCCCAGCAGGCGATGAATACGCGTCAGACCTGCCGCCAGCCGATCCACTTCGTCTTCACTGTTGTAGAACGTGAAAGAAGCGCGACACATCGCGGGGACCTGATAATGGCGCAGCAGCGGCATAGCGCAATGGTGGCCGGTACGAATCGCGATACCGTACTGATCAAGGAAGCTGCCGACATCAAAGGCGTGATGTTTGCCCAGGTTAAAGGCAATCACACCGGTACGCTGCTGCGAACCGTAGATCTGGATATCCGGCACGGAGGCGAGCTTATCAAGCGCATAATTCATCAGGATTGTTTCCCGCTGATGAATCGTATCCAGTCCCAGCGCCTCAACATACTCCAGCGCGGCGCCCAGACCAATGATGCCACCGGTATTCGGCGTTCCGGCTTCAAAACGCCACGGTGCCGTATTCCAGGTGGTGCCGGTGGGCAGCAGGACTTCGCCAATCATCGATCCGCCCCCTTCCCAGGGCGGCATGATGTCCAGCAGCGCCTTGCGGCCATACAGCACGCCAATGCCCGTTGGGCCATAGAGCTTATGGCCGGAGAACACATAGAAGTCGCAGCCGATATCCTGTACATCGACAGCGCTGTGCATCACGGCCTGCGCCCCGTCGATCAGGGTAACCACACCTGCTGCCCTGGCCTGCGCGACGATGGCTTTGACCGGATTCACCGTACCAAGCACATTGGACACATGGGTGACCGCCAGCAGGCGCGTGCGGCTGTCAATCAGCCCCGCCAGTTGAGCCAGCGCCAGCTCACCGTTGTCGGTCAGGGGCAGTACCCGAATTTCCGCACCACAGCGTTCAGCCACCATCTGCCAGGGCACGATATTCGCATGGTGCTCCATCTGCGTGATAATCAGGTTATCACCGGGTTGCAGTTGACTGCCCGCCCAGCTGTTGGCAACCAGGTTGATGCCTTCCGTCGTACCTTTAACAAAAACGATTTCTTCCGCAGAAGCCGCATTCAGAAAACGTGCCGCCTGTTCGCGAACGTTTTCCATATCGCTGGTTGCCTGCTGGCTGAGCGTGTGAATACCGCGGTGCACGGCGGCATAGCCGTGCTGGTAGAAATGGCTTTCGGCATTGATGACCGACAAAGGACGCTGTGCGCTGGCCGCGCTGTCAAGGTAAGCCAGCGGATGACCGTTGACCTCACGCTTCAGAACCGGAAAATCCGCTCTGATACGCTCGAGATCGAAGTTCATCATGAGTTGTCTCCTGGAAAACGCTGAGCAATGCGCTGGAGCACCGCCTGGCGAAGAACGGGGTTCTCCAGCGTTTCGGTTAACTCAGCCGCAAAGGCGTGAATGATCATGGTCTGCGCGGCGTCCTGCTCGATACCGCGCGAACGCAGGTAGAACATCTGCTCGTCATCAATACGGCCTACGGTCGCACCGTGGCTGCATTTAACGTCATCGGCATAAATTTCCAGCTGCGGCTTGGTATCCACTTCGGCCAGGCGGCCTAACAGCAGATTGTTGTTGGTCATCTGACCATCTGTCTTTAACGCATGCTGCGCCACTTTGATGTGGCCGTTAAACACCGCACGCCCTTTGTCACGCACGATGGTTTTGTGCATCTGACGGCTCAGGCAGTGGCCTTTGTTATGCTCAAGATAGGTGCGGGTATCCGCCACTTCCTGATTCACGGGCAGCACCAGACTGTTCAAAGACAGCTGGGTGTTTTCACCATTGAGCTGCGTACTGGTGTTATGACGGCTTAAACCCGCACCCAGTAAGAAGCTGGTGCTGGTCACCTGCGCATCACGGTTAATCACGATGTCATTATGGGCAAAGTGATAACTTTTAGTGCTTTCAAAGGCCAGCTTGGTGTGCTTCAGCGTAGCATTATCAGCGACAGCGAAGCTAAAGCGACCGCCGGTGAAGTGCGCGCTGTCGTTCAGCGTGACATAGTGCTCGATGACTTCCGCTTCTGCACTCTCTTCCAGTTGCAGATGATGACGGTAATGAACGGTGTTCATGCCATCATCTTTGCCGCTGGTGATGTGCAGCAGATAAAGCGGACGTGAAGCCGCCTTACCGCGCGGCAGACGAATATGAGTCACTTCTTCAGCCAGGCTTTCCGTCAGATGCAGAAAGACTTCTGGCTGAACCGGCGCAGGCAGATCGCGACGCTCAGCGGCAACGCTGTGCTGAATCTCGAAAAAATCAGTCCCGGTCGCACTCAGCGCAGACTGGAATTTGCCGTCGACAAACACCAGACGAATGGCATCCAGCGGCAGAGCCAGCGCTTCAACCTGTGAAGCACTGACGTCCTGAGACTCAGGCAACACAAAGTGCTGTGCCAGCAGGCCATCCAGCGGCGTGTATTTCCAGTTTTCATGCTTGCGCGTGGGCAAGCCCAGACGCATTAACTGCTGCCAGTGCTGCTGTGCCTGCATGGAGCGCAGTTCACCGCGCGATTCAAACAGGTGGTGCCACTGTTGCAGCGCAGTATCACTCTTCGTCGGTAAGCCAGCCATAACCCTGCTCCTCCAACTGTTTCACCAGCGAGAAGTCGCCAGATTTCACGATCTTGCCCTGATACAGCACATGCACAAAATCAGGTTTGATATAGTCCAGGATACGCTGATAGTGCGTGACGATGATGAACGCACGCTTCTCATCGCGCAGGCTGTTTACGCCGTTAGCCACGATTTTCAGGGCATCGATGTCGAGACCGGAGTCCGTTTCGTCCAGAATGCACAGATCGGGCTCAAGCGCGGCCATCTGCAGAATATCGTTACGCTTCTTCTCACCGCCGGAGAAACCGACGTTGACAGAACGGGTCAGCAGATCTTCAGGCATCTTGAGCAGATTAATTTTCTCTTCGATGAAATCCTGGAAATCGAAACGATCCAGCTCATCCTGCTGACGGTATTTGCGCACTGCGTTCACGGAGGTCTGCAGGAAAAACTGGTTGCTGACGCCAGGAATTTCAACCGGATACTGGAACGCCATGAAGATCCCTTCACCCGCGCGCTCTTCCGGCTCCAGCTCCAGCAGGTCTTTGCCTTTAAAGGTCACTGAACCGCCGGTGATTTCATAGTCTTCACGGCCAGCTAAGGTCGCAGACAGCGTACTTTTACCTGAACCATTCGGTCCCATGATGGCATGAACTTCGCCTGGTTTAATCTCAAGGTTCAGACCACGTAAGATCGCTTTGTCTTCAACGCTAACCTGTAAATCTTTAATACTTAACATACTTATTCCTTCACATTGCTTCCGGCAACGCGTGTGACGGCGTCAATCAGCCCACACTGTGCTCAAGGCTGATGGCTAACAGTTTTTGTGCTTCCACTGCAAATTCCAGCGGCAGCTCAGAGAATACGTCTTTACAGAAGCCGTTCACGATCATCGAGATAGCATCTTCTTCACTGATGCCACGTTGCAGACAGTAGAACATCTGATCTTCGCCGATACGTGAAGTGGTCGCTTCATGCTCCAGTTGGGCGGTGTTGTTGCGGGTTTCAACATATGGGAACGTATGTGCACCACAATCTGGCCCAATCAGCATGGAATCACACTGGGTAAAGTTACGTGCGTTGGTGGCCGTCGGCATGATTTTCACCAGGCCACGGTAGGTGTTCTGGCTTTTACCGGCAGAGATACCTTTGGAGATAATGGTCGACCGGGTGTTTTTACCAATGTGAATCATCTTGGTACCGGTGTCCGCCTGCTGGCGTCCGCTGGTTAAGGCGACGGAGTAGAACTCGCCCACGGAGTGATCGCCACGCAGGATACAGCTCGGGTATTTCCAGGTAATGGCCGACCCGGTTTCCGACTGCGTCCAGGACATTTTACTGTGGTCGCCTTCACACAGCGCACGCTTGGTCACGAAGTTAAGGATACCGCCCTCGCCTTCACCGCCCGGGAACCAGTTCTGCACGGTGGAGTATTTCACTTCCGCATTCTTGTGGATGATCACCTCGACCACCGCTGCGTGCAGCTGATAGCTGTCACGGACCGGTGCAGAACAGCCTTCAATGTAGCTGACATAGCTGTCTTCATCAGCAATCAGGATGGTGCGTTCAAACTGACCGGTTTTCGCCGCGTTAATACGGAAGTAGGTTGACAGCTCCATCGGACAACGCACCCCTTTCGGGATGTAAACAAAGGTACCGTCTGACGCAACCGCTGAATTCAGGGCAGCGAAGAAGTTGTCGTTGGGTGGCACTACCGTGCCCAGATATTTCTTCACCAGCTCCGGATGATCGTGAATGGCTTCACCGAAAGAGCAGAAGATAATGCCCTGTTCCGCCAGCTTGCTACGATAGGTGGTGGACACCGACACCGAGTCAAAAATGGCGTCAACCGCCACTTCCTTGCCTTCACGCACCGGTACACCCAGTTGGTTGAAGGCGTTTTCCACTTCCTGCGTCAGGTAATCGTTGGCAGGCGCCGCGCCTGAAGCCTGCGTGGCTCCCGGCTCCGACGCACAGGTATCGTCACAATTGCCGCACGACGGCGCGGAATAGTAACTGTAATCCTGATAGTCGAGCTTTTCGTAGTGCGCTTTCAGCCAGTGTGGCTCTTCCATTTCCAGCCAGGCACGAAAAGCTTTAAGCCGAAACTCCAGCATCCACTCTGGCTCGTTACGCTTAGCCGAAATTGCGCGCACGACATCTTCATTGATGCCGTTGGCAAATTCTTCGGTTTGCAACTGGGTAAAGAAGCCCTCTTTATAATTGAGCTTGCCTTCCCACATTTGTACATCGTCAGATGTTTCGCTGTGTCGTGACATATTTCACTTACTCGACGCCAAAGCTTTCACCGCACCCGCAGGCGTGTTGAGCTTTAGGGTTATTGAATTTAAAAATTTGATTCAGGCCTTCACGGACGTAATCCACTTCAGTGCCATCGATAAATGGCATCGCCTGAAGCGGTACAAACAATGTTGCGCCGTAGTAGGTAAACTGCAGGTCGTCATCTTCTGGTTGCTTCACCAGATCCATGACATAACCAAAGCCGGCACAACCGGATTGTTTAATCGCTAAACGCAGGCCCTTGACTTCTGGGTTTTCTGCGGCCAGATTTAGAATTTGTTTCGCTGCGGTTTCGGTCAGCGTTAACCCTTTCCACACATATTCGTCAGGTGAGAAAGAGTCTGCATTCACGGATGACATGTTGCTACCTCTTGTGAGTCCGGACCTTTTCAGGCTATCCCCCTATGGTAGTGATCTCACTGATCACTTCAACCTCTTGTTTTGCAGGGATAATCATTAGGTGCTGTTTTTAACAGCGCATTTATTAAGCATAGCGTCTTCAGCCAGGCTTGCATTCGCAAAACCGGCAGGAAGCACGACCCCGTAACCTGTTAATAACTGGTGAATTTTAAAATCATCACTTTATGATAAACCCTTTATTGATAGGTTACGCCTTTCTGTGTTGTAAACAGATTGTTATTTCCGATTATACCGACAGGTGAAATAAATCGGAAAAAAATTCTCATTTGCCAATTGCAATCGCTGCTCAGTTGAATATGATAATTATTATCATTCAGCATCAGGATGCGTTATGTCGTTATCGGTTTCCGCCTGGCTTCAGCACAAACTTGATGAATACCGTTTTTCGGTTCGCGATCTCACTGTCGATTTTTACCTGGCGCAGGCCAGAGTTGACCGGGCTGAGTGTACCGTTCAGCAGTTACGTCAGTTCAATGATACCTGTCTGGATATGGCAGAACTTTGCCAACTGAACGGTGACGACCAGAGTTATTTGCATGCCATGGGTAAGCTTCATCACCGACTGGTCGTAGAAATGCAAAATCCCGACCGGGATCGGCTGTTTCGCATTCAGGCTTACCAGCTGGCAAGACTGTCACTGACCCGGCTATGCCACCAGCTGGCCATTACAGGTGAATGGGAACAGGCGACGGTGCTCCAGAGTAACTTTGTCAAACATGCAGGCTGGATATTCTAATCCAGCCTGCGGTTGACGTCTCCTGCCTTTTTACACCAGCTCAAGCAGAGCCTGAAGCGGATGGCGCATACCATTGCCTTCAACACGTTTAACCTGGCTCCGGCAGGAAAAACCGGTTGCCAGACAGCGTTGACGCGGCAGCTTCTGCAACTGCGGATGCCATGAGAGCGCGTAAATGCCCAGCGAATTGTCCAGATTTTTGCTCTCGTGTCCGTAAGTGCCCGCCATGCCACAGCAGCCCACGTTGATGTTTTCCAGCTTTGCACCAAAACGTAAAAAAATCGCCTGCCACTGACCGGGCGTTGCAGGCAAGGCGGTGACTTCGGTGCAGTGCGCAAACAGATACCAGGCTTCGCCGCTGGCAATCTGGACGTCACGTTCCTGCACCGCATTCTGCAACCATTCATGCACCAACAGCACATTGAAGTCGCCCCGCGCCTCCCCCAGCGTCTGGCGATATTCATCGCGATAACACAGGACCGTGGCGGGATCGATGCCGACCATTGGCATCCCCAGTCGGGCGACGCGATTGAGAAAATCAGCGGTTTTACTGGCCGTGCGGGCAAAGCGTTGTAAAAAGCCTTTAACGTGCTGTGCCTTACCGTTTGGCGAGAAGGGCAACAGAACAGGTTGATAGCCGAGTTTCTCAATCAGCCTGATAAAGTCGCTGACCAGCCGGGCCTCATAGAAGCTGGTAAAGGGATCCTGCACCACCAGCACCGTTTTCGCCCGCTGCGCCTCCGTCAGCCCTTCAAGCTGTTCCAGTGTCATCTGCATTGCCGGATGGCCGCTCAGCTGCTGTTTGAGTGTAGGTGAGGAAAGCAAGGGCAAATCCACCATGCCAATGTGCGTTTTGCTGAACGATGCGGCCCAGGGCTGTTTAAGGAAGAAGTTAAAGACCGTAGGCGCTTTTGCCATCACGGGCGCATAGCTTTCCACCGCGGCCACCAGATGATCGCTCAGGGGACGAAGATAGCGCGTATGATAAAGCTGCAAAAAACGCGAGCGGAAAGCCGGCACGTCAATTTTAATCGGGCACTGGGTTGAACAGGCCTTACAGGCCAGGCAGCCTGACATGGCGTCCTTCACTTCATGCGAAAAATCATATTCCCCTTTATTCGCATACCAGGTGTTCCGCATGCGGCCAACCAGCCCCCGCAACGACAGTGTCTTCTCCGGCAGTTTTTTCTCCAGCATCACCGGATCCACGCCCTGCTCTGCCAGCAAGCGCAGCCATTCGCGTGTTAAGGTGGCGCGCCCTTTAGGTGAATGAATGCGGTTGCGCGTGATTTTCATCGAGGGGCACATCGGGCTGCGCACGTCGAAATTGAAGCACAAGCCATTACCGTTACATTCCATCGCGCCACGCCAGGTGTCACGCACCTGTACAGGAATCTGGCGGTCATAGCTGCCGCGTTTAATGGCATCCACCTGCATCATCGCCGCATCGCTGTTGTAAGGCGTACAGATCTTGCCGGGGTTCAACCGGTTACCGGGATCGAACGCCGCTTTGATACGGCGCAGTTCGTTGAACAGGGTGTCCCCGAAGAAGGCCGGACTGTATTGCGCGCGAAAGCCCTTGCCATGTTCGCCCCACAGCAGACCGCCATAGCGCGCGGTCAGTTCGACCACCTCATCAGAAATCTGCTTCATCATCATTTCCTGATGCGGATCGCACATATCCAGCGCCGGACGGACATGGAGCACGCCCGCGTCCACATGGCCAAACATGCCGTAACTCAGGCCATGGCTGTCAAGAAGCGCCCGGAACTCGACGATGTAGTCGGCAAGGTGTTCCGGCGGCACGGCCGTATCTTCGACAAACGGAATCGGCTTCGCCCGCCCTTTCGCATTGCCCAATAATCCCACCGCTTTTTTACGCATGTTATAAATGCGTTCGATGCTGTCCAGGTCGTTACAGCGTTGATAGCCAATGACGCCGCCTTCCTGCTGCGCGATCAGCGCATCAAGTCGGCTGCAGAGTTGCGTCAGTTGCTGCTCAATTTTCGCTTCGTCATCCCCGGCAAACTCCACAATATTCAGCCCTGACATCGTTTTGTCGGGAACATCGGTGATCAGCGCTTTCACCGAGTGCCAGACGATGTCCTCCCGTGCCAGATTGAGCACTTTCGAGTCCACCGTTTCGACGGACAGAGCCTGCGCCTGTACCATCAGAGGCGCATTGCGCAAAGCAGAATCAAAGGAGTCGTATTTGATATTCACCACGCGCCGCACTTTAGGCAGGGGCGTAATGTCCAGCCGGGCTTCACTGATAAAGGCCAGCGTGCCTTCTGCGCCGCACAGCAGGCGCGTCAGGTCAAACGTTTGCATATCGTCGCTGAAGACATGACGCAAATCGTAGCCGGTCAGGAAGCGGTTCAGTTTGGGAAATTTTTCCAGAATCAGGTCACGCTGTTCGCGACATCGCGTCAGAACCTGCTGATAGATGCGGCCCTCTGGCGTGGGCGTTTGCGCCAGGCTTTCGGCCAGCGCCGTGGGCATGGGCCGGGTATCCAGAATATCGCCCCCCAGCAGGACCGCCCGCAAACCAAGAACATGATCAGAGGTTTTACCATACACCAGCGATCCCTGGCCGGAGGCATCGGTATTGATCATGCCGCCCAGCGTAGCACGGTTACTGGTCGACAACTCTGGCGAGAAAAAGTAACCAAACGGTTTCAGATACGCGTTAAGTTGATCTTTAACCACGCCCGCTTCTACACGCACCCATCCCTGTTCGGTGTTAACCTCCAGGATACGGTTCATGTAGCGGGACATATCCACAATAATGCCCTGATTCAGTGACTGGCCGTTAGTGCCGGTCCCGCCACCGCGCGGGGTGAAAACCAGACTCGAGAACGCCGGGTCCCCCGCTACGCGGGCAATCAACGCGACATCAGCCGTCGAGCGCGGAAACAGCACCGCATCGGGCAGCAGCTGATAGATGCTGTTGTCGGTTGAGAGAGAAAGCCTGTCGGCATAACTGGTGGCGGTATTGCCGGTGAAGCCCTGTTCTTTGAGGGTTTCAAGGAATGTCAGCACCCGCTGGATAAGACCCGGTGCCTGAGAAATCTGTGGGATCATGATTCTGTGACCAACGATGTTGTGTAGGTTTGCGTCTGTCGCGTGCGTTAATCTCCTGTTTTATCACATTTCTGTCAGCCCTGTCGTTTTTTCAGGAAAGGCTGAAACCATTTCTTTACAAGCCTGTTTAAACGCCCTCAAATAGCTCATGATGACGGGTCACTGTCATCCCCTGCGTTGACGGATCTCAAAGAGGTAATGCTTAAGATGAAAAGCCTGGAACGGCAGATAGACCTTCCCCAAATGTTGTTCACTCTGATATTCATTTTGCTGTTGATTGCCGCCTGCTTATGGGTGGTGCAACCTTTTATCCTCGGCTTCGCCTGGGCCAGCATGGTAGTGATTGCGACCTGGCCGTTGATGCTGAGAATTCAGCGACTGCTCTGGGGCCGGCGTTCTCTGGCCGTCATTGTGATGACCATTCTGCTTCTGCTGCTGTTTATTATTCCGGTTGCCCTGCTGGTGAACAGCCTGATTGATAACAGTGCTCCGGTAATTGCTTGGGCGACGCAGGGCCATATGCTGCCGACGCTGAGCTGGCTGAATGACATTCCTGTGGTCGGGGAAAAACTGTATGCCAGCTACCAGAAACTGGTGGCCGGCGGCGGTGCGGCCATCATGGCCAAGCTTCAGCCTTACGTCGGTCGTACAACAGGCTTCTTTGTTGCGCAGGCCGGACACTTTGGCCGGTTTATGATTCATCTGGCCGTGATGCTGCTGTTTAGCGTGCTGCTCTACTGGCGCGGTGAACAGGCGGCGCTGGGGATTCGCCATTTCGCTGTGCGCATGGCGGGCCGTCGCGGTGATGCCGCCGTTTTGCTGGCCGGGCAAGCCGTACGCGCGGTGGCGCTGGGCGTGGTGGTGACTGCGCTGGTACAGGGCGTGCTGGGCGGTATCGGGCTGGCCATCTCCGGCATTCCTTATGCGACCTTGCTGACCGTCCTGATGATCCTCTGCTGTCTGGTCCAGATTGGTCCCCTGCTGGTGCTGGTGCCCGCCATCGTTTATCTCTACTGGAGCGGCGATACGACCTGGGGCACAGTGCTGCTGGTGTGGAGCTGCGTCGTCGGAACACTGGACAATATTTTGCGTCCCGTGCTGATTCGTATGGGTGCCGACCTGCCGCTGATTCTGATTTTATCCGGTGTCATTGGCGGACTCATCGCGTTTGGCATGATCGGACTGTTTATCGGCCCCGTCGTGCTGGCCGTCTCCTATCGCCTGGTGTCCGTCTGGATGAATGAAGTGCCCAGACCACCGGTCGATCCGCTCAAAGCCCTGGACGAAAAGACGGATCAATAGGCCCTGTTCTGCATTTCATATGATTAGTAGTGGTTAAGTAGGCTGGCTGATTAAGATATCACCAGCCTTTTTTTCATTAGTAGTTTTTAAGATAAAACGCATATTTAGCGCTTTAAGCCCATTTTTCGGCCTGAAATGATTATTTTTCATACATAATAACTCTCCTCAACGCTCTTAATGATGGTCAAAATATTATTTCCTTTAAACTAATAAGAGGATTCTTAAAGACGCCAGCAAGCGGTATGAATAACATATTTAACAAGTTTGAAATCAACTCACTGATTTCTAAACACCCTTATTTCCCCTGAGTAGCGTAAAGAATTGCTGTGTGTAGTCTTTGCCCATCCCCTGTGATGGGCTTTTTTTTGCCTGTCGAAAAGGGGTTGCTCCCTCTTTTTACCGGTCAGGTTGTATGAACAGGCCGAAGAGCAACCTCGTCCCTTATACGCTTTCCGCGCAAGTGATATCTCGACAACCGGATCGGGTCAGCACTGATCAACCCCGTCTGTTTTTCCGCTGGGAATAAAAAAGCCAGCTTGCGCTGGCCTTAAAGTAACAGTGTAAACGTCGCGTCAGGCAGACTTATTCAGGGCCGCCAGGCTCAGCCACGTTTCCACGACGGTATCCGGGTTAAGTGACAAACTGTCGATGCCCTGCTCCATCAACCAGGCCGCAAAATCCTGATGATCCGAAGGCCCTTGTCCACAGATACCGACGTATTTACCCTGTTTTTTCGCCGCCTTGATCGCCATGGACAGTAAGGCTTTCACCGCCTCATTGCGTTCATCAAACAGGGCAGACACGACGCCGGAATCACGATCGAGCCCCAGCGCCAGCTGCGTCATGTCGTTCGAGCCAATGGAGAAGCCGTCAAAGTGCTGTAAAAACTGCTCCGCCAGCAGAGCATTTGACGGGATTTCACACATCATAATGACCTTCAGTCCGTTCTCACCCCGTTTCAGGCCCTGGCGACCTAACTCTTCGACCACCGCCTGCGCCTGGTCCACCGTACGTACAAACGGCACCATGATCTCGACATTGGTCAGTCCCATGTCATTTCGCACCCGCTTCACCGCTTCACACTCAAGCGCAAAACAGTCGCGGAAGCTTTCTGACACGTAACGACCAGCGCCGCGGAAGCCCAGCATGGGGTTCTCTTCTTCCGGTTCGTACCGTTCCCCGCCGACCAGATTGGCGTATTCATTGGTTTTGAAGTCGGACAATCGCACAATCACCCGTTTGGGTGCGAATGCCGCGCCCAGGGTCGCGATACCTTCAGTCAGGCGCGCAATATAGAACTCGACGGGATCGTCAAAGCCTTTCATCAGCTGACGGATGTGTTGCTGCAACGCCGGCGGTTGTTGGTCAAACTCAAGCAGCGCTTTAGGATGCACACCGATCATGCGGTTGATGATGAACTCCAGGCGCGCCAGCCCAACCCCTTCATTGGGTAAGCAGGCAAAATCAAAGGCGCGATCCGGGTTACCCACGTTCATCATCACCTTCAGCGGCAGGTCCGGCATGGTATCGACCTGCGAACTGGTCACGTCAAAATCGAGCAGTTCGTCGTAAACATAGCCGGTATCGCCTTCCGCACAGGACACGGTCACGGTATGACCTTCTTTCAGGCGCTCGGTGGCATCGCCGCACCCGACCACCGCCGGAATTCCCAATTCACGCGCTATAATCGCGGCATGACAGGTACGCCCCCCGCGATTGGTGACAATAGCGGAGGCCTTTTTCATGATCGGTTCCCAGTCAGGATCGGTCATATCGGTCACCAGCACGTCACCTTTTTCGATACGGTTCATTTCGCTGATGTCATGAATCACCTTAACCGGCCCGGCACCAATGCGATGGCCAATTGCACGGCCTTCAATGACCACATTTCCCTGGCCTTGCAGGGTGTAACGCTCCATCACCTGACCATTTGAGCGCACGGTTTCCGGTCGCGCCTGCACGATGAACAGCTTGCCGGTATGCCCGTCTTTTGCCCATTCAATATCCATCGGGCGCTTATAGTGCTGCTCGATCAGTACCGCCTGCTGTGCCAGCGCCTGAACTTCGCTGTCGTTCAGGCAGAAGCGGTCGCGTTCCGTTTCCGGCACATCCTCGATTCGCACCTGCTCGCCGTGCTCACGTGAATCGGCATACACCATCCGCACTTTTTTCGAGCCCATGTTGCGGCGCACGATTGCCGGACGCTTCGCGGCCAGTGTGGGTTTATGCACGTAAAACTCATCCGGGTTGACAGCGCCCTGCACCACCATTTCGCCCAGACCCAGCGCCGCCGTGATAAACACCACCTGATCGAAGCCAGATTCCGTATCAATGGTAAACATCACGCCTGATGCGGCCAGATCGGAACGGACCATACGCTGTATGCCTGCCGACAGGGCAACACCCCGGTGATCGTAGCCCTGATGAACACGGTAAGAGATGGCACGATCGTTAAACAGGGATGCGTAAACATGTTTCACCGCTACCATCACAGCTTCGATGCCCTGCACGTTCAGAAAGGTTTCCTGTTGTCCGGCAAAGGAAGCATCGGGCATATCTTCTGCGGTGGCCGAGGAGCGTACGGCAAAAGAGGCCTCGGCATCGTCTGCTGAGAGCTGTTCGTAGGCCGACAAAATGGCGGCTTCAAGTTCAGGCTGGAAGGGCGTTTCGACGACCCACTGACGAATCTGCTTACCTGCTTTCGCCAGTTGATCAACATCATCAATATTGGTGTCATCCAGCAATGCATAAATACGCTGGTTCAGACCGCTCTGCTCAAGAAACTGATTAAAGGCCCAGGAGGTGGTCGCGAAACCATTGGGTACCGAAACCCCCAGAGAGGACAAATTGGTAATCATCTCACCCAGAGACGCATTTTTGCCTCCTACCCGATCAACATCATGCATGCCAAGCTGGTTGTACCAGAGTACTAACGGCTGTTCGCCTTTATTGGACATTGAACTGATCCTTTATTAATGAATGGGCACATGGAAAATCCTGCTATTAACACAATCAGCCTGGCATAAGGTTTTGGCAAACACGATCTGTTGAATCGTTAAAGCAGATTCTGCGCGGCAGTTTCAGACTATAACCCGCTTTTTTAAGACGTTGCGCAAAGGATTGTTTTTATCACAACCTACTCATTTAAAAGTGTTTTTCATTTCAGTGCCGCCTGAAGCGTCGTTTTTGTTGCGCAACAAGGCGGGTGGAAAAGGCAGCTTCAGGCGCGCTTTTCATGGCAAATCTGTGGCGGAGAAAAGGAATATTTTCTGTCGGTTATGCTAAAACTGTACGACAAATGGTTAAGCCAGACTTCACATGCCCCCGCTGGGATTCGCGCGCCTGAACTTAACCCTGCTCCGTCTTTTCACGACTTCCTTGCACGAGGCAAGCCCCATGACCACCGACAGAAGCGTTTTTTATATCTCCGACGGCACTGCGATTACCGCCGAAGTGTTAGGCCACGCTGTGCTATCGCAGTTTCCCGTTAACACCAACAGTGTCACCCTGCCGTTTGTTGAAAATGTTCAGCGCGCGCAGGCGGTTAAAGCTCAGATCAATGCCCTTTTTCAGCAAAGCGGCGTGCGTCCACTGGTCTTTTTTTCTATCGTCACGCCGGAAGTGCGCGACATCATTCTGCAAAGTGACGGGTTTTGTCAGGACATTGTTCAGGCGCTGGTCGCTCCGCTTCAGCAGGAGCTTGGTCTCGCACCGGCACCGGTCGCACACCGAACGCACGGACTGGATGCCAGCAATCTGGGCAAATACGATGCGCGTATTGCGGCGATTGATTACACCCTGGCACATGATGACGGCATTTCACTGCGCGGCCTGGAAGACGCGCAGGTCATTCTGTTAGGCGTTTCCCGTTGTGGTAAAACCCCCACCAGCCTCTATCTGGCGATGCAGTTTGGTATTCGTGCCGCGAACTATCCGTTTATTGCCGATGATATGGATAACCTGAAACTGCCACCCGCTCTGCGCCAGCATCAGCATAAACTGTTTGGCCTGACAATTGACCCGGAACGCCTGGCGGCCATACGTCAGGAACGCGCGGAAAATACCCGCTATGCTTCCCTGCGTCAGTGTCGGCTGGAGGTGGGCGAAGTGGAAGCGCTGTTCCGTACCCACCAGATTCGCTATCTCAACAGTACCAACTATTCCGTGGAAGAGATCGCCACCAAGATCCTCGATATTATGGGCCTGACGCGCCGCATGTACTGATTCGCCGCCGGCAGCGCCCTGTAACGTGGCGCTGCCGTAATTTTGCCTGCCATTGTCACGTTGATGCTTGAATTCACAAGCTAATGGTTTATTGTGACCCTCATCACTTCCCGGTATTCCACCGCTGCGAAGAACACATTTAGAGAACACCATGAATAAAACTGACGAACTGCGCACGGCGCGCATTGGCAGCCTGATCTCTCCTGCCAGTCTGGCAGCTGAATATCCGCTTTCCTCCGCCATGGCCGATAATATCACCGCAGCACGCAAGCGCATTGCGCGCATCCTCACGGGCGACGATCCCCGTCTGCTGGTCGTGATTGGTCCCTGCTCCCTGCATGACCCGGTGGCGGCTTTAGACTATGCCCGGCGTTTAAATGCGCTGCGCGAGCAGTATCAGGACCGGCTGGAAATCGTGATGCGGGCCTATTTTGAAAAGCCACGTACGGTGGTCGGCTGGAAAGGCCTGATCTCCGATCCGGATCTGGACGGTAGCTTTGATGTGAACCGCGGCATCGGCATTGCCCGTAAACTACTGATTGATATCAACGCACTCGGCTTACCCACAGCAACGGAATTTCTGGATATGGTGATCGGGCAGTTTATTGCCGATCTGATCAGCTGGGGGGCCATTGGAGCCCGCACCACTGAAAGCCAGATCCATCGTGAAATGGCCTCTGCGCTCTCCTGTCCTGTCGGCTTCAAAAACGGCACCGATGGCAATGTGCGTATTGCTGTGGATGCCATTCGCGCTGCCCGAACCAGCCATATGTTCCTGTCGCCGGATAAACAGGGGCAGATGACCATTTACCAGACCAGCGGCAACCCGCACGGCCATGTGATTTTACGTGGCGGTAAACAGCCCAATTATCATGCCACCGATGTCGCCGAGGCGACTGCCTGCCTGAATGAATTCGGCTTAGCGCCACAGCTGGTGATTGATTTCAGCCACGGCAACTGCCTGAAACAGCATCGTCGTCAGCGCGACGTTGCTGCTGATGTGGCTGAACAGATCAAAGGAGGTTCACGCGCGGTAGCGGGCGTGATGATCGAAAGTTTTATCGAAGAAGGCAATCAGAAAGTGGTGAGCGGTGAGCCCCTGACGTACGGTCAGTCCATCACCGATCCCTGCCTCAACTGGCAAGACAGCGAAGCTGTACTGGCCCTGTTAGCTGAGGCAGTTTCTCACCGTTTATAACTTAGCTGGAACAACTGACTTCCAGTGATTTGCCCCAGTCCGGCGGCCGTTGACGATACTCAGCGGCCGTCGCGTCACTGAAGGGCTGCTGAAGCGCCTGATGTAAACGGGCCAGCGCCCCGCTCTCACCCTGCTCCGCCGCCTCGATCGCCTGCTGTGCCAGATAATTTCGCAAGACCAGCGCCGGATTGGCCGCTTTCATCACCTGTTGGCGCGTCGCATCGCTGACCTGCTCCTGCAACAAACGGGTGCGGTAATCCTGATACCAGCGATCAAAGGCAGCGCGATCGATAAATTCATCCCGTAACGGCGATCGCTGTTCTGACTGCTGCGTTTCACTGAGCAGGCGGAACGTCAGCGTATAATCGCGCCGTTCCTGACTCATTAAGCTGAGCAGACCGGTCAGAATCGCGTTATCCCCTGCCTCTTCGGTCAGAAAGCCCAGTTTCGCCCGCATCCGCTGGCCCCAGACGCGCATCAGTTCGTTTTCATAACCGCTCAGCGCCTGCTTTAGCTGCTCTGTACTGAGTAATCCTGACAGGGCATGCGCCAGACGATTAAGGTTCCACAGACCGATCATCGGCTGATTCTCGAAGCTGTAGCGCCCCTGGTAATCGCTGTGATTACAGATAAAGTCCGGCTGATAGTCATCCAGAAAACCGTAAGGGCCGTAATCCAGCGTCAGGCCAAGGATCGACATGTTGTCGGTATTCATCACACCATGCGCAAAGCCCACGCTCTGCCACTGCGCAATCAGGCGTGCTGTGCGCAGGACGATATCGGCGAACCACAGATAATAACGGTCGGCGTCCTCCGCCAGATGCGGCCAGTGATGACGAATGGCATACTCCGCCAGCTGTTTGACCTTGTCAGGCTGCTGGCTGTAAAAGAAGTGTTCGAAATGGCCAAAGCGCAGATGACTCGGCGCGATCCGCATCAGCATTGCACCGCGCTCAGCGGTTTCACGGTAAACCGGCTCATCGCTGATGGCTATCGTTAACGCGCGCGTGGTCGGGATCCCCAGATGGTGCAGCGCCTCCGAGGCCAGAAACTCACGCACCGTCGAGCGCACCACAGCACGACCATCGCCCATGCGCGAATACGGCGTCAGCCCTGCGCCTTTTAAATGCCAGTCGAGACGGCTGCCATCTTGCTGGCGCTGCTCACCCAGCAGAATGCCGCGCCCGTCACCCAGCTGACCTGCCCAGACGCCGAACTGGTGGCCACTGTATACCTGCGCCAGCGGTTGCATACCCGGCAACAGTGACGCACCGTACCAGACACCGTGCCCCTGCCCGGTAAACAGATCGCTCTCCAGCGCCATTTCGTGCGCCAGCGGACCGTTGTGATATAACAGTCTGCCACCGGCAAGCGGGGTGGGATGTAAGGCGGTATAAGTACCCGAAAGCTCTCGAAACCAGCTGTTGTCAAAGACCATGTCTACTCCCAAACGACACCGGGTATCGTATGATAAAACCCACAGTGTAGCGTTGATAGCCGGGATTAAACAGGCGACAGTCGTGCAAATATCAGGGAGAGTGCAGGAATTGCTCGGAGTAGATCAAGGACTCAAACGCATCAGATTTCACCACCGGGAACAAGGCACCCTGCAGATGCACATTACTTAGATGGCTAACTTTATCCAGTAAAATTTCGTCATCTACGCCACAAATAATCATCCGATCGCAATGGCTACGGAAATTATCAATGATGCTTTGCATAAATGGTAAAAAAGAAGCACGTTTAGCAAGCGACTGAATAAAGTGTTTATCCAGCCTGATACAGCTAAACAGATTATCGTAAACGGCAGTCGTCGACGATTTCCCCGCGCCAAAATGCGACAGAGACAATTTAAACTCACCATATAACGCCGCGAGAAGCGGATTATTTTTTCCCAAATGGAGCGAGAGAAACGTTTCGCTGATATCCAACCTTAAAAAGGGCAGTTGTTTTATTTTACGCGTCAGAAACTCACTTTCGAGCAGGGTGCTTGCCATGCCCTCGTCTGTGGGCATAAAGGCCAGCAGATTGTGCGTTTCGAAAAAGGTCTGATGCTTTTCCAGTAACGAAACCTGCCGCTGCAGCAGGCGCAGGCGCTGTGTCTCATCAAGCTGCGGCAACAGAACATCCTGCGGCAACGTGATAGGCGCACTTTCGTGGACGAACTGGGTAGCCAGCTCAATAGCGGTTAAGTGCCCTTCCTGGGAACAGGCGGCATAAAACCAAATTTCCGACTCATAGTCGGCCGACAGATGAATTTTCATTTTACAGCCAGTATATGTGGCGATAGTGCATCGTATATGATTAAAAACTTACTGGCAATAGTAGCAAAGGACTGATGAGATAGATATTTTTAGGCCATTACTGGCTTTAGTTTTAAGAAAATAAACTTTAAGCCAAATAATTTTTGGGACAATTCTGTAAAGTATGAAAAAGATTCCCGCTCCCAATGTTATAAATAAAATGAGTTGGTTAAAGCCAAATTAGGAATATTTTTTAGATCCGGTCATTTTCTGAATTAATCCGCACTAACCGGGCGGGCTTAGGTTGACAAATTATATGCGTCGCGCCTGCCAAAACACTTTCCGCCAGTAGACATTATCCAGCGAGGACCGAATGACGCCCTGACTGGTTGAAGCATGGATGAAGGCGTTATCCGTGTCGTAAATGCCCACATGTAAGCCATTTTCGCCACTGCCGGTCCTGAAGAACACCAGGTCGCCGGGCAGAAGGTCCTCTTTGCTGATGCGCGTGCCGATATCACTCTGGGCGGCGGTACTGCGTGGGAGCTGCAAATCAAACTTATCCCGAAATGTCAGATAGACAAAACCCGAGCAGTCAACGCCCTTGCGGCTCATGCCACCATAGCGATACGGTGTTCCCCGCCAGCTCCCCAGTTGATCGTTGAGCTGCGCGATAACGGTAATGGAGTCAGAGAGGCGACCATTGACAGGCGGTGCACGATGGCTACAGCCCACCAACAGTAACACCACGAACAGCAACCCCATGCGCATCACAGCTCATCCTTAATCAGTTATAACGGGGTAAATGTAGCGGCAAAGCCCGCTACGTGGCAAGTCTCAGGGTAAAACCGTTAGCAGCGGACGGCCTTCCAGGGTGAGTTGTCGGAAAGGGATACCGTAGAGTGGCGTGAGCTGTTCCGGGCGCAGGATTTCACAGGGTTTGCCCTGTGCCACAACAGCGCCCTGATGCAACAGCCAGACCCGATCGGCATGCCACAGGCTGTGGTTAAGGTCATGGCTGCTGGCAATCACACAAACCCCTGCACGACAGAGTTCCTGAATCAGATTATCGACAGCGTGTTGCTGCGCCACATCCAGCGCCGTCATGGGTTCGTCAAGAATCAGCAGTTTACCGTCCGCATTAATCTGCGGATCGATTTGTGCCATGACCGCACAGAGCCGGACGCGCTGCCATTCGCCCCCGGAAAGCTGATTCAGCGGTCGGGAGAGTTTTTCTGTCAACTGCAGCCGGGCGAGTAAGCTCATTAACCGCGCATCATTGTGTGGTCCTGAAGACGCCAGATGCAGACGAAGATAGTGATAAACCGGCATCATGCCGGGTGGCAGCTGCTGTTGAGGCAGCCAGCCGCGCACCCGGGCCAGCGCCGGTCCGGGCCAGTCAGCCAGCGCTTTATCCTGTAAAGTCATCTGACCGGTTATCGGCTCCAGACCGGCCAGCGCGGACAACAAGGTGCTTTTGCCCGCGCCATTCGGCCCCACCAGATGGATCAGATGCCCGGCATGAAGCGCACCGCTCACCGGTTGCAGCCGTCCGGCAACGGCAGCCGCTTGCAGGCTGAGTAACACCTACTTAGCCAGCGCGACCTTAATCGTTTCCAGAATAATCGGGTCTTCTGGCGACATATCGGGTGAGAAACGCTGGATCACGCTGCCGTCACGTCCAATCAGGAATTTTTCAAAATTCCACAAAATATCCCCTGGCGCTTTTGGTGCCCAGCCTTTACTGACCATACGCTCATAAAAGCCACTTTCTTCCGGCCGAACGGCATCCGGTTTTGCGGCCACCAGCTGCGCATAAAGCGGATGACGATGTTCACCATTCACCTCACATTTTTCGAACAGAGGGAAGGTCACACCGTAGGTGGTGCTGCAAAACGTCTTGATTTCTTCGCTGGTGCCGGGTTCCTGCTCCAGGAACTGATTGCACGGAAAACCCAGTACACTGAAGCCCTGGTCATGCCAGGCTTCATGGATATTTTCCAGGGCTTCGTATTGCGGCGTTAAACCACATTTCGAGGCCACGTTCACCACCAGCAGGACGTTGCCCTGCCAGGCAGACAGCGTGGTTTTCTCACCATCCAGCGTAACCAGTTCAGTTTGATAAATGCTCATACGGGGTTCCTGTGGTTAAGACTTGTTTGTCAGCGCAGGCTGACGTGTCGATTTGACTAACAGAACGATAAACAATGGCGCACCCAGCGTGGCCGTGACCACGCCAACAGGCAACTCAGCCGAGGCCAGTGCCAGACGGGCAATAATATCTGCCCCCAGCAGTACGCTGGCCCCTGCCAGCGCGGAGGCCGGCAGCAACGCACGATGATCGTGCAATCCCACCAGGCGTAACAGATGAGGAATGACCAGCCCGACAAATCCTATCGCCCCGGCCAGCGCAACGCTTACCCCGACCAGCCAGCCCATGGCCAGCACCAGCAGATTACGCCAGCAGACCAGAGACAGTCCCAACTGGCGCGCGGAGGTCTCACCGAGGGCCAACAGATTGAGCGCGCGGGCCGCCGTCATGCTGGCCAGAATCACCGGCAATAACGCCAGCATCATCCAGCCATAACGCCAGTCGATGCCGCTGAATCCGCCCATCATCCAGTACATCAGTTGGCGCAAATCGAGACTGCTGCTGAAATACACCGCCCAGGTCATCATCGCGCTGCAAATCATGCCCAGCGCTACGCCGGTGAGCAACAAACGGCTGACGGATAAATGGCGGTGGGCAAAGTGCAGCAGAATCAGCGTAATCACCAACGCGCCCGCTATCGCCGAAAGCGAGAGGCTCCATAATGCGCCGCCGCTGAACAGCACGCCCGCCACCAGGCCAATGCCTGCCCCGCTGGACACCCCCAGCAGGCCGGGCTCGGCCAGCGGATTGGTAAACAGCGCCTGCATCATCACCCCGCTCAACGCCAGCGCCGCCCCCACCAGCATCACCGCGACGGTACGGGGTAAACGTAACTGGCCGACAAACAGCCTGCCGCTCTCACTCCACCAGGCGGCAGGCCCTATCCAGCGCTCGCCTGCACACAGGCTGACCGTAAAAAGCGCCAGCAGCAGCAGACTCAGGCCCACCAGCCATTTTTGATTTTGCCGTGTGCTGTGCCGTGCAAGTTGTTCAAGCTGGGACATAAGCGGAATTGATCTGGGTAACAGGGAATTGATTGTAAAAGGATTGCGAAAAAAAGAAATGAAAAAGGCCGCTTGCGCGGCCTTTTTAAAACACTGGGATCAGTCACTGTCTTTGGGTGTGGCGTTCTCAACGCGACTTTTAAGCTTCTGCCCTGGACGGAAGGTGACTACGCGACGTGCAGTAATCGGAATATCCTCTCCCGTTTTTGGGTTTCTGCCCGGACGTTGGTTTTTGTCACGCAGATCAAAATTACCAAACCCCGACAGTTTAACCTGTTCTCCATTTTCCAAAGCGCGGCGAACCTCTTCGAAAAACAGCTCCACTAACTCTTTTGCATCACGTTTGCTCAGCCCGAGTTTCTCAAACAGGTATTCTGACATCTCAGCTTTTGTAAGCGCCATAGGTTCAATCCCTCAAGGTTGCCTGGAATCGCTCTTTTAATGCCGCAACGCATTTGGCAACCGTCGCGGCAATCTCCTCTTCTTCGAGTGTCCGGCTGGTATCCTGCAAAATCAGGCTGATTGCGAGGCTCTTATAGCCCTCGGAAACACCCTTACCTCGGTACACGTCAAACAAGTTTACGCCAACTACCTGATTTACGCCAACTTTCTTACACTCTGCGATGATATCTGCTGCGGGCACGTTTTCCGCCACAACAACGGCGATATCTCGGCGGTTTGCCGGGAAGCGCGAAATCTCTTGCGCATCAGGCAGGACGCGGTCTGCGACCTTATTCCAAAGCAGTTCAAAGACTAAGGTGCGACCGTTGAGATCCAGCTTACGTTCAAGTTCGGGATGAACCACTCCGATAAATCCGATTCGTTCATCATGCAAATAAATTGCCGCACTTTGTCCCGGATGTAACGCCGGATTCGCTTCTGCACGGAAAGTGATGGCGTCGAGCTTACCGGTTAAATCCAGTAATGACTCTAAATCGCCTTTCAAATCATAGAAGTCAACCGCCTGGCGCGCCAGATCCCAGTGCTCTTCGAAGCGATTGCCACTCAGTACGCCGGCCAGCATCAAATCCTGACGGATACCTAAATCTGCCTGTGTATCAGGCACAAAACGCAGGCCGCTCTCAAACAGGCGCACGCGGCTCTGCTGACGATTCTGGTTATAGACCACGGCGCTCAGCAAACCGGTCCACAGCGACAGACGCATGGTGGACATATCGCTGGAAATCGGGCTTGGCAGCAGCAATGCCTCTTCGCCGGGATGCAGCAACTGCTGGACTTTTGGATCCACGAAGCTGTAGGTAATGGCCTCCTGATAGCCTTTATCCACCAGCAGCATCTTCGCGCGTTTCAGCGACAGGTTGGCTTCACGGTGCTTGGTCATTACCAGCCCGGCCTGCACCGGCACGTTCGGGATATTGTTATAACCGTAGATGCGCGCAATCTCTTCCACCAGGTCTTCTTCGATAGCCATATCGAAGCGCCAGGTCGGTGCGACCGCCTGCCATTCCTGACTGCCTACGCTCACCTCACAACAGAGGCGGGTCAGAATGTCGGTCACCTGGGCATCGCTGACCACATGACCGATTAAGCGATCCAGCTTCTCACGACGTAAGGTGATGGTGGCAGGCACCGGCAACGCGGCCTCTACCGTCTGATCGATAACCGGACCGGCTTCGCCGCCACAGATGCTCAGCAGCAGCTGCGTCGCCCGCGCCATCGCCTTGTGCTGCAGCGCCGAATCCACGCCACGCTCGTAACGATGTGAAGCATCCGTATGCAAACCATGACGACGCGCCCGGCCGGTAATCGCCAGCGGCTCAAACCAGGCGCATTCCAGTAAAATATTTTGCGTTTCGGTGTTTACGCCGGAATGCTCACCGCCAAAAATGCCGCCCATCGCCAGCGCTTTCTGGTGGTCAGCAATGACCAGCGTATCGCTGCTGAGTCTGGCTTCTGTACCATCCAGCAGCGTGAGTGCTTCGCCCTCTTCTGCCATGCGCACCACGATCCCGCCGTCAAGACGATCCAGATCGAAGGCGTGCATCGGCTGACCCAGCTCCAGCAGCACGTAGTTGGTGATATCCACGACCGGATCGATAGAGCGAATACCGCAGCGGCGCAGTTTCTCTCTCATCCACAGCGGCGTTGCTGCGGCAACGTTCACGCCTTTGACCACCCGGCCTAAATAGCGAGGACAGGCATCGGTCGCGTCAACGCGAATCGGGAAGGTATCGGGAATCGTGGCAGTGACCGGCTCGATGGCGGGCGCATTCAGCGGCAGGCCGTTCAGGACCGCAACATCCCGAGCGATGCCCATGATGCCCAGACAGTCAGCGCGGTTAGGCGTCACGCTGATTTCGATGGTGTTGTCATCTAACTGCAGATAGTCACGGATATCGGTGCCCACAGGCGCATCGGCAGGCAGTTCAATAATGCCATTGTGATCATCGGAAATACCCAGCTCCGAGAACGAGCACAGCATGCCTTCCGAGGGTTCACCGCGCAGCTTTGCGGCTTTGATTTTGAAATCGCCCGGCAGAACGGCACCCACGGTGGCGACGGCCACTTTCAGGCCCTGACGACAGTTCGGCGCACCGCACACGATGTCCAGCAGACGATCACCCCCGGTGTTGATTTTGGTCACGCGCAGCTTGTCGGCATTCGGGTGCTGACCGCACTCTACGACCTCACCGACCACCACGCCATGAAACGCGCCAGCCACTGGCTCAACGCCATCCACTTCCAGACCCGCCATGGTGATTTGTTCTGACAGCGCTGCGCTGTCAAGGGCTGGATTTACCCATTCGCGTAACCAGAGTTCACTGAATTTCATTGGATAACCTGCCCTTACTTAAATTGTTTGAGGAAACGTAAATCATTTTCGAAGAATGCGCGTAAATCGGTCACGCCGTAACGCAGCATGGTCAGACGCTCCATGCCCATACCAAAGGCGAAGCCCGAGTAGACTTCCGGATCGATACCGACGTTGCGCAGCACGTTAGGATGCACCATGCCGCAGCCCAGCACTTCCAGCCACTTGCCGTTTTTCCCCATCACATCCACTTCCGCAGACGGTTCGGTGAACGGGAAGTAAGACGGACGGAAACGGATCTGCAAATCTTCCTCAAAGAAGTTGTTCAGGAAATCGTGCAGCGTGCCTTTCAGGTTGGTGAAGTTGATGTTCTTATCGACGATCAGGCCTTCCATCTGGTGGAACATCGGCGTGTGCGTCTGATCGTAGTCGTTACGGTACACGCGGCCCGGGGCGATAATGCGCAGCGGCGGCTGCTGGTTTTTCATCGTGCGGATCTGTACGCCGGATGTCTGCGTACGCAGCAGGCGAGTGGCATCGAACCAGAAGGTGTCGTGATCGGCACGTGCCGGGTGATGGCCGGGGATATTCAGCGCGTCAAAGTTATGGTAATCGTCTTCAATTTCCGGGCCGGTCACCACCGCAAATCCCAGTTCACCAAAGAAGGTTTCAATGCGATCGATAGTCCGGGTAACCGGATGCAGCCCACCGTTTTCGATACGGCGTCCCGGCAGCGAGACATCGATGGTTTCCGCCGCCAGACGGGCGTTGAGCGCCGCCGACTCCATCGCTTCTTTGCGGGCATTCAGACGATCTGTCACCTGCTGTTTGGCTTCGTTAATCACGGCACCGGCTGCTGGACGCTCTTCTGCTGGCAGCTCACGCAACGTGGTCATCTGCAAAGTCAGATGCCCTTTTTTCCCCAGATATTCGACGCGCACCGCGTCAAGGGCGGCGATATCGGTCGCCCCGTCGATGGCCGCCGTGGCGTTCGCCACCAGTTCTGCTAGTTGGGACATGTTTTCCTCTTTTTCCAGTCAGGCTGGTTAGTACTTGTTGGGACCTGCCGGTCCAATATGCCAGCGCCAAAAATAAAAAAGCCTCCACGTGGGAGGCTTTCAGCGCGATTTTTCGTTTCTTTTCTTATGCGCAAAAGCCCCTGATTGTCAGGCGCTAAAGTAAAAAAAGAAACGGAAAATAGCAGCATTCATGCTTGCGTTACCTTGTCGTGATACTCAACGGCACTATTGAAAAGCGCAGAGGCGAAAAAGTCAATCTTTTGCTCAGGTTACAGGTAATAAAAAAGGGAGCAAGCTCCCTTTTTCAACTGACTTACGCCAGAGCTGATTTCGCTTTTTCTACCAGTGCAGTGAATGCCACTTTGTCGAATACAGCGATGTCGGCCAGGATTTTACGGTCAATTTCAATGGCTGCTTTTTTCAGACCATTGATGAAACGGCTGTAAGACATACCGTTCTGACGCGCCGCTGCGTTGATACGCGCGATCCACAGCTGACGGAACTGACGCTTACGTTGACGACGGTCGCGGTAAGCATACTGACCAGCTTTGATAACAGCCTGGAAGGCAACGCGGTAAACACGTGAACGTGCACCGTAGTAACCTTTAGCTTGTTTTAAGATTTTTTTGTGACGTGCGCGAGCAACTACACCACGTTTTACACGAGCCATTTAGCTCTCCTGTTTAATATTCTGAATTAATTAAAAAAATTTACTTATGCGTACGGCAGGCAGGCAACAACCAGACCCAGATCGCCTTTAGACACCATGCCTTTCGGACGCAGGTGACGTTTACGCTTGGTAGATTTCTTAGTCAGAATATGACGCAGGTTCGCGTGTTTACGCTTGAAGCCGCCAGAAGCGGTCTTCTTGAAGCGCTTAGCCGCGCCACGTACAGTTTTAATCTTTGGCATTTTAAAAAATATCCACTTCGCATTGTTGATAACATGACCCAGACAGGCGAACAACAAACCGCACAACGCGAGCGCTGCGCGGTCATTGCTACTTGAATGCCTACTGTTTCTTCTTAGGTGCGAGCACCATGATCATCTGGCGGCCTTCGATCTTCGAAGGGAAGGATTCGACAATAGCCAAATCCAGATCATCACACAGGTCTTTACGGACGCGGTTAAGCACTTCCATACCGATCTGCTGGTGCGCCATCTCACGACCGCGGAAACGCAGCGTGATTTTGGCTTTATCGCCTTCTTCCAGAAAGCGAATCAGGTTGCGTAGTTTGACCTGATAGTCGCCATCATCGGTTCCAGGACGGAATTTAATTTCCTTAACCTGAATAACTTTTTGCTTCTTCTTCTGTTCCTTAGAAGATTTGCTTTTTTCATAGAGGAACTTGCCGTAATCCATAATGCGGCAAACCGGCGGTTCGGCGTTCGGGCTGATTTCAACTAAATCTACACCCGCTTCCTCAGCTTTTTCCAAAGCTTCGCGTAGACTGACAATACCAAGTTGCTCGCCTTCAACGCCTGTTAAGCGCACTTCTGTTGCGCGAATTTCACTGTTGATGCGATTCGGACGCGTAGGTTGTACTCGTTTTCCGCCTTTAATACCTTATTCCTCCAATTGGTGAAGATTGCGGCTGCGAATCTCTTGCTGCAGCTTCTCAACAAACACATCGACATCCATCGACCCAAGGTCTTTACCACGGCGGGTGCGAACGGCCACTTTGCCAGCTTCCACCTCTTTATCACCACAGACCAACATATAAGGGACGCGACGTAATGTGTGCTCGCGGATTTTAAAGCCTATCTTCTCGTTTCTCAAGTCCGCTTTCACACGAATGCCAGCATTCTGCAATTTACGTGTCAAAGTCTCAACATATTCTGCCTGACCGTCGGTAATATTCATGACGACAGCCTGCACTGGTGCCAGCCAGCTAGGGAAGAAACCGGCAAACTCTTCGGTCAAAATACCGATAAAGCGTTCCATCGACCCCAGAATCGCACGGTGAATCATCACGGGCGTCTGACGATCGTTGTTTTCACCCACGTAAGTGGCATCCAGACGTTTAGGCAGGGAAAAGTCTAGCTGAACTGTTCCGCACTGCCAGGCACGGTCAAGGCAATCGTATAGAGTAAATTCAATTTTCGGGCCGTAGAAGGCGCCCTCACCCGGCTGGTATTCAAACGCAATGTTGTTTTCATTGAGCGCCGCAGCCAGATCCTCTTCTGCACGATCCCAGGTTTCATCAGAACCGATGCGTTTTTCAGGACGGGTAGACAGTTTCACCACGATCTTTTCAAAGCCAAAGGTGCTGTACATGTCGTAAACCATGCGGATACAGCTGTTCACTTCGGCGCGCAGTTGATCTTCCGTACAGAAAATATGGGCATCATCCTGAGTAAAGCCACGAACGCGCATCAGACCATGTAACGCACCTGAGGGTTCATTACGGTGGCAGCTCCCGAATTCGGCCATACGCAGTGGCAAATCGCGATAGGATTTCAGCCCCTGATTAAAGATTTGCACATGACCCGGGCAGTTCATTGGCTTGATGCAGTACTCACGGTTCTCCGAAGAGGTCGTAAACATCGCATCTTTGTAGTTTTCCCAGTGACCGGTTTTTTCCCACAGCACGCGGTCCATCATGAACGGACCTTTTACTTCCTGGTACTGGTACTCTTTCAGCTTACTGCGGACGAACACTTCCAGTTCACGGAAAATTGTCCAGCCGTCATTATGCCAGAAAACCATACCCGGCGCTTCTTCCTGCATATGGTAGAGGTCGAGCTGTTTACCGATCTTACGGTGGTCGCGCTTCGCCGCTTCTTCCAGACGCTGCAGATAGGCAGACAGCTGCTTTTTATCGGCCCAGGCGGTGCCGTAGATGCGCTGCAACATTTTGTTGTCGCTGTCGCCACGCCAGTAGGCGCCTGAAATTTTCTGCAGTTTGAAATGGTGACAAAAACGCATATTCGGTACGTGCGGACCGCGGCACATATCGACGTATTCTTCATGATGATACAGCCCAGGGCGATCATCATGGCTGATATTCTCGTCCAGGATGGTGGTCTTATAGACTTCACCCCGCGCCGCGAAGACATCGCGCGCTTCCTGCCAGCTGACCTTCTTCTTCACGACATCGTAGTTGGTCTCAGCCAACTGATGCATGCGTTTTTCCAGCAGCTCAATATCTTCCTGGGTCAGCGTGCGATCGATGTCGACATCATAGTAGAAACCGTTGTCGATAACCGGACCAATAGCCATTTTCGTGTCGGGCCACAGCTGCTTAATGGCATGGCCTAACAGGTGCGCGCAAGAGTGACGGATGATTTCAAGACCCGCTTCGTCTTTTGCAGTAATAATGGCGACAGACGCGTCGTCGGTGATGGGATCAACCGCATCGACCAGTTCACCGTTCACTCGTCCGGCGATACAGGCTTTGGCCAGACCGGGGCCGATATCAAGCGCGATGTCCATCACGCTGACAGGGCGATCATAAGTGCGCTGGCTGCCATCAGGAAGCGTAATTACAGGCATAGAATGTCCTTAGTTGCAGTGGTAAGCCACACGAAAGCCTACATACAAAATTGAGTAGTTTGATTCACCTGGCGTGAAATCAGACCCACATTGTCGGAATGTCGCCAGGAAGTTGATGCGGCACGAATAATAGCAGTTTTCAGACGTGAGCAAAACCCATGCCTTTCCGCTAACTCTCAGACAGATCAAAAAAAAGCGGCCAGGCCCCAGGCCAGACCGCTTCTCCGTCAGACAGAGTTAACGCGGATTACATCGCGTACGTCAGCATGACCGTGGTTTTGGTATCCGTATGGTCGGGCGCAGACTCAGGTGGATTGTTGTTCCAGGTGACGTTATACGCCAGTTTCAGGGCGAAATGGTCGTTAATCGCTACCTGTAAGCCCGTTTCAGAGTTCACTGTCGTATCGTCACCCAGTGAGCTCAGCACGGAAACACCCTGAATGAATTTGGTGGTATCTGTCAGCTGCCACTGGTAGCTCACCGCACCGTAAGCCAGCGCCTGCGTTTTATGGCCACCTTCGCGGTAATCGTCGTAACGGACACCAGGACCGAATTCCGCACGCAGTGAATGCACCGGGCCATTCAGGATCTGACGACCATAACCGGCGGTCAGGACATCGCGTCCGTCATAACCATTGTAACGGTCACTTAACCAGCTTGCCTGACCAAACAGGTAGTCATAGGCGCTCATGTTGTAACGCGAACGCGCACCTACGTTATAGGTTTCGGACGAGCGCTCATCGTTTGCAGAGGTATTCGCGGCATTGCCCCACAAGCTGTAGGCCATTGATTCTGTATACCATGTCATGTTGGTCTGTGCGGTCAACGATGAGCTGGTGGTGTTACCGGTTTGCGCCAGGTAACCTGCAGAGGCCGATCCTTCAAAAGGCTTTTTCGCCGTTGAAGGGTCATCCATCGCGGTGAAGACCGCGTTATCGGCCAGCGCCTGGTGACAAAACGCTCCGGCAGAAAGCAATAGAACAGCAGACAGCTTGTTAAAGGCGTTCATTAAGTGTGATCCGTGCAACAGTTTTGAAAACGAAGATTCTGAAGGGTTTCCCGGTGCGATCAATCCCCTTTACCGTAACTTTTGTAAAGAGATATGAATTCGCTCAGAACATCATGCATTAGCGTAACGTCCCGTATTTGCTGGACGTTAACCTGAGTTCGGCGCGCATTATAGAGTTGTTTTTGCCAAATAACATCTGTTCGTTTACAAGATTTACATACGTTCGGGTCGCCAGCATCCGCACAAACGGTAAACAGTTTAGTCCGAATTGTTGGCTCATCCCCTTCATTATTCGCCTGTTTTTTCACCCTGTACTACGCTGTGTGATATTTAACCCTTTCGAGGTGCAAAATGAGCAGTGGAGATCTACATCGCTATGTCGTGACCTTTCATTATCAGGAAGCCGGACTCAGTGACGTTCTGAACCTGACCGGTGCTCTGACATCAGGGGGCTTCTCTACCACGTTAATGGATGACAGTGGCACCGCCCATGAGCTTGGCACCAACAGTTTTGGCATTGTCACCACACTGGATGAGGCCGCGCTAAAACAGCAGGCTCTTGCCGCGGGCGAAAGCGCGCTGGGCCAGAAACCCGACGTGACGTTGACCACGCTTGACGACTTTCTGCGCCAAGCAACAGGTGCCGCAGACTAGTCTGTGCACACGCGCAGATTTTTATCGCGTGCGTCCGCGTTACAATTGAACTCAGGCAGCGAATAAAGAGGATAACCCGATGTGGTCAGCCATTAGTCGTCTGTTAAACGAGCAATTTGGCAACGCCGAAATTACCCAACGTCACGAACTCCCCGGGGGGGATGTGCATCCCGCCTGGCTCATCCGCTATGGTGAGCAGGATGTGTTTGTGAAGTGCAACAGCCGCGATAAAGTGTCCCTGTTTAGCTGGGAAGCCGATCAACTCGCCCTGCTGCGCCGTACCCAGACGGTCCGCGTTCCGGACGTTTATGGCGTTGGCAGCGATCGTGACTACAGTTTCCTGCTGCTGGAATATATCAAACCTCAGCCCCTGGATCCGCAGAGCGCCTACCAGTTAGGCCAGCAGTTGGCGCGTCTGCATCAGTGGAGCGAGCAACCTCAGTTCGGGCTTGATTTCGATAATAATCTGACCTCTACACCACAGCCCAACAGCTGGTTGCGGCGCTGGTCAGTTTTCTTTGCGGAGCAACGAATCGGCTGGCAACTGCAGATTGCCGCTGAGAAAGGCATTCTGTACGGCGATGCCGAACGGATTATTGATTGTGTGCAACGGACCCTGGCGTCCCATCACCCTCAACCTTCCCTGCTCCACGGCGATCTGTGGCCAGCTAACTGTGCGGGCAGCGAGACTGGCCCCTGGATTTTCGATCCTGCCTGTTACTGGGGCGACCGGGAATGCGACCTGGCGATGCTGAGCTGGTTTACCGATCTGCCGAAGGCGATCTTTGACGGTTATCACCAGAGCTGGCCATTACCCGATGGCTTTTCGCAGCGTCAGCCGGTTTATCAGCTTTACTATCTCCTGAACCGGGCCAACGTGTTTGGCGGCAACTGGCTGGGCGCGGCGCAGTTTGCCGTGGGCCAGTTGCTGGATGACGATGCACGGGCAGCCGGTCAGGTGAAACCGGCCTGATCGTTTAGAGAAAACCAAGCAGAGAAAGCAGAAAGTAACCGGCGATGGCAATCACCAGCGGCAGGATGTAGAGCGGGAAAATCTGCAGAAAAATGGTGTGGCGCGGGACCCGTACCTTTTCTTCCAGCTGCTGCCGGGTCCGGCCATCGCTGCCTTTTGCCTGCTCAAGAATCATCTGATCTTCAATCCCTTCCCGCACATGGCGCACCTGACGTCCCATGCGCGCACCGGACGCTTCCAGCGCCAGCCCGACAAAAATCAAAATATAGATAAACCAGAAGCCCAGATTCATCTGTCCATTGAACTCGGGCACCGGTGAGTTTTGCCAGAACACATTCAGAAACGGCGTATTAAAGCGAATCATATCCACCATGACATGAATGAAATCCAGCATCACGGCATCAATACCGGGTTTCTTTTCACTGTGCTTAAACAAAAAGCTCAGCAGTGAAATGATGGTAGACAGCAACGCGAGTAAAAAAATCACCCAGCCAGCGACACGCTTAAGGATGGCAATGCGGCCAGCCTGTTGATAGGTCATGATATCTCCTGAACCCAAAATCCCATTTGCTTCAGTCTACCTGCCCTTGCAGAATTTTCCCAAAAAAAAGAGCGGTCTGCGCCCGTTTCGCCTCATCTGCGCACCAACCCTGTGTTCATGCTAAGGTAGCCTGAACTTTTTAAGGAGCGACACATGTCTTACCACCGCCCTGTTTTTGCAGCTTTATTTGATATGGATGGATTGTTGATTGATTCTGAACCTCTCTGGGATCAGGCTGAAATGGACATCTTCTCAACCCTGAATATCGATTTGACCCGACGCCACGAATTACCTGATACGCTCGGATTACGTATCGATCAGACGGTGCGCATGTGGTACGAAACGTTGCCCTGGTCGGGACCGAGTCAGGAAGCGGTCACACAGCGTATCATCACCCGTGCAATGGAACTGATTGCGATAAACCGCCCGCTTCTGCCCGGCGTTGAGTCCGCCCTCTCATTGTGCAAACAGCACGGCCTGAAGACCGGCCTGGTTTCCGCATCGCCCCGCTTCATGCTGGAACAGGTACTGGCGATGTTTAACCTGAAGCACTATTTTGATGTGCTGTCTTCCGCCGAACATCTGCCCTACAGCAAGCCGCATCCGCAGGTCTACCTCAACGCCGCCGAGGCGCTGGGCATTGATCCGCTTCACTGCGTCGCGCTGGAAGATTCGGTGAACGGCATGGTAGCAAGCAAAGCCGCACGAATGCGATCAATTGTGATTCCGGCAGCCAGCCATCAGGATGATGCCCGCTGGGCGCTTGCCGACGTGAAGCTGAGCAGCCTGACGCAGTTAACGCGGGAGCATTTGCAGGCTTAACCGCAAAGGCGCTGTAACCTGTTGCATCCCCTTAAAAAATTAACGCTTCGTTACAGCGTCACAGGTTCTCATTTACTGGATAAATCCCTATACTGGATGCATTGACAGTTTCTTTTGCAGCCAGGTTTATCATGACGGCCGAAGGCCATATCTTTTTTGCTGTTGCCAGCGCCATTTTTGCGAAACGGGCCGAGCTCACCCCGGTGATGGCTCAGGCGGACTGGTGGCATTTAATTCCCGCCAGCCTGCTGACCTGCCTGCTGCCTGACATCGATCATCCTAAGTCATTGCTGGGCCAGCGCCTGCGCTGGTTGTCGCATCCCATTGCCCGGGCATTTGGTCATCGCGGGTTCACCCACAGTCTGCTTGCCGTCGCGGCTGGCCTGTGGCTGTTTCAGATTAACGTGCCGAAAAGCTGGCCGGTGCCCGCCGATGTTCTGCAGGGCATGACGCTGGGTTACCTGAGCCACATTGTGGCCGATATGCTCACTCCGGCCGGCGTTCCTCTGCTCTGGCCCTGTCGCTGGCGTTTTCGTCTGCCCATTCTGAACAGCCAAAAAGGCAATCAACTGGAGCGCGCTCTGTGCCTGTGCCTGATGGCTTACGCGCTGTGGTTCCCGCCAGGGATGCCTGCGTTTGGCGAAAATGGCTGGCCCACTCAGGTATTTGATACCTTGCAAAACGGCGTCAGCCGCCTCCTGTCCGGGCATTCCGGCTCCTGAGCCACTGGCCGCTCAGGCAACGTTATAAGCTATTCCATTTGGATATAAGATCGCACTAAATTCACCTGATACCATTTCCGGACACCTGTATGAACAATAACTACTTTTGCTTTCCTTACCAGGGGAATGCTGCATGATTCGGAGTTTCTATGGATATCCCTTTAACGCTTAATATCATTGCCTTTGTGGTGCTGCTGCTTCTGCTGTCACGCCTGAGCCGCGCCAACTGGAGTCTGTCAAAAAAAGTGCTGGTCGGGTTAGTGTTTGGCGTCGCGTTTGGCCTGGCGCTGCAGTTTATTTACGGCAGTAACAGCGATACGGTCAAAGCGTCAATTGGCTGGTTTAACGTGGTCGGTAACGGCTATGTCCAGCTGTTGCAGATGATCGTGATGCCGCTGGTCTTTGTCTCAATTCTGAGCGCGGTGGCGCGCCTGCATAACGCCTCTTCGCTGGGCAAAATCAGTTTCCTGACCATTGGGGTGCTGCTGTTTACGACCGCGATTGCGGCGCTGGTCGGGGTTTTCGTGACCGGGCTGTTCCATCTTAATGCAACCGGCCTGGTACAGGGTGCCCAGGAAACGGCGCGTCTGAGCGCCATCCAGAATAACTATGTAGGCAAAGTGGCCGATCTGACGGCGCCGCAGCTTATCCTGTCCTTTATCCCGAAAAACCCCTTTGCCGATTTAACCGGTGCCAGCCCCACCTCGATTATCAGTGTCGTCATCTTCGCAGCCTTTTTAGGCGTGGCGGCCCTGCACCTGCTTAAAGATGACGAAGTGAAAGGGCAGCGTGTCCTGACGGCGATCGATACGCTGCAGTCATGGGTGATGAAGCTGGTGCGCCTGATCATGAAACTGACGCCTTACGGCGTGCTGGCGCTGATGACTAAAGTGGTTGCCGGATCGAACCTGCAGGACATCATTAAGCTGGGTAGCTTCGTGGTCGCATCCTATCTGGGCCTGGGCATTATGTTTGTGGTACACGGTCTGCTGCTGTCCGTAAATGGCATCAACCCTATGCGCTTTTTCCGCAAAGTCTGGCCCGTGCTGACCTTTGCCTTCACCAGCCGCTCCAGTGCCGCCAGCATTCCGCTGAACGTGGAAGCGCAAACCCGTCGTCTGGGCGTGCCGGAATCCATTGCCAGTTTCTCGGCGTCGTTTGGCGCTACGATCGGGCAGAACGGTTGTGCCGGTCTTTATCCGACCATGCTGGCCGTGATGGTAGCGCCGACAGTGGGCATTAACCCGTTTGATCCGCTGTGGATTGCCACTCTGGTGGGCATTGTGACGTTGAGCTCAGCGGGCGTTGCCGGTGTCGGCGGTGGCGCGACTTTCGCGGCGTTAATCGTGCTGCCCGCGATGGGCCTGCCCGTCACGCTGGTCGCACTGCTGATTTCGATCGAGCCGTTGATCGATATGGGCAGAACCGCGTTGAACGTGAATGGTGCAATGACCGCAGGTTCCCTGACCAGTCGCTGGCTGGGCCTGACAGACCGACGCGTTCTTGAGCAAGACGAACACCGTGAATTAGAGCACAGCTAATCACAGCTGACCTGGCACCCGGTGCCAGGTCTTCTCCCTTTTCCCTGCCTGTTTCTCCTTATTTCCCCTCTCTCTTTACATTCACGTTAAGGAAACGTTAAGCGTGGTAAAGGGGCAATAATACGTGCGCTTTCTGCTTGTTTTTGGACGCTAAAAGGAGAATTCTGCAGCGAGTCACAGCAGGAGAATGCACATGAAAACGGTTATCGCTTCATTCCTCGCGTTAGCGATGATTACGCCCAGCGCAGTGTTTGCGCGTCCCGGCGACTGGGGGCCCGGCCCTCACTGGTACCGGCCCGGCCCAGGCTGGCATGGTCCTGCGCCACGCTGGCATGGTCCTGACCATTTCCACGTTCTGCCACTGGCGGCAACGGCGGTTCTGATTGGGGGATTAACCTACTATTTGCTGAATGGCAGTTATTATCAGCGACACGGTGATGAGTACGTGGTTGTTGAGCCGCCTGCTCCGACCTATGTCAGCAGCGTCGGCGGTATGCGGGTGCTGGATTTTAATGGCCGACGGTTCTACGTGCAGGACGGGCATTACTATCAGCGGGAGATTAACGGCAGCTACGTTGAAGTGCCGCGTCCGGCTGGACTGTAGAGATAAAAAAACGGCTCGCCATAAGCGAGCCGTTTTTTCAGGTCAGCAAAAATTTACTGCTTAACCTGCGGATCGGTATCGTATTCAGCACAGCTCTGGAAGCCGTAGTTCATCACGCGACCCATATCGTTATAGCTCACGAAGTAAGTCTGTGCTTTACCGTCACGCTCGCCAATCACATAGGTCTGACAGGTACCGCGCGCATGCACCATGGTGATTTCAGTTGAAGCAGGGCCAGCAATCTGACGGACCTGCTGGCGGGTCATGCCTTTTTTGACGTCCTTAACCACTGGCTTAGTCACGTAGCTTTCCGCACGATCGTAAGTCGTACAACCAGAGAGCGCAGCCAGCGTCAGCGCTGCAGCGATACATCCCATCACTTTATTCATCTTGTTGTTCCTCATTTTTTGTCCATGTGGTGAAAAGCCTGGAACATAAAACGGTTTTTATCAAGTTAATGACAGACTTAAACTCAATCTGTCTCGCGGGATTTGTTAAAATGCGCCGGAACAGACCAGGCATGCTGGCTCACTGCACCATTGCGTGTTGGCCAGTGCCGTTTTTACAGGCACAAAAGACGCGCTGAATGCACTTTTGTGACAACGTCACTTAAACATTATCATCAGAGGCCAAATGACGCTTTCCTCACCCAACCGGCTGGTTTACGCCATCACCCTGGGATTACTGGCTGCGCTGGGACCGTTGTGCATCGATCTGTATCTGCCCGCCCTGCCGCAGTTAGCCAGTGACCTGGCTACGCCAACGTCTACGGCACAGCTCAGCCTTACCGCTGGCCTGCTGGGACTGGGCGCCGGTCAGCTTCTGTTTGGTCCCATGAGCGACAAATTTGGTCGTCTGCGCCCTCTGACCCTGTCACTGACGTTGTTGTTTATCGCGTCGCTGGGCTGCGCCCTTGCCCAGACTATCGATCAACTGTTACTGGCTCGTCTGTTTCAGGGATTAGCGGGAGCGGGCGGTGCGGTGCTGTCACGGGCAGTAGCGCGCGATATGTACAATGGCCATGAACTGACGCGCTTTTTTGCGCTGCTGATGCTGGTTAACGGCCTTGCCCCTATTGGCGCCCCCGTACTGGGCGGAGCCCTGATGACCGTGCTGGACTGGCGCGGTATTTTTGTTGTGCTGAGCGGCATCGCCATTTTGCTCATCCTGCTGGCGCGCGGGAAACTGCATGAAAGTCTGCCCGTTGATCGGCGGAGTCAGGGCTCGGTTTTTGCTGCTTATGCTGCGCTGGGGCAGGTCATCACCCACCGTGCCTTTATGGGTTTCTGCCTGACGCAAGGGTTTATGATGTCGGGCATGTTCGCCTATATCGGTGCATCGCCGTTCGTGCTGCAGGAAATCTACGGTCTGTCACCCCAGGCGTTCAGCTTTTGCTTTGCCGCCAACGGTATCGGTTTAGTGATTGCCTCACAGACCAGCGCCCGCCTCTGCCCGCTGTGGGGTGAATATCGCGTCATGAAAGGCGGCCTGATGCTGGCATTCGTGGCCTCCAGCGCGCTGCTGGCCGCCGGGTTAACGCACGCCCCGCTCCCGCTGCTGCTGGTTGCGCTGTTCTTTTCGATTGCCAGCAATGGTGTCATTGCCACCACCGCCGCCTCACTGGCGATGCAAAGTCAGGGGCAACGTGCCGGTAGCGCATCGGCTGTCATTGGCGTGACGATGTTCACTCTGGGCGCACTCGCCGTGCCGGTAACCGGGATGGGCGGCACATCAGTAATCAGTATGACGTTGACGATATTTGGTTGCTTCATGCTGGCTATACTGACCTTTATCGTTTTGGCAAAAAAACCTCCGCTGAGGTAAAAATTGTCGGATTCAGACCAGCAAAAAGAAAACATCACCCGCTTTGGCTTGTTGTTTTCGGGGATGCGCGTTAGCTTTAAGACAGGCTTTGTATTGTGCCGGCTGGCTAAAGACTTAAGGAGATGTTGATGTCACTGCAGCAGGAAATCATTACCGCACTGGGTGTGAAACCCACTATCGATCCGCAGCAGGAAATTCGTACCAGCGTGGATTTCCTCAAAGCGTATTTAACGCGCCACAGCGGCCTGAAGGCGTTAATACTCGGTATCAGCGGCGGACAAGATTCTACCCTGACGGGCAAGCTGGCCCAGATGGCGATCACGGAGCTTCGCCAGGAAACAGGCGATAACGACTACACCTTTATCGCGGTGCGTCTGCCTTACGGCGTGCAGGCTGATGAGCAGGACTGCCAGGATGCGCTGGCCTTCATCCAGCCAGACCGCTCGCTGGTGGTCAATATTAAAGAAGCGGTGCTGGCCAGTGAGCGCGCGCTGAAAGACGCCGGCATTGTGCTGTCGGATTTCGTCCGCGGCAATGAGAAAGCCCGTGAGCGTATGAAAGCGCAGTACAGCATTGCCGGTATGACCAAAGGCGTGGTGGTGGGCACCGACCATGGCGCAGAAGCCGTCACGGGCTTCTTTACCAAGTACGGCGATGGCGGCAGCGATATTAACCCTATCTTCCGCCTCAATAAGCGCCAGGGCAAACTGCTGCTGAAAACGCTGGGTTGCCCGGAACATCTGTATCTGAAAAAACCGACCGCCGATTTAGAAGACGATCGCCCCGGTCTGCAGGATGAAGTCGCACTGGGCGTCACCTACGACATGATCGATGACTACCTTGAAGGGAAAACGATCGATCCGGACAGCGCGAAAATCATTGAAGGCTGGTATCTGAAAACCGAGCACAAACGTCGACCGCCTATCACTGTTTTCGACGATTTCTGGAAATAACGCCGCCGACCCTTGCCGCCCGGCAAGGGTTGCCTTAACTGCTGAAACCCCATGTCCGTAACGTTACACGAACGCCACCCTGACCGGGCTGAGCGCAATTTTACTCTGGAGTACGACCCTGGGTCTGCTGCGTAGCGTCAGTGAGGCTTTTGGCCCCACCGGCGGTGCCGCCCTGATCTATTCCATCACCGCCCTGCTGTTGTGCCTGACAAGAGGCCTGCCCGATCCGCGTGCCCTGCCCCGTTGCTATCTGCTGGTGGGCGGCGGGTTGTTTGTGGGATATGAAATCTGTCTGGCGCTGGCGATTGGACTTGCCCACGATCGGACACAGTCGCTGGAACTGGGCATGATTAATTACCTCTGGCCATCCCTGACCATTGTGCTGGCCATTCCGTTTAATCAGCAGCGTTTCCGCCACTGGCTGTGGCCCGGCCTGCTGCTCTCTCTGTGCGGCATTGTCTGGGTCATGAAAGGCACACATGACAGCGTGGCCACGCAGATGGTTTAAATATGGCCCATAACCCGCTGGCTTAACTGCTGGCACTGGCGGCAGCCCTGGCCTGGGCGCTTTATAACAATGTGACACGCCGTTATGCATGCGGTAGCAACGGTGTTTCACTGTTTTTTATCGTCACCGCGCTGGCGCGCTGGCTTAAATTTGCGTTCGGCACACAGCAGGAAGCGATGCACGTCAGCGCAGCCGCGCTGGCGCAAGTGCTGTTCGTGGGTGCCTCTACCGCCGTGGCCTACTCTGCCTGGAACGACGGCATTCAGCAGGGAAATTTGCCCCTGCTGGCGACCGCCTCCTGTTTTACACCCGTGCTGTCCGCCTTGCTGGCCAGCTTATGGCTGGGCCTGACACCGCCCGCCAGCTTCTGGCAAGGTGTTGCCCTGATCACCGCAGGCTCGCTGATCGGCTGGCGGGCAACATACCGGTTATGAATCTGAGGCTGGCGATCATTTAACCTGCCTGTTATGCTGTATGGACAACCAGTATAGGGAGTTCGTTTTGGCAAGACGTGCAGCAACCCACCGCCTCGAATTTGATGCGGCAGCGATTTATGAATACCCGGAACATTTGCGTGAATGGCTGGAAGGCTTGCCCAACCTGCCCGGCGTGTATACCTTTCATGGCGAAAGCGACACGCTGCCGTTATACATTGGCAAAAGCGTTAACCTGCGTTCGCGCGTCATGTCTCATTTCCGAACACCTGATGAAGCCAAAATGTTGCGCCAGTCGCGACGCGTTAGCTGGATCCCCACGGCGGGCGATCTCGGCGCGTTGCTACTGGAAGCGCAGATGATTAAAACTCAGCAGCCGCTCTTCAATAAACGCCTGCGCAAAAATCGCCAGCTCTGCTCGCTGCAAATTACGCCCGAAGGGAAACCACAGGTCGTGTATGCGCGCGATGTCGATTTCAGTCAGTCGCCCAACCTGTTTGGTTTATACCGCAGTCGCTTTGCTGCCCTGGAACGGCTGAAACAGCTGGCCGATGAGTATCAGCTTTGCCACGGCTTATTAGGTCTGGAAGCACTGAGCCCCAGCCGGGGCTGTTTCCGCTCAGCGTTACGCCGCTGTGCGGGTGCCTGCTGTGGCAAAGAGTCCGTGAGCGATCATCAGGACCGACTGTTGGCGGCGCTGGAAAACGTCCGCGTCTTCTGCTGGCCCTGGCAGGGGGCGGTGGCGCTGGTGGAAGAAGGGAAACAGATGACGCAGATTCATGTCATTGACCACTGGTTCTATCTGGGCTCAGTTGACTCGATTGAAGAAGCCAGACGGCTGAAACGGGGTAAAGGCGGGTTCGACCACGATGGTTATAAGATCCTGTGCCGTCCGGTGTTGTCCGGCCAGTATCCGGTCATTCCGCTCTGAACCGCCTGCTGACGGCACAAAAGGCGGACAGATGACGACCTGCAACGCAACCCTGAGTTGACCGCGTGACGCGACAGAACCGCCCTTTTCCTTAACCGCTTTCCCGCTGGCGCGCGTGCATAAAAAAACCGCCGACACTGCCCACGCAACGTGGACAAGGCCGGCGGTCTCAGACCCTCTTTAGTGATTAACCCGAGGCTTATTCAGCAGGTGCAGGGGCCGGAGCCACTTTGTCATGCATCGGGCGTTTTTCAGTCAGATGCTTTTCAAAATTCGCGTTGTACTGCTTTTTCTGTTCTGGCGTCAGTACGTTGTACAGTTTGTTCTGGGTTTCCATCATTGCCACCGCGTTCGCTTTGGCGTTGGCGGTCATTTTCTCCGCCTGGGCTTCGGCCTTCGCTTTGTCGAAGCTGTCAGAGGCGATAATCGCATGGTTAGCGCGACGCTCTTCGATTGACGGGCGCTGCATCTCGCCACGGCCCGCTTTCATAATTTCATGCATTTTTGTTTTTTGTTCTGGCGTCAGATTCAGTCCGCCAAACATCATGTCCATCCCACCCCGGTGCATCGGCTTGTGCATCGGTTTCTCACTGCCTGCTGGCGGTGGCGTCAGGTTATCCGCTTCGGCATGCACTACAGATGCCGCACCAAATGCCAGGGTAGAAGCCAGTAACAGAGAAGTCAGTTTACGCATAACAGTGTCCTTTTTTACTTGTTCACTTTCGTTACGACAGCGCGCTGTCGCGTCTTCGGAAACAAGCATACGACGTTGAACGTCAACTACTGCGAGTGAGCGTAAAAGCGTGAAAGCACAAAAGTCATATTTCAGCCGATCATGGAGGGAATAAGAAGAATGGCGTCAGGAATTGCAAAAGGGTATGAATAATCAGGAAATTTCGGATAAATCGTGGAGAATTGTAATGCCTTTAGCAGTAAAGCGGAAGGTCTCTTCCGCTCTTTTTTTAAACTGCGCGGTGAGACCGTTCAGAGAGGTAACGCCTGAGTCTGCTCGCTCTCTTCAATCAGCATTAAACCCGCCCGCAATCCCAGCGCGACATGGGGATTGGGAAAGAGCACGTATTCCCGCGCCTGCTGGACAAAGTAGCGCGTCTCGCCATCCTCAGCTAACAACGCCCCCTGCGGAAACGCGGTAAAATTTTTCGTGTCATCCGGCATATGCAGCTGAAACGCCTCACTTAAGCGCGTGATCTGCTGGCAGACCCGATAACGGCGCGGGCGACCGGCGGGCTCAGGCAATGTTTCACCATACAGCAGAGCAGCCAGGGCCTGAGACGCGGCGCTGAACTGCGACAGATCGTTTTCGCCAAACGGCCGCGCCTGCCCCAACTCCAGGGTGCAGCTGGCTGCGCCAAAATGTTCGCAGCTGAAATGGGTAAAGGTGCCCCCCGGCGAACGATGAAATACCAGCGCCTCCAGACCGGCTGCGCCCAGCCAGTGCAAAAACGCGTCCGGCCAGGGACGCGGATTATGCGGTAGTACGCCAAAGCGGGGATGGTAAGAGCCGCGCAGTGCCGTATGCATATCCAGGTGCCAGCGGGTTTCGTCACATGCCCCCCGCTGCCAGAAGTTTTCCAGCGTTTGTTCCAGCCGCAGCACCCGCCGCGCTTCATCGCCATCATCAATCTGCTGCCAGCGGCCACCAAACAGTCGGTTAATGTCACAGGTCACATAACGCTTCCCCGCGCGCAGCGCCGAAGGATTACCTAACACCACCAGCATACGCTGCTGAAGTGGTTTTTCGCCCCGGAGTAAAGGCGTGATGATCTGATTAAGGATTTCAACCGGGGCGGTTTCATTTCCGTGAACGCCCGCAGAGAGTACCAGCGCCTGGTTAACCGGTGCCTTTGGCTCCATAAGCAAAAGACCATGGTATAACCACTGCCAGCGAAGATGCGCCGTCTCACCGCTACGCAAACGTGGCGCTTCACCCGACAGCGTTTGCTGCAAAAAGTCCTGCATCGTTTCTCCTTAAAAGCGGAAGCGGGCAACCCTGACGGCACCACCTGCTTCACTGCTGAAATATATACACATTTCCTAAGTCTAGCAGCCTGGTCAATTCATCAAGGGCAACCCGCCCTTCTTCCAGTAATTGCGGATCGCCTAAATCGCTTTGCGTCAGCCTGTCGCGATAGTGCTTATCGACCCACCGGTTCAGCGTGGCGAACACGTGATCGTTCATCAGCACCGCCGGGTTAACGGCCTGGCGCTCCTCGGGGGTTAATACCACGCGCAACCGCAGGCAGGCGGGGCCGCCACCGTTGTGCATACTTTCCCGCAGGTCAAACACCTGCAGGGACTGTAACGGACCGCCGCCTTCCACCTGTTCACGCAGGTATTCCCAGACGCCGGGATGCTGGCGCGACTCTTCCGGCAGCACCAGCATCATGCTGCCATCCGGGCGCGTCAGCATCTGGCTGTTAAACAGGTAGGTACTGACGGCATCCTGCACGGAGACCCGGGCTGTTGGCACCTCCAGGGCGACAAAACCCGGCACACGGTCGCGCAGTTGCGCCAGTAAACCGGGCTGATCAACAAAAGCCTGCTGATGGCAAAACAGCAGTTGCTGATTGCTCACGGCAATGACATCGTTATGGAAAACGCCCTGATCGATGACCGCCGGATTTTGCTGCGCAAAAATGACTTTTTCAGGCGAGAGCTGATGCAGGCGGGCGACCGCTTCACTGGCTTCACGGGTTTGCCGGGCCGGGTAGCGTCGGGGGGCCGTATCAGACTGGCCGTCGCGACCATAGATAAACAGTTGTACACCCGCGTCACCATAGTCGCCGCCCAGACGGTTATGGTTGGCCGCCCCTTCATCACCGAACCTGGCCACCTGCGGTAGCGCATCATGCACAACAAAATGTCGCGGATCGCGAAACAGCGCTCGCAGCAGAGCGGCCGTTTGCGGGGCTTCAATGGAACGGTGAAATTTGTTGTTGAGATTCGCGACGGTGAAATGCACCCGACGGTCAGCGCTGTCGGCTGAGGGTGATACCGTTGCCGCATTGGCCACCCACATCGCCGAGGCCGAGCTGGCGGCTGACAGTAACGCGGGGGCCGTTTTATGGGCTTTTTCCAGAACCTGCGCATCGCTGCCGCTAAAACCCAACTGACGCAGCACGGCAATGCCGGGCCGCTCATGCGGCGGGATCACGCCCTGAACAAATCCCATGTCGGCCAGCGCTTTCATTTTCAGTAAGCCCTGCTTTGCCGCCAGCCGCGGATTCGACGGCTGGTGTTGATGGCGCGTCGAGGCTTCGTTACCGAATGACAACCCCGCGTAATGGTGCGTCAGTCCGACCAGCCCATCAAAGTTGGCTTCTGTGGCTTTCATGGGCGACCTCCTTGCGGTGAAAAATCCAGGCCCGGTGACAGTGTTGCCGGAAGCGTAAGCTGCGGCGATTCCAGCGAGGCCATCGGCCAGGCACAATAGTCTGCGGCATACCAGGCGCTGGCGCGATGGTTACCCGAGGCGCCAATCCCGCCAAACGGTGCCGTACTGGCAGCGCCAGTCAGCGGCTTATTCCAGTTCACAATACCGGCACGCGCTTCCAGCAACAGCTGGTCAAACTGCTCGCGGGAAGGTGAAATTAACCCGCACGCCAGGCCGTAACGCGTCTGGTTAGCCAGTTGAATCGCCTGCGGATAATCGTCGTAACGCATCACCGCCAGTAGCGGGCCAAATACTTCTTCATCCGGCAAATTGTCTACCGCGGTCACGTCAATAATGCCGGGCGTTAACAGCGCCTGTTGCCGGTTGGGCCAGCGCATTGCCAGCAGTATCTTGCCGCCCGTCGCGACGCGCTGCTGCCATTCGGCATAAATTTTTTCGGCAGCGGCGCAGGAGATCACGCTGCCCATAAAAGGTTGCGGATCGGCGTTCCAGGCGCCGGGTTGCAACCGCCCGGCCACCTCAACCAACCGTGTCAGGAAGGCATCACCGGCCGCGCCCCGTTTGACCAGTAAGCGGCGCGCGCAGGTACAACGCTGGCCTGCCGTGATAAAGGCTGACTGAATGGCGATATGCACCGCCCCGTCGATATCCGCGGGGTCGTCCACGATCAGTGCATTGTTGCCGCCCATTTCCAGCGCCAGCATTTTTTCAGGCTGCCCGGAAAACTGGCGATGAAGCTGATAACCGGTATGTGCGCTACCGGTAAACAGCAGGCCGTCAATGCCCTGCTCAGCCGCCAGCGCCTGGCCGGTTTCACGTCCGCCCTGCAGCAGTCCCATGACGCCATCTGGCAGGCCCGCCTCCCGCCAAAGCTGTACCGTTTTCTCAGCGGTGGCCGGCGTCAGCTCGCTGGGTTTGAACACCACACAGTTACCGGCGAGCAAGGCGGGCACAATGTGACCATTCGGTAAATGGCCCGGGAAATTATACGGGCCGAATACCGCCAGCACGCCATGAGGACGATGACGCAGGGCATTTTCGCCCTGTTGCTGCTCCCCGGTGCGAGCGTGATAGGCTTTAACGGAAATCGCAATTTTGTTGATCATCGCGGTCACTTCCGTCAGCGCTTCCCAGCGCGGTTTCCCCGTTTCCTGCGCAATGCAGTCGGCCAGGGCGGTTTTGTGGTTCTCGAGCTGTACCGCGAAACGTTCAATGATGGCCTGACGGGCGGCAAAAGGCTGTCTTGCCCACGCCGGAAAGGCCGACCGGGCCGCCTGGCAGGCCGCTGTAACCTGCTCCGATGAAGCCGCGCACCCCTGCCACAGCGTGTCGCCGCTGACCGGGTCCTGTTTGGAAAAGTGATCTGACTCGCCAGCGAGCCACTGTCCGTTAATCAGGTGCGTCATGCCTTTTTCTCCTCACTACACAGCGTCACTACGCGCAGGCTGTCACCCGGCTGGCACTGCAACGCCTGTAACTGTTCGTCATTAAGCTGAATATGTTCAGCGCTCGGATCGACCGGTATGAGTGCGACACGAAACCGGTGATAATCGGTGTTGGCGACCAGACAAAGTGGCGCATCCTGCCGGGCCTCGCCTTTTCGTGCCGTCAGTAACCGGCTGTCCCGCACGGCGCGGATGTCATCAATGTCACATTCCAGCGTCGGCCCGCCATCAAAGATGTCAATATACTGGCGGTAGCGGAAACCCTCCGCCTCCAGTACCGCACGTGCGGGCGCGGTTTTAGGATGGACCTGACCAATGACGGCCTGCGCTTCCGGGGTTAAATAGTGCAGATAAAGCGGGTGCTTGGGCATGAGTTCCGCAATAAACGTTTTCTGCCCGGTACCGCTCAGAAAATCGGCTTTGCGAAATTCCATCGAGAAAAAGTGAATGCCCACGCTGTCCCAAAACGGGGAATGCCCCTGTTCATCGCTGACGCCGCGCATTTCGGCAACCACCCGCGCCATAAAGCAGTCGCGAAAGTTCGCCATAAACAGAAAACGGGACTTCGATAACAGATAACCGTTTTTACCGTCACGATAGTCGGGATCCAGAAACAGCGTGCAGAGTTCGCTACTGCCTGTATGGTCATTGCTTAATGACAGTGTCGGCAACGTGGCGTACACGTTCAGCTCTTTTGAGGCATGCACCTGTGTGCCGACCCGAAAGTTGTACCAGGGTTCCTGTAGACCTACAGCCACCTCAATGGCGCAGATCCCCACCGCGCGATTGTCCTGGCTGTCAGCCAGCACAAACACATAGCCCTGTTCAGCACGCGGCAGCGTGCCCTGCCAGGTATGCAGCGAGCGTTCGATTCGGGCCTGTAGCGTGGCGCTGTCAACCGGCAAGGAGGTCAGTCCGCCGCCTGTTTTTGCCGCCAGTGCCATCAGCTGACTCAGATCATCCCGCTCGACCGGACGAATCACCATCATGATGCCTGGCCCTTAAACAGCTGTTCACAGGCCTGGGCAAAGCGCGCCATACCAGTCTTTACTTCCTGTTCGCTGATATTCAGCGCCGGCGCGAAACGCACCACGTCAGCCCCGGCGATCAGCACCATAACGCCCTGTTCAGCAGCGGCGAGGTTGATCTGTTTGGCTTTCCCCGCAAAGTCGTCGTTCAGTACGGCCCCAATCAATAACCCTAACCCGCGCACCGTTTTAAAAAGATGCAGACGTTGATTGAGGTCATTCAGCGCCGCCACAATCCAGTCATGGCGCATCTTCACGCCGTCCATCACTTCAGGCCGGTTAATCAGTTCCATGACTTTCCCTGCCACCGCGCCCGCCAGGGGATTACCGCCATAGGTTGTGCCATGCGTGCCCACGCCCATCACCTGCGCCAGGTCTTCACGCGTTAACATAGCACCAATGGGAAACCCACCGCCCAGCGCCTTGGCACTGGTCAGGACATCCGGCGTCACGCCATAGTGCATATAGGCGTACAGAGAGCCGGTCCGGCCAACGCCGCTCTGCACTTCATCGAAAATCAGCAAGGCCTGATGTTTATCGCACAGTTCACGCAGGCCGCGCAGAAACGCGGGCTCTGCCGGAACAACACCGCCTTCCCCCTGAACAGGTTCGACAATGACGGCACAGGTCTGATCGGAAATCAGTGCGGCAGCAGACGCAAGATCGTTAAATTCCGCGTGCTGAATATCTGCCGGAAGTGGCGCAAAATCTTTTGAATAGGCAGGCTGCCCTCCCGCAGAAACGGTAAACAGCGTGCGGCCATGAAAGGCATTTTTAAATGCGACGATGCCGCTTTTATGGTTACCAAACCGGTCATGTGCCACTTTTCGGGCCAGCTTCAGCGCCGCTTCGTTTGCCTCTGCCCCGGAGTTGCAAAAGAACACACGGTCAGCAAAGGTGGCATCGATCAGGTGTTTCGCCAGACGTAAAACGGGTTCATTGGTATATCCATTGCCTGTATGCCACAGACGTGAAGCCTGCTCCTGAAGCGCCTGCTGAAGCGCGGGATGCGCATGGCCCAGCGCATTAACGGCGATACCGCCGGCGAAATCGATATAGTCTTTTCCCTGCTGATCCCAGACGGTTGAGCCCTCTGCGCGGACCGGTACAAAACTGGCGGGTGCATAAACCGGCATCATCCAGTGATCAAAATCATGACGCGAAACCTGCAGTGGCATAGTCCTTCTCCTGTACCCCAGGGGTAATCTGTTTGTTTGTTAAATGTTAAGAATGTAAAGACTCGTCCTACGATAGATTGCAGATAGCGTGCCAGCCAAGGACTAAAATGCATAAAATGGAGCGCATAACCAATTATCAATAACTTACGCGTGGCTCTTATTCATTTAAAATGCATAAATAGTGAATAATAGTCTGAGGGAGACGGGATAGTAGCGTTTTTTATAGCGGAATTATGCAACGACGATATGAAATATTGCTTTTGTGATCGCTGATAAATTATTTGTTTAAAAGCGTGCAAAGTGCGCCTCACAATGGGGCGCTTGCATGGTTGTTGTGCAAAACAAAAGAAAACTATTATGACCGGGATGAATTAACTCAAATAAAAGACAAAAGAATGAACTGGAATAAATTACTCCTGGTTTCATAATTTATAATTATTCATCTGTTTTTTTATTTTATTTCCAGGGTGACTATCAGGAATTTAATAACCTGTACCAGGCCAGAATTACAATTACTACGCAGACTAATGATATGAAACCTGTCCTTTTTAGATTATTTTTTAGTCATAAAAGGTTGATTATTTCACCACGGTCGCTAGCGCTTTCGTTTTTTTACTGGTCTGAACAGGGCACGTTAATGATATAAATCAAATGACTGTTATATATGAGATTTTCTTCTTTTTATTGCCAGATAATTCATAAGAAAAAACAATAATACCGGCCACAAGCCAGTCAGCAAAGGCGTTTTTATCGTTTAGTTCCCTGAAATACACATTTAGTTACACTTATTGCGCTAGGCTGAATTAACAATTTGTGTCATTTTCTTTTCACCCCACCAGAGGGGCAAATAATAAGACAACCACAGGGTAAATAATAAATGATGAAGCGCACTTTAGTGGCGGCATTAATGCCGTTACTGATCGGCCTGCCGACTGCTCAGGCCGCACAAATTTATAATAAAGACGGAAATAAGCTGGATTTACAAGGCAAGGTTAACGTTTCGCATTATTTTTCAGATGATCCGTCAAATAATGGCGATCTCACTTCCTATGCCCGCATCGGTTTTAAAGGCGAAACCGCCATCACCGATCAACTCACTGGCTATGGTTTCTGGCAGTACCAGTTCAGCGTCAAAAACTCTGAAGGTGCAGATGCCAACACCGGTAACAAAACCCGCCTGGGTTATGCCGGGCTGAAATATGGCGAACTGGGTTCACTGGACTACGGCCGTAACTACGGTCTGGTTTATGACGCATTAAGCTACACCGATATGTTGCCGGTATGGGGTGGAGACTCTGCCTATAACGACGCCTTCCTGACTGCTCGCTCAGGTGGTGTACTGACCTGGCGCAATAAAGACTTCTTTGGTCTGGTGAAGGGCTGGAACATTGCGGCACAGTACGAAGGTAAGAACGATCGTACCTCGACCAACAATGCCGGTCTGCAGGTGAGCCGTGCGAATGGCGATGGCTTTGCTTTATCTACCTCATATGACTTTGATTTTGGTTTGAGTTTTGCTGGCGCTTACTCAAGCCTGCAACGTACTCAGGCACAAAACGCAGCGACTTTTGGTCGCGGTGACAAAGGACAGGTATGGGCAACATCTGTTAAGTATGATGCTAACCAGATTTATCTGGCAGCAATGTACGGTGAAACGCTTAACGCCACACCGATGCCTTCCAGTGCGACCGGTTTCGCTAACAAAGCACAGAACATGGAATTTGTTGCGCAATACCAGTTCCTGAATGGCTTACGCCCTTCATTAAGCTACGTCACCTCAAAAGGCAAAGACATTGAAGGTATCGGTGATGCCGATCTGTATAAATACTCTTCTGTGGGTGCAACTTACTACTTCAATAAAAACATGTCGGTGTACGGCGAATACCGTATTAACCTGCTGAAGAAAAATAATCCGCTGGGTCTGGCAACAGATGACATTACAGCGGTAGGTCTGGTCTACCAGTTCTAAGCGTTACCCCCTCATTGTTAAACGGCCCGGCCTGTGTCTGACGGGCCGTTTCTCTTTACCCCGTCCTCTCAGCTCAGGCGATAGTGACAGTCCGGCTGCATCGGTTGGGGCAGATCCTTCTCTCCCGACATTTCCCGCAAATTGATTTCTATGTTGATGCAGATAGCATCCATCGGCAGATGGTTATTCTTATAGCCAAACGGCATTTCCAGCTCTTCCGCCAGCGTATCGAGTGACAAAAAGGTGTAGGAAATAAACATCGACACCAGCGGCGTCATCGCATGCAGGTCCGGCGCCAGCGCAAACGGCAGCAACGCACAAAACAGATAAACGGTACGCCGTAGCAGCAAGCCATAGGCAAACGGCACCGGCATGCTGGCCAGCCGTTCACATCCTCCCAGCACTGCCGCAATCTGGTTGAGGTTGTTGTCAATCGTGCTCCAGACAATATCGCTGATTACCCCTATTTGTCGCTGCTTTGCCAGCCACTGCGACAATTGCAGATGCAGCATATTTGCCGCCGAGTGCTGGCCCAGCAGCACCTCGGCCTCGCTGCCCAGCAGGCGCGTCAGGTCGTCACGTGCATCCGTATGACGGAGTTGATGTTTCAGACTGGCACAGAATGCCAGCAGCATGGCCTGCACCCGCTCCGCATCTGCCGGACAGAAGGCAATAACCTGACGCAAAATATTACGGCAGGCAATCAGCAACGCCCCCAGTAACAGGCGGGCCTCGCTGAATCGCGCATAGCAAACGCTGTTACGGAAACCCAGAAAGATAGCGATGGAGACGCCCAACAGGCTGAACGGCGCCAGCGTGAGCTTAATGCCCAGGGTTTCATACCAGTCCAGCAACGCTAGGGCGAGCAGCGACATTAACAGGTTAAGAAACAGGCGGAACAGGATATCGGGCAGAACAGAGCCATGCCAGGCAAACAGGCGGATAAACCAATGGTTGGGGGGTCGAAGAATCATGGTGTGCAGATGAATGGATATTTTTGCCGATTCTGCGAGTGTGCGTGTGCTTTTACCAGTGAAAAAGTGTGACAAAAATCACACTTTATTGTGACGTTAGTCGCTGAAGCTCAGCGGATCGGTAACCGGCGAGCGCGCCTCCGCCTGTTCCGCGGGCGGCTCATCCAGCGACAACGGCGGCTGGACCCTGAGGGTGATCCAGTTGGACGTGACGCGCTGTTGTTTACTGTCTTCGACCGTAACCGACAGATGGTAAGTATTGCTGGCCCCTGGCGTGCTGTCCCACGGCGGCACAATCACGCTCCAGCCGTCCGTTGCACTGTTGTTCGGGGGAGCAGTCAGACTCAGCGCCGCCGTGTCGCCCTGCCAGCTCAGCCCCTTAATCGCATGACTGGCGCGTACCTGCAGCTTAAGTGGAACGCTCTCGCCCGGATTAAGCTGCCATGGCGGCGTCGCCAGAAACACGGAGAGGGTTTTGCGCTGCCGGTAAGCCATTACCGGCGTTTGGCTGCGCGTGACGGTATCGTAGCGACTGCCACGCAACGAACGCATCTCGGCGACGTTACTGGCATCCAGCTGGCGGCTTAAAGCCACGCCAAAACGGTAATTCAGTTTCAGCCCAACCTGATCCTGGGTCTCGCCGGCACTGCTGGTTTTGTGGCTGGCCGTGAAGGTCACCAGCGGCACGGGCGTGTAAGACAGCCCGAGCGAGAGTGCCGCCGGATTGTGGTAGCGATTACCGCTGTTAAACAGATCAACCTTTTCACCCAGATACTGCTGATAACTGAATGACACGCCCAGTTGACGGTAAAAAGGAAGATAGCTTTGAGTGGTGATGTCGTAACCTTCGGCCATGCGGTATTGCTGGCTGCTGTCACGATTGCGCCATCCTGAAAGCGGATGATAGTAATTAGCGGAGAGCCGCAGGTTGTTGCTCCAGGCTTCCGTTCCCACCGATGCGCGCTGGAGGCCGCTGCGAAAACTGCGATCGATAAAACTGTTGTAGCCTAACAGCCAGTTGCCCAGATCCCAGCGCTGGCCCAGTCCCGCATTACCGACCACCCCTTCCACCGTATCGTGCAGACCAAGCTGACTAAACGTCAGATAGCGGTTTTCATCGGCCAGCGGACTAAACAGATTACCGCCGGTCCCGTCAAAATTGCCGTCCATGTCAACTTTCAGGTCGAATTCTGCATTACCGTAGGGAGAGAGCAGCGACTGCCCTTCCGTTTCCACCCGCGTCGCAACTTCGTCACGCAGATGATTAAACGCCCACTGCCCGGCCTGCTGACCAAAGGTCACATCGCTGCTGCTTTCACTGGCTTCTGCAATGCTTTTCGCCGCCTTCGCCAGTTTTTCACTCCACTGATGATCCTCTTCGACATGCCCCAGCGACGGAAGGTCGTCAAGCGACTGCCGGAAACGAGCGGGATCGCCAAACGGGGTGGCAGGAATCTGACTGTCGGCTTGCAGCGCACGAACAGGGGCGGCGGCGATGGCCGTCATGACAGTCAACGCGAGGAGAACAGGTCTGTAAATCACATCATCAGGTCCGGGCATAAACATTATCAGGTGGTTTCTCAACGAGAATGACAAAACCAGCGCAGACTATTTTAGCATAATGTGACACAGATTAATGATTTGAAGCGATATTTGTGCTCAGCGAAGCGGCAAACCCCGTATGAAACGGCGTTAAGATAACCCTTCACCGACGTAACGCGCCGGGGAAAACATCAGGAGAAAATCAATCCGCCGTCCACATTGATCGTTTGCCCGGTAATATAGCGCGCATCATCCGAGGCCAAAAACGCCACCAGCCCGGCCACATCCTGCGGCTGTCCGGCGCGCTTCAACGGAATTGTGTCGACCCACTCCGCCATCAGTTCGCCTTTGCCATAGGTTTTCTTATCGCTGCTGAGAATGGCCCCCCAGGCCCGATCGTTGTAATCCCACATTTCACTTTCAATAATGCCCGGGCAAAACGCATTCACGGTAATGTTCCAGCGCGCCAGTTCCAGTGCCAGACTTTGTGTAATACCGATTACCCCCATTTTACTGGCGGCGTAATGCGGCGTGTAGATAAAGCCTTTGCGTCCCTGGCCGGAGGACGTATTGATCAGGCTGCCGCCGTTTTGCTGCACCATGTATTTGGCCGCCTCACGACAGCACAGCCAGACACCGGTGGTATTGACGGCGAGCACGCGCTCGAAATCGCTTTTCGGCAGCGCATCAAACGCATCAATGGTGATAATCCCTGCGTTTTGAATCGACACGTCAATGCCGCCAAAACGTTCTGCGGCCTGCCGATACAGGCGTTGTACCTGCGCTTCATCCGTGACATCCGCCTGCAGGGCCAGGATAGCGGCCCCGGTGGCGCGAAGACTGTCGGCCGTGGCAAATACCCGATCAGCATTGGAGACCATCACAAGGTTTGCGCCGTCCTGGGCAAAGCGGGCGGCGATGCCGGCACCAATCCCGCGGCAGGCGCCGGTGATCACCACGGTTTTTCCACTAAAATTGCGGTTCATGCTGCTCCCCTGTTATCCATGACTGATATCAGCCCGTGGCGTGACCGGCTGCTTTTTTTCATGACGACGCAACAGTATCACTTTGCTCTGCAGGCGCTGCTGGAACTGGTCAATCACCACGGCGGTCACTATCACCACGCCCTTGATCACCATTTGCCAGAAATCACTGACGCCCATCATGACCATGCCGTCAGCCAGAAAGACGATAACAAAGGCCCCGATGATTGAGCCGGAGAGACGACCGCGCCCCCCCGCCAGCGCGGTACCGCCCAGCACCGTGGCACCGATAGCATCCATTTCAAACATATTGCCGGTCATCGGATGCGCAGTCTGTAACTGGGAGGCAACGATCAGGCCGACCAGTGCGGCACACAGGCCCGAAAAGGCATAGACGAATACTTTCACTTTGATAATCGGCACACCGGCCAGCCTTGCGGCCGGTTCATTGCCGCCCGTCGCATAGATGTAGCGACCAAGCGGCGTTTTACGGGTGAGATAAAGGCCAAGCAGCAGGAAGCCGATCATCAGCCAGATCGGAATGTACACGCCCAGGAAGGTGCCCGATCCTAACCACGCGAAGCCGGTGTTGCCTAACGCAGGCAGGCCCACCAGGTTGGCATAGGTCGCGCCATCGTTAAACAGCAGCGCCGCGCCGCGGGCGACATACATCACGCCCAGGGTACAGATGAAGGGGGCGACGCCCAACCGGGTAATTATCGTCCCGTTAAGCATGCCCACCAGCACACCAAACAGCGCTACCACCAGAATCACCTCCGGCACGTTCAGGAAGAGCCGGTTCCCGTCCCATAACGGGATGCCTGCGGTCAGCAACGCCCCCGCGACCATACCGCAGATACCGGCAACCGCGCCCACCGAGAGATCAATGCCGCCGGTCAGGATGACAAGCGTCATGCCAATCGCCAGCAGGCCGGTAATCGCCACATGCTGCGTCATGATCAGTACGTTAGAGGGCGTCAGAAAATTCGGCACCATGACGCTAAAGAAACCGACGACGATCAGTAAGGCAATAAAGGTACGCGCCTTGAGCAAATACATATAAAGCAGATATTTTTGGTTCATGGAGTTCTCCGGCACCTCAGGCTTGCGGGGTTGACGCGCTAATCAGTTTTTCGCGCGTGGCATCCGCGCGGGGAAGATCGGCAGTAATACGGCCGTCGGCCATCACCAGAATGCGATCGGCCAGCGCCATGACCTCAACCAGTTCAGACGACGAAAACATGACCGCCAGCCCCTGTTGCGCCAGCTGACCAATCAGGTGGTACACATCGGTTTTGGCGCCCACATCAATGCCGCGCGTGGGTTCATCGAGCAGGACGACCTGAGGACCGGTCATCAGCGCTTTGCCCAGCACCACTTTCTGTTGGTTGCCGCCGCTCAGCGAGGTGATGGGCAGTTCGCTGTCGCTGACTTTAATGGCCAGCTGCCGAATCATGTCATTCACCCGCTGCTGCTCCCGTTCAGGGTTTACGAGGCCCAGCGCGCGTCGAAACCCGCGCAGGCTGAGATCGGACAACGTCATGTTGGCGGTGATCGACATCAACCCCACGATGCCTTCGCCCTTGCGATCCTCCGGCACCAGCGCAATCCCACGCCTGAGCCGCTGCTGAAAATTACAGGTATCCAGTCGCTGCTCACCCAGACAGATATGCCCGTCCTGACAGGGCTGTAGCCCGATCAGACCTTTAAACAGCTCCGTTCGCCCGGCACCCAGCAGACCATAAATCCCAATCACCTCGCCTTTGCGCAGGCTAAAACTGACTGCATTCAGGCGGTAACCGCCGTTCTGATGCAGCGCCGTCAGCCCGTCGACTTTCAGTACCGTTTCGCCCTGTACGGCAGGCTGATAGTCGAAGTGTTTTTTCTTGTCGCCCACCATTTGCGCAATGATCCAGGGCACGCTGGCCTCGCGCACCTCCCGTTCCGCAATAAAGCGCCCGTCCCGGAAAATGGTGATGTGGTCGCCAATTTCCATCAGTTCTTCCAGCCGATGGGAGATATAAATGATGGTGACGCCACGTCGCTTGAGTTGCTCAATCACGTTGAACAGCACTTTGACTTCCGACTGACTCAGGGCGCTGGTGGGTTCGTCCATGATCAGCACGCGCGTGTCCTTTGACAGCGCCCGGGCGATCTCTACCAGTTGTTGATGACCAATGCCTAACTCATCCAGCGGCGCACAGGGATCGATGTCCAGCTCCAGCCGCTCCAGCAGCGCCTGGGCCAGCTGATACTGGTACTTTTCATTGATGACGCCGCGCTGAAAGAATTCGTTGGCGATAAAGATGTTGTCCATCACGTTCATATTGGGGAACAGGTTCAGTTCCTGAAAAATAATGCTGATGCCCAACTTCTCAGCCTGATGAGTGGAACTGAGCGTAACCGGCTTGCCATCCAGCCAGATTTCACCTGATGAGGGCGTTTCAACCCCCGCCAGCATCTTCATCATGGTGGATTTGCCTGCGCCGTTCTCCCCGATCAGCACATTTACTTTGTTGCGATACACCCGATAATTGACCTGATCCAGCGCGGTCACACCGGGATACACGCGTGACAGGCCACGCGTTTCAATAATGACGTCGTCTTGCGGTTGCGCTTCAGGCATGATCACCTCCTCACTGACGCGTAATCTGGGCTGGCGTGATAGCAGGAAGGGCGCGCGGAATATCCCAACTACTGAACACCCCTACCACCTGGACGTGATCACCGGTTTTGATATGGCTGTCCTTCATCATGTTGACGGCCTGCTGATTAATGGCTTTGCCAAAATCACTGAACAGGTCCTGATTGTTGAAGTCCTGATAGCTGATGCCTTTATACGCATCCCGCAGCGCCGTACCACGAATAATCGGGCCCGTCTGAATAGTGACAGTGTCACCTGATGCATCTTTGACCTTCATTTTGCCGTTGCGCGAGGTGGTCTCCAGCGCCGTGACATCGCCGCTGACACTGACGCTAAAGACACAGGGGTTTTCGCTTTGTGAGCGATAGCCGAGCGCCTTACAGGCGCTGTCCAGATCCTTCTCTGCCTGCAGCCGCTGCATCAACTCGCCCAGCGGTCTGGCCTGAGCGACGATCTGCGGAACCAGCTTCTGCTGCCAGAGGGCGTGGATGTTGGCCATGTGCGGATTGGGGGGATTCTTGAGATCGGCCAGTTCCTGCTGTGAGACAATACGGCAGCCACTCAGCGCGGCGACCACCACTATCAGACAGAGTTGGTTGTACATACATTCTCCCTGGCGCCCGTAAAGACGGGCGCAATACGCGTGAATTACGACTTGTAGTTAAAATCTTGTACGTTTTTGGCATTGTCTGGCGTGATCAGAATGCCGCGGAACATCACACGTTGTTTCTCCGGCTTGACGCCCTTCTGGATGTAGTTATCCAGGTCAGTCATGCCCTGCGCGGCAATCGCCTGGGCCTGCAGCATGACGGTGGCTTTTAAGGTCCCGGCTTTCACCGCATCACGCTCGTCATTGCTGCCGTCAATCCCGACCACGACCACATCGTTGCGGCCTGCCGCTTTTAGTGCGGCAATCGCGCCCAGCGCAACCGGACCATTACCGCAAATCACCCCTTTTACGTCCGGGTGGGCCTGTAAAATGCTGTCCATGATGCGTTTGCCGTCGATAAGCGTGCCTTTGGCATCCTGACGGGCGATGCTTTGCATATCGGGATACTGTTCCAGCACCTGGTGGAAGGATTTTGAACGGGTGACGCAGTTGTTGTCTGCGAGGTTACAGGTCAGCTCGGCATACTTGCCTTTCTCACCCATTTTCTCGACAAACACGTTGGCCACATCCGAACCGGCCTGAAAATTGTTATGGGTGATTTGTTCCAGCGCCACATCGTCTACCGGGATTTCGCGATTGATTAACACCACCGGTATCCCGGCGTCTTTCGCTTTCTTAATGGCCGCGACGCTGGCTGTCGAGTCCGCGTTATCCAGAATGATGCCCTGCACTTTTTTGCCGATGGCCGCATCGATCAGCTCATTTTGTTTTTTGACATCCTCACCATGAGACAGCACCGAGGTTTTGTAGCCCAGTTCCTGCGCTTTCAGATTGGCCCCCTTCGCTTCTGAGGCGTAATAGGGATTATCCAGGGAGTTAACCAAAATCATGATGGTGCCCTTTTCCACGGCAAGCGCCGCGTGGGAAAACAGGCAGGCGGCAATCGAAGTACAGAGCAACGTCGTTTTTTTCATGGTGATGTCTCGCTATTATCGTTGTGGCAGGGAAAAGATGACGGGGCCGGTCGCCTTACCAGATGGTGAATCCACCGTCGATCATCAGGTCAGCACCGGTGATCATGTCGCTGCCATTGCTGGCAAAGAACAGGACGGCGGCGGCAATTTCGTCGGTATAGGCAAAGCGGCCTAAGGGGATGAGTTTTTTCATTTCTGTGCCCTTCTCACCGCGCCAGGCTTTTTCGCCCATGGGCGTCAGTACCACCGTCGGTGATAAGGTATTGACGTTAATGCGGTGCGGGGCGAACTCTTTCGCCATCACCTTTGTCATACCCAGCAGGCCAGCTTTCGCCGAGGTATAGGCCACATGGTTGTCGATAGCGATGGAGGCCGCCTGAGAGGCGATATTAATAATCTTGCCGCCGTTGCCAGCCCGGACCATGCGTTTCGCCACTGCCTGCGAGCACAGAAAAGGCCCGGTCAGATTGACGGCGATCTGCTTTTGCCATTCCGCAAATTCGGTGTCCAGCACCGGCTGGAGCATCACATAACCCGCGCAGTTCACCAGAATGTCGATATGTCCGTAGTGGTTTTCCACCGCCCCGAACGCCCGTTCAACGTCGGCAGGTTCCGTCACATCACAGCACACCAGCTGCACCGGCTGACCAGCGAACGTCTCACGCAGGTGTTCCGCTTTTTCGGCTTCAAAAGGCGGATAAAGCAGCGCCAGGCGAGCCCCTTTCTTCAACAGCATCTCGTTACTGGCCATGGCAATGCCGCCCAGGCCGCCCGTCACCACGGCTACTTTGCCGCTGAGATCCATGTTGTTGTCTACGCCATAACGCAGGTTAACGTCATATTCACTGCTCATCCGACTGTCCTCTCAGGTTTTTAATTCCCCACAATCATTTTCGAACAAAAATATATGCTATCGAATTGATGGTTAATGTGGCTAAGATCAAATTTCGCGAAAATGCCCTTCAGGCAGCGACAGCCCGTTAAAATCCCGTGATCCAGATTACAGCTCCCGTGAAACAGGCGGTGCAAACGGTGACAGGGTGAGAGACAGGAGGCGACAATAAGTCACATTCATTTTCGTTCGAAAACAAACAGAGAATCGGCGCTCACTCGCCAACGCGAAACCGGCAAGGTAAACTCTTTCACAGCGCGTGAATGCACGAAGCCCGATGCAAGTAAAAGAGGGAGCATTTCGATTGAAAAGCAAAACTGAGCAGTTAGCTGAAATGCAGCAGCGGCGTGAAAAGATTTTAGAGATGATTCGGGAAGACGGCACGGTAACGGTTAAAGCGTTAACCCAAACCTTTGGGCTTACCGAGGCCACGCTGCGGACCGACCTGCGCATGCTGCAAAAACAGGGATTTGTACAACGCTATCATGGTGGCGCAACGCTGATGACAGGCAAGCAGAACACCGGCCTGTTGCAGCTTGAACGTCAGACGCATCTGGAAGAGAAAGACGCCATTGGTCGTCTGGCCGCACAGCACATCGAAAATGGCGATACGGTGATTTTCGATTCCGGTACGACAACGACGGCAATTGCCGATGCCATCAGCCACATTCGCCGTCTGTCTGTGGTCACCACCGCCGTCAACATCGCCCTGAAACTGGGCGGTGAGCCCGGCATTAATGTGTTGCTGACAGGCGGCACCTTTAAGTTTCCGACGCTGTCAACGTCGGGCGAGAAAGCGGCCAGCTTTTTTGAAAATGTGCTGGCGGAAAAGCTGTTTCTCGCCACCGCCTGTATTTCGCCGCGGCTGGGCCTGAGCTTCCCCAGTGAAACCGATATTAAAGTGAAAATGGCGATGATTAACTCCGCCAGTACCGTTTATGTTGTGGCGGACTCCAGCAAAATCGACAAGGTCTCGATGTTTGCCCTGCCCTGCGACTGGAGCCACATCCACTATCTGATCACCGACAGTGGGATCAGCCCGTCGCATATTGCGGCCTTTGAAGCGCTGGGCGTCAGGGTGCTGGTTGCGCCCACTCCGACCCGCCGGTCAGGATAGTCTGTCCCTGATTTTTCCCCCGACGCCGTCATCGTCAGTGCGATGCCGTCACGCTCATCGCCGTCTCGCGCGGTTGGGCAGCCATAAGATCGGCACGGTAATAGCGCACCACGTCGCCCACAATCAGTAACGACGGCGACACCGGTTTTTGCTGTTCGACCGTATCAGGCAACCCGGCCAGCGTGGTGATCAGCACCCGCTGGTCCCGGCGCGTACCGTTTTCAATGATTGCCACCGGCGTCGCCTCACTGCGGCCATATTCCCGTAACCGGGCGCTAATCACGCTGCTCCAGCTTAACCCCATGTAAAACACCAGCGTCTGATTGGTGGCGGTCAGCGCCGCCGCATCCAGCTGCGGTTCGCCGCTGCGCCCGTGCCCGGTGATAAAGCGCAATGACTGGGCGCAGTCACGGTGCGTCAGCGGAATGCCGCTGGCAGCCGCACAGCCCACGGCGGCGGTAATGCCGGGTACCACCTCGCAGACAATATTCGCCTGCTGCAGGCTGACCATCTCTTCGCCGCCACGGCCAAAGATAAAGGGATCGCCGCCTTTTAACCGCACGACATTGCGCCCGCTGGCGGCCAGATCCACCAGCAGTTGATTGATCTGTGCCTGCTTCAGGCCGTGATGACCCGGCTGTTTACCAACGTCGATACAGAGCGCGCTGCTGGCGACTTCCACCATCACCGCTTCGCTGACCAGGCGATCATAAACCACGACGTCCGCGCATTGCAGCAGACGCAGCGCCTTGACTGTCAGTAGCTCCACATCCCCCGGCCCGGCCCCGACCAGCCAGACCTTGCCCGGGCTGGACGCGTTTTCCGGCGCCAGCAGTTTATCTAAAGCGTTGATCGCGATCGTCATTCTTCCTCCGGTACAGCAACGGAAAGCAAAAGGTGTTTTAGCTCCGGCAGACAGGAGCCGCAGTTAGTACCACAGTTGAGTGCGTTACCCAGTGCCTGGGTGGTGTGACAGCCCTGTTTAATCGCCTGTAAGATCGTGTTTTCTCCGACGCCAAAGCAGCTACAGATCGTCCGGCCGGCCACGGCACGTTGTGCCGATTGTCCCGCCAGCAGAGCATGCCGTTCCGCCGCATTCGCCGGCGCCTGGCGAAAAGCCTGCGCAACCCAGTCATGATCGATCGCGGGTAACGACGCGCCGGCATAAAAGGCCAGCTGCAGCTCTCCGTTGCGCCAGGCCAGCAGGCGGTAATGCGGTTCCGCCGCATGGGCGGTTTGCCGTTGCAGCCCGTCCAGCGGGATCGTTGCCGTGAGCCACTGTTCTGGCGAACCGTCTCCGGCCAGGCTAAAACGTTGCGCGCCCTCATAGGGTGTACGCGCCCAGTAGCGCAGCCCGTCAGGCGGGCTTACGTCGCGCTGCCAGAGCCAGCCCTGCCAGCGGGTGTGGAGCGGCTGAATACGTACGGCGGTTTGTTTAAAGGCAGGCTGTGCCGAGACCGGACAGCGGGTTGAGGCCACCAGCCCGCCGACAGTGCCCTGCAGGCTGAACTGTCGGTTCCAGTGCATAGGGACAAAGATCTCACCGCGTCGCAGACCGCTGTCCAGCGTCACGCGCACCGTCATCCAGCCCGCGTCGGACTGCACCCGTGCCAGTGCCCCTGCGCACAGGCCATAGCGTTGTGCGTCCTGCGGATGCAGTGCTGCAAACGGCTCATCACAATGCTGCATGAGCCGGGGAACCAGACCGGTGCGTGTCATGGTGTGCCACTGATCGCGGATCCGTCCGCTGTTCATCAATAACGGATACGCCGCCCTGCACGCGACGGGCTGCGGCGTGGCCGGTGGCAACAGGCGGGCTTTACCATCAGGATGGTAAAAGTGCCGGTCGCTAAACAGCCGCGCGCAACCCTGGGGATAGCGGGCGTTGACCGGCCACTGCACCGGCGTCAGCGCATCCCACTGTGCGTCGCTCATCCCGGCCAGACCGCTGATATCAAACGCGCGCTGGCCGTTGTTCTCAAACCCCGACAACGCCGCGTGTTCGCGGAAGATGGCTGCCGGGTGCGTCCAGGCAAAGCCTTCATGAAAGCCCAGACGCTGGGCGACCTGGGCGAGTAACCACCAGTCCGGTTTCGCTTCTCCGGCCGGGGGCATAAACGCGCGCTGGCGGGAAATCCGGCGTTCAGAATTGGTCACGGTGCCGTTCTTTTCCCCCCAGCCCTGCGCGGGTAGCAAAATATGCGCAAAGGCGGTGGTATCCGTTTGCGCCAGTACGTCTGACACTATCACCAGCGGACAGGCAGCCAGCGCCCGGGCAATGCGATTGCCTTCTGGCATCGAAACCGCCGGATTGGTGCCCATAATCCATACGGCTTTGACCGCCCCGCGATCAATGGCGTCGAACAGATCGACCGCCGTCAGGCCGGGCTGACGCGCCATACGCGGACTGCGCCAGAAACGCTGTAAACGGTCGCAGTCTTCCGCAGTGAAACTCATATGAGCCGCCAGTTGGTTGGCCAGTCCGCCAACCTCCCGACCGCCCATCGCATTCGGCTGTCCGGTCAGCGAAAACGGGCCGCAGCCGGGTCGGCCTATCTTGCCGCTGAGCAGATGCGCATTGAGAATGGCATTGTTGTTGTCACTGCCGCTTTGTGACTGGTTGATGCCCATACACCATAAGGTCAGTACGCGCTCATGCCGGGTAAACAACCGGTAGAACGCGGCGATCATGTCGTGGCTGATATCACAATGGGCTGCCACCGTCGCACAATCCCACTGCCGCGCGGCCTGTAAGGTTGTGTCTACACCGTCCAGATGCGGCAGCATCGTGGCGTCAATGCCGCCATGCTGTTCCAGCCAGTGCAACAGGCCCGAAAACAGGGCCGGATCGCTGCCCGGCCGGAGCGGTAAGTGCAGATCGGCGAATTCACAACTGGCCGTGCGGCGCGGATCGATCACCACAACCTGCATCTCAGGGCGCTGCGTTTTTGCCTGCTTCAGGCGCTGAAACAGCACCGGATGAGCCCAGGCGGCGTTCGAGCCGACCAGGATAACCACCTCGGCCTGATCCAGATCCTCGTAACAGCACGGCACGGCATCCGCACCGAACGCCCGTTTATAGCCCGTCACCGCTGAGGCCATGCACAGGCGTGAATTGGTATCGATATTGGCGACGCCGAGAAAACCTTTCATCAGCTTGTTCGCCACATAGTAATCCTCGGTCAGTAACTGGCCGGAACCGTAAAAAGCCACCGCCTCCGGGCCGTACGTATCGATAATCCTGCGCAGTCCGTCAGCCGCGGCATCCAGCGCCGTCTCCATGCTGACGCGCTGGTGATGAAGCTGAGGATGCAGCAACCGTCCGGCCTGTGTCAGGGTTTCGCCCAGCGCCGCGCCCTTCACGCACAGCCGCCCGGCATTCGCCGGATGACTGGCATCGCCCCGGACCTGAGCCGACGCGCTCTGCGACTGCGTGACCTCGACGCCGCAGCCCACACCGCAATAAGCGCAGGTGGTTTTCATGATGCCTGCGCCATCAGGTTAAGCGGACGGTTGGCGACCCACACCTGGCCGTCCTCCAGTTTGACCGGCCAGCAGCGCAGTTGATGCTGAGGGTTATCCAGGCTCTGTCCGTCCCGCAGGCGCACCCGCTGTTTGTAAAGCGGAGAGATCACCACCGGCTCCCCGGCAACATCGCCAAGGATGCCGCGTGACAGCACGCTGGCTTCGCTGCCTGGCTCACGATCCTCCAGCGCATAACAGTCATCACCCAGACGGAATAAAGCAATACGGACGCTGCCAAGTCGGGCCCCGATGCCGGCCTCTGGCGGGATGGCCTCCAGCGGACAGATTTCGCTCCAGGGTTCGGCGGGCAGATGCATCAGGGGAATACCGCTGGCCTTGTGGGGCTGGCGCTGTCCGCGCACGCGCGCATAGTGCAGCGTTTCATCCGGGTGATCGCTGTTCACTGTGGCGGTAAACAGCGCACGTCGCGAAGGATCGGCCAGCGTGGTCTGCCATTCGCACTGCCAGGTGTCTACCACCTGTTGCATGTCCTGTTCCAGCGTGGCGGCGATCCCCAGGCTGTCATGAATCACCACCTCACGCAGGTAGTCCAGCCCGCCCTCCATGTTATCCATCCAGACGCTGGTACGCTGCAGGCGATCCGCCGTGCGCACGTAGAACATCAGAATCCGGTCGACGTACCGGATCAACGTGTCATCGTCCAGATCGCTGGCAAACAGTTCCGCATGGCGTGGCTTCATGCCGCCATTGCCGCAGACATACAGGTTCCAGCCGTTTTCCGTGGCGATGACCCCGATATCTTTACTTTGCGCTTCCGCACATTCGCGGGTACAGCCGGACACGGCCATCTTGATTTTATGTGGTGCGCGCAGGCCCTTATACCGGTTCTCCAGCGCGATGGCGAAGGCGGTAGAATCCTGCACGCCATAACGACACCAGGTCGAGCCAACGCAGGATTTCACCGTACGCAGGGATTTTCCGTAGGCATGACCGGTTTCAAAGCCGGCTTCCAGCAGGGTTTCCCAGATAGCAGGCAACTGGTCCAGTCGCGCACCAAACAGATCGATACGCTGGCCGCCGGTAATTTTGGTATAGAGGTCGTAACGCGCGGCCACTTCGCCGATGGCGATCAGGCCCTGTGGCGTGATCTCGCCCCCTGGCACGCGCGGCACTACCGAATAGGTGCCATCTTTCTGGATATTGGCAAAGTAACGGTCATTCGTGTCCTGTAAGGGTAAATGGGCCGGTTTCAGCAGGTAATCGTTCCAGCACGAGGCCAGCAGCGAACCCACCAGCGGTTTACATACCTCGCAACCACAGCCCCGTCCGTGGCTGGCCAGCAGCTCGTCAAAGGTTTTGATGCCATTGATACGGATCAGGTGATACAGCGCCTGGCGGGAATAGGCGAAGTGCTCACAGATGTCTTTTTTAACGGCGACGCCCTGGTTTTCCAGCTGAAACTCCATTACCTGTTTTACCAGCGCGGCGCAGCCGCCACAGCCGGTTGCCGCTTTGGTGCAGCTTTTAATACTGGCCATCTCGCCACAGCCGCTCTGCACCGCCTGGCAGATATCGCCTTTACTGACGTTATGACAGGAGCACACCTGGGCGCTGTCCGGCAGCGCAGCGATGCCCAACCCTTTGGCCGGCGCGCCATTTAATACAGGCAAAATCAGCGCTTCCGGTGCTGCCGGCAGCGGCATGTCATTTAACATCGTTTGCAGGAGGGTGGCATAGTCGCTGCTGTCTCCCACCAGCACGCCGCCCAGCAGTCGTGTATTGTCGGCGCTCACGACGATCTTCTTGTAAATGCCTTTTGGTCCATTGGCCCAGTGGTAGCTCAGGCTGCCCGGCGTTTTGCCGTGCGCATCGCCAAAGGAGGCGACGTCTACGCCCAGCAGCTTCAGTTTGGTGCTCATGTCGGCACCGGTGAACTGCGCGGGTTCGGCCGCCAGATGCCCGGCCAGCACTCGCGCCATCTGGTAGCCCGGCGCTACCAGGCCAAAAATCTGCCCGTTCCACAGCGCGCATTCGCCGATGGCATAAATGTCGCTGTCACTGGTCTGGCAATGGTCATTGATGGTAATGCCGCCGCGCGGCCCCACGCTGATGTCGGCACTGCGGGCCAGCTCATCACGCGGACGGATACCGGCAGAGAACAGCACCAGGTCGGTGGCCAGCTCGCCGCCATCGGCAAAGTGCAGCACCAGACTGCCGTCAGGCTGGCTGGCAATTTGTTCGGTCTGCTTCGCGGTATGTACCGTCACGCCCAGCGCGTCGATTTTTTGCCGCAGCATCAGCGCCCCACCTTCGTCCAGTTGCACAGCCATCAGGCGCGGCGCAAACTCAACCACGTGGGTCTCCAGCCCAAGCTGCTTCAGCGCGTTGGCGGCCTCCAGGCCCAGCAGCCCGCCGCCGATCACCACGCCGCGCTGACTCTGGCGGGCACAGGCTGCGATGGCATCCAGATCGTCCAGCGTACGGTAGACAAAGCAGCGCTCGCCGTCATGGCCGGGTACCGGGGGGACAAAGGCGCGCGAGCCGGTGGCCAGCACCAGCTTATCCCAGGCCAGCTCACGGCCCGCGCTGTCGCGCAGGCTGCGCTGCTGGCGATCGATCGCCTCTACCCGGCAACCGCTACGCAGTTCAATCGCGTTTTGGGCAAAAAATTCTTCGCTTACCAGCGACAACTGCGTGGCCGTTTTACCGGTGAAATACTCGGAAAGGTGAACCCGGTCGTAAGCCTGATAGCGCTCTTCGCCGTAAACCACCACGTGATAATGTTGATGCAGGTTACGATCGACCAGTTGCTCCAGAAAATGGTGGCTGACCATGCCGTGACCCACCACGGCTAATACAGGTTTCGTTTGGCTCATCACAGGGTTTCCTGCAGCCAGCGGCTGCGTTTCAGGTTCATCAAGGCCGAACAGCGTATTCACAGAAACCGGTCCGGCATTATGGAGTTGGTTCAGCAGCGCACCACTTTGCTGGCAGTCGCCATACAGCAGCACGCCGTTCAGCCGGCCGTCTTTGAGAAACAGGCGGCGATAGTGCCCGGCGATCGGGTCAAAACTAGTGACAGACGGGGCTTCGCGAACGTCACCGGCGCTAAACAGGGAAATACCGCTGACTTTGAGACGGGTGCCCGTGGCCGCGCTGTAGAAATCCGCCTGAGGCCGATCGGCCAGTTGCGCCGCCAGAATCTTCGCCTGGGCCAGACAGGGCGCGACCAGACCGAAGGTCTCGCCGCTGATTTCACAACATTCGCCTACGGCATAAATTCCCGCGTGCGCACTGCGCAACTGGCGATCCACCAGAATGCCGCGCTGGCAGGGAATCCCGGCGGCCTGCGCCAGGGCGATTGCCGGCTGGACACCAATGGCCATCACCACCTGCCGCGCCGCCAGCACCCGGCCATCGTGGAGGATCACGCTATCCGTCCGGATCGCCGCAAGGCTGGTATTCAGTTCACAGCGAATGCCGCGCGCCCGGAGCTGGGCCAGCAGTAATTCCCCTGCCCTGGCGTCCAGCTGTCTGTCCAGCAAACACGACTGACGATGAAGCAGCGTAACCTGACGCCCCTGCACTTGAAGCCCGGCGGCCGCTTCAATACCCAGAAAGCCCCCGCCGACCACCACGACCGGACCCTGCCCCGCCAGCAAAGTGTCCACATCCTGCAGCGTGCGAAAGGTGCTGACATGCGGCAGGTCGCTGCCTGGGACAGACGGCCGACAGGGCTGCGATCCGGTCGCCAGTACCAGGCGGTCCCAGTGCAGCAGGCGCTGGTCGGTGCGTAAGGTCCGCTCAGCGACATTCACCTGTTCCACCGTCTCTCCCGCCAGCAAGGTCATGCCGTGACGGTGATACCAGTCACGATCGTGGATCAGCGTTTGCGCAACGGTGGTTTCTCCGGCCAGCAGTGGCGACAACAGCACACGGTTATAGTTGCCGTGCGGCTCACTGCCAATCACGGTGATGTCGTAACGCGTCGGCGCCAGCTGCACCAGGGTTTCCACCATGTGCATGCCCGCCATCCCGTTACCCACAACCAGCAACCGTTGTCTCATGGTGTCGTCCTTATGCCGCCGAGGTTTGTTTTTCGTAGAGAAAATGCAGCACTTTCTGGCGCAGATGGTGATAACGCACGTCATCCGCCAGCGCCACGCGTGAACGCGGCCGGGCCAGGTCAATCGTCAGGATGTCGCCCACCTGCGCCGCCGGGCCATTGGTCATCATCAGCACCCGATCGGACAGCAACACGGCTTCATCCACATCATGGGTAATCAGGACGATGGTGGTGTTCAGCGCCTGCTGGATGCGCATGACGCTGTCCTGCAGATGCGCGCGCGTTAAGGCATCCAGCGCACCGAAGGGTTCGTCCAGCAGCAGCACGCGAGGTTTCATTGCCAGCGCGCGGGCGATGCCGACGCGCTGCTTCATGCCGCCGGAGATCTCGCCGGGGCGCTTATGCATGGCATGACTCATTTGCACCTGGTTGAGGTTGTGCTCGATCCAGTCACGTCTTTCGGCTTTGTTCATCTTGCCTTTGAACACCTGCTCGACCGCCAGCTCAACGTTTTGATACGCCGTCAGCCAGGGCAACAGAGAGTGGTTTTGGAACACAACGGCGCGCTCAGGGCCGGGGCCGGTAACTTCGCGGTTATCGCACAACAGGACACCGCTGGTAGGCCGGGTTAAACCGGCGATCAGGTTGAGCAGCGTGGATTTACCACAGCCAGAGTGACCGATCAGGCTCAGCGTTTCCCCCTGATGAAGATCAAAACTGACATTATCGAGCGCCAGAAAATCGCCGCCGGAGGTGGTAAAACGCTGGCTGACCTGCTGTACACGAATGATAGGTTGCATAGTGTTCCCCTTATTTATCCCAGCTAAAGCGACGCGCCAGCAGCATCAGTCCCTGCTCCAGTAGCAGGCCGACGACGCCAATCAGCAAAATGGCAATCAGGATGTTTTCAACATTGAGGTTGTTCCACTCGTTCCAGATCCAGAAGCCGATCCCCAGGCCGCCCGTCAGCATTTCGGCGGCCACGATCACCAGCCAGGCGATGCCAATCGACAGGCGGACCCCGGTCAGCACCGCTGGCAGAACGGCGGGAAACAGGATGCGGCGCAGGATGGTCCATTCCGACAGTTGCAGCACGCGCGCCACGTTGAGGTAATCCTGGGGAATGCGCTGTACGCCTTCTGCGGTATTGATAATCATCGGCCAGATGGAACAGATAAAAATGGTCCAGCTGGAGGCCGGTTCGGCCCGCTGAAACAGCAGCAGGCCGATAGGCAGCCAGGCCAGCGGGCTGACCGGGCGCAGTAGCGCGATAACCGGATTGAACATGCGTGCCACAAAGGTAAAACGCCCCAGCAGAAAGCCTGCGGGAATCCCCACCAGCGCGGCCAGACCAAAGCCGACAGCCACGCGCTGCAGCGAGGCCAGCACATTCCAGCCGATGCCCTGATCGTTGGGACCGTTGTTATAGAACGGATCGGCGAACAGGACTTTCGCCGCCTCCCAGGTGGCGTACGGGCCGGGAAAGCCTTTGCTGGAAAGCGCCGCAATCTGCCAGATCAGGAGCAGAAGCAGCACACCGCACAGCGCGGGAATGGCACGCTGCAAAAACGGACGCAGGCGCGCAGGTGAACGCATCTTTTTTGGCGTGACCTGAAGGGGCACCACAGTGGCGTGGGTGGGCAGCGTCTCAGGCTGCGCCAGCGAGCGAGTCTGGGTTTTCATCACGACCTCTCTTTATGGTTAATGGCAAAGCTGGCGGCGTAAGCGGCAGGATTCGTGCCATCCCATACCTTGCCGTCCATCAGGGTGCTGCTGCGCATCTCACTGCCGGGCAACGTGACGTTGCCGACAGCGCTGGCAGCCTGTTTGTAGATATCGATCTGGTTGATCTGCTTTGCGACAGCCAGGTAGTCCGGATCCTGGGTCAGCATTCCCCAGCGCTTAAGCTGGGTAAGGAACCACATACCATCGGACAGATACGGGAAACTGACGCTGCCGTCATGGAAGAAGCGCATCGCATGCGGATCCTGCCATTTCTGTCCCAGCCCGTTTTCGTACTGGCCGAGCATGCGGCCTTGCAGAATCTCAGGTTTAGTGTTGATCCAGGCGCGCCCGGCCAGCACCTGCGCCGTTTCGCGGCGGTTATCATCGGAGGCATCGATCCAGCGTGCCGTCTCAAGGACAGCCGCCGTCAGCGCGCGCGCCGTATTGGGGTTCTCTTTCACCCACGCGGCGCGGGTGCCGAGAATTTTTTCGGGATGATCGGGCCAAATCTGCTGACTGGTGGCGACGGTAAAACCAATATCGTCGCTGATGGCGCGCTGGTTCCACGGCTCGCCCACACAGAAGCCGCTCATATTGCCAATCTTCATATTCATCACCATCTGCGGCGGCGGCACGACGACGGTGCGCACGTCATCAAACGGATTGATACCGGCATTCGCCAGCCAGTAGTACAGCCACATCGCGTGGGTGCTGGTCGGAAAGGTATGGGCAAAGGTGAGACTGCCTTTGGCCTGGCTGTCGATGCTCTTTTTCAGGCTGGCGGCATCGGTAACCTTCTGCGCTTTCAGCTGGTTCGACAGGGAGATCGCCTGGCCATTGTTATTGAGCGTCATCAGGTTCGCCATCGCATGCTGCGGGCCGGCAACGCCCAGTTGCAGGCCATAGATCAGGCTGTACAGGACGTGTGCCGCATCGAGCTCACCGGAGATCAGCTTGTCGCGGACGGCTGCCCAACTGGCTTCTTTACTGGGCTGTAGCGTCAGACCATATTTTTTGTCAAAGCCTTTCACCGAGGCCATGACGACCGGCGCACAGTCGGTCAGCGGAATAAATCCCACCCGCACGGTGGCTTTTTCTGGCGCATCGGAACCCGCCGCCCATACGGCGTTGCGCAATCCCGGCAACAGCCACAGCCCGCCAACGGCGGCGCTGGATAACAGCAGTTGACGACGAGACAGTGAAACTGGCGATTTGCTCATTTTTTGCCACCCTCAGGAAATAAAAAAAGGCGTCCTCTCCACTGCTTTCACAGGGAGATGGACGCCTTTATCCAAAGCACTCGCTTTACCGCCGTTGGCAAAGCAAATGCACACACTCAGTAAGGTAAAGCAAACCGCGTGCCAGCTTTGAAACGGTCCTGCGCGTGGCGCTTCAGGGTTTTCTCTGGCGAGTTTTTAACCGATTTTGCACATTGGTGACGCAGATCACGCACAAGCATTGTGCAGCTAACGCTTTCGAGTTACCTCTTCATCGTGGCGGCCACCGTGACGATCGCCTGAGCGATTTCCGGCAGCCGTTTGTTCTGATCCATCGCGCTTTTACGCAGCCGTTGCCAGGCGTGCTCTTCACTCAACCCATGCTGCTGCATCAGCCAGTTTTTAGCCTGGTCGAGCAGTTTGCGCTCTTCCAGCGTGGCGCGCAGAGTGGCCAGCTCATTGGCCTGATGCTGCAAACGCTGGGACTGCTCCGCGATCAACGACAGCAGCGAGCGACCGAGCTGGGGCGCCAGCCCGTCGCTGTTCAGCGCACCGGACTCGGCAGCCAGCCAGTCCGCCCCGGAGACATATAACGTAAAATTGCAGCCCGACTGTGCCACATGCAGGGGTTCAGCGGCCTGATGCTGTGCCAGTGCGATCGCCTCGCGGCAGCGCGACATCAGCGTGGCTGACAGCTGATCCTCCAGCAGTTTCATTTGATCGATACGCTGTGACAGCAGTGAAAACCAGTGCGGTGCGCCGCTGTCATCCCGCCGCCCGTCGGTACAGGCAATGCGCCGCAGTCGTTCAATCTCGCGACTGGCCTGCGCCAGCGGCTGCCAGTGATGCAAAACCGCCTCATCAGCAAACTGCTGGAACGTCGAAAAACTTTGCTCCTGTGCTTCAATTAAGGCCACCATGGCGCTGCGCTGCTCTGCGCTGAACTGGCCGGCGGCAAAGCCGGCCGCTCCCAGAGCGCGTTCCTGTCCCGCCAGCTCTTTGCCATGCATAAAGCTGAACAGCGCAATGAGCGCGCGGGTAATGTCAGGATGGCTGGCGGTGTCGGCGGCTTCAAAGACCAGGTTCAGTAAGCTGCGGATAATTGTGTTAAATGCCGCAACGGCCTGCGCGTGCGCAATCTGTTGTTGCGTAATCTGCTGGCGCAACGCCGGTAACCCGGCCAGGGCCTGCAGCGCGGCGGCGATCAGGTTACAGAACCGGCTGTATCCCGGCTGGGCTTCGGCTTTGGGTAAGGCCTGGCAAAAATCCCGTTGGCAGCGCGTCACATCCTGCTCACTGGCGAGCCGCTGCTCACCGTAAAGCCGGCCTTCAGAACAAATCCACAAAGTGCTCGCCCCCCGCTCACGCTGAAGCTGATGCACCAGTTCGCTGACGGTGGTAATGAGTTTACCGGTCTGGCGAAGGCGTTGCAGGCTGGCAATATCGCTTTGCCGTGAGGCCTGCACCCAGCTCAGTGCGTCATCCATTGCTCACCCCCTTTTCGTACAAAAAAGGAGTCAAGCAAAAGCCGTGCCGTCTTTTCTTAGCCTGACGGCTTGTGCCGCACGTTCCGCCCTTTCCGTTTCTCACTGCGGTGTAAAGTGGTTAACGCGGCTTATTCTTTTACCCAGGCCGCCGGGCCGTGGCAGGGATGGGATCACCCGCGTTTTTGAGGCGAAATGTCGCGAGTAATGCGCCCGATACTGCCCCGGAGGTGCCATCCCTGAAGCCCCTGCACAAGGAACGGGCTAAACGGCCATTACCATGCTATATCATTGGGTGCAATGGTTTGAATTCTCAAAAGTCTTAGGTAGACTGAGCGCTGTAAAGAGTGACCATGAGCGGCCTTGTCTCTGAACAGATAACCTGCCCGGCTGTGCGCCTCCCGATGAGGAGGCGCGATACGTGTGATAAACATCGTGCAGGCAGAGACACTGACGTGAGGAAAAGGGTGAAAAATCATTTAGCGTTTTGCCCGTTAGCTGCACATTTTTTGTCCGGCAGCAAAACGCCCCCCTCCTCGGTCAATGCCGATTCGCCGGTGACGTGCAGTGGAACGTGCGCGCCCTGTTCGGGACATGCCCACCGCCCTTGCCTGAGTCAGGCCGCGCGGGCAAAGGCTCAACACAGCCCCGGTCCACCCCGACGTTGCCGATACGGATATGCCATTGCGGTGATGTCCGCGGGCAGGCTCCCGGCGAGGTTGAGCTGACCACCGGTGTGAACCGTCGTCCTGACGGTGACACGCGAGGCAGCACGCATTTGCATGGCCAGATAACTTAACCCCTGTGCGTTGACGTGGGTGGCGACAGCAGACACTGCGGTCCTGTCACGACGGCAACCTGGATCATGAACTGATGAAATTTAACCCCTGCCGTCCTGCGCATACTGCCGGACGCGCAACGCAACGCGGGAAGTACACACAGCCATGAGCGTGGAATCTTCACCGCGTGAGGTGACGACCTCTGGTCGCGAAAATTTGTTACTTAAAGCGGCCGCGCCTCTGCTGAATGCGGTGGTGCAAATTCGTCAGGCTGCTACCCACGATGACCCGGCAGGTTTACGTCAGTCTCTGATTGATGAAATCCGCCTGTTTGAACAACGCTGCAAGCAGGCAGGCCTGCCGTTTGAGATGATCATCGGTGCACGGTACTGTGTGTGCAGTGCCCTGGATGAAGCCGCCGCGCAAACGCCATGGGGCACGCGCGGCGTCTGGTCCGGCAACGGCATGCTGGTGACCTTCCATAATGAAAGCTGGGGCGGCGAAAAGTTCTTCCAGCTGCTTTCACGCATTTCACAAAGCCCTCAGCAGCACCTTTGGCTGCTGGAAATTATTCATTACTGCCTGCTGCTGGGTTATGAAGGGCGTTACCGGGGCAGTGAAAAAGGCCGGGCTCAGTGCGACAGCCTGCGGGCAAGGTTAAAAGCGCTGATCGACGAAACCCGTGCGCAGCAAACCACGGAGTCCACGCCGCTGGTGCAGGTACATCCGCTGGTTAATACGCTGGCCCGTCCGATGGTGCCACTCTGGGCCTGTGCCATGCTGGTGGCCCTGATCGGCTGCCTGATTTACAGCGGACTCAACTGGCGGCTGGGCAACGCGGCTGAGCCTCTGCTGCGCAGTCTGTATAATATGCCGTTGCCACAAATCACGATGAATCGTCGCCCTTCGTCGCCACAGGCGCTGCTCGACTTACGTCAGCGGTTAAATGACGTGATCGCCGCCGGCCAGCTCGAAGTCAGCGACGGTGCGTTTGGCAGCAAAGTGATTATCCCGGCAGACAAGCTGTTTGCCGAACAGGGCACGGTGATTAATCCGGTGGGTCGGGCGCTTCTGGCGCGGGTCTCCGCAGCGATGAAAGACGTCAAAGGCACCATTCTGGTGTCGGTGTTTACCGACGATCAGCCTGTTGACGGCAGTCGGTTTGCCTCAAACTATGAATTCTCTTTCGCCCGTGCCCGTGCGATTAGCCAGTTACTGCAGGTGCAACTGGCCGATTCACACGTGCTCCGGTCAGAAGGCCGCGGCGACAGCGATCCGCTGCTGCCCAACGACAGCAGCGAGAACCGTACCCGTAATCGCCGTGTTGAAATTACGCTGTTTGCCGCACCTGAAACACTGAGTACTCACCAAGGAACACCCTGATGCGCGCTTCTTTCCGCTTATTCTTAACGCATCGGCTGCTGTGGAGCTTTATTGGCGTCACGGCACTGAGTTGCCTGCTGTGGATGCTGGGACCGCTTATCGCGTGGAATGAAACCCGCCCGCTTGAACCCGCGCTACACCGCAAGATTGTGGTCAGTCTGCTTTATCTTCTCTGGATTGGTTTCCAGCTAATTCCTGCGCTGTACCGTGCCTGGTTCAACAGTCGCCTGCTTGACCGGTTGCAGGTCGCAGAGAGCGACGATCCGGCGGAACGGCAGGCCACTGAGGCGCTGCTCAGCCAGCGCTTTAGTGAGGCGGCCATGCGCCTCAAGCGCACCCATTTTGGCCGACGCCAGGGCAGCCTGTGGGCACGGATTAACGCCAATTACCTCTATCAGCTTCCCTGGTATCTGATGATTGGTGCGCCGGGTGCCGGTAAAACCACCGCTCTGCTCAATGCCGGCCTGAAATTTCCCCTGACCGATACGTTCGGCAACGAGGCCGTTCGCGGCGTCGGCGGTACCCGGCACTGCGACTGGTGGTTCACCGACAGCGCCGTGCTGATCGATACCGCCGGGCGCTATGCGTTACAGGAAAGTCAGCGGGCACGCGATGCCAGCGAGTGGCAGAGTTTTATCAATCTGCTGAAGCGCTATCGGGCGCGGCAGCCGATCAACGGCGTCATCCTGACCATCAGCGTCGCGGATTTACTCAGCGATTCGGCTGAGGCGCGTTACGAACAGGCGAACGCGCTGCGCGAACGGCTGAACGAACTGCATCAGCACACCGGTATTCATTTTCCCGTCTATGTCATGGTGACCAAAACCGACCTGCTGAAAGGCTTTATGAGTTATTTCGGCAGCATGGAGAAGGCCCGCCGCGATGCTATCTGGGGCTTCACGTTTCCCTGGGAAGCCGGTAAGCCACACAAGCAGGACTGGCATCTTCACTTCGAGGGGCAGTTTACCCAGTTAGAACAGCAACTGCAGCAGCAACTGGCCGGGCAAATGACCCATGAGCGCGACCTCAATGAGCGGGCAGAATGTTTTCTGTTTCCGCAGGAGTTTGCTTCGCTGCGTCCCCTGCTCAGCGAATACCTGGACAGCATTTTTTCCCCGCGTTCTGAGACCGTGGCCTGGAATCCTCGTGGGCTGTTCTTTACCAGCGGTACACAGGAAGGTTTGCCTTTTGACCGCGTGATGGGCGAGCTGAGCCGCAAACTGCAACTGCGTCAGGCGGGGGCTCACTCGATTGCCGCCTGGGATCGGGTCAACCGCAACAGCCCTATTCCCGGCAATAAAGGCCAGAGCTTTTTTATTCGTGATTTGCTGAGCAATCTGGTGTTTAAAGAAAGTGGCCTGGCGGGCAGCAATCGTCGCTGGGAATACCGTAATCAGCTCCTGCACTGGATTGGCTATGGCATGCTGGCCGGGGCGCTGGTGATCATGAGCGGACTGTGGTTGATCAGCTACTATCAGAACCAGCATTATCTGCAGCAGGTTACCGCGCGCGTACCGGCAATTTCTGCACAAAGTCAGCAAGTGATACATCAGCCCGCTGATAATATTTTCGATCTGCTACCCTTTCTGAATAACCTGGTGAAGTTACCGGTGTCCGACCAGTTTTCTCTCGATAATCCGCCGCTTACTATGCGGGCAGGCTTATATCGTGGCAATCAGGTCAGCGATGCCGCCTGGGCGCTTTATCAAAATGCGCTTAAGTCTTTACTGCTGCCCCGGGTCGCTCAGCAGATCACCAACCTGCTGCGTAACGATCCCGGTGATGACAATGAATACAGTCGTAATGCGCTCCGCGCTTATCAGATGCTGTATCAGCCCAGAAACTACGATGGGGAATTTCTACGGGCCTGGCTACTGCAAAATCTGCAGCGTTCGTTACCTGAAAAGGTCAGCGCGCGGGATTTGCAGCAGCTTGACTGGCACTTAAGCCAGCTACTCGATCAGCAAATTCAGTCTTCACCTTATGCGCGTGACAATGCGCTGATGATGCGCAAGCTGGCTGATAATTTGAACAATGCGGGGCGCGGCGGCGCGGTACTGGCGATTGCCCCCGCGAAGGCACAGCGCCCGACGACGCATAATCCATAATGGCGAGGTGAACATGTCTGTATCTCTGGCCCCTGGCTGGTTTGGCAAACTGCCCTCAACAGGGGACTTTATACATCATCGGCTCACTGAACAGGTCATCACGCCGTGGAATCACTGGTTTCAGCAGGGCCTCATTCACTGGCATCAGCAGGACGCGGCCGTGAGCGCCGATTTTCTGCGCGCGCCGGTGTGGAATTTTGTGTTACCGATCACGCCAACGCGTCAGCAGGTACAGATGGGCTGCCTGTTACCGTCATGCGATCGTGTGGGGCGCGCCTGGCCGCTGCTGGCCTTGCTGAGCTTTCCGCTCAGTCAGTGGCATCCGGCACAGTTAACGATCTCGGGAGACTGGTATCAGGAGTTGGGGGCCACGCTGCTGAATGCCGTGACTCACGGTCTGAGCCCGGACCAGCTCGATCAGCACATCCAGGCCCTGGCTCCGCTGATGGTCCCGGTCCAGCAGCCGTCAGATATTATGGATGTAATCGGTTTCGCGGATTTGCCTTGCACGCTGAGCTGGCAGGACGTCGCCGAACATTTCGACCCGCAGCAACACATAAGTTACTGGTGGAGCAACCGCAGTGACGGTTTCGTACATGCGACACACAAGCATAGCGGTACCCTCACGGCAGAACTGTTCTCATTACTGTTTAATCCGGCAGCAGGTGCACAGCCGGGACGCAACGGCCTCTATCCACCGATGTTCGAGTGAGACGTTGCCTTTGTCCTTCATAACGGGATAGCTCATGCAATTTACCATCGTTCAATGCACGTCTGATGTGCCGGTGAAAACCGTCACGTTTCATCCGCCGGGCGGCACGATCGGCCGCAGTCAGGATAACGATTTGGTGTTACCGGATGAAGCCCGTTCTATTTCTCGTCTGCAGGCGCTGGTGCACCTGTCCTGTAACGGAGAGTGCCGCCTGACTAATCAGGGCAGCGTGACACCGGTCGAACACAACGGTGTGCCGCTCAGCCGGGGAATGCAGGTGAGCCTGAAACACGGGGATGCTCTGCGCATCGGCGACTATGCCATCGACGTACGTGACCCTGCGGTACAGGGCATCAACAGCGATCCGTTGGCGTTTTTTAGCCATGCGGGCCCGCAGACGAATCCGCTGGATATCCCCGAATTTACTGAAGTCGAAGAGGTCGCTCAGGAACCTGTCGCCAGACGCCACGACCACCGGGGCGATGCCAGACTGGCCATCGATCCCCAGGCCGGTGAGCCCCGATATGCGCCCTCGCCCGCCGCACACGATCACGACAACCTGGTCGCGGCGCTGCTTGACGGTATGGGACTAAGCAACGGCCACAATACGGTGATTAACGAAGAACAGATGCGGACCACTGGCCGCATGTTAAGTCTGTTTTCGCAGGGCACGGTGGCATTGCTGTCGTCGCGCTCTATCCTTAAACGGGGCGTCAAAGCGGAAATGACGATGATCCTGAACGAAGCAAATAACCCGTTCAAGATTCTGCCCTCGGGTAAAACCGTATTGATGCAGATGTACCAGAGCCAGATGCCGGGCTTTATGCAGCCTGAACAGGCGGTACGGGATGCGCTGGTGGATCTGCAGGCACATCAGTTGGGCATGATCGCCGGGATCCGCGCCATCATCGCCGCCATGTTGCAGTCGTTTAATCCGCAGGGGCTGGAGGAGCAGGCGAAGTCAGACGGTGCCGTGTCAAAAGTCCCGTTTACGCCTTATCAAAAAGCCGCACTATGGGACTATTTCACTCGCCGCTATCAGCGCACTGCGGGTGAAATCGAAGACGATTTCCATACGCTGTTTGGTGAAGCTTTCCTTCATGCTTACGACATGGAGGTGAATCAGTACAAAGATTCCCAGACGCGTACGGATGATGCATGAATATCGCGTTTGCCCAGCGAAGTCAGCAAGGTCAGCGTGATGAACATGCGGATCGCACCGGTGTGGTACTGGATGCCCATCAGGCCAGCTTCGTGGTATGCGACGGCGTAGCGGGACTGCCCGGTGGGGAACAGGCGGCACAACTGGTATGCGACAGCCTGCTGACTCAGTTGCACACCTGTCCGCACCTTACCCTCGCCTTCACACAGCAGGCGATAGAAACGTGCCGCTCTGTGCTTGAAATCGCACAGGGTAATAATCCGAATTTTGCCACGATGTGCACCACGCTGGCGGGCCTGTTTATCGACCGCACCCGACAGCGCGCATGGTGGGCGCACGCGGGCGACAGCCGGGTTTACCACTTTCGGCATGGCGTGCTCAATGCGGTCACCCGCGACCACAGCCTTGTGCAAAAACTGAGCGAGGCAGGCTATGAAAATACCGGAATTAACAGTAATTTACTTTATAATGCGCTCGGCACAGAACCTGCCCATCCTGTGAGCTTTTCTGACGAAATACTGCTGGAAGACGGCGATGCGTTTTTAGTCTGTAGCGACGGGTTTTGGCTCAATCTGACCACCCGGGAAATGGAGCAGACCTTGCGCATGGTGAATGCCTGTGAAGAGTGGCTGACGTTGATGGAACATGCCGTGAGCCGTGAAGTAAAGAAAGATAATCTGAGTGCGCTGGCCGTGTGGATCGGCGAACCGCAGGAGGCCACGCTGCTTTATTCGCTGGCTGACTCAACCCGTTTTCTGCCCTCTCGTGATGGATGAAAGAAACGCTATGAAAGTGTGGTTGCCCGCTCTGGCTACCTTGTTGATGGCCTTTACTGCGCAGGCGGAAAATTATCGCGTGGTGTACTCACCCAGCCTCGAACTGGAAGTGTATATCGACAACGTTGAAGGCAAAACGCCCGACGACTGGTGCCAGGAGACACTGCCACTGCGTATTGTCTCGGGTAAGAGCCAGAATGCAGAGATCCTTAAATCGTTCCTGCCGCGCGTCGGGACACTGTTAGCGAATCAGTGTAATGAACTGGACGTTCTGCCCTGGCAAATGACCAACAGCCAGGGCAGCGTGCTGGCTTCCGGCAGCGCCAGTAAATTGCAGAACTGGCGTCTGATTGTGAACGCCGATGCCGCCACAAGCATTAACGTTCCGGTTGTCGCGTCGCGGCCAGCAGACAGCACCCCGTTACAGCATTTTGCGTTACCTGATGGCTGCCGCTTTCGCACCGCATGGGACGAAAACGGATTGTCGATCTTTGTCCCGCAAGGCGGTCGGTTGCGCTGCTCGTCGGAAGGCTGGCTCGAAGGCAACAGTGATATTACCGTCAGTGGACACGGCCAACCGCAGACGCTTGCCGTCACGTTTTACCAGGGTTACCCGATCGCCAGTCTGGCCATTGCCGGTAACGCCCTGCAAATCGTTAGCGTCAATAAACAGCGCATGATTATGACCCGTGCTGATGCGCCTGACAGCTGGCTGGTGCTGCCTTTCGACGATACGCAACATCTGTGGCGCTTTGAGGGCACCCTTCTGGTCAGAGCGGATAAAGCCACTGCGCAGCAGAATGCCAGCGCCCTGTCTGCACGGCTCGACACGCTGCGTAGCCGGTGGGCAGGCAGTTTACCGTCACAACAGAAAGTGAATGTGTTACTTGTGGACACCTTGCGCGCGGATCAGGTTGATCCCGGCGCAGGTGCCTGGCGTAACATCCATTAATTATCGCGTTGCCTGGCAAGCAGGCCCAGTTCAGAGAGTCCACTATGTCGGCTAATGACAATCAGAAAGCAGTACCGAATGCCTTGCCTGACGGATATCGCTTTAACGAGTTCGAAATCAAAGAGGTGATTGGCGGCGGCGGTTTCGGCATTGTCTATCGCGCATGGGACCATCAACTTGAACGCACCATTGCCATTAAAGAATACATGCCTGTTTCGCTGGCGGTCAGGACGGCGGATATGTCGCTGGAATTGCGCGGTGAACGTTTTCAGAAGCTGTTTAATGCCGGTCTGAACAGCTTTATTCAGGAAGCCCGACTGCTGGCACGCTTCAATCATCCGGGCCTGTTGCATGTCCTGCGCTTCTGGGAACAAAACGGCACCGCCTATATGGGCACACTTTACTACAACGGCATGACGTTGAAAGAGTGGCAGTTAACCAGCCATGAGTCTATCACCGAAGACTGGATTCGCCGCTTACTGCCGCCCTTGCTGGGGGCTATCAATACCATTCATCAGGCTGGCTATCTGCATCGTGATATTTCGCTGGATAATATTCAGATTCAGGAAAATCAACTGCCGGTGCTGCTCGACTTTGGCTCTGCCCGCAAAGAGATAGGCAATCTCTCTGATGAAACCGAAATCATGCTGAAACCGGGTTTTGCCCCCATTGAGCAGTACAGCGAAGAAGGCGAAGGTGAACAAGGCCCCTGGACAGACATCTATGCGCTGGGCGCGGTACTGCACACGCTGATTACCGGCTCCCCGCCGCCGGTCAGCGTGGTGCGCTGCATTGAAGACAACTATCAACCGCTGGTAGTGCGTAAGCCTTCAGGCTATTCGCTGCCGCTGCTGCATGCCATTGACTGTGCGCTATTGATGAAACCGCACGATCGTCCGCAGAGCATCGACGTGTTTGCTGCCCTCATTGCCTTACCGGTCAGCGATGTGGAGGCGGTCGTTAACAGTCTGCAACAGCGCAATGACGCGCAAAACCAACTGGACGCAGCCGCGGCCGACACGGTCCCACCGGTGGTCCTGGCGATGAATCACGGGGCGACGATGGCGGAACCGCTGACCGGACGCACAGTGCGTCGTCTGTCACCGGGGCTTCTGGCGCTGGCCGCCGTTGCCGTTATTGCCGTCGGCGCGGTGGTGTGGGTTGAAAACTCGCAAACCGCTTCGGTGCCGCAGGTGGCGAAACGCAGTGCTGCACCAGCGACCGGCACGGTGCCCGCGGGCCTGGCGATGGTTTACCTGAAACTGGCCGGTGATGAACAGGTGGTCCTGAACGGTCAGCCCGTGGCCTTGCACGCCAGCAGCAACGGTTTTGCCGTGCTGAACCTGGCGGCAGGCCAGTACCGCATTGATGTGCATGCCGGGAATACGACGCGCAGTCAGTCCGTGGTAATTGACAGACCGGGCACCTGGCTGATTAACCCAACCCAGTGACCGGATGCTGCTGGCCTGGCGGGCGCGGATTACGCCTGTCTTGGCCAATGCTGCTGCAGTTCACGCACCTGGTGCGCCAGGCGGATCAAATCGTCCTCCTGCATCCCGCGCTTAGTCAGTTCTTCTTCCAGCGAAAACAGGTACTGGGCGTTCGAGCCTAACGGTCCACTGGCCGCTGCGATCAGGGGCGCAACCGCCTGAGGACAGGTATCCGGTTCATAAAGCGGATGACGCGGATCCATAATAAAAACCAGCGCCGTCACGCGGCGTTGATCGTCCAGCACCAACTCACACCAGGTCGGCAAATAGCAGCCGGTGATCATTTCACGCTTCCACAGTAATGCCAGTTCGTCGTGCAGCCGTGATTCCGGCAGGCGAAATGCCAGTCCCTGCGTAATGCCACCCTCTTTCAGCGCCAGCATGCGCCCCGGATGGGAAGCCGTGCCGCGCCCGGCTGTGAGGCGCAAGCAAAAGGCACGGTGCCAGCCGTGCAGCGAGGCCGATGCCACTTCATCGGCTTCAAATACCGGGTTCCACATCAGAGAACCGTAGCCGAAGATCCATACCGGGCTGTGATCGGGCCGACATGCCAGGGTTGCCGCCAGCGACGCCGCGCGCTGTTCACAACTCCACAGTAATGTCTCCTCAATATCACCAAATGATGTTTTACAATCCGCTTTTAATAAAAATTCCCGGGTAAGCAATGCGACCTCCTCGACTTTCACCACGTCCTGTGTAAGACACTCCTCGGTTCTGTTGCGTGAACATTCACAAATTTACGCTGTATTCATTAAACTGACATTAATTATTAACAAAATCAGTTTCAAGTAAGAGTGGGAATATCCGCTAAAAAATAGCCTTTATTTAACTATTAAAAGCGGCAGCTATAACACCCAAAAAAAGTGTTTTACAGCGCGTAAAACGGTAAGGGCTGATGAGTTTCTTCACGGCATCCTGGCGTTCAGGATAACCCCTGCTCGCGCAACGTGAAGTAAACATGCGTAACGTGGGCGCGACAAGAAGCCTGAAACGTGGGCGATCAGAGGGAAGAAATGCGCGTGAGAACGGACATGATGCTGGCGGGACGGGACATATAAACGGGCCTGCTGTTCAGGCCCACAACGCAACACACTATTTTTTGGGATGCCATTTATCGTCATCCCCTTTTTCATAGTCATGTTTCACCGCTGACCAGGCCACTTTATGGGCCACTTCCTCGCGTGATTCATTGCCTCGTCGGTCATCGGGATCCTTATATTGTGACCAGGCATTGTTAAAGGCCTGCTGATAGATATCCTGGGCATGCGCTGGCAGGACGTGCTTAACGCTTTCTGGCAGGTCGCTTCGCTTAGCATAAGGCATCGTTTATCCTCCTCTAACATGATGGTTTATAAGTCTGGCGCAGATAAGCCAAAATGCAAACTGTGGTTTCTGCGCCTCTCCGCTTGTTATTTCTCTGTTCCGGCATTAACGATCACCTTATTGGGATGTATTTTGCAATAATGCGGAAGATTATCGCGAAAGAGGATTTACTTGATGACTGATTTATCTGACAAAAGCGGGAATAAATTTTTATAAACCCCTTTTCAGGCTGAATGTGTGTGAAAGTAAAAAGCGGTAAATTTTCACCTGCTGTTCGATTGAAAAGTTACACTGCCTGACTTATATATTTCCCTGTCAGGGTGGGTAAATAAATTGCCCCTTTTATTCAGCAGCGAGGAGAGTGAATGCCTTTACATGAAAAAACACGTCACAAAGAGTTTTCACTGATACTTCCCCTTATTGCCCTGGGTGTACTCTATTTTTTTGGTGCACAAACCTCACTCCCACTCGTCGTCGGCATTAATTTACTGGCGCTGGTTGCTATTCTCAGCAGCGCGTTCAGCGTGGTGCGTCATGCGGATGTGCTGGCTCACCGCCTGGGCGAACCCTATGGTTCCCTGATCCTCAGCCTGTCTGTCGTGATTCTGGAAGTCAGCCTGATTTCGGCACTGATGGCCACCGGCGATGCGGCGCCTGCGCTGATGCGCGATACGCTCTACTCGATCATTATGATCGTGACCGGCGGGCTGGTGGGCTTTGCCTTACTGCTGGGCGGCAGAAAGTTTGCGACGCAATACGTGAATCTGGCCGGCGTAAAGCAATACCTGATCGCTATTTTTCCGTTAGCCATCCTGGTGCTGGTGTTTCCGAATGCCTTGCCGGGCGGAAATTTCACCGCTGCGCAAAGTTTACTGATTGCCGCTATTTCTGCGGCGATGTATGGCGTTTTCCTGTTGATTCAGACCAAAACGCACCAGAGCCTGTTTGTTTATGAGCACGAAGATGACAGTGATGATGGCGATCCTCACCACGGTAAACCTTCTGCGCACAGTAGCCTCTGGCACGCCATCTGGCTGATCGTGCATCTGATTGCGGTGATTGCCGTCACCAAGATGAATGCTAACCCGCTGGAGCATCTGCTGACCGACCTCAACGCACCGAAGCAGTTCACCGGCTTCCTGGTGGCGTTACTGATCCTCTCACCAGAAGGTCTGGGTGCCATCCGGGCCGTCCTGATGAACCAGGTACAGCGCGCGATGAACCTGTTCTTTGGCTCAGTGCTGGCCACGATTTCGCTGACCGTACCGGCGGTCTCTATTATTGCGACGCTGACAGGCCAGGAATTGATATTCGGCCTGGAACCGCCGCAGATGGTTATTATGATTGCCTCTCTGATCCTGTGTCAGATTAGCTTCTCAACCGGCAGAACGAATGTGCTGAATGGTGCCGCGCACCTGGCCTTATTTGTCGGCTATCTGATGACCATCATGCTGTAATCTCACAAAACTGAGACGAAAAAAAAGAGCGAGAATTCGCTCTTTTTTCGTCTGCACTGCGGCTTATTTGCTGGTGTCCAGTTCCGGGAAGCTTTTCACCAGATCGTCAATCGCCTTCATCTGCACCAGGAACGGTTCCAGTTTATCCAGCGGTAACGCCGACGGACCGTCGCATTTGGCGTTGTCCGGCTCCGGATGGGCTTCAATAAACAGGCCCGCAATGCCCACCGCCATACCGGCACGCGCCAGTTCGGCCACCTGAGCACGGCGTCCGCCTGAGGCGGCACCGAACGGATCGCGGGTTTGCAGCGCGTGCGTCACGTCGAAAATCACCGGCGAGTTATTCGTCACCTTTTTCATGACGTTGAAACCCAGCATATCCACTACCAGGTTATCGTAGCCAAAGTTACTGCCGCGGTCGCAAAGAATAACCTTGTCGTTTCCGCCTTCGGCAAACTTGTCCACGATGTTGCCCATCTGACCGGGGCTGACAAACTGGGGCTTCTTGACGTTAATCACCGCGCCCGTTTTCGCCATCGCCTCAACCAGATCGGTCTGACGCGCCAGGAAGGCCGGCAGCTGAATCACGTCAACAACATCCGCCACAGGCTGAGCCTGCGCCGCTTCGTGCACATCGGTGATGATTTTCACGCCAAAGGCCTGCTTCAGCGCCTGGAAAATCTTCATGCCCTCTTCCAGGCCGGGGCCACGGTAAGAGTGGATGGAGGAGCGGTTGGCTTTGTCAAAAGACGCTTTGAAAACGTAAGGAATGCCGAGTTTGTCGGTCACGTTTACATAGTGCTCGCAGATGCGCATCGCGAGGTCGTAGGATTCCAGCACGTTCATGCCGCCAAAGAGAACAAATGGCAGATCGTTTGCGACCCTGATATCACCAATACTGACAACTTTCTGTGTCATGCCCTTTCCTTATCTGGGGTGACGCTTAATGCAGCGTCACGCGTTTTTGTTCGATTGCGTGAATCTGGACTTTAATCATTTCGCTGACCGGATCCTCAGGACACTGTTCAACGAAGTAGGTTAAGTCCGTTAACGCGATATGATCGCACTCAAGCTGTGCATAGATTAATCCCCGATCGCGAATTTCATAGGGATCGTCCGGGTCAATGCGCAACAACACCTGGCTGACGTTCAGGGCCAGCTCCATCTGCTTCTCTTCCATCAGCGCCGCTTTCAGCGTATCCAGCATTTTGCGCATTACGCTGACGGTTTTGGCTTCGTCGAGATCGTCATCATACAGACGCGCCAGCGGGCTGATATTGCCTTTCAGCCATACTTCGAGCGTGTGCGTATCCAGGGTTTCCCCGTTGAAGGGATTAATCAGCCACTTGTCGCCATCCAGCCAGTCGGCGCGCAGAATCAACTGCGTCGGGAAAATCACCGGCATCAGGGGCAATTCCAGTTCCGCCGCAATATGCAGCAGAATCACGCCCAGTGACACGGCGGTTCCCTGACGGGTTTTCAGCACTTTATCCAGCCAGAGTGCATCAGACAGATTATACACGCCGCTGGCACCGCCAAATTTCCACTGCTTGTAAAACAGCTCCAGCAGCTTTTCGAGCTTTAAATCCGCATCCTGTTGGTCGCTGACGTAATCCCGGGCTTCAGCCACTAACGCCGCTAACTGTTGTTCGACCGACAGGGTCGGAAAATCGGTGCGAATGGCTTTGGTTGCACCCATCACCGCCTCACAGAGCGGTGTTTCACTGTAATCGAGTTGTTCGGTGGAGCTCATACTATCCCCAATAACGGCATTTTACTCAGTGCCAGCTTAATGATCGTCACCAGCGCGATTAAGGCGACCACAAAGGCCATCCAGCGGGTGCGATCAGAACGAGGGCGGCGGCTCAGCGCCACGGACCCAAGGGCAATATAGATAATAACGCCTAACAGCTTCTCCGTCAGCCAGCTTCCCTGAGGTGAAAACGGATAGAAGTGGGTCAGCATTACCAGCGCTGCGCCACTCAGCAGCAGCAACGTGTCGTTGACATGTGGAAGGATGCGGACCCAGCGGCGTTGCAGTATGGCTGCGCCAACGCGCTGCCAGTAGAAGCGCAGCAGAAACAGCGAAACCGTGATCGCCACGGTCAGCAGATGCAGGTTTTTTAGCAGTGGGTAATAAGTAAACATCATTCATCCCTGTGGTTTTACGTTGCGGCACTATACCGGTATCGGCGCGGTCTGCCCAAATGTGACCCGGGGATTGCCACCGTAATCCTTCACCGTGTCCACTGCCTGATAGTGGTGCTGGCACATCAGTTGACGCACCGCCTCATCCTGCTGCCAGCCATGTTCCAGGAGCAGCCAGCCACCCGGCTGTAACCAGGCGGGTGACTGTGCGATCAGCCACCGGAGATCGGCCATGCCCGCCTCATCTGCCACCAGTGCGCTGCGCGGTTCAAAACGCACATCGCCCTCCTCCAGATGGTGATCGCTGGCATCAATGTAAGGCGGATTACTCACGATAAGATCAAATCGGGTCGGGGTGAGCTGTGCAAACCAGTGGCTGTGCATAAACGTCGCGTTAGCTATCGCCAGATGCGCAGCGTTATCCTGCGCCAGCGCAACGGCAGCAGGGACACGATCAACGCCGATCACGGTGCAATCGGGCCGTTCGCTGGCAATCGCCAGGGCAATGGCGCCGGTGCCCGTGCCGAGATCCAGCACGCGCGCAGGTGCGGCAGGCAATCGGGCCAGCGCCTGTTCAACCAGGATCTCGGTATCCGGCCGCGGGATGAGTGTGGCGTCGCTAACCCTCAGCGGGAGCGACCAGAATTCGCGCTCGCCAACTAAATGGGCAATCGGTTCTCCCCGTGCGCGCCGTGCCAGCAACGCCGTCAACTGTTGTAACTGCGCGTCACTGAGCAGGGTTTCATCAAAAGCCACCAGCCAGCTGCGGGGTTTGCCTGTGACATAACCCAGCAGGATTTCCGCATCACGCTTCGGGCTGTCGCCCCCACACAGCGTGGCAACCGCCTGTTTGAGCCAGTGGCGAATATCCATTAATCCTGACCGGCCAGCGCCGCCAGTTGGTCAGCCTGGTATTCCTGAACGATGGGTTCGATCAGGCTGTCCAGTTTACCTTCCATGGTTTCATCCAGACGATAAAGCGTCAGGTTGATGCGGTGGTCGGTCACACGGCCCTGCGGGAAGTTATAGGTGCGGATACGATCGGAACGGTCACCGCTGCCCAGCAGGTTACGGCGGGTGCTGGCTTCAGCTTCGTGACGTTTTGCCATTTCGGCCGCATGGATACGCGCGCCCAACACCGATAAGGCTTTTGCCTTGTTCTTGTGCTGAGAGCGTTCATCCTGACATTCCACCACAATACCGGTCGGCAAGTGGGTAATACGGATCGCGGAGTCGGTGGTGTTAACGTGCTGCCCACCGGCACCGGAGGAGCGGAAAGTATCGATTTTTAAATCTGACGGGTTGATCTCGGGCAGCTCCGCTTCCGGCAGTTCAGGCATCACCGCCACCGTACAGGCAGAGGTATGAATACGGCCCTGGGATTCCGTCTCGGGTACGCGTTGTACGCGATGGCCGCCGGATTCAAATTTCAGTCGGCCATAGGCACCGTCACCCATAATACGGGCAATCACCTCTTTATAGCCACCGTGCTCACCGTCGTTAGCGCTGACGATTTCCACCCGCCAGCGACGTGACTCGGCGTAACGGCTGTACATACGGAACAGGTCACCTGCAAAAATGGCCGCTTCGTCGCCGCCGGTACCGGCACGGACTTCGACAAAACAGTCGCGCTCATCGTCCGGATCTTTCGGCAACAGTAACAGCTGCAACTGTTGCTCCAGCGCGTCGGTTTTCTCACGTGCCGCCTGCAGCTCTTCCTGCGCCATATCGCGCATTTCAGGATCGTCGAGTAACATTTTAGCCGTCTCGATATCATCCTGGTTCTGCTGCCAGTCGCGGAAGCAGCGCGTGACATCGGTCAACTGAGCATATTCACGCGACAAAGCACGAAAGCGTTCCTGATCGGCAATGACGCCTGCATCGCCCAGCATCGCTTCCACTTCTTCGTGGCGCTCCTGCAGCGCTTCCAGTTTCGCAACAATAGAGGTTTTCATTTAACTGTGGGATTCCCGTAACAGAAGACGACAGCAGTGTGCCTAATCGAGACCCAGGCTGTCGCGTAAAATCTGCAGGCGTTCGCTGTCGCCGTCGCGCGCGGCCTGCTGAAGAGATTTGGTCGGTGCATGAATCAAACGGTTGGTCAGCTTGTGGGCCAGTTCCTGCATCACTTTTTGCGGATCGGCACCCTGCTGCAGCGCCTGCAGCGCACGGCCTTCCAGTTCAGCGCGGATATCATCCGCCTGAGCACGGTATTCACGAATAGAGTTGACCGCGCCCTGGGAACGCAGCCAGGCCATGAAATCGCTGCATTCCTGCACCACGATACTTTCGGCCTGCACCGCAGCGGCTTTGCGCTGGGCAAGGTTCTGCTCAATGATGGCCTGCAGATCGTCAACGCTGTAGAGATAGGCATTCGCTAACTTGCCCACTTCCGGCTCTACGTCGCGCGGCACCGCAATATCCACCAGCAGCATTGGCTGGTTACGGCGCGCTTTGAGCGCCCGTTCCATCATGCCTTTACCAATGATGGGCAAGGGACTGGCGGTGGAAGTAATGACGATGTCGGCATCGGCCAGGCGTGCGTCGATGTCCGCAAGGCCAATCACTTCCGCGCCCACTTCTTTTGCCAGCGCGTCCGCGCGTTCGCGGGTACGGTTGGCAATAATCAGTTTTTTGACCTGATGTTCGCTCAGATGACGCGCCACCAGCTCAATGGTTTCCCCCGCGCCAACCAGTAACACGTTAACGGTAGAGAGAGACTCAAAGATCTGCCGCGCCAGCGTACAGGCGGCAAAGGCAACGGAAACGGCGTTCGCGCCAATCTCCGTTTCCGTACGCACGCGCTTGGCAACCGAGAAGGTTTTCTGGAACATACGTTCCAGTTCACTGCTCAGTGCATGACCGCGCTGCGAATCGGCAAAGGCTTTTTTCACCTGACCTAAAATCTGCGGCTCGCCCAGCACCAGCGAATCCAGCCCGCTGGCGACGCGCATAAGATGACTGACGGCCTCATTGTCCTGATGCCAGTAGAGGCTGTTACGTACATCCTCTTCATCAAGCTGGTGATAGTCACACAGCCAGCGCACCAGACGTTCCTGCAGATCGACCTGTTGCTCTACACTCAGGTAGAGTTCGGTTCGGTTACAGGTGGAGAGCACGACGCCACTCTGCACCATGGGCTGAGATAACAGGCTGTCTAAGGCCTGTTCCAGCGACTCCGGCCCGAACGCAACGCGTTCGCGCAGAGCAATGGGTGCAGTTTTGTGATTGATTCCGAGAGCGAGCAGCGTCATGGCGATTTAGGTTGGGTTGTCCCAATAATGTCAGGGTTTTGTGAAGCGCATTCTACAAGATGCAGCAGATCAAGAAAAGCCATACAAAGGCTATGACTGTAATAAGATTAAGCCGATCATAGCGATTTTGCCGTATAACAGCATTGACGGTTAAAATGCGGATGGTTAGCGTTACCTGTTACCAATGAAAAATGAGTCCGAGGAGATGACCACTTGATGCTTACTTCCCCACGCAATCTGTTGCGCCTTTTACCCCTGGCCGGTGCTGTTCTGCTGGCTGCCTGTAGCATCAATAAACCACAAGGTCCCGGCCCGAGCGCCACTGCACCCCAATGGCAACATCATCAGCAAGCGGTCAGTAAAGTGACGCAGTACCAGACGCGCGGCGCGTTCGCCTATCTGTCGGACAAACAAAAAGTCTATGCCCGCTTCAACTGGCAGCAGACCGCACCTGACCGTTATCGTCTGCTGTTAACCAACCCGTTAGGCAGCACAGAACTGCAGCTGGATGCGCAGGGTTCTGTGGTGCAGATCGTGGATAGCCAGGGCAAACGCTATGTCAGCAACGATGCGCAGAAGATGATCTCGCAGCTGACCGGCATGGATATTCCGCTGACCAACCTGCGCCAGTGGATGATGGGCCTGCCGGGCGATGCGACCGACTACCAGCTTAACGATCAGTATCAGTTGCGCAGCCTGAACTATCAACATGATGGCCAGACCTGGCAGGTGACCATCGCCGGCTATGACAGCAACGTCACCCCTGCGCTGCCCGCCAGCCTGGAGCTGAAAGAAGGCGATCAGCGCATCAAGTTACGTATGGATAGCTGGACGCTGAAATGATCACCACCTGGCCTGCTCCGGCAAAACTGAACCTTTTTTTGTACATCACCGGGCGCCGGGCGGACGGTTACCATAACCTGCAAACCCTGTTTCAGTTTCTGGATTATGGCGACAGTCTGGAGATTGTTCCCGATCAGAGCGATGCCATTACCCTTCTCACGCCCGTGTCCGGCGTGCCGGATGCTGAAAACCTGATCGTGCGTGCCGCCGACATGCTTAAGGCGGCTGCCCGCGCGAAGGGAACGCTGCCGGCGCAGGCGGGTGCGCGGATCGCCATTGAAAAGCGTTTGCCAATGGGCGGTGGACTGGGTGGCGGTTCTTCTGACGCCGCTACGGTTCTGGTGGCGCTTAATCATCTCTGGAAAACCGGTTTTTCGCCGACGGAACTGGCACAGATGGGCGTGAAACTGGGTGCGGATGTCCCGGTGTTCGTTAAAGGGCACGCCGCCTTCGCCGAAGGGGTCGGCGAGGTGCTTTCTCCCGCATCGCCTGCCGAAAAATGGTATCTTGTTGCCCATCCCGGCGTCAGCGTGGCCACGCCGGTGGTCTTTAACGATCCGGCACTCCCCCGTGACACGCCCGTGCGCACTTTATCAGCACTTTTACAGGCCCCCTTTCTTAACGATTGCGAATCAGTAGTAAGAAAACGTTTTCGTGAGGTTGATGAGCTTGTTTCATGGCTGCTAGAATACGCGCCGTCGCGCCTGACAGGGACAGGTGCTTGTGTGTTTGCTGAATTTGACACCGAGTACGCTGCTCGCCAGGTGCTGGAACTTGCCCCGTCATGGGTGCGCGGTTTTGTAGCCCGAGGCGTTAACGTCTCGCCGTTACAGCGCACTCTGCAAGGCGATTAGCGATAGCGTGACTGTGTCACCCTGTTCCAGATACAGCACGTTTCGCACTCACATACCCGTGTGAACGATCACGACAGTATTCGCCGGTTACTGTCATGACGTTCATTCTCTGGACGCAAAGCCTGAGGTTCTTCTCGTGCCTGATATGAAGCTTTTTGCTGGTAACGCCACCCCGGAACTAGCACAACGTATTGCCAACCGCCTTTACACCAGCCTGGGCGACGCCGCTGTCGGTCGTTTCAGTGATGGCGAAGTAAGCGTACAAATTAATGAAAATGTACGCGGTGGTGATATTTTCATCATCCAGTCCACCTGTGCTCCCACCAATGATAATTTGATGGAACTGGTCGTGATGGTCGACGCGCTGCGTCGTGCTTCAGCTGGTCGTATTACCGCTGTTATCCCTTACTTTGGTTATGCCCGTCAGGACCGCCGCGTGCGTTCTGCGCGTGTGCCTATTACCGCCAAAGTCGTGGCTGACTTTCTTTCCAGCGTCGGCGTTGACCGTGTTTTAACGGTTGACCTGCACGCTGAGCAGATCCAGGGCTTCTTCGACGTCCCGGTTGATAACGTCTTCGGCAGTCCCATTCTGCTGGAGGATATGTTACAGATTGGCCTGGAAAACCCGATTGTTGTTTCGCCTGACATTGGCGGCGTGGTTCGTGCCCGTGCTATTGCGAAACTGCTGAACGACACCGATATGGCCATCATCGACAAACGTCGCCCGCGTGCGAACGTTTCTCAGGTCATGCATATCATTGGTGACGTTGCGGGCCGTGACTGTGTGCTGGTCGATGACATGATCGACACCGGCGGCACACTGTGCAAAGCCGCGGAAGCGCTGAAAGAGCGCGGTGCCAAGCGCGTGTTCGCGTACGCGACGCACCCTATCTTCTCCGGTAACGCGGTGGAAAACTTACGTAAATCTGTCATCGATCAGGTTATCGTGTGTGACACCATTCCGTTATCCGAAGAGATGAAGTCGCTGCCAAACGTCCGTACCCTGACGCTGTCAGGCATGCTGGCCGAAGCCATTCGCCGCATCAGTAACGAAGAGTCCATTTCGGCAATGTTCGAACACTAATCTTCGCAGGCCGGACACGCTGTCCGGCCTTTTCTTTTGTCTGTACCTCTCCCCTTCCGACAAAGCTGCTTGATTCACAGAAATTTTCGTTATGAGTCACCGCCGTTATTGTCACGCTTACTACGAAAAACTCTTTCGCTGAAATTATCTTATCTGCTCTTTTGCCATTCTGCGTTGAGTGGTACTTTGCCCGCACTTTTTATTGCGATCGTTTTCCACTATGAACCTCGACGTCTATACGTTATTTATTTGCGAACTCTACGTACTGGGGTTTATGAGTCTGATCCTGGCATTTGCCTGGGTCGGTTCGCATTACGATCGCACGCTGGGCTATGTTTGCGTGGCCATTTTACTGACGCTGGTCGCCTTTATTCTCAGTAGCCTGCGCAGCCAGGGCTATCAGTTTTTACCGGTGGCCATGAGCAACGTGTTGCTTATGCTGGCTTACGGGGGATTGTTCAGCGCGTTTCGCACCTTTTGCGGTAAGCAGCCGGGGATGAGTGGTCTGGTCGGGGCGCTGATCTGGTCACTGCTCTGCCTGATTCCGGGATTTTATTACAGCTTATCGCTGCGCGTACTGGTGCTCTGCCTGCTCTGCATCGGTTATACCGGAGCGCTTATCTATTTTCTCTGGCTGGCGCGGCGCAATATGGATGCAACGTTCTGGCCTGCCCAGCTCCTGCTCTGGATTCACCTGATATTCCATGTGGCTCGCATATTTCTGGATAATTCCCGCCCGGTCGGCGTTCAGGGCGCGATAAGCGGATCGAATTTCTCCGTCTATGTGATTATGGAATCCATGCTGTTTGTCATTGGGTTTACCGTGACGATTCTGGCGATGGTCAATGAGCGGACGCGCAATGCGCTGAAAGCGGCTTCACTGCACGATCCTCTGACCAATATCTGGAACCGTCGTGCGCTGTTTACCGGGGCCGAGGTGATGATTAAAGCCTGTCAGAAGCAGAATAAAGCGCTGACGGTGGTGTTATTCGATCTGGACCATTTTAAAGGCATTAATGACCGCTACGGGCATCATCAGGGCGACCAGGTTCTGATTGATTTCAGTCACCGTGTGTCCGGCATGCTGCCTGAAGGGGCGCGCTTTGCGCGACTGGGCGGCGAAGAATTTGCCGCCCTTCTGCCGATGATGTCAGCACAGGCTAACGTCTGGTGCGAGCAGGTGCGCCAGGCGATCCACCTTTCCCGACCGGGGCAGATTCCCTATTCCGTCAGCATTGGCTTCTCTACCGCCGACAATCGCCACATTGATTTTGGCGAACTGATGGCGCTGGCTGACAAAGCGCTCTATCAGGCAAAAGCCAAAGGCAGAAACCGAACCCAACCCTGCCTGACGTTGCCGGGAACGTGATTATGACGAGTGATGGCTGCGGCGGCAGCGTTTATCGCCATAATGCCGCTCCCAGTAATAGCGATCTTCGACTTTCTCACGACCGCTAATGCAGGCACCGGCCAGCCATAACAGTGCGCCAAAGAAAATCCCAAACATCGCGCCCTGCGCCAGTATCTGCGGCAGATTTAAAGAGGGAAGTTGGTTGATAATCGAAAAACCAACGCCGAGTACCATGGTCACTAAGCCCAGTGCCATTAAGGCATTTCCTGCCATACGTGAGTGATGACGTTTCATCTTTCACCTCCTGACGGTGCGGTCCGATGAGCGCACACAATGTTAACCTGTCAGTAGTTTAGGCAATGACAGCAGGCTAATTTGTGCACTTCGTCACACTCAGAACAGGATAAGTGTGACCAAAGCATAATTACAGCTTATTGATTTAGATGAAAAACAATTAATCACCGACACTAATAATTCGTGGCTCACACTTTGTGATCCGCAGCCTGGCACAGTAAACTACTGCCCTTTGGTGATAACAGCAGGATATTCCTTGTGAGCAGCATTAAACTGATTGTCGGCCTGGCGAATCCCGGTGCGGAATATGCCGCCACGCGCCATAACGCGGGTGCGTGGTATCTGGATTTGCTGGCTGAGCGGCACAATCAGTCGTTAAAAGAAGAAGCCAAATTTTTCGGTTATACGGCGCGACTGGCGCTGGCGGGCGAAGATGTCCGACTGCTGGTGCCCACCACCTTTATGAACCTCAGCGGCAAAGCGGTCGCGGCGATGGCGACCTTCTACCGTATTGCGCCCGAAGAAATTTTAGTGGCGCACGATGAACTCGATCTGCCACCGGGCATTGCGAAATTCAAACAAGGCGGCGGTCACGGCGGTCATAACGGCCTGAAAGACATCATCAGCAAGCTGGGCAATAATAATAACTTTCATCGTCTGCGCATCGGTATCGGCCATCCCGGTGACCGCAACAAAGTGACCGGATTTGTGTTAGGCAAACCGCCCGCCAGTGAGCAAAAGCTGATCGATGACGCCATTGATGAAGCAGCGCGCTGCACCGAACTGTGGCTGAAGGAAGATCGCATTAAGGCAATGAACCGCCTGCATGCCTTTAAGCCTGTCTAATCGCCCCGATTGTCGCGAATCTGTGTATAATGCGCGAAAATTATCTTACGTTTCCGGCGGCGCCTGCGTTCAGGCGTTGCCCATCCAGCTATAAAGGGTATTAAACCATGGGATTCAAATGCGGTATCGTGGGCCTGCCAAATGTCGGTAAATCCACTCTGTTTAACGCGCTGACAAAAGCGGGTATTGAAGCGGCGAACTTCCCCTTCTGCACCATTGAACCCAACACGGGCGTTGTACCTATGCCTGACCTGCGTCTGGATCAGCTGTCCGAGATCGTCAAGCCACAGCGCGTGGTTCCGACTACCATGGAATTCGTCGATATCGCCGGTCTGGTAAAAGGTGCATCGAAAGGTGAAGGCCTGGGCAACCAGTTCCTGACCAATATCCGTGAAACTGAAGCGATCGGCCACGTGGTTCGCTGCTTTGAAAACGACAATATTATCCACGTGAATAATAAAGTCGATCCGGCTGATGATATCGAAACCATCAACACCGAGCTGGCGCTGGCGGATCTGGACACCTGTGAACGTGCACTGCAGCGCGTGCAGAAAAAAGCCAAAGGCGGCGATAAAGACGCGAAAGCGGAACAGGCGGCGCTGGAGAAATGTCTGCCTCATCTGGAAAACGCGGGCATGCTGCGCGCGCTGGATCTGACCGATGAAGACAAAGCCGCCCTGCGTTATCTGAGCTTCCTGACGCTTAAGCCCACGATGTACATTGCTAACGTCAACGAAGATGGCTTTGAAAACAACCCGTACCTGGATAAAGTGCGCGAAATCGCCGCCAAAGAAGGTTCTGTCGTTGTGCCAGTCTGCGCCTCTGTCGAATCTGATATCGCCGAACTGGAAGACGAAGATCGTGACGAGTTTATGGCCGAGCTGGGCATCGAAGAGCCAGGCCTGAACCGCGTGATTCGTGCCGGTTACGCACTGCTGAATCTGCAGACCTATTTCACCGCCGGCGTCAAAGAAGTACGCGCATGGACTATCCCTGTTGGCGCCACCGCCCCACAGGCCGCCGGTAAAATCCATACCGACTTCGAGAAAGGCTTCATTCGCGCACAAACGATCGCGTTTGAAGACTTTATTACCTATAAGGGTGAGCAAGGCGCGAAAGAAGCGGGCAAGATGCGTTCAGAAGGCAAAGAGTACATCGTTAAAGATGGCGATGTGATGAATTTCTTGTTTAACGTCTAATCCTCACGGTGAAGTGAACTGCACGTGAATGAATAAGGTTGTGAAAGCCACGCGAATGCGTGGCTTTTTTGTTTTAAAGCTTAACAGAACAGGTTTGAAAAAAGCCGCTAAGACATTGAGGATCAAACGCAACGTAGGCTGAATTTTCCGTCTTGAAAATAAGGCGGCAAATAAGCAATCTGACGAGGTGTGATAAATAACAACAAGAAAGCCCGGGTTCACTTTGCCATCACCACAGTTGTTATCCCTGCTTAACAGAGACTGGCGCAGGGCCTTCCTGGTCGCGGCGCCAGCAGTGATTTACCGTGACGCTGAAAGTGTCTGCAGCACTTTCAGCTCGGCGACCGCTTCCTGCATCGCATCCATACCTGCCGTTAAGGTGCGCAGATTATCCAGCTGTTTCGCCATCCCTGCGCGTTCATGGCGGCTTCGATCGCTCATGGCGGCAATCGCATCGGCAGCCTGGATACTGCGGTCTGCCATGTCCGTCGCGGTTTGTACCGTGTTTGTCGCGACATCGCGGATACGCGAGATCGTGTCGACCGCATCATTAATGTTGCTTGCGGTCGCTTCAGCCTGCTCTTTCGAGGATTGCGCCAGACGGCGAACTTCCCCTGCCACAACGGCAAATCCTCTGCCAGCTTCCCCCGCGCGTGCAGCCTCGACAGCGGCATTGAGCGCCAGAATATTGGTCTGGAAAGCGATATTGCTGATGCCGTGCGTAATAACGTTGATACCGTTAGATATCGCTTCCAGATCGTCCAGCCCGTCCCCCAGGCGCCCTTGTGCCTGCTGGCTTTCTTTGGCGAGAGTGCTGATAGCGCGAATGCTGCTTTCGGCCATCGACAACGCTTCGCTCTGGCTCTGGGTTGCCGCCTCAAGCACCGGCAGCGCCTGAACGATAGGTGCCAACTCCTGCTGATAATTCACCACGCGAGCCAGCACGCCCGACTGGACGCGGTTTAGCGCTTCCCAGCGACGTAACGCGCGCTGCGCATAGTGCGCGGCATAGCTGGCATATTCCACCGGAAATTGCGCCATGGCGTTTACGTTATGATTGAAGAATACCAGTGCAGACAAGGTCTGATTGATCGGTACGCCCAGAATTTCACCAAAGCTGGAGAACCCGGCAGCCGGGATGCCTTTAAAGAAATGCGCATCGTGCAGCTTATCGGGATTGCCCTGTCGGCGCAGTATGCAGTCATTCATCAGGACCGCCGCCGGTTTGCCGTGACGTTGCGTAAAGGCCTGCCAGTCCCGCAGCGTAGCCTGCTTAAAATCGGTTTCACGCATTAAGTAAAGCCGATCGCCAAATTCCAGATCGCAAAAAAACTGTACACTGTGGCTGTCCATCTTCGCTACAGAACGAATGAAATACGCGTCACCTACCTTCACCGCAAATGTTAAACCTTTCAGACGCTCCGTCAGCTGCTGTTCATTGCAGCCCAGATGTTCAGCCAGTGCCTGGGTGAAGGGCTGTTGCTGCCCCTGTGGGTTGAACACGGAAGTCAGGGTACGCTTAACCGGATCCGCCTCGGCAATCAGCCAGCTCTTGTTCAGTGGCTCGAAGTTCTGACTCTTAAAGGGTGAAAAGGACTTACCCGCCGCCATTTTGCAGAAAACAATAACGGCTTTCCCCTGCAGTACACGCCCGCCAGCGCCAATCCATGTCCCGTCAAAGGTGACGCGTCCACCGGCGGATCCGCCGATTGCCAGGCAGGGAAAGCGGCCCGTATTATACCAGGCCTGCATTAAAAACCCTTCCGATGCAGACAGCCCGTCACAGTAAATCATGGCAAAGGTACGGTCAGCAGAGAGCGGCATGCTCAGCCTCAACGCAGCCAGCTCATCCTGAATGGCACGAATGCGATCCGTCGCCGTGTGGGTATCGTGAAGGTGCAGATCGACCACATGTGTTTCATGCTCTGCAATCAGGTTACGGGGTAACCAGAGCCAGCTGCCTTCCTGCCCGTCGCCTTTGCAGTACGTTGTTTGCTTGCCGCTGGCGCTGAGCGCTCCGTTAGAGGAGAGCGTAATGACGGTCAAATCTGTTGATGTAAAGCGTTGCCATGCCTGACTGACCTTATGAAAATCGGCCTCTGGCGGCACAAACGTCAGCAAAATACCCGCAGCACGACTGCTGAGGCCTGCTGCAGAGAGCGAAGTGGGTAAGCTTTCACAGTTAAAGATCCCGTTGGCGGGCTGAGATCCCCCCGCAAAACGTGAACCGGTTAAGCTTCTGGTCATTGTCTTGATGACAGACATATTTTTGTTTCCACTGTAATTAAAAGGAATGCACGTACTGGTGTCGTAAAAAAGCACACAAATGACTGAGTAATAATCAGCTTTGACGCTTCAGGCTCAGCCCCAACATTGAACTGAGCATGCGTTATCGACACAGGAGGCAATTGCTTCAACGATTACTGCGATTATTGTTATTGATGGGTCAGCGCTGGACAGGGCGACGGTTGCGACAGGCTGGTTCTCTGCATTTTCATTGGGATGCCTGCCCGCAGTTAAGATGCGCACAGAACCGACGCGCCCTTTCCGCCCGGACGCCTTCATGGCCAGCGCAGTGATCTGCCCTTCTGTTTAGTCATGCTAAAACCCGTCACGCCGTAAGACAGAGGGGAAGACATGACTTTTTTACTGCGATTTACCGATGCTTTGATGACGGAAGGGATATAAGAAAAACCTATGAATAATGCGTCTTAACTCATTGACAAAATTTAATTTTTCCAGAAATTACCATGACGTGTTTTCTTACATTTAATTGTCCTGGTTTCGATAAAGGTTGGTCTGTCTGTGCCGAAAGATCACCGTCCCCCTCTCCCTTTATCAGGATAGATTTATGAAGATCGCAACACGGCTCGGTTTGGGTTTTGGCACGTTAATCATTTTTTTCTCCCTGTGCATAGTGGTAGCCATTCATTCTTTATACCAGTCTAAAAACACCCTTGAAGCCATTGTTCAGGGTGATATGAAGAAAACAAAATTAATCACAGACCTGACACTTATTCAGCGTGATATGGCAATCACGGTAAGGAATTTGTCTTTATTTACAGATGAAAAAGGTCTTGAAGAGCAATCCGCTCGTCTTGAAAAATTAAAAGCCCGGTTTGTTGACAGCAGTTCTCAACTGGGCCAGATGATTGACCAGTCGGGCAGTAACGAGGAAAAAAAAGCGTTTGAGGCAATAGAAAAGAGTCAAAAAAATGCCCTGGACTCCTTCAGTAATACTGTTCCTCTGGCATTGGGGAAAAATAACGCAGCAACAGTGAAATTTCTTCTTGATACCGTCAGACCAGCCCAGAACCCCCTGATTGACGGACTCACCTCAATGGGCGAAGTGCTCACTCAGCGCTCTGATAATGCCGTCAGTCAGAACAGTAAGACAACGGAGCAGGCCTATATTATTTTGCTGGTTCTGCTGGGCATTGCGGTCATTTTGGGCTTGCTGACGGGAAGTTACCTGATTCGCAAGATTATGCGTGAACTCGGCGGTGAGCCGGTTACAGCGCAACGGCTCGCTTACGCTATTTCACAAGGGAATCTGACCTCAACGGTTCAACTGCGAAAAAATGATGACCGCAGCCTCATGGCGTCTCTCGACGCGATGCAAGCCAGACTGCGCGGGATCGTGTTGCAGATTAAAGACGCCTCCGCGTCCGTTGCGCTGGCGGCCGATGAAATCGACCGGGGAAATACAGAACTTTCATCACGAACCGAGCAGCAGGCTGCCGCGCTGCAGCAGACCGCCGCCAGCATGGAGCAGCTCACCAGCACGGTGAAGAGCAACACAGCCGGTGCGCAGCAAACCGCTGAATCTGCCCGGGCAACAGCAGAGACCGTTAACGCCGACAAGTCCAAGGTCAGCCACATGACCGATACCATGCACAACATCCATGAGAGCGCAGTCAAGGTCCGTGATATTACGTCCGTGATTGAAAGCATCGCTTTTCAGACCAACATCCTGGCGTTGAATGCCGCCGTGGAAGCCGCGCGTGCAGGTGAAGATGGTCGCGGATTCGCCGTCGTGGCTGGTGAGGTGCGGACACTTGCCCAGCGTAGTGCCACAGCCGCGAAAGACATCAAGCGTCTGATTGAACAGGCCGTCGCACACGTTGACAGCGGCGTAGAAATTGCCGCGCTAACCGGGCAGAGCGTCCTGAAGGTCATGAGTATGGTCAGCGACCTGGCTGAAGGGATGGACTCGATTGCCCGGGCCTCTTCTGAACAGCTGCAGGGAATTTCAGAAGTCAGCGTGGCAGTGAATCAGATGGACGGCGTCACACAGAATAACGCGGCGCTGGTCCAGGAATCGTCAATGGCCTCCCGTTCGCTGTCTGAACAGGCCCAAACATTACGACAGATTGTTGGGTCGTTTAGCGTCTGAACATTCAGGTAACGCCGGCGTTCCAGGCTTCATCAGGAAGGTACAGGGGCAATCACATCCGTCTGTCGCAGGTCCACAGGCTGTGGTATCTGCGACAGATTCCGGCGCGTGTTACGAAGGGATGGCGCTTTGTATCGTGACTTATTCAGGCTGCCCTAAACGTCGCAACGGTAAAAGAGAGTGGCGCTCATGCGCCCTCTCTTCCTCGCCAGCGAAATGCGTGAGCCTGGCGCTGATTTTCATGCATGTCCTGATGTGCCACAACGCAGCGTTACCGGACGTCCGTATGACTGTCGTTGACAAGCCGCCTACAGATCCTGCAGGGCCTGGATAATTGACGTATTCATCTCGTGAACCGCCTCTTCACGCCGGCGATAGTATGTCCATTTACCGACCTTGCTTGCCTCAAGCAGGCCGGCATCATGCAGCGCTTTCAGACATAACGAGGTGGCGGGCTGTGAGAGGCCCGCTTTGTCCTGAATAAGACTGGCACAGACACCGTACTGATCGAAGGGATACAGCTGAGAATAGTCAGCAAAGGCTTCGTCAGGGCGTTTAAGCCATTTGAGCACCGCAACCCGTGTCGGGTTAGCCAGTAATTTAATGGCATTTTCAGGTGTCATGCCGTCTCAGAACCTCAAGCAGAATAGAAAGAGTAGTCAGTATAGCCTTTCTCACTTCCACCATACAGTGAGGCAGGATCCGCGTTGTTCAGCGGGTAGCCCATTTTGAAACGCGCCGGTAAATCCGGGTTAGCGATAAACGTGCGCCCGAAGCCAAACAGATCGCCCCATCCCTTTTCCAGCATACGTTCGGCCTTTTCCCTGGTATAACGTCCGGAATACATGATGGGGGAACGGAAGGTTTCACGCAGCGCAATACGGAAGCTTTCGGGCATCTCCGGACTGTTGTCCCAGTCCGCTTCGGCGATAGACAGATAGCCAGTTTCAAGCTCGTTTAGCATCTGCGCAGCACGAATGTAGGTAGCATGCGGATCGCGTTCAACCAGCCCCAGATAAACGCGTTCTTCCTCTGTGCTTGAGAACAATGGCGCGAAACGTACGCCGACACGGTGACTGCCAAATACCGCACTCACCGCTTCGGTGACTTCACGCAGAAAGCGCAGGCGGTTATCAAGGGAGCCGCCATATTCATCGGTACGGAAATTGGTGTGTTCAGAAATAAACTGATTGATCAGATAACCGTTGGCGGCATGCAGCTCGACACCGTCAAAACCGGCTTTTTTCGCGTTCTCTGCTGCCGTGCGGTACATCGCCACAATCGCTTTGACTTCCGATGTGGTCAGTTCGCGCGGCATGCTGGGTTCCGTCAGCATACCGGCACCTGGTCCGGTTTCAATAAAGACCCGTACGCCGCTGGCGGCAACGGCGGAAGGAGCAACAGGCGGCTGTTTACCGGGCTGCAACGCATTGTGCGATACGCGGCCCACGTGCCAGAGCTGGCAAAAGAGCGTTCCGCCCTCTGCATGCACAGCGTCGGTGACGTTTCGCCATCCCGCAATTTGTGCGTCGCTGTGAATGCCAGGCGTCCAGGCATAGCCCTGCCCGCGCGGTTCAATTTGCGTACCTTCGGTAATCATGAAGCCCGCGCTGGCACGCTGGCGATAGTACTCCACCATCATCGTGCCGGGAATGTTGCCCGGCTGCTCGCTACGGCAACGGGTCAGGGGTGGAAGCGCAATGCGGTTACGCAACGTGAGATCACCCAGCGTCAGGGGCGTGAAAAGAGACGACATAATTAACATCCTTAAAAAGAAACAGGGTCGGCATTATATTTACACATTTAAATTTGTAAATATGTAATGTGTGCGGTTATCTCCCGTTGTCATGATGACTCTGCCAGATTGCCTTCACCGCGCCCTTCACCTAAGCGTTACCGTTATCCTCACGGCGGAACGACCGGGCTGATGGTGGCTGTTTCTGCTTTTTGCGGCAAAAATCAGCATCACTCCGCCGGTCGGAAAATCCCTCACTGCCCTTTATCAGCGCAGTATGAACGCGTGCAGCAGCCTGGATGATGAACGCAGCAAAACAATGGCAGATCGGCGCGTAAAGCAGAAGATAGCCGCTTTATACCCTGTTAAATCGTCAGAACCGGTCACCTGAAACGCGACCTGCGGTACAGCTCGGGCAGAGACGAAGGCGAGTCGCCTTCACATAACATTGCTTGTCTGTCCCGTCCTCAGCGTATGCATGCCGCCCTTTTCAGGAGAGAAGACAGGGATATATCAGGCTGGGGATACGACGGCACGTAATCTTTGCGCCACAGGGGCTTCTTCACTGGCTCATGCCCCCATGTCTTCACCCTTTCCTTTGCACCCTTTTTACACCGCACCCGATCTTTTTTACGCCACTTTTACACGCCGGGCGCTTAAATCAACGGCACCGGGCGCTGAGGCGTCCATGTAAAAGGAAACCGTTGATGAAATGTGTGAATGCGGCCTCTTTCCTGCCGGTTTGTGGTGATGCCGTGATTGCGGATCTTGCCGAGCAGCAGCGGCTACGCCTGCTGTCTCCCCGTAAATGGTTCAGAGAGACGATGGAGATCAACACCGATCCGTCCATGCTCAATCCGCGGCTGATTGCCCAGTGGCTGGGTTCGGCTATTCCCGATGCACGTCTGCTGACGCTGGCGTTGAACAGCAGTCTTTGCTTTGGCCTCTATCGTCATACCCGGCAGATCGGTTTTGCGCGGGTCGTTACCGATATGGCCGAAACCTGGGTTATACAGGACCTGTTTATCTCGCCAGAGTATCGCTATATCGGGCTGGGATCCTAGCTGCTCCACTGCTGTCTGACCCACCCTGGCGCCAGTGGCTGTCATCGCATTATTGCGCTGAGCGACAGCGCCCAGGACTTTCTTGAACGCAACGGATTCATTTGCCATGCCTCGCTGCCGGGTCTTTATCTCAGAGCAGTTGCCCCTTACGGCCTGAGCGACTCGTTGAGCGCTGACCGCGCCCACCACCATTAAGCGGACAGGACGCTTTGCCATGTGTGGCCTGCTGCAGTTTTTCATCCGACCTCAACCCGATAACGGCTGGACGCCGGGCACGGCAACTGATGCCCTGCCCGCCCATAAGGAAAACACCATGTCAGGTTTTATCCTGGTATCACATAATCATTCACAACGTTCCACACTGTCTGCAATTTATGAAGGCCTGCTTTCCCGCCATGGCGGACTCTGGATAAGCTGGGATGGTGAGACGACGGTGCTGCCTTCTGATGCACCAAGGCCGCTGAGCATTCAGCAGAAAGGCCCTTATGAAACGCTGACCTTTCCTCTGTCTTCCGCCGAAGTGAAAGAGGGTTATCACCATTATGTTCATCAGGGATTGTGGCCGGTTTTCCACCAGCGTCCGGATTTGGCCCGCTTTTCTGCTGACGGCTATCGGGAATACAAAAAGATTAACGAAGCCTATGCGCGGGTCATCTGTGATAACGCTATGCCCGAAGACACCATCTGGATACAGGATTACCATCTGCTGGGCTGCGCCCATTACCTCCGTGAGGCCGGACTGACTAATCCTGTGGGCTTTTTCCTGCACCAGCCCTTTCCCTCAGGCACGATGTTTGAGGCGATTCCCGACTGGCGCTGGCTCACGCAGTCGCTGCTGTGCTGTGATCTGCTTGGCTTTCAGACCGTTCAGGACCTGAACAACTTTATCGTCTGGCTGGAAAGCGAATTCCGCACCGAGCGCCTGAGCGTAGACAGCGTTCGCGTGCAGGGGCGGATTGTAAAGCTCGGCGTCTTTCCTGTCGGGATCGATCTGGATGATGTGCGCTGCCTGCGTGACAGCAACAGCTGTGCGTTTATGGAAATGCAGTGTCGGGAAAGCTTACCGGAAAACACCGTTCTGAGCGGCGGTCATCTTGATGAAAGCGCCGGACTGCCTTACCGCATCAGCGCGGTAGAAGTGTTACTGCGCAAACATGCCGTCTATCAAAAAAATATTACCCTGCTGCAACTGGCCCCGCCTGCTGCGGGCTACGCGGACCGGGCAGCGGCTGTCACGCACACGTTAGAAACTCTGTGCGGAGAATGTAATGGCGTGCATGGCATGATGAACTGGTATCCCGTGAATTGCCTGACGCATGCCTACAGCCGTGAGGAGCAGGCGGGTATTTATCGTGCCTCACGCGTCGCGCTGGTCACGCCCCTGATGTCAGGCATGGGTCTGATGGCGAAGATGTATGTGGCCCTGCAGGATCCGGAAAACCCAGGTGTGTTGATCCTGTCACAGTTTGCGGGCGCGGCGGAGCAGATGGACGGCGCGCTTATCGTCAATCCCTACGATCCGGATGCCATGGCCGATGCCATTCACAGTGCTCTGCTGATGCCGCTGCGTGAACGGCGACACCTGCACGCGCGCCTGATGAAGGGGTTACATCTGCATGACAGCCATCACTGGGCAGAGGCATTTCTGTCTGTGCTGGGCGGCATGCCGGTCATTCCGGGCACGGTTATGGCAGCCGCGCCCGCGTTGCGTCTGAGCAGCAGCCGGGTGCGCTACTGAGGTGACAGGCAAACGCTGCGCCAGTCAGCCCCCCTGGCGCCGGTTGCGGCACGGCAGACAACCTGACCGGGTCTCTGTCCTTTGCTGGCACGCCAGATCAACGCTTCACATCACAGCCGCTGTGCTTTCCAGCGCGGCAACAATCGCGGCTTCCATTTTTTCAGGAGAAGTGATGGGGGCAAATCGTCTGAGCGGTTTACCATCACGCGCGATCAGAAACTTAGTGAAATTCCACTTAATCCGCCCACCCAACACACCTGGCAATGCCTGTTTCAGGAAACGAAACACCGGGTGCGCTGCGGCGCCGTTGACCTCGACTTTCTCGAACATCGGGAAGCTCACGCCATAGTTGATATGGCAGGTCTGTGCGATATCGTCGGCATTACCGGGTTCCTGCCTGCCGAACTGGTTGCAGGGAAAGCCCAGTACCACCAGCCCCTGATCGACATACTTTTTGTAAAGCGCTTCCAGGCCTGCATATTGGGGCGTGAAGCCACAATGACTGGCGGTATTCACCACCAACACCACCTTGCCAGCGTAGTCGGCCATCGTAATGCGCTCGCCATGTAAACGGGTAGCACTGAGTTGATAAAAGGCCGTCATAGTGTAATCCTCAGAGAAAAAACATTTACCGCCAGGACTGGCGCGCCGTACATAACAACACAGGGGCCCGGCAAGCCGACTTTTGATCGGCGGCGAAGGCGCTGGCAACAGGATGTGACCCGGCCAACCCGTTTTATGGCACACCCTCTTCGCGCTTAGCCAGGGATAACACTGGCCAGGGTATTTAAAAAGACGTGGCCAAAGCATAACAGAGAAATACGCCTGTCATTAAACCAGCGATGTACAGCGGAACGATGTCGCGTTAAGAAGAAAAAAGGCCCGGCCCCCATGTTTACAGGCGTTTGTTGCCTGTCCCGTCAGAGCGGCTGTCTGGCTCATCCTGTCCGTTTCTCCCAACGTCATTGGGCGATCAGTTGCTTTGAAACCTGATGATTTGGCCTCTAAAAATCAGAACCCAAAATAAACCTGTACAATGACTGATTTGTTGTATAACTTAGATCTATACACTCAGCATAATAACTGTACAATGGAGAAACTTATGCAACACAGACTGCCCGTAACTGGCGTAAGTAAAGATGTTTCATCCTTCTTCAGCCGCGCATCACTGCCCTCACAGCAGGAAACGTTGGGCGTTGTTGTGGTTGAAATACTCAGAGCAGGTCGTACGCTGAACCGCAAAGCGCTTTGCAAGTCGCTCATTGAACGTATGAGCCATGTTTCTTCTCCTCAGGAAGAAGAACACCTGCAGGAGCTGTTGCGCCTTCTGTTCTGATACTGGCTGGAACCTTCTGAAAGGGACTTTGCGGCACAGTGGCTGATATACACGACAGCCGGGCAGGCAAAACTTATTCAGAGAGTAATAATGACATACAGTAAAGATGAAAAACTCCGTGACACACTCATTGGAGAGGCTGCCCTGGCATCCCTTGAGGAGCAGGGCAGCGTCACATTCAAGAGCGTGCTGGAAAATCTTGATGCCATCATGCGTTCTTCTGACAGCGAAGAGAAAAGCCGCGCAGTCAGCATGGCCATCAGTGAAATTAAAGCCGATATGGCCGCTCGTCGCTCTCCTGATGACAGGGACGATGATCATGCCGCCCATCTGTCACAAGATGCCGATGAAACCTCACGGAACTGATCGTGTCTCAGCGTCATACACGCCTGTCAAAGCAAGTCATTCACGATTAACGACACAAGCAGGCTGTCTGTTTGGGGACGAAAACAGCGTTGAAGCGCTATCCCTGCCAGGCAAGTCTTTCTGTAAGACAAAACGTATCGTATTACCGTGACCGGAACGACACCAGAGAGAGTAAGGCCCGATATTCTACGCACGTAGCTTACGGTGACAGGCCCGACTGCGACGCAGATAAGAAGATGCCTGACGTGAAGCGGATATTAATGCATCTTTTTCATAAGCCGGATAATGAGTTCACCGCAGTCCGCGCGCGTTTTTGCCTCTACGGTATGTTCACTCATCGTCTGCAAGGCCCTCGTCAGGTCTTCAGGCATGACAGTGCCCTCCCGTCTCAGGAGCTGGCTGACGGTTCTGCCTACCAGAGCAAGCACCTCTTGTGAAATATCGTGCTCATTGTTTTTCAATCGTCCTCCCGGCAGGTGTATAAACATACAGTTTATCACTTTTCACCCCACCACCCAACCTCGGCTCTTTCTTGCGCTTTCAGGTTAAGACAGTGCAAATGAAACTGAACACCCGAAGAGATTACGCTAACGGTAATAACTTTAAATGAAAAAGATTTTCTCCCTTCCGGTCGCAGTGCCATTATGTTCCCTTTAACGCACGAATAACAGACCTGGTCTGGGTTACGCGTACCTGTTTCTGAGCGCATCACGACAGAACAGGGTAAGTGCTGAATATTTTAAGCAGGCATTATCTGCGGGGACGACTACAGTCAGTGGTGAGGTTGTCATAAATCGTACTTATGGAGGATTGACCGTGTTACTTCAAGACGACGAGAAAGGCCACGTCATTATTGGCGAAGCAGCATTGCACCTGGCGCTGGCTGACAGGGAAATAAACATTACTTCTCTGATGAATGAACTGAGACGCATGGCAACAGACAATTGCAGCGACGATCGCCTGAGTAAAATCCTGGAAGCCAGAACATGGCTAAGAGCATTTTTAACGCCCGGTCTCGTAAAGCAGCCAGTGCCCTACCTGCAGACACTTGCAGGCCTGAACGAAGAAAAGAAATAACGCCAATGGACGTAGTCCGGCCCCGGCCGGAAGACGACGATACGAGATAACCTCATCGGTCTCGCGCGAGCGTGTACCGGCCGGAGATACTGTCAGGGACGACACTTCACGGCATGTTGCGAATAACCACAGTGTTGTCTTTTGCTCCTCGTGCGGTCAAAACACGTTCTGTAAACGAAACGATCGCGTCAAACACGCGGATACAGCTGGCTCACGACGCGTGGCGCTTTCTTTCAAGTACGGCCGCCCCCCTTCCTCACTGTGTTCCCCTGACACTCACTTTCGGGTTGACTTTGCAGCCTGTCAGAAATATGCAGGACGATTTAACGTTGACCTGCGTGTCGTTTTGTTTATAGTGAGTCGCTGTTCTGCTCAGGAAAGCACCATTTCGTCACCTGACAGGCATCGCCGTCTGCCCCGGACATCGCGTCCCGGCAGGAATGTACTTCCTGAAAGCCCCTTATGGCCGTAAAGGAGAATTACCATCATGCGTCTTACGCCACCCTGAGTTTTCCCCCTTCCCTGGCGCACCGGCTTAACCGATCGCGCACGCAATAACATCCCGACTGCGGATGTGCTTTTGCATCACTAAATTTTGCCCGCATGGGCTTACTTTCATCTAAAAAACTGAGAAATCAATATGTTGCTGTCCTCGACGCGTAAGGACTGGCTGGGTAACGTCCGGGGTGACGTCCTTGCCGGTATTGTGGTCGCGCTCGCCCTTATTCCAGAAGCGATCGCCTTTTCGATTATCGCTGGCGTAGATCCCCAGGTCGGACTCTACTCCGCGTTCTGTATTCCCTTCGTTATGGCCTTTCTCGGTGGCCGACCGGCGATGATTTCGTCGGCCACCGGCGCGATGGCGCTGCTGATGGTCACGCTGGTTAAAGAGCACGGCTTGCAGTATCTGCTGGCGACCTCCGTGCTGACCGGCCTTCTGCAGTTGCTGGCAGGCTATCTCAGGTTAGGCAGTCTGATGCGCTACGTCTCCCGCTCGGTGGTGACCGGCTTCATCAACGCGCTGGCCATCCTGATATTTATGGCCCAGTTGCCGGAACTGACTCATGTGAGCTGGCAGGTTTATGCCCTGACCGCTGCCGGGCTCGGCATCATTTATCTTTTCCCCCGGATCACCAAAGCCATCCCTTCCCCCCTGGTCTGCATTATTGTTCTGACTGCAATCTCTGTATGGCTCCATCTGGATGTGCGCACCGTCGGCGATATGGGCAGGCTGCCCGACAGCCTGCCCGTGTTTCTGATCCCGGACATTCCGCTGAATCTGCACACCCTGCTGATCATCCTGCCTTACGCCGCAGGCCTGGCTGTGGTGGGATTGCTGGAGTCGATGATGACCGCCACCATCGTGGATGACATGACCGATACAGGCAGCGATAAAAACCGCGAGTGCAAAGCGCAAGGGATCGCCAACATCTGTACCGCCTTTATTGGCGGTATGGCGGGCTGCGCCATGATTGGTCAGTCGGTGATTAACGTGAAGTCAGGCGGCCGGGGACGGTTGTCCACCCTGACGGCGGGCGTGGTGTTACTGCTGATGGTAGTCTTTCTGCGCCAGTGGGTATCTCAGATCCCGATGGCAGCCCTGGTCGCCGTGATGATTATGGTATCTGTAGGAACCTTCTCCTGGCAGTCGATTGCCAACCTGCGCACCCATCCCATGTCCACCAGCGTGGTGATGCTGGCCACCGTCGTCGTTGTGGTCGCCACTCACAACCTGGCGCTGGGTGTGCTGATCGGCGTACTGATTGCCTCGCTGAACTTTGCCACTAAAGTGGCGCGCTTTATGGCGGTGTCCTCTGAGCGGCAAGGCAACACACGAATTTATACCGTGACGGGCCAGGTCTTTTTTGCCTCGTCCGATCGCTTCACCCGCCATTTTGACGTCAGCGAGGAGGTGGAACGCGTCATTATTGATGTCACCCATGCACATTTCTGGGACATCACGTCAGTGAGCGCGCTGGACCGCATCGTGATCAAGTTCCGGCGGGAAGGCACGGAGGTCGGGCTGCGGGGAATGAATGCGGCAACGCAAACTTTGGTTGACCGCTTCGGCGTGCATGACAAACCTGACGAGGTCGAAAGACTGATGAACGGTCACTGAGAAACAGGGCTGGGGCTGTTTGTCCCAGCCACTGGAGGCGTGGCCAGACGCGCCACGCTTTCCCGCAGTTGAGTGTTTCAGATGGGCCTTCTACGCTTAAGCCTGACCAGATGGGCGTTACTGTACCGTCTGTTTATACTCAACGGTTAACGGAGGTCAAATGACAGACACGACTGTCACCCGTAAAGATACCCACACGCTTTTTTTTGATGTCAATGAAACCCTCCTGGATACCGCGCCGTTAAAAGCCTGTGTGGTGCGTCGCCTGGGCAATAAACCCGAACGCGCAGAAGCCTGGTTCACTTCGCTGCTGCATTACTCGCTGGTGGAATCCGTCACAGGCAGCTGGCACAGCTTTGGTGATATCGCAGAAGCCGTGCTGCAGATGACCGCCGAACGCTATGGAATCACGCCTTTACCTGACGCTACTTCGCTGGCTGACGCCTTATCGGCCATGCCGGCTTTTCCTGACGTTGCTGAGGGTTTATCCGCATTAAAATCGCACGGCCTGACGCTGGTGGCGTTGACGAACTCGTCACAGGCACTGGCTGAAAAACAACTCAGTCAGGCGGGGCTAAGCTCTTTTTTCAGCCGGGTGCTCAGCGTCGAGTCATTACAGGTCTATAAGCCGGATTTGCGCGTTTATCGCTGGGCAATGGATGAAATGAAACAGCCAGCCACATCATGCATGATGGTAGCCGCGCACGGCTGGGATGTCGGCGGTGCGAAGCGCGCGGGGATGAAAACCGCCTTTATCGCGCGGCCGGGACAAACGCCTTTCCCGTTGGCGCCTGAACCCGATGTGATCGTCAGGGATATTGGCGCGCTTGCCGCTGTGTTCACTCACCGTTGAAACAGAACCTGCCCCGCGGTAACGACAGCCCGCAGGGCAGAAAAACCCACGCAACCCTGCTATGATCGCCGCCTGAAAGCAGTAAGCACTTTCCCTGAGGACCTGATATGACCCCTGATGTTCCACTCAAGTATTATGACATTGCTGAAGAATACGCGGCAGAAACAGCAACGCCGGTCAGCGAGTCAGAACATGATGCGCTGGCGCACTACTTCCAGTTACTGATTACCCGGCTGATGAATAACGAAGCGATCAGCGAAGACGCGCAGCAGGAGATGGCCGCCGAGGCAGGCATTGATGCGGCGCGTATTGACGAGATCGCCACCTTTCTGAATCAATGGGGCAATGAGGACTAATGTCGATAATTGATGCACGTCCGTGCATCAGTTTTATGGGCTGCCTGTCCGCTTTCTGTTTCTTTTAATATATGGACTCAAAAAAAGATGTTTCACACTCAGCAGGAGCAAGAGGAACGGCACAATGCCTGATGTGGGCGGGATTGGGCGGTCAAAAAAGTGAATGTCACAACGGAGCGCCGTCATGAGAAACTGCACCTGTGCCAGGCACAGGTGCAGACGATAAAGGCTAGGACGCGTGTTTGCCGAAGGATACCGACTCCTCCTCCTCATTGGTAATATTAGGTTTCGCCAGGCTGGCGCTCACGCCCCAAAAGTAGCAGACCAGGGATGCGACAATGATAAGGATCATATCGAATGGCGTGCTAATCACGCCGCTCCCGCCGTAGGTACCGAGCATGGAAATCACCATCACCACAATGTAGTAAGCCAGCAGCCACCAGGCGCAACGCAGATCCTGACTGAATTCGCTGTTCTTCTTACCAAAGACGGCGTAAGCAACCCAGGCAATAATCAGGATCGGGATAAGAATCTCATTGACCGACCAGCCGCTCCAGTAAATCAGGAGCGTACTGGCTACAAACGCCAGCGGACTGAGCAGCCCGGCTATCGGCAGGCGAAACGGGCGCTGCATGTCCGGCAGGTGACGACGAAATGCGCCCAGCGTGATCGGGCCCGGCATATAGGTAAAGACGGTGGCCGAGGTGACCGCACCGATTAATCCGCCCCAGACCTGAAACTCAGAAGGCAGCGTCCAGGCGATGGCCAGCAGCAGCGATAACCACAATGCGCCGCGTGGTACGCCCGATTTTGCATCCACTTCACCAAACACTTTAAACAGATGACCGTTACGCGCCCAGGCAAACAGCACGCGCGCAGCCCCCGCCAGATAGATGTTGCCGGTTCCGGCCGGAGAAATCACGGCGTCGATAAGAATCAGGTTAATCAGCCAGGTCAGTCCCAGGCTGCGCGCTAAATCGGCATAGGGCGACTGGAACACCTGCTTCAGCCCGGCCCAGCCATGTTGTGACAGTAAATCGGCCGGCACCGCGCCCATAAAGGCATACTGCAGGGCCAGGTAAATCACGAAGCTGACGGCAATGGCAATACCAATCGCCAGCGGTACGTTGCGCTGTGGGTTTTTGGCTTCACTCGCAAAATCCACGGCCTGGCGAAAACCAAGGTAGGCAAAGACAATCCCTGCTCCCGTCAGCGAGCTAAAAACACCATGCGCCCCGCCCGGCGGTGCTGGCGGAACGTCAAGATTCGGCGCATGAAAGTAAAGCAGGAGCGTAATGATGGTCAGTACCGGCACGATAAATTTGAAGGTGGTAACAATGGTATTCACACGACCAAAGAAACTCACGCTCCAGTAGTTAAGCAGGAAAAATACCACCAGCAGCCCAATCTGCACCACAAACCCTAATCCCGTTGGGCTGCCGTCCGTATGCCCCAGGGCAGGCCACCAGTAAATCGCGTACTGACGAACGGCCTCCACTTCCACTCCGGCGGTGCTGGTATACGCCAGCAGAGAACTGACACCAATGACAAAGCCGACGATATTGCCGTGCGAATAGTTAGGATAGCGCACAAAACCGCCTGCGCGCGGCAACGCCGAGGAGAGCTCGGCGTAAACCAGGCCAATCATCAGCACAATCACCGCACCCAGCACCCAGGCCCAGCCGGTATGGCTGCCTGCATAACCGGAGCTGTTAAGGGCGGCATACAGCCAGCCCGACCCGATCATGGAGCCGATGCCCAGTAACGACAGATCGACCAATCCTAATTTCTTTTTAAGTCCTGTGGACGCCATAATATGCCCCTGTACGATTTTGATTATTAGATGTTGTGCGTGGGAATAAAGCATATTGTGTGCCAGCACTATTTTACTGTCGTGATGGTTTATGTAAGAAACATTCTGGTTCACATAAGCAGGCGATAAAGGGTTTCAGGCGAGGCTTTCTACGGAAATAAACAGATCTGTCGACAATCAGGGCAAAATTAAGCAGGAGATCACGGTGCAAGGCGCACTGCAATGATCCGAAAAATATATTGTGAAGGTAATTGAAACATTCCGTCACCGGTAAAAAAGTCATGACACAGTTTTGGACGCCTCTGAGCCTGAAAGCCGGTGAAACAGCCCCCTGAGAAACTGACGCGCCTACCTTCTGCCCTGCCTTAGTCAGGCTTTGTACGCCCGCCGTTCGCATTTTGCCGGGCCATCCGATGCGGGAACGTCAGACGCAAAAACAGGCTTTCCTCATCCTCATTAATATGATCAATAAGAGCGGGCAGTCACAGACGGCATTTTTGCACCAGGCCGACACGTAAAGATGTGTTCTGGCCTGCCGGGAATAAAAACAGATTGGTCAGGCGGCACGGAACTTTTTTATCTGGCCCGCTGATGGTGTGTTAATACCCTGTCCGCAACATGAAGGGAGAATAAGTGAGAAAATGACGCAGTGCGGTGCCCTTATTTAAACAGCGGATGTCAGTGAATCATCTTTATTAAACGGGCACATTTTGCGCCTGTTGCCAGCGTCCTTAACGGATCCGGTAATCCAGCCCGGACGGGCTGGATTACCGGCACAACAGGCTCCCGGGAAAGCCACCGTTACCCGATACTCAACTTTGGGTAGGCTTCCCACTATACCGGCTGATCGGTTTTTCAGACGGCTGTTTCATCTCACGTCCAAACGCGCGGACGCCTGCCAGAGCCGGTTTAATCCCGCGCCATAACTCTTCATCTTTCAGTAATCGGATGATGCCGCGGATGCCGGGTGCGCTTTTGTCTTCCCCGGCCAGTCCGGCCCCCCGCATCGCTTTTGCGGCATTAACGATCCCCAACAGCACAGGATTGAACTCTTCGGGGGGAATCGTTGCCAGCGCCTTAAAGACCAGGGACAGATTCTGCATGGCATTAAGCGCTCCTGGCTGGTTCAGGCCCTCAACCAGCACACCGGCAATCTGGGTATTGGCATTGACGATATCTGTAGCCAGACGCAGGAAGCCATGCTGATGAAGGCTTTCCAGCAGCGTGGCAAGGGCTTCGTTTGCTGTGGGCTCGGTGCGCGTGGGCGGCACGTCATACTTTAGCGGTTCAGCCATTAAAACTTCTCCGGATGGGCAGTGTGTTCAGGCGGCAGCGTATAGCCTGGCTGACGCCATTTATCCTCAACGGGCAGATGATCGCGCGGCGTGCGGTGCCCATGGCGAAAATTGTGCGACGGCAGCGGTGAAGCGTGAGGAGGACGCGCCAGCTTCTCCAGGCGAATGGCAATTTCTTTATAGGCTGGCGTCTGCACGTCAGGATCGTGATGATCCCCCGTGAGTCCGTTTACGCCGGGCTTACCATGGTGTATCGGGATAAAAAGGATATTACCTGCCACACGTTCAGTAATGATCACCGGCACCTCAAGCGCACCGCGTCGTGACGTCAGCCTGACCCAGTCGCCTTCCTGCAAGTGACGCTCCTGCGCCAGTGCGGGGCTGACTTCAACGTACCAGTGAGGCGACAGCGAGGTGATTCGTCCCCCCGCCCCGGTCTGGTTGGTGGCCTGAAAATGCTCCAGCATGCGGCCGTTGTTAAGCAGCAGATCATAATGGGCATCGCTCTCCTCGGCAGGCGCTTCCCACTGCAACGGATAAAGCCGCGCTTTGCCATCGGGGAAGTGAAAACCGTCGGTATAGAGCAACGGCGTGCTACTGCCGTCGGCGCTGACAGGCCAGAGCTGCGACTGCCAGCCCGCCAGCCGGTCATAGCTGACGCCGGCAAAGATACCGGCGATGCGCGCCGCTTCCGCCATAATGTCGGCGGGATGCTGATAATACCAGGGATGGCCCAGACGGCTGGCGAGTTCGGTCAGTATCCGCCAGTCGGGACGACTGTCGCCTAAGGGCGGTAGCACCTCGTAAAAGCGCTGAATACGCCGTTCGGTGTTCACAAACGTCCCCTCTTTTTCGACGCTCGGGCAGGCAGGCAACACGACATCCGCAAATTCTGCCGTCCGGCTCATAAAGATATCCTGCACCACCATAAAATCGAGACGACTGAACGCCTCATGGACTTTTGTGGAATGCGCATCCGCAAATGCCGTTTCCTCACCAATGATGTACATCGCTTTCAGCGTGCCCTGATGCGCCTGATCGATCATCCGGTAATTATCTGCGCCCTCTTCCGCCGAAAGCGCTTCCGGATCGACGCCCCAGGCCGCCGCCCATTTTTGCCGCACGGCCGGATCCGTGACGCTTTCATAGCCGGGATAGACATTACTCAGGCAGCCAAAATCACTGGCCCCCTGCACATTATTGTGGCCGCGCATGGGATACCCGCCGGTGCCTGGCTTACCATAGTTGCCGGTCACCAGCAGCAGATTCGAGAGTGCGGTGCTGGTATCCGAACCGTGACTGTGCTGCGTAATGCCCATCGCCCACAACAGACAGGCGCTTTTGGCCTGGCCTATCATTTCTGCCGCGTTCGTCAGTTCCTGCACGCTCAGACCGGTTAACTGACTGGCATAGTCGAGCGTGAAAGGCGCCAGCGACGCCCGAAACTCGGCGACGTTATTGACCTTTTCGGCAAGAAAGGCCTCATCGGCATAACCGTGATCGAACATGTAACGCGCCATCGCCGATGCCCACACCATGTCATAACCCGGCTTAATCCGCAGGTACAGATCCGCGCGCTCAGCCATTTCATGGCGACGGGGATCCACAACGAGAAGCTGCTGCCCGTGATGTTTATGGGACTGTTTGATATGGGAGGCAATGACCGGGTGATTTTCTGCAATGTTGCTGCCGACGATAATGATCAGCGACGCCTGCTGCATATCCTTGATGGTTCCCGCGTCGCCCCCATGGCCGACGGTCCGGAACAATCCCTGTGTGGCAGGGTTTTGACAATAACGGGAGGAGTTATCGACATTGTTGGTGCCAAAGATTAAACGGGCGATTTTTTGTGTCAGATAGGCTTCTTCATTACTGGCTTTACTGGAACCGATAAAGCCGATGCTGTTGCCGCCCGACTGTCGATGAATCTGCGTCAGGCGCTGGACGATAACCGCCAGCGCTTCATCCCAGCTGGCGGGACGAAAGCGCCCCTGCTCACGGATAAGCGGGGTGGTCAGGCGGTGCGGATCATTCACAAAATCCCAGCCAAACTTGCCTTTTACACAGGTTGAAATGCCGTTCGCGGGTGCATCTGCAACCGGCTGCACTTTTAGGATGTGGCGATCACGCGTCCACATTTCAAAACTGCAGCCTACGCCACAATAAGTGCAGACCGTTTTCGTTTTTTTAATTTCAGACTGGCGCATCGCCATATCGATCAGTGAAACACCGGTAACGGGTCCCGCGCCGATGCTGTTTTCCAGTTTTTTAACCACGTCAATCAGCGGACGCTTCACGGTTTCCGGCATATTGGTGAAGGGACCGGCATTGGGCTGCATCGTTTTTTCCAGCAGCGCATTGCAGGGGCAAACGGTAACGCAATGGCCGCAGCTCACACAGCTTGATCCGGCTATGCGCTCGCCACCGTCCCACAATACGCGCGGATGGTCGGCGGTGTAATCGATAGACAGCGTTTCGTTTACCTCGACGTTCTGGCACGCCTCTACACAGCGACCACAGAGGATACACTGGTCAGGATCGTAAGTATAAAAGGGGTTGGTATGGTCTTTTTCCGCAGGTTTACGTTCATAGGGATAATACTGGATCGGTATCGTCATATCGCTGACCGCGTTGTGTAAGGTGCAGTCGCCGGTATTGTGTTCGCATACCGTACAGTAAAGTTCATGGCGCGCCAAAACGCGGTCCATGCCCTCTTCCTGCGCCGCCTGCGCCTGCGGATCTACGCTGCTGACCACCATGTCGTGCACGGTTTCTAGCGTACATCCCCGCACCAGTTTGCCCGCATGCTCTACCCAACAGACATCACAGGTTTCCAGTGGCTTCAGAGCGGGGTGATAACAGACATGCGGCAGTTTTTTGCCGTGCAGTTCGAGAAAATCAATCAGGGGCAAACCTGCCTGACCTGACAGCCGTTCCCCGTTGTAGACAATGGTGCATGTTTCCATGATTTTACCTTTTTTCTTTTCGCGGATGGGATAAGCGGTCATCGGCTTTCTGCCTGTATAAAGGCCAGGTAATTTTTATTTCCTGTTAAAACTAGTTGTGCACAGTCGATAAATCAGGCGAGACGGCAGGAGAATTTGAGGGAAAAGGGGTAACAAAGTGTAAGCGCAATATCGGAAACAGGATTCTTATACCAACGGAATATGAAACAGGCAGCCAGCCACCAGGAAAACTCTTAAATTCTTTTTTTTGCTCCCTTCCTAATAGTTTTTGGTTGCCGCTTACGCTTGCGAAAAAATATTTTGTGAAATTAACTTAGCGACAGGTTTCCCCCAAACCGAATTTCACTGTTTCACTTAACCGCCGCGCCGGCGGTTTTTTTTCGCTTAAATAAAGCCAGTAAAATGACGTAGCGTTCTCATATAACAGACCCGCGTTTTTTCGGTTCACACTTTCGGATGCCAAACGATTATATTCACGTTTCTCTCGTGTTATAAACGCCGCCCTGTACCAGACCTTTCCACAGCAGGTATGGGCTGTGACTTACGCTGGCACAGTGAAGGCGAGGCGGCCTCGTCCTTTGCCACCCATGCTGTTGAGATAAAACGTCATCGGTCAGCCAGCTAACCACAGGGGCCGTCTTTAACCGCCAACAGCCCGGTCCCCGGTACTCAGACGAGATCCCAGACTGCGGCGGCCCGGTTAACTGCGAATTATTCAGGGTTTTAAAATCACTTTTGTCCACCCGCTGTCGCGGTTGTCAAAATGTTTATAGCCCTCTGCGGCTTCTGTCAGTTGCAGCCGGTGGGAAATGATTTGTCCCGGCTTCGCTTTGTCCTGCGCGATCAGACGCGCCAGCTGGCGGTTATAGGCTTTGACGTTTGCCTGGCCAGTGCGGACAGACTGGCCTTTAAACCAGAAGCTGCCGAAGTCGAAAGGCATTTTACCTTCTTTCGCCAGATCGGTGGCAGCACCGGGATCCTGTGGCACAAATACGCCCACCACACCAATGCCGCCCGTCGCTTTGGTGGAGGCCACCAGGCTGTTCATGGTGTCGGCGTTATCTTCAACCCCATGTTTGTTACAGCACTGATATCCCACACATTCGCAGCCACAATCGGTGCCCCGGCCATCCGTCAGGTCGAGGATTTTATTTACCGCATCGGCCCCGGTGGCATTAATAGCAATGGCACCGAGTTTTTCAGCCAACGCCAGCCTGTCGGCGTGCGTGTCCACGACGTACACTTCGGAAGCACCCTTGATAATCGCCGAATGCGCCGCCATCAGTCCTACCGGCCCTGCACCATAGATAGCCACACTTTCACCGGGTTTGAGCCCTGCCAGTTCAGTGGCATGCCAGCCGGTGGGAAAAATATCAGACAGCATGACGTAATCGTCTTCCTTTTCAACCGCATCGGGTGGCAGCACCAGGCAGTTAAAATCGGCAAAGGGTACGCGCAATAATTCTGCCTGCCCACCGGACCAGGGCCCCATTTCGGCAAAGCCGTACGCCGCCCCTGCCGTGCCTGGATTGGTCGTCAGGCAGAAGCCTGTCAGCCCTTTTTCACAGTTTTCGCAGAATCCGCAGCCGACGTTGAAAGGCAGGCAGACATAATCTCCGACTTTCACGCGCTCCACACCGCTGCCGATCTCTACCACCTGCCCCAGATTTTCATGGCCCAGGATACGGCCCTGTTCGAAGCTGGTACGCCCTTCGTACATATGAAGATCAGATCCGCAAATATTGGTGGTGGTGATACGAACCAGAACATCCGTGGGACGCTCAATTTTGGCATCGGGCACGTCTTTTACTGACACATCGTATGGTCCGTTATAAACGACTGCTTTCATATTTTTCCCCTCAGGTCATGGATGATTTGGCGCCCACCGGCCCTGACCGGGACGGCGAGCGGCATCGGATTTTCTGGGCTGGTTAATCAGCCTGACGCTAATCGTGCGTTCGCTGTGGAAAGAGGCCGTTCGCTTAAAATACGCGTGACTAAAAAGCGTGATTGCCTGCCCTGTTTTTAAAATAATTAGGGTTGCGCAATGTTTTCGGATATTTCCGACAAATTTAACTACGGCGGAATAATGACAGATTCCCTCTGGAATGACCTGCGATACATTTCTCCTTCGTGATTAAGATTTGCCTTCATGTTCTTTTTAAATCAGTCTTAAAAGCGTAACTGAGATAAATAAAATTGCTGCTCATCGTGAAAATTAATTCAAATAAAAATAACTTAGACTTTTTTTACAATGACTTATCTGAGAAGGTGATTATGTGAACGGAAGTTACAAAGGAGAAAAGCGAAGCCGCCTGCTGATTTAATGCACAGCAATGCCGTAAACCTGAACAGATTAATTACAGACGGTATCCGAAAACATGAATTCCTTATGTCTAACAGAAAATTGTGTTTATTTTTCACAGGTTGCGCATTATGCCCGGCAGGGGATTATCACGGCCTGGCTTATATTACCTTTCTGCGTGTTAATTTATCATGGCAGTATTCGCGCTTGTGGCCCGTTCCCGCCGGGCTTTAATTACAGACTGCCGGATGCTTACTCTGTCAATACAAATTCAGGCAATACGCTGATCCTGCCTGTGTGCTAACGGTTTTTTCCTTCGGTGCTGAGCCGGTCTGGCGGGTCAGACCGGTGTGCAGACATAAACGTGCACAACGCTATCAGGCAGGGAGATGACAGCAGGTAAGTGATCTCCGGCCTGCCCCATCCGATGAGGTGCCTGCGGGGGCGCAGGTTTTTACGATGCGGCAGCGTGCCCATTCAGCCTGGTTTTGAACGTCCCGGTAATATCTTACTTTCCGCGCCCTGCTGTTTAGCGGAAAAATCCTGTTCCACAGGGTGTTCTGTGCCCATCCGGCTACTGATGTCGATACCGAACACACAGAAGCCCAGCAAGTCTTTGGCTTCATCCTCCACCCGGGTAATGATAACCAGATCAATTCGACCGCCCGGCAGCGTCACTTCATAAGGCGGGTAAGGCAGCCCTTTTTCGCGGAAATCCTGAAGCCATAACAGTTTATCCGCCTCCGAAGGGATGACTTCATAGATATAACGGTCGATGAGATCGTCCAGCTCCCAGCAGACGCGTTCGGCGAAGGTCTCACTGGCATCCACGATCCGGAGATCCGTGTTGAGGAAACAGATGGAGGTCCCGGGCGCAGCGTACATGGACGAGATCTGATGCGCGCGCTGATCGAGAGACATGCGTTGTACCCTGCGATGAAATTTTTTACCCGGTCGGGTGAGTAGCAACGCGTGCGTCTCATCTGCGGTCAGCGGCTTGCCGAATAAATAGCCCTGCGCATAGGTGCAGCCTATTTTCCGCAGCATTTCCGCCTCTTCCTCTGTTTCAACCCCTTCGGCGATCACGTCCATATCCAGGCTGCGTCCCAGGCCGACAACGCTGGAAACAATCTTGCGACTGTCCTTTTGGTGCAGCATTGAGCGAATGAAACTGCTGTCGATTTTGATTGTGGTGGCAGGAAGCTGAATGAGCCAGGCCAGGCTTGAGAATCCGGTGCCAAAGTCATCCATTGCTATCATGCAGCCCATATCTGAAAGGTAATCAATCTGCGCACGCGCAGAATCCACATCATCTATCAGGGCCGTTTCGGTGATTTCTATCTTGAGCCTGGGCAAACTGAAGGCGTACTGATTTGCCACGTGCTTGATGATGTCAGGCAGATGGCGGCCCTTCAGTTGGGAAGGCGAAACATTAACCGATAAAAACTGCTGTTCGGGCCAGGTGCCTGCGGTCAGAATGCCCTGAGTTAACAGGACGGCGGTCAGTTCATTCAGCAGGCCCTGACGTTCCATTTCGGGAATGAATTGATCGGGCGGGATAATAAGCCCGTCCGGTAAAACGCGGCGGGCCAGCATTTCAAAGCCGACTACCCGCTCATCCTCGAGCGACACAATCGGCTGAAAATAAGGCGTAAATTCACCGGCCTGAAGCCGTTTCTTAAAGCAGGTATGCAGTGTCGCATTTTTTCTTTTCGTGTTCATTCAGGTGCCTGCAACCTGCCGCGTGTTTTCATCCGGCCGTTATGGGTGATCGGTTAGTCGTTAAGTCCTCATAAAATGACGAGGTTTCATATCTGAAAAAGGCGCGCCGGCGGAATATCTGCCGTCACCCTCTCTTTCAGTCAGTCATGAAAGGTTGAGACGGCCGCATCATATTGCTGCACGTCGGGAAACGCCGGACGTTTTGCCTTTCATTCTTCTGCCAGCACTTGCGCTGTGATCGTGTTATCGGCATTAAACAAGCGAACCGTAGTGATTTATGCTTTTCAGTTGCGAATCACCTCGCATGATCCCCGCTAAGCCCCTGCCCTGCCTTGCTGACAGGCTGCTGAAGAGCCGCAGCCAGGCGGCGCATTGACCGTGATGATCGGGCTGGGGCGAAATTTTTTCGTCCTGCGTGGCGCGTCACTGACAAACGCCCCGGGAAGACGAGGGGCACCGTCACGGCAGACTGGCTTGTCTCCGCAGCAAAAACGTGGTGCTACCGCTGCCTTGCTTCATCCTGTAAAAGCCGCCACGCGGGTAGGTTTTGTAAAGACAGAGGCTGACTATGTAAATTATTCCTTGTCTGGCCGGGCCTGCCGATAACCTTTTTGCAGCATTAGCGGAAACAATTCTTATGGAGAACCTTATGTTCAGACCAGGAAAAATGTCACTCAACATGATGCTCAACGCGGCTTTCCTGACCGTCATCATGCTCGGCGTGTGTATTACCCTTTTTGCCGGTATCAAGCTCAGTACAGTCAGAGATCAGCAGAAGCTGACGGTGGCCCGACTGAATGATTTGCGCACCTTACAGACCATTAAGGACAATGTTGCACAGCAAACTACGCTGCTTCTGGCGGCATCCTCGGGTGACAGGCACGCATCCATACAGGATATCGCTGCAAAATTTGCGGCATTACAACAAAACAGTGATGACACCACCGCCCACTTCCGCACGCTGATTAACGGGGCGCGTACCATTCCGGGTATTAATCTCAGCGAAGTGGATGAAGCCTCTGACTTTTTGAAAAAAATCGAAACGTCATCGCCGCCTTTCAAAGCCAGTGCGACGCGAGCCCTGCAACAGGACGGCAATGCCGTCCGTGAACATATCGACAACGCGCTACTGACGGACCTGACGAACTACCGCTCAGCCGTCAACGATATGGTGGCTTATCAGGATCGTGTGACCGGCGGTACGGCAGTGAAGACCGAAACGGGGCTCGCAGGCGTGTTCCTGTCGCTGAGCGTACTCACCGTGGTGTTTATCGCTCTGGGCTTTGTCATGAGCTGGCTGATTACGCGCCGTATCAAGAAACAATTGGGCGCAGAACCCGCCCAGGCACAGGCGCTGGCCGCCGCCATTGCCGCCGGCGATCTGAGTACGCCGGTTAAACTTCGCCGCGATGATGCTTTCAGCCTGATGGCCTCACTGGCAGGCATGCAGGACAACCTGCGTGACCTGGTATCGCAGATTAAAGCCTCATCCGCTTCCGTCTCGCTGGCGGCCGATGAAATCTCACGAGGCAATACCGAGCTGTCTTCCCGAACCGAACAGCAGGCTGCCGCATTACAGGAAACGGCCGCCAGTATGGAGGAGCTGACGACAACGGTGAAAAACAATGCCGCCAGTGCGCAGAAGACCGCCGAGTCTGCCCGTGAGACCGCATTGCTGGCACGTAAGGGGGAAACTGACGTGCAGAAAATGTCGGATACCATGCACACGATTTCGGCCAGTGCGCTTAAAGTTCGCGACATCATCGCCGTGATTGAAAGCATCGCCTTCCAGACTAATATTCTGGCGCTCAATGCCGCCGTAGAAGCCGCGCGCGCCGGTGAAGATGGCCGGGGTTTTGCGGTCGTTGCGGGGGAGGTCAGAACACTGGCGCAGCGCAGTGCGACGGCAGCCCGTGACATCAAGCAGCTCATTGAGCAGGCGGTTACGCAGGTGGAAAGCGGCGTGGGCGTCGCACAGGGAACGGGGGAAAGTATTCTGAAGATTGTCGGTATGGTCGGCTCACTGGCGTCCGCCATGGATGAGATTTCACTGGCATCGACTGAGCAGATGCAGGGTATTTCGCAGGTCAGCATCGCCGTCAGTCAGATGGATGGCGTCACGCAAAATAACGCGGCCCTGGTTGAGGAATCTTCCACCGCGTCTCACGGTCTGTCTGATCAGGCGCATGCGCTCCAGGCGATTGTGGAAACGTTCAGGGTCTGACCCCGACAGAGGCCAGATGCAGATGCTGGCCTCTTTCATGCTCAACGCGCCGCTCTCAGCTTTCCCGTTTCTCAGCCATCAGGCATCGCTGTCTTTTAGCGGCTTCGTTACAGGCTTTCATGTCAAACCACCTGCGCATTCATTTCTACCGGTCAGGACAATCAGATGAAACGCCATTCAGTCCCTCGGCATCCTGTTTAAAGGATTTAAAATGCTGATTGTCGTCAATTTTCACCACATAGACAGAATCGAAATCGGTTGCTGACCAGTCCGGCACCTGCCCGGCATCCCCACCCGTTTTTTCAACCAGCCTGCGCGCAGCGGTCACCAGATTTTTGTGTTCCCATGAGATAAACGTCAGAGGCACCGCTTTTTCTGCCAGCAGATCCGCGACCAGCTTATTGGGCTTGTCGGCGTGAAAACGCAGTATGACGGGTTGAGAAACCTGTACCGCCAGAGGAATAAGGGTTGAAAGCGGGCGCAGTGAACTGCCGGTTTTATCCTCTTTTGGTGCCGAGGCATAAAGCGCATCGGGATTGCCGTAGCGGCTGAGCAATACCCTCGGCAGTTTCAGGGCGCGATTCAGCCCTTTGCAGGTCAGTTGCCCGCTGGCGTTGTCGGGCTTTTCGCCATGACGGAAAAACACAAATGTACTGTCAGCCGAAGCCTTCAACGGGATAAGTGTTGCAAGACCAAACAACAGCGCGAAAACGTTTTTCATCCGGGTCTCCTGTTGGCGATGATGGCGGAGTGGATAACCTACTTCACGTGGCCCTGTAATAACCAGGGGTAAATGATGGGTAAGACGGCAAAAGCAAAAGACTGGCGAAAATATCGCGGTTGATGTGGTCAGATTTATCAGCTGTATTGCGTCTGCCAGGCGCGAATATTTTTTGGCGGCGGTCTGTGATTATAAGGCCTGCCCCGTTTCCCTTCTCTGCGTTGTAAGAGACCGGCGCGCGAAAAAAAGCCTCATTCGGGCATTACCCTACATGATCTGCAGACAAAGCTGCCCGGCTAAACAGTAGAAAATTTCATCATTTAGCTGACTTATGCATCCTGCAACATGGCCGATAACCTGTCTGTAATTAATTTTAATCTCAGGGAGCAGTTATGTTAGGCAAATTATTCAGGAAATCCCCGCCCGCGCCAGAAGTCATTTTACCGCCACGCCAGGAGGTGCCCGTCGAAGAAGTGCCGCCATGCGGGACGTTATCAGATCGTCTGGACAGTTTTTTGACTCTGCTGCCAGAGTTCTTGTGGGTCTGTGAGGGGAAAGACATCACCGACAGCACTCCGCTCTGGATTTCATCTGCCGCGCCGTTTAATTTTCCGCAAGGGGGGAACAATATCCTGACTCTCTCGGCGCTTTGCTCGCTTGTTCATGATGAAGACAAAAGTCATTTCAGACAGCTTTTACGAACCGTTCAGCCCTCTGCCGCTTCCGGTGTGACCCATAAATGCCGTTTTATGACGGCAGGCGGCAGCTACGAATGGTTTCAGGTAGCCGTTAAACGTGAGCGCGGCGCTGACGGCCATAACCAGAGGCTGACAGGTACGTTGCTGAACATCAGTGAGGACGTGGCGCACGAAAGCGAATATGACATTGTCATGACCCGCTTCAACCTGTCGCGTGAAATGCTGAATGACGGGCTCTGGGACCTGCAGATCATCAATGGTGACCCTTTACATCCGAATAACGTTTTCTGGTGGTCCCCACAGTTCAGAAAACTGCTTGGATTCGAAACCGTTGAAGAGTTTCCTGATGTGATTGGCAGCTGGGCTTCCCGTCTCCATCCCGACGACAGTCAGCACACGCTGGATGCCTTTATCAAACACCTTAACGACCATTCGGGCGCAACAGGTTATGACGTTGAATACCGCGTTAAACTCAAAAACGGCAATTACCGGTGGTTCCGTGCACGTGGGCAGACCCGACGGGACAAAGAGGGTATACCTTTGCGGGCGGTCGGGGCGCTGATCGATATACAGACGCTGAAAGACCAGGAGGTTCAGGCTGAGCATGAACGCCAGCGAAGAGATGAGGCATCAGCCTCTGTCAGTGAGATCGCTGATTTGGTCTCTGAAAATGCCAATATTGCCGCTCAGATCAAACTCATCTCACTAAATGCCAGCATTGAGGCCGCCAGAGCCGGCGTGCAGGGACGAGGGTTTTCTGTTATTGCCAGCGAAATCCGCGAACTGGCCGACAGAACCGCGGAGATAACCGAAAACATAAGCCGTCTGCAAATCCGGCTGGATGCCTCTTCGCGCCTTTAAAATCACCACTGCACCCTTCAGTTTCATCGCACACTTTCTGGTTGGCTTCCGGGGAGTGTGCCCACTACTCAACACAACGTCCCATTTTGCCGGGCTCGGACTGAATTGCGCATCATACCCTTTACTGCCCCTGCTACGGGTCCAAAACCGGGCCTGGTCATCAGTGAATATGCGTTAAAGCGCGATGAGACAAAATATGGATTGGATTTTGCTTGTTTTATGGACTGTATCACAGGGTGTGCAGGCAGGAAGAGCGCTTACGCTCACGGCGCTGAATGCTGATGAGCTGCATTACGGAATGCAGCTCACCGGCGTCTGTTAACGAAGCAGAGACAGCATGGTCTGTGGCACCTGGTTGGCCTGTGCCAGTACAGAAGAACCGGCCTGCTGCAGGATCTGCGCGCGGGACATGTTTGACACTTCCGTCGCGTAGTCCGCATCCTGAATACGGCTGCGGGCAGCGGTCAAGTTGGTCACGGTGTTGTTCAGGTTGCTGATGGTGGACTCAAAACGGTTCTGAGACGCACCCAGCAGGCTGCGCTGGTTGTCGACCGCCTTAATCGCTTTATCAATGTCGGCCAGCGGCGTATTGCTGGACGCCGTCCCGCCAGTGCCGCCGGTGACCGCGCCCTTCAGAACGTCGAAGCCGATAGCAGAGGTGCTGCGGGCATTGCCGTTTACGGTCTGGCCCGTGGTTGTCTCGGTATTCTGAGTGGTGCCTGACTGCCCCGCTGCTGCCAGGTCGAAGCCATCACTTGCGCTCAGCGTAATGCCGATTGTCTGACCGTCTTTTGCGCCTACCTGGAAGTTGTAGGTGGTGCTGCCGGAACCGGTGTTCAGGACTTTAATCCCGTTGAAGTCGGTCTGTTTGGTGACGCGGTCGATTTCCTGCATACGCTGGTTAACTTCCGCCTGGATTGAGTCGATGTCAGACGCTGAGTTAGAGCTGTTCTGCGCCTGAACGGTCAGGTCGCGTACGCGTTGCAGGTTATTGTTGATTTCGGTCAGTGCGCCTTCAGCCGTCTGCGACAGAGAGATACCGTCGTTGGCGTTACGGGCTGCAACGGTCATACCGTTGATGTTAGAAGTAAAGCGGTTAGCGATAGCTTCGCCGGCTGCGTCGTCTTTAGCGCTGTTGATGCGCAGACCGGAAGAGAGACGCTCAATTGCCGTGCCCAGAGCAGACTGTGATTTGGTCAGGTTATTCTGCGTAACCAGTGAAAGCGTATTGGTGTTAATGACGGCCATGTTAAGTCCTTGTAGTTAAAGCGTGTATATCACGCTATACCGTTATCGCCACAATAGTTACTTTCTTTAACTGTGTCACAGAGAAATCATTTAACTGTCATATACTGCTGCTTTTTTAACCCGGCCTCGTTGCTGATAATGCCCGCGTTGAGCGAGAAATGGAGATATATATTCTCAACGAGAGATATTTCTTTTTTTATGATTACTTAGAAAGTTTTTTAGGCCATCAATAAAAATGCGCACCCTCAGGGAGAGATGTAAGCGAGTGGGGTAAATAGCATGGATAGCAACCTCCTCGCCTCGTGTATCAGCCAATACCTGTACCAGGTGCCCTGCTAAAATATCCTTTTCAATCATGGATGAAGGTAAATAACCGATACCCAATCCGGCTATGGCAGCTAAGCGTATGGCATCGCCGCTGTCGAACCTGACATGGTTCCTGCCGTTCAGCGTTATTTGCCCATGCTCCTCGTCAAAGAGTGTCCATGCGCCTGAAGCCGCTCCTAAACCATAAACAAGACGACGATGCTCTTTGAGGTCAGCAGGTGATTCCGGTTTACCCCATTGCTTAAGATAGTCCGGTGATACGAATAGCTGTGACCTTGCTCTGTCGATCACCTGCGTGATGTATTGATGGCTTGTGGCTGCATTGCCTACCCGAACGGCAAGGTCAAATCCTTCTTCCACCAGATCGACAACCCGATCGCTAAGGCTGACTTCAATGTTTATATTCGGTGAGTTCTGTAAAAACGTCTGGAGAAAAGGAAGGATAACCATTTTGCCATAACCCTCTGACACGGTCAGTCTCAGAATGCCTTTTGGCACTGGTGAATTATGCCGGATACTGGCTTCGGCTTCTTCTATGTCTTCCAGTAATCTGCAGCAGCGGTGATAGAATTCATGCCCCTCTGGGGTCAGAGATAACCGCCGCGTGGTGCGTTGAAAAAGCCTTGTCTGCAGGTGCTCTTCTAACCGGGTTATCGCTTTACCCGGTTAGAAGAGCGCGTTAACCCCATCGCCTTGCCGCCAGCAACAAAACTCCCTGCCTCTGCAACAGCGACAAAGATCCGCATTGCCCTGATGTCCAGAGCGGAGCCTGTAGTATGGCCAAGAGTCGTGAAAGACATAACCTATCCGTTGCAGTGTTTATTTTACTTTTACGAGGGGATGAATTCTGCCTGCTTCGAAGGAGTAATACTGGCTGAATGAACAGTTGCTTCAGCTTGCCTGCCGGTGGATTAGAAAAGGGAGAAACTCTTTAAACAGCTGCATCCAGAAATCTTAAAGAAGAAACAGGTATTGAAGGGCTGCCTTTATAATTAACACTTGCTTATAGCGAATGGTAAGTCAAAAAATCTTGTAAAGAACGAAGCCTTATCTGGCGAAAACTGCATCTGACCGTTGACAGCAAGATATGTGAAAACATCGATGTTGACCTGGCACTTAACAACGTTACTAACTCAGAGCCACTTTCGGATCAATCCGGCAGACCCACTGGAAAATTTGGTCAGACGCCAATGATTCTGACAACATTTGGCTATGTCACGATGAACTGGTCTTAAGATAATTAGTGATTTCATTCATTCTCAAAGGGGCGAATTAACGGCCCAGCGAGTACGCAGATCTTAATCATGAAGTCGCTAATCAACATCTGAACGTGAGCAGTGCGCGGTGGAAATGGAAAATAGATTACAATCTGTCGCTCGGTAGTGTAAACGTTACAGAGTTGAACAAATGTTTGGTGGTTCACTGAGACTGAGCGACTACGATGGTCCGGTCGCAGAGGTACTGAACGTGTTGCGTGCGCTGAATAAAATGATTAAGGCAAATATGCCATAAAGCGTGCGTATAGCCTGAAAATCCGACCAGGTGCTGGGTCGTTCATACGGAATCTTAATTATTTAACAAAGCTTATTGCCTGGCTTTTTAATCTGTAAAAGTAAGAAAAAAATAAAATTAAAAAAAAAACGAAGTAGATAGTAATATCATAATAAACATAGGATTAATAGCTATATTAAATCACTTATGTTAATAGCTCTGTCAGCTTTGGCGATAGTTTCTGCTCTGTGGGCTATTATAATTTGCGTTATCCCTGAGTTTTTTAATAGATTTGATATTATCATCTCGTTTTTAATGTCTAGATGGCTTGTCGCCTCATCTAATAACAAAATTTGAGGGGATCTATAAAGAGCTCTCGCAATCATTATTCGTTGTGCTTGCCCTCCAGAAAGTCCGGTTCCAAGAGGTCCAATTAAGGTATTATAGCCCATAGGCATTCCTTGTATCTCATCATGTAAGTTAACTGAAACAGCCAGTCTCTTAACTTTTTCAAAATCTGGTTTTTTTTCTAAAAAAGCAATGTTTTCTGTAATGGTTCCAGCAAACAACATATCGTCTTGTCTTACAAAAGAGATAATAGAGCGGATCATATTGTAATCAATTGATTCTAACGCACGGTCATCGATTAGTATATTTCCTGAGCTGGGCTTTAATTGACCAGAAATTATTTTAAGAAGTGTTGACTTACCTATCCCCGATGGTCCAATGAGAGCAACAGTTTCTCCCTTAAAAACGTCAAATGAGCAGTCTTTAATAATATATTTTTCATTTTCACCATATGCATAGCTTATATTATTAATGCTTATTTTTTTCATTATTCCAACCGTATCTCCCAAGAACGGAAGGCTGGAATCATGTTCTTTTGGTGTAAGTATTATGTCAGATATACGGTCTAAATGAACACTTAGGCTTCTGAACTCCATCAGTGTATTTATGAGACTGGAACCTCTATTGATAAAATTTTCGCGGAAACCCATAAACGCTGTAAACATCCCGATCGTAAATCCACCATTAATAATAAGCTTTGCACCTAGATATATCGTTATTATTTTTTCAACGGCAAAGATCAAGTCATGAATAAAAGTGTAGGCTGTATTAATATTTTGAAGATCCGATTGAGTTCTAACATAGTTTCCAAGCATGAATAAGTACTTTTGATGCCGTTGATGATTAGCATTGAATTGTTTTATCGTCGCGGCGCCTCTCAGTGATTCCCAAATAAAAGACTGGATTTTTGAGTTTTGCTTTAAAGAACCAGCTGACTTTTGCCTGTAATTGGAATACCAAGCGAATCTTAATATGCTATATATCAAAAAGGTAACACATACAATCGATGCTAAAACAGGGCTATAATAGAACATAATAACTGAGGCAAGTATGCCTACTAAACCGTCAATTACAGCACTTATTGTACTTGTAGTTAACGTTTTATGTATTGTATTTGCCGAATCGAACCTATTTGCTATATCAGCTGCTGACCTTTTTTCGAACCAACCGATATGCAATGAGAAAATATGTTTAAATATATGTGAAGGAACTATAATGGACAAAGATGATGTTATTTTTCTTTCAATAATACTTTTTACAGCAGTAGTTACAACAGAACCAAAAGAAAATAATGCAATAGCAATAACCAATATAGTCAGAAGATCTAAATCTCCAGTTACAACTGAATCATCTAAAATGATCTCTTGTAAGATAGGAATCACTAACGTTGATATTTCAATTGCTAAAGCGAGAATGAAAATATAGAAAATTAATTTTTTTAATTCAAAGCTAAATGGTATTATTGATTGAATATTTATTTTGCTTCTTTTATCCGCTTTTTTGAATTTTGGCCCAGGCCATACTTCAAGAGCTATACCAGTGAATGATTTATTAAATTCATGGTTGCTAACCACTACACTACCCAAATCCGGGTCATTGATATAATATTTATTTCCTTTGACTTTCTTCAGTACTACAAAATGATCCATTTTCCAGTGAATTATAGCTGGCAACCTTAATTCTTTTATTTCTTCAACGTCACAACGAACGGGTCTGCTTTCTAAATTCATTTTAGAAAAAACATCCATTAGGTTTTTTAAATTAGTTCCTTTCATAGATGTGGGATAAATGTTTCTTAACTGAATTAAATCAAATTCCAGTCCATAATGACTTGCAATCATTGCAACAGTAACTAATCCGCACTCTGTTCTTTCGGTTTGATATAAAACTCGCATATAAATCTCTTAAAATTTTTCTTTTTCAGCAATAAGTGGGTCAATAGCCCACTCCCATATTTTTCTATGTTCCAAAATAAGGTAAGCATCAAATTTTTCTCCTGACTGGAGTTGTTCATCTTTACCGTATATTGTAATGACAGGCTTATCTAATCTGGCTTTTACAAGATACATAGGATCTTGTGAAGTTGGGGAAAAGGGCAGTTCTTTGGGATTAACTGCAGTCTTATCTATTTCAAATACCACCGCATGTTGTAATCCAAATTTTTGATACGGATATGCTTGATAAGCGAGCAAAACTTCATTTCCTTTTTTAACAAAACCAACAGAAATAGAAGGTACATACATATCAGCTTCCAAATTCGCTCCATCAGGGAGTATGGTTGCTAGAGGAATGGCAGTATCCGCTTCGCCTCCTAATTTTCCAGTAATTTGTGTAACAGTGCCATCAGAGGATGCAGTTAAATCAAGATATTGCTGCTGAGAAATTTGAATCATTTCTTGCTCAATTTCTTCAATAGATCTTTGTAGCTGAGAATCTTCATTATTTTGCTTATCAATTAGAGATTTTCTCTCTTGTATATTTTGTTCTAAGTTCCCATCAGTGGATGCAAGCACTCTTTTCATTGAGTTTAGTTGAATGATTGCTGCTTGAAAATATTGCTGAGCTTTCTCAATGTCAGACTGAGAAATTGCATTGTTTTTTCCTAGCGCAGAGTATCGTTTAAGGTTTCTTTCGGATAAAGATAAATATATATTTTCAGCCTGAATCTCTTTTTCGAGAGCAACTTTTTGTTGAGAAAGTGAACTAATTGATTTCTCGATCATTTCTGTTTGGCTAAGGTGAATTAAATGTAATCTACTCAATTCATTAACAAGTAACTTATGCCTTTTTTTCAGACTGTCTGAAATTAAATCAGAAGTCTTTCCTTGATCACTAATAGAATTCAGATCAATAACAAAAAGTAGTTCATTTTTTAAAACATGCTGACCTTCCACCACATTTACACGAGAAATTATACCCTGATGTATGGCTGTGACTTTTATCAAACCCTTATCTGGTATCAAATAACCGCTAACATGAGATTTTTCACTATACTCACCAAATAAAATAAGAAAAATAAAGCCTAGTATGATTGTAATTGTTGAAACCACATAAACAATTAACCATTTATCGTTATTAAATATTAGTTTTCCTTCATCTTCATTGTTATAATCTTTTATTATGAATAAAGTTTTTTTCATGCCGGTCATGATCATACCAATTATAGATTAACATTGACATGTACTTTAAAGATGCGGATAGTATTTTTATAGGCATAAATTATTCATATTTTAACCAAACTAATTTTATGCCTAAAGTCTTCTTTTACTTCATTTATCTTTTTCCTAAATTGACTGATATTATCCTTATCACATTCTGGATTATTTGAATATACATTAATTATTTTCTCGCTATAAAGATTTCCTTTCGCAAAATCATAATGAGAGGTATAAGTAAAAAGTTTTGTTTTTATGGTTTTCTCAAAAGGTTTTTTTTCTAACTTCCATCCTTCAGGAATGTGGAAAAGACTCTTTTCTATATATTCTTCCGAAATACATAAAGAAATTTCTTTTTGCTGAACGCCACCATTACTTAAGATACGTGTCAGTGGTGGATGTAGAAACTCAATTACTTCAGGGTAATTCAGATTGTCAGTATTTTTATTTTTTATATTAAAATTGCTCACAATAACAACGGGATCGTCTTGGGATATCTTATTTTTTAAATTTTCAATTGAACCTTCTCCCGTTAAGTTGTTGTGCTCTAAAATCTTTTTGATAAAAATATTACCACCTTTATCTTGTGCATAATTTAAATCTTGCCTCAAAATTGCAGCTACTGGTCCAATAGCAGTTGTTTTTTGATGTCCTACGAATTGGTTTTTTTCATAGTAAAAATCAACCTCATTTACTATTTTGTTTTTTTGAAGAGATACATTAGGTGTCGTTATTATTCTACCTGTCTGACCATTAACCATTAAGGCAGGCTTTTTTATCTGGTTGGGTAGCAATGAGTTGAATGCTAATAATTTAGATGTTGGATCGGAATAAATATTCAATTCTGGAATAAAAATTATAACATGATCAAACCATGCTATCGTAGGAATGATGTTTTTTTGATAATAGGGTTGAAAAGAAATAAGAATATATTTTGATTTGATGTTTTTGGCTTTAAGTAAAGCTCTCATTAATGTTACATGATCTTTACAGTCGCCATGTCTACTCTTAATTATATCAGAAGCAGAATTTGGTATATATCCACTATCACCAAGTGAAATATTCGTGTACTCAATATTTTGAGAAACCCAGTTAAAAATAATCCTGGTCTGTTCTTTTTTATCTTTTATATTGAATGTTAATTCGTCTGCTAACTTTTTTACATCAGGAGTTGGGGTGCTATAGTGATCTGCCAATTTACTGAAGTTTTTAGCAATTGAATTCCAGCTTTTGAAGCTTGAAACGACTAAATAGGGTGCTGTTTTAATTTTGGATTCACTCTTGTGTGTGTTATGCGCTTGTTTGCTTAAATTCCATGTTATAATTTTTTTGCCATTACTAAACTTAATACTCTTATCAAATCCAGTTGATTGAGTCTTTAGATTAGTAGTGGCAGGAATTTCAAATCTGATGCTATATTTCTTATAGTTAGATTCAATAGGTGCTTTGAATACTTCTGAAAACCCACCAGGAAAGATGGTTTTCTTTTGGATTTTATTAATTGTTATGTGGATTGTATCACCTTCCACTAAATCAGGAAAAGAAATAGAAGTTGTCCTAATGTCTGACAAATTATTCTTTGCCCCGATTAAATCATTATTATCTTGTCTTACAATAGCAGCGACCTCCTGACCATTTTTTTTGATTATCTTTGCGTTTTTTATAGTTAAATTCCAAAAATATTGATCAAAGGGGATTTTTATATTTGATAGACTTTTTGCACCAACAGCAGAATTTATCTTTATAGTTTCATTATACACGGATTTTATTTTTTTATTTTTGCTAACTTCAAAATTTGATACAACCTCAATTGAATATTTTGATACATGATCTTCACAATAAACAGATAAAGGTAGCATTGAGATGAAAGTTAAAAATAACTTTTTCTTAGCATTACTCATTATCTTTCTTCCTGTTTTTTGTTTTGTAAATTGAAAAAACCATAGCTACGAAAATGATTATTAGCAATGCTATGTGAGACGGCTTTGGGGGCTCATCATTACTAAAATCAATAAAAAAACTTACAACAATCAAAAGAAAAGCTAATAATCCAAAAAAAAATCTAATTTTATGTTTGTTTGACATTTTATTACCCTTATAAATTAAGTGCCTGCAAAACCAGGCACTTATTAGTTAATTAATTATCACCACCGTCACCATCGTCATCGCCGTCGTCGCTATCATCATCATTCGAGAGATCATCTGCATAGTTTGCACATGCGGCGGCAGCTCCTAATGCCGCTGCTGCTCCTCCTGCTATAGTTTCAGATGCTAATGCTGTCGCGGCAATACCTGCGGCACATGCAATACCATCACTTGCTGTGCTTCCACCCGAAACAAGTAAAACTTCTTCTTCAGATAGGACATTTAACATTTCATTTCTCCCAAGGTTAGCTATTTAAGATAACTGCTACTCCGTTACAACAAGAGCCAAAGCTGATAAAAAATTAGCTCTTTCATGCACATTTAAAGTTAAACTTTTCTTAGCTTTACGAGTTTCATGTAAATCGTAATTACGGAAATATGTTAAATTTATTTCAATTATTTCACTTGGTTACGAAACCTTTTTTCCATTTATCGCATGTAATAAAATTATTGGAAGTTTTTTTTGAAGATTCCTCGTTGTGTTTATGAATTGTTTAATATATTTTTTTGTAACTTTTTGTTCTTATAAGTATCTGGCTTTTTTTTTTAAAATAAAGGCTACTATTTCATAGCCTTACTGGATTAATCAGATTTAGAGCGAATGGCTATGTAGCTGGCCGTATTGCCTGTACATATCGCGCAGCACAGAGCCGGCCAGAAGAACGGAGCGGAAACATTATCCTGAAGCTTTCCGGATGACCTAACATGATATTGATACTGCACCGGAAGGCCCGCCTGTACCTCCTCTGTTAACCCGGTAATTTCCCTTCTGGCGGTCCCAGGCCCGCTATGAATGATTTGCCATGTTAAAAATCCTTTTTTCAATATCCTGTCCCCACAGAAACTGAGCCCGTTTTAAAAGGAGTGACAACGCTGGAATAATGACTACGACAGTCAAGATGGTAACAACGCGGACGGCAGAGAAGACTTCCCGGAAATGTATCAGATAAATCCGCCGCGTGAAAAGCGGACGTTATGATGCCAGAGTCAGGTTGATATATTTTAACAAAGGGAGAGAGTAAGTTGGCTTAGTGCCTCTACACGACAAAACTTCGTCTTTAAAATATTTCGTCGACCTTTTTGCACTCGGACCAGGATACTTGATTAATTAGTCAATCCTATTCCTTCCTTACTTTGTATCCCTGGGTAATAGCCGATTGCAGGTGTGCCAGAAGCACCTTCACTTTGACCTGTAGGTATTTTCTGCAGTAATAATTTCTGCTACAGAACTCAGCCGACTTTGGGTGCAAAGTTTAACGTCGTTACATTTTGAGCCAAACATCCGGATTCGGCCTGCCTGAATGTCAGACGAATACTGCCCTATGGAATATTTTTGATAAGTACTGCTCTGCGCTGATGTAATAATGCAGTGCGGATATGTCAGTATCCGCTTCTGTCACAAAGCGAACAGGATGACTGAGATGAAGGTCCGCTTTGAGCGAGGAGCGGACCTTCGTAGTTTTTCTACACCTGGTAAAGACTTGTAATGCAGTCTCTTATCAGTCAACTGGGAGCAGATAATCTCATGATTTTAAGTGCTGATCACGTCGGTTTTTCAGTTAAAAATATTGAAGACTCATTATTTTTTTGGACCTATATCCTTGGAGGGAAGTTATTACGCGAAGGGAAAATGTCTGGACCTGTTATTGATGAAGTAACAGGCGCAAGGGGAGCGGATGTACGAATGGCTTTGCTTGAACTGGCTGGCATTAAAATTGAATTATTACAATACAATAACATTGAACAGCCACAGGAGCCTTCAGCGCCCTATATCCCAGGCTACGCGCATCTTGCGTTTATAGTGCAGGATCTTGATATGCTCTTGAGCAAAGTATCGGACTATGGCTGGAAGACGCCAGGGAAACCGCAGACAGTTTTGTCAGGACCCATGCAGGGAACCAGAGTAATATATTTACAAAGCCCCGATGGTCAGACGCTTGAGTTGATGGAACGCAGTCAATGAAGTCCACATGTTATGACTTATTAAAACAGTGATATTTGCAATGTTTGTTTCTGGCCCAAAGCAGACTCCCGGTTATCTCATTTGAGATGAGCCATCAGTATATCACTGCCAAATAACCCCTTAATTTCTAAAAAATAAACACTGGTTAAGCTGTGCCGGCAGCGTTGCGAGGCTGTCGGCACTGCTTTTTCCTGTAACAGCTGACTTAGATGAGTCTGTTAACATTGGCCCGATCCTTCCTTTTCATACAGTTCAGGCTATCCACATAAATCCTGATCGCAGGGCGGATGCATATTACTGAATAAACAGGAAAGTATTTATCCACCGTGACAACCCGGCACTTAAACGGAACACGCTCCTGGAATGTCTGCCAGTTATTATCAGAAAGAGCCGCTTCGCCTGGGGAAGGATAAACATGCCCCTGCCCTGACGTTTCCGGGCTGATTACCGGCTTCTTATTTTCTGAGCTTTTGCGGGGCGATATAATAAAAGCAGAAACCAGTTTGCTCAGTGACAGGGCCTGTTCCTTAAGGGACAGCGCAGCCGCAGAAGCTTCTTCGACAAGTGCAGCATTTTGTTGTGTAACGTCATCCATTTGATTGACCGCCTGATGAACCTGGCTGATACCCTGCGACTGTTCTCTGGCCGCCACTAATATTTCATTAATAAGGTCGTTCACCTGATTCACCGCATCGTTCATACGGTTAAGATTATATCTGACCCCTTCAGTCTGTTCCGAACCTTTATGGATAAACTGCATCGACGAATCAATCAGCTCTCTGATTTCCTTTGCCGAGGAGGAGGTTCGTTGCGCAAGATTACGCACCTCGCCAGCCACCACGGCAAAACCACGGCCTTCTTCAACGCGCGACGGACGTATTGATTATGATGCCCTTCAGCGCCTGGGGAGCTGGCTGGGCAGCATCAATGGTGTTAAAGGATGTGTTGTCCTGGGGCGTGCGGGTGAAGGCACATTCCTGACCCAGGAAGAACAGGCCTCGGTAATACGTGCTTTCGTTACGTCTGTTGAAGGAAAAATTCCTGTGATTGCAGGTATCACCGGTGAGGGGACGGAAGTGGCAGCGCTTGAAACTAAGCGGGCTGTTGATGCGGGGGCTTCAGCTGGCCTTCTTTATCCTTCACATGGCTGGCTCCGGTTCGGTTATCAGGATGGTGCTCCTCAGGACCGCTATCGCGTTGTGTATGAGGAAAGCGGGCTACCGTTGATTCTGTTCCAGTACCCGGATGTGACCAAAGCGACTTATAACCTGAAAACCTTACTTGATATCTCAGCGCAGCCCGGGGTTTTTGCCATGAAGAACGGTGTCAGAAACATGCGTCGCTGGGATACAGAAATCCCCTTGATTCGCCGGGAGCGTCCTGATCTTCAGGTGCTGACCTGCCACGATGAATATTTGTTGCACACCGTTTTTGATGTGGATGGCATGTTAGTGGGCTACGGTAATATCGCCCCGGAACCTCTGATTGAAATGATTAAGGCGGGCAAGGATCAGGATTACAGTAAGGCCCGTAAAATCCACGACCGCCTGCTGCCTGTTACGAAAGCGGTTTACCATCGCGGATCTCACATGGAAGGCACGGTGGCACTGAAACATGCACTGGTTGCACGTGGCATTCTTGACCATGCGACAGTGCGTTCTCCCCTGCTTCCTTTAGGCGATGGCGCAGCAGAAGAAATCCATGCGGCGATGCGTTCTGCTGAACCTGGCCTTGTAAATTAGTGTTCCTTGTCTGAGGCTTGATTAGCCGGCCAGACGTTTCGGGCCGATTAATGTTTTATCAAAAAGACTGTCAGTGAATACGATTACCGACTTCTGTTGCGGTCGTGGCTGGCGAAGTCAGAAATCTTGCACAGCGATCCTCCGCCTCGGCGCATGAAATCAAAGAGCTGATTGAATCATCCATCGCGTTTGTAGAGGCCGGAGCGTCTCAGGCCAGTGACGTTGGTGAGAACATGGCGCGAATGGATGATGCAGTCCGTCAGGTCACCGATCTGATTGAAGAAATTTCGGTTGCAGCGCAGGAGCAGTCGCTGGGAATAAGCCAGGTGCATCAGGCGGTGAATCAGATGGACGACGTGACGCAGCAGACGCCGCATTGGTTGAAGAAGCGTCCTCCGCTGCCCGCTCTCTGACCGAACAGGCAGAAGCGCTGAACGGCCTGGTCGCCGCGTTTACGCCTGGTGCAGACGGGAACGTCAGAAAGCCCGATATCAAGCCACATCCGGGCAGATCTGCCGCGCAACCAGTAACCTTAACGCCGCTGGCGGGAACATACCAGAGTAGCGAGAATAACTGGACGCAGTTCTGACACACAGGTTATACCGCCGGCCAGCCCCGGCGGTATATCCGCCATCTCAGGGCTATCGGCTCACCGAAGGCAAATCAGAATGCACAGCAATATATTGCAGGCAATAAAACAGCTGTATTAAGCGCGTTATTGAGGATGCGAACAGCACGTTGATTAACTATGTTGACGCAGGCCTGGATTACATCAGAATCCAGGTCCTGGCGGATACCATTTCGCATTATGATTTGTCTGTCACCCGGCGCTTTATACATTCTATAAAGAACTGGTCCATTATGGTTTGACAACGCAAATCATCAGCGAAATATACTATTACTTGAGATATTCGGACTAATATATAAATTATATTTCAACATAATCAAAAACTTGCAATTTACATTTGCTTTGCCGATTATCATTAAGCGAACCGGCTAACCGGTGAGTAACACTCTATAATCGATAGCAAGTTAATGCAGTCATTTGGGGCTCACGTCCGGGCCCCTTTTTTCTGTGGTTTTAAAGCATGAATACGCGTCTGACGTCAACCCGCATAAGGACGAAAGCGAAAAGCATTACACTTAATATTCGTCTTGTGATCGCGACCAGGGATTGGCTTTTAGCGCTGAGCAGAGGCGTTGAATACTTCATATTTCAGCGTTTAATACCCGACGGGCAAAGATTGCACCTTTCCCCTTTCACTTTATCCCGATGACGTCGTGTTCTCACTTTATGGCAGACCGCGTTTCTGTAACAGGGGTTTTACACTAGGGTAGTTATGAAACGATTAATTTATTTTTTCTTATTGATGACAGGCAATGCTCTCGCGGCTCAGACGCCAGACCTTAAAACAGTACAGGAATACTGCCACATCACGTCCATTCCGTTAATTCAGGCCGCCTCTGATGCCGTCATCTTTGACGCGTTTGGACACCCTGAAAAAATGAAAGCGCTGTCTGATACCGTTTTTTCAAGCCAGATTTTTAAAGCTGCGCCTGACGATGTCCGGAAAGCGATGAAAGACACGCTTGAAGAGGTGATACTGTCCAAAGACAAGAAAGATAAACTGTTAAAAGCCTATTCAGGTGACAGTCAGCATGACCTGAATGTCCTGTCGTCAGTCTGGGCATATTATTCAGTCGAACCTTACCTGATCAGGTGTGCATATATGAAATTTGCGGGCTAAATCCCCCAATCTTTTCTGCCTGCGCCTGGACAAATGACGGAGCGACGTCACCGACCATCAGCGTCAGCTCCTTACTCCTGTTCTCCGCCTGGTTGGCCATACGCAACCTGTTAGCAGCGGTTCGGCATGTTTTGCGCGGCCTTACCTTCGCCGTACGTTTACAGCATGCGCAAGTCGCACACGGCGGGGCTCAGGTGTATCTGATGCCAGCCAGGACGTTTAATAAATGCGCCGTGCGTACAGAGGATAAACGTCAGCGATACGCAGCCATTCTGCGCACGACACCTTACACTTTTTTGCTGGTAAGCTGGTTTTCCGCAGCAGAAAAGCAATGTGCCCGGGATGCACGCCGAAAGTCGCTTACCGCAGCCCCCGCCCGGCCAACGGAACTTACCGCAGAAGGAACGTTACCCCGTCCTGAAGGTATCCAGACAGGCATTGCACATGGTGATGAGCTGTCGGATCACCCTGTCCGCGTTTGACGGCGTAAGGTCCTGCTCAAACACATTACGCACGGTGCCAAATATGACGGTGATAAGCGTCAGGTTGACGCTACTGACGTCAGGAAACGTCATGTTGCTGGCGCTCGTAAGCATCGCTGTTGTCGCGCGGTTTACCCGCTTGCTAAACGTGTCAATCAGCGGCTGGTTATCCAGCTCTGCCACCGAGCGGTAAAGTGCCTTTGTCACGTCGATACGTGCTGTTTTGGCCTGCCAGTAGGTCATGATCAATGACGCACTCATGTCGCTGACGGTCGCACCACTCTGGTTGCGGCAGGTGACTTCAATCCTGTCGGCCAGCGCTGCTAAATAGCGTTACATTTACTGGTTCTGGTCTTTTCCCACAGCCGGAACATTTGGCGTTTTTTCATCACAGGCGGAGAAATGCGTTGAGGCGGTTCCTGCCATCACCAGGGTGAACGCGCTTACCCTGTCTGCCCCGTATGGCGGTCTGCTGTCCTGTTATTGGGCCGGAAGACGTTCAGGCGCAGGATAAAAGCTCAGATACCCTGCGGGCAGAAAGCTGACTGGCCCGTAGCCGGTCAGTTCAGGAAACACAGACACCGCACCTGTGAACGGTGTCTGTCGATTTTACTCGTTATGCGTTGCCTTCGTTCGGGCAACTCGGACCCACACCCAGCGAAGGATCATCACAGGCCTGGTTAATCTCCAGATGGTGATGCCACGCGGCCAGTTTAACTGCACGTTCATTAACAGAAACATCAGGCTTTTTAGCAGAAACATTGCCGGTTGCCACTGCACCGAAAGTCATTTGAGAAGGCAGATCCTTTGCAAACGAAGACACCTGCAGGCCAGCCAGTACGACAGTGGCCAACGCTGTGGTTTTAACTGCATTTTTAATGACAGACAGAGACATGATGAATCCTCTCAGCTTAAGTAAGTTAATCGATGTTTGCCTGGACAGCACTCAGCGAAATGAGAAACATGTTCACAAAAGCGGGCGCGGTGTTGAGACGCGCCTCAGGTATTCAAAAATTCTTCTGTGACAGTTTGATGATATCGGTTGTTAAAGAGAGTAATGAAATATTGCCTCTGTAACGCGGGGAAACAGTTGCAGGAAAAGGCGTCCAGGCTCTGCACGGCACCTTAATCGTGAGGCCTGATTTCTCAGCCTATCTCAGATCACCATGGTAAATAACCGGTTTGTTTAAACGCCCGAAGCGGGGAATGGTAAAGCTCCTGTCTCACCAATCCGAGGCACAGAGAGGCAAGGAAACAGGCGTGTTTTTTTAATACTGACCCGCTTTGAGATGGGTGCCTGTTTGCATTCAGCCAGCCATCCATCAGGTATTTTTACTGTGACAACTTAAGTAAAAACGCAGGTCACATGTCTACTGAGCTGACAGGCGGAGTTGGGGTAAATCAGACGGCCATCTGAAAGTTAAAAACGCAGAATGGCAAGATTAAACAGTCAAATATTGAATTGCTTTACCTTGATATCGACATGATGGACCTTTGACACTTCTCTTAATTCTCTTGCCGTCTGAATTCTGAGATTTTTTATCAATTCTTTTGCGCTGGATTTCAACACCTTGTCTTTTCTGAAAATCAAATTGCTTCCGAAAGTAATATTTTCACGAAGCGTAAATACATCTACTGCTTCAGCGTTAATCCCCGCCAGGGTCAGAGGATGCACAATACCCACACCGGCCCCAGACGTCACCATTTCTAACACCGTATGACAATATGGCGTTTCAACGAGCATGTTTAAGCTTAATTTCTTTAACCGACACTCTTTTTCCAGCGCTATTCTCGTCGTATCCTCAGAGTTAAGGGCGATAAAGTTTTGATCGGCTATCTCTGTAAGGCTGACCGATTTTACTGAGGCGCTGAGCATGTTTTTTGGCGTAATGAATACACCTTGTACCGTGCAGAAACTGTAAAAAACGCAGCTGTTGCCATATATTTCGTTTGCTACCAGACCAAAATCCAGTTCTCCCGAATCTACGGTTTCATAAATATCTCGAGAACTGTTAATAGAAAATTTGACTTTCGTCACAGAGGCTTTGACAAAGTCAGCAATCACTTTCGGAATCACTTTTTGCCCGAACACCGGGTGAGCCGCAAGATGGATGGTTGTATCAATACGATTTTTGAGAGATTTCACTTTGTGTTCAATCAGTTCTATACCGCGAAAATGTTTTTCAACCTCTTTCATAAGCAGGTGAGCATTTTCCGTGGCTTCTAACCTGCCCCTTTCTCGCCTGAACAACACAAGCCCGCATTCGTTTTCAAAAATTTTTAATTTCTGGCTGACGGCAGACTGAGAAACGCCAATCATTTCAGCCGCTTTCGTTGCGCTTCCTGTAAGCATAACTGCTCTGAAGGTTTCAATTTCTCTGTACACAGCCCATTACCTGTACTTATAAAGTCATTAGTGTTCAGTATAGAATTACGCTTTTTTAAGCGCAATAGTGGGGGCAGCGTATAAACACAAGGGGAAAAGCCGTGAAAAAGAACAATGATAAACATTCATTTAAATCTCTGGCGACGCCGGTTTACAGAGGTTCAACAATTGTCTTCGAGGATTTTCAAAGTTTCGAAGAAAGAAAGAAAAGGCAGCCGGATGGATTCAGTTACGGCATTACGGGCTCACCCACCCACCGCGAACTGGAAAAATTAATTTCCAGCCTGGAAGGCAGCCGAAATACCGTTGTACTTCCTTCAGGCCAGGCCGCCCTGGTGCTGGTATTGATGTCAACATTGAAGGGCGGAGACCATATTATTGCGCCTGATTCCTGCTACGGGCCGTTACGTGACTTTCTAACAGATTATTTAGCACAGCTAAACGTTGAAGTTACATTTTGCCCACCGCGAGATACTGCTTTTATACAGAATGCACTATGTGACAACACCCGGCTGATCTTAATTGAGTCACCCTGTTCACTGACAATGGAAATACAGGATATTGAACAAATTGCCATGCTAGCGCGTCGACATAATATTCTCACGGTTGTCGATAATTCGTGGGGAGGTCCGCTGCTGTCCAGACCATTCAGATTTGGCGTGGACTATGTCGTCGAGGCGGTGTCGAAAATGATGAATGGCCATTCTGACATTCTGCTGGGCAGTATCAGCACTGTTGATAATGAACACCATGCCCGTCTCAGAAAGTTGCAGGATATTATGGGCATGTATGTCAGCCCCGACGACTGTTTCCTGGCGATAAGAGGGCTTGAAACGTATTCATTACGCCAGGAGAAACAGTCCACTTCGGCTGAGATTATTTCTCACTGGCTTGAGAAGCATCCTGCCGTGGCCGCTGTGTTTCATCCCGGACTGGCATCTTCCGAAGACAATCGTCTCTATAAGAAATACTTTGATGGATATGGAACTGTTTTTTCTTTAACGTTAAAAGATGAAAGTCGCCTCGAACGCTTCTTTGACAGCCTGACCCGGTTCAGAATTGGAGCCAGCTATGGTGGCACCAAAAGCCTGATTGCCTATTACTCGCCTGAAAGTCTGTCTTCCCGGCGTTATCACGACAGCACCGCCTCTATTATCAGGCTGTCTGTAGGCCTGGAAGACTGTCAGTTACTTATTAACGATCTTGATTCCGCATTGAATAAAATAATTTAAATAAACATAACATCCCCTCTTGAAATGGAGATTACCATGTCTTCCAGTACCCTTACGCCAAAAATAACCGGGAACACCGTTAAAACAGATATAATGTGGATTTTAGCTATTTATGGATGTGCCGTCGGAAGCGGATCGCTTTTCTGGCCTGTGAGTCTGGGCAGCGCCGGCTTATGGTCAATGATGATACTTATTGCTCTGGCATTTCCGGTTACTTATTTTACGTACCGCGTGCTTTCACTGTATATCTCGGCAGGAACGGTGACGAGAACGTCAAAAAGCAATCTTATCGACACAACCAACGAATTACTGGGAGGGAAAGCGGTAAAATTTCTTACCGTGGCGTACTTTCTCATTATGGTCCCATCCTTGGCCGTTTATGCCATAACAATGAGCAATACATTTTTGGATTTTTTCAAAACGCAGATGGGGTTTCCTCCCTTAAACAGAGGCGCTACCGTTTTCGGAATAATCTTTCTGATGTCGCTTATTTCTTTAGGAAAAACAGAGACGATATTAAAAGTTGTCGGGGTAATCGTTTTCCCATTCATCCTGTCTTTGATTTTTTTTGGCATTATGTCAGTTCCACACTGGAATACTTCTTTCCTTACCGCGGAGGCGAATACAACGTCAATACCGGAGATTGCAAAATCCCTCTTCAATAACCTTCCGGTATTAATTTTTGCTTTCAGCTTCACGCCCATCGTTTCCAGCCTGGTTGCTCATTATAAACAGACCCACGGTGAACAGGCTTTCGAAAAAATAAATCAGATCCTCGTTCTTTCACTGATAGTCATCATATCAACAGTCGTCTTTTTCTCGCTCGGGTGTATCTTTTCCTTAACGCCGTCAGACATTAAGGAAGCGCGCCTTGAGAATCTGACATCGCTGTCAATACTGGCAAGAAAGTTTGACGCTCCCTGGCTTGCCATCTGTTCTCAGATAATCATATTTTTTGCGGCGATGAAAGCCTTCCTGGGTACGTTTATTGCCACGCGTGAAAGCCTGACTGGAATGGCGCTTAATAATTTCGGATGCAACGACGCCTTTTCAAACGGAACGGGAATGCGCCTTGTATCTGTCGTGGTCGTCTTTTTTATTACCATCATACCCACCATAGCTAATCTGGATGTTATTAACATCATCAAGTATTTTATGGTCCCCGTCAGCGTATTCATTGTTTTCTTTCTGCCTCAATATGCATTTTACCGAATCCCGGCATTGCGTCATCTTCGCGGTGGATTCATTAACTGGTTTGTCATCCTGACCGGAATATGTGCTCTGTTTGCAGGTGTTTTAACTATCATCAGGCACGTTTTCTGATAAAGTTTAACGCCTGAAATCAGGATGCTATTGTCGCCTCTTATTTTGCTGATCACTACAATAAGATCATTGTCTGTATGATGATTGATCACCTGCTCTGCGCCCGTTAGCAGAGCAGGTTTAATGATAATGAAACTCGACTATCGGACGTAAAGCGGCCTGGGTTGCGTCGTTTTAAACCGCCTTTTACTCTGTAAACCCACCTTCCGGGTCAAATTCATAAACGATCGCGTTTGCATCAGCCAATCACACGGATCAATGCTCCGCGAATACGCATCATCACTCCCTCATAACGGTGACTACCCCACACTGCCGCGTTTTGCGCTGACATAGGTGGCGAAAGTTTGCGGTCTGCTGAGCGTCAGTAAAGATGTTAATCAGGCGACGCGCCTGCTGATAGCATTGCCAGCCGCTTCTGCCGGATTTATGCACTGCGCCCTCCTCTCGTCTGTCCATGAACTCCAGTCAGGCTGCCGCCTGCTTCGGACGCACACTTAACCTTCCGGTGTCCGGCCAGACGGCCAGTCAGACGCTGGCGGGGGAGCAGGACAGCGCTCAGCCTACAGTGCGCCAACATTTTCGACGCGCCAAATGTGGCACAGGCATTAACGTACAGAGAGGGTTCAGTCCCCGGAAAACGAACGCAGAAGGGTTAAAGAGCACAGCGTCAGGCGAAGGCGTGATCCGTTACAGCACGCCGCCCAGCGACGCTCGCTCAGTCCTGTGTCAGAGGGCTGCGGGTGGAAAGTGAAATATTAATTTAACAAAACAAGTGTGGAGCAAGCGGAGCGGTGTGCCGATAGTAAATTGTGGTTAGTAACTAAAAACACAGCAAAATAACAACTTAACAGAGAGAGCGCATGAAAATTTCCACCCGCCTTGCTGCCGGTTTCGGCCTTCTTATCCTCCTGTCTGCCATATGTACTGGCACTGCGCTTCATGCCCTGATTAAAGCGCGTGAAAGCCTGGATGATGTTGTTCGTTACAAAATGAAAAAAAGCCAGCTTGCCACCCTCATGCTCAGTGAACTGAAAGACATGGCCATCTCGGTGAGGACACTCGGCCTGCTCAGCACTCCTGAAGACATGAAACCTGCTGATGTACTCATGCAGAAGAGTAAAGCCGACTTTCTGACCAGCCTTGCAGAAATGCATCAGATCATGGAAGCAGACTCAACGCCAGCGGGTCAGGAAGCGCTGAAAAGACTGACCGACGCTCAGAACGCTTTTTTTACCGTTTTTGAAAATGCCAGACAGCTCGGACTCGCCAATCAGGACAAGGCCTTTATTACCTATCTTGCAAAAGAGGTCAATCCGGTTCAGGACAGGATGCTCAGCGCCCTTACTGACCTGGTAAAAATACAGAAGAAGGTCAGCGTCACATCCGGAGAACAAAACAGTGCCGCCATCGCACATGCCTCACTCATCCTGATGTTGCTCGCTGTCGCATCCGTGCTTGTTGCGGCAGGCACCGGTGTTTTCATTACCCGGCTGCTGATGCGCCAGCTCGGCGGTGAGCCCGCACAGGCGCAGACGCTGGCTGCCAGCATCGCCGCAGGTGACCTGACCACCCCCGTCGCCCTTCGCCGCAACGACACAACCAGCCTGCTGGCCTCGCTGGACAGCATGCAGGCCAACCTGCGCGGACTGGTATCGCAGATCAAAGATGCCGCCGCCTCCGTGGCCCTGGCCGCCGACGAAATTGCTCAGGGGAACACCGAACTCTCTTCCCGCACCGAAGAACAGGCCGCCGCGCTGCAGGAAACCGCCGCCAGCATGGAGCAGTTGACCGCCACGGTGAAGAGCAACACTGCCGGCGCGCAGCAGACTGCGGAGTCCGCCCGCGAGACGGCGCGCACGGTCGACGCCGACAAGGCAAAGGTCACTGACATGACGGAGACGATGCATAACATTCAGGCAAGTGCGCTGAAGGTCCGGGATATTACATCGGTGATTGAGAGCATTGCGTTCCAGACCAATATCCTGGCGCTGAACGCCGCCGTTGAAGCGGCGCGCGCCGGGGAGGAAGGTCGCGGCTTCGCCGTGGTGGCCGGTGAGGTCCGTACGCTGGCGCAGCGCAGCGCCACGGCAGCGAAGGACATCAAGGCCCTGATTGAACAGGCCGTGAGTCAGGTGGAAAGCGGCGTGGAGGTTGCCACTGGCACCGGGCAGAGCATCCTGAAAATCGTGGGTATGGTCGGTGAACTGGCTGAATCCATGGACACGATTGCGCTGGCCTCGTCGGAACAGATGCAGGGGATTTCGCAGGTCAGCGTGGCGGTGAGCCAGATGGACGGCGTGACGCAGAACAACGCGGCGCTGGTCGAGGAGTCATCGTCGGCATCCCGCTCCCTCTCTGAGCAGGCACATGCCCTGCGCGGCATGGTGGAGGCATTCCGTGTCTGACCATGATTTATCTTCCCCCTCGCCGCAGGATGAACAGACCTGTGTGGCTGCCATCAGGGCGATGAAGGCTGATGTTGACGTCATATTAACGCAGCTCAGAAGCGGTCATTACGCCAGTCCGGACACCTTTGTTAACAACTGGGGGTACCTGATAGACAAAGTAAAAGAGATGAAACCCATCCTCAGCAAGCCCGGCGTCACGGAGATGCTGCTGCATACGGATGTCATGCTGATGGCGGACCTGCTGGCCATCACTCACGCCGTGGAGATAATCGGGAACTTTATGGACTGTCTGGCTCGTCACGCCAGACAGTCGCCAAAAGACCCGGGTGACGGTGACTCAGTCTGAAAGCCCTCTGCCACCCAGGACGAGTTCACGGCGCTGCGTGGCATGATCGTTGCCAGAAAAAAGTACATCGTCTTTGCCTGGCCCGCCGTTGTTCATGCCGGTGGGCTTTTGTTGTCAGACGTGCGGGATGATTGACTCGTCACTTCATGGTTGCACGGCCTCATCGACAGCGTAGCACCACTGTAACTGTCAGCGCAAAAAGCCAGATTACCGGTCAGAAAGGGATCAGCCTCTCAAAATTTCAGATCTTTCTTATGTTTTTTGGCACAAAAGAAGCACTAATGATCAAATAAATATAAAATGTTCACGATTTTACTTTACGTTTTGAAAAGACTGACACACACCAGCGCTACTCTACATAACGAGAAAAACCGATGAAAATATCAACCCGCCTTGCTGCAGGCTTCGGCCTGCTCATCCTTCTGTTTATTTTTTGCTCAGGAATTGGCGTTCATGCGCTCTATACCGCGCGCGATCGTATGGAGGACACCGTCAACATAAAGATGAAGAAATACCAGCTTGCCCAGGCGATGTTCACCAGTGTGCGGGACATGGGCGTGGCGGTCAGAAATATCGCCCTCCTCAGCACGCCTGACGCAATGAAACCTGAGCTGGCTCGCCTGCAAAAGCAAAAGGATCTGTTTATGGCCAACCAGCAGGCGCTGAGCGACATAATGCAGTCCGATTCTACGCCGGCTGGCCGGGAGGCGATGAAGCGTATTTCTGACACGAGCCCACCCACGTTTAAAATTCTTGATGAGGCCGCCCAGATGGCGGTCGCTAACCACGACAGAGAGACAGCCGCCTTCCTTATCAATAATGTCCGGCCTGTACAAAACAAGCTGCTCAGTGCTCTCAGCGACATGACGGATATACAGCAACACAACAGCCAGAGCGCCGTAAAAGAAAGCAGCGCCTCAGCCGCACGCTCTTCTCTTATGCTGATAGTGTTCGCTACAGCCTCTGTGCTCGTGGGGACAGGCGCCTGCCTGGTGATTATCCGGGTACTGATGCGTCAGCTCGGCGGTGAGCCCGCTCAGGCGCAGACGCTGGCTGCCAGCATCGCCGCAGGTGACCTGACCACCCCCGTCGCCCTTCGCCGCAACGACACAACCAGCCTGCTGGCCTCGCTGGACAGCATGCAGGCCAACCTGCGCGGCCTGGTGTCGCAGATCAAGGATGCCGCCGCCTCCGTGGCCCTGGCCGCCGACGAAATCGCTCAGGGGAACACCGAACTCTCTTCCCGCACCGAAGAACAGGCCGCCGCGCTGCAGGAAACCGCCGCCAGCATGGAGCAGCTGACCGCCACGGTGAAGAGCAATACTGCCGGTGCGCAGCAGACTGCGGAGTCTGCCCGCGAGACCGCGCGGACGGTCGACGCCGACAAGGCAAAGGTCACTGACATGACGGAGACGATGCATAACATTCAGGCAAGTGCGCTGAAGGTCCGGGATATTACGTCGGTGATTGAGAGCATCGCGTTCCAGACCAATATCCTGGCGCTGAACGCCGCCGTTGAAGCGGCGCGCGCCGGTGAGGAAGGTCGCGGCTTCGCCGTGGTGGCCGGTGAGGTCCGTACGCTGGCGCAGCGCAGCGCCACGGCAGCGAAGGACATCAAGGCCCTGATTGAACAGGCCGTGAGCCAGGTGGAAAGCGGCGTGGAGGTTGCCACTGGCACCGGGCAGAGCATCCTGAAAATCGTGGGCATGGTCGGTGAACTGGCCGAATCCATGGACACGATTGCGCTGGCCTCGTCGGAGCAGATGCAGGGGATTTCGCAGGTCAGCGTGGCCGTGAGCCAGATGGACGGCGTGACGCAGAACAACGCGGCGCTGGTCGAGGAGTCATCGTCGGCATCCCGCTCCCTCTCTGAGCAGGCGCACGCCCTGCGCGGCATGGTGGAGGCATTCCGTGTCTGAAAAGGATGACATCGAGTACATGACTCTCGTCCTGAGACTAAAAGCAGATGTTGATGTACTTTTTACGCAACTGAAAAGTGGTGACTACAGCAGCCCGGATACCTTTGCCAACAATCTCCATCATCTGCTGCGAATGGTTAAGGACATTGAGCCCTTTCTGGCACAGTCCGGTCTTATTGATCGCCTGGCGCGTACTGATTTGCTGCTCACGGCAGATCTGCTGGGTATCGTCAGTTCAGTCGCCATACTGGGAAACTTTATTCACTGTCTTTCCCGTCAGGCCGCAAAAGAAACAACGGAGAAGCCGAAACCTGACGCGGGCTGAAATATGCCTGTCATGAAGTGCGAGTTAACTCTGATGTGATGTGGTTGTTGTCAGAAAGATACTTATCGCCTTCGGGCTGGCCCGTCGCGTTTATGCCGACGGGCTTTTTTTTACAGGCATAATGTCTGCCAGACAGCCCCCGCACCTGACTTCCCCTGCCCTTTCCTGCCTCCGGCCTGTCCGATCCTGTAGTGTGTTTCTTCACGGTCAGAAGACGCCCTGGACCGGACTGAATAAACAGACATTACCGGCTCACCGGGCGGACTATTCTTATCATTTGCGTTAGTCGCCATTTCCGGACCGGCAGCATTCGCTGACAGTCGGGTACACCGAAGCCTGCCGTGGCTGACGATGACACGGCATTGTCTCTGCTTGCGCCGGGTGCCTGCCCCCGCTGTACAGCACCAGCATGTGAATCCCTCTCTGTGGGCGCATTACGCTTCCAGATTTGACTACATCAAGACTCCGTGCGGCATCGTCATCAATAGCGGTATGAGCACCTTGACTCCCGTGCTGGCCGGGCATTTTTCAAACACAAAGTGCGCGCATTGCTGCTCATCTTCCTTACACTGTGACTTCCCACTCCTGTCTGCACCCCACACGAACCCCAGTGAAATTCCCCCTGAAGCGCAACGAAACACGTCAGCGTCATAACGGTTGCGCCACGCTTATCGGCACCCCGGATACCGACAAGGCAGGATTAAACAAACGACGGCTTTAAGCGTCTGAGCGGACGCCGCTTAGGGCATCAGGACGACTGATGTATCAGATGGCAGGTCAGATGTTTCGTGTGCGCTGTTTTGCTTTTTTGCCGCGCCAGTACTCTTCAAGGTAAGGCAGCAATTCAAGCATCACTATTCCTGTAAGCACAGCCACGATATAGTGGCCTGGCAACGGGTCTGTTCTGAGTTTAAGTTCAAATCGTGCAGATTCTTCACCGAAACCAAACAGTGCCAAAAACTGCGGCCAGTGACGGGAAACCACCAGCAGAAGCGCCACTAAAGGTAGCATTTCCAAAAAACTGTGCACATGCTGCTCAACCGGTGAGACCCGCCTTGCGGTCACAGCATAAGTCACATCCCACAGCGCTGTCGCCTCATGGCAGAAAAACAGCACTATCATAAACGCAATGACTAACGCGTTTACCTCTAAAAAGAGGGCCGCGAGTAAGGGCAGGCCCATCTCCAGAAACATCAGAATATGAATATAGGTTTCTTTCAGACCGGTGGTGGTTTCGATATCAGTGGCTCTGTGACAAAGCCAGTCCGCAAACCCAGCAATAAGCCAGACAGGCAAAACAAAGTAGAGCAGCAGCAACATCTGAGGATCGGAAGAAGGAAGCATTTTACTTTACCTGTAAAGCTTAAATGAAAAAGCATAGACGCAGAGCGAGGGTGAGCAAGGCAACCGGGACAGGGTGAGCAGACTGCGCGCCCCAAACAACAACATAAGCAGGTCAGAAACGTCCGCTTCTGCCACCGCGCAAACATTCATGCGTCAGACAAGCGACACCTTCCTCGCGAACCTTGTATTAGAAACAGTGCCAGAGCAGCAGACGTTACCCTGGCAGAGGGAAACGACCGCCTTTACAGGCAAACATGACGGGGTTACAAACCGGTTACTGCACCGTCTTTCCTGAATTATTTACCCTCAGTTGCAACGCAGCTCCCTCGACAAACGCTCAAGATGTCACCGCGCGTTATAAAAGCGGAGGTATGAAGTGTAAGCCGTACTTCTACAGGTCCTTGCACATATACACGCTTAAAGGATCGCTGATATAGGGAGGGAAAGCCTCACAAAGCCTGTAGCCGCAGCGACGATACAGCGCTATAGCGGGCTGTTGATGAATGCCGGTTTCAAGGCGTAGCTGATAACAGCTGTTCTCTGACGCGAATTTTTCAAGTGAGGCCAGAATTTGCTCGCCGAGTTGGCGTCCCCGATATTCTGGACGAATGTAAACCCGTTTAATTTCGCCTACGTTGCCATCCTGAAGAAGTAAAGTGCCACAACCAGCGGGCAGCCCATTAGCATCACGCGCAATGACGCAGCGCAGTTTCTTATTACTGACGGTGGAAAGGTCCAGGCAATGATGACTTTCTGCAGGATAAAGCGCGCGTTGAAACGCATCAAGTTCACTTACCAGGCAGGCTAACGCAGCGTCATCTTTATTTATTTCTGACAGGTAGAACATGATAGTCCTTTTCATTTTCGTCTGATGAAATCATCACGATATTTCAGACCTGTTTATATTGTTTGTCTGACTCAGCACATGAACAGGCCTTATTTAATGACGCAGGCCATCACCTGTCGTGCTCCATGCCGGGTTCTGGCGCATTATTTCAACAACCGATCTCACGTTTAAAAAACGCGCTTCCCCCTTTACTGGCGTACAACAAGAAAATCACCCTATCTCCCTTCAATCAACGATAAACAGCGTTACGCCCTGCATTGTCGTCGAGCGATGCGCTTCGGCATTGTCCGCCACCTGATAGCTCACGCCAGGCGTCAGGACAAACACTCGTCCATCCTCCAGTTCCGTGGTCATTTCGCCTTTCAGGCACAGAAGAATGTGACCTTTTAAACACCAGTGATCGGCGACATAACCCGGAGAGTACTCAACCATTCTCACCCGGATAGCGCCAAACTTTGCCACACGCCAGAGCGCGAAGCCGCATTCACCTTTATGGCGTTCTTCCTCGATCTGTGACCAGTCGGTTGTGCCAAAAGGGATATTTTCCATCTTCATTTTTTTATGCCTTATTCGCGAGGGTGAGTGACGTCACCTGGGGTATTTAAAGCGGAGCAGGCAGATAACGGCTGGCTCAGTAAACGCGACGCTTCAGCTTCAGGCCATTAAACCATTTCCTACCCTCTGCGCTCGGGTATGTGAGCCGTGAATACGAGTGGACTCGATGACAAACCTGGCGATAGTTAAACGGATCAGCGGATGGCTTTATCACTTTTCGGCTTTCTGTTTAGCTTTCTTAAACGTGTTATCTTTTCCCTGAACACCCGTACGTATTGACACTGCGTCCACGTAACGGTTTAGCGCAGCAAATTGCGTTTAATCCAGCGCCTCAGGGTTGATCACGTGGCTTGTGTCACCCTGGAAAAAACGCACCACATTGTCAAACGCGGTGCTGAAATAAAGCATGTAACTGTCCTTTTCAACATAGCCGATGTGGGGCGTGCAAAGTACGTTGGGCATCGATAACACTGGATGCGCCGGATCGTAAAGGGGCTCTGCCTCAAAGACATCCAGCGCGGCAAATCCCGGACGGCCCTGCCGGAGCGCGCTCAGCAGGGCGCCCTCTGCCACCAGCTCTGCCCGGCTGGTGTTCACAAACAACGCATCGGGCTTCATCTGCACCAGGTCGCTCAGCGTGATGTTGCCCTCGGTGGCGGCCACCAGCCGCTGATGAACAGTGATCACATCGCTGGTCGCAAAAAACGCCTCACGGCTGGCTGGCACGATTAAGCCTTCTTGCTGCGCTTCCTGTCGGGCGCGATCGCTGCCCCAAATCTGCACCTGCATGCCAAACGCGCGGGCGTAAGCCGCAATACGCTTGCCGATTTTGCCGTAGCCCAGAATCCCTAACGTCTGTTTGTGTACACCCTGCCCCAGTTCTGCCTGCCAGTGTCCGGCACGCATAGCGTTAACGGCCTGTACGAACTTCCTTCGGGCCGCCATGATTAACAGCCATGTCAGCTCTGCCGGTGCAACGGGCGAACCCACGCCTTCCACCACCGCCACGCCAGCCCGGGAACAGGCTGCAAGATCGATATTGCGGGCGAGCTTGCCGGTCTGGCTGATCAGCTTCAGTTGGGGCGTGCGCTGTAAAAACGCCTCGTCAATGGTGGTGCGCTCGCGAATCAGGATCAGGGCCTGAGCACTTGCCAGCGCTTCAGCGGCGGCGGGATCGCAATGGATATCCCCAACGGCGGTACAGTGAAAGGCCGGATGGCGTTTCAGACAGTCCAGTCCTGCCGTAGCCAGTTGATAATCGTCGGGAATACATACCGGTATCGTCATCGTTACGCGCGCCTCAAGAGTCGGATTCGCTTTTCACTGCCGCCTGTAAACAGGCTTACATCATTAAAACACCAACAGGGTTTCGTCAATCGACTTCGCCGCATTCTGTCCACGCTTTTGAGCAAGGCGGACCCTGCCAATGGGTTGCAAAAAAAAGAGTGAATAGAAATCGCAGGACGCACGTTTACTCAGCAGAAATCTGAACGAGAGAACCCACGTCATGATTCATGCTCAACCCGTAAAACCCCGACAGCACGATAACCGGCTGACTCTGGCGCTGCACTGGATCACCGCCGCCAGCGCCCACATCTGGCAATGGCTGGAGCGCGGCACGCCGCTCAGGAAAGGCTTACAGTCAGTGCACATTTCCTGCGGTATTTTGCTGGCGCTGGTGATGGTGGTTCGTCCGGTCTGGCGGGTGATGAGTCAATGCTCGCCGCGTTATGCCCTGCCTGCGGCGTCGATATCCCGTCCGGCATCCATTCTGTCTCATTGCGTGCACGGCGCGCGCTGTCTGTTGCTGTTCACGCAGGTTGTATTGGGCTTTCTGTTCCGCTGGGCACAGCAGGAGCCGTTTCACTTTTTCGGCCTCTTCGGGCTGAGCGGGCGGGTTCATGTCGATCCCCTGTTTAAACATTCATTGAGGGAATGGCATAACACCATCGCCCGGACGCTGATCGTTCTGGTCGCGTTTCATGCCCTGGCCGCCCTGCTTCATCACTTTGTTTTCCGCGATAACGTGCTGCGTCGCATGCTGCCCGTTCGCCCCTTCCGCTAACTGGAGCTCTGCCATGAAAAACATTGCATCGATACTGCATAATACAGGCCGTAAACTATGGATTCCGGCGCTGCTGCTGGCTATCCACACCGCACCCGCGCTGGCCGCAGGGGATGACAGCACCAACAGTACGATCCCAGACTGTCCGCATGGGCAGGTTTATGACAGCAAGCGTAAACAGTGCGTCCCCGATAAATCGGCGCGTCTGACTGACGAAGACAAAACCCGTTATGCCTATCATCTGGCGAAAAAAGGCGAGTACCAGGCCGCGCTGACGCTGCTGGATAAGCTGAAACAGCCTGACACCGCCGAAGCCTGGAATTACCGCGGCTATGCCACCCGAAAACTCGGGCGAACCGATGAAGGTATCGGGTATTATCAGCGTTCGCTGGCGCTCAATCCACGCTATGCCAAAGTACGCGAATATCTCGGCGAAGCGTGGCTGATTAAAGGTCGTCCCGACCTGGCGAAAGCACAGTTAAATACTCTCGCCCGCCTGTGCGGAACGGGCTGCGAGGAGTATCGTGATTTGCAGGCCGCCATTGCTGGCCATCCGGAATCCTGATACGCAATGCGAGGACAGTGATATTACGACCAGCGAAGTTCGTCAACAGCTTGCTGCCCATCTGACGCGCCTGTGGCGCTACGGCCTGGTTCTGTCCCGAAACCACGACGTTGCCGAAGAACTGGTACAGTCGACCTGCGTTCGCGCGCTCGAAAAGAGCGCGCAGTATACGCCCGGCACGCGCATCGATCGCTGGCTGTTCACGATCCTTCACTCCATCTGGATTTCTGATCTGCGCGCCCGCCGCGTGCGGCTGGGACAGGGCTTTGTTGACAGTGACGAACTGCTGGCCCCGGACGCGCAGGAACGTGATGAAAAACGCCTGCATTTTCAGAAAATCATGCAGCGCGTCAGTGCGCTACCGGAAGCCCAGCGTAATACCGTGTTTCTGGTTTATGTAGAAGGCTTTACCTATCAGGAAGCCGCAGAGACGCTGGCCGTGCCTGTCGGCACCATCATGAGCAGGCTGGCCACCGCGCGTTCGGCGCTGGCCAGGTCGTTTGATGATAGGGATGCCGCAAAGGAGAAACGCTCATGAACACGTCGCAATTTACGCCTCCGTACAGCGACGAAGCCCTGGTCGCCTGGCTGGATGGCGAGATGGATCCGGCTGACGCGCGCAGGCTCGAAGCGCTGCTGGAGACGGATTCTGATCTGGCTGATCGCATTGATGAACTGATGAAAAGCCAGCTCGACTTTGAGGCGGCCTTTGCGCCGTTACTGGACAAAGCCCCGGAAGCCAACATGCGGCGCCAGCTGGATGCACTCTCAGCTCCCCCCGCGCCTGAACCCAAAATGACGTCCACTACGGGCGTCAGTCGTCGTTCACTGATCGCCGCCTCGCTGAGTTTTCTGATGATCGGCTCGGGACTGGGTTATCTGGCGCGCCCCGGCAAAACCGCGCTGAGTGAGAGTGAGAAGATTCGCGATCTTGAAGCGCAGTACATGTCGCTCTACAGCGCAGAAACCCTGCTGGATGCCGATAACTCCCCTGCCGCCTTGCAGCATGGCCTGGCCCGCACGGCACAGGATATCGGTCTGCATCTGAATACGCAGCAGCTCACGCTGCCCGACGCAGAGTTAAAAATGGTGCGCATGCTACGCTATGACAGTACGTCAATTGCGCAGATTGCCTGGATCCATGCGGAATATGGCCCGATGGCGCTGTGCATTTCCCCCGATGCGCATCCGACTTCAACCGGGCTTGAGCGCGAACAGCGCCATGATATGCGCCTGGTGTGGTGGCATCACCGCGGCTACCAGTTTGTTCTGATTGGCCGCAATCCGGCCGGGGAATTATCCGCCAGCGCCAGTGCCCTGAAAACCGCGCTTAACGCCTGACCACCACGCGGCATTTAGCCAGGCGCGTTCAGGGGACATGGCTGGCCTCTGCCTGAATATCGATAGTAATGGTCACCCTGTCATCCACCAGCGAGGTAAAGCGATCCATATGGTAGGCCGAGCGCGAGATCGTGGTCATCGCATGCAGCGAGATCCTGTCGCCAGTCTCTGCGGTGCGATCATGCTCTTCCATCGTCGCGTCAAGGATCACCGGTCGCTGGACGTCCTTCACCGCTAACGCACCAAAAAGCCGGTATTTACCGTTGCCGCGCGCCACGATGCGGGTGCTGGTAAAGACGATGTTGGGATAGCGCGGCGCATCAAAAAACATGCTGCTTTTCAGCTGATAGGTCAGCAGATTGTTTGAGGCGATTAGCGTGGAAACCGGAATGGTGACCCGGACATGATTATCCAGCTCATTCGCCGGGTTCAGCGTCACCTCGCCGGTCACACCCGTCAGTTTCGCATGCGACATCCCGCCAAAGGCATGCCATGACAGCCCTATTGCCGTGTCAGGCGTGGAAATCGTGTAGTAAAGCGGGGCCGCATGGGCGAACGGACTCAGCAGTACTCCAGCAACCAAAAAAGAAACAGCGCGCGTCATAGCAGGCTTCTCCAGTAAACAGATAACGCGTTAACGCGCCAGGTGACAACGTTATTCGATTAATACTTACAGTTATATAACATTCGTGAGGCCGGAGATCGCATTTGGATGGGGAAGCGGCACGGTTATGTGAGGTAGATGCAGGATAGTGCGGCGGTTTTTTGCGATGCGCGAGCGTCTTTCCGCTGTGAGCGGGTTGTTGGCGCGGCGTCCGGCGTGGAGGTTGCTCAACCTGTTATCTGAAGCGGATGCAGATCTTCATCGCTTGTGATAAGAAAGAAAATTAATCTGAGTTCAGGAGATGAGTTATGTACCTGGATGATATTCCCCTTAATTTTCGGCAGCATGAAACCTTTTATCTGATCGCCCCGGACATGAGTCGTACGGAAGAAATGCAGCAAAAACTGAATGCATTTAGTTCCCTTCATCATGAATTCCTGCTCTGGTCTCCCGGTTTTCACTCTCTGAATGCTGTTGAGAAAAATATGGCGGAGGCGGCCGGGAATTTCCTGAATGACAACGTTGAATATAAGTTTTTAATCATTGATCGTCAGTCAGATGACCTCTCAGGCTGTATTAGCTTATTTATCAGGAATCGCGCGATTCCTTATTATGAAATCGGCTACTGGCTCGCCACTGATATGTGGGGTAAAGGCATTATGTCTGAAGCTTGTAAGCTGGTCACAAACATGGCCGCCGATTTTTTTCAGGCAAAGCGAATCGAAATTCGTACGGCAGGACGTAACGTACGCAGTCAGTCTGTTGCGTTAAAGTGCGGTTTCAAACCCGAAGCCAGACTGGTTAACGAACGCCTCGATAGTCTGGGGCGGATTGATGATACGGTTATCTACCGGTATTAGCACGGCTTAAATATGACTGATAAATCAGAAAAAGAGCGGTTTTCTACCTGCTCATTTTGCATCTCGTCAGCGATGCCATCACAGCTTCAGTGCGATGACACAAATGCAGAGTTTTGCTGCAAAGGCGGAAAGGCGAAATTACGTTGCATACGCTTTATCTCTTCTGCCGGTGGCAGGCCAAACAGCCGTTTGAACTCGCGATTAAACTGCGGCGGGCTCTCGTAGCCAACGGCGTAGCTCGCGGCGGCGGCAGTGAGCTGCTGACGGACCCAGACTGAAGTTCAGTTTAGTTACTCAGGCATTGCACAAGAGGATCTGGACGTAGCAGCACAATTTCTCACGGCAAATGCAGCACATCTTTCAGAAGTTGTGGCTTAAACCGTCATTGACGTATTCATCTAAATAAAACTTTTCCAACATAGAATGATGAATTCATCATACATCGTCTACTTTAAATGGACTTCTGAATGCGCCTGTTTCATTTCAGTGATAATCCCGACATCGCTGTCTTCAGACCTCGCCCCTTAAAGGTTCGTGTTGACAGACCGGCAGGTCAGGAATGGCTGAACGGTTCACTCATATGGGCTACCGCCGAAGCTTATGAGCTTTTGTATCTGTTTCCACGCGAATGCCCTCGCATTGTTTATTGGCCTGTCGCGGGAACCACACGCGAGGACAGAGAATTGTGGATGGGTAATATGATCAGCTCATCGGCTATAGCCTGCATAGAGCAGACGTGGCTTTCGCGGTTTAACCTCGGACAGATTTTCAGGTATGAACTGCCTACCGCAGGTTTTGAACCTACAGGTGAGGTCGGGATGTGGGTATGTCCTGAAGAAGTTGTACCTGTCGGCCTTAAATGCTTTTCAAGCCTTCCCACCGAACTTACGGACAGGAATATTGGTCTTCGCGTTATGGACAGGCTGACGCCCCTGAAAAGTATCTGGCAATCCACGCTGCACGCGAGCGGCATAAGACTCAGGAACGCCCAGGACTGGGGGAAACCAGGGTGGACTCATTCAAAACCAGGCCGTCAGGTAATTGTGTGACGCTGCCTGTGCAGTCAGGCTTGTTTTTCTCATTATGGAGTTTATATGGACTATGTCTCTGAGATGCGCAGCATCATCGGCCATCGTATGCTTTTGCTTGCGGGTGCCAACGTCATCATTGTCCGGAATGATGGCAAAATTTTACTTCAGCAGCGCAAAGACTCTACCTGGGGATTGCCGGGCGGCTTGCTTGAACCGGGAGAATCACTTGAACAGACTGCGTTAAGGGAAGTAAAAGAAGAGACCAATATTGATATTCATTGCCTTCACTTTCTGAAAGTTTTTTCAGGGCAGAATTATAGTTTCATTCTGCACAACCGGGACGAAATTAATGTCATTACCGCACTTTACTTCACTGACAGTTGGTCCGGGGAGTTAGTCAACGACCCCAGAGAAGGACTTGCGCTTGAATTTTTCTCTGCAAGAAAGTTGCCTTCGCCGATGAACAACGAATATTTAACGTACATAAACTACTTTGTGAATCGCGGCAACTGACTTTAAAGACTGATTAAGTACTTAGTCAGATAAAGCTGGTACAGCAAAGCGTCAGGGAAGAGAGTTCAGCATTTGCCCTAAGCCCCGGATGGTTAGCGTTGGAAAAGAACGGGTAGACTGAAGGCTAAGCAAGAAGCAGGGAATATCCCGCTTCGTGCCAGAAGTGGGCATCCAGCTCCCCTTAGTCTGGGTCAGATTCATCTGCCATAATGAAAATTCTACTCAAGAGCTTTTGCACTTGAAGATAGCCAGGGTAAGTCTTCCGGAAACAGTTTGGGTTTTGTCTGAGGTGACACCCTTCAGATTTAACGGTCATTGCTTACTGTTTTTTTGCTGGCCAGCTCTTCTGTTATTCAACCAATGGCGCTTCTGTAAGTACGGAAAAAGAGTTTTACATCTTCAGCGTAAAGCGCAGGTTCTTCCATCGCTGCAAAATGGCCTCCCCGCGGCATTTCAGTCCAGTGGCATAGCTTGTAATGTTTTTCTACCCAGCTTTTTGGTGGTGGCAATATATCGGATGGAAAACAGCATAGCCCTACAGGAACAGACGTAGTAGTCAAAGCTGGAAGTGTTCGCGCATTTTGTCTGTACATCGCCGCAGCCGTTTCTGTACTGTCGGTCAGCCAGTACAATGAAATATTGGTGAGGATGTCTTCAGGGCTAAAGTGACTGAACAGGTCCCCATCACCCCCGCTCCAGGCGACATACTTTTCCGTAATCCATGCAGCCAGACCTGCCGGTGAATCGTTAAGCGCGTATGCAAGCGTGCGGGGCCGCGTCGCCTGAAGTGCCATATATGCTGATTCTTCAGCAAACCATGCTGAGGCTCTGCTTCGATATAACTGCTCCTCCTTCGTCATGTATTCCGTATCTTTCAGCGATAACAGTTCCCGAAGGATCCCAACGTCAGTCAGATGAATTGCTCTGATGTGGGAAGGATAGAGAGAGGCCAGGTAGCGCGTAATACCGGAACCGATGTCGCCACCAGCAGCACAGAAGGACTGATAGCCAAGGACTTCAGTCATCAGTCTGAACCAGAGACGGGCAACTTCAGCATTGTTAAGGCTCTGGCCTGAATGAGTTTGTGAAAAAACAAACCCCGGTACGGAGGGAATGATAACGTCGAAGGTATCACTTTCCAGCCCGCCATATCGGGCAGGATCTGTCAGAAAGGGGATTAACTTTGTGTAGCGGGTAAATGAATCTGGCCAGCCATGTGTCATTATAAGCGGAATGGCCGACTTTCCCTTCCCACGAACATGAATAAAGTGGATACGGTGCCCCTCAATTTCTGCGCAAAAATGAGGGAGTTGGTTCAGGGAAGCTTCCTGTTCACGCCAGTTAAAACGGTCATGCCAGTACTCTATAAGCGGTTTTAAAAATTGCGAAGGTACACCTTTTCCCCAGCTATCATCATTGCTTGTACGTGGCCAGCGGGTCTCTGTAAGCCTTCGGTCGAGATCATCAAGCTGACTCTGAGGGATATCAATTACGAAACGTTCTGCTTTCATAAAGATTAGTCTCCTTAAGGTATGCACGCTGACCCTGAGAGTAAAATTTTAACTGCTAAAGATATTTGCCGACATCTTTCTGCCTGCTCCAGGAGCATAGCGGACGTTCAACTCAATTAGCTGACCTGCTCCCTGTAAATGAATACGCGGCTTCATTAGCAAACTCTCTACTGTCGGCTGACTGCGCGCGTCCGCTTTTCGCTCAAAGCGGACCTTCATCTCAGTCAGCCTGTCCGCTTTGTGTCAGAAGCAGGCGTTGTCAAGCCAGGAATTAATGAATGTGCACCGGACTTTCTGGAAAACGAAAGATTTTCATACTTTCTTTAGCGAAGTCTGGGCTGCGCTGTGTGGAAACAGGTTTGTAACCCAGTGGATTTCTGGTCGCTGCCGGATTGAAATAACCCGTATATGTCTTTGCGTGGCTCAGGCAGACGATCGACGCTGAACAACTTAAACCCCATACTCTCAGGACTGACTGTTTCCACTGACGGCACGGTTTCTTCCGTTTCGCTTGGCTTGATAAAGCGCGTTATCAGCCTGCTCTTTTAGTCTTTCTGCCTCACTGGCGTCTCCCCTGGCGGTTATCGTCCCGCAACCGGCGCTGACAGTTACGGTCCCGCCCTCTACAGCGGTTGCTTTATGCACCAGTCCGGCATCGGACACGGCCTGCACCGCCCGTTGCGCCACTTTCAGTGCATCAGCCTGACCGGTATTTGGCAGGATGACAGCAAACTCCTCTCCACCGTAACGGGCCACGATATCGTCACTGCGATGAATAACGCTCTTAAGGGCAAAACCTACTTTTTTCAGACACTCATCGCCCGTCACGTGCCCGTACGTATCGTTGTAGCGCTTGAAATAGTCAATATCCACCATAATCAGCGACAGCGGTTCACCTGACTCAGCCGAGCGTTTCAGATTCCTTTCCAGCAGCACATCAAACTGCCTGCGGTTAGCCAGTCCCGTCAGGCCATCCACCAGTGCCAGTGACTGGAGCGTATGGTTAATGCCGGTAAGTTCATCCCTGACCAGCGTCAGCTCCAGCTGGTTTTTTACGTTGACTCTGACCTGTCTCAGCATAAATAACCCCATCCCGGTGATGACAAACAGCAGCACGACATTGAGTGCTAAATCGATCAGGTTTTCAGATATCCACTCAGCCCGGGCTTCGTCCCGGTCATATCCTGCCGTCACAATCAGTGGATACCGCTCCAGCCGGGCATAACCAAATATCCGCTCCACACCGTCAAGCGCAGAGCGCCATGACGCACTGCCGCTGTCAGAATTTTTAAGCACGCTCCTGAACAGCGGGCTTGAGGAAAGGCTGCGGTTAATATAGGAATCGGGTAAAGGACGAATGTAAAGCACGGACGTGTCGGCAAGGATAAGCGCCAGCATATCCCGCTTGCCCAGGCTGTAGTAACTGTAGAACTGCCGAAAATAGTCCACCTTCACGGTCGCCAGCGCAACCCCTGCAAAATTGCCGGCGGCATCATTCAGCCGGACCGATACCGGTATGACCAAATCGCCCGTTGAGCGGCTTCGGATTACGTGACTGATATGAATCCCTGTATCAGCATGCGTGCGGTGCCAGATAAAATAGTCCCGGTCAGCATTAGTTGCCTTTACCGGCACGAAGCTGCCTGACGTCGCGACCCAGTTGCCCTGTCTGTCATAGATAAACAAACCGTGTAGTTGGGGAAGCTTTCCCTGCTGCTCGTGGATTTGCGCTTTAAATGCTGACGTGGAAGCATACTCCGGTCCGTTCAGCGTAAGCTGCCTCACTGCGTCGCTAAGAGTGATGTCCACCTGAAGAAACGCGTCTTCGGCCTGCCTGGCAAGTGAGACGGAAAGATTACGAGCGCCTTCCTCCCGCTCACAAAGTTTGAGGCGCCAGTCATTCCAGAGAGACCACGCGTTAATACCGACAACCGACAGGGCCGTAACGAGTAAAAATACAGCCAGGCTACGACCAAGCGATGTCCGCATCAGCGGGGAAGATACGTTATCGGGTAACTGATTCAAGAAGGCATGACTCCGGAAGGTATTAGAAACACTTAAGGATATAGCAGGTGGACGATTTTAAAAGCTTTCTGAGGTTTGACCAGACCTCCCTGGGCGGGCGAACATCTCAACTGCCTTTGCAAGGCTTTTATCATTTGAGTCTCCCCTGTATTGCCCGCCGGACTGGAGAGAGTCCAGGCTGTTTGTCAAAAAGCCAGAAACGCAGTTGAGTCACGAAAAGGGATGCTTAACCGTGGACTGATTGCCAGCGGGGAAAGCCAGCGCGATGTGCTGACAGACACAGGGCATCGTTGGTTAGAACAACAGGGAACAGAAATCCCGGAACAATGGGAAGAGAATCATCGTATGTGCCTCGACTGGACCGAGCGTCAGTATCACCTTTCAGGTCCACTCGGTTCCGCTCTTCTGGAGGCTTTTATCTCATGGAAAAGGCTGAGCCGTCTGGGTAAATCCAGAGCGCTGAAGATAACCCTCTCAGGCCCGAAAGCCTTCGGGCACCCTTTTGGTCTTCGTCAGCTACACGGTAACCCCACATCCTTTTTTAATTTAGTCATGTGAACCAGCCGCTTTATATTCCTGTGATCGTTACTGCCGTGTGAAGCTGACACCGGCCCCGGTGACGATTACTGTTAACGTGCCCTAAGCTTACTGCTTGCGCCTGCCGATTATTAATTTCACCCACTCAATATCACCGCAGTACAAAGTCATGTCATCAAATAATTTTTTGATTCAGTAACAGAAATGAAGCAGGTTTAACGTGGCAAATCATTCATAGCGGGCCTGGGCCCGCCATAAAGGAAATTACCGGGTTAACAGAGGAGGTACAGACGGGACTTCCGGCGCCGTATCAATATCATGTTGGGTCATCCGGAAAGCGTCAGGATAATGTTCCCGCTCCGTTCTTCTGGCCGGCTCTGTGCTGCGCCATGTGTACAGGCAATGCTGACACTGCTGTACCGTCCATACACCCTCAACAGGCGATGTTGCCATCATTTCAATGTGCTCATCAGCACAACGTGGACAAATCATACTCTCTCCTTAACCGCGATTTGATAACAGGGCCGTTAACTTCTCAACCCAAAGTGATGTTTCTGGCAGGTCTTTTACCGGCTGACTGTAGTGGCCGCGTATATCGGGTGCGACCGGTGTCGTCGCATCGATCACAAGTTTATCTGTTATCCCTGCGGGACTAGAGCCCGGGTCCAGTTCCAGTACGGACATGTTTGGCAACTGAACGAGATCGCCTTTTGGATTGACCTTGGAAGACAGGGCCCACATCACCTGAGGCAGGTTAAAGGGATCGACATCTTCATCGACCATGATCACCATCTTGACGTAGCCCAGACCATGCGGCGTCGTCATCGCCCGTAGCCCTACCGCACGGGCAAACCCACCATAGCGTTTCTTAGTAGAAATAATGGCCAGTAAACCGTGCGTGTACATGGCGTTTACAGCCTGCACCTCGGGGAAATCCGCTTTCAATTGTTGATACAGAGGGACGCAGGTTGCCGGGCCTATCAGATAGTCAATTTCGGTCCAGGGCATGCCCAGATACAAGGATTCGAATATGGGCTTAGTGCGGTAGGAGACTTTATCAATCCGCACAACCGTCATCTTGCGACCGCCGGAATAGTGACCGGTAAATTCGCCAAACGGTCCTTCAATCTCACGTTTGCGGCCCTCAATCACGCCTTCAAGAATGACTTCCGATCCCCATGGCACATCAAAGCCTGTCAAAGGGGCCGTCGCGATGGGGTACGGGCTTTCGCGTAGCGCACCTGCCATTTCATATTCTGACTGATCGTACTTCAGCGGCGTGGCTCCCATCAGCGTGATAACGGGGTCATTGCCCAGCGAGATAGCCACGGGCAAATCTTCGCCACGTTCTTCCGCCTTGTGAAGATGAAGTGCAATATCGTGCATCGGCACGGGCTGCAGCCCGAGTTTGCGTTTACCTTTCACCTCCATCCGGTAAATACCAACGTTTTGCTTCCCGAAATGTTCCGGGTCAAGTGGGTCACGTGAAACTACGCAGGCCTTATCAAGATAGAAACCGCCATCGCCATCGTTTAAGCGAAACAGTGGAAGGATGTCGAAGAGGTTGATCTCTTCACCCTCAACGGTATTTTCTGACCAGGGCGCATTGGCGCGCCTTTCTGGAGCCACAGGAAACGTTTCCCAGCGGCGAATGAATTCGTCTATCTGCTGTTTCACTGGTGTATTTAGTGGGAGGCCCAGCGAAATGGCATGGTTTTGCCAGGAACCGATGGTGTTCATCACGACATGAGCATGATGGTAACCCTTAATTTTTTTAAACGAGAGGGCCGGTGCGCCTTCACCCATTCGCCCTGTCGCATTTGCCGCGGCGGCCATATCCGGTTCGGGCAACACCTCTTCATCAATTTCAAGAAGCTGGCCCTGTTCGTCCAGCGCCTTCAGGAAACTACGTAGGTCATCAAACGCCATTATTCACTCTCCATACTCAGAAATTTCTAAAGACTAGTTGAGGCCTTTCCAGCGATTTGCCTTTGGCGAGGCAATTCCAAACTGGTCGAGAACGCGGGCGACGACATGATCGATCACATCATCAATAGTTTTGGGGTGGTTATAAAAAGCGGGCATTGGCGGAACCATAGCGACGCCAAGACGGGAGAGGGCCAGCATATTTTCAAGATGAAGAGGACTGAGAGGCGTCTCTCTGGGAACCAGGACAAGTTTTCTGCCTTCTTTAATGATGACGTCAGCAGCCCGTCCAATGAGCCCTTCCGCGTATCCGATGCGAATGCCAGCTAACGTTTTCATACTGCAGGGAATAATCACCATCCCATCGGTGTGAAAAGAGCCTGACGAGAGGGTAGCGGCCTGGTCGGCAGGACCGTGCACGACATCAGCCATATTCATCACCTCACGCGATGAAAAAGGCGTTTCAAGTTCAATTGTGGTTTTAGCCCACTTGCTCAAGATCAGATGCGTTTCAACCTCGCTGATTTCCTGTAAAACCCTGAGCAGCGCAACCCCTAAAGGCGCGCCTGTGGCTCCCGTCATACCGATGACAATTCTCATCTGACTGCCTCATTAAAATAATGTTCGTGTACGAATGAAATTGACGGTACGTCAGGCACGCCCTGAAAGTCAATTAATTTCTATGGTTACTATTATCAGCGTTATCTTTTATGTCTGCCGACAAAGAGTGTTGAACGGAGGGAATAATGATTTAACATTAGCAGGACACAGCGGGTAAAAAATCAGGAATAAACCTTAATGCACAAAGACTTGAGCAACCTTTTCTTTCATCTGACGCGGAAACTTCTTCAGGAACATACCGCCTTATGGCAGGAAAAGATGCCCTTTCTGACAAAGCAACAGTTCGCTGTTCTGTCAGCCGTTCATGCTCAACCGGGAATCGAACAACTGGACTTAATGGAGGCGGCGTTGAGTTCAAAGGCTACGCTGGCAGAACTGCTTGTACGAATGGAAGGTAAAGGACTGATCAATCGTGCAGAGGGAAAAAAAGACAAACGTCGTAGATTTATTACGCTGACGGTTCAGGGCGAAGAGATGCTTAAAACTGCGGCACCGATAGCTGAACGCGTTGATTCCCATTTTCTGAACAGGTTAGAAAAAAATGAACAAAACGACATCATCAGCCTCCTGAAGATCATGTTAAAAAAACCTGTTTCCTGAAAGCATCCTTACCTTTTAGAAACAGGTTTAACCGCCGGGTCATTCCCGCAGCGGAATGACAAACCACCAGGGCCATCTTCGCCGCCTGGGAATATTTACGGCGCGGTTAGCGGATTTTGCGGGTAAATTGCTGTTCCGTAATCGTGCTGCCCCATTGATCCCCTTCCCACTCTTTCGATAATTCAAACCCGAATGACTCGTATAAACGCCTTGCCGCCGTTAGCTTATTAAAGGTCCATAGCTGCACCGCAGAGAACTTCTGCTCATCGCAAAACGCCATCGCCATTGCCATCAGTTTTCGACCGAGGCCGCTGCCCCGGCAGTCATCGTCAAGAATGAACCAGCGCAGATGCGCCTCATTGTTCCCGAGATCTTCACCATCAATGGCCACAGAGCCAACGATACGATCATTCATGACTGCCAGCCAGATCTGGTTGCCTTCATTACCGAGACGTCCCGTAAAATCGGCAAGGCCCGCTGCGACCTTTGCTTCGAAAAAGGCACCGAAATTGTGCTCTCTGGCATAGTAACGGCCATGCATCTCCGTAATGCGGCCTGCCATGCCCGGCTGGTAGCCAGTGACGATGCTCACATGGCTGTGTTCATCAAGCTCTGTGTTTTCACGACAGGCTTTGAGTGCGCGGGCGTAGGATGACAGCCCCAGTGAGACAGTGTGCTGTCGCGCAGGGTCAAGCTTTCTCAGCGCAGCGGCGACCCGCTCATCAGCATACTGATTAATCGCCCCCACGGTCTTTATCCCCTTGTCTGTGAGCCGCAGGTATTTCGTTCTGCCATCATACGCGGACGGGGCTTCATCCAGCTCACCGGCCTCGACGAGTTTAGTGAGCAGGCGACTCACGCTGGATTTCTCAAGCCCCAGCGTCTCTACCAACTGGGACGCGGTCACGCACCCTTTTGCTTCTGCTTCGAGTAAGGTATGAACGGCAGACGCTGAATAATCGGTTGCCGCCAGGGTCTGATTCATAAAGCCCAGTTCGCGCACCATCAGACGTGATGCAACGCGGATAGTGTTAATGGTGTTTGAGGCTGTGTTCATCAGCGTAGATCCTTTACGACATAGTTGTATCATACAACCATATGACGGGAGATCCTGTCAATCTTGCTACGCCGCTGTGCGGCTGGCGCAGACTAAAACGCTTTCTGACCCGCTCAGTGCCCGTCTGAACCGACCAGGCTTAACCGTGAATACCCACCAGTTGAGGAAGTAACTGCGCGATCACATCCACAACGCTCCTGACGTTCGGGGGAATAAAACGGGCATCAGGAAAAATCGCATAAAGAAACCTGTCCGGGAGTCGCCATGTCGACAGGACAGGAACCAGTAACCCCGACGCCAGCCCTTCCGTTGCCAGCGGATGCTGAATGCCCCCGATCCCGATACCTGCCTGAATAGCAGCGATGAGCCCTTCGCTGGTATTGGCCCGAAAAACGGTGTTCACCTCTAATTCGATTGCCTCCTCTCCTGAAACTAACTGCAGAGGCCTGTCCAGCGCGAGACCGCTGAACCGGATATGAGGCAACTGCGTCAGCTCATCAACTGAATGAATTTGTTTAAATCCCGGCGCCGCATAAAGCCCGGATGTCACGCGGCCCAGCATGCGTACCGCATGTAAGTCTGGCGGTTTGCCCGCCAGCCGCACCGCAACATCTACCCCTTCACTGACCAGGTCGGCAATACGATCATCAAGTGAAAGCTCAAGATGTAATCCGGCGTGCGATTTCTGGAGCGCCAGAAGATGGGGAAGAAAAAGGCGCCCTAAGCCGCTGGGCAACTGCACGCGCACCGTGCCCTGCCACTGCTGATCCCCGGGATTGAGCGCCCTCTCTGCTTCCCGTATGGCATCCAGCAAAGGTTTGATGTCGCGTCTGTACCTCTCTCCCTGCTCGGTGAGCATCATAACGCGCGTTGTCCGGCGAAATAACACCACACCCAGTTCTGCTTCCAGTGCGGCAATCTGCTGACTCACGGCAGACTGTTTCATGCCAATCAGGCGCGCAGCGGCGGAAAAGGAGCCTGCCTCAGCGACCCGCAGGAACGTCGCCATCGCGTTAAGCTTGTTGTTCATTTAATGATTTCACTTATAAGTGCCATCAGTTAAGGGGGATATGCGCAAAAAAATGAATATATCACACTCTCTCCCGTCACCTTATCTGGAGAAAATGCATGAATACGCTGCAAACGAAAAACGTCGCGCTGGTCGCGGGAGCCAGTGGCATTGTCGGGCGTCAGCTCGTTAACACGCTGCTGCAAAATGACTGGGAGGTGATTGGCCTGAGCCGTAACCCATCGCCGCATCTCCAAAACCTACCCGTTGTCACCGTAGATTTACGGGATGCCGGGCAGGCCGCACGTGCGCTGCAGCCGTTAACGCATGTCACGCATATTTTTTACAGTGCCTGGCTTAACGCGGCCAACTGGGCCGAAATGGTGGAACCCAACGTCACCATGCTGCGTAATCTGGTGTCCAACATTGATACCGTGGCATCGTTAAAAACGGTAAGCCTGATGCAGGGTTATAAAGTGTATGGCGCACATCTTGGTCCCTTTAAAACGCCTGCGCGTGAAAGCGATCCTGGCGTTGCTGGCGCTGAATTCAATGCGGCTCAACTGACGTGGCTCAGCGATTATCAACGTGGACGGTTATGGCGATGGAATGCTGTCAGGCCGGGCGTAGTAGGCAGTAACGTGCCCGGTAATACCATGAATCTTGCACTGAGCATCGCGCTGTATGCTTCACTTTGTCAGTCGCTGAATCTCCCGCTCCGTTTTCCTGGATCACCGCAGACCTGGGGCAGCATCGTTGATTTTACGGATGCAGGTTTACTCGCTGATGCAACGCTCTGGGCAGCCACCTCACCCGCTGCCTCAAACCAGGCGTTCAACGTCAACAACGGCGATGTCTGGCGCTGGGCTGAACTCTGGCCGTTGATTGCGCGTTGGTTTGAGATTGAATGCGCACCGCCCGTGAGAGTGTCGTTTGAGCGTATGTTCAAAGATTACCGCTCAGTCTGGCGTGAACTTGCGCTGAACAAGCGTCTGGCAGAATCTGACATTCTGAAGCTGAACGACGGGCAGTTCGCAGACTTTGTTTTTCGCTGGGATTACGACATGTTCGGCGATGGCAGTAAGCTGCGCCGTGCAGGATTTCGGGGCATGCAGGCAACAGATGAGATGTTCTTCCGTCTGTTCAGACAGTTCAGAGCTGCCCGCATAATTCCTTAATCGCTGACCGCCGCGGGTTCCGGCCGGGATAAACAAAAGTGGGCAGTCGGGACGCCCTTACGCGGGAACAGATCCGTCGTATAAAAAATGCGGGCTTAGCAAACCGCTAATGATGCCTGTGCGTTGATTATGACGCACGGGCGTCATCCCCTCTGTGACGTTAATCGTCGTTTTATGTCCGTCGCGGCATAACGGAATTAAGCACCCATGAATAATTCACCGGAAGTCAACCATGTAGCCTGTATAACCGGTTATTGCGTCATTTCAGCCTTGAATAAACAGTCATCTTCTTCATGCTTATTAATCCACCTTCACTAAGGAGATATTATGCGTGATGAATACAAAAGCTGTATTGAGGCTTGTTATTTGTGTGCAGCCGCATGCGACCATTGTGCCGCCTCATGCCTTGAAGAAGAAAATGTCGATATGATGCGCACGTGCATAAAACTGGATATGCAATGTGCCAATATTTGTCGTCTTGCCGCGCAGTTTTTGACGCTTAATAGCGAATTTGCGTCAGCGCTTTGTCAGCTCTGCGCGAAGGTCTGTCAGCGGTGCAGCGATGAATGTGGTCAGCACAGACATGACCATTGCCAGGACTGCGCCAGAGCCTGTCACCAGTGTTCTGAACACTGCAGGAAGATGGCCGCATGAGGACAGATTATCAGGCCCGCTTTGGCGGGTTTTTATAAAGGTAAAGGATCAGAGTGAATATTCAGCCTGAAGCTGATGTCACCTCGATCCAGTCGCGCCAATGCTATCCTGCGTGACTCGCCGACTCAGTTTACCGGTTGCCAGGCCCTGTCTGATACGTTCTGCACGGTGACAGGTTTAATGCGTGCATAAAATCATTTTAAAAGGACTGTCACAGGATACAGGAGTTGTAAGCTGTAGCGTTGAAATTCTGTCATTACCTGACTTTCTACAGCACATGTATTCTTTTATGAATCAAAATCCATTTGGAATAACCATTCAGAGCGCAGCGGCAAACGAATAGATCAGCGTCTGCGCTTCGTTTATTGCAGCCTGTTATTTCAGGGGTAAGCGGTAACGTGATCATCCCACTCATGGCTAAAATTAAGATTATTCCCGAGCGTCTATCCAGCTGCGCTAACTGACTGTTTAAAGTTATTAAAATTTTCTGACTGTTATCTTTGACGGCGGCTTTTCATTCATTCAGTCTGCCGGTTCGCCTGCTTTATTCCCGTCTGACAGCTAATTTAAAAAAACGTTGAGTTAATTACCCGGTCCGTTTATGCGCAACAGCGAGTCATCCTTTCAGCGCACGGGCCTGCTGGTCAGAAAGGCGAATACGATGGAAACTTACTCCTCTGTCTGCGATGCGGAACAGCCGTCAGGCGTCGGCCGTGTTACCCCCTGCCCCCTGAACAGGCGGCCTGTCCAGCGACATTCTTATCGCCGAACCGCCAGACCTGGCGCAGAATTTGCCCGCACCGGGCATACGGCAAGCAGATGCTCTGTCTGGTTGCGGGAAAGCAGACATCGACAGGGTTTCCTGCGTCCTGTCACGGACAAGGCCGATAGCCACACATCGATTTATGCGCAGCCACTCAACGCCCCGCATCCGCCCGGTGTGCGCAATGCCGTGCAGAAGCGGTTACGGCGCTTTGAGCCGCAGGTAACGATTCCGTCCGGAGCGTTTAATCCGGTGGCGTTAGTCATCGTTCATGCTGCAAAAACGGCGCAGATGGCAGGACGGGCTGATGAAAACATCATCAGGTTAATGAAAGACGAAACGTTATGGCGGGAGATAAAACCGGACCGGCAAGATATGTGCGCGTCGGGCCGGGAGAGCCGACAATCGTCTGGAAACGGTGTCAGCCGTTACCGTGGTCAGCAAAGCTGATGCCTGAATCCGAAATCGTACTCTTGCTATCGCGCGCGCAGTTTGCGTTGACGATAGGCATGCACATTGTGCTGGCGGCGTTTACCCTGGGGCTTGGCCTGATCATTGTTTTGCTGGAAGGAGCCTGGTTACGCTACCGCCGTTCACACCACTGGCAGGCGCTTCAGTTCTGGATGCGTGTCTTTTCGCTCACGGTTGCAGTAGGTGCCGTCTCGGGTGTGGTCATGGAATTCCAGTTTGGTACCAACTGGAGTCCCTTTGCTCATAAAGTGGGTGGCGTCATGGGCCCGCTGATGTTTTATGAAATCCTGGTGGCGTTCTTCCTGGAGTCAGGCCTGACCGGCGTGATGTTATTTGGTATGGGTAAAATAAACCCAAAACTGCACTTCATTGTAACCTGCCTGGTGGCGTTAGGGGCTTTCCTCAGCGCATTCTGGATCCTTGCCGCCAACTCCTGGATGCAAACGCCTGTTGGCTATCTCCGCGATGAGCATGGTATTTTCCATGCCAGGAGCTGGATAAACATCGTCTTCTCTCCCTCGTTTCCACTGCGGTTTACGCATATGGTGCTGGCTTCTCTTATTGCGAGTTTTTGCGTGACTGCCGGGGCCAGTGCATGGCGGTTACTCAAGCAGCCCGCCGACCGTGCCGCGAAATGTGTGATGTCATGGTCCCTCTGGCTGCTGCTGATTGCTATGCCGCTGCAAATCGTAACGGGCGATCTGCAGGGTGAAAAAACCCGTGACTACCAGCCTGCCAAACTGGCTGCAATTGAAGGCAGCTGGCGCAGGCCGCCTCAGGGTGAGGGTGAGCCTTTACGCCTTTTCGCCCTGCCCGATCAAAAAGCGCAGGTTAACCACGCAGAAGTGGCGATCCCGACAGTGGCCTCACTTTATTTGCGCCATAACCTCACCGGGCACATTAAAAGCCTGAGCGAATTCCAGCCAGATCAACAGCCGCCGGTCTGGCCGGTCTTTTTTGCTTTCCGCGTGATGGTAGGCATGGGGCTCATTATTTTTGTGACCAGCCTGACCGCGCTCTGGCTGCGTTACCGGCGCGCGCTGTGGCCGCGCCGGTTGATGAAGTGGGTTGTGGGCCTGACGCCCGCTGGCTTTATCGCCCTGCTCGCAGGCTGGATCGTAACTGAAGTGGGCCGTCAGCCCTGGACGATCTACGGGTTATTACGTACCGACCAAAGTATTGCTCCCCTTTCTTTATCGACCGTCATCTTCTCTTTCACCGGCATCATCGGGGTGTATTCTCTGGTCTTTGGCCTGGGAATCTATTATTTCTTACGCCTCGTTTATTCGTTCGACAGTCATGCGCTCAGCGACGAAATCAGCACGGAGGCCTCTTCATGAGTCTCGATGATCTGTCCGCCGCCACGGTAGCCTTTTCGTTACTTATCTACCTCTTGCTGGACGGAACCGATCTGGGCGTCGGTTCCGTTATTCTTTTTTTTGATAATGAGCAGGATCGCCGCCGCCTGGTCCAGTCCATCCTGCCTGTGTGGGATGCTAATGAAACCTGGCTTGTCCTGACCGCGGGTGCGCTTTTAGCACTATTTCCCGCGGCCTACAGTCGGATCTTTAATGCTATCTATGTTCCGCTGTTTCTGATGTTTTTCTCCCTCTTTGGCCGTGCGCTGGCGCTGGAATACCGCGGGCAGGCTTCATCTCGCGTTAAGCGCTGGCTTGATTTCGTCCTTTTTATCGCATCGTTTGCGGCCGGTTTTTTGCAGGGCTACATGGCCGGCTTACTGGTGAGCGGTTTACCGGGTCAAACCGAATTTAGCTGGCTGTCGGGATATGCATTAATCAGTGGCCTGGGCATGGTATGGATTAACAGCCTGCTGGCCTGTTGCTGGATACGCTGGCGCGTGGGCGATCAGGCAAACATACGTGCGAGGCAACTGAGTGGGTGGTTACTGGGGCTGACTTTCCTGTTTTTCATTTTTAACATAGCGTATTTACCTGCCCCCTGGCAGAAAGCCCTCTCAACGCTTCCCGGAAAAATAAGCCTCGCGCTTGTCGCACTCTGTTGGGCAGGGCTGATCGTGAAGTTGAAAAGTAACGCCGCTTTATCGCCGTTAATTTTTGCGCTGCTGATGGTGACGTTCACGTTTATCACCCTGATGACCGGCATGTATCCATGGCTGATTCCTGGTACGTTAACGCTGTCTGACGCCTCTTCAGGTGCCTCTGGTCAGTATTTCTTGTTGGCGGGCATCGCCATCATTATGCCCCTGACACTGGCCTACAATAGCTGGGCTTTCTGGGTTTTTCGGGGACGGGTCAAATGATCCCACAGATAACCTGACAGACACGATCTGGCGCACGAACTGAACGCTGCGGCAGCCTTAACACATTCGCTGCGTTGCGCGATGAGGTTAACCGGTGCACTATCGATTTCATCGATTCGCTTTCTTGCCGTTTCCATTACCGAAGAACGTCCATCTATCTCGTCTTACCCGTTTATAAGTATGCGGCATGACATAACCCTCCGGTTAAATACAGTATTCCAGCCAGACGCGTGTAGCTATCAGTGTAGTAATGACCCCGGAAGTGTCGGTTCTCCCTTTATGCCCGACGCAGGCGCTCCTTCGCGATGTTCTGCCTTAAACCTGCAGCTGACAGGGTTATCACGTGTACTGATTGCCCCGTACACATTGTGCGGTAACAACGCGCTAAAAACGCGGCTTTGACGTTAAGACCGGCTATTTGTGATTAACATCTTATTTACACAATTAACATCCTCTTTTTGCTGGCTTGCCGCTGGGCGATGACTCTATAGTCAATTTATTCTGTAAAACACAGTTTTACTCTGTAAACCTCGCATTGCGTGCAGACTGGCTCCCGAGCCCTGTCAGCAACGTCAGATTGGGTTCGGTTACAAAGCATAAGGGGAAGCGATGGAGACAGTTAACGCACCGCATTTGCCTGTCAGAGAAAACTGGCTGGCACGGCATCACGAAAACGCGTTGATGCCCGATCTACCCATAGTGGATGCTCATCACCACTTATGGGACCGCCAGTCAGGACGTTATCTGGTTCCTGAGTTCAGCCACGATATTGAGCAGTCCGGACACCGGGTTCTGTCGACGGTTTATGTGCAGTGCCGTTCCATGCTGCGCTGTAACGGACCTGAAGCTTTCAGGCCCGTGGGTGAGGTTGAGTTCGCGAGCGGCGCTGCCGCTATGTTTGACAGTGGCCATTATGGTAAGGCAGCAGGCTGCGAAGCGATTGTAGGTGGTGCCAGTCTGCTGGCAGGAGATGACCTGCAACCCGTCATTGAATTCATGATGGCGCGCTCAGGGGGACGTTTACGAGGAATGCGTAATCCGCTTGCCTGGCACAGTGATCCCCGCGTCGTATCAAGCCCTGTCACACCGCCTGCTGGCCTTGCCACCACTACCGCATTTCGCAAAGGCGCAGCCTGCCTTGTCCGGAACGGACTCTCGCTGGATGTCTGGGTTTACCACACCCAGCTTGATGACATTATTGCGCTGGCAGATGCGCTACCCGATCTTCATATCATTGTGGACCACTGCGGCGGGCCGATCGGCACGGGGCCTTATGCTGGCAAAAGGGATACCACCTTTCAGACGTGGCAAAACGCCATTACCGCTCTGGCTGAACGACCAAACGTCAGCATGAAGATCAGCGGCTTTGGCATGACTGTCATGGGCTTTCCCTTCGCACAAAACGCCACACCACCGGACTCGCTGACGCTCTCTCTCGCCTGGCGGCCACTGTTTGAAACGCTGGTCGAAACGTTCGGCGTCACACGCTGTATGTTTGCCAGCAATTTCCCGGTCGACAAAGGCATGTTCAGCTATGGCGTGTTCTGGAACGCCTGCAAACGGCTGGCTGAACACATGTCTGCCGACGAAAAAGCACACCTTTTCTGGCGCACCGCAGCGTTGAGCTATCGCTTATCTTCCTTGGAGAATGCTGATGAATATCAAATCAAGACCGCATGAGGCTCATCCACTGGAACAGAATGAAGCCAGCCTGACGCTCTCTCAAACATCGGCAGAAAAACGAACGCTCGCGCTGGGTGGGCTCGGGTGGGCTTTTGAAAGCTATGACTCATTTTTGCTCTCGCTTTTATTGCCTGTGCTTGGCGTGGTATTTGCTGTCAGCAAAACTGAACTGGGTCTGTTTATCAGCACCACGGCTGGCGGACAGATCATTGGCGGCATTCTGTTCGGGATGGTCGCCGACAAAATCGGACGAGTCAGAACCGCTTTCATTTGTATTACGATCTATTCGCTTTTCTCAGGACTGCTGGCCTTTTCCCATCATCAACAAACTTTTGCTTTGCTGCGATTTTGCGGGGCACTGGGAATGGGTGGGATGTGGACCTCAGGGGCAGCGCTCATCGCCGAAACGTGGCGCCCTGAACGCCGTGCCCGGGGTGGTGCACTGATGCAAATGGGTTTGCCGGTGGGGGCCATTTTAGCGATTGGACTGACGGCACTGGTCACGGCGATGACAGGCAAACTGGAAAACGGCGGATGGCGATACCTTTTCATGATTGGCGCCTTGCCGGTTTTTATCATGATGGTCATTGCCTATATCACGCCTGAATCGCCAGTGTGGCTGGCACGCCAGCGGGAACGGGCTCACAGACCGACCCAGACGGCGCGGTCGGGCAAAACGAATCTAAAAGGACTGTTGCTGGCCTTTACCTTTATTTTTTTCATTCAGTACCTGTTCTGGGGTGTTTTTACCTGGACGCCCACCTATCTACGTGAAGTGAAGCACCTTGATTTCCTGCACAGCCTGAAATTTGTGCTGGCCTTGCAAACAGGTGCGATTGCCGGCTTCCTTGTGTTTTCACTCCTGGCAGATAAATGGGGGCGCAGGCCCATGTTTTTGCTCTACCTGTTTATCGGCGCTGTGGCAGTCGGCCTGTATCTGGCGACAAGCCAGCCACTGGTTCTGATGGCAGCCATCTTTATGGCGGGGTTTGGTGTAAACGGTATTTTTGCCGGCTCCGGGCCCTTCCTTGCTGAGATTATTGGCGACACACAGTCACGCGGCTTTTTAATGGGCCTGGCTTATAACGGTGGTCGCTTAGGTGGGTTTATTGCACCGCTACTTATTGGCTATGTTGCCAGCATAGGGGGATTTACCGCAGGGCTGGCGACCACGGTTCTGGCCTTTATCGCCGCAATGGTTGTGGTGTGGATGGCACCCGAAACGAAAGGCATTAAGCTGCAATAGCCCTTTTCTTTAAGCCTGATAAGGCACGACTGTTTTGGTCGTGCTTTTTTTAGTATGTAATGGGCTCTCCTCGCTCTTTAAAGACTTTTTAAACAACTGAGAAAGAGCCACAATCGACACATCGGGACAATCAAGAGAGAAACGAGCGGGCCTTTCTGAATGACAAAGCCGCCCCTGCAAATCTGCCAGCCAGCCTGAAGTTCTGGTAATAATGCAGATTGATGCGCGAAAATGTCCCCTGGCGACCACGATACTGAATTAACGAAAGGGAATAAACATGGAAGGAAAGGTAGCATTATGTCCACCTGAGGAATGGGAATCCAGGGTAACCATTTTTACTGAAATGGAAGAACATTATTATGGCAAGGGAACAATTCATGAATCGCTGATGAAGGATTATCTCCGTAATTTTTTGTTTAACCCGCTTTCCGGAACCATGGTAATCAAGGCTCACAGCGACAATAGCATTACTGGACTGGCCTGTTGCAGCCTGCTTTTCCCTTCTCCCCGATACAGCAGTCAGTTGCACATCAAAGAGCTCTATGTTTCCAGGGACGCTCGAAGTAAAGGTATCGGTAAATCGATGATGCGCTTTATAGCCATGCTTGCGCTTAAACACGAATGCCATAGCCTCAGCTGGAACGCTGAGAAATCTAATTCTGACGCTAACCGTTTTTATCAGTCTCTGGGCGGCAGAATAAATGACAAGATCGTAAATTACTATCTGCATGGGGCGAGCCTGAGCCAGCTGGCATTAAGCGATACAGCATAACCAGATCGCTCCCTTAGTTGATACACTTGCCATCAATTGAACAACGCTCACTGTCACCTGAAAGAGCAACTGCGAACGTCACATTTCCGCGCATAGCAGTCGATGAAGGATGCAGATGTCCGCGCTGTACCAAAAGCAGACTAAAACAACCTCTCGCCCTCGCTCATTAACATGCTGCAAACGACTGGCGTCCCAGGCCTTCATCGCGAAGGTTACCGCGGCATTCAGTTCCTCGCCTGTTGCACCATCACGCGCTTCGGTTGACAGACCTGTTTCAACGCTGTGCAGATACCTGGCCAGTGCCTGTGCATTCGTGTCTGCAGCCAGTTCGCCCGAGCCTGTTGCTTTGAGAACGCATTTCAGGAACCCTTCGCGGATACGGTTGCGGCGTGCTTCAAGAAGCTTACGGATATGCTCATGCCCGGGCGAACAGGTATTGACGGATAACGCGATAAGGCAACCGCTTGGGTGCCCCTGCTCTGTCTGCATAGTTACCGAACGGCGCAACGCCAGTTCAATGGCTTCGCGCGGAGCGAGGTTGTCGTCCCACAGACAATCGTTCACCTGACCAGAGGCAAAAAAACCGTTTAACAGCGCTGTTTTTTACGCTTTTTCCGGCTACCTTTCAGGTGCAGGAGCCGTCTGATGCACCGTTACGATGTCTTGCCTTGCAGCAAAGGCATGCCGCAAGTTATCGCTTTTTACCCTTAGTTTGATTCACCGGTATTGAGAGGCCTTATGTTTGACTGGGAAGATCTGCGCTATTTTTCAACCTTTGCCCAGACTGGCTCACTTGCCTCTGCGGCAAAAAAACTGGGCGTCGATCATGCAACCATTGCCCGAAGGATAGCCTCACTTGAAGCGTCGGTTAATCTCAGGCTGGTTGACCGTCGGCCGCGGGCCTATGTTCTGACGGAAGACGGGCATCAGATAGCACGTTACGGAGAACAGATGAATGCGGCAGCCTACTCACTGGAACGTTACTCCAGTGCTGAACAGGATGTTGCAGAAGGTGACGTAGTGGTTGCTGCTCCTCCGGCTTTCATTGGTGCTTTTATAGCCCCTTACGTTGGAAGTCTCCGTCAGGATCACCCGGATCTTCGCCTGAGTCTCCTGGTGACCAAAGAACGTCTTTCACTTACCCGTCGTGAGGCAGACATAACCATCAGTATGGTCCGTCCCGTTGAGTCTGCCGTTCGTACGCAGCGCGTTGGCCAGGTTAAGTTCAGGCTTTACGGCAGTGCAGAATATCTCGCCACACCGGGAGAACGGAGCGTCATCGCTTACGATGAGGACGTGACAGAGACGCCACAGCAGGCCTGGCTTAAAGCGCAGTGCGCGGGGCTGAAAGTTGTGTTCTTCAGTAATGATTTACGTATACAGGCTATTACGGCGGCTGGCCATGCCGGTATAGCGCTGTTACCCGAATACCTGGCGAAGGAATATCACCTTGTGCCGACAGATCCCGACGGCCCGGTTCTCATTCAGGACATCTGGTTGAGCGTTCATGAAGATGTCCGGTATGCGAGACGCATCAGTACTGTCCTGGACTTCCTTAAAGGCTGCCTTGAGCCTGCATGTAGCTTGTGAATTTTTGCATACTGAGCAGGTGATAATCTGGAATATCACACAGCGTTGCAGCCTCCTATACTCTCCCTGACTCTGAAGACGGGTAATAAACCCGGTGTTTATTACCCGACCCGTTCAGGTTCTCTCGTCATTTCCGGTAACCCAGTAAAGGTAATCTTCTATGAACAGTAATATGAGTGGAAAAGTCATTGTTATCACCGGTGCCAGCAGTGGTATTGGTGAAGCCACTGCCCGGCTTTTAAGCGCCGCAGGCGCGAGTGTCGTGCTGGGTGCCCGTCGTCTTGAAAAGCTGACTGCTCTGGCGGATGAACTGACACGGGCGGGCGGAAAAGCAGAAGTCGTGCAGATGGACGTGTCAAACCGTCAGGATGCCGAAAAACTGATTAAGACAGCTGTAAACACGTTCGGCAGGATTGATGTGCTGATTAACAACGCGGGTATTATGCCTAATTCACGACTGGACCAGTTGCGGGTAGAGGACTGGGAAAAGGCTATTGATATCAATCTTAAAGGCACGCTGTATGGCATTGCCGCAGCCCTGCCCTTTATGAAAGACCAGAAAAGCGGCCATATCATTAACGTGTCTTCTGTAGCTGGCCTGCGTGTTCGCCCTACCACGGCTGTTTATTCAGCGACTAAATTTGCGGTACGGGCTATATCAGAGGGCCTGCGTATGGAAATGACGCCATACAATATTCGCAGCACGATTATTTCGCCCGGACCGGTTGATACGGATTTACCGGGAAGCGTGACAGATGCTGCCGTAGCAGAGCAGGTCAGAAAGATACACGAAACGGCTATCCCGGCAGAAAAACTGGCTGAAACCATCGCGTTTGCAATCAGCCAGCCAGAAGCCATCGACATCAACGAAATCGTTATACGTCCCACCGCAATAGACTTTTGATCATTGCCCTGAGACAAGCTGGAATGTCGGCAGGGGCACAAGAAACATGCCATCTTCTCCATTGCTTCCCTGACGGAAGCCGTGGGCCCATGAAAGATGCGCATCCGTCACCGTAAAGGAAGAAGCCCCGCGAATGCTGCGGGGCGCTTTTGCGTCCGGTCTCACCTGTATTGCGCCTGCTGGTCGTGCCGCCTCTCTCTCCTCGTACCGGATGAGGCTTCTCACTCACGACAGGCTTCCGACACGGCGTAGCTGTCCTCAAACATACGGAAACGCGTAATGAGCCCCTGTTCGATGTACATATCAAGTACAAATTCGGTCTCAATTAACTTACCGGTTTTTTTAACGCGCGTGGCAAGCTCGCCCGTGGCGACGACGTGGTTGCCGTTGATAAGAATGTCGTTGATGTCGAACTTTTCTGACGTCGTCTGCTCCCGGATTTGCGCATAGAATTCGGCCACACCTGCTCTGCCTTTTTTACGCCCAATCCAGGGAACCACTTGTGTATTACCGGCGATAAGCCAGTCCACCTTTTCACTGACCAGTTCAGCGATCTCGCTCACCGCCTCGGAGGTGGCGATACGATGAAAGAAGGTTTCGACTACAGCCTGAGGTGTTGGCGTCGTCATAAAGTGTCACTCCCGTTAACTGAAGCCCAGGCCCTCAAGATTAATTTAGTATTGCGGAAAGCGGCTTATCTGCAGATGCGGTTGAATGCTCCAGATCAAAACTCGGGTCACTGACGTGATCGTGTTTCGAAGAGCATGTTGCATAACGCGGGCGGTTTCCCCTTTACCTCGTCACTTGAGATAATGTCGCGATCATTAACGCGGTTTTATTCAGGCAAAATGAAGACGAACCGCTTTCAAGACCTGTTCGCTTTGTTCTGAAAAAACATTTAGTCATGCCGGGCGAGTTATTCTGGATAATCTCTCCACAGGGTAACGCCGCATAATCGCTTTTACCGCTCTCTCTGAGATGAAATGCAGCTTATTGTAATAGTGAGCTGACTGACTTAACAGCAATGTAATGCCAGCGTATTCCGTCACAGAGAAAGGGGATTGCGTCAGCCATATAGTCACTAACAGTGATTATACGAGAAGCTCTTTAATAGCGGCAGGTTAACGCCCTCTGAAAATCTTATCCCGCGCTTAGTACACCATTCTATTTTCTCTAGTGAAAAATATAATTCTGTTCCTTTCGGGTTATTTATTCTCCTTTTCCACAAAATCACCATTTAAAAATAAACCATTAATAATAAAGGCAAAAAACCCCTGGCAATCTTTTATTGATGGACGCAAACTGTTAAAAGTGAAAACCGGTGAAACAGCTCTTTACATTTCTCGCCTGGCCAGTGCCGAATATAAAAGCATTTATTCAACCTGTTTCTCCAGCCGTTTTTGAAATACGCTTCAGTCACTCGCGCTTTGAACAGGTTGCCATATACTTCAGACATATTCTCATTCGGAATATAACGACTCATTTCAATTTATGGCAGCACAAACTGTTCTGTAAAGGCGTCTGTGCAAGGAGACAGTATTATGGATCAAACCGCATTTTTGATCGGGTTTTCGGTCATGGCAATTGCGTCACTGGTAATTTATGCCACAGGCAAAAAAACCTTTCCCTTTCGACATCACACGTTAATGCATGCCTCAGTGCCTTTTATTGCCGCCACCGCTTATCTGGCCATGGCCTTTGGTTTCGGAAATCTGGCCACAGAGAGTGGCAGCATCGTTTATCTCGCCCGCTATGCTGACTGGTCTGTCACCACGCCTGTTTTACTGGCAGGGCTTGTTATGGTTGCCTTTCATGAGCAGAGTAAACCGGGTGAAATGGGCGGGTTTTTAACAGCCATCATCATTCTGGATGTGATGATGATTATCACCGGTCTGGTCTCTTCGCTGGCGGAAACGTTCGCCGCTAAATGGGTCTGGTATCTCTGGTCATGTGCTGCGTTTCTTGGCGTGGTTTACCTTCTTTGGGGACCGTTACGCACGATTGCCGCTGAGCGCGGCAGGGCGATGGCAGAGGCTTACAACAAAAACGTCGCATTGCTGACGGTGGTCTGGTTCATCTACCCCATCGTTTTCCTTGTCGGTCCGGAAGGATTAAAAATCATCACCGATCCTACGTCCGTATGGGCATTCCTGGTTCTTGATATCATCGCCAAGGTGTTTTACGCCTTTTACGCGGCGTCCAGTCTTGAAAAAGCGCTGCGCCATACCACCTTTGATGGTGCTGTGCGGGTATGACTCTGCGGCAGATTGCCGGCTGGACAGGACTTTGGGGGGCAGCGCTGGCTGCCTCTTTCAGTCCGATGCCCGTGCAGTTGATTTTTGCCATTGTCGCAATAGGTGTTATTGGCATGGCTCACGGTGCCAGCGATCTGGCAGTAGTAAAACGCGGACGTAAGGTGCCCTTTCTGGCTGCTTATGGCGTGATCATTCTGCTTTGCCTGTTCTGGTGGCACTGGTCACCGGCACTGGCATTACCCGGTTTCTTGCTGGCATCTGCGCTGCATTTTGCCCTTGAGGATGCCCCAAAGGGAGCGATAACCGAACGTCTGGCCAGAGGCGTCAGCATGATAGCGACGCCGGCCCTCTTTCACCCGCGAGAGTACAACATCATTCTTCACCAGGCAGGGCTGGCACCCACTCTGCCCGGCTCCGTGACGTTATGCATGGCGATTGCCGGCGCACTTTGTGCCATTAGCCTGCTCATTACCGGCGTGAGTCGTCACGATGTGCGGCTCATGACCGGGACGCTGGCGCTGCTGCTCCTTCCGCCTTTTGTCGGCTTTTCTATGGGATTTTTGATTCTGCATGCCCTGCCACAAACCCGGTTACGCCGTCTTCAGCTGGGCTATGCGCATTACACAGGTTACCTTTATGCAACCTGGCCGGTGTTTGCAGGAGCGATCCTGCTGGCGGCGGTGACAACCTGTATGATGTACCCGTCCAGTGACGCAGACATTAAATCGCTGTTTGCTGCGCTCGCTTCGCTCGCTATTCCCCATATGCTGGTTACGCCCTACTTCGAGCCAGGTAGCCATGAATAGTGAACTTAATGTGCGCAGCCCCCGCCGGAAACACGCAGAAGCGTCCCTCCTCTTGCAGGATGCCCCCGCGAAAGACAGTTACTGTGGCTTCCCAGCAAACCGGTTTAAGGCTCCGCTGAAAATCGCTGCATAGCTGCACGCACGCAATACCGCTATCACGCGAGGATCACTGTTCGCTTTCCGGGAGAGCCGCATGTGAAGCGGTGCGCTTCAGTCAGAATGACGCCAATGCCGCCAGGGGTTTACAGCGGCACAGGCAGTGAAGGTGATACAAGGAATCAGCAGGCAAGGACAGATATTCAGGTTTGGCCTGGCAACCGTAACGGATCAGTTACCTGATTTACGACCGAACAAGAGACCCAGCAGTTCACGGTAATGCTGTTCTTCTTCTGCACTTCCTGCCAGCTCCAGGCGTCGGACGAGTTTGCTGCAAATAGCCGTGCGGTTCAGGCTTTTTCCTGCTCGAAGTATTTCGGATGCAATGCTGCCCAGCGTTTCTTGCTGCGTAGGCAGTGACGCGCTTTCAAAATAGCGGGCAATGGCGCTCATGGCGTCGGGTCTGGGCGAGTTTTTATACAATGTCGGCTCTGGGGAAATATTTAATGAGTTAACTATTACGTGTGGGTAAAGTTATAGACTTGATGGTCCGCTGTACAGGTGTATTTTTGGAAACGCTCGTTTTCTTTTGCAAAACGTGCTTTTGCCTCCATCCTGGCTGATCTCACGAGAGTCTGACAGGCTTTTCAGTCCTGATCCCGGGTGGGTTCACCACCGACGCCACAGCATTCCTGAACTGGTTCTGAATTCTGCGAGATGAGAGAAAGAATGATGTTACCGACACGCTAATCGCAGCGACATTTTCTCTTTCACATCGAAAATGCCCTGCTTAACACGTTAAGGTGATCGGGAATGATCACTCTTTTTCCGCCCCGGGATTCAGGGCATTGAGTTGTTTCGCATCATGGCTGCAAAAGAAGGTGATATCCTGGTGATGCAGCCTCAACAACGCACGAAGCTGCTGTTGTGTACGCTTTCTGGCTTCGTTATCCATGGCCATCATCCACTGATAGAAACGTAGCCCTGGCGTACAATGAGGTTCCTGCAGCGCCATCTCGCCCCGATAGAACCAGGCGTCGCCGCCGTGAAGCAACCACCCTTCCGACCGACTGACTGCAATACCGGCATGGCCTTGCGTATGGCCGGGCAGTGGCACAAGCAGAATTTCAGCGGGAAGACCTTTGAGTGCGGTTACGGCATCAAAGCCGTACCATTGCTCCCCCTGAACCTGATAGCCTGTCCAGCCAGAAAGTCCGGTCCACTGACCGGGCCGATAGCGTTCGCGGGCCAGCCAACTGTGCCGCTGTTGTGATGTATCAATCTCGGTTTGTAGCAGATGTACCTGTGCGCCAGGGAAATCAGTGAGCCCCCCGGCATGGTCAAAATCAAGATGAGTAAGAACGATGTGACGCACATCGTTAACATTGAATCCCAGCGCCTCAATGCGGGAGCGTGCAGTGAGGGCTTCCCGCCTTTGAATATTGTTCAGCAACCGAAAAAAACCAGAAAGACGTTTTTCTGGGTGGCGCATATCATCCCGTCCAAAACCGGTATCGACCAGGACCAGACCGTGTCGATCTGTTTCTATCAGCAGGCAATGGCACACCAGATGGGCATAAAGGCCTTTACTGAAACCATCAAACAGCGCTCCGCCCACCGGGCACATACATCCACAATTAAGATGATGAATTTTCATAATTTACCCAGCTTTAAAATGTTGTAAACGTTCAGACAGGTGGTATCTGAAAACCTGTATGACTAAAGGCTCTGAGAGCATGAGGTGAATGGCTGTACTGCATGGCTGTTCCTGATAACGCACGTGTTTGAAACAAAAGAAGCGCAGGCAGACAGCCGTCGGAATGCACGATGCCTGGCGTTCAGAACGTACATGAGTAATAAGCAGTGCATGGGGAACGAAGCGCCTCCGGCCTGGCTATCGTTGGTGTTGCTCAGCTGAGTTTTACATCGGTGGATTTTTCCTCTTCAAGCCTCTCCGCACGCCGTTGTGATGCTTCTTTCAGGCCGAGTGGAGAGGCAAGCGCAATGCGCGTCTGCAACCAGTCCCTCCAGAGCGTGGCATTTCAGATGAACAATGCGACGTTTATCGCGGGCATCAATAATCTGATCAAGACGCGAAATTTGCTTTTCAGCACTGTAAACGTCAGAGAGGTCATGAATAAACAGATCAAGTAACGTTTTTACTTTCACAAATTAATCACCCTTCCGGCCAGTGATAAACATAAAAGAAGGATCACTACGAATAACAGCAGCGTTCAACGGGCGTTGTTCATGGAGCGCTCCCTGCTCCCCAGTCTGTCCTTTAATTAAAGTGAATCAGGAGCCACGATGGCTGTTTTGTCCACCTTTCTTACCTGCTTCAGAGGCTTTTTCGCGGTCGTTCTTGAAGTTACCGCCGCTATGCTGGCCGCCTTTTTTGCCGGCTTCAGAAGCTTTCTCTTTATCTTCAGCGAAATTACCGGAACCGCCACGATGTTCAGTCATGATATTTCCTCCTAAAAGTAAAAGTTACATGCTTCATTTCCATGCTAAGCATGGCATTGTAAGGCTATAAAACTTTTTTAATACTGCAAGCGTGACAGGAATTCTTTCTGAGGATTTTACGGGGCAACCTTATACAAATCTCGCATCCGGCTTAACGCTTTCTCTCCGTTTCTTACCCTCACTTCGTCCCACGGTTAAAGAAAAAACAAACAGAACAGCGGGATGTGAATCATTGATTATTACCCACCTTCCTGAATTATTTCTTAAGGAAATTTTCCCGCCTGAAAAAATCCAGACAATTATTTGCTAACCCTTTTTCCATCTCACTTATGCTCATTGTCATACACGCATGACACGCCCGATGTTTTATGGTGCTTTACCGTTAGGTTTTCGCTTTCTTCCGGATGCTTGACGCGTTTATAAGATTACTCTCAAAAGCCGCCGCCATTAATTTGTACAGGAATCAGGATTATTGTACAAATTTGCCCATTAACCGTCTTCAATAAAAGAATTATTACCGGGTAAAGTTAAAGCGCTATCCGATGCGAATAAAAGTAGCGGTCATGAAAAATAGTTCTCACTGGTACTTTAAAAAACCTTATGCGATATTCTTAGCCGGCAAGGACTGGCGGAGAGGGGTTAAGAAGAGAGGGATAAGCGCCGTGGCGGTGGCAGACATTCAGCTACACATCCTAAAGAGACGTTCGGGGCTCGACAAAAAGAGAGTGGCATCTAACGTTAACATCCTTTTACAGAACGATTGACGCTGGCCGCCCTGTATCAGGCGTAATCGGGGGTTAACGCTTTACCCGTCCGAAACGAAACCTGCCATGTCTGAGTCACGGGCTCACGCCCAGACGATGCTATTGCCACATATCGGCAGTTTCGGTTTAAGCCCACTGAGGCTGGCTTGTGATTTCACTAAGAATCGCCCATGTCTGGTTGAAAACTGCGATTTTTATTTATAGGTAACATCATAAGCCTCCCTGTGAGATTCCTGCTTCAGCGAATTTAATCAGACATTCCTGCGGATATTATTCATCCTGCGCGTCAGCTTCTTCATCGCAAAGATAATACAGATGCTGCGTCAGCCCTGGGCCGAAGTAAAAAAACGCCCCCACTCAATAGCGGGGGTGAACCAACTAAACAGTTCCAGGCTACTTTAGCTGTAGGCGCCAGCAGGCACCCACGTTAAATTATTATTGTACTGATGCCTGAGCGTTGCAAACGAGGCGGTAATACCACTCAGGATTATCTGCCGGACTTTTTACAGGTCTACTGCAATATTAAATGCTCCTGAAAAGTAAACGGGCAATTGCTTTGGTTAAAAAGAGCTGACGTGGGAATGATTAAGCGAGTCAGGATGTTTTTGAAATTTATTTAACAGAAATAACCGTACACACACTTAGCCTGTCTTTACTACGCCTCTCCCTGTACCACTGACACCTTCCTTACTCTGTTTCGTGTGAAAAGGCTTAGCCTGTATTTCGACATCAATAAAGCACACTGCCCTTTTTACCTGTCAAGGTAATACGTGCCGCCGGCGACATCCCGCCTCGTTTAAAAAACACAGTTAGAATACAGATGGTAACGCGAGCAATAGTTAACGCCATGATTTTCAACCTGTGGAGAAAGAACAATAAAATTGATCAAAATCATAGAAAGTTAAAAACGGCAGATAAAAAACAAAAGAAGCATAAGGAATGTATCTTTTGTGCCGATATACGATTACCGCCTGAGAAAACCTAAGGCTCGGGGTAACGTTCAACACAGGGTTAATTAAATGAAAATTATAAAAAGCTTTTACAATTTAAAGATAGGCGGGAAACTGGTTCTGGGTTTTCTGTTAGTTATTCTTGCCTCACTGATTATCTCTTCGCTGGCGCTCAAATGTTTTTTAAATATCAAAGAGAACTCTGCCAAACGTGACATTACCGTACAAATGCTGGATTCACTGGCTAAAGCCCGGCTTAACCGCACACTTTTTCAGTATACTCGTGAGACGAAGTTTATCGAAATCAATGGCGAGGCAATGAACCAGCTTTCGGGTTTACGGCAAAGCCTGGAGCACTACTCCTGGTCCACGGCCGGGCGTGAAAAGCTTTCTGTTCTCAGCGTTGCCCTGAATCAGTATCGGGAGAAACGGCAGACTTTTCTTGCGAGTACAGACAAAACCGTCCTCTCCTTGAATGAACTGAACCGCCTGGAACTGGCCGCGCTGTCAGAAAAACTGGCTGCCCGACAGACGTCCGTTCCTGCTGACGCTGCTGCTCAACTGCTCACGCTGAGCCTGAAGATCGAACAGGCCGCGTTTTATGTGCAGGCATTTATTAAAACGCCAGATTCGTCATCGCTGGATAAATTTGCTGGCATCAGGGATACCCTCTCATCGCTTAAGACCCAGCTGTCCGGTCCGTCCGCTTCAGAATTCACTACCTTGTTAGCCGAAGTGGAGCAAAAAACAACAGCCGGCCCTGTGCTGTTGAACAACTATCTTCTTGCCGTTAACGCAGAGAAACACGCCTCAGACGACATGACGGCCGCCGCAGGCAAACTCAATCAGTCCATGACAGATTTGGCTTTCTTCCAGTCTCAGATGGCTGAAGAGTACATACATACCGCCCTCTGGCAGATAGGTTTCACTACGATTACCTGTATTATTCTTAGCCTTGTTGTCGCCTGGAGAATGACCCGTAGCATTACCGTTCCCCTGAAAGAGACGCTTTCTTCAGCAAAACGCATTTCAGCAGGCGACCTGACGTCAGAAATAACCAGTTCGCGTACTGATGAACTGGGCGAACTGATGACCGCCGTCGGTGCCATGAATCACAGTCTGCGCACTATCATTTCAAAAGTCCGTGACGGTGTGAACAGCGTAGCTCGCGCCTCCTCTGAAATTGCAGCAGGTAATACTGACCTTTCCTCACGAACAGAACAGCAGTCCGCAGCCGTTGTAGAGACCGCTGCCAGTATGGAAGAGCTGACCTCAACCGTAAAACAGAATGCTGAGAACGCCCATCATGCCAGCCAGTTGGCTACCGAAGCATCACATAACGCCAGCCGTGGCGGGGAAATTATCAGCGACGTGATCGCCACGATGGGTGGGATAAGTCAGAGCTCGGGCAAAATTGGAGAAATCATCACTGTCATTAACGGTATTGCTTTCCAGACGAACATTCTGGCGTTGAATGCCGCGGTCGAGGCGGCACGGGCAGGCGAACAGGGACGCGGCTTTGCTGTGGTAGCAGGTGAAGTACGTAGCCTGGCACAGCGCAGTTCTGTTGCGGCAAAAGAAATTGAGGCACTCATTCGCGAATCCCTGGAGCGCGTAAACAACGGTACCGAACTGGTTAACCGTGCCGGTAATACCATGGGAGATATCGTCAAATCCGTCACTCAGGTCAGAGATATTATGGGCGAAATCGCTGCCGCGTCTGACGAGCAGAACCGGGGCATTACCCAGATAGCGCAGGCGATGACGGAAATGGATACCACGACGCAACAGAATGCTGCGCTGGTTGAGGAGTCATCTGCGGCGGCCAGCAGCCTGGAGGATCAGGCGCTGGAACTTGAAAAAACCGTGGCCGTATTTCGGTTACCGGCGCCCTCTTCAATGACCGTGACCAGCGCTCCGGTGATCGCGCGCAGTCGGCACATTCCGGCTTCAGTGAAAACCTCAGACGCCAACTGGGAGACATTTTAAGGCATAACGCAAGGCCGTGCTGGGGCGCTGTGTGTGACGCGCCTCAGCAAGGGTTGATGCGCCTGACGGCATCGGGAGGATACGTGACTGAAAATAAAATGCATACCGCTCACATTATCGTTGGTGAGGCAGCCGAAGCCCTGTTTTATGAAGCCGATTCAATCACGCGGAAAACGTTAATTGATAAGCTCTACAGCATTCTGCAGCAGGAAACAGGCAGTCAGCGTAAAGCCGCAATCATCGAAGCAATAAAACTGTTCATTTGATTTGTACACTCAGTGCCTGAGGAAATGTGAAAGCCCTTCAGTCAGGAAGCATCCTTACCTTACGAAACGTAAGTGCCACTCAGGCGCATCATACGCTTGAGGTCCTTCTCACGACCACAAAGGCGAAGAATGGCCGCAAGTTGTGCTTTCACGGGTAAAAACACCTGCTGCGATTTGATACTCACGGTAACGGTTTCGCCTACTGAGAGAGCTGTCCAGCCTTGTTCTGTCAAAATGTGGAAGCCACCGAGGAGTTCAACCGGCACCGGACCAGGCTCAGGTCGCAGCAAAAAGTCGGAGCGGAACCGTAAAGACGTCTCATCAGCATAGTTGGGCCAGGCGTATTTCTTGCTCAGAAAAGCCGCGGCATGCGAAGGCAGGACAATATCGATATCGTTCACCGGCCCCTTTTCAAGGCCGTAAAGCACCATGGCCGCTCCCCCGATCACCATCCAGGGCAAAGCGTGCTGATTCAGTTGCTGTGCCATTTTTGCCAGGGTTAATTCTAAATCGTCCATATATCACTATCACTCGGTTGAGCGCGTTTTACGACGTAATGTTTCGTTGTGCTGACGTTGTCTTAACGCAACTGGATAACTGTATGCCAGGTTTATGACATCTGAAGGCAACTGCAAGGAAGAGTCAGAATCGCGACAGGTTGGCTAAACAGCACCATCATAAAGCCCTCTGTCGCCTTACCCGATCAGAAATGACGTAAACCGGTGCAGGAAAAACGGCGCAACCTGTCGTCAGGCCAGCCACAACGCGCATCTGAAAAGCCCGACCAGGGCCGTTCAGGCGCGGCGAAAGGCCTGAACGCACCTCGTACCATCGTTTATTTGCTCAGTCACAAATAAACTGCGCTTCGCACTGGCGAGCGATGTCCCACAGCCTGTTGCGAATGACCTGCTTAAGTTGCAGCGTGGACTGGGACTGGGGTTGATCGCGACGGCTGATCAGCATCACTTCAAACGGCAACGGCTGTGCGACGGGGAGTAATTTTAGCTGTTCGGCATAGCGGCAAGCCGTGAACAGATCCACCACGCCCACACCGCCGCCTGCCAGTACCATATCCGCAATCACCGAGTAGGTTTTAATCGATAACGACACCGCCGGATTCAGCTTTTTATCGCGTAGCGCGCGGTGCAGGACGCGCCCAAGCGGATCCTGGGTCTGCATCATCAGCAGGTTATTCGCGCATAACCATGCCAGCGTAACGGGTTCATGCTGGGGATGATTTGGCGGCAGCAGCGCCACCATTGACGACTGAAACAGCGGTTCCGCCAGCAGCGCTGCATCCACCTGCTGACCAAAGACCAGGGCGAAATCAAGCTGATTCTCCAGGATCATTTGGCATAAGGTACTAAAGTGTTCCGTGACCAGCTCAACGCTGACCGAGGGCACCTGTTGTCGCCAGGTGACCAATGCCGGTGCCAACACCATTTGACCGAAAGCGTGAGCCGCACCAACACGGACGATCTGCCCTTCGCCGCGTCGCAGTTGTTCAGTGAGCTGGGTGATGGATTGTAAGCGTTGGTAGAGGTCTTCCACCTCTGGCAGCAGCCGTCGCCCTTCTGCCGTGACGCTCATGCCTTGGATACGCCGCTCAAACAGCGCAAAGCCCAGTTGCTGTTCTGCATGATTCAGCACGCGGCTGATATTGGGCTGCGATACGTTGAGCAGGCGCGCGGCTGCGCTGATGCTGCCGGTCTGTACGATGGCCTGAAAGACTTCTATGTGACGGAGCCGCATCATTATTTACCCTGTGTGGATTCAGCTACCCGCAGGCCGCTGTGATGCACCCTTTTCAGCGCTTCACTTACAGCACCGCCAACGCCTGAATCAAAATGGAAAACCTGAACCATCTGTCATCTCACCCGCGGTACGGGCAAAGAAACGACCAGCGCCTGAATCTGTCCTGCCTCTGTCGTTATTCCTTACTGCCGATACGATCCGGGCGGGTAAAGACAGGACAATCCCTGCTGCAAAAATTGTACCGTAAAACAGAGGGAGGCGAAGCGACCCGCTACCGCCTTGCGCTGAAATAAGGCGGCGCCGGGCTTAAGCAAGGGGAAACAGGTGTAAATCGCGCCGGTATCGGCCCATTTCCCCTCACTGGCTGAATTATTGAAAAGGGTAAAGCCAGGCGTTCGCCCTGCCATGGTGCAGCGGGGAGACGGCCGGGTTATCTCATGTGGATCGACGGTGCCTGGTGGCGGATTGTCGGTCAGTGCGCACGATCGCGCCCGGCGGCGATGTTTCTGAAAAAAGGAAGCTGCAGCTACCGTGTTAAGTTCCATGACTTTCGCTGAAAGTATCGATTAACACCCCCCTAAGCGTCAGCAGCAAGCTGCCGACGCCAAGGCCCCGGAAATCACGCCCTTCACGTCGCAAGCGCCGTGAAGCCCGCTCACCGGGGTTAAAAGGGGTTACCTAGATTTCTTCATTGCTGAAAGCCCGCAAGGCTGTTCAGGGAAAGGTGGGGAATGGCACGATTTATACGTTCATAACCGGCTACGCCGGGCGTACGGCGCCGTTAAACTTCTCAGCCATCTTTTACGTCATCTGGCGCCTTCATGCCGCTGAAGCGGCATTCTGAATACGGCTCTCACTTCAGGGGTAAACTCAAATTAAAACGTCCGCTTTGTGCCAGAAGCGGACGTTGCCAATACTCAGGTACGTTAGCGTCACCACGCTGACATTGCGTTATGACAAGCCATAGCCGTTTTTCGTGAGTTCGCAGCAGGATTAAAGAAGGTCAGAGCGATCCCCTCTTGTCGTGGGATGCGAAATCACAATAAATTCCACGGGAGACTCCGTGTCGTTTCTGGCTTGATGTTTTGCCCCTGGGGGAATCTCTAATCCTTGCAGGGGCTTAATATTGTGCGTTTCACCCTCTAACTCCATAGATAAAACACCATTGAGGACAAAGAAAAACTGTCTTGAGACGGAGTGCCAGTGTCGCTTTTCAGCAGTACCCGACGGCATTTTTTCATGAATGACCAACATGTCTTGTCGGTTTACCAGATACCAACCGTCGCAATCATCGCCCCAGACATAATGCTCTGCATTTTCTTTTGAAATTTTCATACCTCTCCTATTTATGCGACTTTTGCAATAATCTAATAAAGTTGTATTCTGATATTGCATTGATTGTAAATGTCTTTTTTATGAGTTAGTGCATTAGGACGCTGTTTTGCCTGTTTCGATATACATGGATAGCCATGGATTAATGGGCTCAGGAGTTTATAAACAGGGTCGTGAGGTCCGCTCCTCGCTCATAGCGGACGTCCAGCTCAGTCAGCCTGTCCGCTTTGTGCCAAAAGCAGACATAAGCCGAACTAGATTAATAATAATTTTTAATGTATGTTCATGGCTATGTGTGTTTTACCTTCTATTGTTAAGTTTATTATTTTTCTATAAAACGATATAAGCTCGATAATTCAAATGAGTTTAAAAGTGATGAAGGATCTTCCAAGATCGAAAGAAAGGATAGTTCAATTCATCAGTTTATATCCTAAAAAAAGGAATGTGGCATCAATGGCTAAAAGAGACCCAAACAAGTCGGCGCGCAATAGAATAATTTCAAAAATCAAGGATGAACTACGGGAGTTGCTTCCATCTGTTTTGAATGATACAGGAGTAGAAAATGAGGCTTCGCTAAATGCCAAAATAGGCAGTAAAACAGATGATTTTATTGATTTGAAAAATGAGGTGATTCACTCTGATAATGAGTTCACGATTAAGTGGCTAAGTGGCTTAAAACAAGCAATTGAATGTGATGCGGGGCCTGCTTATAAGTGGATTGATGAGCAGTGCAAAAATAGTACAAACTTTAAAAAATACTTACTGCTATTTCTTAAAAGGAGTTTTTTAAAGCATTTTGATGAACTATCAAAGAACCGCCCCGATGAAGATGATTCAGAACTATGGATTGGTCAGCAAAATGCAAATTATGGCCTATTGGTTACACCGCGATTCAACAATGGGGAGTGGGAAAATGATCGGAGTGAGATTAGAGCTTTTAATCACGGGTATTGGACGATAGGTCATGTATTAACAACTGGTTTAGTCATACCCGGTCAAGACGAAAAGGTTAAATTTGATAGTATTGAACATTACCTAGTATTTTTCCGCAATGTATTAGTTCGCAACTCCGGGTCTAAATACGAATATGAAATTTCCGAGTATTATAATGATTTTGTTAGAAACTCAGCCAATCCTTTATCGGTTCCCTTGATGATTCCAGAGTTCAGGTATTTAGGACTGAAGAAACAACATAAATATCGATTAGATTTCATGATTACTAACCCTTATACATTAAATCGTGTAGGATTTGAACTATCTCCATGGTCTTCACATGGTTATCTTCATAAGATTAAAGGCTTGACACAAAAAGAAATTAATAAAATGGCCGCTGATAATTTCTCAAAAGAAATGAGCAAACATAGAGAGTATTTTAATAGTCATGGTGTTTTTACACTAATTTATACAGATGACGAACTGGTTGATTGCAAGAAGTTATTTGATAATCAAATAGCCCCATACTTAAGACCAGAACGTGCGGGCACTCAGCTATCATTTATGATAATGGAAGAATTCTTTTGAGCTTATAATCGTGCGGGGGCAGATATAATAAAATCACAATTAATGATGTGATTTTAGCTTCATGTTTGTAATAGCTGAAGTTTAACGTCTGCTCCTCGCTCATAGCGAACATCAGGGGAAGTGCGCAGTCCGCTTCGTGCCAGAAGCGGTAGTAGCTAACAATAGTCTGTATGGAACAAGGGGAGCAGATCACAATCCTAGACTGGCGATGAGCAGTTTTAGGATCGAGTTAAGTGATTGCCTGAGCGATCACTTATGACACGATTGCAGCAGCAATTAATTATGGGTAAACATTAAGATATTTTATAGTTCTTTTTTGCCAACCTATCGTTGTTATATTTATTCTCTAGTTTCACAATGATTATATCAATATATTCAACCCTTGTTTTTAATAAATTATAACTTTCTTCTAATTTAATCCTAATTACATTCCTCCTATTTGTATCATAAGCAGAAAACTTAACTTTAACTCTTTTCTCATGCTCTTCGATAGCAGTTGTCACAGTATTAATTAAATTTGTCATGTTCGGGTCATAACAAAAAAGAACCAATTGGAGGATTATGTTATTTTCTATTCTCCTATAATGATTTTGTGAATATCGATCATACAACTGATCCAATCCCTTGCGAATAACCTCAGTTCTATTTTCATCTCCTGGCTTTAAAAGCTTGACCTCTATAATGCCGATAGTTTCCTTATTGTATTTTATTTGTATGTCTGTCCTTCCATTGCCGTTTAACTCTTCTTGAGTAAAATAAATGTAAGGTTTTTTGTTATTAACTGATAATAACTCCTTGTAAATACCTGCGATGTTCGTCTCGTGAAATAATGTGCTTGAATGTTCTATTTTATAAAGGTATTTATTATGTGGGATAACATAAACACACTTGTTAAGATCATTCAATAATGAATTTATTCCATTTATGGTATCAATCCTATAGTTACAATTATCAACAAATTTCTGGATGTTCTGAATAGCGCTGCTATGTTCGTGGAATGCATCTGAAAATAAATCATTAATAAGTTTTTCACAAGTTGAGCGAAGATCGGTCAGGTGATAATCTATATACTCAGATTCGATCCCGTAATCAAAGTAAATGCCAATGCGATATTTATTGAGTTCAATTTTTTTGATTAGGAGTTTAACCCTGGATACCACTTTGCTTCTTAATGTATCATCTATAATATAACTCGCACTATGAGTATTTTTTACACTCCACTCAAGCCCATACATGTTTTTGCGAAAAAAGTCAAAAAAAGCGGTGCAACTGTAATGAGATACATGCCCACTATTGCTCATCAAAATAACTTTTGAAATAGGTCCTAAAGTGTAAAGCTTCAGAATTTCTTCGTCAGAAAAATCTTCACTTGAAATGCACAAAACTAAATTTTTCTTGAAAAGAACGAAAAGCTCTTCATATTTATTTTTCAGCGAACTGTCAAGGAAGCATAAGGCGTAGCCGGGAAAATCCACAAACCACCCGCATGCAAATCTAGTGAATAAATTTGGCATGGGGGTGTTATTTACTAGGCTATCATGGTAACACTCAACCAAATAGTTTTGATCATTAAATTTTACAAAGTAATTCCTCGATTTATTTTTTATACTTATTTGTTCTTCACTCAGGAATTTAACGGCAAGAATTATGTAATCATTTACAGCATTAGGCAAAGAAGAGCTTTGGCTATATTGGTTCACATCCAAACTCAATATAAAACGTTCACGCCTAGAAGTATAGCGACCATTTGGAGGGGTTTTGTGTAGAGATTCAGCAATGTTTAGTGCATATAAAATTGGCGTGTAGTTGTACCTATTACATAAAAGCTTAGAACAATCATATGTTTCTTCTATGTCTTTTTTTCTTTCAAATATCATTTTTCGCTCTGTTATATCAACATCCAAAAATTAGTGATTTATCCTACATAGGTACGCAGAATAGTAGATCATTTGAAGGTAACTCAGCCCGGGTTGTATGAACTTACCGATCGGCAAATATTACAACTCACCAACCAGACTGGGCGATGACGATCATAGCACCAATTCACAGTGACAGATAACGCGCTTTGCATAAAGCAGATCCTCTTACTGAAAGCATGAGTAAACCGCCAAAATATTTCCGCTAACAACTACCCTTAGTCCTCATAAGGCGTTTTGAGGTGAACTTCCGCTTTTCGCTCATAACGGACTCCGCCCGGTTGCCCTCATGAGTGATTCTGTCAGTCTAGTGCCAACTCAACCTGAGTCAGGTATTCAGCGCAGCATAGGGGCCTCCGTCACAGTAGGCAGTACCCGTCTTCAGTACGCCATAACACCAGTGAACCAGTTTTCGCATCAGTGCACCAATAGCCACCATTTTAGGTTTGCCCCGCAAGCACATTTCCTCGTAGACAGTACGCATACGTTTGTTATGAATTTTTCCGCACAGAGCTGACATGTAAAGCTTTGCTCTCAGCTGAGGCGGCCCGATTTTAGACATGCGTGGACGCCCCCGAACCGACGTGCCCGATCGCTTCTCGACTGGCACCACGCCCAGAAAAGCCGCCGCCTGGTCTGCTGATTCAAAGTGATGGCTGCGGAGCACAACCAGCATATGCATACCCAGCTGGGGCCCGACAGATTTAATCGACGTCAGCAGCGCATAATCCCTTTTCAGATCCGGGCTGGACTGAATGTGCGCTTTAACCTGCCGTTCAATACTTCTCACTTCTTCACGGAGCAGCTGCGCCATCCTGATGCATGAACTGACGACGTCTGCAGGCGTGTCTGTGGACTGATACTTTTCGAGCCGGTTTTCCTCACGCACGGCGTCAGCGAGCAGGACATCCCGCCGGCGCAGAAGTGCGCTGAGAAATCTGATATCCGCTGCGGGCGGCTCCCACCGGTGAGGTTTTTTCAGCAGTGCGTAACAGGCAAGCATATACGCATCCACCTTGTCCGTTTTGGTCATAATCCCCATGCCACGGGCAAACTCCCGACTGCGGTGAGGGTTGGCCAGAGACACAAAGAAACCGGCGTCGTGAAGGGACGTGGCCAGCCGTTCGTGATACACGCCGGTAGCCTCCATCACCACATGAACATCCTCCGGACCGCAGTGCTGAAGCCTGAGCCAGCGAAGTATGTGCGCAACTGCGCTGCGGTCGTTGCGGATATTTCGTGTTTTGACGCGACCTTTCATGCCGTCGTAAAGCATGCAGAGATCGAGAGTGTCTTTACTGACATCAATACCGACTGGAAACATGGTTTCACTCCTCTCACATAAACCGTCACGCCTGTTTGCCTTGTACATACGGAGTCGTGCTCCCGGTAACCGTTCAACCTGATGTGCTGGCGTGAAAGGTGAAGCGGAGGGCCATATGCTGCAAAAGAAGGTTCAGCGATCGTCAATATCTGACCTTAAGGGCGAAGACCGGCTCACTCTGCTTCAGTGGTGGTAGCTAATCACCACATATGGTTAGATACAAGGGGCGAAGGTTACCCGCCCCTGACCTCATGGCTGTCCCTGTGCTACGACTGGGTACTCGCCAGGTAAGAAAATGCACTGAGCAAGCTGATCAACGTCTCCATCCGCTCTGCCTGATATCCCACGGTAACCGCATCGATGCGCGTGACGCCGGGGATCAGGCAGAACAGATCGGCCAACACGGGTTTGCTGGCCTGAAGCTGCATATGATAAGGCGCGGTCAACCGGGTCGTGCGCGTATCGCGCTGATGCTCAAGCGCGGCGCGTGCAGCACTGCCTATGGCACGTTGTGCCGCTTTGGGACTAATGGATTCTGCGCAGGTATGGGAAATGGCGCGCTTGACACAAACGTAGTCAACCGTTGGGTAATACTCTGCTATCCAGCTCTGCAGCTGATCGTCGCCCGTGACCAGCCACAGTGGCGTGCCCTGCTCAGCGGCGGCAGCGGCGTAAATATCGGTTTCGCCCATCACCAGGCCATTGATATGGATACGCCAGAATGCACGGCCATTAATGGTGTGCGCCAGTACGCCGGGTTCGCCTGCTGCGCTGTGATAGCCCACCAGAAATAATCCGTCGAACGTCTGCTGTTCTATGCCTTCAACCATCGACAAGCCGCGCGGTTTGCCCTGCACCAGCCGGGCGCGGGGATCAAGATTTTCCGCCCGCAGGTTGGTCATTTGCGCATGGCTGTCTGCAACGACCACCTCCGTTGCGCCTCCCGCGAACGCCCCCTCAATCGCGGCATTCACTTCCTGTTCCATCAGACCACGGGCCAACTGATATTCCGGGTTGCCGGGTGTGCATTGCTCCGGACGCATAACGCCCGCGATACCTTCAATATCGGCAGAAATAAAAATTTTCATGTGGTTAACCTGTCCAGAATCTGAGTCAGTGAGGGGCGATGGTGACCCCGAAAGCCGGTAACAGGCTCTGCGTTCAACAAGGCATCGAGTACAGCCTGTTCGGTGGCATCTGCCGCGGCGGCAAGCAGCGGCTCCAGCATGGCGTCCTGCGGCGGTTGCGGCAGCGGTTGCGTTGAAAACGCTACGGCGATATCGCCCGAGCCGTGGCCCCAGTAGCTGCCCAGCCGCCCGAGGCCGGCGCCGGCACGCTTCGCGATACGCTTCAACTGACGCGCATCCAGCGGCGCATCCGTCGCCATCACGATGATGACAGAACCGGCATCACGCTGCGGTGCCTCTCCTGCCAGCAGTGGTGCAATCACTTCACCGAGTCGCACACCGTCAAGCGTGAGCGCGCTGAGCGTGCCAAAATTCGCCAGCACCAATACTCCCAGCGTGGCATTGAGCGACGGAATAACACGCGAGGACGTGCCGATCCCGCCCTTCAGATTAAAACAGCTCATCCCGCGTCCTGCGCCAACGCTGCCGCGGGAAAAGTCCGCTGCGGCTGTATGCAATGCTTCCTGCGCCATCGCCTCACTGATGGCCAGCGCCTGAATATCATTGAGCCAGCCGTCGTTGCACTCCAGGGCCAGCGGGTTCACCGTCGGTAGCGTCCGCCCGAGTTCCGGGTTACGACGGATGGCGTCCCGTACCAGCGCGGTAAACAGCGTGCCCACCGCCAGCGTGTTACTGAGCAGAATCGGCGTGTGTAACACACCCAGCTCCTCGACCTGTGTCAGTCCGACCGGTTTCGCAAAGCCATTCAGAACTTCAGCTCCGCACGGCAGCGGCGTGAGAAACAGGTTATCACCCGGCGGAACGATAGCGGTGACGCCAGTCTGCCGCCCTCCCTCAGCCAGCGTGACGTGGCCGACGCGCACACCAGCCACATCGCTGATGCGATTAGTGGGGCCGCATGCGCTACGCGGCTGCCCCAACTGACGCTCGTTACGCCAGCGATCCAGCAGCAGTTCGCACTGCCATTGTTGAAAGTCCATCGTCAGCCCTTGAGTTTCGGGTCGAGCGTGTCACGCAGCGCGTCGCCGAGCAGGTTAAACGCCAGCACCGTGATAAAAATCGCCAGCCCCGGAAACACGCTCATGTGCCACGCGCCCGCCATCATCATGCTCCGGCTCATGGCCAGAATATTGCCCCATTCAGGCACATCCGGCTCCGGTCCGAGGCCAATAAAGCTTAAGCCTGCCGCTGTGAGAATACTGGTGCCAATGCGCATCGTAAAATAAACAATGACGCTGGAAAGCGTGCCCGGCAGAATATGGCGCAGGATAATGATTCGGTCGGGCGCACCGGCACAGCGCACGGCTTCCACATAGGCAGCCTGTCTCAATGACAGCGTGGAGGCGCGCACAATCCGGGCAAAGACGGGCACGCTGAACACCGCGACGGCGATGATGACATTGTTCAGCCCCGTTCCCAGAAGCGCCACCACCGCAATGGCCAGCAGCATGCCGGGAAACGCGAATAACACATCGGCACCGCGCATGATCAGCATATCGACCCAGCCACCGTAATAGCCCGCCAGCAACCCCAGCACGACGCCGACAATCATGCCGAGCGTCACGGACAGCACGCCGACATACAGCGAAATACGCGCCCCATAGATAATACGACTGAGCAGGTCGCGCCCCAGTTCATCGGTGCCCATCCAGTGTGCTGCCGAAGGGGGCGAGGATAACGCCATCCAGTCGGGTGCCATCGGATCCCAGGGAGCCAGCCAGGGCGCAAAGATCGCCACCAGAATCAACAGCAGGACAAATCCGCCTGAAACCAGCGCCAGAGGATTGCGCACAAAAGCATGCAGGAAATCGCGCCACGGCGAGCGAATGACCTGAGGCGGGTTATCAGTCAGCGATTGATGACTCATCTCGGCTCCTGTCGCAGACGAATTGCCGGATTGACGACCGCGTAAAGCAGATCCACCAGCAGATTAATGACGATAAACTCAAATACAAACAGCATCACCAGCGCCTGAATGACCGGCTGATCCTGCGCTTTGATCGACTCAATTAACAGCCAGCCTAACCCTGGCCAGTTGAAGACGCTTTCCACGACAATCGAACCGCCCAGCAGAAAACCAAACTGCAACCCCAGCATGGTGATCACCGGGATGAGCGCATTACGCATCACGTGTTTCCACGTCACCAGACGGTTACGCAACCCTTTAGCTTTCGCGGTGCGTACGTAATCTTCCTGTGCCACTTCAAGAAAGGCCGAGCGGGTAAAGCGTGCCATGACCGCCGCAACGGACGATCCCAGTGTGATGGCGGGCAGGACAATATCGCTGGCCTTGTTAAAGCCGCTGACCGAGAACAGGCCAAAAGGCATCGCAACGAACTGGATTAGCAGCAGCCCCAGCCAGAACGCTGGCATCGAGATACCGCCCACCGCCACGCTCATTAGTGTCCAGTCTTGCCATTTCCCTCGTTTCAGGGCCGCGAGTACGCCAAGCATCAGGCCGAGAAGCACAGACCAGGCGAAACCGGCTAAGGCGAGCCACAGTGTGGGCAGGAAGCCCTGCTTAATCACCTGCAGCACCGGTTGCTGGGTGCGGTACGTGGTGCCAAGATCGCCATGTAACAGGCTGTCTATCCAGTTAACATACTGCTGCGGCAACGAGTCGTTGAGCCCGAGGTGCTGACGTGCCGCTTCGACCGCTTCAATCGGTGCATCCGGCCCGGCATAAATGCGCGCCGGATCGCCCGGCAGCAGCTTGATGAAACCGAAAACCAGCAGCGAGACCACCAGCAAAACCGGTATCATCTCCAGCAATCGGCGAATGATGTATGCAAACATGCCATTCCCTGAAATAAAGGTGAGACGGGGAGCCTCACGTGCCGCCGCAACCGGCAAAGGCACGTGAGGGACATCCGCGACTTATTTAAACGACGCCTGAGTAAACAACAGATTGCCATCAGGCAGCATCGAAACGCCGCTCAGGGTGCTGCGTTTGCCTACCAGATTGTCTGGCGTGCCAAGGAACGCCACGGGGGCCTCTTTCCACAACAGCTTTTGCGCTTGTGCATAGGCGATACCACGTTTTGCCGGATCGGCCGTCGCCAGCCCGGCAGCAATCGCCTTGTCGACGTCAGGATTGCTGAAATAGGAGACATTGTACGAGGTAGGTACCCATGATTCGGTGGCGAACAGCGGACGCAGAGCCCAGTCGGCATCGCCTGTAGACGTCGACCAGCCGCCATAATAGAGGTCAAATTCGGCTTTTTTCGGGTCCTGAACGCCCCACAGCTTCGCGTTGCGCGTTCCGGAATCCATCGGTGTCACCGTGGCGCGAATACCCACCGTGGCCAGTTGCGCCTTCAGCACCTGGGCGGCGCGCACGCTGGCGGTCGCATTGGTGACCCAGAGCTTGAGATCCAGCCCATTCGGGTAGCCCGCCGCTTTCAGCAACGCTTTGGCCTTATCCGGCGCATAGTGGTAATCAGGATCGCTCTGCTTCTCATAGAACTGCACCCCTTCCGGCATCGCGGAGGTGGCCGGTTTACCCAAACCGGCAAAGGCCACCTTCAACCACAGATTACGGTCAATCGCATAGTTGATTGCCTGGCGCACGCGGACATCGGCCAGAGGTTTATGCTGCGTATTGATCGCCATGTAATAGAGATAGATGCTCGGATCGCGCTGAATCGCGAGGTTGCTGTCCTGCTTCACCGCCGCGATCAGATCCGAAGGCAAAGGCCAAATGGCATCCACCTGACCCGATTTCAACGCGGCAACCCGTGTCGCATCTTCCGGGCTGGGTGAGAAAATCACCTGATCGACTTTGGGCCAGCCCTGCCGCCAGTAACCGTCATACTTCGCCAGCGTGACCGCTTTGCCCGGAGTCCAGTTTACGAATTTAAATGGCCCGGTCCCCACCGGATGCAGCCGCAACTGGGCCTCGTCCGGATACTGTTTCAGAACCGACGGGCTCCACATCACCGCCGAAGGGTGCGCCAGCGTGTTAATAAAAGCACCAAATGACTGATTGAGTGAGATTTTCACCTGATCGGGTGCCAGCACCGTCACCTTATCGATCATTTTGTACAGGCTGTTGCGCTTCAGCCCTTTTTTCTGGTCTGCCAGACGATCAAGGTTCGCTTTGACCGCTTCCGCATCAAAAGGCGTACCATCCTGGAAGGTAACGCCTTTACGCAGCGTCAGCGTAAATTCCGTCGCACTGTCGTTGGAGGTGTAACCGGTCGCCAGCCAGGGCTCCAGCTTCATCTGGGGATCAAACTGAAACAGGCGCTCAAAGATACCGCTCTGCACCGAGTAGCTGACATTATCCGAGGTATCGTGCGGATCGAGCCCCGTAATATCGGCATACATTGAAATGCGCAGATCCTGTGCCTGCGCGGTCATGACCAGTGTCGTCGTTAAGGCGAGGGCGAGTGAAGTACGGCGGAACAGCGTTTTCATAAAATCTCCTGGTCGTTAAGGATTATCGCAATGCAATGCCGTCAGCGACCCAGTGTTGCGGTGCAACCTGCCGATAACGGGGTTTCGTGACCGTTTCGCCCACCTTTCGCAACGGCGAAGGAATTTCGCTGTCATCAAAACGGCGAGGCTGACGGTTCTCGGGATCTGCCACCGGCACGGAGGCCAGCAGACGTTGGGTATAAGGATGTTGCGGTTGATTAAAGACCGACTGGCGCGGTCCGAGCTCGACAATCTGGCCGAGGTACATCACCGCCACGCGGTTGGCAATGCGCTCGACGACCGCCATATCATGAGAGATGAATATCCAAGCTACGCCCGTTTGCTGCTGGAGATCCATCATCAGATTCACCACCTGCGCCTGAATTGAAACGTCAAGGGCCGATACGGCTTCATCAGCAATAATCACTTTCGGTTTCAGGGCCATCGCGCGGGCAATGGCAATACGCTGGCGCTGACCGCCCGAAAATTCGTGCGGATAACGACGCGCGTGCTCCGGCAACAGCCCAACGCTTGTCAGCAGCGCATCGATGTGTGGAGAAGCCTGTTCCAGTGAGTCCACCATGCCATGCAACAGCAACGGCTCGGCAATGGTAAACCCCACCGTCAGACGTGGATTCAGTGACGCATAGGGGTCCTGAAACACCATCTGAATTTCACGGCGCAGCGGCTGGAATGCCGTCTCTTTCAGATGAGAGATTTCCTTTCCTTCAAAGTGGATGCTTTCCGCCTCACTGGCGATCAGGCGCATCAGCGCACGCCCGGTGGTCGATTTACCGCAGCCGCTTTCACCCACGATGGCCAGGGTTTCACCCGGCCACAGACTGAAATCAATCTGCTCAACCGCATGCACATGATGCGTATGGGTCGAGAAGATGCCGCTGCGGATGGGGTAATACACTTTTAGCCCACGTACATCGAGTAGCGGTTCGCTGTCGTAGCGCGCCGTCAGCTGTTCGTGTTGCGCCGCCTGTTGTGCACCCAACAGGGGAAAGCGTTGCGGCCACGCGTATTCGCGCATATCGCCCAGTTTTGGCACGGCTGCCAGCAACGCTTTGGTATATGCATGCTGCGGGGCGGCAAAAATCTCTGACACGGTGCCCTGCTCGACCACTTCGCCACGCAGCATGACCACAACACGATCCGCAATTTCCGCCACAACGCCCATATCATGGGTGATAAACAAGACCGCCATGTTTTTCTCGCGTTGCAGCTCACGCAGGATATGTAAAATGCGCGCCTGTACGGTGACGTCCAGCGCCGTCGTGGGTTCGTCGGCAATCAGGAGTTGCGGATCACAGGCCAGCGCCTGAGCAATCATTACGCGCTGGCGCATTCCGCCAGACAGCGCGTGCGGATAGCTTTTCATGACGCGATCGACATCGGCAATACGTACCTGTCGCAGCAGTTCACGTACGCGCGCATGAGCCTGTTTCTTGTCGCACTGATGATGGTCGCGTAACGCTTCGGTGAGTTGATCATCGATACGCAGCACCGGATTCAGTGAGGTCATCGGCTCCTGAAAGATCATCGCCATTTCACGGCCACGCAACGTGCGGCGCTGACTGTCATCCAGCGTTTCTAACGCATGAACTTCTCCGCGGCGATCGCGAAACTGCATGCTGCCGCGATCGATACGGCCGCTGCTCGCCAGCAAGCCCATCACGGCCAGCGACGTGACTGATTTACCTGAGCCGCTCTCGCCCACCACGGCGACAATTTCGCCTGGATAAATGGCGAAACTGATGCCTTTAAGCGCCTGATTCTCACCACTACGTCCACGAAATGAGACGCTAAGGTCCTGAACAGCAAGCACCGGTGATGCGCCGTCAGCACTTGTGGCAGAAGAAGTGAGTCGTGTGTCCGTCATCAATGCCTCGTCGCGTTACAGCCAGATACGGCCATCGGAGTAATTCAAAAAAGGAGAGCTGTCGGCCGCCAGCCAGATCGGGCCATCTAAATCGACGTGCTCTGCGTGCACCGCCACGGGCAATGCCGCTTCCATCGCCAGGGATGAACCCAGCATGCAGCCGACCATGATGCGCATGTTCTGCTTGTGCGCTTCATCGACCATCGCCAGCGCTTCCGTCAGACCTCCGCACTTATCCAGCTTGATGTTGATCATCTCGTAGCGATGACGCAGGCTGGCAATGTCCTCTCGCGTGTGGCAACTCTCGTCCGCACAGACGGGAACAGGATGACGAAAGCGTTGCAGGTCATGATCCTGACCAGCGGGAAGCGGTTGCTCGACCATCGCGATGTTAAAGGCCTGAAGCGCCACCAGCAGGCTTTCCAGATCCATTCCCGACCAGGCTTCATTGGCATCGATAATGAGCGTCGCACGCGGGGCCGCCGCACGAATCGCCGCCACTTTTTCCAGAACCGCATCGCGGTCGAGCTTGATTTTGAGCAGGATGGCACCCCGCGAGACGGCATCCGCCGCCGCCAGCGCCATGTTTTCCAGCGTATCGAGGCTGAGGGTTTCCGCCGTCACGACCGAGCGTAGCGGCGGGCATGCACTTTGTTGCCAGAGCGTTTGACTGGCCCGTGCGGCGTCAAGTCGCCACAGTGCGCAGTCCAGCACATTGCGCGCGGAGCCGGCGGGCAAACGGTGTTGCAGATCATCGCGGCTCAGGCCTGCTTCCACGTCAGCACGTACCGCCTCAAGCTGGGCCTGAACGCTGTCTGGCGTTTCATCGTAGCGCGCCGTTGGTGTACATTCGCCCTGCCCAATAAAGCCGTTTTGCTCAAGCGTGACACGGATAACCGTCACGGCGGTACGCACACCGCGCGAGATAGCAAACGGTCGCGCCAGCGGCAGTTCCACCACGTTGATCTGCACCTGTCTCATCTCAGCCCCGCTCCTGAAGCAGCGCGGCGATGTCATCGATACCAAAACGCACCGGATCGGTTGCCGGTAAACCGAATTCGGCACGGATTTCAGCACAATAGGCGCGCGCGTCTTCTTCCGTGTAGTTTGAGGTGTTAATCGCAAAGCCAGCCAGTTGAACGGACTCACTGGTCACCTGGGCGGCGCGCAGATTGGCTTCCACGCAGTCTTTCAGGCTGACCATCGGTTGATGCGGCAAATGGCGCATATGCGGACGGCCCATTTCATGGCACATCACCAGCCAGTGCGGTTGCGCACCGTGCATAAGCCCCATACTGACGCCCGCGTAAGAGGGATGGAACAACGATCCCTGCCCTTCCACGATATCCCAGTGATCATCATCGTTGGCAGGAGACAGGGCTTCCGCCGCACCGGCAATAAAGTCCGCGATTACCGCATCCACAGCAATGCCTTCCCCTGCAACCAGAATCCCGGTCTGTCCCGTGGCACGAAAATCCGCTTTCATTCCGCGCGCACGCATTGCCGCTTCCAGCGCCAGTGAGGTGTACATCTTGCCCACTGAGCAGTCGGTCCCCACCGTGAGTATCCGCTTGCCTGAACGCTTCTTACCGCTACCGACACTCAGCTTCGGACGCATATGACGTAAATCGAAAAGCGCAACACCAAACGTCTCTGCCAGCGTGACCAGCTCGGGCTCATCCACCAGACGATGATGTAATCCACTGGCCACGTTCATGCCGGCTTTAATGGCACTTTTCACCGTATCCAGCCAGTGTTCGGGCAGATAACCCCCTGCGTTGGCGGTGCCCAGCACCAGCGTTTTCGCGCCGCGCGCTTTGGCGCTGGCGATATCAAGTTCATCCAGCCCCAGGCTGACCGTACAGCCCGGCAGTTTAATTTCGCCAACGCACTGTTCCGGTCGCCAGATATGAATACCGCGCGCCGTTTTTGCCGCGAGGGGATCGGTAACATCGCCAAGAAAAAGTAAATAGGGTTGTGGGATTAGCATGAGAGTTCTCGTTTCAGACAAAGGTAAGGTTCTGAAACCACTATTTCATGCGTGTTGAAAGGTGACGAATGCTTGTTTGGTGGCGGGGTATAACGGCAGGCTATAGTCAGATAAAAAAGTAATGGCAACCGCGTTATTTCAACGAATCCGGGTGAAATCGGCCCCGGTGCCGGGACGAGTCATAGGAAAAGGATAATATCCGCTGGGGAATCCATGGAGAGATATCGTTTAATGTCAGTCAACGGGAAGCAAGGCCGTTTACTTCGACGCTGTCTTTCATAATGCCCCGGCGTGGTATCGGGTGCCACGGATAACACGCTTTGGGCGTGGTGAGGATGTTATCTTTCCTCTCAAAACGCTGTGACTGACAACCGAGAGGAAACGCGGTAATTACAGCTTTCCGGTCAGATACTGTGCTTCACCATCCGCAAAGCTCCAGTCACCCGGCGCATTGGTAATAAAGCTGATCATCAGATCTTTCCCATCCACCCCACAGTGTTCTGCCAACTCCCGTGCCAGTTCCGCCATGAAACGCGTTTTTTGCTCTTCACTTCTCGGGCTGGTAAACACCCGGACCATCACCAGACGGTCGCTGCGTTCAAACCCCAGCCCGGTATCCTGGAACACCATCTGGTAATTTTTATTTTCGTGAACAATCTGATAACGGTCACGTGCGGGAACGTTAAACGCGGTGAGCACAGCCCGATGTGCAGCGTCCAGCATTGTTCTGATTTCCGTAGCAGAACGTCCCTCAATGATGTCGAATGTCAGCAATGGCATAAATAAACCCTCGGTTGGTCTAAATCGTAAGTGTATGATGTCGCGCTATGTTGACGACTGCTGTTGAAAAGAAAAAGAGACAGGACTGAAATGATTATTCGCTATTTTGAACAATCCCGATGAAAGCATTCCGCACGGATGAACTGTGGGTGCATTTGTACTGGCTGACGGTACTCGCTGAATCGGGAAGTTTTACCCGCGCGGCTGATCGGCTGGAGGTCAGCAAGGCAGCCATGAGTCAGAAAATCAAAGAGCTTGAGAATATGGCCGGCACAGCACTGGTGCAGCGCACTACCCGCAGCGTCCGTCTGACCTCGGCGGGCGAAAAACTGGTGGATAACTTACGCGATCCTTTTGCGCAAATTGAGCAATCCTTTTTACGCATTCGTGATGAAACCGGCCCGGTGAGAGGCCTGGTGCGTGTCAGTGCGCCGGTAGCCTTTGCGCGCCAGCAGCTCGTCCCGGTCATTGGCGATTTTGTCCGGGAGTACCCGCAGGTCACTATTCAACTGGATGTCAACGACCGTCTGGTATCACTGACTCGTGAAGGTTTTGATTTGGCCATCCGTCACAGCCAGACACTTCCGGAAACCCACATTGCGCTGAAGTTGTGTGACACGCATGCGGTTCTGGTTGCCTCCCCCGCTTACCTGGCGCAATACGGCACCCCGCAAAAGCCCGACGACCTGGAGCGGCATAACTGTCTGTACTATCTGCGCGGACAGGAACCGCCGCGATGGCATTTCCATAAAGTGACGGGCGGAGAGGAAACCGTAATGGTGAAGGGACAGGGAAATTTTGCCACTAACAACAGCGAATCCGTCCGCGATGCGGCATTACAGGGACTCGGTATCGCCCTGCTTCCTGATTTTAGTGCGCGAGCCGCGCTGGCTGCAGGGACACTAACGCAGGTTCTGCCCGCATGGCGAACGGTAGACGCATTTGCCGAAAGCTTATGGGTAGTACGTCCGCATACTGCGCAGGTTCCTAAGGCTGTGACCACGTTTATTCGGTGGCTGCGGGCGAGGTTTGCGGAGTAGAGTTTAGTAGAATGGTGGTGGTGATTATGTGCGGATGGGCTGCATTGTGTCAGGAGCGGACGTTGCTCATATCACTGTTTTAATGAGAGGGTAAGTGTTTTATGTACACAGAGCTTCCTTAACTTCACGTTGTCATGGCACCAGGTAAGGACGCAACAGTGGTCTTGTGATAAAACATCGTGGTTTTTGCACGTTTTATAGGGGTCAGTAATCTTATCCCTAATCACCCTCTTATCTTAAGGCATCACTGATATGGTCACCTGTTTTCTAAAGTACGTCATAGATCCCTATAAGCTGGATGAGTTTGAGTCTTACGCGCGGGCATGGATTCCTATTGTGAACCGTATGGGGGGAAGTCATCACGGTTATTACCTGCCTCACGAGGGAGCGAACAATCTGGCCTATGCTCTTTTTAGTTTCCCCAGCCTTGCGGCATATGAAGCGTACCGTGAAGAAATGAAGAGAGATCCTGAATGCCTTTCTGTCTTTGCAACTGAACAGGTTAATCGAAGCATCATAAGTTATGAACGGAGCTTCATGCGGCCAGTCACTCAGGGGTAGGAAACCGTGAAAAAGAGCGGCACGAATGCCCTGAAAGAGAGTGTCCGCAGGATCACGTGAGAATGAGCAGAATGGGTATGGGAAAGCGCAGGTTGACTGAATACAGCCTTTACGGCAACAGGCGCAACGATCGCGAGTGACCTGATCTGTTCTCTGCAAATGAATATACGGCCTCATTCGCAAATTCTTCAGCTACTCTCGACTAACTGCGCGCGTCCGCTTTTCGCTCAAAGCGGACCTTCATCTCAGTCAGCTCGTTCGCTCTGCGCCAAAAGCTGACGGACTTAAATCAGTCTGGTATTTTTATCGTTGCTACCGTTCATCCTGTACAGGAGTAAACGAATGAAAACAGACTGGCACGGTTCTCCATTGACTCGTAACACTGTCGTGGATAACAGCTACAAAAACACACAAAACGTTCGTCGTTTCATGACTGATGAATGTGGGCCAGATTTTAGATTTGATCGTGCTTTTATGGCCTGGATTCGAAACGATATCCCTAAAAATTTAGGTGATGTGGTGGATGAGTGGAAACGCAGACATTGCCTTTAAAAGTTACCCAACTGGTTACTCTCAGCTTAAATTGTACCGTGATACTGCCCGTTACGTGCAAAGAGCGAACCTTGCTAATGTTCTGCCATATCGATCAAATACGAGTCGGTCACCTCAGGCGTACAGGTACCTGTTTACGTACCGCATTCGACAGAACTAAGGATGTCGTCACTGAACCATGAACTGCAAGGGCATCGACAATGGCCTCCAGATCAGTCGGTTGAGAAAAAACGCAACGTACGATGAAGCAGTCCTCTCCTGTGATTCTGTCAGCTTCTATCACTTCAGGAATAGCGTTAAATAACGCCAGATATTGTTTGATGTATTGGTGGGTGGTGCGTACTCGCAGGATCGCCTGTAATCCCAGTCCAATCTCTCGCAAACTGACGCGGGCACCGTAACCTTCAATGACGCCTGCACTTTCGAGTTTTTTGACCCGTTCGCTCATCGCTGGCTGCGAAAGTCCAATGCATTTGCCCAGAGACGCCAGACTCTGACGTGCGTTCGTTTGGAGTGCTTCCAGAATTTGCCGATCTTTACTGTCAAGCTCCATGCTGATCCTTTGCCCAAAACAGAGATGAATCATCGGCTAATCGGGCTGTATTTCGATGATTTGCCATTCAGGAACGATGTGGCATTTGACTACATTATGTGAACACCTCTTTGGGAATCAAGACATGACATCTCCAATATTGCTTCTTCCGGGAATTGGCAACTCGGGCTCCGGACACTGGCAAACGCTATGGGCAAAAACTGACGCGTCAATGACTCTCATTTCGGGACAAGACTGGGATCACCCGATTTGCGAAGAGTGGGTCGAAAATTTAGAAACTGCCGTCAGAAAGATCGGGCCAGACGTCATTTTGGTCGCCCATAGCCTTGGCTGCCTGCAGGTTGCGAACTGGGCACAACATAGCCGCACGGTTGTGAGAGGCGCTCTGCTGGTCGCAGTGCCAGATCCCACACGCGATGCGTTTCCAGAAGAGGCTCAGGGGTTTAGTGTTTCCCGAAGTGAAAAGCATTTCGCATTTCCGAGCATAATGATTGTCAGTTCCAATGACCCTTATGCCGATATCCATTACAGCCAGTGCCGTGCCGATGCCTGGGGCAGTCGTCTGGTCAATATCGGTGAGCGAGGGCATATCAACGCAGCCAGCGGACTCGGTGACTGGCCTCAAGGGAGAGCATGGTTAAAAGCGCTTATTGCCATGTCCACAATGCCGAACTGATCGTGAGTATGCCGCCCAAAAGAGATATCGCTGCTGGCGTTCACCGCCTCGATACCCGCTACAGTAAAAGCCAGAAGCTGAATGGCATGTTGGCGCACGATGTCAGGATTTTTACTGCCGCAGTTGGTCGTGTTGCTCGAGTTCATAATCAATAAACGCACCGATCATCGCCCGGTAGACCTTTTCGATAATCACTTCGGGAAGTCCTGCTTCAGTTGCCTGTTTACTGACTTTGTCGATTACCTGCTGGACGCGGTCTGGAGCACGCACAGCTGAGTGGTCACTTTTAAAAGCTGCTGCAGCTTTAACACATCGGCCACGTTGCGCGATCATTTTAACCAGTTCACTGTCAATTTGATCGATACGATTTCTGACATCATCAATTGATGAAAAATCCATTTCAACCCCATATAGCTAGTACATGAGTACGTCAGGTTACACAAATTTTCGATTAAAACAGTCTTCAATTTTGACCTGTTCCCTGAAAATGAATATACGGCCTCATTCGCAAATTCCTCCTCCACGATCTTATAACCGCGAACGTCCGCTTTTCGCTCATAGCGGACATTCTCTCAATAATCAGACTTTTCGGAGGCTGAATGTCTGTTCAGGCAAATGATCCATAACAGACCGCCAAGCAGTGAGAAAGCGATACCGATATAAATTGCGCCGTCCAGATTCTCTGCGAGGGTTTTTATATTACCAAGAAGACCACCAAAGATCGCGACGCCCAGCGCAGAACCCGCTTGCCGGCAGGCATTGAGTACACCAGCAGCAAGTCCCGATTGTTCTCTAGCAACAGCATTCATGACTGCGGCTGTAGCGACTGGCGTAATGACGCCGGCAGCAAGACCGAGAGGCGGAAAGCAAAGCGCGATCTGCCAGTAGGATGCATTTTCACTCAGTATCATTAGTCCTGCGAATCCTGCAGCGTAGAGTCCACAACAGCCGGCTATCAGTCTGAAAGGGCCGAAAAGGCTGTTGAGTTTTCCAGCACTAAAGCTGCCCAGTGTGACAATCAGAGTCAGTGGAAGAAAAGCCAGACCTACGTTAAGTGATGACCAGTTACGCAACGTGCTGAAGTAAAGACTCAGAAGAAAAAACAGTCCGTAAAATACCAATCCTGAAATGAACGAAACGGTAACTGAGGCTAAAAAATCAGCAAGGCGAAACAATTTCAGCGGTAGCACCGGCTGATTCACTACGCACTCGTTAAAAACAAACGCTCCCCATGCTATTACAGCCACCAGCCCTCCTCTGCATATCCATGGATCACGCCATCCCAGATGAAAACCTTCAATCATTACGGCGACAGATGTACCCATCGCAACAATGGCCATTAACTGTCCGGCAAAATCTGTTGATGTCTCTCTGGCAGAGATATTTACTGCTGGAATGCGCAGCGCCAGCGCAGCTCCGGTTAAAGCGACGGGAATATTGACCAGAAAAATACTTCTCCAGCCTAAAAACTGTATCAGTACTCCCCCTAATAATGGTCCGGCCGCCATTGCGATCCCACCACAACCAGACCAGACACTGATGGCTTTAGCACGCTGTTGAGGCTGCGGATATGCATTGTTTATTAATACCAGGGACGAGGGAACCAGCAGGGCTGCTCCAGCGCCCTGAAAGATCCTTGATACGATCATAACGGATAACGTTGTCGAAAAGCCGCATCCTGCCGAAGCCAGAGCAAAAAGCAGCAGGCCGGTAAGATAAACGTTTTTTGCTCCAAGCTTATCAGTAAGCGTACCTCCGCTGAGCAGCAGACTGGCAAAAGTAACAGTATAGGAACTGACAATCCACTGTAGCCCACTCATGTTAGCGTGCAGCGCTGCAGCCACTGGTGCAAGTGCAACGTTGACAATCGACGTGTCGAGGATAACGATGATGTAACTGATACTGACAGCAGCTAACAACCGTTTTTGAGCTGAAGAAGTCGTGTCCATTGTTCGGGGTTATTGTCTGTTCTGAGGGTGGATTGACTATATCCTGGGCGATCTGAATAATGCTTCGAGCCGTATCGAACTGTTAAATTCCTCCATTAAACTGATTTCGCTTTTTGTGGCGCATTCTATGAACCAGTTTCACATTTCAGTCGTGGCGCATCTCATCGCAGAGCCGGTGCGCTCAGTAATGCTGATTCACCTCGCAGGAGGAGAAGCACTTTCTGCCAGTGCCCTGGCCAGTGCCGCCGGCGTTACCGCACAGACCGCCAGTTTTCACCTCGCTAAACTGCGTGATGGCGGACTCATATCCATGAAATCTGTTGGGCGGTATCGGTATTACCGGCTGGCAGGGCCACACATTTCACAGCTCCTGGAAAATCTGGCCTCAGTGGGAACGGTGAGCCAGCAGTGGAAGACCACCTCAAACAGTTCAGTCCGTGAACTGCGTTTTGCGCGCTGTTGTTACGATCACCTGGCCGGGCAAATCGGTGTGGCGATCACGCAAGGGATGCTTAACCGTGGACTGATTGTCAGCAGGGAAAGCCAGCGCTATGTGCTGACAGACGCAGGACATCGTTGGTTAGAGCAACAGGGAATAGAAATTCCTGAACAATGGGAAGGGAATCATCGCATGTGCCTCGACTGGACCGAGCGTCAGTATCACCTTGCAGGTCCACTCGCTTCCGCTCTTCTGGATGCTTTTGTCTCATGGAAATGGCTGAGTCGTCTGGGTAAATCCAGAGCGCTGAAGATAACCCCCTCAGGCTGGAAAGCCTTCGGGCACCATTTTGGTCTTCGTCAGCTACAGGGTAACCCCACAGCAGAATAGTCCTTTTTTAATTTAGTCATGTGAACCAGCCGGTTTATATTCCTGTGACCGTTACTGCCGAGTGAAACTGACACCAACCCCGGAGACGATTACTGTTAGCATGCCCTAAATCTACTGCTTTCGCCTGCCGATTATTAATTTCACCCACTTAATATCACTGCAGTACAAAGCCATGTCATCAATTTATTTTTGATTTTTTTGATTCAGTAAAAGAAATGAATCAATATTAGGTCGTGAATGGTTGAATTTTTATCTGTGAGGAAGAAATGCCAGATTATTTGTATCATGTGACCAGTCATAATACAACAAATGTACAAATACGCCTGCAGGGCTTACTGCCCGCCAGGCAAAGGAGTCGAACAAACGAAGCAAGAAGTTAACCTTAATTCCAAAGATATTAAGCCTAGACTACCATTTTATCAGGTAACATATCGCAGTAGTGATATTTATCGTTACGCGGAGCAGTATTCTCAAAAATATTTCGATATTGAAGAGAATTTGACATCAAGCCATATCTATTTTTTTGTAAGAAGGATAGCACTGACCTTCTCAGGGATTATAGTAAGTACTATGGTGGTATATCTTTTTGCCGGGTATTACGGGTTAAGGAAAGTGACGTTCAAGGGTTGAAAAACGATCCCCTGAATTCAGAGGCGTGATGACGGATTTTGGGGTTCTCCTGACGTTTCCGCTGGGTAACGTGCGCTTCTCCGGATTATCTGGAAGAGTACGGTATCCCTGAGACGCCAGAAGCATTGTCGCAGCATCGGGCTATCCATTACTTTTCGGGGTCAGGAAGACGCACTAATGAACTGCATTTTACACGAGGCAAGGAAACGCTCTCTGTGCCGGTAGCGGGAAATGCAGCCGTTAACGAAACGGGACTGTATATGAGGCTGTGTCTTGAGGGTTTTGGGCTGGCGCAGCTTGCTGAGAATATCGTTTCGGAGAAGCTGCAACAGGGGACGCTGGTTGAGGTTCTTGCGGACTGGCAGCTACCGTCCGTGCCGGTGAACATACTCTACCCCCATCAGCGTTTCCTCTCTCCTGACGTGCGCGCTTTTGCTGACTTTGTCGCCGGACTGTTCAGCGATGGCGTAAAGGGAATGGGCCTTCACGGTAAAAGAATGCTCCGGTAGCAGTGTCAGCTCGTCCGCTTTGTGCCAGATGCGGACAAAAAAAATTTCCCGATGGTAATGATTGATAAACCCATTATTTCGGAGATGCCAGCCTAAAAATTTGCATTCTCAAGATGATGAACATTAAAGTTGCTTAAATAGATTATAGGTAAAATCAAGGAATAAGTTATGGCCCGCCGAAGGGAATTAAAAGGCATAGCGAATGCTATTAATGAGAGTTTCATAAGTAGAAACAACGACTTCAAAGGGTACTGGACTATTGGCCAGCTTAAATCACTCGCTCTTGATAACGGCATTACCTCAATGACTTTTCCTCTTATGCTATCCAGGGCTAATGCCACATCTGGACTACAAAGTTACACGGTTTGTCACTACGCTAACATGCTCAAATTATTGTTAATCAAACAGAAATTACCTAACCATTGGGTGAGTAACGCTGTCATTAAGATTGACTTTAATCCTAAGGTGGAACTGGCACGACTACACAAATGCACCGCCTCAGGCGAACCTTTTCAGTGCACCTGTCTGATAACGAGTGATACCGGTCAAGATTACACGTCCATAATCTATGAACGTTGCTGGCCACATGCTGCTGCGAAAGAGTTTAAATCGACCCGAAATTCATCCTGAAGTGAGTCCGTTTAACGTCCGCTTCTCGCTCATAGCAGACGTTCATTTTTTAACAGCCATCACGTCCCTGCTTATTCCCGATCTGCCTGCTACCCAACACCCTGCCCCTCACCTGACAGCGCAATAACTCGCCGGCATCGCCCATTCCCCCCGATCACGTAACGGCTTTATCTATTACTTTTCGTAAAGCGGATCACAAATCAGCGCGCCAGATGACTCACTGCACAATTTCATATTGAATATCAATTTTCCAGGTGCCAGGATTAACCGGCATCACGCTTGTTACCGATTATCGGGCAAAACCTGAATGCAGGCTGAGGGATAATCCCTTCAACGCTGTATTTATGTTTTGCCCGATTGTGTTTCAGGAGTGAGCGATGCTGGTCAGACAAATACTGAATAATAATGTGGTCAGTGCCGTAGATGATAACGGCCTTGAAGTGATTTTAACCGGTCGGGGGCTGGGATTTAATACACGCAACGGGGCCCGTATTCATCTGCACGAAGCAGAAAAGATATTTCGGCTGCAAGATTCAGGCATCTCTGCACGCTTTAAAGATCTGGTCAGTGAAGTTCCCATCGATATTCTCCAGTTGACCGCCGATATCGTCAGCCTGGCGCATGAAACGCTGAAGCATAAACTAAGCGAAGGGCTGTATGTTACGCTGGCCGATCACCTCTACTTTGCGCTGGAGCGGCATAAAAATAACGCGCTGCTCGCCAACCCACTGGAATGGGAAGTCCGTCATTTTTACACCGCAGAATATGCGATTGGCCGCCAGGCACTGGGCATGGTAGTGGCCCGCACCGGCACCGTGCTACCAGACAGCGAAGCCTGCAGTATTGCGCTGCATATCGTGAATGCCGGGCTCAATGATAACTTAGGCAAAACCACTAAAATCACCCAACTCCTCTGTCAGTTACAACAAATCGTAAAATACTTTTTTACGCTGACCCGCGATGAACACAGTCTGAATTACCAGCGCTTCATTACCCATTTAAAATTCTTTGCGCAGCGGGTCATTGATGGCGAAGTATTAAATAACGACGACGAGGAATTATTCACGCTGGCACAACAGCGATATGCCCGAACGTTTGAGTGCGTAGAAGCCATCAGCACCTTCGTAAAAAAACATTATCACCACAGTATGAGTCACTCAGAAAAACTCTATCTAACGGTACACATTGAAAACATCGTGCAGCGCAGTGCGCATGATGTTGACACCCCATAATGCATTACTGAATTGCTTTACCGGCTTGTGACTGTTTAATCAGGCAAACCCCAGAAAATATGCCACCCGGTTTATGCCGGTCATTGTGGATGACGTCATATCGACTTCAGTCTGGAGGGATTTATGAATTATCAGGACACCGCACAGCAAATTATTCCCCTGATAGGCGGAAAAGATAACGTACAGTCTTTATTTCACTGCATTACCCGCCTGCGTTTTTTACTAAGAGATAACAGTAAAGCCGACCGTCACGCGCTTGAAGCACTGGATGGCGTGATCGGGGTTAATATTTCTGGCGACCAGTTTCAACTCATCATCGGTAATGATGTCAAACCACTGTGCGATGCGCTGCTCAGTCAGCTTCCGCTTCAGGAAGCTTCTGTCCGCCCTGCTTCGCGCTGTAACCCTGTTTCCGCAGTGCTTGAAGGGTTGTCCGGCATATTCTCACCGATTATTCCGGCCATAGCGGGTGCAGGGATTCTCAAGGGCATTCTGGCGCTAATGGTGGCGTTTCACTGGCTGGAGACACAAAACCAGAGCTACCAGATCCTGCTGGCGATCAGCGATGGCGTGTTCTATTTTTTGCCGCTGGCGCTGGCGTTCAGTGCGGCAAAACGCTTTGGTGCCAATCCTTATGTCGCTGTTGCGCTGGCGGCATCACTCTTTCACCCTGCCCTGCAAACCCTCTTTACCGCAGGTGAGCCGATACGTTTTCTGGGTTTACCCGTTCCCACGGTGAACTATGCTTCGACAGTCATTCCGGTCCTGCTATCAATCTGGCTGTTGAGTTACGTGGAGCGCCTGATTGACCGCGTTATCCCTGCCGCCCTCAAAACCATGTTTGTTCCGCTTTTAAGCCTGCTTATCGTCACGCCGGTGACGCTGATCGCTATCGGGCCATTAGGGATTTTTGCCGGTAACGCGCTGACCGGGGGCATTATCTGGCTGGTCGAAAACATGGGCATTATCGCGGGCGTGGTGGTCGGCGGGACGTTGTCGCTGATTATTATTACCGGCATGCACTATGTGCTGGTGCCGGTCATGATCCATAACATCAGCCATCTGGGATTCGACCCGTTTAAAATTCTTTTCTATGTGGCCAACCTTGGTCAGGCCGGTGCGGCGTTTGGCGTCTTTCTGCGGGCCCGGGATAAAAAGCTTAAATCGCTGGCGCTTACCACCAGCTTCAGTGCTGCCATGGGCATCACCGAGCCTGCGATGTACGGCATCAACATTCGCTACAAACGTCCCTTTGCCGCCGCTCTGCTTGGCGGTGCCTGTGGTGGCGCGTTTGCGATGGCGATGGGCGTAAAAACCTATGCGTTTGCACTCAGCGGCCTGCCCGGCATTCCCGCCCTGGTTGGTCCCACCTTCTTATCAGCACTGCTGAGTCTGGTCATTGCCTTTTCCAGTGCGGCCCTGCTGACCGTCATACTGGGTTTTGAGGAAGCGACCCGGAAGAACGTGGACAATACAGCCTCCTCACACTGTCATCATACGCAGGACCACGTAAGGCTTTTTGCGCCGGTCAGCGGTGAGATCACTCCGTTAAGCGCCTTAGCCGATCCGGTTTTTGCCGATGAAATTTTTGGCAAAGGGCTGGCGATTTACCCGACCGGCGGCAAGTTGCGCTCCCCCATTGATGGCCGCGTCGAGTCGCTCTTTGAAACCCACCACGCGCTGGGGCTGAAAAGTGACACTGGCGCGGAAATCCTGATCCACATTGGCATCGATACCGTGAAACTCGGCGGCCGCCATTTCACCAGCCATATTCAGCCGGGCCAGTTTATCCGCACCGGCGATCTGCTGATCACATTCGATCTGAACGCGCTTGAGGCCGAAGGCATCGATCCGAGCGTGATTGTAATCGTGACCAACTGCGAACGCTATGGCGAGGTTCGCCCGGTAAAAGCCGGGGGACATATCGCCTGCCGTGACGCTTTTCTGACACTCACCGCTGCGGCGGTTTAAGGAGCAAAGCATGACGTATTCACCCTCTTTTCCCGAAGGTTTTCTGTGGGGCGGTGCCACGGCCGCGAATCAGCTTGAGGGCGCCTGGCATGTCGGCGGTAAAGGGCTGTCCGTATCGGATGTGTACACCTTTGACGCATCCACACCGCAAGACCAGTGGCTGGATCAGTGGTTAAGCATGACCCATGCGCAGGTAGCGGAAGCACAGAATCCGGAGAGCAAAAAATATTATCCCAAACGTAAAGGCAACGGGTTTTACACCCACTTTAAAGAGGATATCGCGCTGTTCGCCGGGATGGGATTCAGGTGCTTCAGGATGTCGATTGCCTGGACGCGCATCTTTCCACGCGGCGATGAAGCAGAACCCAACGAGGCGGGCCTGCAGTTTTATGATGCAGTGCTGGATGCTCTGCTCGCTCACGGGATCGAACCGATTGTGTCATTGTCACATTACGAAATGCCGCTTGCGCTGGTGACGGATTACGGCGGCTGGCCCAATCGCCAGTTGGTAGATTTCTATGTGCGTTTTGCCACCACAGTTTTTATGCGCTATCGCAAAAAAGTGAAATACTGGATGACGTTCAACGAGATCAACTGTGTTAAGCATCACCCTTACGTGAGCATTGGCGTAATTGAAGAAGGTCACCCGCATATTGAACAGGATAAATACCAGGGTGCCCATCATCAGTTTGTCGCCAGCGCGCTGGCGACAAAGGCTTGCCACGCCATTATTCCCGGGGCGCAGGTGGGCTGTATGATCAGCTATCAAATCCTGTATCCGCACACCTGCCATCCGGATGATGTGCAGGCGTGCGAAGAAATGCAGCGCGTGTCGTTGTTTTTTAGCGATGTGCAGGCACGCGGCTACTATCCGGCTTATGCAGAAAGAATGCTGGCGGAAAAAGGCGTACAGCTGATTAAAGCCGTGGGCGACGATGAAATCCTGCGGCAACATCCGGTGGACTTTGTTTCCTTTAGCTATTACATGTCCAGTACGGTCAGCGCCCATCCTGAAAAACTCACCGGCGCGCAGGGCAACCTGATCACTGGCGGCATCAGAAATCCGCACCTGGAAACCAGTGAATGGGGCTGGCAAATCGATCCCAAAGGCCTGCGACTGGCACTGAATCAGCTGTATGATCGCTATCAAAAGCCGCTCTTTATTGCCGAAAACGGCCTGGGCGCAGTGGATACCGTCAAGCCCGATGGCAGTATTGATGACGATTACCGCATTGACTACCTGCGCCAGCACGTCGTGCAAATGAAAGAGGCCATTGCAGATGGCGTTCCCCTGTTTGGCTACACCTGGTGGGGACCGATTGACGTGGTGAGCGCAGGTACGGCGCAGATGTCTAAACGTTATGGGTTTATCTACGTGGATCAGGACGATATGGGTAATGGCACGCAGAAACGTACCTTAAAAAAGAGCTATCACTGGTATAAAAAACTGATAGCCTCTAATGGCGAAGACACGGGTCATTAAGCCGGTTGAACGCCATTGCTGTGACCTGCTGGCAGTCGCTGTCAGCAGGTCATTTTGATCTCAGCCGCTACCATGCATATCTGGCAGAAACACGTTGCTGTCACATCAACCTGAAGAGAGGGTTAAGTTGAACACGCTGCATCTCGTCGATCCCGAGCTACGTCCCCTGCTCGCTAACAGCGCGCCGCTGGAACTCACGCCTGACGCAATCATTGCGCTACGCCAGCAGCGCCAGGATGCTGCGCTTAAGCAGGTCCCGTCGTACCGCGACCAGGGGCTGAACATTGATGAACACCTGATCGCGTTTCCCGGCCATCCGTCGGTCAGAGTCTGTGTGATCACGCCCGTTGCGGCCGTCGGTAAACGCATGGGCATATTACATCTTCATGGCGGCGGTCATCTGTTTGGCAGCCCGGAGCAGTCCCTGTCGCTGACCAGCGCGACGGCACGGCGACATAACTGTGTGGTGGTCTCGGTGGACTATCGGCTGTCACCGGAAACCGTATTTCCGGGATCGCTGGAAGACAGCTATCAGGTGCTGAACTGGATGGTGAATGAAGCCGCGATGCTGGGCATCGATCCGGCACGTATCGGTGTTATGGGCGACAGCGCCGGTGCCGGGCTGGCGGCCTCACTGGCGCTGTTCACCCGCGATCGGAATGGCCCCACGCTGGCCTTTCAGAATCTGATGTTCCCGATGCTGGATGACCGCACAGTCACCGAAACCCGTCCCAATCCCGTGACCGGCGAGTTTGTCTGGACGCGGGAATACAACCGCATCGGCTGGTCGGCGCTGCTGGGCGAAGCACCCGGTGGCGAAGCCGTTTCGCCTTATGCGGCCCCCGCTCGCGCCACAGACCTGCGCGGACTTCCCCCGGCCTGGATTGGCGTGGGCACGCTGGACCTGTTTCTGGATGAGAACCTCGACTATGCACAACGGTTAATCCGCGCCGGGGTTGCCGTGGAGTTGCACGTCTGGCCAGGCGCGTTTCATGGTTTCCACGGCAGTGAGACGGCGGCAGTATCGTTGCAGGCCCGGGAACTGCGCCAAATCTGGCTGTTGCGCTTTGCGCCCTGATACTCAGCCAAGCCAGGGTTAACGTCCATCCAGGGCTCACGGAGTGAAGTGATGCAAATGCTGCACATTGTGCCTCGCCTGATGACAGCGGTGCGGGCGGGCAACAAACGCCATACGATACGCTGGCAGGAACAGGCCATTACGCCCGGTCCACTGCGTTATATCAACCACGAAGATCCTGCTGACAGCGTCATTGTGACTGTTGAACGGGTTGTCATGATGCCGCTGTCATCCGTCGCGCAGCATCTGGGCAAAGATGGGGAATGGCCCGATGCGGAACTGCTGGCAGGCATGCAGGAGCACTATCCCGCGATTCAGCTCGATTCTCAGGTGGCAGTGATACATCACTCCGCCCCCTGTGAGACGGAGACAGGACGCTATCAGACACTGCTTGCCGCGTTGACGGCGCTGGAATGCAGTCTGCATCAGGAAAAACGTTACGATGCAGCCTGGCTGGCGCAGCGACTGCATCCTGAATTTCAGGAAATTACCCGCTCGGGCGTGCGGGTGAATCGCGCGCAGACGATTGCGGCCTTACAAGCTGAAGCGCATGCGCCGGCAATCGTCAGCCGCGATTTTCAGCTGATACAGACAGGAACACATCACGCCCTGTTGCTTTACCGTACCGCAAGACCCGATGGCCGCCATGCCGCATGGCGGTCGTCCCATTGGGTGTATCACGCAACGCAAGGCTGGCAGATGATTTTTCATCAGGCCAGCCCCGCAGCAGAACCGGATTTTTAGTGCGGATACCGGCGCATCCTGAAGACGGATGCGCCCGCCTGGCTATTTCACTACCGGGTTTTTCTGCAACGACAGCGCATCCATAAACGCATCGTCCAGTTGCAGGTGTTGTTTCACCAGGTCGCGCGGCGTACCGGCCAGCCATTGATTCAGTGAAATGTCAGCGTAATAATCGCTTTTGAACAGCTCCAGGAACCGCAGCGGCCCCTTGCCGGTGTTTTCCACATAGTGCCCCATGGCGAACGGCACATAGCCGACATCTCCGGCCCGGTAATCAAAGGTTCTGGCCTGGCCGGATGAACCAAACACGCCCATGCGTCCTTCGCCTTCCAGATAGTATTGCCACTCATCGTTGTTTGGATGCCAGTGCAGCTCACGCAAGCCACCGGGTTCGATCTCGACCAGTGCCGCCGCAATGGTTTTGGAGACCTTAAAGGTGGAAGAGTCGGTGATGCGGACCGTGCCGCCTGGCGCTTTGATCGGGTCCTGCGCCAGCATACGGTGAGTAAAGGTGCGCTTGGCTTTGGTTGCCCCTTGTACCTGCACCGATGACAGGCTGCCGGGCACCGGTGCGGCAAAGATATATTCGTCCTGCGGCGACGGTAATTTCGCAAAGGTTGAGACAGGGACCTTAAAGTTTTTCGCCAAGATCTCGGGCGGAATATGTTTAAACCAGTCGGACAGCAGGAAGGTGCTGTCTTCATCGAATCCACCGTTGTCAAAGGCCAGCAGGAACTCACAGCCGTCCGGCCCCAGGCCCTGAATAGAGTGCGGAATGCCCGGCGGGAAATACCACAAATCACCCACGCCAATATCGTCCACGAACCAGGTGCCGTCGGTATCAAACGCCGTGACGCGGGCGTTGCCATAGGTCATGTAGGCCCATTCGCCCTCTTTATGCCAGTGCAGCTCACGAATGCCCCCTGCATTGAGGCGCATATCCACGCCCGCAATCGTGGTGGAGACGCCGAGCTCACGTTGAGTGACCTGGCGGGTCCATCCACCGCTGCTTTTACGTACGTGCGCGTCACTGAAGGAAAAGCGCAGATTCGGTAACGTGCCGCTGTCCGTCGCCGGTGGATTCACGATATCCGGGTTTTCGGCTTCGCGGATCGGATCGTGCGGGCCGGGATCGCGGCCCCCGCCGGAAAAAGACTGGATGCTGTTATGCGCGTGCACCTGTCCGGCCGCCAGCGCGACGGTGCCGCCCGCCGCAAAAGCCATAAAACTTCTTCGGGTTAATTTACTCATAAATACACTACCTCGTTCCTTGCTGATAAAGTCGCCGACATGCACTGTCCTAAGGAATGTATAGCGGGGAAAGTTAAATTTTATTTATGTGATATGTAAATTTTGATGACAACCACAAGACAGGTATGGCGCAGAAGTTATCAACGCGTGCGAACTTTTTGCCGCTGGTTTAGGAATGGTTAAGTTTTCTTATTGATACTGCCCCAGAACTGGCATGAAAAGATAATTTTCGCGTCCGGCCTTCGTATCGTTTTTGATCACACTTTGTTACAGGTGCAGAGCAGTGAGTGCACCGGCGCAGGCGGGTGACTGAGCAGGCATAAGGTGAATTGACTGCATAACGGGCGATCAGGTTATCCGGCCAGCATGACGGTGGTGTCCTGACCGCCTGACCAGGGCGCAGATAAGTCGGATGAGTGCGGCGTCTGGCCGACATAACCTGCGTGACCCGACGTGAACGTCCTGTCAGAACACGCCGTCCCGACGCGGTCTGGCGGCCTGTTGGGGTGCGCGTGCGGAGAAAGGCGCATCAGGTTGTTGCGCACAAGACGGGTAAGCGCTGTGCCGTTCAGGCAGATTAACGATGATGATGCTCTCTTCCGGTCCGTCGAGCACCTCATCCATCAGGTTCAGATAGTCGTAAGCATTTTGCATAAATCGTCTCTGTTCAGTTATCCATAGTGAAGCAGGTAATCCAGTCAACACAGGCACGAAATGATCACTGCGAAGGATCGATAATAGCCGCTAATCACCCTGTCACAAGCAGATTACGCTTATATGACAACAATCAGAGGAAAATGCGGCGTGCACAGGGCACGCCGCACCAGGTCAGAAGAAGCCAAGTGGCTGAATGCTGTAACTCACCAGCAGGTTTTTAGTCTGCTGATAGTGATCAAGCATCATCTTGTGGGTTTCACGACCAATGCCCGATTTCTTGTACCCGCCAAAGGCGGCATGGGCAGGATAGAGATGGTAACAGTTAGTCCAGACGCGACCGGCTTTGATCGCACGGCCCACCCGATAGGCGCGGTTGATATCCCGCGTCCAGACGCCCGCGCCCAGCCCATAGATGGAATCATTGGCGATGGCGATAGCTTCTGCCTCGTCTTTAAAGGTAGTGATGCCGACAACCGGCCCAAAGATCTCCTCCTGGAAGACGCGCATGCTGTTGTTGCCTTTCAGCAGCGTCGGCTGGATGTAGTAGCCGCTGGCGAGCGCATCGTCGAGCTTTTCAACGCCGCCGCCGGTGAGGATTTCGGCCCCTTCCTGACGGGCAATCTCCAGATACGAGAGTATTTTGTCGAACTGCTGCTGTGACGCCTGAGCACCGACCATGGTCTCCGTATCCAGCGGATCGCCGCGTCTGATGGTTTTGATACGTTTAAGCACCGCCGCCATAAAGGGCTCATAGATGGATTCCTGCACCAGCGCGCGCGACGGGCAGGTACAGACTTCGCCCTGATTCAGGAAGCCCAACACTACGCCCTCTGCCGCTTTTTCAATAAAGCTCTCTTCGGCCTGCATAATGTCTTCGAAGAAGATGTTAGGTGATTTACCGCCCAGCTCAACGGTGGACGGGATCAGGCTTTTCGCCGCCAGCTCCAGAATGTGTCCGCCCGTCGCCGTCGATCCGGTAAAGGCCACCTTGGCAATACCGGGATGCGAGGCCAGCGCCTCACCGGCTTCTTTTCCGTAGCCGTGAATCACGTTCACCACACCGGGCGGCAGCAGATCTTGAATCAGTTCAACAAACAGCGTGATCGACAGCGGCGTTTGTTCTGCCGGTTTAAGCACCACGCAGTTGCCCGCACCCAGTGCCGGTGCCAGCTTCCAGGCCGCCATCAGCAGCGGGAAGTTCCACGGAATAATCTGCGCCACCACGCCCAGTGGCTCGTGGAAATGATAGGCGGCGGTAAACTCGTCGATTTCAGCTGCGCTGCCCTCCTGCGCCCTGACGCAACCGGCGAAATAACGGAAATGATCCACCGCCAGCGGCATATCCGCAGCCAGCGTTTCCCGCACCGGCTTACCGTTATCCCATGTTTCATTGACAGCCATGTATTCCAGATTTTCTTCCAGGCGGTCAGCAATTTTTAACAGTACCAGCGCACGTTGCTGAGGTGAGGTTTTGCCCCATGCGTCAGCGGCTGCGGCGGCCGCCGCCACGGCCTTATCGACATCGGCCTTGTCCGATCGGGGAAACTCGCCCGCGGCTGAGCCGTTAACGGGGGACGTATTGGTAAAATAGTTACCGTTTACCGGGGCGACGAACTCGCCGTTGATGAAATTGCCGTAGTGCTTCTGCAAAGTGATGAGAGAACCCTGTTCTCCTGGAGCGGCATAACGCATGCTGGATCTCCTTACGCTGTGTGATGTGAAACAACTATGAAACTTGTTGTTAACATATTCGATCAGCGCCAGCCTGACAGGTTTGTTGTCCCTAAACTGTGACCGCGGCGAAGGAAATACCCGCCAGAGCCACTACAGATAATTCCGACTTTTTACCGCTTCGCCTGTTAACTGGAAACTTTCGGCGCGAATGAGGTCAATATGAGGATATGTTCACTCTGGAGGTAGGTCAGCATGTTGGCTTCGGCTTTCACGTTAATGCGCGCAAAAGCAGATTTCGTCCACCAGTTCATCCGCAATCCGCGCAAGATGGGCAGCATCACGCCGTCTTCCGAAGCGCTGTGTCGCACCATGGTGGAAGCGGTCGACTGGCGTCATCAATTCCGGATCGCTGAGTTAGGCGCAGGCGATGGTGTGCTGACGCGTCGCCTGCTGGCAAAGATGGCACCTGAGGCCACACTGGACGTATTTGAAATCAGCAGCGCGCTGGCACAAAAGCTTAACGCGCTGGATGATGAACGCATGACGGTACGCACCTGTTCGGCGGAGTACCTGAACGGCAGCTATGACGCTATTTTTTCTGGCCTTCCGCTTCTGTCGCTGTCGCCGGAACTGCGCGAGGCGATTTTACAGGCGGTTTTCCACTCGCTGGGCCCAAACGGCGTCTTTGTACAGTTTCAGTACACATCCCTGACCCAGCCCGATTTGTCCCGTTACTTTACCTGGGAACGTCAGCGGGTTTTAAAAAACGTGCCGCCCGCCTGGGTTTACCGCTGCGCCCGTCACTATGCGCCCTGAGCGCTGTCGACCGCCGGGCGCGTTTGCAGCCAGAAATGGGTTAAAATGCTGCGTGCCCAGTCCGCCCCCTGCAGTTCGGCGCCATCGCTGTCTACATCGTCGGGCAGACAGGCATCCATAATCTGGCGATCAAATTCGGGATGGAACTGCATGGACAGCGCATTCGGCGAATAGCGCAATACCTGGCAGGGATCTTTTTCTGACTGTGCCAGAATCGTCGACTGCGGCGGCGGTATCACCACCGACTGACGATGAGAAAGCCAGGCCTCGAAGTGTTCCGGCAGGGTCGCAAGCAGGGGATCGTGCTTCGCCGCGGTCGTCGTGTTCAGCGCCAGTAATCCCCGTTCCCAGCCATGAGGGTTGTCCGCGACTTTACCTCCCAGCGCATACGCCATGAGCTGATGCCCGTAACACACGCCCAGTAGTGGCAACTGCGCGTCCATCCCCGCGCGAACCCAGGCGGCGGTGCGTTCGCTCCACTCCTCATGGTCAGTCACCATTGCCCACGAACCGCTTAATACCGCGCCGGAGATTTCAGTAAACTGTGGCAACGGCTCACCCAGATGCGGACGGACGATAAGGTAATCTTCAGGCTGTAAATTCAGAGCATCAATAAACCAGACCGGTTGTTCACCGATTTTTTCGACCACACTGGCAGGAGGAACATCTAACTGAATCAGGGCAAGCGGCAAGGCAGGTGCATAAGTCATACCGAATCGGATCCTCACAGGCGTTAACGTTTCGGAAAATCAGTCTGACAGCAACTGTTGTAAAAGTCTTATGAATTTTTAGAGTTAACTAAATAAAAAAAACGTTAATCATTGTCTTAACCGCGCGGGTTCATGCCATGATTATCGGGTAACGTGTTTTTTCAAAGGATGACATTGTGGCAGTGCGGCATTTCTTTACGGTTCTGATGGTCGTGTCCATCTGGGCCTTTAATAACGTGGCGGTGAAATGGGGCTTAGTGGATTTACCGCCCCTGTTCCTGACCTGGATGCGGTTTTTCGTCGTGGCGATTGTCCTGGTACCGTTTTGCCGGATTAACCGTCAACAGTTTCCCTGGCTGTTACTGCTGGCCTTTACGTTTGGCTTTATGCACTTCTCGCTGCTGTTTCTCGGCATGCGTTATACCGATGCCGGAACAGGAGCGATTGTGGTGCAACTGGGCACGCCGATTGCGATGCTGCTGGCGATGGTATTCCTGAAAGAGAAGCTGCGGCTTATCCAGCTTATCGGCATTATGATTTCGCTGAGCGGTGTAGTGGTGCTGTCCGGCAGCCCGACGATCCCCGCCTGGTGGGTGCTCTGTATCCTGCTGTGCAGCGCCACGGGCTGGGCGGTGAGCAATCTGATTGTGAAAAAATCGCCCCCGATTAAGCCGCTGACCATGACGGGCTGGATCGCGTTTCTGGCGTTGCCCATTGTCGGCGCGGCCAGCTATATGTCCGAATCACATCAGCTTTATGCCCTGCAACATGCGGGCTGGCGCGGCTGGTTTGCCATTCTCTACAGTGCGATTGCCTCTTCGGTAGTCGCCTATACCTTGTGGTATTCACTACTGAAGAAATACAACGTTAACCTGATTATGCCCTACTCCCTGCTGACACCGGTGCTGGCAGTGATCATGGGCATTGTGGTGCTGGGCGACAGCCTGAACAGTTTCAAAATTATTGGTGCCTCGCTGGTGATCCTCGGCACTACCATTGCGGTAATCAACCTGCGTAATCTGCGCATGCACGCCCGGTTTCCGCGCTTACGACGTCGTTAAAGGCACATGCTATGCTTCAGGAATCGTCCGCTTCAGGAGCCTGTAGCATGAATCATCTGGCCAACGCACTCTGGCAGCAGATGTGGCAAGGATTGCATGGCAACCCTGCGCCACATGCGCTGCCCGTTTTCACCGATCACGCGGCCTTTTCCTCCGCCTATGCCGTCAGTGAACTGGCGGCCACCAGTCTGGGATTAGCGACGCAGGGCATCGCTGAATTACTCAATCGTCCTGTCCGTGCACAGATCAATGTCCGCCTTGCCTCACGCTGGTTCCAGCACAGTTTTATGCCGCTTAACCGCCCTGCACCCGCACTGTGGGATGCTTTCGCGGGCGATTACGCCTGCCGCAACGGCTGGATCCGTCTGCATACCAATGCGCCCCACCATCGCCTGGCGATGGAGAGCGTGCTGGGTCAGCATCCGGATCGGGATGCGCTGGCGCGGGAAGTGGCGCAGTGGCAGGCCTCCGAGCTGGAGCAGGCCGTGATTGACGCTGGCGGTTGCGCTGCCGAAATGCGCAGTGCTGAAGCCTGGCGACAGCATCCGCAGGGACTGGCCGTCATACATGAACCGTTGTTTGCCCGGCAGACCATGACCGAAGGCCCTGCGGTCGACTGGGCGCTGCCCGACGCGCGTCCGTTACTGGGCATCAGGGTGCTGGATCTGACGCGCATCATCGCGGGCCCGGTGGCCACGCGCTTTCTCGCCGGCCTGGGGGCAAATGTGTTGCGTATCGATCCACCCGGCTGGCAGGAGCCGGGCGCGGATGAGGAGCTCGCCTGCGGCAAGCGCCGCGCCGTGCTGGACCTGAAACAGCCCGCTGACCGTGCGCAGTTTATCTGGTTGCTGAAACAGGCCGATGTGCTTGTGCACGGTTACCGTGCCGATGCGCTGGAAAAGCTGGGATTTGATGCGGAATCGCTGCAAAGCCTGTGTCCCGGCCTGGTGGACGTGGGCCTGAATGCCTGGGGCTGGCAGGGCCCCTGGCGCAACCGGCGCGGTTTCGACAGTCTGGTGCAGATGGGTTGCGGTATTGCCGAACAGGGCATGCGCTGGAAGCAACATACTGCACCGGTGCCTCTGCCGGTTCAGGCGCTGGATCATGCCACGGGTTACCTGATAGCGGCGGCCGTGCTGGCCGGTCTGCGTCAGCGCCTTCATGAAGGCAGCGGAAGCCAGACGCGCCTGTCGCTGGCGCGCACCGCCTGGCTGCTGGAGCAGCACCGTTACGCCAGCGACATGGCCCATTCGGGGATCATCCCGCAGCACAGCGACAATCAGCCCAGCCTGGAACTGACACCGTGGGGAATCGGCGTACGTCTGCACTCCGCCGCATGGCTGCCCGGCACCGCCCTGAAGTGTGCCACGCCCGGCTGCCCACCCGGTAGCCATCCGGCGACGTGGTAAATCAGGCGTCGTCGCCCTGCTCGCTGGCGCTTTCCACCAGCTCATCGTACATGGCCTGAATCGCTTCACGGCTCAACTCGGCCAGGGTGCGGTAAAAGGCGGTGGTGGCATGCGCCTCGACTTTGCCCAGGAACGCGCCGCACCACGGCATCAGAAACGTATCAAACAGCGCCAGTTGAGCGGCGCTTTCGTCTGCCGCAGACTGATCTTCCAGCCATGACGCCGCCAGCAACAGCGCGCCAAAATGGTCCGTCGGTGCTTCACCCAGCGGCATACCGCGCGAGGTTAAAAAGGCGCGGATCTCGGACTCCGGCTTTCCTTCCGGCCAGTGTGAGGCAAAGGGCGAAACGTTACATGATTCGCCAACAAACAGCGCCTCATAGTCGGCAGTCAGTGCCTGCGGATCGCTGCTCTGCTGTAACCGTTTCAACAGCGCATCCTGCTCCAGCGGCCACTGCGCCGCCAGTTTGCCTTCGCGAATCAGCGTAAACAGCGGTGCCAGCAGGGGATCCTGCGGATGGCGGTTAAACAGCGAGCCGATAATGCGGCACAGAATGGAAAACTCATTCATGAGTCAGAATTCCTTGAAGGAGAAAAATTAAAAGTCCGCCAGCTCGGGGATCGTCTTGCCCGTGCGCAGTGCCAGAAAATCGAGCAGGCGACGCGGCGTGACATTTAACACGCGATCCTCCGGAAAATCCACTTCTCTGGCGATACGCAGGCAGTGCTCAAAATTGCCCAGTATAAATGCTGTATGGGAATCAGAGCCGACGGCCAGGCGTCCACCCGCCTTGCCGACGGCTTCGGCAATCGCCGTGATATTAACGGGATATTTCGGGTGCCAAGAGGAAATCCTATACAGAATATAATGATAAAGCTCTATTTCAAAATTTTTTAAACAAGAGACACCCTCTTACTCCCTATTAACTTTAAAATTTTCTTGTTATCTAAAACTCATTATAGAATGATCGATTTTTCTGTTAAAACGCACAAGAAAGATTAATAATCAGAGCATGTGATGATCATTCTCAGACAATAAAAATATATAATTAATGATTTTAACTTACTTTCACGCATAAATTATTCCAATACATAAATCTCAACATTCTTTTAACAGGAACTATGGATCAACACGAACTTGAAGAGGTTGAGATTAACTTAAAGTAAACCGATGAGCTAGTGTATATAGTAACTTTAACAGGACATAAAGATTCACATAAAAAATTCCATAAAGTAGAAATATTCTATTAAGGACAGGAGTTAATGTTCATTTTAATTTTTACCCCCTTTTTTTCTAGTAACCAATGCATTCTTAATGCTTTTCATCAATTTATAAAGAAGCTTTATATTTGGTGTCGAATCTTTAATCCTCACCCTGTTAGGTTTAGGCTGATGGACTAAAAAATGGGAATAAGATCAATAGCAAAGGCGTAAGATAGATATTTTCAATGCTATCGCTATTTATGCTGTTATTGGACCTTGGGCTTCAGGAGCAGAAAAAGACGACTTCAGAAATTAAATTTATTTCATCATATAAATTTCAGGTTTAATTTTTCTCGACATAGAAACATAGTTCTAGAGAGATAAAGAAGCTCATCGCTCGGTTAACACTGCTGAAACAACGATCATTGGAACTAACTCTGTAAAAGAATCACTACTATTATTAAAAAATAGAATCCCCTTCTTTTTGCTACGTTTTCGCCAACATCAAAATAGTAAGCTGGATCAGCATAATTATTTATCAATGTCAGAGCTAAAGATAAAAAGCGTTAATTCATTCCTTGTGCTCTCCCCTGACTTTACCAAGCCAGTAAGCAGCACCATAACCTACGAGGAAACATCCGACGAAGCCGCAGAGTTTCAATGGCCAGCTATCGAAGACGTACAGCGAAGCAAGAGCAAGAAAACTCATTATCACTGTAATTGTTCCTTCAAGAAGATGTGCCGAGAGCTTAGCCAGCAAATTTACAGATTTCATCGTTAATCCTTTTACATGTCTGTGGATGGCTGCTGATAAAGTCCAGGTAGGGTTTCAATTGATCTTCAACTACGAAGTAAATCATATCAAGCCCTTGCGGCTGTACCTTCCAATACGTCGAACTGTAATGATTTGCCATACGCCTGCTGGCAAGGGCTGCTTCTTCTATAAGTCCTTGCCACAAGGCAGTACTGACAGCAAATTAAGTACTGAAGCGGAACAGTGCTTTGTATGCGTAGCTACTGCGAGCATTTTTAATGATTAACATTGCGATCGACTGAGACACGACCACTTGACCGCCAATTCGTCCACCGATACGTCCAGCACCATAGGCTACCTGATTTTGAACTTTCTCTTTCCCCTGCTCATCAAGTTTGTTGTAAAACTCCGTAATGACAGTGGTGACGAGACGACGTAAAGGTTCTTCATTGCTCGCAAGTGATTTGACGACCTGATAGAACCGCTCGTTTTCCCGCTCATTTCTGAGCTGCCGATCATAACCCAATGCACCAGTACTGATGTAAGTGCGTTTAGCTCCGTAGTAGGCGCTCTGAGGAATTCCCTTGATGCTGTCCCATATGCCATGTGCGATGTTCGATGCGTCCATGTCTTCATCCTTAAGGTGAGCAATGCTTAATCTTATCTGAGATACAAGACTGTTTTCAAACAGGTGTATATCGCCGCCTGGGAATTTCGACGGGGCCACGAGTCGACTAACCGGTAACCGCGTCACCAGAACTATCAAGCGCGATAATAATCATGCATTGTTTGTTCAAAATGCTTTTCCTACCTCTTATTTATCTGTCACAGGCTGGCTCTAAACTTAGTAACGCCAGATGGCAGGCATCTAAAAAAAGACCAGCCTGTAAGTCAGTTAATCTCGCGCCGCTAATATCTTTTAGTGAAGTAATTTCCAGCAATCCCTTGAAGGAGAAAAATTAAAAGTCCGCCAGCTCGGGGATCGTCTTGCCCGTGCGCAGTGCCAGAAAATCGAGCAGGCGACGCGGCGTGACATTTAACACGCGATCCTCCGGAAAATCCACTTCTCTGGCGATACGCAGAC